>NZ_CP050883.1:0-1200000 GCF_051059605.1 Prevotella sp.
ATGAAAGTAAATCCTAATAACTGTTGGGATAAGGCTCTTGAGCTCATTAAGCAAAACGTCACGCCTCAACAGTTTGAAACATGGTTCAAGCCTCTAGTCCTTGAAAATTTCGATGAGAATACAAAGACTATATTGGTACAGGTACCCAGCCCTTTTGTGTATGAGTATCTGGAGGAGAACTTTTTGGGTTTGCTCAGAACGGTCCTTTGTCGCACTTTTTGTGACGGAGCACAACTTGCATATAGAGTAGTAACAGATAAAGAAAATAAACTTACACAAGATATTGAGGCTGATCCTGCTGATGCTGAGCCTAAGAAATCCAGTAATCGTGCAAATCAGTCACCTTCACCTCTTGATGTGGCTATACCTCAGGAAATTGATTCTCAGCTTAATCCTCACCTTACTTTTAAGAATTATGTTGAAGGTTCAAGTAATAAGTTGCCTAGAAGTGTGGGTATGTCTATAGCAGAGCATCCTTCTACCCCTCAGTTTAATCCGATGTTTATTTTTGGACCTTCTGGTTGCGGAAAGACTCATTTGATAAATGCTGTCGGTGTTCATTGTAAACAAATGTATCCTGAAAAGCGAGTACTTTACATCAGCGCTAGATTGTTTCAGGTTCAGTATACAAATGCTGTACTACAGAATACCATTAATGATTTCATCAATTTCTATCAAACTATTGATATGCTTATTGTTGATGACATTCAAGAATGGGCTACTGCTACGAAAACTCAAGACACATTTTTCCATATATTCAATCATCTGTTTAGAAATGGAAAGAGAATAATTCTTGCTAGTGACCGTCCTCCAGTTGAGCTGAAAGGTATGAACGATCGTCTGCTTACTCGTTTCTCTTGTGGACTCATTGCTGAATTGGAAAAGCCGAATGTGGAACTTTGCGTAGACATACTAAACAATAAGATTCGCCGTGACGGATTGCATATTCCTGTTGACGTAATTAGTTTTATTGCATCAACTGCTAATGGTAGTGTTCGTGATCTTCAAGGTGTTATCAATTCTCTTCTTGCATATAGTGTTGTGTATAATTGCGATATTGACATGAAACTTGCCGAGAGGGTAATCAAGAGGGCTGTAAAGATTGATGACAAACCACTTACAGTTGATGATATAATGGATACAGTTTGCAATCATTTTAATGTCACAACTTCTGCGGTAAACGGTAAGAGTCGTAAGCGTGATCTTGTTGTGGCTAGACAGGTGTCTATGTATCTTGCGCAGAAATATACCAAAATGCCTGCTTCTAGAATAGGTAAGCTTGTGGGTAATAGAGATCATTCAACTGTTATTCATAGTTGTTCTCAGATAGAGAAACGACTTAAAGTTGATGTTGCCTTTAAGGATGAGCTTAGCTCTATTGAAACTTCTTTTAGACTTAAATAGTACTTAGATATTTTAATTATATAAATGATATCTCCAGTCATATTGACTGGAGATTTTTTATGTGTTAAACATTGTGATATTTGTATTTCGTATTGAATAAAAGTGTATATTTGCCACTAAATCTATTAATAACCAATTATTTTGCATGAGGACTAAAAATTTATTATTTTCAGCTATGCTGATGATAGCTATGCAATCGTCAGCTCAAGTAAATATCAATGTTGATGTTTACAATAAAGGTGAAGTTATGTCTCCTAACCTGTATGGAATCTTTTACGAGGATATCAATCATGCAGCTGATGGTGGATTGTATGCCGAACTTGTTAGAAATCGTTCTTTTGAGGATAGTAATACCGAAGCTGTGGCTTGGAACTCTTTTGGCGGAGCTACTATGAAGCTTGTTAAGGCTGGCTTGTTGAATAAGGCTCAAGCGCAGGCTTTAGAGGTTGGCTTTGCCGGAAATGGTAAGGCTTCAGGCATTAATAATGATGGCTTTTGGGGAATTAATGCTGTTCAAGGACGCACTTACAAACTGTCTTTCTGGGCTAAAGGTAACCTTGATGGTAAGTTGAAGGTTTGCCTTGGCAATGATAAGAAAGTAGTTGCTGTTACAGAAATCTTGGATAATGTTACCGATAACTGGAAGAAATATAATGCTGAATTTACTTGTCAGGAAAATCAGCCTGATTCTCGTTTATGGATAACTTCTGAGGGCAAAGGTGATGTAGTGTTTGATGTTGTTAGTTTGTTCCCTCCTACATTCAATAATCGTGAGAACGGATTAAGACCAGACTTAGCTTCGATGTTGCTAGCACTTCATCCTAAGTTCTTACGTTTCCCTGGTGGCTGTTTTGTAGAGGGACAGGAAAGTCCAGAAAATGCTTTCCATTGGGAACGTACTATTGGACCGATCGAAGAACGCAATGGCCATAAAAATGTAAACTGGGGATATCGCACAAGTGACGGTCTAGGTTTTCATGAATATTTGCAGATGACAGAAGATTTCGGTGCAAAGCCTTTATATGTTGTGAATATCGGTATTTGGCATGGTGGTTTTACACCGTTGAAGAAAATTCAGCCATGGATTGACGAAGCTTTGAATGCTTTGGAATATGCCAATGGTCCTGTTACATCAAAATATGGTGCCCTTCGTGCAAAGAATGGCCATCCAGAACCTTTCAATATCGAGTATTTGGAGATTGGAAATGAAAATAACCAACCAGATCAAAAGAATCTGAGTGATAAATACTATGAACGTTTCAAACTTTTCAAGAAAGCAATCTTGGCAAAGTATCCTAATATGCATCTGATTGGTGACGTTGCTGCATGGGGTACAGATAATCCTAAATGGAATAATCCAGAGAAGGCTGAACTTATTGATGAGCATTATTATCGCAGCCCAGCTTGGTTTGCAAACAACTTCAAAAAATATGATAGTTATCCACGTGATGGACAGGGAATATATGTTGGAGAATATGCTGTAACTCAAGGGTTTGGTATAAACGGTTCTCTTGATGCTGCTTTGGGTGAGGCAATATATATGATGGGAATGGAGAAGAATTCTGATGTTGTTAAAATGGCATCTTATGCTCCTATCTTTGCCAACTTGAATGATTTGAAGTGGCGACCTGATATGATTCAGTTCAATTCTAGCAATGTTTTTGGCACTCCTTCTTATTATGTTCAGAAGGTTATGGCTGATAATGTTGGTACTCATGTACTCAATGTAGATATAAATGATCCATATACTAAGAAACTGATGGCACGAACTGTTGCTCCTGAAGTTAGTAAGTTTGGATTTGCTACATGGGGAACTAAGGCTTCTTTCTGCTTCGACAGTTTCTCTTCTGAAAATGCTTCTCAGATTAGTGCTGATACATCAAAACCTATGATTGAAATTAATGGTGATTGGAAATCGGATGGTAATATAGTATCACAGACTTCTGACAAGGAAGCTTGTATTGATATTGTGAATGCTGATATTAAGTCTAATCAATATACTCTTAAAGCTAAAGCACGCAAAGATGGTGGCGCTGAAGGATTCATCCTTGTATTCAATTATGTTGATAAGGATAATTACAGTTGGATTAATTTTGGTGGCTGGGGCAATACTCAGCATGGACTTGAGCAGGTCGTTAATGGTTCTAAAATGCAACTTGCTTCTAAACATGGTAGTGTTAAGACTGGTAAATGGTATGATATTACTTTGAAGCAAAATGGTGACAGTATAAAGTGCTGGTTGGATAATGAACTTGTTTTCGATACCAAACTGCAACAGAATACTGCATTGGGAGTGTTCTCAACAGCTTCTTATGATGAGAAGACAGGAGATATTATCGTAAAGGTAGTAAATACAACAGCTGAAGCAAACCAAACAAATATAAACCTTGGTCATTATAAAGCAAAGTCTGCTAAGTTGATTTCGTTATCTTCTTTGAAGGGTACTAATGAAAATTCTATTGATAATCCAACTAATGTTTATCCAATGGAGAGTTCTTTGAGCCCTGCTGATGGAATTGTTTCTCTTGAAATTCCGGCTTACTCGTTGAGTATCGTTAGAATAAAGTAATTATATTGATTCGTCTGAAAATATTTTTCAGACGAATCTCTTTTTATATAGATGCAATAAAAAAAATAGCGCTGCAATCTCACGATTCCGGCGCTAGGTATTTACTAAAATAAATTAACTCAAGTGTGTTTGACTTCTTTCTCACGAGTTCTGTCAAACTTGTAATATATATGCGAAAAATTATTTTTTATTTGCATTTGATATAATTACATATCGAATGCAAATATATAGTATTATTTTCAATTTATCAAGTTATTGTGATAATATTTTAAGAATTATAACAGTATTAACTATCTACGTTCTCTTGATAAATTCACATTAATAGCTGATTTTCTCCATTTATAGTATCCTGCTATCGCTATACAGACGTATAAACCATATAGAAGTGCTTTGAATGGAAGTCCTTTATAAATATAGAGATAACAGCTGATTGCATCAACAAAAATCCAGAATAGCCATTGTTCTACATACTTTCTTGCCAAAGCCCACAAGCCAACGAAACTCATAGCGTTTGTAAATGCGTCAAGTACAGGCACATTTGAATCTGTATAGTTTTTAAGAATCCAATATATTATTCCCCATGCTATAAAAAAGAATATTGTTGCTGGAATGTATAACTTCTTTCTCATGTGAGTAATTGGCAATGCTTCGCCTTTTTTTTGTCCGTTCTTCTTGCCGAATTTCCATATAGCGTACCCATATATGGCGGCTATTGTGTAATAAGCAGCCATACCAGAGTCTCCATATAGTCCATGACTTGCGTATAGCCAGATGTCAAGTGCTGGCATGATAATACCAACTATCCATAGTAATATACTGGCACGATACTCAAGCCAGATGTAAACCAGCCCGAGTATCGTTGTAAATATATCTAATCCGTGTGCGAGTATAAAATCCATCAGAATTTTAGTGTTATATATCCCATAGCGGTAAATCCAGCATTAGGAATGAATCCTATTTGATAATAGCGATTTTCATTTGGATGATTGTATGAGTCAATAATTGATGAGTATACCCATCCACTTGAAGCATAGTGGCGGTCGAAGATGTTGTTGAAGTTTGCACCTATAATCAACTCTTTCATGCCAATCACTTTCTTTGCTATCTTAAATGTATAATTTAGATTAATGTCTGTTTGTGAATAGCAAGGCAGTGAACGGTCGCTGTTCTGTGTATTGTCAAGATATTGACTGCTTACAAAGTTTGTGTGCCATATTGCTTGTGCGCCACGGTAGTGGATATTCACAAATCCGTTTAATATCGTTGAAGGAGAGAAGGCTAGGGTAGAGTTGTCATAGTGTATTGTACGGTATGAATCATCCCAGTCTACACTTGCAGATTCATCAAAGTTTTTGATCTTGTTTCTACTTAGTGCAGCATTTCCTTCAACTGTCAACCATGATAAAGGACTCCAACCTGCTGTAATTTCTGCTCCCATACGATAAGAACTTTTTACGTTTGTTGTAAGATTCTCGCCTATATCACTCTTTTCACCTGTCTGAACAAATTGGTTGCAGTAGTACATGTAATAAAGGTTTATTCCTGCATACCAGTTGCTGCCAGTGTATTCATATCCAAGTTCTATATCTGTAAGGCGTTCTGGTGTTGGGAAAGGATAACTTCCGTTGTCTGTGAAATTGTTGCGTTCTGGCTCACGGTTGCTGTATGCGATAGATGCATAAGCTTTGTGTCCATTGTTCATATATGTGATACCTGCCTTTGGATTTACAAAGTTGTAATTTTCGCTAATGTTAAGTTGTTGGTTGCTATATGTTCCATCGCCATTACTGATAAACTTATCATTGATACCATTAGTTTTATATTCAACAAGTCGCATTTGTATATCCATGAAGGCATCCCAATATTTATTGAAATGATAGTCTGCTTTGAAGAAACCACTGTAATCATATTTATGTGCATCAGAGTCATAATACTTGTAGTTTCCGCTAGACAGATACTTTTCGCTCATCTCTTTGTTAGCAATATAGGTAAGATCACCGAAGTGATTTCCGTGGAATTGTTGAAAGTTTATACCTCCTGTTACATTCCATGTTCCGTCGTTATAATTAATGTTGTATATGGCTCCATAAGTGTTTTGGGCTAGTCCCTTCTTACGTACAAAGTCGGTCTTCTTTACAGTTTCTCCGTCTGAAGTTGTGAAGTTTGCAAGTCCAAACTTCTTTAGTTTGTTGTTTGGACGGAATTCCTTATAATATCCATATCCATAAGTATAGTGGATGGCTATATTATGACTCCAATGTTCGCTTGGCTGCCATACTGCAGAAAGGATGTTATGGTTTTGATAGAAGTTATCTGTGGTCTTATCCCAATAGCTTCCGTCGTTCATCTTGTATCTTTCTGTTATGTAGTTTCCGTTAGCATCTTTTGCAAAATGACCTTTATCGTCATATTTCAGAGCTTCGTAAAGATTATTAAATTTGCCAAGACCAGCTTCATACATATCTTTATATGTCTTCACTCCGTAGTCCATAAGTGACATGTCGTTATCACCGGCAGTAACTCCATTCCAAGCCTGACCTGTTTTCTCGAAGTTTCCTATATTCTTATATCTGATTTGTAAATTGTTGCCAACCCATGTTAGACCACCATAGTATGAACCAGAACGTCCGCCTGTCCCATGGATGTATCCATCGGTTGCTGTCTCATGGTATGCACCATCAAATATAAGATGCTTTCCCATAAGTCCTGTAGAGAAGTTCGCTCCAGTGTTGTATGTGTTGAATGAACCGTAAGAACCTGTTAATTCAAAACTTGGAGTATACGATGGTGCTAGTGTTGCCAATGATACTGTTCCACCAAAAGCTCCGTCTCCATTTGTTGAAGTTCCTATACCACGTTGTATCTGTGCACTACGTATAAGTGCTGAATAACTATTCATGTTTGCCCAGAATACCGTTTGGTCTTCAGGAGAGTTCAAAGGAACTCCGTCAAGCGTTACGTTTATTCTTGAATCAGCCGCACCACGAATGCGAAGATGAGCTGTTCCTGTACCCAATCCATTTTCTCCCCAACCTATTACACCTGGTGTTTGAGCCAATAGGAAAGGTAATTCCTGACCGCTTTTAGAGAATGTCTCCAGTTTTTTTTGGCCTATGTTAGCCACGGCATAGGGTGCGTTTTTCTGCGCTCTTACTCCGTTGACAACAACATCTTGTAGGTTTACCGTTTTTACGGAATCTGTTGTCTCAGCCTTTGTTGCGCCTGCGGCTAACAAAGCTGCAATGATAATCAAATCTTTTTTCATTAAGCTTATTTGTTAATACCTAAATTTTTGTCTATACGTTATCGTCTCTTTGCGATAGGGTACTATTATAGAAATAAACTCGTGGATTTTGTTGTTGTTCCTGCGTCGGCATTATCCGTTTCAGGTTCCATGGGTCTGATCTCAGCATCCGCAATAGCGGTAGCACCCCTTGACATTAAATTCTTTATGTCGATGCAAAAGTAATTAAATAATGTCATACCACCAAAAAAACTTTCATTATAATGCTTTTGTAGAATTTGTATATGAGAATGTATTTAAACAAAAAGAGAACTCTCCAAGATGGAAAGTTCTCTTTATTATTATTTATCTTAATGATAAGTTTGCTTATTTGTTGCAGCTACAAGCTGTCCAAGGCTTAAGTTCCTTAAAGAAATCGTGTCCCTTGTCATCTACAAGAATAAAGGCAGGGAAGTTTTCAACATCGATTTTCCAAATAGCTTCCATTCCAAGTTCTGGATATTCAACACATTCAATACTCTTGATTGAACTCTGTGAAAGTACAGCTGCTACACCACCAATAGTTCCTAGATAGAAACCTCCGTGTTTTTGGCATGCGTCTGTAACAGTCTGTGTGCGGTTACCCTTTGCTATCATGACAAGACTTGCGCCGTTATCCTGGAATTCATCTACATACGGATCCATACGATTTGCTGTCGTTGGGCCCATTGAACCGCAAGCATATCCTTCTGGTGTCTTAGCTGGTCCAGCATATAGAATTGGATGATCCTTGAAATACTGTGGCATATCCTCTCCTGCATCAAGACGGGCTTTAAGCTTTGCATGTGCAATGTCACGAGCAACAATGATAGTACCCTTGAGATTTACACGTGTAGATACTGGATATTTTGCAAGTTCTTCGCGAACTGAGTCTATTCCCTTGTCCAGGTCTATCTCTATTCCCTTTACACCTTCTCCTGGTTTGCTATATTCTGCAGGAATTAGTTCTGATGGATTTGTATCCATCTTCTCCAACCAGATACCGTCAGCATTGATTTTAGCCTTTATGTTACGGTCGGCAGAGCAAGAAACGCCCATACCGATAGGACAGCTAGCACCGTGACGAGGTAAACGTACAACACGGATGTCGTGAGCTAAAGCTTTACCTCCGAATTGTGCACCAAGACCAATCTTATGAGCTTCATCAAGAAGTTTATTCTCAAGATCAATGTCTCTGAAAGCACGACCAGTTTCGTCGCCTGTTGTAGGAAGATTATCGTAATACTTGATAGAAGCCAACTTAACTGTAAGAAGATTCTTTTCTGCAGATGTTCCACCTATTACGAATGCAATATGATAAGGAGGACATGCTGCTGTTCCAAGACTCTTCATCTTCTCAACAAGGAATGGCAGAAGAGTTCCCTCGTTCTGTATTGTAGCCTTTGTCATAGGGTAGAAGTATGTCTTGTTTGCAGAACCACCACCTTTGGCAACCATGATGAAACGATATTCTGCACCTTCTGTTGCTTCGATATCAATCTGTGCAGGGAGGTTACACTTTGTGTTTACTTCATCATACATGTTTAGTGGCGCATTCTGTGAATAGCGTAGGTTGTCTTCAGTAAAGGTGTTGTAGACACCGCGTGAAAGAGCTTCCTCGTCTTCAAAGCCTGTCCAGATCTGCTGACCTTTCTCGCCGTGGATGATTGCGGTACCTGTATCCTGACAGAAAGGAAGTATTCCCTTTACTGCTGTTTCTGCATTGCGCAGGAACTGGAGTGCTACATACTTATCATTCTCGCTTGATTCTGGATCTTTCAGAATCTCGGCTACCTGTAGGTTGTGCTCACGTCTAAGCATAAACTCTACATCGTGGAATGCCTGTTGTGAAAGAAGTGTCAATGCTTCTTTTGAAACCTTTACAATCTGTTTACCTTCAAACTCACTTTTTGTAATACCCTCTTTTGTTAGAAGACGATATTCAGTATCATCCTTGCCCACTTGGAACATAGGAGCATACTTGAACTCAACTTTGTTTGCCATATTTGTTGATAATATTTATAATATGTGTTTAAAATTTGCTGCTTAATAACCGAATATGTCTTTAGTAGAGATGCGCTTTATTGGTGCAATCTTTTCTAAGGCATTCATATTCAGGTTTTTCTCGTCGCCTAGTATGATATATCGATATGGTTTGCTAGCCATATTCTGCTTCTCATAGTTAACGATGTCTTTGAGTGTTACCGATGGGAGTGCGTTATATATTCTGCTGTTGATATCATAGTCCAAACCTTTCTCCTTTGCATTTAGATAAGAGTTAATGATATTCATCTTTGTAACACGCATACTTGCGAGTTGCTTTTGAAGACTTTGCTTTGCTAGATTGAAGTTGGCTTCGTTTTGTGGAATAGTGTCAATAATCTCGTTGAAAACACGTATACAATCCATCATCTTGTCGTTTTGTGAGATGATAAATGTTGTTCCATATTGTGTGTGGTCCTTTA
Source organism: Prevotella sp. (assembly GCF_051059605.1). Taxonomy (GTDB): domain Bacteria; phylum Bacteroidota; class Bacteroidia; order Bacteroidales; family Bacteroidaceae; genus Prevotella. The sequence goes on from NZ_CP050883.1 coordinate 9,701, forward strand.
TAGGCATATTATAATAATATGCGCTTGCGCTGTATGCCAGTCCACGTGCTTCACGAAGTTCCTGGAATACAACTGTGTTCATTCCGCCACCGAAATATTCGTTGAATATCGCTGCAACAGGAGCTTCAGCTGGATTAAACTTCTTACCTTCGTTGTGATACATCGTCATGTAGATGTTCTTTGCATCATAAGGGGCTAGAAGTATTTCATTCTTTGGAGTCTGTTGTTCCATGTATGGCTTGTTCACTGGTACGTCAGCTAACTTTGTTGCAGTCTTATGATCCTTTGTTATAAGGTTGTCCAACTGCTTTTCTGTTGCAGGACCATAATACAATACTGTATGTTTGTAGTTGCTAAGTTTCTTTATCAATGCCAATATATCGGTTGGATTTGTATTCTTCAACTGGTCAGCAGTGAGGTCATTTCGTACGCTATTATATGTTCCATACATACCGTAAGCTTTAGCAGCTGTGAAATTGCTTCTCTGCTCTTTCTTAGTATCTTCACGGTTCTTTAGTACCATTGCTACATAATTTTGCCATGCTGCAGTGTCAACCTTTGCATTCTTTAATACATTCTCAGCAAGAGCTACAGCTTGTGGCATGTTCTCAGCAAGTCCGCTTAATGATACTGTTATTGTCTTTCCGTTAACATTGATTCCGAAGTTGCATGCAAGTTTGTAGAACTGCTGCTTTACCTGCTCTGCACTAATCTTATCTGTGCCTAATAAATCAAGATAGTTGGCTGCATGTGAGTATCTTACGTCGGCTTCATTTCCGAATTCGTATCTCATTTGCAGATTAAACAACTTGTCTTCAGCATTTTGTTTCATTATAATTGGAAGTCCCTTACTAGTTTTTCCGAATGTAAGATCTTTCTTATAGTCAATGAATTTTGGTTGGATAGGCTTAACCTCTGATGATGTTACATCACGTAGGAATTGACTGCTCTTATCCCTGTTTGTAGGGATTGCTGTAATTTGTGGCTTATCAATCTTCTTCTGATTCTTGTCTTCTCCAATGCGCTTGTAGACACATGCATAGTTGTTGCCGAAGAATTTGTTAGCAAAGTCAACAATATCTTTCTTTGTAAGTTTTGAAATTCTGTCAAGTCTATCTACTTGATCCTTCCAGTCAATACCGTTAATGAAAGATTCAACGAATTTGTTTGCACGGTCCTTGTTGTTTTGTAGAGAGGTGTAATAACTGAGTTTCATATTGTTTATGACTGAAGGAATGAGGTCATCGCTGAACTCGCCTTTCTTCAGTTTCTCAATCTGCTCAAGCATCAATGCGCGTACATCTTCTAACTTCTGACCTTCTTTAGGTCCTCCTTGTAGAAGAAACTCGCTGTAATCGTTTAAGTTCTCAAACCCTGCTGCTGCATATTGAACCTTCATATTTTGGTTAAGGTTCAGATCGAACATACCAGCTTGGCCATTATATAGAATTGACTTAATCACGTCAAGAGTGTCGCATTGTAAATCGCTAGCTTTGTTAGCTTTCCAGCCAAGCATCAGGTTTTCTGCCTCAAGGCCAGTAACCGTTGAGTCTACAGCTGCTGTGAGACTTTTTACTGGTGCGTATTCTGGGCGTGAAAGATTATCGCTCTTCTTCCAGTCACCGAAGTATTTGTCAATAGTAGCTATTACTTCGTCAGGGTTCATGTCGCCAGCCATACATATTGCTATGTTGTTAGGCACGTAATAGCGTTTGAAGTAATTTTTTATATTTAATATTGATGGATTCTTCAGGTGCTCCTGTGTTCCAATCGTAGTCTGTGTTCCATAAGGATGTTTAGGGAATATAATAGCGTTAAGAGCATCGTATTCTTTTTCTCCATCGTTTGAAAGCGATATGTTGAATTCCTCGTACACAGCTTCAAGTTCGGTATGGAAACCACGTATAACCATATTCTGGAAACGGTCGCCCTGAACTTTTGCCCAATTGTCAACTTCGTTTGCAGGTATGTCCTCAACATAGCATGTAACGTCGTTGCTTGTATATGCATTGCTGCCCTCACTTCCTAGAGAAGCCATTAGCTTATCATATTCGTTAGGGATATTATATTTTGCGGCAACTTGTGATATTGAGTCAATCTGGTGATAGTATGCCTTGCGCTTTGCTGCATCGGTAATCTTTCGATAAATCTCAAATCTGTTTTCTATAGAATCGAGTAGGGGTGCTTCTTTCTGAAGATTAGAAGAACCGAAATGTGTTGTGCCCTTAAACATAAGGTGCTCTAGGTAGTGAGCTAGTCCTGTTGTTTCTGCTGGGTCGTTGCGACTTCCTGTACGTACAGCAATATAAGTTTGAATACGTGGCTTTTCTGTGTTTACGCTCAGATAGACCTTCAAACCGTTGTCCAAAGTGTAGATGCGTGCTTGCATAGGATCACCTTTGACAGTGGTGTAGTGATAGTCCTTGGCTATGGCTGTTGAAGCCATTGTCAAAACTATAGACGCTAAAATAATTCTAAGTCTCATGTTATGTTTTTTAGTTTTCAAAATCTATTTCGTGATCCAGATTGTTGATGAAGTCATCGAGCACGTGTTCCTCAACGTCGCCCATGGCATACTCTTTCTCTGCGTCTTTCTTTATTTCGGCAATCCATGCTCGGCGTGCTTTAACATAGTCTATGCGGATACGTTCAACGTCGGCTTCTGTTATCTCGTCGAGCTTGTAGTAGTCAAGTATCATCTTATATGTCCATGCCCATTGATACTCGCGATAATTGTCGTTAATCTCTTCGAATCTTTCTATAACATCTTGTATAGTTTCAATGTCTCCGCTTTTGATATCCTCTAACAAGCGGTATTCCTCGCTTTCAGGCAGTAGAAGCCCGCTGAGATCGTTCCATTTACCTAATCCTATGTTGTCGGTAGGAGGTTCTATTGCTCCAAACCGCTTTACAACTCGTTTCAACACTGCTCCCATATAAATACGGAGTGCTATGTCGTAGTATTTTATTCCCTTATTCAGAGAATCTGCGTTTATAACGTAATTATGATATGTGTAAGCTGTGACATTTGTTCCACTTGCATCGAGAAGTTTTTCAAGAATAGCTTTGCCTTCTAGTATCTCGCCTACTGAAAACGGAGACAACCAATCAAAGTTTACAATACTTTTTTGACTTCCTATTGCTCTTACGTCTCTCTTAGGCCATTTGCGGATGTCACGATACAATCCTACTGTTGTGATGTTTCTTCCAGGAGAAAGGTACATCGTGTCACCGTAGGCGATGAGATATGAAAAAGGAAGATTACGTGTATCTGGATGGTACATCAGTTTGCCGAAACATACCGAGAATGTACCTATGTTTGCTGGCATCAATACGTATGCACCACTTGCTGTCTTGGTTCCTCTTTCTAAAACTCCATAATGCATTGGTCCCATTTTATAGGCGTGGTTTGAGAAGTTTGTCGCGCTTCCTGCATTATAGAAAGAGAACATACCGCCGATTAGCAAACTGCTCTTATGATGGCTGGCTGTAAACGGACCGCAGAATGCAGCGCAAGCCTCTCCGTTGCTCATGTATGAATTGGCGAAGAATATGCTTGATGAAGCTGTAAAGCCATTGCTGATCTGACATGCTTCACCTACAAAACAGTCTTGCATCTTAACGCTGTTAATGATGCTTGAACCTTCGCTGATGATAGAGTTCTCGCAGATTACTCCAGTTCCTATATATACATTTGAGTTAGGAGAACTAAGGATTGTACAGTCGCTTAATCGTGCCGCACCATTTATCTCGCAGTCATCATTGATTACTGTATTGGTGATTTCCTTTGTATTTACAATTTTTACATTGTTTCCTATACATGCCTGATCTTGGCGGTTGCGAGCAACTTCTTCGTTTATGAGACGACGAATGGAATCTTTCAGAGCTCTGTCATTAAAATGTTTTACCATGAAAGCGGCAAACTGACTGTTTAAATCACTGAACAGAATTACGTTTCCGTCACCGACTTCATTTAGAACAGATATAAGATTACCTTCTCCGTATGTAGCACCTTCGGTGGTTTCCATTGAACTGACATTACTTATGTGGCAGTCATCACCGATAGTGTAGTTGTTGATAAAGCTGCCGATATTTTCTATCAGGCAGTTATCGCCGACTGTGACATTACGCAATGTGGCATTGTTTATACCAGAGTGTTTCAGAAATCCACGACTCACTTCTATATTCTTGTCGAAAGCACCTATATTTATTTGTCCATACAGCATCACGCGATGCATGTAGTTAGGCTTGAAATCTTCAGACACGTGAACGTTGGTCCAGTCCTCAGCCCAACAGCTGCGGTCTTCAAGAATAGTAATTTCTTCGTCTGTAAGTTGTCTCATAATTATGGATTGTTAGTCTATTTTTGGATAGAGAAAATCATTGTAAGGGTACTTTTGCACATGCAACTCACGCACTTTTTTGTATAATATAGTACGGAATTCGTCAACGTTTTCCTTCTCCTTAGCACTTATAAACAGACAGTTGTCGTTAAGTTGTGCCATCCATGTCTTCTTTAGCTCCTCAAGAGTTATATTCTCTTTGGTTTCAGGAGTGAGATCGTCTGGTTCCTTGTCAAGCCAATGATAGTTATCTATTTTGTTAAATATGATCATTGAAGGCTTTTCGCTGCAATCAAGGTCCTTGAGTGTCTTTTCGACCACCTGTATCTGCTCTTCAAAGTCAGGATGAGAGATGTCTACAATATGTAGCAGAATATCTGCTTCGCGCACCTCATCAAGCGTACTCTTGAAAGAGTCTACAAGGTCGGTGGGTAATTTGCGGATGAATCCAACGGTATCGGCAAGAAGAAACGGTAGATTTTCTATAACAACCTTTCGTACCGTTGTATCCAACGTAGCAAAAAGTTTGTTTTCTGCAAAAACTTCGCTCTTAGCCAACATGTTCATAATCGTGCTTTTACCAACGTTGGTATAACCTACGAGTGCTACACGTATCATCTGTCCGCGGTTTTTGCGCTGGGTAGTCTTCTGCTTATCTATTTCTATCAGACGCTCTTTTAGTAGTGTTATACGCTGTAGAATTATTCGGCGGTCCATTTCAAGCTGGGTTTCACCTGGTCCACGGAGTCCTACCGAACCTTGCCCTCCACCAGAGCCAGAACCACCACCCTGTCTTTCAAGGTGAGTCCAAAGTCGTTGTAGTCGTGGAAGCATATAGCGGTTTTGAGCCAGTTCAACCTGAGTTTTTGCGTTAGCTGTCTGAGCACGCATGGCAAATATATCCAGTATCAGCGATGTGCGGTCAAGGATCTTAACCTGCAATTCGTTTTCAATGTTTCTCGTTTGTTTAGCAGACAATTCATCATCAAAAATGACCATGGCGATAGGTTCTTCGTTCTCTTCGCAGTCTTTAATATATTGTTTAATCTCTTCAAGTTTTCCCTTACCGACGTATGACACGGAATTAGGTCCGGTTACTCTTTGAGTATACCTTTTAACCGTTACTGCACCGGCTGTGTCTGCAAGAAATTCAAGCTCGTCAAGATACTCCTTAGTTTTGGATTCATCTTGATTACTTGTGATAAGACCAACTAAGATAGCAGTCTCGTTCTTGACTTCGGATATAACTAATTCTTTCATTAATTGTATATGTATATAATTATTGTGCAAAAATAATAAATTCGATTGACAATTAATATAAACCTATCTATTATTTTTTTAATAATGTAGGTGTCGTAATGATAAAATAGTATCAGTTGAGTAGTGTGATGACACTTATTTCGTCGCAAACGTTTACGTAACTTTTTACGTAAAAAAATGATGCCCATTTGATTTAAATCAATCTTTTATATATCTTTGCATCGTTATAAAAGACACAAAACTGATTTTCAATAAGATCATAACTACAATAAAGCAAACTGCTGAAACATTTAAAAAATGAGAAATTGCTCCGACGTGATGTCGGAGCTTTTTTCATTTACAAGGTTGGTGCTGTGTGACATTTCAAGTGCTTAATAATTTTTAGATGATTTCATTCAGGTTTCTGAATCAGAAAAGTACTTATGCTTCTCTATTATGTGATTTTTTTATTACCTAGTAAATCTTTTAAAATAAAAAGATTCCTAAAAAGTTTAAAATAGCCAAAAAACCTCCACTGTTGATATAATACACTGATATATAATACTTTGAAGGTGGAGGTCGTCTTCCACTATCTTCCACTAACCTCCACCTTTTTGTAAAACATTAAGAAATATAGAGCCGATGCTAAGTCTAAATATCAATTCTAAGGAATAGATTGAATTCAAATATTGTTTACATAAGTTTGCAAAATATAGTTCTTCGTTATGTTTTAGGAATGTTATAATGTTTTGAACTCACAACCAAGTATGATATATGCATATTAAAAATAGGAAGTGATAACTTGATGTGTTTGTTATTAAATTCAGTAATCTGTTTTACGTAGAAATAGACATCGTTTGATCGATAGAATGCAAACTTTATATCGTAGAAACGCAAACGTTTGATCGATGAAATGCAAACTTTACATCATAGAAACGCAAATGCTATATCGTTAAAATTGATGCCAAACGTGATAATTCGATTTTATTAATTAAAAATGTGGAGGATAGTGGAAGATAGTGGAGGATATCCTCCACCGCTAAAGTGTTGAATTGCAAATGGTTATCATGCTAGTGGAGGATATTCTGCGATTTCGAACAAAAAAAAGTTTTTTTTATTTCTGATAATAATATTGGGTGTGGTTCTTTAAACGAAAAGAGTCAGGTTATATAAGTGATATTAAACAATGTTAGGCATAAATAATAATTTCATCATATCATCACTAAATAGCGTAACTCTATAAAACTCACAAGTAATTGACAGAAGCAAAAATGTATGTAAATCACTCTTATATATAATAAGGTGTATTTTGTATGCTTACCCCAATTATATTTTTCCATTTCGCAAGTACATTAACGATTATGCAAAATTACGTATAAATATTATTTTAGTCTAAAGAATACGCAATTTAGCCGAACTAGTGGTTTTTAGTAAATATTAATATAAATAGAACTGTCTTTTTTATTTACAATATTAAGTTGCTGATTACTTTTAACTGATGTTAATTTTGTTATAATAGATAATTATTGTAATGGTTTTTTCTGTTAAATTTTATAGCTTAACTTATGTATAAGTCTTTATAGATTGACGATTTTGAATTTATATGTATTTTTTGTAAAAATATAAAGTTTTAACTTGCTTGATAGTTAAACAGATTATGATATGATTCAATAATTACATGGAATCTGTTTTATGTTGATCATGTGTTTGTTTTGATCTTGTTTAATTAAGTGTTTCTGCTTTATTTATACTATATTAAGGAAACTTTAATCGTAAAAATAGTTTAGAGTTTCTTGTTTAAATATTTTGTGATTTTAATATGTTTAAAATGCGGTGTATGATTATACGTCTATTACTGGTGAATATAATAATTATTTATAAGTATTGAATATATTAGCTTGCTTTTCTTTCTTATTTTAGAATATTTGTATTACTTTTGTATTTGGTATTTAAAAATATTAACTTTAGTATATGGCTAATATACTTAAGTTAAAATCTAGATTAATATTGTTTTATTTGAAGAAAATATTATGAATATTTCTAGCCTGTACTTTTATTTTATATTAAAAACTTGTTGCTTTTTGAATAGTTATTTTTAAAATTTATATGAATAAAATTAGTAAAATTATAAACGAGCGGGCTTCTCTTAAGATTCCGGTTAAACTTCGTATTAAACAATTGAATAATGGAAATCAAAGTTTGTATTTAGATACTTATATTAGGGGAAAGCGTAGTTATGAATTTTTACATCTGTATTTGGTGCCTGAAATTGATGAAAATGCTCGCGCATTAAATATGGAGGTAATTAAAAAAGCATATTGTATCCAATCTGAACGTATATTGTCAATTTATGGTTGTAATGCTAAAAATTTAATAAAATCTCCTAATATTCCTATAAAATTTATTGATTACATCCAGCAATATGCAGAAAAACGTCGTAAACAAGATCGGAACGGTAGTGAGGGGAGGTATTCTACAATACTTGCTTTAAAAAAACATGTGGAGCTCTTTGGTGCTAAAGATGTTTTGCTAGTAGATATTGATGAAAAGTTTTGTGAAGATTTCATATCCAATTTGCGTAATGCTCATGATTTGCGATCTGACAAAAACTCATCACGAAAAATTTCTAATGGTACTGTTTTTCTTAAGTTTAGTATTTTTCGTAGTATTTTAGCAGAAGCTTTACGTGATGGACTAATTGAAGAAAATCCAATTGTTCGTCTACCTTCGTCTCTTGTTGTCAAACGGCCAGATAGTACCAGGAGTTATCTTACAAAAACAGAAATACAAAAATTAATTAAAACTCCATGCCCCTATGGTATGCTGAAAGAAGAATTCTTGTTTTCTTGTTTTACGGGTTTGAGAAAGAGTGATGTACAGAGTTTAAAATGGCAACATGTTATTTGTGAAAATCATAAATGGCACATTCATAAGAAAATTCAGAAAACACAACGTTGGTTGACTATACCTCTATCTGATCAAGCTCGATCATGGTTGCCACCTCGTAACAGAGATAAAGATGCTTTTGTTTTTCAGCCAATGGCAAGTACGACATTGTCTGCTAATATAAAAAAGTGGGCTTACGCTGCAGGTATAAAAAAGAAAGAGGTCACTTTTCATGTCGCTCGTCATACTTTTGCAACATTAGAGTTAACATTAGGTGTAGATATATATACGGTGTCAAAATTGTTAGGACATACAAATGTTTCTACAACTCAAATTTATGCTAAGGTTATAGACAAGAAGAAAGAGAAAGCCGTAAGACTTATTGACAAAGCCTTCTGAGTAACAAACGAGTAACAAAATGATTTGTGATATTCGCTGTAGATCCTTTTATTTAAAGGCCAAACCCGGTAACAAATAAGTAACAAAAAGTATTATAATCGGCCTTATTTTAGTAATTTTAGGCGTTTTTTATTATTTAATTGTGTAAAATATTTTGTATTTTTATGTTTTATAATTATAGTTGATTTTTATGATAATTTTTATTTTTTAGTATGAGATATCGTGAAATAATATTTTTATTCAATAATGTCAATAAAAAGGTAAAGTAATCAAACGTGAGTTAATTATAATTTCAAGCGACAGAGGGGATTGTAATTAAGTTTAAGAAAAGAGGAGTTCAATATTAATTGAGATTTATCCATACAAGATGAACTTGTTTCATCATATAGAGTTATTTCATTTTTATCTCATTTAAAGTGTTTAATTTGCACAAAAGTTTAAATGCTCCAAAAGTCATATTCTAGTTTTGATGTTGACAGAGTTATGAGACTTTCCTTAGTTACAATTTTTTTATATAGCTCGTGTCCACAATAATCAAGGATCAATTGATTAAATTCACAAACAAGTGATAGTTTTGTGAATGAGTTTCTTGTTTTTTATCTGATTGAGAAATGATCAAAAGTATTGACAATTTATAGATGACCTATGTGGCTTCGATTCATGTTTAACTAATCATAAGAAGCATTAATGGCTATATTTCGTTTTATAGCACTCCATGTAGTATTCTAAAGATTGATGCTGCTTGATTCATGACGAAGCCTCACATACTTGCAATAACATAATAAACGAGCGCAACCCGTAGCTGTTTTTCAGGCAAAGAACAATAGTATAATCAAATGCTTATAACTGACCATTTATCTCAATATATTTAATTCTATTTCCTTTCTTGCAAAATAATATAATTTTTCAAAGATATGGGTTCTGTTTAATTACCTATTTGTTATGCTATTGTCAAATTTGATATGATCAGTCTCTGCATAGCATGAGAAATCCTATTGACCATATAACTGGGCTGTGGTGGGGTTTGAAATGTACAAGCATCATTGCAAGCAGTTGATTTTAATATGTAAAATGCTTTGCCTATTAATTTGTTTCGTATTTTATTACAATTCATCAAAAACTTGTTGCGAATTTAGTTGAATGTATATTCCGTGTTTATCGAATAAAGAAGTTCAACTAAATGATATGCAAAGATGCCTTACAAATAATCATTATTTTTTTCTCCCAATTCTGTATTTGAATAAATGATTAAAACATCACTGACTTTTTAATGAGAATTAATGATAATATATATTTTTTTCTAAGAAAGAATTATATATGCATTGTTATCAAATTTCTTTAAAAAATAGAGATGAAATATTATATACCTCCTAACACGGGAAGTATGCAGCAGTTTATGGCCACAAATGCAGGCACATATAAGTTGGAAGTTTGGGGAGCACAGGGAGGTACAGACTCTTCTGATGAGATTACAGCAGGTAAAGGAGGGTATGCACGGGGACAAATAAATTTAACCAATATGCAAATAATATATGTTTGCATCGGTGGTCAAGGAGGATCAACCGCATCAACCGGTTCTGGAGGATATATAACGGTGGTGGTTCAGGAGGATTGTATGCAGGTAGTACTACTATACGTGCTGGTGGTGGTGGTGGCGCAACACATATAGCATCACTATCAGGATTGTTAAGTACCTTGTCCAATAACAAAAATTCTGTATATATAGTAGCTGGTGGCGGTGGTGGGTACTGCCATGGTGGTGATGTCACAGACAAGCATTATGGTGGTTCAGGCGGTGGAACTAACGGAGGCAATTCTGTTGAGCCTTATAATTCAGGTAAAATATCCTATGGGGCAACACAAACTACAGGTTATTTATTTGGTAAAGGACAAAATGGTCATGATGGATTCCAAGGAGGTGGATCTGTAGAGGCTGGTGGTGGCTGTGGTGGTGGATGGTATGGAGGGACTGCTGATCAATCTACTGGTACAGATTGGTGTAATACCGGTGGGTCAGGAGGTTCTGGATATATTGGCAGTATTTTAAACGGTTATACAGCAAGTGGTATTCGTTCAGGAAATGGATATGCCACAATAATTCAGATATCATTTTGATAACAATAAGGTCATTGTAAATGCAATGATTTATTGTTTATTTTAAATTTATGGTGTTCATGAAATATACAAAAAATGAATAAAAACCCACTTCAATAGATCTATTATATAACTTTTATTAGAATGATATCTGAGTAATTTTAGCATAACCATCACCTGTTTGCACTCCAGATTGCATATATGTGTTGGTTAGCATTGAACCTAGATGGCCAGAACCGCCCCCACCTGCGCCAGAGAAAGATGTTCCACCTCCGCCATACCATCCGCCACCGCCACCAGCGCCATAGTCATTATTCCCGTCTGTTGTATAACCACATCCTCCTTGACCAAAACTGCCATTTACTAATGCACTTGTTCCACTATAAACAGAAGAAGGAGGTATTGTAGATGTTCCACCAGAGGATTGAGTACCACCTGTTCCACAAGCAGACGCAGAAAAATTACTATTTGCTTGCGAATTCCATTATTTCCAATAGTACCTCCACCGTCACCTCCTTTTCCTCCCCATTCAAGGCCACCACCACCAGCAGCAACTATAGCAACCTCACTTTGATATGATAAATAAGTTTTCAGTTCTCCACGATTAGTCATAGCTATATGTGTGGCACCTCCACCGGGAGCAGCACCTATACCACCACCGTTATAAGTTCCTGCTGATTGTCCTACATAGATGTACATAATCTGTCCTGATGTTAATTTAATATTTCCATAACTATACCCACCATATCCATCTATAGTATTTCCACCTGGCCAATTTCCTCCGCCCTGTGCCCCCAAACTTCTAACTTATATGTGCCAACTTGGGGACAGTGAAACCTTGTACATTCCCGTGTCCCTGTGTAAATATCACAACAAAAATTAGAAATAAATCAAATTTATTGTCAAATATTCTTGTAATAAGTCTTATTTTGTTTAATTATTTTCCTCCTCACACGGGAAGTGTACAGCAGTTTGTGGCACCTAAAGGTGGTACATATAAATTAGAAGTTTGGGGAGCACAAGGAAATAGTAGCTTTGGAGGAACCGGTGGTTTTGGTGGATATTCTTATGGTAATATAAATTTATCTCAATGGACAAATCTTTATATATATGTTGGACAATATAATTCCATAATAAATGATAATCCTGGTATTGGAACATATAATGGTGGCGGCATTGGTTCTGGTTCTGGAGGTGGAGCAACACATATAGCTTTAAGCAAAAGAGGAGAACTTAAAAATTATTTATCATATCAAAATGAAGTTATCATAGTTGCAGGAGGTGGTGGTGGCGGAGATGCCGCTATTGGAGGTGCAGGAGGTGGTCTTACTGGTGGAACGGGTGGTTTCGTTACAAATGTTATTTTATTAGCAGCAGGTGGAACACAGAAAGAAGGTGGTCAATATGGATATTATTATATATCAGGGACAGGAACATCTGGAAGTTTTGGACAGGGAGGAGAAGGTGGACCTGGAACTGATGGAAATCATGGCGGTGCTGGTGGTGGCGGTTGGTACGGCGGTGGTGGCATAAACTATGGTGGCGGTGGTGGTGGCGGTTCTGGTTACATCAGTATAGGTATTTCAGGAGCCACAATTGCAGGAAACCAATCATTTTCTTCACCAAGCGGTGGAACAGAGATTGGACATAGCGGTGATGGTTATGCTATAATAACTATGTTACCGTAGATAACACAATTCCTTAGAATTCAATATGAATTCTAAGGAAACTTCTAATTATAGAAAATAATTAATTTAAGGAATCCATGATACTACACAGTATCCATTTCCAGAACGCACACCATTTTCCATGGTGCCGTTAGATACGCCGCCAATATATCCGGAACCCCCTGTACCTCCACAACAACTACCGTCACCATCTCCAATAAATGCATACCCACCATAGTATCCGCCACCTCCACCGCCATTACCTTCGGCACCACATGACCCTTGTGTTTTTGGTATTGTTACATTTTGTCCTTGTCCAAATGCATATCCTTTTGCCTGAGATCCTCCTAGTATAGTAATTTTATTAATGCCTGTTGGTGTCCAACCTGCAGTGGAAGAGTCACCGCCAGTTATTCCACCACCATAACCGGCTCCTGAGTTTACTGCACATCCACCAGAACCACCAGCTACAATAATTATAGAATTTTTATTATTAACCAAAGAAGATAGTAAACCTGAGATAGTAGCTATATGAGTTGCTCCTCCACCACCACTACCACCTGCATAAGAAACACCGGTGCCTCCATTTCCACCTCCATTATAGCCTCCTGTACCTCCAGATATTCCTGAGTTTGTATTGCCAGCGCCTCCAATATATAAATATAAGACTGCACCTAAAGTTAAATCGTATGTTCCTTTTGCATACCCACCTTTTCCTTCTTCTGTACTATAGCCGGAAGTACTTTTTGCACTTAAACTTCCTGCGCCCCAAACTTCTAGTTTGTAGGACCCTAATTTTGGCGCTGTGAAATTCTGTACACTTCCCGTGTCCGTGTGTAAATATCACAACAAAAAATAGAAATAAATCAAATTTATTGTCAAATATTCTTGTAATAAGCCTTATTTTGTTTAATTATTTTCCTCCTAACACGGGAAGTGTACAGCAGTTTGTGGCACCTAAAACAGGAAGTTATAAATTGGAATGTTATGGCTCTGAAGGAAATAATGTAAAAGGCAGCTATTCTTCTGGTACAATATCATTAGTATCTGGAAAAATACTATATACATACGTAGGAGGTGCATATAGTGACGGAGCATATTTTAATTGGGATGGTTCTACAGACTTTAGGCTAAGTAATGTTCTTGTTTATACACCATCCTTGACACGGTTAGGTACAAGTAATGCAACCTATTATGGGCCATATTGGAGAAATACATCTGGAATTTATCAAATCGATATGTCTGGCTTTGGGTTTAATAATTGCGCTTTTGCGTCTTATAATAATGATCCTTATCATTCTTTTTCAATTACAAAAATGACAAAGACTACAAATCATTTAACGGCATATATTAATGTTGATATTGACACTTCTAATTCTTCTGGTATAGAATTTATTTTAGGTTGGAATGATACAAATTCTGATGCGAGCGTTACAGAAGCAATAATGTCAAAATTATCAGATCGCATAATTGTTGGTGCAGGATATGATAGTAGCAATTCAACAAGTGGTGTATCAAATGGTTATTCCCAAGAACATATTCGTTCAGGTAATGGTTATGCTATAATATCTCAGGTCTCATTTAACTAAATTGTGAAAACAAAATCCATTACTTTCTATTTTGTAATGGATTTTTCATTTTGTTTAAAACGAAATTTGAGTTATTTTTGAGTAGCCATTGCCAGTGTGCCCAATCTCCGTTCCGCCAGACGGCGATAAAAATGATTGGCTTCCAGCAATAGTGGCTCCAGTAATGCCGGTACCGATATGACCGGAACCACCAGCTGAACCACCAGCCCAAGGGATACCGCCACCACCGTACCAGCCACCACCTCCTCCTGGACCAGATTCATTTGATGTTGTTCCTGTTCCTCCTTGACCAAAGGTTCCTGACCCGCAGTCCCATAAGTGCTGTTCCAAGCACCAATTCCACCAGAATTTTGTGTTCCTCCTGATGGAGCATTTCCTGTTACACCAGCATTATCCCAAAAAACGCCAGCATTACCGTTAACTCCTCCACCAGCACCCGCATTTGTTCTTTCTCCTCCGCCACCTCCTCCTGCAACAATAATTATTTCAGATTGATAGCTACTAAAATTACTTAATTCACCTCTATTATTTGTTGATATATGGGTAGCACCACCGCCATAAGCCTGTCCGTCACCACCCCCATTATATCCTAATCCACTATCGCCACTACCACCTACAACAACATATAATAACCTGCCTCCATTTAAATATATATTTCCATAAGAATACCCTCCATTTGCACCGATACCGCTTAATGTTGATCCACCTTGCGCACCCCAAACTTCAAGTTTATATGTGCCTGCTTTTAGGAGCTATGTACTGCTGTACACTTCCCGTGTAACTATACGCACGTGCAAGGTAAATAAATGTACTGTCGCTATATGCAGTACCAGATGTGGTTGCACCACTTGCTGCGGTTAGTGATATGGCATTATTTACCCAACCATTGGCTACACCAGCCGCACTCTTGAATATCGTGGCTGTGTTAGGCTTAATGATTGCGCAGTAATTTCCGTTGTAATAAGGAATAACACCGCCGTTAAAGTTGGCGGCTGCGGTTACGTTTTTGGTACCAACATCTTGTTTCACAGTATTGGTATTGCCATCAAATGTACGAGTCATAGGTACAGTTTTCGTGCCTAACGTAATTTTTGCCAATCCCATAGCGTGTGCCATAGTGAAGTTTATACTAGAAGCATCAACTGTAGATATTAAACCTTTTGCAGTTTGGAGGTCACTAGCGTTGATGTTAGTAGATGTGCTTTGGTCGGTCTTTGGAGACCAAGCTGAAATACCAGATGCAAAGAATCCTTCAGCAGTACCAGCAGTTATTGAGGCACGTGTCTTTGCACTTCCTGAATTTGAAGTGTTAGAAACACCGGCATCCTGATATGGATAATAAACATAGTAGTCGTATTGTGGTGAATACAACACTTTAGTTGCTGAAGTCCATTTTTTATCAGTACCTGAATATGTAAGTTTAACATTTGAACTCTTTAGATTTCCGTTTTGGTCTTTTACATATAGACCGACTGCATCGCCATCAGCCCATGTTGTTTTACCAATCTGATCCCATCCTGTGGCGAAAGAGATAGTTCCAAGATTAAGAGTTGTGACAGCAGAAGAAGAAATCTTATATGTTACAGTTTTTCCAGCTACCCATGATGATCCATTAAGAGTAGTTGTTAGCGTGTAGTCAGTTTGTCCATCGTTAAAAACGATTTCGAGAGTTTGATTTTCTGCGCTGAATGTCTGAGGAATCATCATAAGAGTACGAGTACCGTTGATAATAACCTCATTTTCTGCGCCAGTTATAGCAACACCTAAGTTACCGTAACTTTTGTCAGACAATGAATAGTTTGTAAAACTCCAAGCTCCACCAAGGGTGAATTTACCTTCATTGTATATATTTCTAAAAGTGACACTCTTGATTGTACCTGGAATCATATCCTTGCCAACAACAAAGTTAATTGCTGTTAAATTATGATTAAAAACTAATGGTACAGTGTTGTTAGTTGCTGTTGACACATTCAGTTCTGTAGCTGAAGCTGTCATAAAGTCACTCATTGTTGTCGGATTGTTTCCGACAGTGTATGAAACAGATGGACTTCCAATCTGAGATTCGTCAGAAATAGCTATTTCTGGAGCACCGAAAGGATGATAAGCATAGATAGCCATCTTATATTTTGAAGTAGGCCATGCACGCTTTTCCCTCATAGTCCATATATTGTCTGACGATTTAACGGTTTCAATATTATGGAAATAGTTTGGTGCTAGGGTAGGGAGTTCACCAGCATTATTGTAATATATACCTGTCACTCCGAAAGAACTCATATTGCTTGCTGCATCAATAAGAGCACCACGTGTTTTTACAGCATGTTCCTGCGTCTGTAATGTTTCCACAAGTGGATGCAGGTATAAAGTCTTTGAGAATCCCTGTAAAGTATGTGGATTTTCAAATCCATCTGTAGACATCATAGCTGCACGTGTCTTTGAGTTATTATTGACATCGCTTGAAGTTGTAGCATTGAAACTAATTTCTTTATTAGTCAATCCAATGCTAGGAAGTGTGTCATTTATACTTTCAGAACAAGAATACAATCCACTAATCATGCTGCAGCCCATCATAGTGTAGAGAATATGTTTATTAAAGTGTTTCATAATCGTTTTGGTAAATGTTTAAGATTTCTTATTCATATCTTTGTCGCGCGTTGTTGTTTCACTTTGCCACGGTGTTACCGTAGGTGAAAGAGTGAAAGTAGTAGGGCTAATTAGTATATTGAATTGATATACATAACCACTTAATAAGTCTTTTGTTAGCTGATAATATAGAGTTGTGCCAGCAAGACCACCACTATTAAATGTTATTGACATGAAGTCAGTTCCATTATAGCTTTGTGGAGGTATGATAACTTCAGAGTATTGAGTTCCGTAGCCATCCGTAGCTTTTTCAACCTTTATCGGTGTGAACTTTACACTGGTTGCATTTCCTGTGTTGGTAAGCAAATTTGCTCTTGTACCTTGTGTTGCCAATTCTTCAGCAGTAAGTTTTTTAGGAGCAAAAGTAACCGTAGGTTTTACGTTAAGCAAGTTAACTGAGATATCAGCTAAGTCTGCATCACGTACGCCTACACCTGGCTTCAATACAATTTCAATTTTTGAAAGCATGTGATAGAATGTCACAGGAATAGTTGATGTTGAATGTGCCTGCTTTTTTAGAGTACCATACAAAAGGTCGCTTTTCACATACCCATCAGTAGTAGTCTGATCTGTATATATAGTGTGTGATACAGAAGTAGGAAATTCTGTTGTACCAGCTGTGAAATGTAGTTGATTGCCATGAATAGCAAACAAGTCAATATTCTGGTTTTGTCCAGGATAATATTTCACATCACCAGTCTTATGAGTGAAGCCGTTTGAACCGTTAGCGGTAAGTTCCCAAGCGTTAAACCATGAAGTTCCATCTTTTGTCTCATCGATGGCATTGCTAACATCTCCCCAAACATAAACTAGTTCGCCATTGTTTATGTAGTTTCCTTGTGTTACACCTCTTGTTACAGCCTCGTTTATAGAACTGGCAATATTTATTTCATATTTGCCATCAGCTATAGTTTCATTTTCACTATCATCGCTGCTGCATGCAGTAAGCAATGTGGCGAAGAGCATAGCGGCATAAAATAATGATTTTCTCATATTATTGCGTGTTATTTTATTTCTCATTTACTTTTAAGTTCTCCATTTGTCAAACCACCATCAAGCCACTCTGCAACTTTGCTTGTTAGTTCTATAGTATAGAGTGAAGTTACTGATATCGAAAGTTCCAAAGCATACCCACCTACTAGTGTTTTTTGCAGAGCGGTCGGAGCGTAACTCATTGTATGGTCACCCTCTGTGTCTGTGAAAACAATGTTTATTCTTGAGTCATCAGACAAAGTCTGTGGCAACAGTAGCAGTGGATTTGTTGCAGGAACAAGATATGTGCCACCATCAGTTCCACTACTTGCGTAGTTCAGTGTGCGAGAATATGTTAATGGTGTATTCTGATTGCTCCATCCCATAGTTGCATAATCAAAAGTACCTACACTATTTGCGTTGGTTATAGAAATACTCTTTATCGTTCCAACCTTGCTACCGTCAGCCATCTTTACGTAGATAGCAGTTTGTAAATGTTGAAATTCCAACGGAATAGTAGTTGCGAATTGACTATTTCCATATGTAACGTGAGCGCCAAGGATATCAACTTGGTTACTCTCTTCGTTGCTTACAGTATAATTAAATGTTGGAGCTTGAGTAGGAATCACGCTTGTGATTAAATTTTCAAGAGTTGCAGCAGGGTAGTAGCCATAGAAGTCAAGTTGTTGCTTTTGATTTGGCCAATAATGCTGTTTAGCGGTAATCCAGTTACCGTCAGAATTTTTAGAAACGCTTTCCTTATTTATCAGTATACTCCATACGTCATCAGTTTTTACCATAGAAATAATGTTAAACTGATCGGTATCACCCCAAGTCGTCTTAATAGAAGCGCGTGATATAGGCGCAATGTTTTTATTTACAGTGAATTCTATTTGTTTATTACTCGCATTCTCTGTATATTCATTCTCGTTGGCGCATGATGTGTTCATCAAAGCTGCGACAGCGATTAGAGTTTGAATATAATATCTTATTTTCATATCTTCTATCTTTACTCTGTTAAACATTAATATTGTATATTTCCAGAAACAACAGTCCAAGCCTTGATAGTTGGAGTTAATAAAGCCTTGTTGTCAGCTATATTAATACTGTATTCATAGGCATTACCAGCATTCCAAACTACATTCTTTAAAGAGTAAGTAAGTGTCTGTGTGTTACTATTTACATCTTTATATGTGATAACAACATAGGCTGTAGAAGGTAGAGTCTGTGGAATCATCAAGAATGTACTAGATAAATTACCTGTGTACTCATTAGGCATCTCTGTTGGTAGAGCATCAACAGCCCATGTTCCACCTGTTGCAGTATTAGCTGTATAGGTACCAATATATGGGATGCCCTTAAGTTTGATACTTTCAATAGAACCGTCTACATTGTTTCCAGACTTAAAGCTTATCGCAGAAAGAATGTGATGGAATGCCAATGCAACGTTACCACCGTTGCTACAAGTATATTCAGTGCTTTCACCGAACATCAAGTCTTGTTGGTCAGCGTTATTTACAGGAACCGTGTATGAAGTGAATTTCGTTGGACCAAGAGCCGTTTTTATGCTCAGAGTTCCGTTAGTTCCAGTGAAAGCAGACAAAGGTGTATATCCGAAGAATCTCATGTGCTCGTCGGTGTTAGGCCAATAGTATTTAGTAGCAGTAGTCCAGTTTGTATGGTCTGTACTAGTAGCGTTGACCTGATACATAAAGTTAGGTGTCTCGGTAGTGCCGGTCCAAGTTCCTGAATATCTATATCCCATGATACCGATGTCGGTACCAAGTGTGCTGGCAAGAGTGGCGCGTGTTTTAGCAGCGGGTGTTTCAGATACATCTCCGATAACAGAACTGAAAACAACAGCCCTGTCTTTTGTTATGACATCCGTTGTATCCTCTTCGCTACCACATGATGTAAAGCTGAATAAACTGCCCAACATGATTGCAGTAATGATATTTATTTTCTTTCTTGTTTTCATAATTCCGTGGTGTTTTTAAAGTGAACGTTCAAAGTCTAATGTCTCAGCTGTTTCTGTAGAAGTCCAATCCTTTAGAGATGTAACTACACCCTGTGCTCTACCGTCGTTAATGGTTATTTTTATCAAATAAGCCTTTCCACTTTCAATTTTCAAGTCAGCCGAAGGTTTGTATGTAAACTCATCGTTGTTAGGAAGAGTTATTTTAACCATACCTGTTCCAGCAGCAAATGTCTGTGGTAACATAATAGCCGATGCAAGATCAGTATCAGTTTGGAAAGCACTGATATCGCTTCTTTTTACAGAGATGTTTGATGTTTGAGTGTTGTCAGTGACTACCATCGCTGCTCTTTTACTCTGGTTACTTAAATCAGTTAGTGTAGAGTCTGGTATAAATGTTCCCTGATATTTTGCACCTACAATCTGCACGCTTGATTTTGCCAAATTATCCAATGAAACCTCAGCTCCTGCTACCACAAGAATTCTCACTTGAGAAAGCATGTGGTAGAAAGGTAATTCTATTTCGCTTTCAGTAGGCATAACTTCTTTCCTCATACTATAGAGCAAATCGCTTGTATAATAGTTACCAGTACCAACTTGTTCTGTTTCAACTTTGAAAGCTAATCCTGTAGATGGGAAAGATGTCGTTTTTTCAGTGATTTGTCCTGCGTTGAAGTCTCCATGCATACAGTATAAATTCAACTTATTAGCAGCAGGAAACATCTTTGATTCTGTTACGTAGCCCAAAGTGTTGTCGCCATTAGACTTCAAAAACCAAGCATTGAAGTAATTGGAAACAGACAAGTCGGTAGCGTTAATCATGTCTGCCCATACTGCTATTTGCTGTCCTTGTGTTATAATGTTACGATAAGCTTCGGCAATATTAGCTCTAGTATTCGTGTTGCCCCAACTCACTCCAAGTTTAATTTCCTTGAGAGAGTTGTCCTGTGCAGTATCTTCGTCACTGCTGCAAGATGAAAGTACAGCTGAAGTTGTTAATGCCAACGCCAAAAATAAATATCCTTTTATCTTCATATTATAGAAATATTATATTCTAGTTTTATTATTTGTCAAGTGATATAGCGCCTGAGATAGCTGTAGCTGTATCATCCCACGGTGTTACTGAATATGTAGCCTTGATATTCTGTTCATTCACACTTATGGCAAATGTATTTATTGTTCCAGGGACAAATGTTATGCTTTGAGGCAACATGTAGTTTAGAATATCACCATTGCTAAGTCTTATCTCAAGAAAGTAACCTGGATCAACGGTCTGTGGAACAATTATGGCAGAGCAGTCTAAAGAACCATTTGTAGAAACGGTTACAGAACCTATATTTGTGAGTTCTGCCGAAGTTGTCCCAATATACTGTGCACTTGGGTTTATAGCTATAGTTCTAGCTACATTAGTTATTGAAACTCTTGAATTGTCAAGTATAGAAACATCTTTTCCGTCAGGAACCGTGAGGTTGATACGCACTTTAGCCATCTTGTGATAGAAAGTGATTGGTACAATCTCTTTTTGTCTTAATATTCCTGCTTTAGCGGCATACATCATGTCACTACGCTTGTAACCGTCTTTGGTTGTCTGATCACTTTCTACAGTGAAAGTAGTTGAGTTTTGGTTCACCCTTGAAGGATAACAAGCCCATAGGTCAACGTTACGTCCATTACTAGGATAGTAAGGGAATATAGAGTTTGCTGGAGTCATGGAACCAGAAGTGTTGCTGGTCACATAAACAATAGGCTGTGTGTATTTTGTAGAAGCAGTCTGATCTACGGTTACAACCTCACTTAAAAAGACGTTAATTTGTTCGCCTTTGTCGAATTCCGTACTTTGAATGCTAAGGCCGGCACGTGTTGTCGCCATACCGCTTTGTAACTGTATTCTGTTTTCATCAGCGGTATTGTCTGTCAAATCATCGCTGCTACCGCAAGATGAAAGTACAGCTAATCCTAACCCTATTATAATAAAGAACTTTTTCATATTTATATAATAAATGCAAATGCGTTATTAATATTTAAACTCAATGTCAATTTACTTGTTAGACATGTTTTTACCAGGATCCCATTCATTGATGTCTCCCGAATTTCTTACGTTAGATGCATCTGAAACCTCACCTGTGAATGAGTCGGCTGTGCTCCAGTCTACGATATCACTTGTAACAGTCATCTTAGTTAATGATGTGATAGATATGTTGTAGGTAACGACTTTAGCTCGTCCCCATACTTTTCCTCCAAGTTTGGTTGTCAAGGTGTGATCTTGACCGTCGTTTATTATTATTTCTAGCGTCGCATTGTTTGGCACTGTTTGTGGCATCATCATAAACGACTGTTTATCATTGGTGATGTATGTACCAGCTGCGTCTGTAGAGTTAATTTGTTTCGAAAGTTGTTGCGTAAATGTCTTTACGTTTTCATCGTTTATTGATGACCATGATTCATTCGGGTATATATATGAACCAGAATAGAAGACATTCTTAATAGTAATTTTAGTTACTTTACATGTAGGGATTGAAGTTCCCACCGCAAATCTTACTGCTGTGAGCAAATGTCTTAGATTTAGGCTGACAACATCCAGTTTATCTCCGAATGCTGATTCGTCAGTGTTTCCAACCATCAAATCCTGTTGGTCTACTATAGCGTCAGGAACAGAGTAATCAATGGTTGGATACCCAGGTTGATTTGACTCTGAAATTGTCATGTTGTGCAGATTGTCTACATCAGTGTTAAGATATGGATAGTAAGCGAAGTATCTGCGCTTTGTACCTGTGTCAGGTTTAAAGTAGCTGCCTGATGTAGTCCATGTGCCTGTACCTGGGTCTATAATTTCTTCGTTATAGAAAAAATCAGGCAGAGATGCATCATCGTTCCATGCACCAGTGTAGCATGACATTCCTATAGAGCTGGACAGCGTAGTTTTTGTTTCTGCTGTTCCTCTGGTCGCAGCCTTAGCTGATCCGCTTTCAGAGTCATCGCTACTGAAACGGAATTTCATCCTTTGTGTAGCGCTATTGCTAGTTGTGCCCTCTTCTTGAGAACAAGAAGAGAAAACTGTATTTCCTGCTAGCGTTAACGCTAGCAGGAAAAGGATACTTACAATTTTATTGTGCTTCAACATATATAGTTTTATTCTTCATACCATGTGTCTAAACAGCATGGCTTACATAGCGTCATCTTCGCCGGTGGTACGCGGGGTAAGATCTACAGAAGGAGACATTTCTCCAGATCCAGCAAGGATGTTTGTACACTCAGTCATATAAACTATCTCTGTTATTGGCTTTAAATAAGCCTTGTTTTTATTTTTTTTCATAATTCAAATTGTTTTATAATTCAATATTTTCAGAATAAGGTGTCCATTCCTCAATTTCAATATCTGATGATTGCCATTCTGCTACTTTGACAATGACACCTCCACCACCTCTATCTGTGTGTTCGATGTAAAGTTGCCCATCTTTATTATACCCACCATTAAATAAAATGGGGAGTGCAGAGCCAGCGCCAATTCTGCATGTTCTTGCATTTTGAGGAAAATACACTGATTCATATTGAGGGATATTTGGATCTAAATTATCAGCATTGCCAAGTAGGTATGTTTTATTTCCCTCTTCGTCAGTCTTGATAATCTGTCCAACTATCTCAACATAATAGTTGTGATTTGTGTCAGCTACAGTCAATGGTATAGGCGCAGATTCATCTGTATTCCATTTTGTGACATTTTGTGGAATAAGAACCATATAATCATCTCCTGATAAACTTATTCTGGTTGAAGTAAGTTCTATTGGCGTTGATAATTCCATGGTGTCATTAGCGTATACTGCATCATTACCACTTGCGGCGGTCCAATCACCCTTGTTAGCTGTGGTTGTACTAAAAGTAAATTTTCCATTACTAATCAAGTTATGTACAATTATAGTTTTTACAAATACTTGATAATTGCTCTCTAGTGTATTTTGACCAAGAAAATTGAAGTAATGCATTCCTGGTTTGTAAGCAAAAACAATACTTCCATTATTGTCAGATTTTGTTTGATTAAATGCGCTTGAATACAATATATCAAATTGCTTAGCCGTATTTGTAGGCACAATATAATCTATTGATTGAATTGATGATGTCATGGATGTATTAAGATTGCCTGTACTAATACTGAAAGATGGGCTTATACCATAAAAATTCATAGCACCAGAAGGCCACGTTATTACACGACTACCTTGCCATGATGTACCATTTTTTGTAAATATTACATTTTTAATACGGGTTGTTAATCCATAGAATCCATAAACTCCAAATTGCGTTAAGTTGCTATTTGTTAGTTTAGGTGTTCTTGTAGCTCCTGCAATATAAGCTTCTACTTTAATTTCGTCGTTTTCTAAAGTGCCTTCTCCAAAATCTTTTTCGGAAGTGCAACTTGAAATTAACATTGAAAATCCAAGTATTGCAATTATAATATATTTAACATCTTTCATTTGTAGTCTATTAGTTCTGTACGTGGACTGGCGAACCAAATGCACCATCACCATCTTCTTTTCTTACTGCATTTGCTATATTCACATTAAATACATGAGCTTTTGTTGCATCCAATACTAAATTACTATATGTTTTGTCTGTAGAATTGTAGGCGCCTCTTATTGGTTTGTATAGAGTACCATATCCGGCGGTCGCAAGCTCGTTTACGTTTCCAAGAAGTAGTTTTTGCTGTTCATGCGAATATGTTTCATATTGAACAGTAAACGGAATGTAGTCTTGATCTGACTTTGAAAAAATGGAATTTGTCCAATCTAAGATTTTACCCTCTTTTGTGGCAATTTTTGTGGCTCCTACATAGTAGTAATTTGCATCTGACGTACAATCACCTTTTGTTACAGCAGCATCACAACAACTGATTACATCGTTTATATTGTATTCTACAGCTTGAGCCTCAAATGATATAAAACTTTTATTATCTGGCTCTGTTGATACATCATCACCATTATGTGCAAAAATATTCCAACATGTTATAGTTTGTGGTACGAACATCATACTGCCACTTACATTTACTGTTGCATCACTTAAGCTGGCTGATGTATTGTTGTCTGTGTCAATAACTATTGGCGATGCAGAAAGGTCTATTATGTAATTACCATGTGTGCCATTTAAAGTCCAAGAACTATTAGTAAAAGAATAAATACCAGAAACTTCAATGTTATGTATTGTTATACTTTTTATTTTGATAAACAATCTTCCTCCATCTTCTGATTTATAATTTGTAACGCTTGGGTCAAGAGTAATTTTTAGCGTAGCACTTGCTAATGCATGGTTAAAAGGTAATGAAACTTGTGTGTCATTTGATTTACCAGTTGTCGAAGCTACAAGTAAATCCTTTTGATCAGCAATAGTTGTAGGAACTGTATAAGTGAAAGATTTTGAGTTAGCAATGTCGTCAACGAAAGCTGAAGACATAGATGCTGCGTTCTCACTGACTCCGTAGAAGTTTGACGGCGTAGCGGCTGTAGGCCATTTGTAAGTTCCTGAGGCTGGAGACCATGAAGTGCTCTTCGTAAATTGCTTTCCAGTAATCCATTCATCAGTTCCTTCGAAAGCATATAGCTGGAAGTTTGTGAAATTTGAACTAGTTAAATCTGTGGCACGTGTAGTAGGTGCTGATGCTGTTACCTTGAATGGAACTCCACTGTCTTTAACAGCATCGTTAAGATCTTCATTACTAGAACAGCTGGTAAATCCAACTGCTGTAGCCGCTATAGCAGCTATGTACAATAAATTTTTCATATTACACAATTTAATTTGTTGTAATGTGCCACATATTTTGAGCACTGTTTATAATTATTTATCACTCTATATTCTTAGCGGTAGTCTTATTGTTCTAAAACAATGCTCTTATAATTAAATTAATATCACTATAATTTATTTATCTATATTGTTAGACTTCTTATTATATCTTGATATTAAGGTGTTTTTTTGTTTTTAAAAAATTAATAACTAATTTTTTTAAAAGCAGTTTGCTTTATAAAAGTTTTGAGACTTTTTGACCGTAAATTCTTAATTATTCAGGAGTTCTATGTGAATTTCTGTTAATAATTATACGAGTCTGTTTATTGCTGTTAATGCTAATGTATGACATATGCTGAAGACTTAAATTTAAAAACTAATACTTACTAGAGTTTTTCCTAATATATATCGTGGTTGCGCGTAGGTAACGATATATTATCTCAAACGAGTGCAAAGATAGGCGCTTTTTGTTGTATTTACCAAATATTTATTTATTTATGTTTTAATCTTTTGTGACTAATGTTTCTTAAATTTAAGCAAATGTGTTATTTTAGTATTAGAAAAATAATGGTGATTTCAATATAAAATAGGTGCGTTTTAATCGAAGAAATATTACATAATTTATGCGCATGATGTGGAAGCATAGAATATTTATATTCAAGTGCAAAGCATCATCGTTATCTACGCTTAGTAAGTCTAGGCGATTTGTTGTTTAAAAAATTGAAAAATGTTTTTGATTATTGAGATTGTTGGTGTATTTGCAATCCTCTTAAAGATAGATAAATAAGAGCTATGCGCGTTTTAATTCTAACTGAATACATCGTGCAGTCCTACCAATATATTTTCGGCAATAATCACTTAATTGTGACATTGATGAGAATTCTAATTCTTCAGCTGCTACTTTTAACGGAACATCGTTTTCGTGCAAATATTCAACGATGTATTCGCACCTGTGTTTTATTAGCCAATCTGATGGAGACTCGCCAAATTCTGATTTAAACAAACGTTGAAAATAAGACCTGTTCATACCCAATGATTTAGCTAATCCGGAAACCGTTTTGTAATCTTTCATCTTTGCAAGAACTTTAGTCTTAAAACTAATTCTCTTGCTATTAAAAACAGATGAAAATTTTTTAAAATCTTCCAATTGCATAGTCATCTTAATTAATAACCACAGTTCAAGTTCCTTGACTTTCAATAATTCCATTGATATAACATTAGAATTTATCAATTCATATATGTTAGAATATAAATCATTTATTAAAAACGAAGCCTGATAAACATGGAGACTTAGCTTTGTTGTAGCATACACGGAGTTGCTGTCAGGAATACGTAAGACATCTTTCTTTAAATTTGGGTCTGTTAGAAAAAATAACATCACTGTAGACTCACCTTCAGACTTTAATATATATGACTTGTCAAAGCCTATTATAGACAGTTGGTGATGTGATACATCATAGTTTACTTTGTGGTGAGAAACATTTATTTTGCCACTATATACATATAACAGTGTACAATGTGATATGTCGTTACTATGGTATTGGTCACCATCGCTCAGATTAAGTAATTTAAATCTAGAGCAATTTTTTGTTATCTGGCATTCCTTACAAATAATATTACTTGTTTCTAACATGTATGCAAATGCTTAGTTTATATTTATCACTATCGTTCTTGCGCATGGTCTAGCGCTTTCCTTATTTTGACAAAATTAATAAAAATAATTTATAAATTATCATGTTTGATAAACGCAAATGTTATGTTTAACCAAAATTAAGAACTTGAGCGACTGGAGTTATTGTACAAGTCTGATTACTTTTAATTGTGTTCCTCCTGTTTCTTAAAGTTCAAAGTATTCAAACACAGTGCAAACGAAGACAGAGCAAAGTTTACTTAAGCTATGTTGGGTGTAACTGATGTCGTTGAAATAAAGAACAAAGGAAATATATGTCTATTAGCTTGATAAGCTTACAGGAAATACACTTAAGGGTGCAAGAAAAATGCAAGAAAGTTGCGTGAATGGAAAATGAAGGTATAATAGTTACCTAAATTTTCGCAACTTTTGGGTAATTCGATTACCTAGGCACTTGGGTAATTCGATTACCTCAACACGTGTGTAATCCGATTACACAACGTATGTAATCGGGTTACCTAACGTGAGTAACCCAATTACCCACGTTAGGTAATTGAATTGCCTAACGTGAAAAAGGAGGTTACTTAACGCGGGTAAACGAATTATTATCAATAAACTACTAGAATAGGATTGATGACAATAATCACCATTATTGCACTTTACTTCTTAGATAAGAACTAACATATTGTGAAGTATAGCGCCATAATGACGAGTGCAGACCATCATAAGCGAAAAAGTATCTATACATGTATTGCATATTTGGTGAAAAATCACCAAAAATAGGTATGATTTGCTGTATAATGTCACTTTTAGCCCGATAATGTCACTTAATGTCACTGGCTGAAGCCCGATAAACAAAGGGCTTGTGACATTATGACATTAGTGGCATTAAAAAAACTTTTTCTGGTAGAGCCAAGCCCATTTATGAGGGATATCCCCTCTAAATGGACGAAGAACCTTTATTAAATTATAAATTGATTTTTCATAAGAGCAATGTTTTATTTTGTTTTTAGATTCGTTTTTTGTATATTTGCAATATAATAGATAATCTAACCAACATATTGCGCATGAGATTAATTATAGAAAAAGATTACGAACAGTTGGCGGAATGGGCTGCCGAACATGTCATTAAAAGAATTAATGACTTTAAACCAACACCACAGAAAAAGTTTGTGTTGGGACTTCCTACGGGCTCTTCGCCTATCGGTATGTATAAGAAACTTATTCAGGCATATAATGAAAAGAGAGTTTCTTTCAAAAATGTAGTTACGTTCAATATGGACGAATACGTGGGACTGCCAGTGGAACATCTAGAGAGTTACCATTCTTTTATGCATAACAATTTGTTTAAGCATATCGATTGTCCGAATGAAAATATTCATATTCTTAACGGTAATGCTGCTGACTTGGAGGCTGAATGTGCTAACTATGAAAAGCAGATAAAAGAAGCTGGTGGTATAGACCTATTTATAGGTGGTGTAGGCGTTGATGGACACATTGCGTTTAATGAACCAGGCTCTTCTTTGAGTTCACGTACACGACAAAAAACACTAACAAAAGAAACACGAATTGTAAACAGTCGTTTCTTTGGCAATGATATGAACAAAGTTCCTGCTTATGCTCTCACAGTAGGAGTGGGAACGGTTATGGATGCACGTGAGGTTATGGTTCTTGTGAATGGTCACGCTAAGGCACGAGCTTTACAGGCTGTAGTGGAAGGCGGAGTAAGTCAGATGTTTACAATATCTGCATTACAGATGCACCAGCACGGTATCATCGTATGCGATGAAGCTGCAACAGATGAATTGAAAGTAGGAACATATCGTTATTTTAAGGATATAGAAGGATTATGAAATTAAGTCTAAGTTCACAAATAGTATTAAACAAGGTGCCAGAGGAATTTTATCGTCCTAGCACCGCTGTAGAACGTTCGGAGATTACACGCTGTGAGAAGATTCCCACAGACATATTCCCCAAAGTCGAAGAAGGTGCTTGCAATATCGCTGATGAGATAGCAAGGATTATTTCCAATCATGCTAGTGAAGGACGCAAATGCGTATTGGGACTAGGTACAGGAAAGTCTCTTGTTCCAGTATATGATGAACTGATTTCAAGATATGAGAAACACGAACTTAGTTTCAGTAATGTAATCGTGTTCAACTCTTATGAGTATTTCCCACAAAGCGCAAAGAGTTCACACAGTGCCATAGCGCAGTTGCATGATATGTTGCTTGATCATATTGACGTGAAACCTGAAAACATATTTTCTCCAGACGGTACAACTCCGCAGGATAAAGTGTTAGAGCAATGTCGGTTGTATGAAGAGAATATAAGGAACTGTGGTGGTATAGATGTGATACTTCTTGGTATAGGAAGGATTGGTAATATTGCCACAAACGAACCTGGCTCTGGATTGACAACAACATCACGGCTGATGCTGATAGACGCAACAAGCCGTGAAGAAATGACAATGAGTTTTGGCACTCAAGAACCTGTGCCACCATGTTCTATAACAATGGGTATCGCCACAATTCTTTCTGCACGCAAGATATTCCTTACGGCATGGGGTGAAGAGAAAGCAGATATTATTCAGCAGACTGTGGAAGGTCCTATCGCAGAGTCGATACCTGCCTCATTCTTGCAGACGCACAACGATGCTCATGTGGTGATAGACCTTGCTGCTGCGGCAAAACTTACACGTATAGTTCATCCATGGTTGGTAACAAATTGCAAATGGACAGATAAACTGATACGCGCAGCTCTTACTTGGTTGTGCCAAAAACTTCATAAACCAATTCTGAAACTTACCAATAAGGATTATAACGAAAATGGTTTGTCAGAACTTCTTGCATTGTATGGGTCAGCCTATAATGCTAACATAAAAATATTCAACGATCTTCAGCATACTATCACAGGATGGCCAGGAGGTAAACCGGATGCCGATGATACATCTCGACCGGAACGTGCCAATCCATATCCTAAGAAAGTCATAGTGTTCTCGCCACATCCAGATGATGATGTTATTTCCATGGGAGGTACAATCAGAAGACTTGTACAGCAGAATCATGAGGTACATCTTGCTTATGAGACTAGTGGAAATATTGCTGTAGGTGATGAGGAAGTGACAAGATTCATGCATTTCATAAACGGCTTCAATCAGCTGTTTATAAATAGTGAAGATGCTACTATCACAAAGATGTATAAGGAGATAAAGGAATTCCTAGCAGACAAGAAAGATGGTGAGATTGATACTGTAGAGGTAAGAACTATTAAGGGGTTGATTCGCCGTGGTGAGGCTCGTACCGCATGTACGTTTAATCATATACCGCTAGATAATGTTCATTTTCTAGATCTTCCTTTTTATGAAAGTGGCAAGATAGAAAAGTTGCCGATGACAGAAAAGGATGTAGAAATTGTACGTGCTCTATTAAAAGAGGTGAAACCACATCAGATATATGTTGCCGGTGATCTTGCTGATCCGCATGGAACCCACAGAAAGTGTACGGATGCTGTTTTGGCAGCGCTTGATCTGGAGAAAGAAGAAGGTGCCGAATGGCTTAATGACTGTCGTGTGTGGATGTATCGTGGTGCATGGGCTGAATGGGAAATAGAGAATATCGAAATGTGTGTTCCGATGAGTCCAGAAGAGTTGCGTGCAAAGCGTAATGCTATATTAAAGCATAGTTCACAGATGGAAAGTGCGCCGTTCCTTGGAAATGATGAACGTTTGTTCTGGCAGCGTGCCGAAGACCGTAATAGAGCTACAGCAAAATTGTATGATGATTTGGGCTTGGCTTGTTATGAGGCTATGGAAGCGTTTGTGGAATATAAACTACTTGATAGTTAGGACACTTGGGAAAACAAAATTAAAACGATGTTTTATTTTGCTTTTCCACTCGTTTGCACTACCTTTACCTTTGGTGAAGATAGGCTGCGCCTCAACAATAAAAACAAAAATATTCTATTTTATTTTGTATTGTGTTCGGCTTGCACTACCTTTAACCAAGTTGAAGGTAGGCGGCACTCGGGAAAACAAATTAAAACGATGTTTTATTTTGCTTTTTCACTCGTTTGCACTACCTTTGTACAAGATATCTATTTAAATACAATAACATGAAGAGAGTAACTTTAATCTCATTGGCATTATTATTGGTAACCATTGCCTTTGCCGATAATCATATTGTTAGTTCGCCAGACGGTAAACTAAAAGTCGACATAAATGACGACGGTGGACTAGCCACCTATGCAGTAAACTATAACGGAGCGGAAATATTGTCACGTTCTGCATTAGGACTAAATGCCAATTATGGTGATTTTACCAAAGATTTGAAGATCGTTAAAGCTGAAGAATCAAAAGTAAATAAAAGCTATGACATGACTCGTATTAAAAAAAGTCATGTAGAATATAAGGCTAACCAAATTACTCTTGATCTTGTAAACGCAGATAATCTGCCAATGCAGATAACATTCAATGTATCTGACAACGATATCGCTTTCAGATATTCTTTGCCTCGTCCGAAAAATGACAATCCAAAGGCTGCTATCATATATAAAGAGGTGAGCGGATTCAACTTTCCTTCACAAACAAGGACTTTCCTTTCTCCACAGATAACACCTATGACAGGATGGGAACGTACAAAGCCTAGCTATGAAGAGGAATATAGGCCAGACTCTAAGCTAACAGATCCTTCACAATATGGTGTTGGCTATACCTTCCCATGTTTGTATCGAATTCCAAATGCAAAAGGAAATAACTGGGTGCTGATATCAGAAACAGGAGTGACAGGAGAATACCCAGGAAGCAGACTTTCTGAATATGAAGCAGGAAAAGGCTTTAGCGTTACATATCCACAAAAGGGAGAAGCTAACGGCATAGGAAGCGAATATGCTGCAATTTCTCTTCCAGGAAATACTCCTTGGCGTACAATCACCGTGGGTAGTTCTTTGAAGCCTATCGTTGAGACTACAATTCCATACGATGTAGTAGACCCATTGTATGAAACAAAATATGATTATAAACCAGGAAGATATACATGGAGCTGGCTTATATGGCAAGACAACAGTGTGAACTATGATGACCAAGTAGCATTTATAGATGTTTCAGCAAAGATGGGATATGAGTATGTGCTTGTTGACGGATTCTGGGATACACAGATTGGTAGAGACAGAATGGAAAAACTATCTGAGTATGCTCAGAGCAAAGGTGTAAACCTGTTGTTATGGTATAACAGTAACGGTTTTGAGAATGATGCCCCACAAACTCCACGTAATGTGATGAGTAATTCTATCGCTAGAAAGAAAGACATGGCTTGGATGCAGAAGATTGGTGTAAAGGGTATAAAGGTAGACTTCTTTGGTGGAGACAAACAACATACAATGCAACTTTATGAGGATATTCTGAGTGATGCCAATGAATATGGTCTTCAGGTAATATTCCATGGATGTACAATCCCTAGAGGTTGGGAGCGCATGTATCCAAACTATGTTGCAAGCGAAGCTGCACTTGCCAGCGAGAATGTTTACTTCTCTGACTATCACGCAAAGAAAGAAGGCTTTGAAATGAACATGTACCCATATACAAGAAATGCCGTTGCCAGCTTTGACTGGGGTGGTGTCATCATGAATAAATATATGAGTAAGGACAACAAGAGCCGTCATCAGAGATTCACTGGTGATATATTTGAAATGGCAACTGCTATCACAAACCAGACAAGTGTAAACTGCGTTGAGGTAACACCAAACGTGGTTGAAACATTACCTGATTTTGAAAAGGAATGGTTGAAACAAATCCCTACAACATGGAATGAAGTGAAGTTCTTGGACGGATATCCTTCAAAATACACTGTTATAGCACGAAAGACTGGTGATAAATGGTATGTAGGTGGTATTAACGGTACAGACAAACCAATAACTATCACTTTGAATCTTGACATGTTTGCCGGAAAGACAGTGAAATTGTATGCTGACGGAAATAAGAAACAAGGTGAGCTATGGTCTACACCAAGTTTGAAGAATATAAAGATAAGCAAGAACGGAAAGATAAAGATGACAATTGCTCCAATGGGGGGTATCATTGTCAACGAATAATTCTTCAAAGCTGATACCACATGAGCAGCACATTTACACCTGATGCCAGCCAACAGAAAGTGATTGATCTTGATAATGGATATCATTTGGTTTTGGCACCTCCAGGATGCGGTAAGACGCAGATACTAGCATGTAGGGTAGGGCACGCACACGATGCAGGAATTCCATACAGTGAAATGCTTTGTCTAACGTTTACCAATCGTGCAGCTCGTGGTATGCAACAACGAATAAACGACAATATAAACGATGATACGTCCGACTTATTTGTCGGTAACGTACATCGTTTCTGTTCACGTTATTTATATGATTCAGGTATTGTGGCGGCATCATCATCAATTATTGATGATACCGATGCATTAAGTATAATGTGCCAATATACAAATGATGATGAAGAGGAAGTAGCAGCAAGCTATAAACGCCAGCGAGAATATAATGAAGCTATATTCCTTTCACATCTGATGTATCAGATAAACCATAATTATCCACGAGATCTACGGCTACATTCAGATTGTCTGAACAGTGATGATGTGAAGGCACTTAATGCGATTTGTGAGGCACATAAAATGCCATTTACAGCAAAGTCTATGAATGACATTTATATGAATACCGACTTCTATCGAGATAGTTGCAGTGAACTCGGTACACAGCAGATCATATATGTGACGCTGAAAAAAATGCAGTTGGCTCGCAACTACGAAAAATACAAAAAAACAAACAATCTTCTTGATTTTGAAGACATATTATTGTTGTCTTATGACAGTTTGAAAAACAACGTTTCAAACGCAACGAATGAATGTAAATCTACATATTCTTGGATTCAAGTAGACGAAGTGCAGGATTTAAATCCTCTGCAATTAGCTATTATAGACTTGCTGTCTCCTCAAGAAGATAATAAAAAAGTAGTGGTATACTTAGGTGATCCGCAGCAATCAATATTTTCGTTTATGGGTGCCAAGATGTCAACATTGGATTTGCTCCGTAATAGATGCAAAGGCAATATACATACATTGAGTCATAACCATCGTTCACCAAAATATTTGTTAGACATATTTAATGCTTATGCCGAAGAAACTCTGAATATATCGCGGGATCTTTTGCCAACAACCGACTATATACCGCAGACGATAGGCAATGAACTGCAACTTTACCAGTCTGAAACTATAGATACAGAATATCTGGATGCAGCGCAGCAAGCAATAAGACTTGGTACAGAATCGGCAGAAGATACGACTGCTATTATCGTGAGTTCAAACCGTGATGCTGATGCGGTGAGCAATGCCTTGAAGAATATGCACGCAAGTCATTTCAAAATATCAGGCGATGATTTGTTTTCGTCGTCGCAGATAAAACTTCTCTTTGCACATTTAACGATATTATGTAATGAATACAATTTCATAGCATGGGCGCGACTGCTAAATGGAATGAAAGTTTTTCAGACGACAACCGCCGCACGTAATTTCGTGCAATCATGTGCAGATCGTGCAATGCTACCTTTGGACTTCTTAATGTATGACGATTCAACGTATATACAGCAGTTTATCAGTGCCTATAAAACAAAAGAAATAACGATTTTTGATACAGAAACTACTGGACTAGACGTATTCAATGACGATATATTGCAGATAGCAGCCGTAAAGATACGCAATGGAAAAATTGTAGATGGTTCGCAGTTATCTATTTATTTAGAAAGCGACAAACCAATACCAGAGATGCTAGGTGATATCGTGAATCCGATTATAGAGGAGAGAAAACATCAAACATTGCTATCGCGTAAGGATGCGTTAAGGAAATTCTTGGATTACATCGGAGACTCTGTTCTCCTAGGGCATAATGCAGATTACGACATAAACATATTAAAAAATAATGTAAGGCGAGAGCTTGGCGAAGAAGAAATCAACGATAAATTGATGTCACCATATATAGACAGTTTGCGATTGATAAAACTTTTGCGTCCACAGTTGCGACAATATAAACTGAAATACCTGTTGGAAATGTTGCATCTGGAAGGCGAAAACAGTCATCTTGCCGATGCCGATGTAGACGCGACGCGTAGTCTCGTGACCTATTGCTATTCAAAAGCAAAAGAAGTCATAGACAGTCAGCAACAGTTTATGCAGCAGAAAAGAGTACAAGACAGAGTGAAGATATTGCGTGACAACTATGGCAAAATATATGCAGAGACACGCGATATGCTTTGGAAAGAAACCGGCGATGAAAAGATATTGGTATCTAAACTGAAACAGATATATGACAATCTAACATCGGTAGATATCATCCAACCATTAGAAAATATATCATACATATTCAATTATATATCATCAGACATCATTACTCCGACAGACAATACTGCTTTGATTACCCAATTGAGTAATCACATGCTTGAAATTAATACTCTGAAAGAAGCTGATTTGTGCGGCAGTGACACGATAAAGGAAAAGATATTCGTGACAACAGTACACAAGGCAAAAGGACTGGAGTTTGACAATGTGATAGTGTTTGACGCAATAGAAGGCAGATACCCGAACTATTATAGTAAGAACAATAAGACCATGCTTGATGAAGATGCTAGAAAGTTTTATGTTGCAATAACAAGAACCCGAAAGCGACTCATCATTATGCAGAGTTGCTTCCGGGTTGATTATCATGGATATAGGCAACCAGTGCCTCTTACCCGATTTGCCGACCCAATAAAGAAAAGTTCTAATATCTGGTCGGTTGTGTCAAACAAAGATAAAGAGTGATTACATTGCGAAGATGTTGAAGCCACCGTCTACAACAGCCACTGTTCCTGTAACGAAAGCTGCTGCATCACTCATTAGATATTGAATAGTACCACAAAGTTCCTCTGGTTTACCCATACGACCAAATGGAGTCTGTCTGATAACATCCTTTCCACGCTCAGTATAACTGCCGTCAGGATTTGTAAGCAAAGCACGGTTCTGTTCTGTAATAAAGAAGCCCGGAGCAATAGCATTTACACGAATTCCCTCGCCAAATTTCATAGCAGTTTCATGAGCCATGTATGCAGTGAAATTACTAATTCCGGCTTTAGCAGCAGCATATCCGCAGACACGTGTCATAGGACGGAAAGCAGCCATGCTTGAGAAGTTGATAATACTTCCCTTGCCCTTTTCAACCATAGGTTTCAGAAATACCTGAGTAGGAATAACTGTACCTGTAAGGTTAAGATTCAAAACCTTTTGGAACTGTTCTGGATCCAAGTCGAAGAAGTTTTGATCAGGACCGATAACCGCACCAGGCTGGTTACCTCCAGCTGCATTTAGTAGTGTGTCTATGTGACCATATTTTTCTAGAATATCTTTGCAGTTCTGCTCAACAACAGCCTGATTCATTACATCAGTCTTGAAGAAACAAGCATCACCGCCAGCTTTCTTAATATCATTAACTATAGCGTTACCAACCTCTTCCTTACGACCGAGGATAGCAACTTTTGCACCATTCTGTGCTAAATATTTAGCTATGGTGCGACCAAGAACACCTGTTCCGCCAGTGATAACTACAACGTAGTCTTTTATATCAAATAGATTTTTCATAATTCTTTTTTTAATTAGTTGATTTTACTCTTTTCCATGACGGTTTTTATCAGTCAAAGAATCCTGGTTGTTTATATTCAATACCCAGTTCACGATCAACTGTTGCAAGAACGCCCTGAATCTGTCCCATCGCGAACATACGTCCCAAGAAACTATAACCGGCATTATATCCACGTTCCTCGTCGCCAAGCATAGTCATACCATGGTCAACTCGCATAGGAAGATTTGGATTTGTCTTTTCGAAGATTCGTGCAAGTTCAATTATATCAGCTCTTCCGCCGAGATGACTAGCTTCAGTGAAGTCGCCATTAGCGAATATGTGGCAGCTGCGCAAGTGTACAAACCACGTGCGGTCAGCATATTTCTTTGCAAGTTCTACAGGATTATTGTGTGCTCCAGCAGAGATGCTTCCTGCACAGAATGTCAGTCCGTTATGAGGATTGTCGACAGCCTTAAGGAACCAGTTAATGTCCTCGTCGCAAGTAACGATACGTGGCAATCCCAAAATAGGGAATGGAGGATCATCAGGATGAACGCACATATACATGTCGCATTCATCGCATGTAGGCATGACTGCAGATAGGAAATAACGCATGTTTTCCCTCAACTGTTCCTTCGTGATTCCCTTGTATAAATCAAGCAGTTGTCTGAACAATTCAACAGGATGTTCATCACCCTCCTTAAAGTTACCAGAAACAAATCCCTGAGTTTTGATGACAATATTTTCAACCAGTGCATGATCCTTTTCCGCAGTCATCGTCTTTTTCAACTCTTCAACTTCGGCAAGAATGTCACGGCCAATACTCTTGCCCATGTTCTCCCAATCCTTATCGGCACCTTCACGTTTAATAATATACTTGTCAAAATAAGCAAATTCAGGGAAACTGAAATAAAGGTTTGTAGATCCGTTAGGATTAGGATGTGACAAATCAGTGCGAGCCCAATCCAATACAGGCATGAAATTATAGCAAATGGTGTGTATACCCTCTGCCGAAAGATTTCGAAGACTCTCTTTGTAGACTTCAATCTGTTGGTCACGATCAGGACCAGCGTATTTAATAGTCTCAACAACAGGCAGAGATTCAACAACCGACCATTTCATGCCGAATGATTCGATATAATTTTTTAAGTCGTGAATTTTTTCTCTAGTCCAAACTTCACCCAATGGTACATCGTGCAGAGCGGTGACAATACCTTCTACTCCGATTTGTTTCAGCATGGCAAGTGTAATCTTATCATTTTTGCCAAACCATCTCCAGGTTCTTTCCATAAATGTTTATAATAGTTTTAAGTTATTGCTTATAGTGGATATTATGATATGAATCATTAATGCCAGATATTTAAGTATTGCGTGATGCAAATGTACAAAAAAATAAATTAGTATATAACTAAGTTGCCCTATTTTTTCAGTAATTCATATAAATGTATTAATTTTGCGTTTCGTTTCAGGATAGTGTCCACATATTCATGCCAATGATATAGGGACATGTGCCGTTTTGAATAAAAAGACGCCCACATTTTACAACATTATGGATAAAACAAAAATTGAATATCAAGAAGTTTGCTACACTCCTTATGTAGCCGAGCCCCTTTTCTCAGAGCGTGATGTTAATTTCTCTTTATGTCGTGATGGCGAGAGTCCTCGCCCAGTTCGTCTGTCGTTTATCGTGTTTGCCGAAGATAAAGACGGTGAATGGGAAGATGATGCACCTATTGGTGAATGCTATGCCACAGTGCTAGGTGAAAATGATGATGACATCGTAGAACCAGTTAAGATATACAATCTTGGTATATCAGCATCAGATTTTGTGACGATAGTACGTTCAGATTCAAAGTCAACAGTGTTTCGCATCTTCTGGCCTTATGGTACAGTTGACATAGAAAATGCCAACCGTACGGAAGAAGGGCTTGAAATATCAAAGACAGACCTTGGTACTGGTGAGCATATTAATTGTACTCTGACTCCAAAAGATTCAGACCATAGTTTTAATCTCACATTGCAGCTCCCTGTTTTCGGTTTCTCAATTCGTGATATAGATGGAAATATTGTTAATGATATGCTGGAAATCAATGAGGAAGAGCTTGCAAAATATGAATATGTCTTTGCGGGAACCGAAAACGATGATCGCATAACAATTCATTCAGATGCCGACCATATAACATATAAATATGTGTGGAAT
The DNA here is from genome assembly GCF_051059605.1 of Prevotella sp. Classification (GTDB taxonomy): domain Bacteria; phylum Bacteroidota; class Bacteroidia; order Bacteroidales; family Bacteroidaceae; genus Prevotella. Next base: position 48,722 of record NZ_CP050883.1, read on the forward strand.
CAAGAGGGGTACATTACTGTGCGCAACATGGCTGATATAAATGTTATCGTAGACAAAGTTCCGTTAAGAGGAAATCTTGCACAGTTACTTCTTGGTTCTGAATATGTACGAGGACTGATGCAGTTTTCTTCTGAAATTCCAGCCAAAGAAAATATAGCTTTTGTTATAAAGCAAAAAGATCAGCGTTGGCGTATAAAAGTCAGTTCGTCGGTTGAAGAACATAGCGATGATGTTACGCTCTTAGTGCCAACAGAACTCTGCAAGGATGTGCTTGAAAAATTGATTAATCTACCCGTTGGCAGCAATAGCAATGAACTGATTAATGAGCTTATGAAAAAACAAGATCAAAGTGTTTTTCAATGGCTTTGGTTGCATGAGAATGATTGGGCTTACGATAAATTGGAAGAACATTTTAACACCCTCGTAGATCCAGAAATGGAAATGATGAAACGTGCTTTGGTATTCAATGACTTTGATAACTTTATGCATCGTCTACGTCTAGCATCTCTTGATGACAGAAGTCCAATTCAGGCAGACGCACTGCTTGCACGAAATGCTAAGCGAAAGATAATAAGAGTGAAGACCCTGATTCAGGAACACAATAGTGGTGTATCTTCATTATGGTCTTTGCAGCGCGAAGAAAGAATGAAAATATTATATTATTGGCGAAACTTCCATTCAAGTTTTGAATGATTTCATAAGTCGCTATTTTATTCTAATATATTCGAGGTGCATTCTATGTGAAGTGATCCCCAAAAGTTTTTGTTTAACTTTTGTGGTTCATATCACATGATGTGCCTCTTTTTTCTATTTGCTTATTAAAAATTTCTTTCCATCTTTTATGTATATACCATTTGGAAGGCTTGCTATGTTATTTCCTACACATTGTCCCATCATATTGTATATACGTTGATGCATATTATCAGATGATTTGTCTATTTCTGTGAGGCCGGTGTCTGTGCGATTCTCCTTGCTCTTTACAACAGCAACGTCATCAATAATTAAGCGACCTGTAGTGACAAATTCGACTACAGTTTTTCCACTATATTCAAAATCAAAAGAGAAGGATGTCCATTTTCCTGATTTGTTTTCTAGCATAGAAAACGATGTGTTTCCTGCATGGACGTCAAGACTCTTATCATCATTGTCGAATGTTGCAACTCTAAATGTGAGAATAGCCTTCCCATTCATGTAGAATTCAGGAGAAGCTGTAGTTCCGCTTATTTTGGTAGTTCCAAATTTTGCGCATTTATAACCCGAATAAACATTTGTGTTGCTCCATCCTTTATGGTCAGGATTGAATGATCTTCCAAGAAAATAGTGTCCTGTCCAGTTATTGTCGTTTCCACCTTTGCCCATACATTTATCAAATGATTCATGAAACAATGTATCTCCAGCTACTTCACTTTCTTGAAAATTATATCTTTTGAACACAAAGTTAATAGTGCTGTCGCTATTTGAATTAATATCATTCAAACCCATGTTTAAATGGTTGCTTCCATTTTTTCCTTTAGTGTATATATCTGCTGAAGGTACAGAATTAGCTGTGAGACTATCTTTAACCCAGACCGCAGATATTCTGTGGTGGTCAGTTTCGCTGTTTACGGTGTTGTTTTCCCAATCCTCTTTCGAATAGTCTATATGCATAGCAAGCATACCACTGTTTGGCAAATATTTGTCCCAACCAGTGCGTTGCCTGTTTTCTATGATATAATATTCATCATTGTTTGCATCATTATAAATAATGTATGCTTCCCCGTTATTGATTGTAGTATTAAGATTTGATATAATTGTATCGTTATTCAGTGTTTTAGGACTAATCCATCCGCATGAAGTCTTTTCGTAAGCCGAATATCCGCACGGACAATATCCACCTCCAAGATAACTTCCTGCAGCCATCAAACTGTTGTAACCAATTCCGTTATCCTTGGTGTTTTTAGTGTTATACATATCAGGCAGCCCTAGACAATGGGAAAATTCATGGCAGAAAGCACCTATTCCTGAAATGCTACCAAATGAGTTTAGTTCCGAGGCACAAGCATATACATTAATCTTTTCACCACCTATTTTTAATACCTTATTATATGATGAGGCAGAAAGTGCCCATTTATGTGGCCATACTAAATTCGTGTTGTCATAATCTGCTTCTCCGTGCCCAGCATAAACAATAAATACTTGTTCCACTTCACCATCACCATCCCAGTCGTATTTACTGAAATTAGTTGTGTTGGCGATAGCCTTACAAGCCTCTATTACCATTTCTTCAGGGTGTGCATCATCGCCGTTACTATCATTGTTTGCACCATAGTAAGCATAAGGATGAGCAAGAGTGACTGGACCAGCAATGTCGAATGAAAGATTAAACAAACCATTGCTTTGATTCATAAAGTAATCGTGAGCAGAACCATTAAAAAGCTGATTTCTAAATCCTGTTTGATTCAAAATCTTGTCATAAAGATCTAAAGTGGAAGTTTCCTTAAAATGGGTGTCTTGAAAATTAACAAGTATAACTAGAGCCTTTTTGTTGCCTGTTGAACTGCGTGTTGTCTTAACAGAATTCAACATCCTCATCGTCCTTTTTTGTATAGCTATATTGATTCTTTTGGTAAACACCTTATTAGAAAGTTTAGCGTATATACCATTTTGTGGCATATATTCATATTGCTCACCGTTGGCAGACTGCCAATATTTAAAGGACTCATCACCACATAGTTCTGCGGTTATCACTTTGTTGTTGCCTATGTTGATTCTCTTGGTACGTCCAGGCATTACAGGTATCGAAAAAGTCATCATGGTAATAGCAAAAAGATACATTACTAACGCTATTTTACGCATTTTTGTCTAATTATAATGCAAATGTACTACTTTTATTTTGTTTTTAGCCCAAAATAGAATATCTTTGTGCATATTTTTTGAATTATGGAAAAAGGTAATAAAGAGCAAGAGGCAGTACAACTGCCAGAGAACGCCTTTCGAGAGTTGAAAGAAGGCGAGGAATACAAGCCTGTGATGCAGGCAGATAAAGTTTATCCTGAAGTAAATCCATGGTCTGTGACTTGGGGAATACTGATGGCAGTGTTGTTTTCTGCAGCTGCAGCCTATCTTGGTTTGAAGGTAGGACAGGTTTTTGAGGCAGCAATACCAATAGCCATAATCGCTGTTGGAGCTTCTACTGCAGCCAAGCGTAAAAATGCTCTTGGTGAGAACGTCATCATACAAAGTATTGGAGCTTGTTCTGGAGCAGTTGTTGCCGGAGCCATTTTCACATTGCCTGCAATCTATATCCTACAGGCAAAATATCCTGAGATGACAACATCGTTCATGAAAATATTTCTTGCTTCGGCATTAGGTGGTATTCTCGGAATTTTGTTTCTTATTCCTTTCCGTAAATATTTTGTAAGTGATATGCATGGAAAATATCCTTTCCCAGAAGCTACTGCTACAACTCAGGTACTCGTTAGTGGTGCTAAGGGAGGTGACCAAGCAAAACCATTGCTTATTTCAGGACTAATTGGTGGACTTTATGATTTCATTGTTGCCACTTTTGGTTGGTGGAATGAAAACTTCACCAGTCGTGTTGTAGGTTGGGGAGTTGATTTAGCTGATAAAGCAAAGGTTGTTTTCAAAGTAAATACAGGTTCTGCCGTACTTGGTCTTGGATATATCGTCGGACTAAAATATGCCCTTTATATATGTTTTGGTTCTCTTGCAGTTTGGTGGCTTATCGTTCCAGGTATGTCGTTAATCTTCCACGACCAAGTGCTGAATATGTGGGATCCAAGTATAACAAAAGCCGTTGGTGCAATGAGTCCTGAAGACATATTCAAGGCTTATGCTCGCAGTATTGGTATTGGTGGTATCGCAATGGCTGGTATAATCGGTATCATTCGTAGTTGGGGAATCATTCGTGACGCTGTTGGATTGGCAGCTCGTGAACTCAAAGGTAAAGGTGGAAACATTGATGATGTAAAACGTACGCAGCGTGATATCAGTTTTAAGATCATTGCTGTTGGTAGCATTGTTGTATTGTTGCTTACATTCGTATTCTTCGTCACTGGAGTAATGCAAGGCAATCTGTTGTTTGCTGTTGTTGGAATACTTTTGGTAGCTGTGATAGCATTTCTTTTCACTACTGTTGCAGCTAATGCCATAGCGATAGTAGGAAGTAATCCTGTTTCTGGAATGACGTTGATGACCCTTATTCTTGCCAGTGTTGTCATGGTGGCTGTTGGTTTGAAAGGTCCTGGTGGTATGTTGGCAGCACTTATTATGGGTGGTGTTGTTTGTACAGCACTTAGTATGGCAGGTAGTTTCGTTACAGACTTGAAGATAGGATATTGGCTTGGAACAACTCCAAAGAAGCAGGAGAGTTGGAAATTTCTTGGTACACTTGTAAGTGCCGCTACGGTTGGTGGCGTTATGATGTTGCTTAATCAAACTTATGGTTTTGCTAGTGGCAGTCTTGCTGCTCCTCAGGCAAATGCAATGGCAGCTGTCATAGATCCTTTGATGAATGGTGTTGGTGCTCCTTGGATATTATATGGTATTGGTGCAGTGTTGGCAATCTTACTTACAGTATTCAAAATACCAGCATTGGCATTTGCCCTTGGTATGTTTATACCTCTTGAACTGAATGTACCTCTTGTTGTGGGTGGAGCAATCAACTGGTTTGTTACTACTCGTAGTAAGGATGCAGCTGTAAACAAGGAACGTGGAGAGAAAGGTACTCTTATCGCTAGTGGATTTATTGCTGGTGGTGCCCTTATGGGGGTAGTGAGTGCATTGCTTAAATTCGGAGGTTTGGAACTTTCCATAGCCGATAAATGGTGGAGTGATCCAATGAGTGAATTTTGTTCACTTATAGCTTACGTATTGCTTATCACCTATTTTATACAAGCTACAAAGAGCAAAAAGAAATAAAACAGAATTATTCTTATTCTGTTGGAAAATGCCAAATTGACGTATCAAAGTGTCAATTTGGCATTTTATCTTTTATGGGCATATAGTTTGTGTAAAGTAATGTATAATCAATAATGGAGGGAAAAATATGACATTTGACAAATACACAATCAAGGCGCAGGAAGCAGTGCAAGCTGCATTGCAGACAGCACAGAGAGCAGGTCAGCAAAGTGTTGAGGCTGTACATCTGCTAACTGGTATAATAAGTAAGGGACGCGATATAACAAACTATGTATTCCAAAAACTGGGAGTAAATTCTCAAGGTGTAGATATTGCGTTGGAGCAGGAGATACAACATCTTCCGCGTGTTCAGGGTGGTCAGCCATTCTTCAGCAATGAAACTGCCCAGATATTTAATTCTGCAGAAGAAATTTCGCAGAAGATGGGTGATGAGTTCGTTTCATTGGAACCATTGCTATTGGCTATAATGAAAAGTAAGAGTACTGCCAGCCGAATTCTTAAAGATGCTGGTTGTACAGAGGAAGGAATGCGCAAGGCTATAGATGAGTTGCGACAGGGACAAAAGGTACAGAGCCAAAGTGGAGACGAAAACTATCAAGCTTTGGATAAATATGCTATCAATCTTATTGAACGTGCAAGAGCGGGGAAACTAGATCCTGTGATTGGACGTGATGAAGAAATAAGACGAGTATTGCAGATTCTTAGTCGTAGAACAAAGAATAATCCTATTTTAATAGGTGAGCCAGGAACAGGTAAGACAGCAATAGTAGAAGGGCTAGCTGAACGAATTATGCGTGGTGACGTACCTGAGAATCTAAAGAATAAGCAACTCTATTCTTTGGATATGGGACAGCTTGTTGCTGGTGCTAAATATAAAGGTGAGTTTGAGGAACGCCTGAAGGGTGTTATTAAGGAAGTAACCAATGCGCAGGGAAATATAATCCTGTTTATTGATGAAATACATACGCTTGTTGGGGCAGGTGGAGGAGAAGGTGCAATGGATGCCGCAAATATTCTTAAACCAGCTTTGGCAAGAGGGGAACTTAGAGCTATCGGTGCCACAACACTTAATGAATATCAAAAGTATTTTGAGAAGGATAAGGCACTTGAAAGACGTTTCCAAATGGTAATGGTCAAAGAACCAGACGAACTTGATGCAATAAGTATTCTTCGTGGATTGAAAGAACGCTATGAAAGTCATCACAAGGTAAGAATACAAGATGATGCTTGTATCGCAGCTGTAAAACTCTCTGAAAGATATATCTCAGACCGTTTTCTTCCTGACAAGGCGATAGACCTTATGGATGAGGCTGCCGCAAAACTGAGAATGGAACGTGACTCTGTTCCTGAAGAGCTTGATGAGATGGAACGTACTTTAAAACAGAAGGAAATAGAGAAACAAGCGATCAAGCGCGAGAACGACAAGGAAAAGATAGCATTTCTTGACAAGGAAATAGCAGAACTGCGTGATCAGGTAAAGGCTTTCCGTGCCCGTTGGGAAGCTCAGAAAGCTGAGGTTGATCATATCCAACAGATAAAACAGCAGATGGAATCTCTTAAACTTGAAGCCGAAAAGGCAGAACGTGAGGGTAACTATCAGCGTGTTGCTGAGATAAGATATGGTGAATTAAAGCAGATGCAGGATCAGATAGATGCAGCACAAAATAAGATTCACAGTGAACAGGGTGGTGACCTCTTGATAAGAGAGGATGTAACTGCAGATGATATCGCAGAGGTAGTGAGCCGTTGGACTGGTATTCCTGTAAGCAGAATGATGCAAAGTGAACGAGAAAAGCTGCTAAATCTTGAGGCTGAACTTCATAATCGTGTTATCGGACAGAACCAGGCTATAAATGCTGTAAGTGATGCTGTGCGCAGAAGTCGTGCTGGTCTTCAGGACCCTAAGCGACCTATTGCGTCATTCATATTCCTTGGTACTACCGGTGTAGGAAAAACCGAACTTGCTAAGGCTCTTGCTGAATATCTGTTTAATGATGAAAACATGATGACACGTATCGACATGAGTGAATATCAGGAGAAATTCAGTGTTACCAGACTTATTGGTGCACCTCCAGGATATGTAGGTTATGACGAGGGTGGACAGCTTACCGAGGCTGTAAGACGCAAACCATATAGTGTTGTCTTGTTTGATGAAATAGAGAAAGCTCATCCGGATGTATTCAACACCCTTTTACAGGTGCTTGATGACGGACGTCTTACTGATAACAAAGGTAGACTCGTTAATTTCAAGAATACAATCATCATCATGACAAGTAATGCTACAAGAGAACAACTATCAGCAATAATGCGTCCTGAATTCTTAAATCGTATTGACGACATCATAACTTTCCAACCACTTACAAAAGATGAAATCATGCAGGTGGTAGAACTACAGATGAAGGGTGTCAAGAAGATGATGGAACAGCAGGGGTACACATTAACTTGGACAAAAGAAACGATAAGTGATTTAGCTGATTTGGGATATAATCCTGAATTCGGTGCTCGTCCAGTAAAGCGTGCTATACAGGAGTATGTACTCAATGACTTGAGCCGTAAGATTCTTGCTGGTGAAGTTGGAATAAATATAACTCTTGGGAAGATAGTTAAGTAGTTGCCGTTTTTCCATAAATAATATGTCCGCTGTTGCATTATGCGACAGCGGACTTTTTTTGTATTGTCAAAAAACAGATTTATTACATCTGCACGGTAACTTCATGTTTTCCTGATTCAGCAGGAATGATATTGCCATTTATGGTTTTGCCGTCTACCGTTATAGACTTAATACCCTTCTGGTTTCCTTCTGGATTGTTTACCGTAATATGGTATTCTCCACCTCTAAACTTTCGATTAACCTCGTAGGTCTTTGTCGTAGAAGGCACACATGGATCGATAAGCAGTCCGTCATAACTCGGTTTGATACCAAGAATGTATTCACTTATGGTGTACCACATCCATGCGGCAGTACCAGTCAGCCAACTATTCTTTCCTTCACCAGGTCGTGCAGAATCTTTTCCGGCAACCATCTGACAGTTTACGTAAGGTTCTACTTTGTGAAGAGTCTGATATTTCTCTTCCACGTAACTAGGCAGAATCTTTTTATAGTGATTCCATGCGTCGTCACCACGTCCGTTTACGGTTTCGCCGATGATTACCCAAGGATTATTATGGCAGAAGATGCCTGCGTTTTCCTTGTAACCTTCAGGATAAGAACTAATTTCACCCATTTCAACGTGATATGTTGTATATGCAGGATTGTTTAAAACAATACCATGCTCACATTCCATGTGTTCCTTCACACTGTCGAGAGCCTTATCGCATAATCCTTCTTTTAGTCCTATGCCAGCCATTGTGCACCAACCTTGTGACTCAATGAAAATCTTTCCTTCGTCATTTTCGTTGCTTCCAATCTTTTCCCCATAGAAATCGTAAGCTCTTAGGAACCATTCGCCGTCCCAACCATGAACTTTTACCGCATTCTCCATAGTTTTTACGGCTGTTTCCATGCGGTCGGCTTCGTGTGGCTTTCCTAGTCGACGACAAAGTTCTACATAGTCTTTTCCTGTAACAACAAACAGACCAGCTATCATTAGACTTTCAGCCTTGCTGCCCTTGCCTTGATTTTCGGTAGTCTGGAAACTCTCGTTAGGATCCCAACTAAAGCAGTTAAGGTTTAGACAGTCGTTCCAGTCTGCTCTGCCGATAAGTGGCAGTCCGTGAGGACCAAGGTTGTTGATGACATGGTCCATACTAATCTTCAGGTGGTCAAACAGTTTAACTTCCGTTTCAGGCTTATTGTCAAAAGGTACCATTTCGTTAAGGATAGAGAAGTCACCAGTTTCTTTTATATATGCAACGGTTCCGAAAATCAACCAACATGGATCATCATTGAATCCACCACCTATATCATTGTTGCCTCGTTTAGAAAGAGGTTGATACTGATGGTAGCAGCCTCCGTCGGCAAACTGTGTTGAAGCAATATCTATTATTCGTTGGCGGGCTCTTTGCGGAATCTGGTGTACAAATCCAACAAGGTCCTGATTGCTGTCGCGGAATCCCATTCCACGTCCGATTCCGCTTTCAAAGAAACTTGCAGAACGGCTCATGCAGAAGGTAATCATACATTGATATTGATTCCATATATTTACCATCCTGTCCAGTTTATCATTGCCGCTCTTAACGGTGAATACAGACAGTAAATTATCCCAGTATTCATTTAGTTCTTTGAAAGCCTTGTCAACTTTTTCTGCAGTATCAAACTCTGCAATAAGTGCGTGTGCTTTTGCCTTGTTGATAACCTTCTTAGACTCAAATTTCTGTTCTTGTGGATTTTCCACGTATCCGAGAATGAATACAAGGTCACGGCTTTCACCAGGTTTCAGTTCTATTTCAAGATAGTGTGAAGCGATAGGGCTCCAACCATGAGCGAAACTATTTCTTGCGTGTCCCTCAGTAACAGCATCTGGAGCAGCTTTGTCACTGTAAAGTCCCATGAAAGTTTCACGGTCGGTATCATATCCCTGTATTTCTTGGTTAACATGATAGAAGGCATAGTGATTGCGACGCTCTCTGTATTCTGTTTTATGATATATTGTTGAATTTTCTATTTCAACTTCGCCTGTTGAAAAATTACGCTGGAAGTTTTCCATGTCTGTGGCTGCATTCCATAAGCACCATTCTTGGAAAGAGAACACTTTAAGATGCTTTGTTTCGTTGCTTTGGTTACAAAGCGTCATCTTTTGTATCTCACACCATTTGTGTAACGGAACAAAGAATAAAACGCTGGCTTCAACTCCGTTTTTCTGTCCACTTATGCGTGTATAGTTCATGCCATGTCGGCATTCGTATGAATCTAGTGGGGTACGGCAAGGCTTCCAACCAGGATTCCAAGTAGTGTCACCATCCTTGATATAAAAATATCTTCCGTCGTTGTCCATAGGTACATTGTTGTATCTATATCGAGTTATACGGCGAAATTTAGCATCTTTGTAGAAGCTATATCCTCCTGCAGTATTTGATATGAGTGAGAAAAAATCTTCATTGCCAAGATAATTAATCCATGGCCATGGTGTTTTTGGATCGGTGATGACATACTCGCGATGTGCGTCGTCAAAGTGTCCGTACTTCTTGTTTTCCATATTTTTAAAAGTTGGTTTTGTATGTTTCGTTTTTAGATATTAGTCTTTTAAACTGCTTGCAAAATTACACAAAATAATGAGAATTATGTAGAAATATAAATGATTTCTTTCATTATTATTGCTTGAATGAATTATTTGTTTACTCATCTGTGTTAATAATATTATTCTAATTGTTTTCTAATTTCGTATAAGAACAATGTAATTGTATTTGTGTGGAATGAAAATAAAAAGAATGTATATTTGCAATTTAATGTGTATGGAATGATATTTGTTAATCTTAATTTATTAACTTTGTAACTGCAATCCAATTTTATATTTATATTTTATGGCAAAAATATTATTGGTAGAGGATGAGGTAAACATAGCCTCGTTTATAAAGCGTGGACTGATGGAACTTGGTCATGAGGTAACAGTGGCTTATGATGGTGAGGAGGGCTGGAACATAGCACGCTCTGATAGTTTCGATTTCTTGATTTTAGACATTATAATGCCTAAAATGAATGGACTTGATATGTGTGCTAAATACCGTTCTTCTTATGGTTACAAAACTCCAGTTATAATGCTTACAGCTCTCGGAACTACTGATGACATAGTAAAAGGGCTTAAAGCTGGGGCCGACGATTATCTTGTTAAACCTTTTAGTTTTACCGAACTTGAAGCACGTATAGAAGCATTGTTAAGGCGTGCTTCGGATAATGGCGTGAATTCCGAATTAAGGTGTTGCGATTTAGTACTCAATAGTCGCAATCATAAAGCTACACGTAATAATATAGATATTGACCTTACCGTGAAAGAATATAGATTGCTGGAATATTTTATGTCTCACCAAAATGTTGCAATAAGTAGAATGACTTTGCTAAAAGAGGTATGGGATAAAAATTTTGATACAAATACCAATGTTGTTGATGTTTATGTGAATTATCTTAGAACAAAAATTGATAAGGATTTTAAGCAAAAACTCATTCATACGGTTGTTGGTGTTGGATATATTATGGCAGAATAAATAAAGATATAATGAAAATAGGTCATAAGATAGTGCTCTTTTATACGTGTCTTACGTTTGGCATAGCAATGTTTATCATTTTAATATTCTATGTGTTCACGTCAAGATATGTAGATAGGGTGTTTGAAGCCAACCTACGTGATAAGATCTACCTCTCGGCGCAGAGAAATTTCAAAGCAGACGAAATGGATTCTGACGAATACAAAATGCTGGAGCGTAATTACAGAGAGCTGATACCACGTGCCAGAGAATCTGTGATAAAAGTTGATGGAAGTGGAAAAGTGTTGAAGGATTCTCTTGATAAATATCTTACAGAAAATGAACAGAGGGCTATTTATAATGGTAATCCGGTAAATTTCTCAAAGGGAGCCCTTAATGGTGTGGCATTGTATTATCCTGATAAGATGGGAAAGTTTGTTATTCTTGTCACTGCACATAATAATTATGGCTATAAAATACAACAGCATACGCTTTATCTCTCGTTGATTCTTCTCTTATTAAGCATTACAATTACAGTACTAATGGGACAGCTTTATTCTGGAAGAATACTGAAACCTTTGAAGTCGATATTGGAACATCTAAAAAGCATCCGTGGTAATGATATGGATGTGAGGTTAGAGGAGACAGGAAATAAGGATGAACTTGATGCGCTTGTTCATAATCTAAATGATATGCTTGATCGTATAGCTGAGGCTTTCAGATCTGAAAAGTCTTTCGTAAGTGCTGCTTCTCATGAACTTAGCAATCCGTTGACAGCTATACAGGGGGAGTGCGAGATTACTTTGATGAAGGATAGAAATACTCAGGAATATACTGAGTCGTTGCAACGAATTTATTCTGAGAGTAAACGTGTGTCTTTGCTGATAAAGCATTTATTGTTCTTGTCACGTCATGATGATGATCTTACTCAGCAGGAGTCGACAGGTATAGATATGTCTGAACTTCTTATAGGAATGGCGCAGTCTACTGAACGTGTGGCTTTTTCTGATGAAGCAGAATCTCCAGCACTTATATATGCAAATCCGTATCTGTTGCAGGTTGCATTCCGCAATTTTTTAAACAATGCCACAAAGTACTCGGATAAGAATATAGATTTGCGTCTGAAACGTATTGCAGAAAAGATAGTTGTGGAGATAGAAGATTATGGTATAGGAATTCCAAAAACAGAGGTAGAACATATCTTCCAATCATTTTATCGTGCTACCAACACGCGAGAATATTCCGGTTATGGAGTAGGGCTGGCTCTTTCTGCAAAGATATTGAAAATATACAATGCCACGATAGATATCGACACAGAGGAAAATGTTCACACCAAATTCACAATCTCCTTTGATGAATATAAAGGAAATGGATAAACTATTATTATTAAAGGTGTTGGGGTGAGTTTAATGAACGAGCGGGGCTATGGTAACTATAATTCCCCCCATGCTTTTCATTTTTTAAGCTACGTAGCTACGTCATCGCTGTAACAGCCCTTAAACAAAGGGGAGGAGAGAATTATACAATGAAACTTAGCTACGTCAGGCTACGTTCTAGCTACGTCAATTACGGTCGTTTTCATATAGAATAGAAGTGTTTGCCCCAAAACAGAGGTGAATTTCAATATGATGTTCTTTCTGAGATATATTTCCAAATGCTTATATATATTATGTACGTACGCGCGTACTAGGAGTTTTTGGAATATAAGTGTCTAAGTGTCGAATGTCTGACTATCAATATGTTAGCTGTGATTTAAGTGTCGGTGAAGTGCCGGTAAGGCGTCGGCACTGTTTTGAATTTTACCGACACTTCACCGACACCTTGCCGACACTTGTTTTGAATATAACTTGCTGATAATGAGCAATTCGACACTTCGACGCTTTTTTTTATAAAACAGTATGTAGGAAGAATGAAACATAGAAGACTGGCGGTAGACCATTAATACTCATCAATAAAACCGTTTCTACGATCAAACGTTTCTATTGTATCGTTATAAAGTTTCTGATCCTACGACATAAAGTTTGCATTACATCGATCAAACGTTTCCATTATATCGTTATAAAGTTTCCAATCCATCGATCAAACGTCCTCTTTTTCTCGTTTAAAAGTGATCCCGAATAATTCCATCTTTTCCTTTTCATCGTTGAAACTCCATCCCATGACGTAGCTCGAACGTAGCTTGCCGTAGCTATATTTCTGTAAAATATTACGTAACTTACTAAACTACAGTAAGTTAATACCTTTACGTAGCTCCGTAGCTTAAAAATGTGAATTCCAATAGTAGTGAATCCCCTTTGTTTGGCTATTTGCCTGGCATAAATAAAAGACATCCCATCCCTCTCTATATATAATAATGTATATGATTTTCCAAATCATCAATTCTGTCAACAAAACGGAAATATTGAAATATAATTGAAACTTTTTATCAAAAAGATTTGGAGGTTTGAATAAAAACCTATACTTTTGCACTCGCTTTTAAGAACAACGGTTTTTAATACAGCAAAAGAAACATCGTGCAAACGAAAACAGAATGAAATTTATTTCTTATGTTGAGTGTAGCTGGTGTTCTTCGAAAGAAGAAAGAGTTCTTTGAAAAGATTTACATAGACAGAAAAGTAGTACAAGAAGCGAGTGCTGAGATTTATTTCGGTACTCGGGTAAAAAGAAACAAACCGTCACCGGACATTAGTTCGGTTTCGAAAAAATCAGGTTTTAGACTACAATAATTTAGGAGATTCGTTCTGAACAGATTACAGACATTCTAGAAATAGAATATATAATATTTTACAATGGAGAGTTTGATCCTGGCTCAGGATGAACGCTAGCTACAGGCTTAACACATGCAAGTCGAGGGGTAACGAGAGGAAAGCTTGCTTTCCTTGTCGACGACCGGCGCACGGGTGAGTAACGCGTATCCAACCTGCCCCCAACTAGGGAATAACCTTGCGAAAGTAAGACTAATACCCTATAATTTCCTCAGATGCCATCTGACGAGGAATAAAGATTTATCGGTTGTGGATGGGGATGCGTCTGATTAGCTTGTTGGCGGGGTAACGGCCCACCAAGGCAACGATCAGTAGGGGTTCTGAGAGGAAGGTCCCCCACATTGGAACTGAGACACGGTCCAAACTCCTACGGGAGGCAGCAGTGAGGAATATTGGTCAATGGGCGGAAGCCTGAACCAGCCAAGTAGCGTGCAGGATGACGGCCCTATGGGTTGTAAACTGCTTTTATACAGGAATAAAGTTAGCCACGTGTGGTTATTTGTAGGTACTGTATGAATAAGGACCGGCTAATTCCGTGCCAGCAGCCGCGGTAATACGGAAGGTCCAGGCGTTATCCGGATTTATTGGGTTTAAAGGGAGCGTAGGCCGTCTGTTAAGCGTGTTGTGAAATGTAGATGCTCAACATCTGAATTGCAGCGCGAACTGGCAGACTTGAGTGTGCGCAACGTAGGCGGAATTCGTGGTGTAGCGGTGAAATGCTTAGATATCACGAAGAACTCCGATTGCGAAGGCAGCTTACGGGAGCACAACTGACGCTGAAGCTCGAAAGTGCGGGTATCGAACAGGATTAGATACCCTGGTAGTCCGCACGGTAAACGATGGATGCCCGCTGTTGACCCACCTGGGCCAGCGGCCAAGCGAAAGCATTAAGCATCCCACCTGGGGAGTACGCCGGCAACGGTGAAACTCAAAGGAATTGACGGGGGCCCGCACAAGCGGAGGAACATGTGGTTTAATTCGATGATACGCGAGGAACCTTACCCGGGCTTGAATTGCAGAGGAAAGATCCAGAGATGGTGATGCCCTTCGGGGCCTCTGTGAAGGTGCTGCATGGTTGTCGTCAGCTCGTGCCGTGAGGTGTCGGCTTAAGTGCCATAACGAGCGCAACCCCTTTCTTTAGTTGCCATCAGGTCATGCTGGGCACTCTGGAGATACTGCCACCGTAAGGTGTGAGGAAGGTGGGGATGACGTCAAATCAGCACGGCCCTTACGTCCGGGGCTACACACGTGTTACAATGGCCGGTACAGAGAGACGGTTGCTTGCAAAAGTAATCCAATCCTTAAAGCCGGTCCCAGTTCGGACTGAGGTCTGCAACCCGACCTCACGAAGCTGGATTCGCTAGTAATCGCGCATCAGCCATGGCGCGGTGAATACGTTCCCGGGCCTTGTACACACCGCCCGTCAAGCCATGAAAGCCGGGGGTGCCTGAAGTCCGTGACCGCAAGGAACGGCCTAGGGCAAAACTGGTAATTGGGGCTAAGTCGTAACAAGGTAGCCGTACCGGAAGGTGCGGCTGGAACACCTCCTTTCTGGAGACGATTTTCCGACAAAGGATTATATATAAGGATAGAACAAGAGTTTGGTTCTTTTCCTTCTTGTACTCACTGAACTGTTTATACATATAAGAGAAATAAGGAAGCTGGGCACAATAAGCCCACGTAGCTTGAATGAACCAGCTGGAAGATATAGTCCTATAGCTCAGTTGGTTAGAGCGCCACACTGATAATGTGGAGGTCGGCAGTTCAAGTCTGCCTGGGACTACTCCTTAAAATCCCACGGGGGATTAGCTCAGCTGGCTAGAGCACCTGCTTTGCAAGCAGGGGGTCAACGGTTCGAATCCGTTATTCTCCACACAAGGAACATGCTTTTGATTAAGTATATGTATTCCACATAGATCTTTGACATATTGACACAAGCAAAACTGTAAAGTAACAAAGTTCAAACTTTGAAATCAACAAATCGCAAGATTTTTTAGATTTCACTTAACAGCTGAAAGTATGAGCAACCTCATGACATTTACTGTCATGTTGGCGAAAGAAAGTAAGAAAGGGCGTATGGTGGATGCCTAGGCTCACAGAGACGATGAAGGACGTGATAAGCTGCGATAAGCTTCGGGTAGGTGCAAATAGCCGTTGATCCGAAGATTTCCGAATGGGACAACCCGTCTGTCTGAAGGACAGTCACTCACGCCAGTCGTGAGGGTTAACCCGGGGAACTGAAACATCTTAGTACCCGGAGGAAGAGAAAATAAATAATGATTCCCCTAGTAGTGGCGAGCGAACGGGGAACAGCCCAAACCGGTGATGTGGCAACGCACCGCCGGGGTTGTAGGACCACGCTGTTGTACGGCAACAATGAACAGAATGAACTGGAAAGTTCAGCCATAGCGGGTGATAGCCCCTTATGTGAAGTTGAAACCGGCATAGTGGTATCCTGAGTAACGCGGAGCACGAGGAATTCTGCGCGAATCTGCCGGGACCATCCGGTAAGGCTAAATACTCCTGTGAGACCGATAGTGTACCAGTACCGTGAGGGAAAGGTGAAAAGAACTTCGATAAGAAGAGTGAAATAGTTCCTGAAACCATACGCTTACAAGCGGTCGGAGCTGAGCAATCAGTGACGGCGTGCCTTTTGCATAATGAACCTACGAGTTACCATCTCTGGCAAGGTTAAGGGGTTAAGCCCCGCAACCGCAGTGAAAGCGAGCCTGAACAGGGCGTTTAGTCAGAGGGGGTAGACGCGAAACCAAGTGATCTACACTTGACCAGGATGAAGTTCCGGTAACACGGAATGGAGGTCCGAACCAATAAGCGTTGAAAAGCTTCTGGATGAGTTGAGTGTAGGAGTGAAAGGCCAATCAAACTTGGAGATAGCTCGTACTCCCCGAAAGGCATTTAGGTGCCGCGTGTATCGATCCTCATGAGAGGTAGAGCGACCGATAGGTCAAGAGGGCTTCACCGCCTATCAAGACCTGACGAACTCCGAATGCTCATGAGCAGCAGATATGCAGTAAGGGGGCGGGTGCTAAGGTCCGTCCCCGAGAGGAGAAGAATCCAGACCGCCGTCTAAGGTCCCCAAATTCTGTCTAAGTTAGTCTAACGAAGTCTGGTCCCAGTGACAGCTAGGATGTTGGCTTGGAAGCAGCCATTCATTCAAAGAGTGCGTAACAGCTCACTAGTCGAGGGTCCGGGCATGGATAATAATCGGGTATAAGGCAGGTACCGAAGACGCGGGATAGTAATAATAAAAGTATCGGTAGGGGAGCATTCCATATGCGTCGAATGGAGAAGATAACTGATCCTGGAGCGTATGGAAAAGCAAATGTAGGTATAAGTAACGATTAGAGGGGTAAGATCCCCCTCCGCCAAAAGTCTAAGGTTTCCCAGGCAATGTTAATCAGCCTGGGGTTAGTCGGGTCCTAAGTCTCAGCCGAAGGGCGAGGGCGATGGCAGAAACGGTTAATATTCCGTTACTACCATAGGGAGTGACGTGGAGACGGAGCAGTGACACAGCCGCGGGGTGACGGAAGTCCCCGTTAAAGGGTGTAGATGTTGAGGAAGGCAGGCAAATCCACCTTCCGAGTCGAACCTGATAGTACGGCCTCCCCTTCGGGGGAAGCTGATAGCGCTGGTAAGCATACTCCCGAGAAAATCCGCTAAACTTAATCCCTGTGGTACCCGTACCGCAATCCGACACAGGTAGACGGGTAGAACATACTAAGGCGTTGAGAGATTCATGGTTAAGGAACTAGGCAAATTAACCCCGTAACTTCGGGATAAGGGGTCCTCTCCTCCGGGAGAGGCGCAGAGAATAGGTCCAGGCAACTGTTTAACAAAAACACAGGGCTGTGCTAACTCGAAAGATGAAGTATACAGTCTGACACCTGCCCGGTGCCGGAAGGTTAAGAGGAGATGTCATTCCTTTAAGGATGCAGCATTGAATTGAAGCCCCGGTAAACGGCGGCCGTAACTATAACGGTCCTAAGGTAGCGAAATTCCTTGTCGGGTAAGTTCCGACCTGCACGAATGGTGTAATGATCCGGACGCTGTCTCAACCATGAGCTCAGTGAAATTGTAGTATCGGTGAAGATGCCGATTACCCGCGATGGGACGAAAAGACCCCGTGAACCTTTACTACAGCTTAGCATTGACCTTGGTCATCCGATGTGTAGGATAGGCCGGAGGCTTTGAAGCGTGCGCGCCAGCGTATGTGGAGCCATCCTTGAAATACGGCCCTTTGGCTGTCTGAGGTCTAACTCGCTTTTGCGAGGACATTGTTTGGTGGGTAGTTTGACTGGGGTGGTCGCCTCCAAAAGCGTAACGGAGGCTTCCAAAGGTGCCCTCGGGTCGATTGGTAACCGACCTAATAGAGTGCAATGGCATAAGGGCGCTTGACTGGGAGGCAGACATGCCGAGCAGGCAGGAAACTGGGGCATAGTGATCCGGCGGATGTGTATGGAAACTCCGTCGCTCAAAGGATAAAAGGTACTCCGGGGATAACAGGCTGATCCCCCCCAAGAGCTCATATCGACGGGGTGGTTTGGCACCTCGATGTCGGCTCGTCACATCCTGGGGCTGGAGAAGGTCCCAAGGGTTGGGCTGTTCGCCCATTAAAGTGGCACGCGAGCTGGGTTCAGAACGTCGTGAGACAGTTCGGTCTCTATCTATCGTGGGCGTGGGAGTTTTGAGTGGTGCCGTCACTAGTACGAGAGGACCGTGATGGACAGACCTCCGGTTTACCAGTTGTGCCGCCAGGCGCACCGCTGGGTAGCTGAGTCTGGAATGGATAAGCGCTGAAAGCATCTAAGTGCGAAGCCAGCCGCGAGATTAGAACTCCATAGAGGGTCGTTGAAGACGACAACGTTGATAGGGTGCAGGTGTAAAGACGGTGACGTCAAAGCCGAGCACTACTAATTGCCCGAAACTTTCTTTCGGAAGGTCATACTTTGAGTTGTTTAAGATTATAGTGGGAACCTTGTTCCTTACGGTTTGCTTGTGAAAAATACGTCATAACCCATATCAGGTGGTTATTGCTGTGGTGTCCCACCTCTTCCCATTCCGAACAGAGAAGTTAAGCCCACTTGCGCCGATGGTACTGCAATGCAATGCGGGAGAGTAGGAAGCCGCCTTCTTTTACTGAAGCCTCGAGGATAGAGATATCTTTCGAGGCTTTTTTTGTGTTTATATAATCTGAGCTATCTGATAATTATGATAACTCTGAAAATATAATAACTCTGTTAAAAACTGATAACTCAGATAGCTCCGATAATTTAAGATTGATATTATATTACGGCAATATTTTTAGTACTATTTCGCATCTGGAAAATGTTATAAGTTGTCCTTGTTTATCTAATATTTTAGTGTAATAGGCTAATCAAATCTGTTACACAATAACTGTCATTTTGTAAGGAAAAAATACAGTGTAAATATTGTTTACTTGTTGATTATCAATATATTATAATGTTATTCCTAATTCTTAAAAATAGACAATTTAAATAATAAAGGCTTGGTAAAACGGATTTTTTTTTGTATCTTTGCAAATGATAAGAATAAGGGTAATATTTGATTTATTAGAATTACCCATTAAGGTATCTAACGGAACTGAGATTAAAAGTGTAACTCTTTCTCACATAGACTTTGATCTCGAGCAATTTTTGCTTTTTCTATTGCTCAGGTTCCATAAAGAAAAAAATATGAAGAGAAGAAACAAAATTGTGTTATTAATACTTATTGTATTTATGTTTATTCCTGTGTCCGGTTTTGCAGCTGAGACTACAAAAGGAGTAGATTCAAAAAATTACGATTGGAATCCAGTGATGGAAGCGATTGTTCAGGTGGAAAGTCACGGTAATATCCGTGCAAAAAGAGGTAGTTCAGTAGGAGCTATGCAGATTACTCCTATTTTGGTGGTTGAATGTAATCAGATACTTAAAAAAAGAAAAAGCAAAAAGAGATATAAGTTATCTGATAGATTCAGTCTTTCGAAATCGAAGGAAATGTTCTTACTTATACAATCGTATTATAATCCTTTCAATAATATAGAAAAGGCAGTTCGATTATGGAATGGTGGTTTAAATTTCAGCATTCAGCGAACACAGCGATATTTTGAAAAGGTTATGAATCTGTTAAAGAATTAATTTTATTCTATAGAGCCTGGTTGTCAAAAATGACAATCAGGCTTTTTCTTCCTAATTAATCTTAATAATAAATTGTTTGAGCAACTTTTAGATTAATTTTGTAACCAAACAAAAATATAAACTATATTGATTATGAAATTGATTATTGTATTAGTAGTCGTTGTACTACTTGTTTTTTGGTGTATCTCTATTTACAACAATCTTGTAAAACTGAGAAACAATCGTGAAAATGCTTTTGCAAATATAGATGTTCAGTTAAAACAACGTCATGATTTGGTTCCACAACTTGTTGCTACGGTTAAGGGATATGCTGATCATGAGAAAGAAGTATTCATGAGAGTAACAGAGGCTCGCTCTGCAGCTATGGGAGCTACTACAATTGATGATAAAATTAATGCAGAAAATGCTCTTACCAGTGCTCTTGCAGGATTTAAAGTTTCTTTGGAGGCTTATCCTGAGTTGAAAGCTAATGAGAACTTTCTTCAATTGCAAAATGAACTTTCTGATATAGAAAATAAATTGGCTGCAGTTCGTAGATTCTTCAATTCTGCTACAAGAGAGCTTAATAATGCAGTAGAGGTATTCCCTTCAAATATTTTCGCCAATATGTTTGGTTTTAAGAAGGAACCTATGTTTGAAATCCCTCAGGAAGACAGAGCCGAATTTGACAAAGCTCCTGATGTAAAGTTCTAAATAGATGAAATATGTTGGATTGCAGACTCAGATAAGTCGTAATAATATCCTGAGTCTGCTCTTATTGCTCGTTTTTCCTGTTGGTATACTTGGGATGATGTGGGTCTTTGTTGCCTTGATAAATTATTTCAGCAGTGGCGTTTATAACGATTACGGCCAAATAGTTTATCATTTTAATGTAGATGCAGCAAACCAAATGTTCCTATCTTACTTGCCATGGGTACTTGGAGTTGTTGGTATTTGGTTTATCATTGCCTATTTCTCAAATGTATCTATGATAAAGCAAGCTACAGGTGCACGCTCTGTAAGTCGTATGGAAAATCCACGTCTTTACAACATTGTGGAGAATCTGTGTATGACTTGCAATATGGATATGCCGCAGCTTAATATCGTAGATGATCCGCAGCTCAATGCTTTTGCAAGTGGAATAAACAAGAATAGCTATACAGTTACTGTTACAACAGGATTGTTGGATTTACTTGATGACAAAGAACTTGCTGGTGTGCTGGGACATGAACTTACGCATATACGAAACCGAGATACGAAACTTCTTATTACCAGTATTATTTTTGTTGGTATAGTTTCCACAGTAATGTCATTAGTATTGAACATGATGTATAATATGATGTGGTTTGGTGGAACTAGCAGACGAAGTAACGATAATGACAATGATAAAGGAGGTGGACTTTCTATAGTTGTAATTATGCTTATAGGACTTGTTTGTTGCGCAATCGCATATCTTTTTACTCTTTTGACAAGATTTGCCATATCTCGTAAACGTGAATATATGGCAGATGCTGGTGGAGCTGAATTATGTGGTGACCCATTGGCGTTGGCTTCTGCATTGAGAAAAATATCAGGAAATCCTGGATTAGATAATGTGAAAAGAGCTGATGTAGCGCAATTGTTTATCATTAAGCCTGATGATATGAAGCAAGGGCTTCTAAGTTTTATGAATTCACTGTTCAGTACTCACCCTGATACAGAGAAGCGCATAGCTATATTGGAGCAATTTTAAGATTATGATGTATTTTAATAAATTAAGAATAATATCATTACTTGTTATAGGATTGTTTTCATCACAGGTTTTTGCACAACATGTAAGCTATCGTTCATTTGATCATTATAATGACAAGGTTGCCGAATTTGAAAGAATGAGTGATATTGACAGTACGGATGTAGTGATGTTAGGCAATAGTTTAACTGAATACGCAGGAGACTGGAGCAAACTGTTAAAGTATAGACATGTGAAAAACCGTGGTATCGCCGGGGATGATGCAGAAGGAATATATCAAAGGCTGAACCAAATACTACCGGGGAAACCCAAGGCTATATTTCTGATGATTGGAATTAATGATATCAGTCATGGGTTAACAGCAAGTGAGGTTTTTGAAAAATGCCAGAAAGTAATAGATAAAATCTGGGCTTATAGACGCCACACGAAATTGTATGTGCAGAGTATTCTTCCTATAAATGAAACTTTCGATCAATGGAAGAATCTGGACGGTAAGACTGATGAAGTTGCTGCTGTAAACAGACTCTTACGACATTACTGTATGCGTAATAATATTACCTACATTAATTTGTTTAAGGATTTTAATCGACATGGAACAAATGAAATGCGTAAACCACTAACATGTGATGGACTTCATTTAACTCCAATCGGGTATAAAGTTTGGACTTTTAGATTAAATAGATATTTATAGAAAAACGGATGCAAAAATGCATCCGTTTTTATTTATGAATAATATTGATTATTTTAGATAAAATGGTGTTTGTGCTAAAATTGTCTTATATATATAATAAAAAAACTCGGAACGCCTTGTTTAAAAGGGTTCCGAGATAATTTAGTTGCGGAGGCAAGACTCGAACATGCGACCTCCAGGTTATGAGCCTGGCGAGCTACCAACTGCTCCACTCCGCGATATTAACCAATTGAAAATCAAGAGCTTTGAAATGTTTGTTATCCTATGTTCTTGTTTTGTGAGTGCAAAGGTATCACTAATTTTTGAGACCACCAAATATTTATATGACTTTTTTAAAAATAAGTTTAATAATTACATATTGTGTTTGTTATCTAAAATAAATACCCTACATTTGCACATGTTAAATATGATGTGCAATTAAAATAAGATAGGAACATATATGTCAATCTCAAGAACAAGGCAGAAGCTTGTCGACGTAGCAAGACTTCTTTTTGCCAAAAATGGTATTGCCAATACAACGATGAATGACATTGCCGTTGCTTCTGGTAAGGGACGTAGAACTCTTTACACGTATTTCAGTAGAAAGGAAGACGTGTATTCTGCTGTTATTGAATCTGAATTGGAACGTCTTTCTGATAGATTGGATGAAGTGGCAAGTATGAAGATACGTCCCCAAGATAAAATAATTGAACTTATTTACACTCATCTTAGTATGATACGTGAGACTGTTGTTAGAAATGGCAATTTGCGTGCGGAATTTTTCCGTAATATATGGATGGTTGAGAAAGTGAGAAAAAACTTTGATGAGGACGAGATTGAACTGTTCCGTAAGGTTTATGCTGAAGGCAAGGCCGATGGGGAGTTTGATATTGATGATGTTGATTTAGTAGCAGACATTACTCATTATTGTATAAAGGGACTTGAAGTTCCGTTTATATATGGTCGTCTGGGTCATGGATTGACAGAGGAAAGCAGTAAACCATTGGTGGCAAAAGTCGTTTATGGTGCATTGGGTAAATCTATTAGCAGGTAATTTTTTAATATATAACATTTAACAAATTAGAAAAATGGGATTATTAACAGGTAAGACAGCCCTTATTACAGGTGCTGGACGCGGCATTGGTAAGGCTATTGCCATGAAGTTTGCAGAAGAAGGAGCAAACATTGCATTCACAGATCTATTTATAGATGAAGAGCATGGTGGTCTGGCAACAGAGCGCGAGATTGCATCTCTTGGCGTAAAGGCAAAGGGATATGCAAGTAATGCTGCTGATTTCAAGCAGACAGAAGAAGTTGTAGCTAAGGTTAAGGAAGAGTTCGGTTCTGTAGATATTTTAGTAAACAATGCTGGTATCACTAAGGACGGTCTTATGTTGCGTATGACAGAACAGCAATGGGATGCAGTTATTGCAGTTAACTTGAAGAGTGCATTCAATTTTATCCACGCATGTGTTCCAGTAATGATGCGTCAGCGCGGTGGTTCTATAATCAATATGGCATCTGTTGTTGGTGTACATGGTAATGCTGGTCAGGCAAACTATGCTGCTTCAAAAGCTGGTCTTATTGCATTGGCAAAGAGTATCGGTCAGGAAATGGGTCCTAAGGGAATTCGTGCAAACGCGATTGCTCCAGGTTTCATAGATACAGCAATGACACAGGCTTTGACTGACGATGTTCGCAAGGAATGGATTAGTAAGATTCCTCTTCGTCGTGGTGGTAATGTTACTGATATCGCAAACACTGCAGTTTATTTGGCTTCAGACCTTTCTAGCTATGTTTCTGGTCAGGTTATCCAGGTAGATGGTGGTATGAACATGTAATCAATAAGTAGAAAAAATTGATTCCAGTTTACGAAGATAATCATATAATCATTGTCTATAAGAGCAGTGGGGAAATCGTGCAAGGTGATAAAACCGGAGATGAGCCATTGTCTGAGACAGTGAAGAAATACATAAAGGAGAAGTACCAAAAGCCGGGAAATGTTTTTCTCGGCGTGGTACATCGCCTTGATCGTCCTGTTTCGGGACTTGTTGTTTTTGCAAAGACATCAAAAGCACTTACACGTTTGAATCAAATGTTTCGTGATGGTGAAGTGCATAAGACATATTGGGCTATAACAAAGGATGCTCCAAAGGAGTCAGAAGGTATGCTTACGGATTGGCTTGTGAGAAATGAAAAGCAGAATAAAAGTTATGCATACAATCATGAGGTTCCAAATTCAAAAAAGGCTATCTTGCAATATAAGGTAATTGCCCATACCGATAATTATAATTTGCTAGAGATAAATCTTATGACAGGTCGTCATCATCAGATACGTTGCCAATTGGCAAATATGGGATGTCCGATAAAAGGAGACCTGAAGTATAGTGCAAAGAGAAGTAATCCAGATGGAAGTATATCTTTATTGTCACATCACGTTGAGTTCGCTCATCCAGTGTCAAAAGAACTTATTTCTATTGATTCACCAGTTCCTGATGACAACTTATGGAAAGCTTTGTCTGAATATGTATAAGTTTTGTCGGTAAAACTTGCACAATTCGCTTTTTTATTATATTTTCGCAGTTAGTTATTTATTAAGCGCAACAAGAAATATTATGCTAATCTTATTGTTGACATAATTTGATGCCTATGAGGAAGTATGTAAAATGGGGTATCGGAATAATTGGTACGCCATTTATATTGTTTGCCATCTTGGCAATATTGTTTTATTTCCCTCCATTTCAAAAATGGGCAGTAAAGCAAGTAACTGCATACGCCTCAGAAAAGACAAAGACAGAGATAACTATTAACCACGTAAATCTTGAATTTCCATTAAATCTTGGCATTGAAGGTGTGAAGATTCTTCAGCAGAATGATTCCATGCCGCAGATAAAGGATACGGTTGCCGATATAAAGAAAGTTGTAGCTAATGTAAAACTCATTCCTCTTTTCAGTAAGAAAATAGATATAGACGAGTTGAGCTTTGACTGTATGAAGGTGAATACAACTAATTTTATTCACGAAGCACGTATGAAAGGTACTATCGCACGAATGGATTTGGTGTCACATTGTATAGACTTAGGCGCTGAACACGTAAATATAGATAAGGCAAATCTTAAGAATGCAGTCCTTGACGTAGCATTAAGTGATACCGTACCCAAGGATACAACAAAGAAATCTAATTTTTGGAAAATAAATGTTCACACTGTGAATATTGAGAAGACAGACTTGACAGTCCATATGCCAGGAGACACTCTTCAGGTTCGGGCTTATCTTGGTAAATCTATCACAGAAGGTGGTTATTTCGACTTATATAGAGGAACTTTTAAAGTAAAACGTTTCGACTGGAAAGACGGTAGCTTAAATTACGATAACAATTTTAAGATACATTCCAAAGGATTTGACTATAATCACTTTAGACTAAGTAACATTGCTATAGGCATAGAAAATCTTTCATACCTTAAGCCGAATTTGAGGATGAAATTACGTGAGTGTAGTTTCAAAGAGAAAAGCGGAATAGCTGTTGACGCATTATCAGGAAAAATGCATCTTGACTCAAATAGATTATTCTTGCAGAATCTTTATTTCAAGACTCCGCAATCATATCTTCGTGCAAGGGTGTCATTGGATTTGAACGCATTTGCAAAAGGCAATCCTGGAAAATTTAATGTTGCTTTAAATGGAAGTTTTGGTAAGTATGATTTAATGCGTTTCATGGGTACTATGCCGTCGGCGTTTAGAAAGCAATGGCCAAATTATTCTTTAAGTGTTTCGGGGACAGCCGCTGGTAATATGAAATCTGTGAGCTTCTCAAGACTTGCAGTAAAGTTGTCTACGGCATTTAATTTTGATGCAAAAGGTTTTGTATCGAACATAGACAATCTAAAGAAACTTAGCGGAAATGTGAATATAAAAGCTCATACATATAATTTGGGCTTTGTAAAGTCATTGCTTTCTAAAGAAATAAGCCGCAATGTAAAAATACCAAATGGAATTTATGTTGATGGAGCGTTTAAGTTTACTGGAAACAGATATGCGGCAAACTTCATTGCAAAGGAAGGTAAGGGACAGGTGAGAGCCGTGGCTGATTTCGATGCCGATAGAATGGCATATAATGCAACACTAAATGCTTCAAATTTACAGTTGCAGCATTTCATTCCAAATTATGGTTTGAATCCTTTCACTGGTTATGTGGCGTTGAAAGGAAAAGGCTTTGACTTTACTTCTTCACGTACAATGATTGTTGCGAGGTCCAGAATAAGTAAATTCAATTATGGTGGTTATAATCTTGATCGTATCAATGCAAATATAAAATTACAGAATGGTGTAGCCAATGCCTCTATAAATAGTTTGAATCCTTTGTTAAAGGGAAGTATAAACCTCAGTGCATTAGTACATAAGAAAACAGTCAAGGCTACGCTTGTCTGCGATTTGGCTAATGCTGATTTGTATAATCTTAAACTTACAAAATCACCTTTGTCTGCATCTATATGTGCCCATCTGGATATAGAGTCAGACATGAATAAATATTATAAAGTGAATGGAATGGTTAATGACTTGGCTATTCATGACGATAAGAAGTTTTATAAATCAGATGCCATTGCTGTAGACATTCTTTTGCGTAGTGACACGACACATGCAATTATTAACAGTGATGATTTCAATATTGGTGTAGATTCCAAAGGTGGTTATGGACGATTGCTAAGTCAAGGACAAAGTATTGTAAAGGAGATTCAGCGTCAACTTAAAGACCGAGTCATCAATCAAGTTATGTTGCGCAGAAAGTTGCCTGATGCAAGCATAACATTCTCAAGCGGCAAAGATAATTTTTTGGTTTATCTTCTTAATAAATATGGTTATTCTTTCTCAAGAGCCAATGTTGATATGCACTCTTCTCACATTGTTGGTCTTACTGGAAATTTAAGCATAGATTCTTTAATTGTTGATAGCATCAGACTTGACACCGTAAAATTCAATATTAAGTCGGATAACGATAAGTTTGTTTATCGTGCTCAAGTTATCAACAATCGTAGAAATCCACAATATGTGTTTCGTGCTATTTTAGACGGAGAATTAAATGAACATGGTTCTTCTTTAAAGGCACAACTTTATGATGCCAAAGATAAATTGGGAATACAACTAGGACTGTTGGCAACAATGGAACAACATGGAATACGTTTGAGCATATTGGGGGATAAACCGATACTTGGTTATAAGACATTTAATGCCAATGATGATAATTATGTGTTCTTAGGGGATGATAGACGATTGTCGGCTAAACTACAGTTAAAGTCTGATGATGGAATGGGAGTCCAGTTGTTTACGGATGACGGAAATAAGGAAGCACTTCAAGATCTAACAGTATCATTGCACCAATTTAAACTTCATGATATACTCTCTGTTTTGCCTTATACACCTGATGTTTCTGGAGTTTTGAACGGAGATTATCACTTTATACAAACGAAAGACGAAATCTCTGTATCAACAAATATGACGGTGGACAACATGATTTATGAGAATTGTCCAATGGGAGATATAGGGGCTGAGTTTGTATATATGCCAAAGAAGGACGGTTCACACTATGTTGATGGTGTACTCTCACAAAATGGATTGAAAATAGCCACTGTTAAAGGAACATACAACTCTGAAGGAGCTGGAAATATTGATGCAAACTTAGGATTTGATCGTACCCCAATGGCTGTATTCAATGGTTTCATTCCTAATCAAATTATTGGTTTCAAGGGGTATGCAGAGGGTACTCTGAATATTAATGGAACTCTGTCAAAACCAAATGTAAATGGAGAAGTTTATCTTGATTCCGCATATCTGGTAAGTCAGCCTTATGGTGTAGAGATGCGTTTTGATAATGATCCAGTAACGATAAGTGGAAGTAAATTACTGTTTGAGAATTTCCAGATGTATGCACATAATGATAGTCCGTTGACAATGGCTGGATACCTTGATTTCTCTGATTTGGATAACATGGACATGGACGTGAAAATGCGAGCATCTAATTTAGAGATTATAGATTATAAGGAAAACTTACGCTCGGAAGTTTTTGGAAAGGCATTTGTCAATTTCTATGGAAGTATGCATGGACATTTAGATAATTTACAGATGAGAGGAAAACTTGATGTGCTTGGAGCTACCGACATGACCTATATCTTGAGAGATTCACCAATCACGACGGATAATCAATTAGACGGGTTAGTTAAGTTTACTGACTTTAAAAATTCTAAAACTCAGACGGTCAACCGTCCTTCATTGACAGGTTTCAATATGGATTTATCTATGAATATCAACAAAAGTGCTCATATACTTTGTGCGCTCAATGCTGATAAGTCAAACTATGTAGACCTTATTGGAGGTGGTGATTTGAGGATGCAATACAATACAGTCGATAATCTGCGCCTTACAGGAAGATATACATTGAATAATGGTGAGATGAAGTATTCTTTGCCAATAATTCCACTAAAGACCTTTAATATACAAGACGGAAGTTATATAGAGTTTAACGGTGATCCAATGAATCCTAAATTAAATATCACTGCCACAGAAACAAACAAGGCTACCGTATCTTCTGACGGTGGTACAGGCAAAACTGTTTCTTTCGAATGTGGCGTGAAGATTACGAAGACTTTGAAGGATATGGGCTTGGAATTCATCATAAAAGCGCCAGAGGATATGGCTGTTAACAACCAGTTAAATACGATGAGTGTTGAGGAACGTGGAAAGATCGCTGTTACAATGCTTACTACTGGTATGTATCTTGCCGATGGAAATACAAATGGATTCTCAATGAACTCGGCATTAAGCGCATTCCTGCAAAGTCAGATCAATGGCCTAGCTGGTAACGCTTTGAAAACATTAGATTTAAGCTTTGGTATGGATAATGCGATGAATGCCAGCGGAAGCCAGCATACAGACTATTCATTCAAGTTCGCAAAGAGAATTTGGAACAACCGTCTTAGAATTATTGTTGGCGGTAAGTTCTCTACAGGACAAGATGTGGCAAATCAGAATCAGTCATTCTTTAGTAATGTATCTTTCGAATATCGTCTGAATGAGGCTTCAACACAATATTTAAAACTATTCTATGATCGCGATAGTTACGACTGGTTGGAAGGAGATGTAGGACAGTATGGTGCTGGTTTTATATGGCGTCGCAAGGTGCAGCATTTTAGTGATCTGTTCCGTTTTAAGGATGCTGAACCTTCTATTCCTGTGGTTGTTGATAAAAATAATGCAGTAAAGCAAAAATAAATATGATATCAAAAATATATAATTACATATTGTTAATTTGCGGTTTAGCGCTGCTTTCAGCTTGTTCCACTACGGACAAGGTGCCAGAAGGCGACCAACTGTATGTAGGACTGACAAAGATAAAATACACTAATTATGAGAGTAATTCTCATTTCAATTTCACCCGTAATGAGCTTGATGCTGCTCTAGCATGTGCTCCTAATGGTGCCTTGTTTGGTAGCTCATATTATCGCACTCCATTTCCTTATGGTCTTTGGGTGTGGAATGCTTTTTCTAAATCAGAAGGACCTGTTGGTAAATGGATTGCAAAATCATTTGGTAAGGCTCCTGTTTTGATGAGTTGGGTGAATCCTGCTTTGCGGGCATCAGTTGCTCAATCTGTACTTAAATCACATGGATATTTTAATGGTAGTGTGAATTACAACACAATAACGATGAGTAATCCAAAGAAAGCCAAGATAGGTTATGAAATTGATTTGGGACATCTATACACGATAGATAGTGTGGCTTATGAAAAATTTCCTGAAGATGCTGATAGTTTGTTGAAAAAGACATTATCCGATGCTGTTATACATAAAGGAGATGCTTTTGATGTGTCCACATTGGATGCAGAAAGAACACGAGTGAATGTGTTGTTCCGTAATAACGGTTATTATTATTATCAGCCAAGTTATGCTTCTTATCTTGCAGATACGCTTTCTGTTCCTGGTAAAGTTCAAATGAAATTTCAACTTGCAGAAAAAATTCCAGAAAAGGCAAAGCGTAAATGGTATATAGGAAGAGTGGACTTGCAGTTGCGTAAGCAAATGATGGAACAACTCAATGACTCGTTGATGCATCGTAATTTTACGGTTCATTTCAACGGACGTCATTCCCCTATACGTCCAAGAGTTATTATGCGCGATTTAAAACTTAGACCCAAAAATATATATAGTTATGATAATTATCTAGAATCTTTAAATAGAATTTCTGGTAATGGGCTGTTTAGTATAGTTGATTTTCAATTTGCTCCACGTGATACATCTGCTACATGCGATACATTAGACTTGGCTTTGAATTGTGTCTTTGACAAACCTTATGATTTCTATGTTGAGACAAATTATACAGGTAGGACAAGTGGAAGAATGGGGCCAGGGCTTATTGTCGGTTTTACAAAGCGAAATGCTTTCCGTGGAGGAGAAAAGCTTGATATAAACGTAAAAGGCTCTTATGAATGGCAATCTGGACATACAGCTAGTGGTACTAGTGATAACATAAATTCTTATGAATATGGTGGTGATGCCTCTCTGGAGTTTCCAAGACTCTTAATGCCTTTTATGCAGCGTCGTAGATTTTTCATGACTCCGTCTACCTTATTAAAGGCTTCTACTGATATTATCAATCGTGCAGGATATTTCAAGCGTCATATAGCATCAGGCGAGTTAACATATACTTTTCAGACAAGCAAGAACTCTATGCATCAGTTTAGTCCTATTATACTTGAGTATGAGTATATGTCTTCACATACTGCTAAATTTGACTCTGTAATGAAGACCAGTCCTTATCTTCAAGTGTCAATGAAGAATCAGTTTATTCCTAAATTGAGATACAGTTATATCTACACTAGTGACAAAACATACAGAAATCCGATATGGTGGCAGACAACAATCAGTGAGGCTGCTAATATCCTGTCATTGGGCTATGCAATTGCAGGAAAGTCATGGGGGGAGAAAGATAAAAAACTGTTTAAGAATCCCTATGCTCAATATGTGAAAATAGAAACCGAATTCAGAAAGACGTGGCGATTAGCAGAACATTCAAACCTTGTCGCTCATTTTGACCTAGGTGCAATATGGGCTTATGGTAATTCAGACATGGCACCTTGGAGTGAACAATTCTATGTTGGTGGTGCAAATAGTGTGCGTGCCTTTACTGTAAGAAGTGTGGGACCAGGATCTTATTATCCTACAGCAAAAACTTACTCTTATCTAGACCAGACAGGAGATATCAAGTTTCTTGCTAATCTGGAATATCGTCCACATCTTTTAGGTAATCTCTATGGTGCAGTGTTCTTGGATGCAGGAAACGTTTGGACGATGCACGATAGTAGCGACCGTCCAGGAGGAAAGTTTAAATTAAATAATGCTGTTAAGGAAATGGCTGTGGGTACAGGTGTTGGATTAAGATATGACTTGGATTTTTTTGTGATTAGAGTAGACTGGGGAGTAGGTCTGCACCTTCCATATAAAAGTGGTTTTTATAATCTACCTAATTTCAAGGACAGTCAAAGTCTGCATTTCGCAATCGGAATGCCTTTCTAGTTATCTAAAAATAAGGTTCTTTGTTAATTTACGGGAGGATCCTCTATAAATGGGCTAGTTTTACCAGAAAAAGTTTTTTTAATGCCACTAATGTCATAATGTCACAAACCCTTTATTTATGGGGCTTCTGCCAGTGACATTAAGTGACATTATCGGGGTAAAAGTGACATTTAACTCCAATTAGCACCTGTTTTTAGCGTTTTTTTCGCAATTATGCTATTTGCATAAATACATATCCCCAAATTTTCGCAACTTCTGTGTAATTCGATTACCTCAACATGTGTGCAATCCGATTACCTTGTTATGTGGGTAATTCAATTACCTTAGCATGTGTGTAATCCGATTACACAACGTAGGTAATCGGGTTACACAACGTAGGTAATCCAATTGCTTACGTTAGGCAATTGAATTACTTAACGTGAAAAAGAAGATTACTCAACGCTGGTAAACGAATGATTATCAATAAAACGACAAGAACAAGGTTGATGACAATTAGTACTATTTATTGAGTTGGTTACTGAGATAATAATTAGCCATATTGCAAAGTATATTGCACATGGTCACGAGTACAGATCATCATAAACGGAAATGTGTCTATGCATGTATTTGCATATTTGGTAATAAATCGCCAAAAATAGGTGTGATTTGCTGTTTAATGTCACTTTTATCCCGATAATGTCACTTAATGTCACTGGCTGAAGCCCCATAAACAAAGGGTTTGTGACATTATGACATTAGTGGCATTAAAAAAACTTTTCCTGGTAGAGTCAAGCCCATTTATGAATGATATTACCCTAAATTGACTAAGAACCCAAAATAATCAGTTACAGCATAAAAAAAAATGTTATGTTGATTAAAAAGTGTGGCGATACTTATTCATTCTCAGTATTATTTGTTAAATTTGCAATTCAAATTAAAGTACGATTCAAATTAAAGCACAATAAAAATATTATTTATGAAACCTACATTGTTACTTTTAGCTGCCGGCATGGGCAGTCGTTATGGTGGTCTTAAGCAATTAGATGGTCTGGGTCCAAACGAAGAAACCATTATGGACTATTCTATTTATGATGCTATTCAGTCAGGATTCGGTAAGATCGTATTTGTTATCCGTAAAGATTTCGAAGATGAATTCCGTACAAAGGTACTTTCTAAGTACGAAGGTCATGTACCTGTAGAATTGGTATTCCAGGGTATTGATAGTCTTCCTGAAGGATTCTCTGTACCAGAAGGTCGTGAGAAACCATGGGGAACCAACCATGCTGTACTTATGGCAAAAGATGTTATCAAGGAACCATTCTGTGTTATCAACTGTGATGATTTCTATAACCGTGACTGTTTCAAGGTAATTGGTCAGTTCTTGGCTGATCTTCCAGAAGGAAGTAAAAATACATACGCTATGGTTGGCTTCAGAGTAGGTAACACTCTTTCTGATAACGGAACAGTAGCTCGTGGAATTTGTTCAAAAGATGCTAATGGAAATCTTACAACAGTTGTTGAGCGTACAGAAATTGTCCGTGTAGATGGTAAGGTTTCTTACAAAGATGAAGAAGGTAAGTGGGTTGCAGTAGAGGATAACACTCCTGTATCAATGAATGTATGGGGTTTCACTCCAGACTATTTCGAGCATAGCGAGGCTTATTTCAAGGAGTTCCTTTCTGATCCTAAGAATATTGAAAATCTTAAGGCTGAGTTCTTCATTCCATTGATGGTAAACAAACTTATCAACGAAAATACTGCTACAGTAAAGGTTCTTGATACAACAAGTAAATGGTTTGGTGTTACTTATTCTGCAGATCGTCAGAGCGTAGTTGACAAGATTCAAACTCTTGTAAACGATGGCGTATATCCAAATAAAATATTTTAAATTTGTAGTTGGGTAGAAAATACAAACTATTCATTATTAAAATATAGTATTGGTCAGGAATGATTGCGGTATATTTATTTATTGCATCAATTCTGACCAATTTTTGTTTCCATCATATTAGGTTTCATCTAATTTTATTACCTTTGCAATCATTATGCAGATAGATATTATAACAGAGAAAGAAATCGCTGAGTTGAAAACTCTTATTAGCGATGCAAATAAAATCATACTTGTTGGGCACAAAAGCCCTGACGGTGATGCGATAGGTGCTTGTCTTGGTTTGGCGGAATATTTGCGTCAGCAGGGCAAAAGTCCATCTGTGTTTATTCCTGATGCATATCCTGATTTTTTAAAGTGGTTGCCTGGTACAGAGAAAATAGTAAGATACGATAAGCACAAAGTTGAAATAGATGCTGCTTTTAAGAATGCAGACTTGATATTTTTTCTAGACTTTAACGATGCTGCAAGACTTGAAGATATGCAAGAGGGTATTGATGCATCTTCTGCAAAAAAAGTGGTTGTAGACCATCATCTTAATCCTGTCATTGATTCAGTTATAACTATTTCACACCCTGAAGCATGCAGTACATGTGAATTGGTGTTTCGCCTAATCTATCAACTCTCTGGAATTGAAAATATGACGCGTAAGATAGCGGTCCCAATATATTGTGGAATGATGACTGATACAGGAGGCTTTACTTATAATTCAGCACGTCCAGAAATATATTCTATTATAGGACTTCTTCTTACTGTTGGAATAGATAAGGATAAAATATATCGCAATGTATTCAATAATTATAGTCCGTGGGCAATTAAGTTCCGTGGTTATTTAATGAGTCAAAAGTTGAATATCTTTGAGGAATATCATGCATCTTATTTCACTGTTAGCAGACAAGATATGAAAAATTATCACTTTATAAAAGGTGATTTGGAAGGACTTGTCAATGAGCCGTTGCGTATAAAAGGACATAAGTTTTCAATATCACTTCGTGAAGACGATCGACATGATAATACGGTTCTTGTGAGTTTGCGTTCTGTTGATGATTTTCCTTGTAATAAGGTCTCTGAAGAATTTTTCAATGGGGGAGGACATCTTAATGCTAGTGGTGGTAAACTGCATTGTAGTCTTGCAGAGGCTGAAATAATAGCCCGCAACGCTATAATTAAATTCGGTGATATGTTGAAAGCTTAAAAATTGGGAAATATAAATAAAAACTCTCATTATAACCTTTCTATATGTTAGCTTTTTAGTATCTTTGCATCAAAATGATAAGATAAGTCGCACTTTTGCATTATCTTTGCCATTGTAATTTATAAATTTAACGATGAAGAAAACTTTATTTGCACTTCTCGCTTTGGTTGGTATAATGATTTTCGGTTCATGTAGCAATACGGAAACTTATGCTGATAAGAAGAAAAAGGAACGCTCGGCAATCAACCAGTTTATAGCTGATTCTGCCGTTAATGTAATTTCGGAAGCAACTTTTTTTGCGCAGGATTCTACAACAAATGTTAGTAGAAATGAATATGTGCTATTTAATAGTTCTGGCGTATATATGCAGATTGTAAGGAAAGGTACTGGCTCTAGATTGAAGAGTGGTGAGACTTCTCCTGTTCTTATGAGATTTACTGAGGTTAACCTTATGACAGATTCTGTTCTGTTGTCAAATGATGTCCTTAAATATTCTGCAATAGTAGACCATTTGAATGTAAGGGATATTTCTGGTTCATTCTATGGACAGTTTGTATCTGGTGAAAGTTTGTTTGCCAGTTATTATAGTACAACATCAGTTCCTGCAGGATTATTGGTTCCTTTCGCTTATATCAACCTCGCACGTTATGCGTCTGCTGAAAGTGACATTGCTAAAGTGAAATTAATTGTTCCATCGGCTAAGGGTACTACTATTGCATCAAGTAACGTATATCCTTGTCTGTATGAACTTACATTGCAAAAAGGTAGATAACATATAAATTTATGACACTAATTAAATCTATTTCCGGCATCCGCGGTACTATCGGCGGACATGTTGGTGACACCCTTAATCCCCTTGATATCGTAAAGTTTACTTCGGCTTATGCAACATTTATTCGTCGTAGTAAGAAATCAGACAGCAATATAATTGTTGTTGGACGTGATGCTCGTATCTCAGGAGAAATGGTTAAGAATGTAGTTTGTGGTACTCTTATGGGTATGGGATATGATGTTATCAACATTGGACTTGCTACAACACCGACAACAGAACTTGCTGTGCGTATGAGTGGAGCTGATGGTGGTATTATCATCACTGCAAGTCATAACCCACGTCATTGGAACGCTCTTAAATTACTAAATAATGAAGGTGAGTTCCTAACTAATGATGATGGTAATGAGGTGCTTGCTATTGCAGAAAGCGAAGATTTTGATTTTGCTGATGTAGATAATCTAGGCAAATACAAAGAAGATAATACTTTTGACAAACGACACATTGATAGTGTGTTGGACTTGAAACTTGTTGACGTTGATGCAATCAAGAAAGCTGGTTTTAAGGTTGTTGTTGATTCAATAAATTCTGTTGGTGGTGTAATCCTTCCTGATCTATTAAAGGCTCTTGGAGTAGATTATAAATTCCTTAACGGAGAAGCTAATGGTGACTTCGCACATAATCCAGAACCAATAGAGAAAAACCTTGGTGGTATTATGGGTGAACTAGCTAAGGGTGGTTATGATATGGGTATCGTTGTAGATCCTGATGTAGACCGTCTTGCATTTATATGTGAGGATGGCAAAATGTTTGGTGAAGAATATACTTTAGTTTCTGTAGCAGATTATGTTTTGGGCAACACACCTGGTAACACTGTGTCAAACTTGAGTTCTACTCGTGCTCTTCGTGATGTTACTGTTAAGCATGGTGGTGTTTACACTCCTGCTGCAGTTGGAGAGGTTAATGTAACCACAAAGATGAAGGATGTAAATGCTGTTATCGGTGGTGAAGGCAATGGTGGAGTGATATACCCTGAGAGTCACTATGGTCGTGATGCTCTTGTTGGTATAGCTTTGTTCTTGTCTAATCTAGCTCATAAGGGATGCCGTATCAGCGAACTTCGTGCTACATATCCAGAATATTGTATTGCTAAGAATAGAATAGATCTTACTCCTTCTACTGATGTAGATGCAATCCTTGTTAAGGTAAAGGAAATGTATGGTAAGGAAAAAGATGTTACAGTTACAGATATTGATGGAGTTAAACTTGACTTCCCAAATAAGTGGGTACATCTTCGTAAAAGTAATACTGAGCCAATTATCCGTGTTTACAGTGAAGCTGCAACAATGGATGAGGCAGATGCCTTAGGCAAAAAACTTATGCAGGTTGTTTATGATATGCAATAAGCAATATTAAAATACAAAAAAGTGCAATTCTATTTGAATTGCACTTTTTTATTTGCTCATAAATTCACCTTGAACCAAAGCTATCTTAATCCATAAATCTGTATATTTTTGTTGGAACGAAACGAGGTCAGTAGAATTACCTTTGTCGTCATATACATGTGTCTCTGGTTTACCGTTGTTTTTAATTTCCATAGCAACAGCAACTTTTCCGTTATCATGATAGAATTTCAATGATTTCAACACACCATTATCTGTGTTAAAACTACCAGTCTTGTCATCATCTGTCCATATTTCTCCTGTAAACGGTTTGTTATCGTAATACACGGAGTCCTTTTTAAAGCTTACTTCATTGGTGTGTATTTTCTTAGTACACGAAGTTGCCATTATTATGGCAAGGGATATTATAATTAATATCTTTATTTCCTTCATTTTTAGTTTGCCTTTTCTTTATTTGAAAAACTATCGTCTTCAGCGAATTCTTTATACATGTCATCAAGAGTATTGAAAAGGACGTTGATGTTATCTTCGTTCCCGCATGCTTCTTCAAAGAGTACGACCAAATCACCATCTTCGTTTTCCAACGCATGGTTGTTGATTAGTATATTCGTATTTATAAGTAGCAATCTTAGAATTGTTATTTGATTTAGGTTTATTTTATGTGGTTTTACTGTTTTTATTCCAGCTACATACGCTTTCATAATAGTTCTCACCATAAGCTGAATAGCTTTAGGCTCGTCAATTTCAGCCAACTGAATGCCTTTTGTGTATTGTTCTAAGTGCTCTGGTATTGTTGAGAACATGCCACCAAGAAGTAATTCCATATTTCTCTTGTATTCATCAACTGTTGCTTCGTACAGTTTGGTGGTTTTACAAGCAAACTTTAAATAATCATGAACTGTTAGTTTCTTTTCAGCTGAAAGCTTCTGTATATCACTCTCTACCTTTTCTTCATCAGAGTAGTTAAGTCTTATTAGAATTGGTAACATTATATCCATGAAATTGTTTCCTATTTGTTCATAATGTTCCAGCATAGCTTGTTTTATATTGCTTGGATTATTCTTTTCGTCAAAATCGTCGCCAGGGTATTTGCTGTCAACGATCGCAGTTCCGAAAGCCTCGAAAAAAGCTCTTGTTAATGCAGCTGTTGCTTGGTAGCTATTCACTCTTTTTGTCATAGTCTTGTTGTTTTGGGTATAAAGTTAGCTTTTTTTCTTTATTGTTGCAAGTCAGAGCATCAATATTTCTTTTTAGTCCTTTGTATTTTGCTCTTTTTACAGCACTACCTTTAAATAATTCTCTATATTCTTCTTCTGTCAGATTTTGCCATTTCTCCCTCGTCATATTCAAAAGTTCTTCTTTTGGTTGAAGCTCAGGAGTGTCGTTCGGTTGGGCAAATCTATTCCATGGGCATGCATTGAGACATTTATCGCATCCGTATATTGTGTCTCCCATTTCCTTTGCCAAATTATCGCTTATTTCTCTACGGTTTTCTATTGTTTGGTATGATAGGCAAAGCTCGGCGTTAATCTCATGATCTTCTGTTATTGCATTAGTGGGACATGCGTCAATACATTTATGGCATTTACCACACTTACTCTTGATAGGGGAGTCGTATTCAAGTTCGACATCAAGAAATAATTCACCAAGAAAGAACATACTTCCGGCATGTGGTATTATTAGTTGATGATTCTTTCCAGTCCATCCTAATCCTGCCTTTTCAGCCCAATATCTTTCTAATACAGGTCCTGAATCAACGAATATCCTGCATTTGTTGGTTTGTGGATTATCGGAATGTAATTCATCTTCAAATCCAAACTTTTGAGCAAGTTGCCTTAATTTGTCTTTTATTATGTCGTGATAATCTTTACCAAGCGCATAGGCTGCAAGTTGATATTCTCCTTTTTCTATAGTCCTCTTAGGCGCATAGTTAAGAGCTACACAGACGATACTCTTCACTCCATTCATTAACAATCTCGGATCAAGTCGTTTGTCCGTGTAGTTTGCCATGTAATCCATATCGGCATAGTTGCCTTTTTGAATCCAGTTCTTTATGTGCTTTGCGGTTTTATCATCTACAGCTTCGGCTTTTGCGATACCAAATGCAAAAAAGCCGAGGTTTTGTGCCTCGGCTTTTATTGCCTCTGCAAGTGAGACACTATTCAAAGGTTTTAAATTCATAACCTTGTTCCTTTAACCATTTTATTGATTCTGGAAGTGCTGTTTTTAATTTGTCAATACTCTTCAGTGAATCGTGGAAAGTTATGATAGAACCATTTCTGGTAAATCGTTTGACATTGTTTACAACATCTTCAGCTTCAAGCCATTTTGAATAATCTCTTGTGACCAAGTCCCACATTATTACTTTGTATTTCTTTTTTAGCCACCAATATACAGAGTGTCTCATCCATCCATGTGGTGGTCTAAATAAGTGTGAGTGAATTAAATCATTTGCTTGATCAGTATTTTCAGCATAGGTTATTGTCCAATGCTTGAATGAGCCGAGATGATTAAATGTATGGTTACCCACCTGATGTCCCTCTTCAACGATTTTGTTGTATAGGTCATGGTGTCTCAATACATTTTCACCCACCATAAAGAATGTTGCCTTTACATCAAACTCTCTAAGAGTATTTAAAATGAAAGGTGTGGACTCGGGGATTGGACCGTCATCAAACGTCAGATAAACCGAATGTTCTTTCTTGTCCATTCTCCAAGTCGCACTGGGATACATCCAGCGCAACCATTTTGCTGGTTGCTCTATAAACATATCTATTCTTTATTGTTGTGGCAGTACACCGCCTTTGCCGCGATACATGTTAAACATATATTGGAATTGTTTACCAGTAGTCTTGGCGAGTTTTGGATCAATCATGTTAGCAACTTCATTAGCTTGTTGCATGATCGTCAATTCACGTATACAATCGTTCATTGATTGAGAGAAGTGGTCGCTACTCAATGACAGATACCAGTCCATGTATTGTGTGGCATTCTCCCATACGTCATTAAACAACTTCCTTGCCTTTTCCTTCTTGCCAAGCATTGCATAGCATTCAGCCAAGTCAAGACTTCCGCTCATATAGTTGTTTGGAATGTTGTATGACGGAAGAACCTTCTCACATTTCTCAAGTACTTTAAGAGCTTTTGCATTCTTTTTCTCGATGATCAACTGCTTAGCGAGCTGTGCGAATAATCTACGATGAGTGTAGCACATTCTCATAACAGTCTCGTCAATGTAAAGTCCTCTTGTCTCAAGACCGCCAAACTTATATCGATTCATCAAGTTGTTGTATGTCTTCTCTGTATCAAAGTTCTTTGCACCAGGTGCCGGTTTACCATTAATGGTAGTTGTGAACGGAGTGATACGGTTTGCAAGACCTTCCTGTACGAAATTGTCGCCAAGATTCATGTAGTTGTCTTCGCCAACAGTTAAGGCTACGTATATTGGACGTGTCCAATCACATTGTGAAATCATCTCAAGCATCATGAGGTCACCCTTATAAAGAGCATCTTTTTTCGCTAGAGAGATAACCATCTTATCAGGTATAGTATCTGAAGCCATCATCATTCCGCTCTTCTTTACAGCTTCCTTATCTATTGTTACATAGACAGTATCTGTAGGGATGAAATGCATATCAGGATTCTTTGAACGTACCCAATACTTCATTATGTTCTTCAGTTCAAATGGATTGTCACCAAACTGCTTCTTTGCCTGAACAGGATTCTCTTTGTAGAATTCTAGTATCTGCTTCTTTGCATCGGCCTGAATAGGTACATACTCATTTGTTCCAGAACAGAAGTCGATTCTTGGCCAACTGATAGGAACAGCAGTAGATTTGTATGCTGGACGTTTCATCTGGTCAAT
Organism: Prevotella sp.; assembly: GCF_051059605.1. Classification (GTDB taxonomy): domain Bacteria; phylum Bacteroidota; class Bacteroidia; order Bacteroidales; family Bacteroidaceae; genus Prevotella. The sequence goes on from NZ_CP050883.1 coordinate 89,719, forward strand.
ATACCAGTCAGTCTGTAGGTAACTTAAGTTACAAACACGTGCGTCTGTTCTTACTCCTTCTACTTCCTGATTATACCACAATGGGAATGTATCGTTATCACCATTAGTGAATATGATAGGATTTCCCTTGTCCTGTAGTGTCATGAGGTAGTTTTGACCAAAGTCACGACATGTAAATCTACCACTTCTATCGTGATCATCCCATGTCTGACTTACCATTTGTATAGGAACAAGTAGAGCTAGCAGTGAAACTACGGCTGCAAGTACCGGTTCACTTACATGAAGATACTTCTTTGTTAAGTCGTAAATGGCTGCAACACCAATACCGCACCATATTGCGAATGCATAGAATGAGCCCGCATAAGCGTAGTCTCGTTCTCGCGGTTGCATTGGCGTCTGGTTAAGGTATATAACGATTGCAAGACCTGTCATGAAGAACAGGAAGAATACTACCCAGAATTGGCGAATTCCACGTTGTCCTCTCCATGCTTGCCAGAATAAACCAATTATACCAAGCAACAATGGAAGGCAATAGAATACGTTGTGACCCTTATTACTCTTCAAGTCATCTGGTAGTTTGCTTTGATCTCCGAGACGTGCTTTGTCAAGGAATGAAATACCTGTAATCCAGTTTCCATGTTCAAGTTCACCATTGCCTTGAATGTCATTCTGACGTCCGGCAAAGTTCCACATAAAGTAACGCCAATACATGAAGTTACATTGATATGATAGGAAGAATCTTAGATTCTCCAACTGGTTTGGAACTTTCACATTAACATTTTCTCCACAACGGTCGTAAGCCACGTTAGAACCGTCTACGCCACCCATCCAGTCTTCGTATGCTTGTGCATGAGCTTGGTCATACATACGTGGGAACAACATGTTTTGGGCATATTGGTATTTATTTTTATGGCTTACTATGAAGTAAGAGTCTTTCTCATTAGCGTTAGCTTTCTCCTTACGACTATAGATAGGTGCGCCCTGAGTCATCTCTGGCTTGCACACACTTCCGTCAACTTTCAGGGATACTTGTGAAGTATATGCCTGTCCGTATAGCAGAGGACGATCTCCATATTGATCACGGCTCAGATAATTTCCAAGTGTGAATATATCCTCAGGAGAGTTCTGGTCCATAGGAGGGTTAGCTGCAGAACGAATCACGATTAGTGCATAGCTGGAATAACCTATCATAAGCATAAGCATGCATAGCAATGCGGTGTTCTTAGTTCGTGAAGTTACATAGCTTACTCGTTTCTTATCGACTGTATGCTTATAGTTCAAACCAAACCACAATGCGATGAGTACTACTGCGCCTATTGCAACAGCAGTCCAACCGTATCCGTAGAAAGGAATACCAAGCATTGCAAATGAAGCTACGAATGATATGTTGCTACGTTTCTCATTTGTTTCAGAATAACTCTCGTATATTGCCCAAACAACAGTTGCGACAAGAAGTATGATGTATACTATCTCACCTGTATTGAAAGGACATCCCAATACATTTACGAAAAATAGTTCAAACCATCCACCTACTGTTATAATTCCCGGAACAATTCCGTATAATACAGCAGCTACGATTACAAATGATATAACTAGGGCTATAAGTGAGCCTTTGAGTTCCATCTTTGGGAATTTGCGGTAGCAGTAAACTAGCACAATGGCAGGAATACAAAGCAGGTTTAGCAAGTGAACTCCAATACTCAGACCGGTCATATAGGTAATCAATATTAACCAACGGTCACTGTGAGGTTCGTCGGCATGGTCTTCCCATTTTAATATCAACCAGAATACGATGGCTGTAAAAGCCGAAGAGTAAGCATAAACTTCACCTTCTACGGCAGAGAACCAGAATGTATCACTGAATGCGTAAATCAACGCGCCTACAAGTCCTGAGCCTTCTATTATTATAGTCTTGGCTGTCGTAAGTTCGTTCCAATCCTTCATTATTAACTTACGCGTCAAATGAGTAATGGACCAGAATAGGAACATTATCGTTGTTGCGCTAAGCAATGCGCTCATGGTGTTTACCATGCGAGCTACTTGTGAAGGATTGCTTACAAACTGTGAGAACAAGTTTGCTGTAAGCATAAAGAATGGTGCGCCTGGTGGGTGACCGATTTCAAGTTTATAACCCGTAGTGATAAACTCAGGGCAGTCCCAGAAACTGGCTGTCGGCTCAATTGTAGAACAATAAACGAATGCTGCAATAAGGAATGCAAGCCATCCAAGTGCATTGTCTACTAATCTGTACTGTTTCATTTATTAAATATCAATAAGTTTTGAATTTCAATATTATAGTATTTTGCAAAGATAGTATTTTAAATCGGAAAACAATATACGTGTGTGTGATAATGTTCTAATATTTGATTTTTTTAAATTCTCAGGAAATGTTCTTCCAATTTTTGCATTGGCATATCATTGTCTGCATGATAATGCAAACTTTTATTTACGCATGCGATATGCTTCACGTTATTCATTATCTCGGCTATGTCGTGACTTACGATTATGATAGCGCAGTACTTGTTTATCTCATTCAACATTTCGTACATTTGCTCTTGGAATCGTTTGTCTATATATGTGTTTGGTTCATCAAGGATAAGCACTTCTGGTTTTGATACTATAGCTCTAGCCAGTAGCACTCTTTGAAGCTGTCCGCCACTGAGTGTGCCGATATGGTTATGTTGCAGTTCTTCAAGTTCCATATCAATAATTGTTTGTTGAACTTGATTCAATTGTTCTTTTGTGTATTTCTTGAAGAGCTTTTTCTTCAATCCAGACAGTATTACGTCATACACTGATATGGGAAACTTTCTGTCAATATCAGTATATTGTGGTAGGTATCCCATATTGATATTATCAGTTTTCTCACCGTTTCGATAGAATGTAACGCTTCCTGAGTCTGGTTTCATCATTCCCAGAATGATTTTCATTAGAGTCGTTTTGCCGCCACCGTTAGGTCCTATGATGCCAAGATAGTCATCATCAAGAACTTTCAGCGACGCGTTTTCAAGTGCGATTTTCTGAGAATATTTTGCTGTTATGTTTTTTATGTCAATTATTGTATTGCTCATTTCAGTTTCTTTGCAATGTCTTCCATTTCTTTATTCCAGTTATACGAAAGTGGATTTATCTCTACCTTTTTTGCATTGGTGCCTTCTTCTACAATTTCGGTATTACGATTTGTGAATTCTTTCTGCACAAAAAGAACCTTAACTCTTTTCTGCTTTGCTGTCGAAATCGTTTGTTGTAGTTGTGCAGCACTAGGTTCTCGACCTTCTTCCTCAATAGCAATCTGCTTCAGTCCATAGTCTCTTGCAAAATATGTCAATGCAGGATGGTATATAAGGAATGTGAGAGTTTTGTTTTTTGAAATACTTTCTCTTACATTTATATTTGTAATCTCTATTTTTTCCAGCAATTTTGTTAGGTTGCTTTTAAAATATATGCTGTCTTTTGAGTCAATCTCTGCAAGTGCTCTATAAATGTTTCTTACTATTATCTTTGCGTTTGATGTACTCATCCATACATGTGGATCAGGAATTCCGTTTCTATTCTTTTGTAAGATTATTCCTTCAGATGAATTTATGATAATAGTGTGTGGAGCATTGCTTTCAAGTTTCTTCATCCATGTACGCTCAAACCCAATATTACCAACTTTTATATAAAGATCACTTCCTGAAAGTTTAACCATTTGCTTGGCTGTTGGTTCGTAAGTCTCAGGACTACTGCCGTTGGGGACCATTGTAGCTACATCAAACTTATTTCCAGCTATTTGCTCAGTAAAATATCTTAATGGTTCGATGGTAACAGTAATCATTCTCTTGTTGGTCTTTGATGGACCAACGCATGATGTCAGTGATATTACGGAGAATACCAATATAATATATCTTAGAGCTTTACCCAATGTTATGCTTATTATAGATATTGTTAAATTTGATCTCATTAGTCCCAAAACGATAGGTATTGCGTCTCCAACTACTGGGATGAAAGAAAAAAATCCCACCCATGCACCTCGTCCTTCCATAAATCGTTGCGCTTTCTCAAGGCTCTTTGGTTTAATGTGCAAATATTTTTCTATCCAATCCATACGCCCTAGATGACCTATGGCATAGTTGAACATGGAACCAAGTACGTTTCCAATAGTTCCGTATATTATTAATGGCCAAGGCTTCAGCCCTGCTGCTAATAGTCCCAACATCACAGCCTCACTGCTGAAAGGAAGAATACTACCCGCTAAGAATGCGGCAATAAGAATGCCCCAATATCCCCAGTTAATTAGAAAGTCAATGATGGCATCCATAAGTTATAAGCTGTTATGAGTAGTGTTATTACTATTATTAAATGAAACGCTATATTGGTTATCCACGTATGTGTCAGCGTAATAAAGTGACCTATCAGTGCAGCTGTACTTATAATAAGTATCCTTAACAGAAAATCAAAATGCTGAGGCTGAAGTATCGTGAATACTATTGTTGCTATTTCGAAAGCTATAAAACTTTCATATAGCATTCTTGTTTTTATTTTATCGTTGTAACTATTACGCAGAAAATGTATTGTTCCAGTTATTCCTAGTATGGCAATGAATATGAACGTTACAGCCTGATGATTGTTTATCATACTGTAATCAAATAACTTTCCGAATTTCGCAAGGTCACAGAAATGGTCAATGAATGCTTGCATATTACCTGTTGATGCATAATAGCCAGCCACAAACCAATATGGTATAATCAGTCCTATTATTGATGCAGCAATTGTTCTTGTGCTTAGTGCCAAGATGTTGGTTGCTAGGATGAACCATAATATAGGTACATAATACAATATCTGAACGAAGAAAATGCTTGATATCCCTATCATTGCAAAAGCATAAAATACTGCACCTGCTCCATGTGGGTTTTGATAGGCATTAAAAAGAAACATGCATGCCGCAATGAATGCCACTTCGATAATAGCACCATGTATTGATGGAAATAAGAATGTTGCCATGGTCATCAATACAAGATATGAGCAAGATACCATTCTGCTATATACACGTATCAATGAGTAGCGATTGTTCATGAATACCATCATTATGGTTGCAGCAAACAAAGCTGTGGTCTGTAACCACAGCTCTTGTTCTATTACACCGGCAGCTAATGTTGCCAGTGCTCCGTATATTGCTGTAACAGGTAGAGCGAAACGGCTTAATGCAAATCTTTCCTGTCTTCTTTTATTTCTCAATTTCTATTACCCTTATTTTATTTATAGGTCTTTACCTATATCTCTTCTAAAGTATTTATCTTTAAATTCGATTTTCTGAGCTTCCTTGAAACTCTTTTGTAGAGCATCTTCCTTGTCCTTTCCATAAGATGAAACCGCAATAACACGACCTCCATTGGTAAGAACCTGACCGTCTTTAAGTGCTGTTCCGCTATGGAATACAATGCTTCCATCAACATCATTGATTCCGTTGATAGGATATCCCTTTACATATTCTTCTGGATAGCCACCGCTTACAAGCATTACGCAAACAGCAGCTCTCTCGTCAAATTCTATTTCGCGTTTGTCTAAGTCGCCTTTTGCTACACCATCAAATAGATCAACAATGTCGCTCTTCAATCTTAGCATCACACTCTCAGTCTCAGGATCACCCATTCGGCAGTTGTATTCAATAACCATTGGTTCACCTTCTACATTTATCAATCCGAAGAAAATGAAGCCTTTGTACTCAATACCTTCTTCCGCAAGTCCTTCTACTGTTGGCTTTATGATACGTGTATCTACTTTCGCCATCCATTCTTTCGTTGCGAATGGAACAGGTGTTACACTGCCCATACCACCAGTATTCAAACCTGTATCATGTTCACCTATTCTCTTATAATCTTTTGCTTCTGGTAGAATTTTATAGTTCTTTCCGTCTGTGAGAACGAAAACAGAACATTCAATTCCACTTAAAAACTCTTCAATAACAACTTGTGCACTGGCGTTACCAAACATACCGCCGAGCATTTCCTGAAATTCCTTTTTAGCTTCATCAAGAGTAGGAAGTATCAAAACTCCCTTTCCTGCGCAAAGACCATCAGCCTTTAATACGTAAGGTGCTTTTAATGTTTCTAGAAACTTCAGACCTTCCCCAATGTTTGTTCCATCAAAAGTCTTGTATTTTGCGGTCGGAATGTTATGACGCTGCATGAATCCTTTTGCGAAATCCTTGCTACCTTCAAGAACAGCACCTGCCTTTGAAGGACCAATAACAGGAATGTCTTTTGTTCGCTCGTCATTTTTGAAATCATCATAAATTCCCTTTACCAAAGGATCTTCAGGGCCTACTACAACTATGTCGATATTATTGTCGACACAGAACTTCTTCAGACTCTCAAAGTCATCGGCTTTTATGTCAATGTTTTCTCCGCAGTTAGCTGTTCCAGCATTTCCTGGTGCAATAAACAGTTTACTACATTTGTTGCTTTGAGCAATCTTCCAAGCCAAGGCGTGTTCACGGCCGCCTCCACCGAGTAATAATATTTTCATAAGTCTCTTTTTCGCCCTTATGATGGGACATTTATTAGTTTCATTTTAAGTAATCAAAGAAGTATTGAGATATTCTTTCGTGAAGGTGAGTGCTCTGATGACCTCTCATATTGTGTGGTTCTCCAGGATATACAAAGAAGTCGGGTTGTGTTCCGGCTGCAATGCAAGCCTTTAGAAATGAGAAAGCATGCTGAGGTACAACAACAGGATCGTTTAATCCAATGATGATCTGCAACTTTCCTTTAAGATTCTTAGCTTTTGGTAGCAGGCTACAATTAGCATATCCTTCAGGATTTGTTTGTGGTGTATCCATATAGCGCTCGCCATACATAACCTCATACCATCTCCAGTCTATTACTGGTCCTCCGGCTACACCTACTTTGAATACATCTGGATATGTAGTCATCAGGTTTGTAGTCATGAAGCCACCAAAACTCCAACCGTGTATTCCCATGCGTTCTGCATCTACATAAGGTAGACTTTTCAAGAAATCAACACCTTTCATTTGGTCTTTCATTTCTTCTTCGCCAAGATGTCTGAATGTTACTTGTTCAAAGTCTTTTCCTCTGTTCTCGCTTCCACGATTGTCAAGGATAAATAGCAAGTAACCTTTTTCAGCCATGTATGTTTCCCAGCCACGACTGCAATAGTGCCAACGTGCATCAATATTGTGTGCATGAGGTCCTCCATAAACATATACGATAGTTGGATATTTCTTATTTGGATCGAAATTCAAAGGTTTAACCATTCTGTAATATAAGTCTGTAACTCCGTCTGCGGCTTTTATAGTTCCGCACTCGTAAGTAGGAACAGTATATCCCTTCCAAGGATCCTCTGCTTTGTAATAGCTTGTTCGTTTTCCGTTTGCTGTATTTACAATTGCTATGTTGTTTGGTATAGTTGGCGTCTGGTAACTATCTACTATATATTGGCCGTCAGGGCTTACACTACCAGTATGCCAACCTATTCCGTTGTCGTCCATAAGCGCACGCTTGCCAGTCTCCAAACTTACAATGAATATGTTCTTTTGTATAGGACTTAATTCATTAGACTCAATCGTAATACTCTTGTGCTTCTGGTCAAAACCAAGAAAGTTCAAAACAACCCATTTACCTTTAGTTATCTGTTTTAGTTGTTTGCCTTTATTATTAAATAGGTATAAATGAGTATATCCATCTTTCTGACTCCACATTATGAATTTGCTGCTGTCCCAAGGAAGGAAAGTAATAGGGTGGAGCGGTTCTACATATTTATTGTCTGTCTCTCTGTAAAGTTCGGCAATCTTCTTGCCGTTCTCTGCATTATAGCTTACCAGTCTACAATCGTTTTGATCACGGTTCAGTTCAAACATGTATATAGTCTTATTGTCAGGACTCCATGCTATGTTCGTAAAATATCTATCTGTAGGGTCTCCTGCATCAAGATAAATCACGTTCCCCGTATTCATATCGTAAACTCCAACAGTAACCTTGTGACTTTTTTCTCCAGCCATAGGATATTTTTCTGGTGCTGGTGTAGCTATTCTGCTTTCGCCCTCAGCTGGTTTCCAGTCTAGTTCAGGAATGTTTACCAACGGAAAGTCTGTAACCATACTTTGGTCCATTCGGTAGAATGCCAACTTTTTGCCGTCATTACTCCAATATAAACCTCCATTTATGCCAAATTCGTCACGATGAACGCTTTGACCATATACTATGTTTCGACTTCCGTCAGTAGTAAGTTGTTTGTCTTTACCTTTTGCGTTTACTATGTGTAACTGACAATCCTTAACGTAAGCGGTTGCTCTAGAAGTGTAATTAAAATTACTAGCCTGTGTGCTCCCGTTAAAATTGTTGTCAGTGTGCCAGATCTCAGTTTTAGCTTTCCAGTCAAAAAGCATCTGTTTCTTACCGTCGTTAAGCAAAACTTGTGTCTTGCCTGCTTCAGGAAACGTAATGTCGTACAAATGATGCAGATTCATTCCGCTCCATTTGTTTATACTTTCCAATGAGAAAAGCTCTGTTTCTATGCCTGTATTTTTGTCAACGATATAGCAATCCTCAACATCTGTTCTGATAAGCTCATTGCCCCACCAAGTAGTATATCGGTGTTTTGGAACCATGTTGTGGTAGTTGCTGCCACCGAAATTTAAATCTTCAAGCGTTAGCGTCTTCAATCCCTGTGCATACGTAGTTGTCGCAATCATCGCTAAGATAAAAACAAATATCTTTTTCATAATTATTTAATCTTCACTGTCAACGTGAGTTCTTGATTTTTCAAAGCCGCCACGTTTGTCTTTATCGCCAAACTTTTTGCCTTCAAACTTCTTTCTGTCACCATAGCTTCCAGGTTTGTCATCACGTCTTCCGCCAAACCCTCCACGCTTATCATCGTGTCTGTCGCCATAGCTTCCACGTTTGTCGTCACGTCTTCCGCCAAACCCTCCGCGTTTATCATCGTGTCTGTCTCCAAAGCCTCCACGTTTGTCATCACGTCTTCCACCGAATCCTCCGCTGCGGCTGTCGTTGTGATCAATGCGCTTTCTTCCACCTGCGAAATCACCGATCTCATGCTTGTGGAAAGTAAACGAGCGTATGTCGCCTTCTTCGTTATTACTTTCTTCGTCAATTCTGGTCTTGAATTCACGAACAGCTCTGAATCTATGTTTTTGAGCCATTTCCTGTTTCTCTCTATCAGTCTTGACGATGCCGCCTTCTGCCCTGAATTCCTTCATTCTGCCGTCGAAGAGAGAATATTTTCTAAACTCACATTCCAGACTTCCGTTGTATACAGGGAACTTGATGCTTGGTTTCAAACCAATCTGGTCGAAGCACTCTTCACGATAGCTTAGTATCCATGCCTCGTTTCCACCGAATTCGTGTTTCAGTCTTTCACCAATCATCTTGTAAGAACCAAGAAGGTTAGGTGTTGAAATACGTTCTCCGTAAGGTGGATTCATAATGATAATGCTTTGCTCAGCAGGCTTCTTGAAATTTTTGAAATCCTGATTATCAACGCTGATCTCATTAGTTAAACCAGCAGCTTTTACGTTAAGGCGTGCTGTGTTAACAGCTTTCATATCAATATCATATCCATAGATATGGTGTTCGAATTTTCTTTCCTGTGAATCGTCGTTGTATATCTTGTCGAAAAGTTCTTGATCGTAATCAGGCCATTTTTCGAAAGCAAATTCCTTTCTGAACACTCCAGGGCTTATGTTGCGTGCAATAAGTGCAGCCTCAATAAGAATTGTACCAGAACCGCACATCGGATCAATGAAGTCGGTCTCACCTTTCCAACCAGTCATTAAAACCATTCCAGCTGCAAGAACCTCGTTAAGCGGTGCTTCTACGCTCTCTTGACGATATCCACGACGGTGCAAACTTTCACCACTAGAGTCAAGGCTCAATGTGGCAGCGTCTTCAGCAACATGAATGTTCAGGCGGATATCAGGGTTGCTAACGCTTATGTTTGGGCGTGTGCCAGTCTTCTCCCTGAATTGGTCAACTATTGCATCCTTCACCTTATAGGTAACGAATCTTGAGTTTCTGAATTCCTCAGAATAAACAACAGAGTCAACAGAAAAAGTTTTTCCTTTTTCTATATATTCGCTCCAGTCAATCTTCTTGACTTCTTCATACATGTCTTCAGCTGAGCTAGCCTTGAAATGTGCTATTGGCTTAAGTATTCTGATTGCGGTGTGTAGTTGAAAGTTTGCACGATACATCATTTCCTTGTCACCTGTGAACGAAACCATTCTTCGTCCGATGTGTACTTTGTTAGCACCCAGCTGGGTGAGCTCCTGAGCCAAAACGGGCTCTAGTCCCATAAAAGTCTTGGCTATGAGTTCAAATTCCTGTTCCATTGTTATATTGTATATCTAATAAATCTTGTTTAATCTTCTTGTATTTCCTTGTCTTGGGTTTCATGTCTTCCATAACCCATGTGTTGGCACCGATGACACAGCTTTTGCCTATGGTTATTCTACCAAGAACAGTAGCATTGGCATAAACGATCACGTTGTCTTCAAGAATAGGGTGACGTGGAACTCCCTTTATAGGGTTCCCTCCTTCATCCATAGGAAAACTCTTTGCACCAAGTGTAACTCCTTGATAAAGTTTCACGTTATTACCGATAATACATGTCGCTCCAATTACTACACCTGTTCCATGGTCTATTGTGAAGTATTTGCCTATTTGTGCTCCTGGATGGATGTCAACACCTGTTTCAGAATGAGCCATTTCTGTCATCATTCGTGGAATAAGAGGCACTTCCATTACATATAGTTCATGAGCAATTCTGTAATTGGTAAGAGTTTTTATTACTGGATAACAAGCAATAATCTCAGCAAAGCTTTCCGCTGCTGGATCTCCATTGTATGCTGCAACAACATCAGTTGCTAAAGTCTTTCTTATTTCTGGAAGTTTGCAAATAAGTTTTGCAGATAAATCTTCTGCCTTTTTGCGCTTTTCGCAATGTGTATCGTAGTCATCTTCTTCCTCTACGCAATCTGCAAAGCACAAACCTGCAAGAATCTGCTCGGAGAGCAACTTCTGAAGTCTTTCCACATTGACACCAATGTGATATTTGATAGTTTTCGAATTTACTGATGATTTCCCGTAGTAACCAGGAAATATTATTGCTCGTGATAAATCAATTATCTCCTCGAGCGCCTTGCCCGAAGGTAACGGATCACCGTCGCGATGCTGATGAAATAGACCTTTTAGCGACTCTGTTTCCGACAAATCATTTACGGTTTGTGTCAGAACATGAGTCCGATTGCATTTACTCATCTTTTTTGTGTCAATATATATTGTTTGTGCAAAGATACACTAAAACTTGCATTGCGCAAAATAAATCTATTTATTTTCAGATATCTCTGCAACATTTTTATCATATATTACGTCTTATACTCAGAAATCATTAAAATGTTTTGTTATGAAGAAAGTAATATCATTGTTATTTACCGCTGTTGTTATGTTGATATTATCATCATGCAACGCTAGTTGTAGTTTGGACAGACGGAATGAAGGACCGCAGATAACTCGTGTCATCAAAGCTCATAGTTTTGATTCTGTTTCTGCTGATATTGTTGGTGACATATATTTCAAGCAGTCTGATACTTTGGGTGTTCGCATTGAGGGACCAAAGGAAGAAGTAGAACGCATCAAAGTGGAATTTAAGGGTAATGCTTTAGTTTTTTCTACTGAAACTAAATTCTGCTCGTTCTTAAATGGTATTGGTAAGAATGATGGAGTGAAAGTATATATAAGTTCTCCTAATCTAGTGGCTGTCAGTGTTAAGGGCGTGACCGATTTTCATGCGAAGAAAGTTGACACAGACAATATGTTGATTGATTTATCTGGTGTTGGTGGCGCTTATATTGATAATCTTGTCTGTGATAATTTTGATACGAAGGTAAAGGGTACTGGAGATGTAGAAGTAAAGAGCTTAGAGGCGATCACTGCAAAGATATTCTTGCAGGGAACTGGTGACGTGAAAGCATCTTGCCATAAAGTAAAGGATACCGTTCTTTCTTTACAGGGTACTGGAGATATTGATGTCAGAATGGATAAATGTGGTAAAGTGAATGCTAATCTTCAGGGTACTGGTGACATCACTATCAAGGGCGATGTCTCTGTCCTTGAAAAGAGCGAACATGGTACTGGTGATATTGATACTGACGAACTGTCGGTTAAGGCTAAAAATTAAATAAAAAGAGACATTCTCCACGACACTAAATTGTTGTCGTGGAGAATGTTACATTAAAATATTCTTCCGTTAAGGCGTAGGGTCATACATGGATAAACAGTAATCTTACTTAATGTCTTGATTAATCCACCATCATTGCCATTTGCGTCTTTTTCAGTTAATTCTTTTTCTCCATTCAAGCCCAACATGTAAACTTTTGGAGTTCCCCATAGTTGTGTTCCAAGGTCAAACTGTAGTGCAAGTCTGTGCTTTTGCGGAACAGCTCTTCCAAAACCAATTCCGATGTAAGGACGAAATTTTGTCACTTTAATGTTAGCTTCTACATGTCCACCTTCTGATGTCTGGTATGGAGATAGCAGGTAGTCGCCAAGTTGAACACCTACTTGTTTTAATCCAAGTGTTTGTGCAAGTGGATTTGATGCTACAGCGTTATTGTACGCAACAACTTCAGCTAAGTCCTTATCATATTTGTTATATACGTTTATGATTTTATCCTTGCCAATATAAGCTCCTGCAGTAATATGAAAACTTGAACCTTTGAATGGAAATAGGTCAAGCATAAAATGAAAACTTCCAGAAGTGTTATCGCCTTCGACATCAATACTGTTAGGTACTGTATGCCCAGCTTGTTTTGCTTTTTCGCGATCAGATTCACTTATATTTAAATCTAATGAAGTTCCGTATTTAAAACTTGGCATAATGTCCATCCCAGCACGTATGTCAAGATATTTTGTAACCGGTGCGGCAAGATCTATCGTTATTCCGGTTGTTCCTACTCCCAGACCTAAACCGATGTGATTAAATACCTTGTTCTCTTGTGCATAAGTACTACTGAATAATAGTAGTAGCATGCTTAATGTTAGAATTGTCTTTTTCATGCTAATGCTTGTTAATTGTAAAATGGTACAAAGTTAATTAAAAAATATAAATTCTAATATACAGTTGCTTAAAAATATCATTTGTGTAATAAAAAAATATCCGAGTTATAGCATAACTCGGATATTCCAAATCAATCTGATGTAAAATTCATGAGATGATTTTTTATTTACTTGTAAGTTCTTCTATCTGAAGCAATATTTCGTTAGTCTTTTTTCTACTCTTGCGATATTTGCTGACTCCGATTGTTCCGCCTATGATGCCTCCGACAACTCCTCCAATAGCCATACTAATGGCTTCGTCTCCGCTTTGTTTCACAACTTCATATATGAACCATGCAAACCATATCGTTATAAACGGAATGCTGAATCTAAGCCATAGTGATTCAAGACGTCTCATTTTTATAATCTTGTGACTCACTTCAATTAGATTGCCGTCTAGTAAGTCGTTGGCTTTTAATCCCTTGTGAGTGATGTATGAATATATAATAGCAACGGCTAAAAATATATCCGTCATAACCATAAATAATACAGATAAGTGCATGAATGAAAATGCCCATGTGCAGTATGGTATTCCAAAAAGAGCTACACAACAAATGATAATCGCGTCTTTATGCAATTTAGACACTTTTTCTTTCATTGCCTTGCGCATTAGTTGTTCATTGATGATAGTTTCTTTATCCAACTTGTCTTTTAATACTTCAAGTTGTTTTTTCATCGTTTCAAATTCTTCTATATTAATATCTTTTTCCATTTTGCTTTTTGTTTAATCGTTAGACATACTTCTTAGTTTCTCCTTTATTCTGAAAAGGCGTGATGCTACGTTCTTAGTTGATACTCCCACGATTTCACCAATTTCGTCATAGCTTATGTTCTCTAGCCATAGCAATACTATCGCTTTGTCGAAAGGCTGTAACTTGTTGATTCTGCCGTGAAGTAGTTTCACCTGTTTAGTATCTTCGTCCTGGTCTTGGAATAGATTAGCATCCATACTTAGTGGTATGGTTTTTATCTTTTTCTTTCGGTCCATAGAGATACACGTGTTCAGGGCTATGCGATATATCCACGTGCGTATATCACTTCGTCCTTTAAAGGAGCTCATTCCTTTCCATAAGTTTACAAGCACTTCTTGGAAAAGGTCATTCACTTCATCTGTGTCTTTTGAGAACATATAGCATACGGTGTATATTGTGCTTTTGTTCTCTTTGACAATTTGCGCAAATTCTGTTTCTAGCGTATTCATCTGTTTCTTAATAAAATCTATACTTTAGACGCATTATGATTTAAAAAATTACATTACTTCCCTGTTTTTTTGTAAAATTGAGCCCACTGTGATTATTTTTTATTTAGCTACGAAGCTATGCTTTTAAGATAATGTGCTGTAAATAAATCATATAAGCAGCTATATCCTGAAGTTTAGTTACGTCAAAATATTGTTTTGCTATGATAAAATGATAACCTAAATATAAATATTCATGACTCTATAACAACTAAATGTAGACTTACTAAGGACAATATTCAAACATCATGTCGTAGGAACACAAACTTTATGTCAATGTAGTACAAACTTTATATCAATGGAATACAAACTTTATATCGTAGAAACGTAATCGTTATGTCGTGAATATAGTTTCAACATTCACAACATAACGATTTTAAAGGTATTCTAAACAATCTCAAATACTTTTTACCAACTTAAAAACATATACATATTTATTTCTCAATGATCAGCATTTCTTTTCTACTTCTCCATACAATAGTTCCCCCTAGGCTTTTTCAAACAAATTAGTGTCGAAGTGTCTAAATGCTGATAATCAGCTAGATAGATGCAAAACTAGCTCCATGAGGTGTCGGTGATGTGACGGTATTTTAACCATTTCATTAATGAAACGCAAAATTAGCCATAATCCAGAGGTGATTTTTCACTTCTAATCAATATGTGTTTCTATATAGAAATATAGCAGTCATGAAAATTTAGCTGATTTTTGTTGTTCAAAACTTGCCTATTTTAGTGCTTTTTCTTAGAATAATAATGTTTTAATGCATATTTAACTAGCAAAATCAACACCGGAACTTCAATTAGTGGACCAATAACGGCAGCAAAAGCTTCTCCTGAATTAATTCCGAATATAGCAATTGATACTGCAATAGCCAACTCAAAATTATTGCCAGTTGCAGTAAATGCAATTGAAACAGACTTGTCGTAATGTACCCCAATGCGTTTAGTAAACCAAAATGATGAGAAGAAAATAATAGAAAAATAAATTATCAGCGGTATAGCAACAAGCATTACATCAAAGGGGAGTTTTACAATATATTCACCTTTATATGAGAACATAATGATGATGGTGAAAAGCAGTGCTATAAGAGTAATCGGACTTATTTTAGGTACTAAATATTCGTAATACCATTTGTTGCCCTTCATCTTTATGAAAAATCTTCTAAAGAGATATCCAGCAGCGAAAGGAATACCAAGATATATGAGTACGCTTTTGGTAATCATTCCCATTGTAATATTGCGAACAGCGTCACTTGATGGAAGTCCAATCCATTTTGGAAATATCGCAATGAAGAAGTAGGCGTATACAGAATAGAAGAACACTTGAAAAATACTGTTCAGTGCAACTAGTCCTGCAGCATATTCGCTATTACCCTTTGCTAGTTCGTTCCAAACAAGAACCATTGCTATACAACGTGCCAGACCTATCATTATAAGACCATACATGTATTCAGGATATTTGGATAGGAATATCGCTGAGAGGATAAACATTAATATAGGACCTATAATCCAGTTTAATATCAAAGATGTCGCAAGTATCTTCTTGTCGGCAAATACTCTCCCTAATTCTTCATATTTAACTTTTGCTAGTGGTGGAAACATCATCAGAATAAGTCCGATTGCTAGCGGAATATTAGTTGAACCAACTTCAAAACATCCCCAGAAATCAACAATTTTAGGATAAATATATCCTATTCCAACTCCTATAAACATAGCTAGAAATATCCATAATGTAAGATATCTGTCTAAGAATTTTATTTTTTCCATTTTGATAGTTTATTTATTATATCAGTTTTGACAAACGATTTATTATAAATAGAAACCAAACTATAATTGAATAAATCAGCTTATAGTAAAGTTTCTTTTATGACTTATCTCTTCTTATTTTTCTCAAATAAGCATCTTCTAAGTTTATAATAATTTTCTTTTACTTAATCTTCGCATGAGCATTTCGGTAGTTCCTGTTTCTTTATTTCTTTTATATAAAAAGAGAAAAATTTATTCTTGATGTCATCTCTAATACGGCAGAATTCGCCCATCTGATACTCTGTATCGCCGATGACAGTAGCTGGATCTTCAAAACCGAAATGCAAGCGATGTTTTACCTTTCCTGCAAAGACGGGACAGTTTTCATTAGCACCTCCACATACAGTAATCACATAATCCCATTCTTCGTTCGTGTATTGTTTTACATTCTTGGGGTAAGCACTACTGATGTCTATACCTAATTCTTTCATCACAGCGACAGCCTTTTCATTAATCTTTTCAGTAGGTTCTGTTCCTGCTGAAAAGACTTTTAAAGTATTATCAAAGGATAACATAAATCCCTGTGCCATCTGGCTGCGACAACTATTGCCAGTACATAATATTAATATTTTCATGCGCTTATAAAATTATATTATACAGATATCCAAGTAGTATGATAAACAGTGTTATTGTGCCGAAATAGATGCCAATAAGTCGCCAAGTCATCACTTTCTTTAGCATTGTTGCTTCGGGTAATGATAACCCAACAACTGCCATCATAAAAGCAAGGGCTGTGCCGATTGGTACACCTTTAGCTACAAAAACTTCTATTATTGGTACGATACCTGAAGCGTTGGCATACATCGGAACACCCAATACTACACACAACGGAACTGCAAACCAACTGCTTCTTGACATATATTCCTGAAAGAATCCTTCTGGTACATAACCATGAATAATGCCTCCGATAGCAATACCTATAATAACATACAGGAGTACACCTTTTATGATTCCCCAAGAATCCTTGATAATTATCGGCAGGCGATTAATAAACGAGATTTTATTTGTTTCCCATTGTTCTGTTTCAGTTTGTGAGTTTTTTTGAATATCCCTCACCCAGTCGCTAAGATAATTATCCAGCTTCATTTTACCGAGTACGAAACCTCCAATCATTCCTAGTAACATTCCGCTGATTACATAAATAAGTGTTATCTTCAAACCGAATGTACCCAAAAACATAGCTACGGCAACCTCATTAACGAGGGGAGAGGTGATGAGGAATGCAAATGTTACACCAAGTGGAATTCCACCTTTCACAAAACCGATAAAGAGAGGTATTGATGAGCAGGAACAGAATGGAGTGAGGGCACCGAACAAGGACGCAAAGAAATATTGTAATCCATATAGTTTATGTGTCGTGAGGTATGTACGTAGTCGGTCTATTGGGAAATATGCATTTATAATTCCCATTATAGTGCTGATAATGAATAGAAGTATCATTATCTTTGTGGTGTCATAAAAGAAAAAATCTACGGCTGAACCTATACGTGTATGAGCATTAAGTCCAAGCAAACCGTAAGCGAGCCAGTCGGCAAACTCTTGTAACATAATAATTTAATCTTTAAATTCTACAAATAAAAAGTGTAGGCATAATAGATTCCTACCAATATAAAAAGAATAGCAACGATTCTGTTTAACCACTTTTGAAATACTTTTATATGATTATAAAATTTTCCTATTCCCGCCATGCTGTAAGCAATGATCCATGCCACAAGTATCACAGGAATTCCCGTGGCGAAAGCAAACACTATTGGGAGAAAATACCCACCTGTTGCTTGAGCAGACATTGGTATTAACATTCCGAAATAGAGTAGTCCGCTTGTAGGGCAGAAAGCCATAGCAAATAGCATACCTAGTAACAAACTCCTCCAAATTCCATTTAATTTACTCGTTTCCATATTACCAGAAAAACCAAATCGAGGCAAATTCAGGCGGTCACCGAATAACATAAAGGAACCTATTAAAATCATTGCTGGAGAAATAAGCATCTCGCCCCATTTACTTACATTCTTCTGTATGAAAAACATATTTTCTCCCTTGTGTAGTATATATATAAGGATTGCTCCGAGTATAGAATAAGCAATGCATCGACCAACTGTATACAGTATTCCATTCCACAAAATGCGTTTCTTGCTTTCTATATCACGGCTTATGTAACCAATAGCTGTGATGTTTGTTGCTAGTGGACATGGACTAATGGCAGTTAGTAATCCTAATATAAAAGCTGTAACAAAAGGGATGTTGCTATTATCCAATATGTTCTGTAAAAAATTCATGATATAATGTCTTACTTCAAAAACTGGATAATCTTGTTTTTAAGTCCTGTACGAAATGCTTGCGTATTGCTGCGTGCATTCTCAAAACCAAATCTAGTCATATCATAGCGTTTCTCCTTACCATTCTTCCATTGGGTTAAATATAGAGATGACCATGAAACACTATATTTATCTGCAATTTCCTCCCCTTGAGGGGTTGAAATGTCTATCTCTTTGAATTTCACCTGTCCAGCTTTTACTTGCTTCGCAAAGTCTTTATTCACGACATCAATAGAGTTGTCGCCAATAGCAATACAAGTTGGGCAGCGTTGTTTGCCGTGAAAATATAATACCTCAACAACTGTTTTATTTACAGAATTCTTTGGTACAACTTTCTTTTGTGAAAACCCCGTTAAACTAAAACACATTAGTGTCATTATTGTCAATAAACAAATCTTCTTCATTTGTGTATTACTTATTTTCATTAGTAAATATTGTTTTCAAGTCACTTTCAGAAATATTGCCTTTAGCAACAACCTTCTCATCAATTACTAATGCAGGTAAAGACATTACATTGTATTTTAGAATATTTTCCATATTCTCTTCTTTAACTAAGGAAGCGTCAATGCCCATTTCGTTTACTACTTTTTCTACTGCTGTGTACAATGATTTGCATCTGCTGCAACCTGTTCCTAAAACTTTAATTTCCATAATCCTATTTTTTTATAATTAATATCTTTCGTAGTTCGCAAAACAACGAACATTAAGTGCAAAAATAAAAGCTGTATTTAGCAGCAATTATCCTTTTTACATAAACAGTCGCAAAAGAATTTGTCAAACATCTGTTTGGCAAGTTTCCAATTGTCGCGGTTTATGCAATACTTTACTTTCGGAGTTTCTATTTCTCCTTGAATGAGTCCGGCATCTTTTAGTTCTTTCAGATGTTGCGAAACAGTAGCCTTTGCAATAGGTAATTCTTCGTGAATATCTCCGAAGTAACATGAGTCACGTTTCGCCAGAAAGTTAAGTATGGCTATGCGTGCCGGATGTCCCAATGCTTTTGCAAATCTTGCTATCTGCTCTTGATTCAAGGTATAATCTTTTTTGTTATCTCCCATATCTATTTTTGTTATGTTCGCAAAAATACGAACATTAAATTAGTATTCCAAATATTATGAGTTAAAATAACAGATTGTTAACATTTTATAAATACTTTATGATTCAAATTAACCTTAGGACCTTTTCTGGTTCAAATAGTCAGAAGATAACATTAATTGTATATGACAAAAGACGAAACGATATATCGCATGATCAAATCTGACAGAGAAGGAGGGTTCCGGATTTTGCTCGATGCATATCAAAAACCAGTTTACTACTTCATACGTAGAATGGTTGTTGTGCATGAAGATGCTCAAGACGTGATGCAGGAAGTCTTTGTGAAAATCTTCCTTGGATTGAACAAATTTCGTGGTGATAGCGCCCTAAGTACATGGATTTATCGTATAGCAATGAATGAAAGCTTAAGATTTCTGAATAAAAAGGAAATAAAAGTTGTGTCGGCGGATAATGTACATGATGAATTGATAGATAGTCTAAAAGCGTCTGATTATATAGATTATGATAATAAGATGGGTGTGAAATTTCAAGAAGTTATATTGCGCCTTTCTGATAAACAGCGCGTGATATTCAATTTACGTTATTACGATGAAATGGATTACCAGCAGATAAGTAAAGTCACCGATACAAAAGTAGCTACATTGAAAGTGACTTATCATTATATAAAGGAGAAAATAAAAAAATATATGGTGGAGGAATAATATGGAAAAAGACTTTGATTTTGAGAAAATAGGTAAGAATACTCCGTATTTCACACCCGAAGGTTTCTTTGACGATATGCAGAAAAAGATTCTTCGTACTGCTGAAAAGGATGTTCGTAAGCGTAGAAAAATGAAGATCGTCTTTATTGCATTGCTTGCATCGGCTGCTGTGTTTGCTGGATTGATTTTCTTTCCGTTTGGCAATGATATAGTGCAGCCACAACAACCACAACTTGCAAAGACAGATACGACACTTGGTAAAACGTCAACGGTTCGAGCTGCAGATGTTACTACATATCCGCCTACAAAGAATCCTAGAATGGTGGTGAATGACGAGGCACATATCAATTATAATAAAAAGAATAGTACAGCTGCTGCAGTCCAATCGGATGATAATTCTACAAGCGAAGAGTGGATAGAACAACTATCGGATGAAGATCTTAAATCTTTAACCTCAATGGCTGATAATGATGAATTTTTAAATTAGTGTTTAACAATTAAAATACAAAGACAATGAAGAAGTATTTATTTATGGTTATGGCTGCCGTTATGATGTTGGGCGGTAGTATCACCGTTAACGCTCAGGTAGCGCAGAACGGAAAAGAAAGATTACATTTAACAGTGGATCAGATTATACAGAAACGTACTGAAAAAATGGTGCAAACTTTGATGCTTGATGATGCAACTTCAGCTAAGTTTATCCCAGTATATTCTGAATATCTGAAAGAAAAAATGGAATGTCGTAGCATGAAACCTAAGCACATGGGGACGGACATCAATACAAAAACAGATGCTGAGGTAGACCAGATGATTCAGGATAACTTCGCACAAAGTCATAAAATATTGGATATACGTGAGAAGTATTATGCAAAGTTTCACAAATTCTTGACACCGAAACAGATAATGAAAATTTATCAGGTTGAGAAAAATGATGTTGTAAAGATGACGAAAGAAATGATGAAACGTCAACAAAAAGGATTCGGTAATAAGGGCGTTTTCACAAGACCAAATTTTAAGTTTAGTAATTAAATCTTTGTCTTCTAATTAAAGTTTAAAATTAAATGTTTGATGTTTTAATAGAATAGTAAAATTAATTTTTAAATGATTGAAAAGAGTGGTAACAAATAATTTGTTGCCACTCTTTTATTGTAGTCGATGATGAATCTTTGATTTATTATTTTGAATATGGACATTCAAAATAATAATGTCCTGAGCCTACATTGACAATGGTCTCGTTTCCGATTACTTTTGTCTCGGCTTTCGATACAAGAACACCACAATCAGTTATTTTGTCAGCTTCTGTAGTTGGGATATGTACGACAGCTTTGCTGTTTGCCGGTATGTTTATTTCCAATGTGTATTTCTTATCAGTAATCTTCCACTCACAAGTAATTTTACCATAAGGTGTTATAAAAGAGGTCGTGGCATTGTTTACACTGCTTACTATTTGTGGATTAATGCATACTTCCTTCCAAGCGATTGAATTATCAGTCTGACTAATGCCGCCTATACCATTAAAAAACCATTCTTGAAGATGTCCTAACATAAGATGGTTGTTAGATACAAAACCATAGGCTTGCCATGATTCTGTCAATGCTGTTGCACCATGTGATAATTGCCAACCATATCCAGGTACGTCATATCTGCTGTTCATGTCGTTGATAACTTGTGAATATCCGTTATCCTTTAGTGTCTGAACAACATATCTGTAGCCAACATCTCCTGCAGTAAGTGAGTTGCCTCTTGACTGAATGTCTGCAACAAGATGCTTCATCACGATGTCTTTCTTGTCTTCTGGAACAAGTCCCATATATACTGCCATTGCGTTTGCTGTCTGACTATTCCTATCATAGCAACCGTCGCTGTTAAGATATCTTTTGTTGAAAGCGAGTTTTATTTTCTCTGCCTTTTCATGGTAATAGGTATAGTCGTCGTGTTTATTAAGCAGCAATGCCGTTTCTGCCATAATCTTCGTGTCGTAGTAATAGATAGCAGTGGCTGTAACTCCGTTTGATGTGAGCTGTGCTACTCCTGGTCTTTCTGGTCCAATGTCAAACCAGTCTCCAAGACCATAAGCAACGATTCCGTCTTTATCTTCTCTAGATGACAGATATGTAAGCATACGCTTCATACTGCCGTAATATCTAACCAACAGATTTTTGTCTCCATACCATTTATATACATACCAAGGACAGATGATAAAAGCGCTTCCCCATTCTGGCGTATCTTCAAAGCCACTATCGAAATGAACATACTCTGGTGCAATCGTTGGTATGTTTCCGTTTGGAGTTTGCGAATCTTCCATGTCGCCCATTATCTTATGATAAAGCATTTGAAGGTCATAACGATATTGCATAGAATATTGCATAAGATGAGCCTCTTCCAGCCAACCTAACTTCTCTCTGTGTGGACAGTCGGTTAGTAAACTTTGCATGTTGCTTCTTACAGCCCAGTCTATTAGTTCAAAAGTGCGATTAAATAGTCTGTTTGAACAATTGAATGTACCTACTTCCGGAGCTGAACTGCAAGTGTGGAGACCTACTAAATCTTCTACGGTCGGCAAGCTGTCGGGGGTAGTCTTGTCTTGTGGAACAGCATCCTCCAACTGTACATACCTGAATCCATAGTAACTGAATTTCGGGCTCCATTCTTCTGTTGCTCCTCCTTTTAGAGTATATGATAATGTATATTTTCCTGTTGCACTTTGATTTACAGTACTGTCAGGGTTTAATAATTCAGCAGGGCGGAATGTTATTGTCTTTCCTCTTTCTCCTCGTAGTTTAACTCTAATTATTCCAGAGAAGTTTTGTCCTAAATCATATACCCAGTTTCCTTTGGCGTTCTTGAATATTCTGTTTACGGCAATTTGCTCATGCACTTTTACTGGAGGATTTTTCTGTGACTCTAATAATCCTGTATATGATGTGATGATAGCCTTTTGCCAAGGCATGTTTTCTTTAGTTGCGTCATAGTTTTCGCCACTATAAATCCCCGATTGAGTGATGGCGCTTTGCGCAGCTTTCCATGTTTTGTCGGTAATAATGTCTTTTACTTTACCGTCTTCATATTCAAGTCGTAGCAACATCCTTACTTTAGGGGCTCCAAACGAACCTAACCATTTGAAGTAACCTCGTCGTGGAATATTGTAGAATCCGTTTCCTAGGGAAATGCCGATTTCATTATTACCTTCTTTAATATCTTTTGTAATATCGAAAGTTACATAGAGTGCCTTTTTATCGTATTTAGTCCATCCTGGATCAAGAAAATCATCACTAATCTTATTCCCGTTAATGCATAGTTCAAACTGTCCGAGTCCACATATAAAAGCTAATGCTCGTGATATCTTCTTGGTAGCAGTGAATGAATGCTTGAACTTCGGTAATATATAAGTTCCGAAATCCTTGTCGTTTATATGTTTTTTTACCAAAGGAGAGTGTATGCCTGGCACGACATACCAATCTTTACGGTCTTTTTCAAGAGCTATCCACTTAGCTCCAGCCCAATCTTTGTCAGTAAACAAACCTGTGGTGAAACTACTTGGCTGACTCCATTCTGAAGTTTCCCCATTAGCTGACCAAATCTTTACTTTCCAAGTATATTGGGTTGCAGGATTTAGTTGTGGTCCATTGTATGGAACCAAAATAGATTCAGAACTATTAATTCTACCACTATTCCAAATAACTTTCTCGTTTGATGAAAGTTCAATTTGGTATGCTTTTTGGTTAAATCCCCTTTTCTCAGAATTTATATTCCAACTGAAGCATAAATGCTCTGTGTTATCAGAACCAAGTGAAGTGTTGTTTATCCGTAGATTATATGTGGAAGGATTTTCCTGTGCAAATGTCATATTTGGCATAAGCATAAATAATACAATAGCGAATAATGTTTTGATAGCATTTTTCATAATAATGGTAGAAATTGTTTATATTAGAATTTATATCCCCATCCCAGATTTAGGTAGATAGGATACATATTAAATGTGACTGTTTTAAAATTACTTTCGAATATATTGTTTACACCAAACTCCATGTCAGCATTTACACAAAGATGCTTATTGGCTAACCATGATGCACCGAATTGAACGCCCGGTTGTAGTTTTCTAAGGTTACCAGAAAAATCATACGTACCACGTTTGCCGTCGGTGAATTGTAGCTTTTGACCGATTGGTGTTCCTTCTCTCAGATATCCGTCGGTAACGTATCCTGTAAATTCTCTGTTTAAAGCATAAGAAAGATACATTCCTGCTCTGAATTTCCATCTGTCATTAAGGCGATAGTTAGCCATTATAGGAACAGACACAAGGGTGGTACTATATTTTGTGTTTACATATCCTGTCCAATATCCGCTAACCTTACTTCCGTCGTCGATAACTTCTGTCTTGTAGCTTTTTACATTAGCACCAGTATTCATACTCTTAACTTCTATTCTAATTCCGGTTGATACACCCCAATGAGAATTTGTACTCATCCAGCGTGTTATATCACCTTCGATAACACCATTGAAGCGTGGATTATAACTTTCTATAGAACGAATTTCACGAGGCATAGACCATGGTGCCGTACCTCCGATATTGATGCCGCATTTCAGTTCATATTCCAAATCTGCTTTTACGATGCTGTCTGTTGGCGTGTTACTTGCATTTGCGAGCATTGCGCAAGAAATTAATATATATATTGTTGATATTATCTTTTTCATCTTATCTTAATCTTATTTATAAAACAATTGCATCTCGTCTACATATAGTGTACTGCCTACAGCACCGTCGAATGTAGCTCCGTCAATACTTGATGACATGATAATTGAAATGTTGTATTTGCCGTTTTTCAGTTTGTCGGCATCAATAGTCTTACCGTCTTTCATTACAAACGGAATTGCAAATCTTGTCCAAGTGTCTGTTTCTTTCTTGTTTTGAAGTCTTGCTATTGATATGATATTGTCACTGGTAAGAGAGTTTGTTCCGTCAAGATATTGTACATCGTCAGTTACCTCATACAGTATTGCATAGATGTCAAAGTTATCTTTCTTTCCTTTCACTTCATTGCTGTTAACGTCAGTATATACATCTCCAGCCTTATATTTATAGTAACCTACAAGTTCTGTCGGTGTATTTTTAAAAGGTACACCGAAATGTGTAGATTTAGCAGCGTTAGATAAGTCTATTTGAAATGAACCGATGAATAGATTGCCTGCGGCTATTGGTGCCTTAAACATTGCTCCTAGAGCGCCTGTACTTACAGTTGTGAGCTTGGCACATTTGCCAATGTAACCATTGTCGTCCTGACAAGTAGGGTAGGAGTTTGCTGCTCCGTCATAGTTCGTAATCATGAATCCTGCGTTTCCGCTTCCCCATTCAATAGATGAACCGTCAGGTGTGTCACTGTAGAATATTTGGTAAAACGGTCTTGTCTCATTGGTATTATAATCGGTTTCATAATAGTATTTTACGTTATCAAAGTTGTAAGTTGTAAGAAGATTAGAGAATGTATATTCCACATTGTAAGTCTTCTTCCATTTACCGTCTTGTGATGTGACAACATAAGTTTGTGGAGTCAAGAAGTTACGTGTCGTTCCACTTTCTGGACTTATAGTAGCTCCTTCCGTGAGACTGAATTTTGGCGATTGTTGGCTAATATCAGTAGAGTCTTTTACGTAAAAAGTTACTTTCTCGTTTGATATTACCGGGTCACGAATAAGAATGTTTTTGTCAACTTCGCATGATGTGATGTCGGCTTCACTGTTAAGTGCTTCTTCTGAAATACAAGAAGTAAAAGTCATAAGTGTTAAAAGGCTTATGGCCGTCATAAATTTTAACTTCATCTTTTACCTTAATTATTTATTTCTAGCTTACAAATGTAATATAACTAAGGTTAAACTCAAAATTATTTAATTCTTTTTATACCGTCAATGCTAAAAAATAATCCTTAATATTGATGTTTTTTAAAAGAAAGAAGTATATTTGCAGATTAAAATTAAAGTGAATGGGCATTACAGCTGATGTAATATTATCCGAACTCGAATATCTTGTTGATAAAGAGAAAAGGATTGTATTGCCAAAATTCTTCAAGACTGGTAAAGGCGAATATGGAGAGGGCGATAAGTTTCTCGGAGTTGTCGTACCTAATATTAGAAATGTAGCAACATCACATCTTGATGCTGTTGGCAGTGATATTGCTATTTTGCTTTCTTCGCCATGGCATGAGATGAGAATGTGTGGTCTGCTTATTATGGTGGAAAACTGCAAGCAAACACGAAAAAAAATGTGGTTGAAATTGCATTCTGTTGAAGAAGCAGAACACTTGCGTAAGCAATATTTTGAGCTATATCTTGCGCATACTGATAGAATAAATAACTGGGATTTAGTTGATTTGTCTGCTCCGACTATAGTTGGTGAATATATTGCTGATAAAAAACGTGATATTCTGTATAATTTAGCAGATAGTAGTTTGCTTTGGGAACAGCGTATCGCGATTGTTTCTACGTATGCATTAATACGCAATAATGATTTCGACGATACTTATATGTTGGCTGAAAAACTTCTTCATCATCCTCATGATTTAATGCAAAAAGCTGTCGGTTGGATGTTGCGTGAGGCTGGCAAACGAGATAAGCCACGTCTCATGGATTTTTTGGATGAACATTCTACTGATATGCCACGTACTATGCTTCGTTATTCAATAGAGAAGTTCACGGATGTAGAGCGTGAATATTATATGAAGAGAAAACAGTGTTATTCGTAAAAATATGAGAGTTTTGGTAATTAACGGTAGCCCACGTAAAAAGGGCAATGTAGCTACGATGCTTCATGCCGTATCTGATAATTTGGACGATGCTGATGTACATTGGATTAATGTAAACGACTTATCTGTTCGTCCATGTATGGGCTGCATGAAATGTAGAGAAACAGGAACTTGTGTGCTGCCAGAAGATGATGGTCACCGTATGGCAAAGGAAATCAAGGATTGCGATGCCCTTGTAATCGGAACCCCTGTGTATTGGGGAAACATGAGCGGACAGATGAAACTAATGTTTGATCGTATTGTTCCAGCTATGATGGGAGAGTCTAAACTAGGAATACCTATCGCATTGCATAAAGGTAAAAAGGCTGTTATAGTAAGTGCCTGTACTACTATTTGGCCTTTTAGTTGGATTGCTAAGCAAACTAGCAATGCTAATCATGCAATGAAGGAGATCTTAGGCTATTCTGGATTTAAGGTTGTCGGCAAACTAGTCTTGCCGGGTACAAAAAATAAATCAGGTGTTTCACAAAAGATAATAAATAAAGCCAGACGGTTGGCTTTGAAATTATATAAATAATTTAATCATGACAAATAAAAAAGAAGCTGCTTTATCGTCAATTATAGCCGCCGTGTTTCTTACGACGATGAAGTTTGTTGTGGGTATTCTCACATTTAGTTTGGGTATTATATCCGAGGCAATTCATTCATTGCTTGATTTGCTTGCCGCAATGATCACGTATTTTTCTGTTAGTATGTCTGACAAACCAGCAGATAGACAACATCAATATGGACATGGAAAGATTGAAAATCTTTCTGCTTTCTTGGAGTCTGTGTTGCTTGTTATTACATGCGCTTGGATTGTTTATGAAGCTGTAAATAGATTGTTGACGAATGAGTCTAATGTAACAGTCACTGTATGGAGTTATGCTGTGGTAATAGTTTCTATGATTATAGACATCAGTCGTTCACGTATGCTATTTAAGGTTGCTAAGCGTGATAACAGTCAGGCTTTGGAAGCTGACGCAATACATTTCTCAACAGATATATTAAGTTCGGCAGTTGTATTGCTAGGTTTGATTTGTGCTCATTTCGGATACTATAGGGCTGATGCAATATCAGCTATTGGTGTAGCAATAATTGTATTGTTTATTTCATTTCGTCTTGGAAAGAGTGCCATTGATGTATTGCTAGATCGTGTACCAGACGGATTGACTGAGAAAGTTGAGGCTAAATTAAAGTCAAATACTGATATTGTTGGTTTTCATGATTTAAAGATACGTGTTGCAGGACCTGATACATTTGTTAAGGTCAATGTGCATATTGGACATGACTTGGATCTTGAAGCAGCTCATGATATTTGCGATAGAATTGAAAAAGATATATGTACTATGATTCCAAAATGTGAAATCATCGTACATGCAGAACCTGAATAATATAATGTTACAGGTGCTATTATAGCACCTGTAAATAAACCATTTATACACCATTCCGTGCATTTTATCTTCCGAAAAAAAATATTTTTTCTTGTTTTTAAATGCGATTTCCTACATCTTTTTGCCGAACGCATTGTTATACAATACGTTAGCTAATGTATATAAGTCCGTTCTTATGCATTTTAGGGAGTGATTAGGCCCTAATCACTCTATTGTCCTACATGCTTTTCAGAGTGATTAAGCCCTAATCACTCAAAGGCGCACCGAAAAAGGCGATTTTATTTTTGTTGTGCTTCATACATTTTACCTATAATAGGAATTGATTATAAACAATCATAGTTATACTTACTGACTCACTATACATTTTTTTAAGCTGTTATTGATAATCATTATTGTTTCTGAAATCCTTTACTGAAAAGGTTGGCATGTCAAAATGCCATATAAATTCGTTTGTTTTTAAAATTTATTTACAAATAGAAGTAACATTTCTAGATATATAATTCTCAAGAAAGGTATTGCTGTGATTTGCGTTACTGCCAGAGACACGGCTTAATGGGGTGACTAAAAAAGCGATTTTGGTATTATGGTTTGATCAAATTCCATCGTTTTAGGTACAAATACGTGCTTATAATGTAGGAACCATGTAGGAAAGATGTAGGAAAAGACGCTCTTATACATTGGGTAAACAGTTGATAGACAGATATTTAAGCCAAAAATGTAGGTAATGTAGGTGATTTTTCTTTTTTTTCTGGAATCTTTTTCTATTTAAAGGATAAAACTCTCCATAAATAGCCCTTTATTTTAAGTTGTTTCACGCTTGTTCTATTAAAAAATAAACTTTTAATTACCTTGATTTTATTGACGTTTTTTCCATGATTTCCTTCACTCTTTGCGTAAAATGAAAAACATTTAAGGAATAACATAGATAGATATCATACCATTATATCCATCAACCGATTTGTCGGCTGGACCAAACATTAAAACCTACGTAGCATATAAGGCAAACAATAAAAATGTTTGTCTTATATGTTTCGTAGGTAAATTCTTTATGTCTTTTAACCAGCAGTTATGTTGGCTTATTTATCAAACTGAATCTTTACGGCAACCATATCCTTCTTTCCCTGTTCCAGTTCAAAAGTCACGGCATTGCCAGTCTTTATTCCCTCAGGTGCGTTACTGATATGGAAGAAGTATTTATTAGCGTTGTTCTTGTCTTTAATGAATCCGTAACCTTTGTCATCATTAAAGTAGTCTACAACTCCTCTCATCGTAGGATCTTCTTCAACCTTCTTTGGCGTAGCGATTTCTATTGAGTTTACATCAATATCCTCTTGCTTCTCTGTCAAATCTGGTGGAGTATCCACAATGTTTCCGTTGACATCAACATAGGCAATCATGTCGTCCATTGAATTGCCACCGTTAGCTTTGCGCTCATCCTTACGGTGTTGCTTCTCTTGTCTCTTTTTTTGTTTCTGTTTTTGAATTTCTCTTTTGTTGTTTCCGATAAAACTTCCCATAAATATAATTTTAATTTAGATCATTAAGCCTTAGGCTGATTGTTTTGCTACGACATTCAGTTTTTTTCCTGTAAGTTTTTGTATGTCACGTAGCATGACACGCTCATCAGACGAACAGAAAGTTATGGCCGAACCGTTATGTCCCGCACGCCCAGTACGTCCTATACGATGTACGTAGGTCTCGGCAACATCAGGCAGGTCGTAGTTAATAACCAGTTGCAGGTTGTCTATATCAATTCCTCTTGCGGCAATGTCAGTGGCTATAATCACATGAGTCTTGCCTGCTTTGAAATTCGTAAGTGCGCGTTGGCGTGCATTCTGTGACTTGTTGCCGTGTATGGCATCACATTGAATTCCATTCTTATTCAATATTTTTGCAATCTTATCAGCTCCGTGTTTTGTTCGTGAGAAGACAAGTGTTGATTTTATACCTTCTTGTTTCAGCAAGTTAAGCAATAGACTGCTCTTTTCTGGCTTTTCAATCATATACAGACTTTGCTTTATAGTGTCAACAACCGATGAAACAGGTGCGACTTCAACCCTTGTAGGTTGGTATAATATCTTTTTTGAAAGTTCTGCTATAGATGATGGCATTGTTGCTGAGAACAACATTGTATGGCGCTCTTTTGGTAACAATGGCAATATACGCTTTATGTCGTGTATGAAACCCATGTCAAGCATGCGGTCAGCCTCGTCAAGAATAAAGTGCTTTATATTGTTAAGATGAATAAAACCTTGATTAATAAGGTCCAACAGTCTGCCTGGTGTGGCTATAAGAATGTCTGTTCCTTGTTGAATTTTTCTCACTTGTGGATTCTGATTAACTCCTCCAAAGATAACTGTGTGTCTCAGTGATGTATGTTTTGCATAGTCTGAGAAGCAGTCGTCAATTTGTATAGCTAGTTCACGAGTAGGAGTGAGAATAAGAGCTTTTATATTGTGTTTGTTATCTGTTACTTTTTCCGTAAGCAGTTGTATAATTGGAATAGCGAAGGCTGCTGTCTTTCCGGTTCCTGTTTGTGCAATACCGATAATGTCTTTGTTTTTTAGTGCAACTGGTATAGCTTTTTCCTGTATCGGTGTTGGATTTTCGTATTTTTTTTCTGTTAGAGCTTTTAATATCGGCTCTGATATATTTAATTCCTTAAATGTCATAAATGTTTTATTAATAATATAATACTACTTACGAATAGATAATTTTTCTATCCGTAATTGTACGTAAGTATTATGATGGGAGAAGAGGGTACTAAAAGCCCTGCACAATAGTAGTTACGTTTAACAATAATGTGCAATAAGGTTTTTAAACATTCTCATATAATTGTTTTGATACCTTAAAACACCAATTTCGGTTGCAAAGGTAATATTATTATTTGGATAAACCTAATATTTGATATTACTTTTTGTTTACGAGACAATCTAAACATTCGAATAAATGTTATGGTTCTGTTAACCAAGGAATTCGTTTACTCAGATATATTATCGAATTAAAATATCCCAAGTCCTTTATTTATAGGACTTGGGATATTGAAATATTATTGATATTGAAAAAGCTATTTTGTTGTGATGACGATTTATATCATAACTATAGATAATAATTATTTCACTTTAGTTTTGCCGGCACATTGATAGTTGGCAATAGCTCTATGCAACAATGTGTTGTTAACAGTATGTTGCTCAGCACCTGTAGTCAAAGAGTATTTATCGCGTGATAACTTAAACTGTTGTTGTTTGTGCCCTGCACTGAGAACAATCATGTTATTGTTTTCAACGTAGCCAAGATTCTGGTATGTTGCCGCAAATGCACGTTGATGATACAATGGCGATAGAACGTTCTGACCGAAGAAGCGAGACGCATAGTTGAAATGCAAAATACCAAATACTGTTGGCATCAAGTCAATCTGAGAAACAAGCTTTTCGTTTACCGATGGAGCTATTATATCTGGTGCATAAATAAGTCCTGGAATATGGTATTCATTTAAAGGAATATCCATGCTTCCTGCACTAGATGCGCAGTGATCAGCTGTGATAATGAAAATCGTATTCTTAAACCAAGGTTGCTTCTTTGCCATTTCGAAGAACTTGCCGATTGCGTAATCTGTATACTTGACACCACCTTCACGACATTTCTTAGATGATGGTATATCTATCTTTCCATCAGGGTATAAGTATGGACGATGATTACTTACTGTCATGATATGAGTGAAGAATGGCTTACCCGTTTTTGCATTGTTATTCAATACCTTTATAGACTTGTTGAATAAGTCCTCATCACAAACACCCCAAACTGTACCAAATGTCTTTTCGTAATCCTTAAAATCAGATTGGTCGATAACTTTGAATCCGTTTCCACTGAAAAATTCTTTCATATTATCGAAGTAGCTATCACCACCATATATGAAATCAACATTATATCCCTTTGAATGCAATATATGGGCAGTAGAGAAAAGATTTTCGTTATTTTTTTGTTTAATGACACTTTCTCCAGGACTAGGTGGTACACACAATGTAACAGCTTCGAGTCCACGAACTGTGCGATTGCCAACAGCATATAGATTGTCGAAACACATGCCCTGTTTCATTAATTTGTCAAGATTTGGCGTGAGGTTCTCTGTGTTGCCATATCTTTCAAGGAAATCGCCGCTCATACTCTCAATGGTGATGAGTACAATATTCTTGTGAACTTCAGGAAATTTTGATTGTATATACTGAACATGATCAGCTTTTCTCCAATACATGGAGTCGAGTATCTTGTTGGCTTCTTTGTTTGGAATTTTAGTGTAAAAGTCCTTGTATGACAAGTCGTTGTTAAAATATGCTTGACAGAATTTTACGCATCCGTTAGCCTGCAACTCATTGACAAAACTATTTGTATTATGTTGGAATGAAAAATTGAAAGAAAGAAGTGCGTATGATACAACCGATAGAATGCCATAAACAAATGTTATAATTATCTTGTTGCGAATAGCCATCGTATTCTTGAAACAATCTTTCTTAATGTCGTGAAGTAGGAATATTGATGCAACAACAGCAATTAATACAACTATTGATATAAGTGGAATCATAGGATATGATTCAAAGAAATTTCCAATGACCTCATTCGTATATACCAAATAATCAACTGCTATGAAATTATAGCGTAGTCCAAATTCACTCCAGAAAAAGTATTCTGCAAAAGCGTTGATTATAATTAGTAATACATAGATAAAGAATATTGCATAATATGTGTATTGTCGCCACACATTTCTTATAGACGGGATTAGCAAACGTATAGAATAGCTTACTATTCTATATAATATAAGGTAGCTGATTATTCTTGTAAGTGCGGCATTGAATTCCTTTAATGGAGTATTGAAGAATTGCAATACTATAAATGTGACTCCAAGCAATGCATAGATAATGAATGTCCAAGGCTTGTTATATTTATCTTTTGAGAAAAATAACAGAAAAACCCAGAAAAAGGAAAAGCTGAGGGTGGCGAAAAATAGGTCGTTGAAAGCGCCAAGAATGAAAATTTGTATCCATTCGATAAACGAATAGTTTACAACTGTAGTAGGGTTAAACAGCAGAACTATTCTTAATAATAATCCCAGTAGAATAATTAGACCTGAAATTTTTAGAAATGCAGATCTTATAAGTTTTAGATTTTTCATGTAACAATTATAATAATTTTATTCGAATACGTAGTAATATATACTAGTAATTCATTATAATTTCTTATCTATTATGCAAAGATAGGTTTTTTATTTCAAAGTTTAAAATAATTTTTCATTAATTGATTGTTTTCTTTCAGAAATTGCATAATTCTACGTTTAAAAATGTTAATAGTTCTGTTTGACTATGTCTTGTTTGCTTTGGAACAAAGTGATTTATGTATAAAAATGTCGAAACTCTTTATTGGCTTTTGTAAATAGTATAATAAAATATAGAGGCTGTTGTTGTTGGACATTTGTGAGAGCATTCTAGGTAGCTAAGCGTTTCATTATCAGTAAATATTTTGGTCGTATTTGCATTAAAGGGTATTACATGATTAGTAATTAAATTAGTAGGAGACTTCTTTGAATGATATACTATATAAACGTTCTTGTTTTATCTTAAATGAAAATAGGCATGCCTCATGAATAATGAATAAAAACTTCCTTATTTATTTTGTTCTTCTCTCATCTTACTGTATCTTTGCATTATAATGTTGTCTCCAAGCAAGTTTTCGCCATTGGATTCATTTTGACTAAAAAACTGAAAGTATGAAAAAGACATTTTTAATAATTGTATTAATATTACTAATACCTTTGGTAACTATAGCTGATAGTTATACATCTTTGTGGAAAAAATATCTGTATAATATTGATAATGGTCATCCACAGACTGCATCTGTTGTGCTTAATAAAATTATTTCAAAGGCTACTGTAGAAAAAAAATACGGTGAAGTCATTAAGGCTGAATTTGAAATGTGCAGGAATAAAATAGAAATTTCTGCTGATTCTTTGGATGTTGTTATTGCAGGTCTAAAGCAGAAAGCAAAAAGAGCAGAAAAAACGAATAAAGCGATTGCTTCAATATACTATAGTGTGCTTGGAACAGTGTATGAAAATCAAGATTCTTTAGTTGAAGCAAAAAAATATTTCAGGGAATCGTTAGCACATCCTGAAATGTTGGCCAATGAACAGGCTAAAAATTATGAACCCATGATGATAGATGGGAGCGATAGTCGTATTTTCTATAATGACCTTTTGCATGTCATCGGAATTGCTGCAAAAGACTATAAAACACTATATGATTGGTACCAGAATCACAATAATAGAAGTGCGGCGTGTCTTTGTGCATATTATATGACGAAACGCGATATAACCGAAGATTGCCCTGAAATGTGTAAATCGGCATACCTCTCAAAAATAGATTCCTTACTCAATGTCTATCAAGATTTAGATGTTGCTGGAGAGTTGGCGATTGAACATTTTAACTATATGGACAAGGCAACTGATGCGACAGCAGAGGAAAAGATTGATTATATCAATTATGCATTGAGCAAATGGGGAAAATGGAAAAGAATGAATGTTCTAAGAAATGCATATAGTCGGCTCACTTTGCCTAGTTATCTTGTTGATTTAGGAGGTGGTGTTCAAACACCAAATGCAGAAAGAACTGTAGAAATACGACAAATTACTAACGTTGCTGCTATTACAATGACTGTCACAAAGCTTAAAACAAAAGAGGCTTTGAAGATTGATGTGTCTAATAATGATGGTTATTCCAAAATAGCAAGGATGCTTATGCGAGAAACTGCGATTTCTGTGACGCATAAATATATAGGCATACCTAATTATAAGGTGAGCTGTGATTCTATGAAGATGCCAAAACTTGATAAGGGTGTTTATCTAGTTGAGTTTACTACAGACAATAAATATATTAGACCAGAAAGAATGTTGCTGCATGTTTCTGATATGTATGCACTTACAGAAGGTTTGCCTGATGATAATTTAAGAATCGTTGTAGTAAGTGCAACGACAGGACAACCTATTCCTGGAGCCAAAATAAAGCTCACCGAAGATTTATGGAGAAGCAATAAAAAAACAAATAAAATATTAACAACACTGATTGCAGACAAACATGGTGAAGCAATGTTTAACCATAAGAGTAGAGGTAACTTAAACATGTTTGTTTATACGGAACAAGATATGTTTTGTCCCGAAATTCCTACTAGATCAAGGTATTTCTATTATGATGGGGAAGATTCAAAACATGCGGATGTAGTGAATTTGTACACTGATAGAGCTTTGTATCGCCCAGGACAAACAGTCAATGTTAATGCGATTGCTTTTTCTGCTGACCATGATAAGGATAAATTATCCGTGAATGGCGGTGAGAATATTACGCTAAAATTATACGATTCAAATTATGAGGTTGTAAAAGAATTAAATGTTGTCACAGATGAATATGGTAGTGCTTCGGCAAAGTTTGAACTTCCAACGACAGGACGTACTGGAGAGTATAGTCTTACAACAAAAAATGGAAGTGTATCTTTCAACGTAGAGGAGTATAAACGTCCTACTTTTGACGTAAATTTTGATAAGTTAACCACCGCTTATAATAGTGGAGATACTGTTAAGTTTACTGGTACAGCTAAAAGCTATGCTGGTGTTCCGATTCAAAATGCAAAAGTGAAATATTCAGTTACACGAAGGCCGAACAGATTGTGGTGGAGATTTAGTCCTGAAAGTGATGTTATTATTGTAAAAGACACCATTGAAAGTGATATTAATGGAAAGTTTGAAATTCCTGTAAAGCTTAGTCTGCCTGTAAATAAAAGTAATGCTGCAAGATATTATACATACGCAGTCAATGTTCAAGTTACTGACCTCGGTGGCGAAACTCACGAGGCTGAAACCTCAATACCTTTGGGTGACAGAAATACAGTCTTTACTGTTGATATACCACAGCGTATAGAACGTGATAGTTTGAAGACAATAACTTTTGAGTATAGTAATATAGCGGGAGAAAAAGTAGACGGAAAAGTATACTATAAAGTTGATGGCAATCCATATACAGCCAAGACAAATGTTGCGACAGATATTACGGCAATGAATTTAAAAAGCGGTGCTCATAAGCTTGAGGCTATATGTAATGGTGATACCATTTTGACAAACTTTATTGTCTTCTCTATGAAGGATAAAAAACTTATTGAACCTACACGTGATTGGTTTTATATAAGCAATGATCATTTCAGAAATGACGATAAACCTGTTTATATTCAGTTGGGAACATCAGATGCTCATGCGCATGTTGTGTATTCAATTGTCGCAGGAAAAAAAGTTGTAGATAGCGGAACTTTAGAAATGTCAGCTAATGAAGTTTATACCCGTGCGTTTAAATATAAAGAAGAATATGGTGATGGATTAACGATAGATTATGCTTGGGTTAAAAATGGAATAATATTCCATCATTCAGCAGCGATAAAAAAGTCATCTCCTGATCGAAAACTCAATCTTAAATGGACAACATTCCGTGATAGATTGACTCCGGGACAGAAGGAAACATGGACGCTGGCTGTGACAGATGAAAAAGGCAAACCAGCAAAGGCACAGCTGATGGCAACAATGTATGATATAAGCTTGGACGCAATATATCCACATGAATGGGATTTAGATGTGAATTTAAATAAATTTGTTGCATCACTCTCTTGGGATGGTACAATCTTTGGAAATAGAAGTCTTTACGGTGAGATGCCTATTAAATATTTGAATCAAAATGATTTAGATCTTACGCATTTGATAGAATTAAATTTATATGATATTGATGCAGGTTATTCAGGGCTGGGTTCACTCAATATCAAATGGCCAAAAGCATTGCAAACCCGAAATGTTACTGCAATTAGGTATGATATAGCTACAAAAGCTAATGGAATTTCGCTATTTGAATCAAAATCAACCAGTCAACGCAAAAATATATCAAACATAAAGACTAAGAATGATAAAGTACGAGATAACCTAAACGAGACAGCTTTGTTTTATCCAGCACTTCAAACGGATAAAAATGGAAACATAACATTAGCATTTACTTTGCCTGAAAGTGTTACTACATGGAAGTTTATGGGACTCGCTCATGACAAGAATATGAACAGCGGAATGATTTCTGCTGAGGCTGTGGCAAATAAAAACTTGATGATAATGCCTAATGTTCCTCGTTTTGTGAGATTGGGTGATAATGCCATAATAGCTGCTCGTATTATTAATAACACAGATAAAAGACAGATTGCGAAGGCATATATGACAATTATAGACCCTGAAACAGAAAGGGTCTTGTTGGAAAATCAGTTGCCCGTAACATTAGAACCTAATGGTAGCAGTAGTGTTAACTTTAAGTTATCTCCATCTGAAGTTAAGATGAATGATATAAAGTCTCCTGTCATTTGTAGAATGACGATTGAAGGCAAGAACTTCAGTGATGCAGAACAGCACTATCTACCGATACTTTCTGATAAAGAACATGTTGTTACTACCATTGCTTTTAGTCAGAATGAACCTGGTACATATAAACTTGATATAGATAAGTTGTTCCCAGTAAAAGAGAATAACAATAAGTTAACTGTGGCATATACAAACAATCCTGCATGGATGATGATTGAAACAATGCCATCTGTTGCTAAATCTAATGTGAAAGATGTAATGAGTTTGGCAGCAAAGTATTATACCAATAGTATTTCTGCCTATTTGCAGAAAAATCTGGGTAATACAGATTCGCTGAACTTATTGAATACCTATAAGGAAGATGCACTTTTCGCAATGAGACAGTTGCAGAACGGTGATGGTTCTTATAGCTGGTGGCCCGGTATGCAGGGAAGTTTCTACATGACAGTAGCCGTAACAGAAATGTTGCAACGCCTCAATGTGATGATTGGTGAACAGAATGCAACTAGCAGTATGATAGATAGCAGTATGAAATATCTATCTGATAGAGTTGCAGAAAATGTTGCTGATTTGAGGAAACTTGAGAAACAAGGAATTAAAAACTTATTGCCAGATGAAACTTCATTAAGATATTTATATATATGTGCATTGCGAAACAGAGGACTGGATAATCCAAACAGTAAGTATCTTTTGAAGTTACTTGAGAAGCGCGACAATGTTTTCACGATATATGGTAAGGCAATGATGTCTGTCATATTTGCAAAATGTGGAAACATGGAACTTGCAAATCAATATCTCTCTAGTATAAAAGAATATTCTGTTTATACAGATGAAATGGGGCGCTACTTTGATACCCGAAGAGCTGAATATTCATGGTTTGACTATCAGATTCCAACAGAGGTCGCTGCGATTGAAGCATTAAAACTTGTTTCACCAAATGACAAGCGGACTATCGCAGAGATGCAGAGATGGCTTTTGCAGAGTAAGCGTACACAAAATTGGGATACACCAATAAACTGCGTTGACGCTGTTTATGCATTCTTTCAGGGTGAAACTCGTGAAAGTATTACTGGATATGGCGATAATACTGTCCTTAAGCTTAATGGAGATATGCTAAAGGTTACTGAACCTACTACTGGAAGAAATGTTGTTAAGGCAGAGATAACAGGTAAGCATTTCGGAACTTTAACAGCAGAAAAAAAATCATCTAATATCAGCTGGGGTGGTGTATATGCAGAGTTTGACCAGAAAATTTCTGACATTGAAAGTAATTCTATGTCACTTTCTGTAAAGCGTGAAATTGTTGATGCGTCAGGTGCTGTTATAAAAGATAACGGAAGTCTGAAAGTGGGCGATAAGATAAAAGTTAGACTCACAATAAAAGCTAACCGTGACTATGATTTTGTTGATGTTCAGGATAAACGGGCTGCGTGTATGGAACCGGTAGACCAAATAAGTGGATATGGTTGGGGATACTATTATGCTCCAGGTGATAACACAACAAATTATTATTTTGATCGTTTATCTAAAGGTGTTCACGTCGTAGAGACCGAATATTACATAGATCGTGAAGGTGAATATATGAGTGGTATATGTACAGCACGTTGCACATATAGCCCAGAGTTCAGCGGGCGTGACAAGGCAATGAAATTAAATATTAAAGATGAAAAGTAAAATAATTATAAGTACGATGTTTCTGTTGGCTGCATTAAATGTAAATGCCCAGAAAATATCTGTTGATAATGATGTTATTAACGTTGGTCAGGTGTTATATAGAGTTCCTGTTAAGGCAGAATTTAAATTAAAAAATAAGGGATTACGTTCTCTGCATATAGAGAATGTTGAAGCATCTTGTGGTTGTACTACTGCTGATTATCCTA
Source organism: Prevotella sp. (assembly GCF_051059605.1). Taxonomy (GTDB): domain Bacteria; phylum Bacteroidota; class Bacteroidia; order Bacteroidales; family Bacteroidaceae; genus Prevotella. Next base: position 129,417 of record NZ_CP050883.1, read on the forward strand.
AGACTGTTGGAGGAGGAAAAGATTTTGTCGTTTCAGCAGAGTATGATGCTCAGACTTTAGGTCACTTTCAAAAGATGTTATGCGTGTATAGTAATGGCAGCAAAAAGCCAGTTATATTGACTATAAAAGGTGTTGTGGTTAGTGAATTGAGGAGTTTCTCAGGTGAGTACCCTTATAAATTAGGCGATCTTAAAACAGATGTACATAATGTGGAGTTTGACAATGTGAATATCGGAGATGGTCCTAAACAAAAAATTTATATATTAAATACTTCCGAAGAAACAGCGGAGCCTGTGTTTATGCATTTACCTAATTATCTTGAGGTAGAAATGTTTCCTGCAAAGATCGCTCCACATCACACAGGTGTTGCTGTGTTGTCTCTTGACTCAAAAAAATTGCATGATTTTGGATTGAACCAGACTGATATCTATTTGGGATTTGCTCCAGGTGACAAAGTTGCAGACGAAAAGATGATTACTGTATCTTCCGTGTTACTTCCTGCTTTCCAGAATCTTACAGCTAAAGAAGTTGCCGATGCTCCTAAAATAAAGCTGTCAACAGACGTATTGGACTTGGGGAGCTTTAATGGAAAGAATAGACTTAAAGGAGAGATTGAAATTAAAAATACAGGTAAGTCTGTATTGGAAATAAGAAATTTGCAGATGTTCACAATGGGACTTGAAGTTGCCTTAAACAAGACTAAAATAGAACCAGGAGAGAGCGCCAAACTGAAAATATCAGCTTATGCAGAACAGATTAAAAACATAAGAAGTAAACCTCGTGTTCTGATGATTACCAATGATCCTAGTATGAGTAAGGTGACAATTGAGATTAAAGTAAAAAAATAAAGTAAATGCTTCAGATAGAGATAGACAATGGTAGTGGCTTTTGCTTTGGTGTCACTACGGCAATAAAAAAGGCAGAGGAAGAACTTGCGAATGGTGAGACTTTGTATTGCCTTGGAGATATTGTGCATAATGGCATGGAGGTCAAGCGACTTCATGAACATGGTTTAGTAACGATTAATCATGATCAGTTGGCTGAGTTGCACAATGTAAAGGTATTGCTTAGGGCTCATGGTGAACCTCCAGAAACTTACGAAGTGGCAAAACGTAATAATATCGAGATTATAGATGCTACATGTCCTGTTGTACTGCAACTACAGAAAAGAATAAAAAAGCAATATGAAAATCACGATGTTAAATTTACAGATAACCGACAGATTGTTATATTTGGTAAGAATGGACATGCTGAGGTGCTAGGACTTGTTGGGCAGACTCATAGTGAAGCTATTGTTATCGAAAAGTTTGATGATGTTAAGAAGTTGGATTTTAATCGAGATATCTATCTTTATTCACAGACAACAAAGAGTCTTGATGAATTTCATAATATAATTCAGTATATCCAGACACACTTATCAAAGAATGCTACGTTTAAGAGCTTTGATACGATATGTCGTCAGGTAGCAAACAGAATGCCTAATATCGCTCTTTTTGCAGGTAAGCATGATGTTGTGCTGTTTGTTGCAGGAAGGAAAAGTTCAAATGGAAAAGTTCTGTTCAAGGAATGTCAGATAGTGAATAGTAACAGCCATCAGATAGAAAGTCCTGAAGAAATAGATATGGCATGGTTTGATGATGTTTCAACCGTTGGTATATGTGGAGCTACAAGTACTCCGAAATGGTTGATGGAAGAATGTCGTGACTATATATTAAGGAGACAAGTAAAATAAAAAAAGAAGAGCATCTTTTCTCACGAAAAGATGCCCTTTTAAAACAGTAATTAACTCAAAATTTATAATCTTAATTGAATCTATTACGCTTTTTTCGTCAAAGTGCCAGAGCTAAAAGCTCTGGTACGTCGAAATTAACATAAACAAAAACTTAATTATTATTAGTATCTCGCTTGATACTTTTCTTTGATTACAAAGATAATAATAATTTTTTTATATCCCAAATTTTGTTCAACGAACAGGCTGATTCTTTCAGCAAAAAGTTCATTGTGTTATGTCAATTGCCTATGCTGATACATTATTGGACTTTTTCGCAAGCTAATGTGTATTTCTGCATTAGCCACTCACTTTGTTCGGCAATAGTCATATTGCTATTGTCTAGCTCAATAGCATCTTCAGCTTTGCGTAATGGACTGACCTCGCGATGACTGTCGATGTAGTCACGCTCTTCTACATTCTTTAATATGTCATTGAAGTCAGCAGGCATTCCTTTTTCTTTTAATTCGTCAAATCTACGTTGCGCACGAACTTTAGATGAAGCTGTAACAAAAATCTTTAGTTCTGCTTCTGGAAATACAGTCGTACCAATATCACGACCGTCCATAACCAGACCTTTGTCTTTACCCATGCGTTGTTGTTGTGCCACCATGGCCTTACGGACAAAAGGTATTGCAGCAATATTACTTACATGACTGCTTACATCAAGAGTGCGAATGTCTTTCTCTACAAGTTCGCCATTAAGATATGTATCAGGACGCCCTGTCTCATTATTAAATACAAATGATATTTGAATATCGTTCATCATTTTTTCCAACTCTGTTGTCTTTACAGAACCATCTTCGTTGAAAAGATTATTGCGCATGGCAAATAATGTTACAGAACGATACATTGCGCCGGTGTCGACGTATACATAACCTATTTTTCTAGCCAGATCCTTAGCCATGGTACTCTTACCACAAGATGAGAATCCGTCAATAGCGATAGTTATTTTCTTCATAAAGAGTATGCTATATTTATTATTAATGAATTACTACTGATATGATATTTGCCGTAAGCAATATTCAGTTTGAAACGTTCTAGATTGATACCTCCACCTAAAGAAAAACCAGCCCCGTGGCTGCTTTCCTCATTGTTTGTATCCATAATATTCATTTCGTTTGCACGTCTGAAGTTGTATCCTGCACCAACCCAAATATTTCGTGATAACATTACGTCAACTCCGGCGACAATGTGATTTATAAACTTATAATTCCATTTAGTAAGATCAACCATCGTTGCTGAAACCCTGAATGGTGTGTTGGTGAGCTTCTTGCTTACTCCTGCCTGCAAGTCAAAAGGCATTTTCTCAAATTCATCATTATATGCTTTGAGTTGTCCGCCAAGGTTTTTGGCAACAAGAGACAACGACCATTCGTAATCAGGATCATAATAGTTGATGCCAAGGTCTACACCCATAGCGATAGAATTGTAGTTACCTATATACGACGTGATAAACTTTGCCGTGATTCCGCCTGCTAATCTATCTGTAAGGAGATATGAAAAATAAGCTCCAAGAGAAATGTCCTTTGCGGTGAAATCACCATTCTGAACATTATTTTCATCAACTTCCTTCATCGAACCGTAATCAATATACTGTGCAGAAACAGCCCAAGATGCACGTTCCTTCACTATTCTGTTGAAAGCTGCGCTTGCAGTGTTGGCACCTTGCATATAGTTCATATAGTTTAGGTTGATTGTCTTGTCGCTGACACTTGATAATAAAGCAGGATTATTGAAAATCATTGATTCGTCGTCTTCAATTATCGTGATATTGTCACCACCTAAAGCAGCAGCATGAGCACTTGCTGGAAGACGCAGAAAGTTGTATCCTGTCTGACTTTCCTGTGATATTGCCGAAACACAAAAAAGGCTCATAATAAGTGCACATGCCGTTTTTTTCATTTATTTTTCCTAATTATTTGGCAAAGATAATGCTTTTTCCAAATATAAGCATTACTTTTGCGTCACAAAGTTATAACGCTATTTGAAAAGATATATTTTCTAAAAAGTGGTAATAAAGAAAACGCATAGTGCTGATATAGAAAACAAGTTGGCTACTAATTTCCAGCTTGGATGAATACTGTTTTTGCTATGATTTATTTGGCTTTGAATACCTTTCACGCCTTTCTGATATAGCAATGATGATTAAATTCTTAACGGAATGAGTCATTATACGTAATGATGCATGAATGTAAACTCGGAATAGGAAAAGACAGACATTGTAGTATAATGTCTGCTATACCGATAAACTTTAAATTATAATATGACCGCAGACGAGATTTTAGTTAAGGTTAATGAGTTTTTAGAAAACCTTAAATATGACAGAAAGCCTAATGGCTTGTATGATCCCATAAAATATGTATTGTCTATGGGTGGTAAGCGTATACGTCCAATGCTTATGCTGTTGGCATATAATCTTTATAAAGATGATCCTGAAAGTATTCTAATGCCGGCATGTGCTTTAGAGACATATCATAACTATACACTCTTGCATGATGACCTTATGGATAACGCCGACGTGCGCAGAGGAAAAACCACGGTCCACAAAAAATGGGATCCCAATACTGCTATTCTTAGTGGTGATTCAATGTTGGTGCTTGCCTATGAACGTATGACTAAATGTGGTGGCAAGTATCTTAAGGACGTATTAAACGTGTTCACTGAAACAGCTTTGGAAATCGGTGAAGGACAGCAATATGATATGGATTTTGAAACTCGTAACGATGTTACTGAAGACGAATATATTGAAATGATTCGTCTCAAAACTAGCGTATTGTTAGCTTGCGCCATGAAAATTGGTGGAATCCTTGCTGATGCACCAAAAGAAGATCAGGAAAATCTATATAAATTCGGTGAACTTATCGGACTTGCATTCCAACTTCAGGATGACTATCTTGATGTGTATGGAGATGCGAAGGTGTTTGGAAAGAAGATAGGTGGAGATATTACCAGTAACAAAAAGACATATATGCTTATCAATGCCTTCAATATGGCTAATGATATTCAGCGAAAAGAACTTGACTCATTGATTGGAGCAGAAGATTTTGACAGAGATGAAAAGATTGCGTCGGTTACAAGGTTGTATAATGAAATTGGTATAGACAAGTTGGCGCAGAAAAAGATAGAATATTATTTTGAGCAGAGTCGTAGATATCTCGACGCAGTAAATGTTGAGAGTTCAAGAAAGGCTGAATTGGCACTCTATGCACAAAAGATGATGAAACGTAAATATTAATAATGATTTCTTTTACTGATACACATACTCATTTAGATGGAGAGGAGTTTGTTAATGATCTCCCTGATGTCGTCCAGCGTGCTAAGGATGCTGGTGTGGCAAGAGTGCTCATTCCTGCAATTGATTTGAAGAGTGTTGATTCAGTAGTGAAATTATGTCATAACTATCCGGGTTATGCCTATCCAATGATAGGATTGCATCCTGAAGAAGTGAAAGCTGATTGGGAAAGCGTGCTTCATGAAATGAGAAAAATATTAGATTCAAATTCTGATTTTATTGCTATTGGTGAAGTTGGATTGGACTATTACTGGAGCCGTGAGTTTGAAAAAGAACAACTGATAGCTTTTGAAGAACAAGTTAAATGGGCGGTAGAAACGCAGTTACCATTGATGATTCATTGCCGAAAAGGACAGAACGAGATGGTGACGATACTGAAAAAGTATGAAAATGATTTGCCAGGTGGCGTATTTCATTGTTTCACTGGCAATCAAAAAGAGGCTGAACAGTTGTTGCAATTCGATAAGTTTGTACTTGGGGTAGGAGGTGTGCTTACATTTAAAAGCAGTCATCTAAGAGAAGATCTTCCAGCTGTAGTTCCGCTAGAACGTATTGTACTTGAAACAGATAGTCCTTATATGGCACCTGTTCCACATCGTGGAGAGCGCAATGAGAGTTCTTACGTAAAACAGGTTCTGGAAAAGTTGGCAGAAGTATATGGGGTTTCAGAAGAAACTGTAGCCGAAATAACAGAAAATAACGTGAGAAGAGTATTCCCCAAGATATAAATTATTGTAGCAAGTATAAAAAATATTGTAACTTTTTGCTTTAATTTATCTTTCATCCCCCCAACAGATATTGATACGATTGATAGTGTTGCCTAGAAGTTATGTTCTCATAAATTGTTGAAAACAGAGTTCTTTGGCAATAGTTTAGATGAACCAACGTGTGAAAAATCTTCAACAGTTGAAAGAGTTATTCATGCCTTGTACATCCAATTTAATGTTATGTTTTTGTGACTTCTTCCGAAGCTGTTTATTAAGTTTTTGACGAAAAAACAAAATGTTAACAGAATAAATGTAATTGAAGAGTGTATCAAAAAAAGCGTATAGAAATACCAAAGTGAGTGTGATAACTGATATAAAACAAACATTACGTCAGACGAAAGCCTATAAAATTAACTATTCGTTAGTTTAAACAAAATAAATGTTATTCTTAAAAAGAATTACAGTTTAATACAAATGTTATTAATTTGTTGCAAAAGTCAAACATTTATACTAACTTTGTGACCAAATTAATATATAATATGTCACATCACAATTTAGATTCACTTGACAAGAAAATTCTTCGTCTAGTTTCAGAGGATGCTAGAGTTCCTTTTTTGGAAGTCGCACGTGCGTGCAATGTTAGCGGTGCTGCCATTCATCAGCGTATTCAAAAACTAACAGCACTTGGTGTGCTTAAAGGTTCTCAGTTTATCATCGATCCTGAAAAAATTGGTTACGAGACTTGTGCTTATGTAGCACTGTATCTTAAGGAACCAGAGAAGCATGATATCGTTGTTGCTGCCTTGAGGAAGATTCCTGAGGTAATAGAATGCCATGCTACAACTGGTGGTATGGACCTTTTTATTAAGATGTATGCTAGAAACAATCAACATCTGATGGAAATTATCCATGATAAGTTGCAGCCATTGGGCTTGTCACGCAGTGAGACAATAATCTCATTCAACGTTTCAATAGATCGTCAACTTCCAATTCTCGACAATCCTGTAGAAGATGAGGATGAAAATGACGATGTTGTTACAGATTAAAATTTTATTTTATAAATATTTTGAAGGCGAATGCATAATCATTGCATTCGCTTTTTTTGTGTTCTTCACACGAAATACATTTCCATTTGCTATAATCAGGAAAAAAAGTATCGGCATTTTTAGGACAGTCATCAACTTCGGTGATATATAGTTTGTCGGCAATATTAATAGCCTCATTATATATCATACCGCCACCAATGATGAACACCTCTTCTTCATTTCTGCATGCGTCAATAGCTTTGTTGATAGATTTTATACATTCGCATCCATCAATATATTTCTTGCTATTGGTAATAATAATATTTCTCCTGTTGGGCAATGCTCCAAACGGTAACGACTCAAAAGTATTTCTTCCCATAATCACGGTATGCCCTATTGTTATGGATCTAAATTTTTTCATGTCATCATTAATTTGGTATAAGAGTTTGTTCTTATACCCGATGGCATTGTTTGTTGCTATTGCTGCTATTATGGATATTGTCATTCAATAATGGTTGTGTTTTCTTCTGGAATATGTGAACTCTTTATTCTCCATTCCTGTGGATAAAGGTTGTTGGCTCTGTTACCGATATTCTTTGCAAATCCAATCGGATGTTTTTTGTATGTGAGCAGTACAATACCTTTAGGTGCATTGTTGTCAAGAGTTATAGCTTCTTTTCTTAAATAGGCTATAGCATTTTTGTAGTCAATCTCCACTTCAGGATATTTATCTTTATTTCCTGTTGTAGATATAGCTTTAGAATGATCAGGAATAGCCTGTTTACCCTTTATTGTGTCAGCTGGTACACCATTATATAATATATTTAAAGGCTTTAGTGCTTTTGCGTCAATGCTACTCGCAGACATTCTACCATCATAGTCTCCATGTTTTCTCAACACTGCCATGAAAATACCCTCTCCGCGAGTTTTACCAGGAATGAAGCGATACACAGGATTGTTGTCTATAAGACTTCCGGTAATGTTCCATTCCTTTTTTGTGTCTATGCTAATGAAGTCAGCTCCAAGATTTTCTGCTATCCAAGCAACATTCTCCTCGTCTTCATGAGCATTAAAAGTGCAAGTCGAATATATCAGTATTCCTCCTGGTTTTAGGTTGTCCCATATATCACTTACGATTTCTCGTTGTAGTCTTTGGCAGGTCTGAACATTATTAGTACTCCATTCGTTTATAGCACCTTCGTCTTTTCTAAACATACCCTCGCCCGAACATGGTACATCAGTAAGAATTACGTCAAACATCAGTTTGCTTTTATTGTAATCCTTTGCGTAGTTATTAGTTACACATATATCGGTAATGCCGAATTTCTGAATGTTTTCGTTAAGAATCTGTGAGCGTTGTCTTATTGGTTCGTTGCTGAACATCTTGCTTCCTTTCGGCAAAGCCGACATAGCACATGTGGTCTTTCCTCCAGGAGCAGCACATAAGTCGAGCATAAGCACAGGACTCTTCACTACTTGTTTCACTACGTGATATACAAACATTGATGATGCCTCCTGCACGTAATAAAGTCCTGCATGAAGCAGTGGGTCAAAAGTAAAGTTAGGGCGTTTATTTAAATACATTCCATATTCACACCATTCAATGCTTTCATCTTTCAGCGGAATATTTATATTGTTTATGTCTGTCTTAAATGGGTTGATGCGTATGCTTACAGGAGGTTCTTCCATCATGCCTTTTTCAAAAGTAGCATATAGTTCTTTGCCCATAAGCTGGCGTGTATAATCGGTAAATTCTTTTGGGAGATTCATACTTTATTATATATATAGTGCAAATTTAAAAAAAAAATTGTTCCTTTGCAACTAAATTATAAAACGTTTCGTCTAACATTCAGAAATAATAAAAAAATATATATTATGAAACAGATTTTAATGGCATTGACAGTTGCCCTTTCGCTTAGTACATCTATGCAAGCTGGAGTACGTTTGCATCGTCACACACCTCGCACAGAGGCTGTAGCAACAAAGCCTGATTCTGCTAAAAATCAAGGAGTTGAGGCTTTCTCTGATACAACATCAAATTATAATCAGGCGGCTGATGATACAACTTATACAAGTTCACCTGCTAAAAGTTATGATCATGATTATGACATTGATGGTAGTAATTGGTTTTTTAAGGCAATAGGAGGAGCTTTGGGCGTTGGAGGCTTCTTTGTAGTAGTATTGATATTACTCCTTGGTGCATTGATATTTCTAGCTCCATTAATCGTTGTGATATTAGTGATAAGATACTTGATAAAGCGACATAACGATAGCGTTAAACTGGCAGAAAAGGCGATGGAAACAGGACAGCCAATTCCTAATACTATTAAGCCAACCAAAATTTACACAAGTGAGGAGCAGTGGCAGCGTGGTATCAAAAATGCTTCTATTGGATTAGGACTTATGATACTTTTCTGGTTTATTGATGCAGATTCAATCATTGGTGTTGGTGCACTGGTATTATGTATGGGCCTTGGACAGATGTTTATAGCACGTACTTCACCAAATAAGCATAATGATTCTGATAATAATTCAGATGCTGATTTAAAGGATTAATCGCTTTACTATAACCATAAATTACTTAAAGTGAAAGAATTAGACGATATATCTCTCGTTACGCAGGTGGCTGTGTTTCACAACAGAAAGGCTTTTGATAAGCTTGTTGTGAAATACCAGTCTCCTATACGTCGTTTCTTTCTTACTCAGACTCGTGGAGATCAGCAATTAAGTGATGATCTCGCGCAAGACACATTCGTTAAGGCTTATACCAACATAACTAAATTCCAAGGATTGTCCAGCTTCTCTACATGGCTATATAGAATAGCTTATAATACTCTCTATGACTATTTTCGCCGCAATAAGATAACTGATGATATAGATGGTGTACCGGCTGTTGCAAGCCGAAACTCTGAGAATGGTGACAGCAATTTAAAAATGGACCTTAAAGATGCAATGCAAATACTTTCGGACAAAGAACGTTCCTGTGTTTCGTTGCAGTTAATAGAGGGGCAAAGCATTGATAAAATTGCTGAAATCACTGGTATGAATCAAGGCACTGTGAAAAGTCACTTGTCGAGAGGAAAACAGAAATTGACGAATTATCTAAAACAGAATGGATATGATTGATAATAATATAGACGACGAACTCCTAGCGAAGTTCTTTGAGAATAATAGAATAGGAGACATCCCTGATGATGGCTTTTCTAATAGGGTAATGCATAACTTGCCAAAGCATAATGAGTGGATAAATACCCTTTGGACAGCAGTTTGTGCTATCGCAATAGTTATATATTTCTTTATTCGTAATGGATTTGATGTTATAAAGCTAGCGATACTCAATATATTTGGCGATGTTTCAGGAGCTGCGGTGTCATTCAAATTCGGTGATCTCACTCCAATACTTATTTATATAGGCATTGTTACAGTCACGCTTGTTGCAGCATATAATGTAATCATGCGTGAGCGCCATATAGTTTAAATTGAATTAAATAAAACTTTATAACGTTGATACTTTTATGTATTAGCGTTATAAAGTTTTTACCTGATAGTTATGAAATCTTATGAGGTTATTGTTTCCTTTTTTGATATATAGTTTTTGCCATTTTATCAAATATCTTAATTTTGTTAGATAATAAGAAACATCATGCAATATATAATTAATATGATCTAAAAATGTTTTTTCCAATAAACAACATATCTTTCATGATGTATATCATAAATTGGTTTAATTAATTTATTGGTATTGGTTATGAATTCTATTTTTTTAGGAAGTTTGTGAAGAGATTTTATTTCATCATTGGATAATGAAGTATCTATTCCGGCAGGAATATTAAAATTTAAATTATAGTAGTCATTATAAAGGTTGGGATTTGAAAAAGGATGTTCAACTTTGCCTACTTCTCCAGCAAGAATTATTGGACCATAAGCGATAGCTGATAAGGTAGAATCATCATGACATATTATGGTCTTTATCTCCATTCCGAAAGTAACTTTCACTTGATCGCCCTCTTTCCATTTTCTATTAATATCACAATAACCGTTTGCATCAATAGTTGAATTAGTCAATTTACCATTAATATAGATATGGAACTTTTTCGCCCAGTGTGGCTTTCTTATAAAAAGGCTCCATGTTTTACCTGATGTATGCTCAATAGTAAGTTGTGTATTATCTGTATTTGGAAAATCAGAACTTTGGATTATAGATATCTTCTGCTCGTTCCAATGGAGTTGTGAAGCTATGAATAGATTTACATAAATGTTTTTTTTATCATGAGCATATATACTTTCACCATATTTAGCATGATTTTCAAATCCAGTACCAACACAGCACCAATAACTGTCGTTGGGAGTGCTATATAACTTGTAAGCTCCGCTAAGCATAGGAGTAAAATAACACACCATTCCACTTTCAGGGTCCTGTTGTCCTAATATCTGATTATATAAGGCACGCTCATAGTAATCCATAATTGTATTATTTGGATTCCATTCAAATAGATGACGGCACAATTTAAGTTCGTTATATGTGCAACAAGTCTCTCCGTTGTATCCTGACAGATGTTTGGATGTAGTCAGAGGGTTGAAAAAATGTTCTTTATCTCCAATTTCTCCTGTGGCAAAAGAGTATTTGGTATCTATCAGCCAATGGAAATATTCGGCTGCTGTACGACTACTTTCATCTCCTGTGATTTCATATCTGCGTGCTTCAGCTATCACTTTAGGAATGAATGTATTAGCATGCAATGTACCCAATCTGTCCTCCTTATTTTTGAGTGGGTTTATGTTGTCCGACTTATAAAAGAGTTCGGCAAGTCTAAAATACTTTTTATTACCTGTGATATCATAAAGATTATAAAAAGATTCATTAATTCCTCCATATTCATTTCTAATCATCTTTTGTATGGAGGTGGAGTCTAATGCCGCAACCTTATTGTATGCCCAGTTACCCATTCTTATGGCAATTCTAATCGCTTTTTCATTACCGGTATAAGTGTATTGGTCAATAAGACCTGCTAAAATTTTATGTAGTGTGTACCATGGTGCCCAAACGGATTTTCCATCTATGCAACGTTCAATTAATTGTTCCGGGAATGCACTCAAATAGCCACTTTGACCTAATGCGTTCTGAACTTCCTCTAAACCGTCAACAATGCTGTCGGCTTTTATTTTGAATGCAGAGTTTCCTGTAGAAGCATACATGAGAGCGTAAGCGGATAAAAGGTGTCCTGCGGAATGTCCGCGTAGATCGCAGTCCAACGATTCCCAACCACCTAATTTTTTAGTAACGAAATATCCACCCTCACGTCCGCTGAATAATCCTGCATTATTTCTGAAGCTGTGTAGCAACTGATTTACTGGTATGGACATCATCCATATGGAATCTCTTTTCATATTCTCGTAAAATCTTCCAGGCAAAAGCCTTACTTCATTTAACGGAAAGAACTTAGCTTTGTATATGTTTTTTTTCGCATTAATATCATTTGAACAAATTATTAAAACTATTGTTATTGCTATAATTTTCAGATTCATGTTCATTGTTATTATTCCTATTTTATAAGAAATTTATGCTCTACATTCTCGGCAGTTTGGTATTTGCCCTTTATACCATATTGCCATGCAACCACTGAAACTTCAATTGGATATTTAGTCTTTGGAGGTATATTGTCAATAACAAGATGATTGCCATTTATATGAGCAGGACCATATTTCACATAGTAACATACAGGTAAGCCACTATCAGATTTGCCTTTCAAAGAAATCGTCTTTGTATTGCGTTTTACATCTTGTAATGATTCAAAATAAATAGACTGGCGCTTACCATCTGTTATACGATATGGAAAATGTATGTTTATTTGTTGTGCAGTCCCCTTATAATTACTATCTCCATCGCTTATAGCTTGCAACCAAATATCTGTACTTCTTCGATGATTATTCAATCCAATTCTATAAAGGTCAAGACAAAAAGTTGTGTCGTTGATTTGGATGGCAGGGCCATTAATCAATCTTGTTTTGATTTTTACGCTAGAATGCTCGGAAGATAATTTTGAACGTGTAGAATCACTATAAACTGCAGATATGTTGAATGTCCGTCCGTCTTTGTGAAGGATGGGAGATAATATAATTTCTGCATGATTAGATGGATTGTATGTAACAAATTTTGCTCCTTGCTTATAACCTATATATTGTATTTTCTTTCCTAAAGAACGTGCATAGTATTGTTCTGTAGCCAAAGCGATATCTTTGTCGAAATACCAAAAAGCATCATGTTTGTCGCCTTTATATTCTGTATAAAGTGCAGTATGTGGTCTATTAATAGTATTAGTGTTCCATCTTTCTGCTAACCATCCATCCGTGGGATTTAATTTTCTCAGTCCGTTATGATTTAGTCTGTAATAATCAGCTTTCTTTAAAAACATGCACATGTAATCTATTACTTCGTCTGATACATCAAAATGGCCATGTCCTGCATCGCAAAGGAATGATATGCAACTGTTAGGGTATTTCATTCTGAATGAGAGTGCAGGATTAACTCGTGCTTCCCACCATTCCCATTCGCCTTCTATCATCAGCCCAGGAATGCCATCAATGTTTCTGGTTCTTCCCCATTCAATATTTTCACGTCCGAATCCCGTAAGATTAGTACATGGGGCATCGCCATGATAAGATATAATAGCTAATGTGCGATCGTTATTCCATGCTGCAAAATTCCACGGAAAAGTAGCCATAGCAGAGTGTCCAATAGGTATTATTGGTACAGTGCTTAGTTCGTTATAACCACTTTTATTCGCAAAATCATTCATCATTTTTTCAAATAGTTTCTGACAGCCCTTTTGTATATTCCATTCTTGATCTATTGAAGGCGCTATCCAAATTATTCCATAGCCAAGTTCTTGCAGAGTTTTTCTGAATTTTATATTATTTAATATCGGCTCCTCGCTCATGTTCTGTTGGCTGAGGATTATGCCTCTCACTTTATTACAGTCAGAAGGTATCCAAAGAAAAGCTTCAGGATTGCTATTCGTTTCGGTAGAAGTGTATCCGTCAATAGATACACACCATTGATAATCCTGCGCTGTTGTTTTCATCAATAAGGATTGAAACATTATAAGTAACATTGTAATAATGTATGTTTTCTTTATCATGTCTTTTGTTTTTTTGATAATTTACTATTGTATTAAATAACACTTCATTAATATAAATGACGAAATAATTATCTTTTTTGTGTCATTAAGATGAATAAAAGATAACTATTTAGATTTTATGAAAGAAATGTTTTCTACATGCTCTCCAACAAACATGTTGGCGTAGTCAGATGTCTTGTACCATTTAGGTCTATTGGGCATATCATCATAAATAGTTATGCCATTGATACTGAAATTTTCAAATTGAATATTACTAATTTTGCGACTGTCATCATAACCTATAATGATAGACATCCCAGCATGAGTTCCGTTGTATGAAAAGTTTTTGAAAGTAACATTTTCAATGCCACTACCTGGTGCATGGCAATATTTTTTATTATAGCAAACACGCATGTTAATTAGCATACCTTTATGTATATCTTCTACGCGGATATTGCTGAAAGTAATATTACGCACAATATTATTATCGCCATTATTTATGCCGATGCATCCCTGATAATCTATCTGGTTTTCATTTTGTTCCAGAATATCAATGTTGTCATATAATACGTTATCAATAATTTCATATTTGCTTACATCTCCATGAAGTCCGATCATAATAGGGTGGGCTACGTCAGCCCAATAAACAGCATCCTTTATCGTGATATTTTTGCATCCTCCATTATATCCTAGTCTAGTGCAATATATTGTGGAACAGTCATCGCTAGTTCGACAGAATACATGCTCGTAAGATACATTATTGCTTGCAAACACGTTCATTCCATCCCCCCAACCATACCATGAGATTACTTTTGCGTTCTTTATAGTTACGGAATCTGAACCACCCACGGGTATTTGTGTTGTCAACGGTCCATCTATTATTACATTCTTTGAATATTTTACCATAATTCCTTCGTGTCGCCCAGGATTTATGATTCCGTGGCCTAATATCTTGACATTATCAGCTTTGTATATTGATAGCCAGCCATTTATAACAGCCCTTTGGTCGATATAAACAGTTTTCCCAGAAGTTATGGCAATAGAGTCTCCATTTAAATCATGTAATCCTGGTCCAAAATAAATAAAATTATTCTTCTTGACTTTAGGTTTGGATATTCTATGATCTGCAAAGATTTGTAGATTATGGTATATGTCTCCGTTGATTTCAAATGACATATAGCGTGATTTATTTAATGTAAATGTAACAGTGTTTCCCTCTTGTTGCGTAGGTATATCATAAGAAAGTGGTCGCAGTCTATATGAGCAAATTTTGTTTTTAGTAGATGTGATGCATACTTCGACAGTATCGTCGAAATCAAATTTAGCTACAGAAGTTTTTTCTTTTTTATGTGTTCCGTTCTCAGTATCGTCAACATAGAATAAATATGTAGGTACATCTTGCCATATTCCATTTGACGTGCGTATTTTTACGGTGTAGTCATTATTCACTTCCACTCCTTTTGGTGAAGAATAGATATTCTTAGACCATATTAGTGATGGAATTATAAAACATAGAATAAGAAAAAGAAATCTTTTCATGATAGTGATGATTTTTAATTTAATGAGGAGATTCCTTTATTAAAGAATCCCCTCAAATTGTCTAACTAACCTAATTTGTTGTCTATCAATTAATTACCACATAGGATTTTGTTTCAATTCGCTATTAAGAGATATTTGGCTTGTTGGAATTGCTTGAAGATAGTTTTTCTTAGTAAAGTTTCTTTCTGTTTTTGGCTCTGTAATCAGGGCGCCAGGTTTCACTGTAGGCATGCCCGCAGTATAGGAATCTTGTGCTGTTTCTGTTGTTACAATGTGTCCAGTCCATACTGAAGCCTTATACATTTTTACACCAGGATATCCAGGCTTATCTTCAGTTGCAAGTTCAGTGTCAATTCCATTATATGCTGCATAATAGCTGCAGATAGGACGAGCCATTTCTATATCTGCTGTTCCCCAACGGCACAAATCATAAAGTCGGAAACCTTCTCCATATAGTTCTAATGATCTTTCTCTTCGTATTTCTTGTTTCATGTCCAGTCCATTATCGTTTACAAGAGCGTTAGTAAGATTTGCAATATGGGCACGTTTGCGAATGATATTTATAGTGCTGTTTAAATCGGCATCACTAATTTTGTTTTCAAGTTCGTATGTTGCTTCAGCATATGTAAGAAGCATTTCTGGTAATCTTATAAGCATATAGTCTGCTGATTCTTGTGTAGTAGGTCTTTGTCTTTCTTCTGTGAATTTACGACCAACATAGCCATTGTTGCCATTATATGATCCACCACTATATGTTGTGAGAATAGGGGCATAGATTCCACTGATATTGTTAGCATCAGCGCTAGGTGCAATACTGTAATCAGCAATTTTACCATGCTCATTATTTGCGCTCCAATAATAATGACCTGTTTGCTTAAATAAAGAAAGCATACGCGCATCACGATTTTCAAATTCTGAATTTAACCCATGATATCCCTTAAATAGTGGAGATTTGTTGATAGGTAAACCATCAGTACACAAGTACATATCCATTAATTTTCTGTTACCTCCACAAGGCTCTGAGTGTGTTAGATTAACTCCACCATATACTTGTAGTGAGTAATCAAAACATTTGCGCAAGATTGCTTCATTGTTAGATGATTTTGAGGCTCCATAAGGATTTGAATCTGCATCTTCCAAACCGAATAAATAGTAACTAGAAGTGTTGTCATATGAATCAATCTTATGGTTTTCGCATTCCATCCATACAGAGTATTCTGTGGCATATGCACCACCTGAAGTAAATTTAGCTGATTCTGTTTTCGCCATCGACAATAGATCAGTTATTGATGGGTAATTTGAAGGTATAGTAGTGCCAGCTCCGTTTGTAGTGCCATCTCCATTTGTTGCATCTTCAGAGCCACGACCATTGTACTTCTCCCATGTCCCTTCATAAAGACAGACCCTAGCCTTAAAAGCACTAACAGCTTCTATATCTATATCTCCACTATTTTTAGTAGAAACTTTTGTTGTTGCTGATAGTAGTGTTTGTGCATTATTTAAGTCTGATAGTATTGAACTTATTACTTCATAGCGAGAGTTACGTGGTCCCCATACAAAATCAGACGTAGTTTGTGGAACTGTTAGTGCTAATGTTATTCCACCATACCTTTGAAGCAAATAAAAATGCCACCATGCTCTAAAGAAATAGGCTGTTCCTACTGATGAGTTAATATTATCTGTACCCGTATAATTATTTGCAGCTGCAAGTAAATTGTTTACAGTACGTAGATTTTTATACGGGCTAGAATAGTAGCCGTCACTAGTTGGGGCACTAGTATTACCAGAAAGTTCATCTTTACCTAAATAATTAAGATCAGTACCATTGTCAAAAATAGTGTAGTTTAATCCTGTGTTGTATCCTTGCAACTGGCTATATAGGTTATTGGCTGCGTCATTGAATTCTGATGCATTTTTAAAATAGGATCCATTAGTGACATTTGACATCGGTTCTTGATCAAGCCAACTGGTGCATCCAGATAAGCTTACTGTTGTTGCAACAGCCAATGCAATTAAAATATTGTAAGTTTTCATAATAATGATATTATTAGTTAAAATGTAACGTCTAATCCAAAAGATATGCTGCTTGAAAATATGTCTACTCCAGAGTAAGTGCCCATATTTGATTGAGCTTCAGGATCGTATCCGTCTTTAATATTTGATATGTCAAACAGGTTTTCACCAGATACCCAAACTCTAAGTTTCTCTAATCCAATTCTATTTATCAAATTTTTAGGAAGCGAATATCCTATTTGAATTTGTTTACAGCGTGCATACCATGAATTTACTACATTTATGTCATTATAGTTCTTGTAGTTCCAGTTATTACGGTTTCCATTGCGAGATATCAAGGGGTAGGTTGCATTTATATTTTCTGTATGATAACCAAATTTATCTCCTGCATACCATGTTTTATCAATAAAATACCCACTTGTATTTGTCCAACCGCTCCAGAAGGCACATCCCATTTGACCATTTCTTACATTATATTGCTGTCCTACACCTTGGAAGAAGCAATTAAAATCAAAGTTCTTGTATGATAAACCCAGATTAAGACTAAAGTTATAATGTGGATCCGTATCACCATAATAGTATAAGTCTTCTTTTGTTATGTCGTTATCGCCATTTAAGTCAACACGTTTTACACAGCCTGGTGTTAGTTCATTAGTGGTTCCGTTTTTCACACTACTTATCAAAGAGCCTGATACGTTTCCGTTCATTCTTGCATAGTATTCGTCAACTTCTGCTTGTGTTTGGAATAAACCGTCAGTTTTAAATACATATAATGAGTTTAATGGCTTTCCTTCAATTATAGAGTTTACTCCCCAAGAAATAGATGTCTTTCCTGCATAAGAAGTAACTTCTGTTTTTGCATTCGCCAAAGTAAAACCTGCATGATAAGTAATGTCTTTGCCAATTCTGTCGTTCCAATTTATTGCTAGTTCCCAACCATGAGTCTTATACTTACCTGCATTTGTAGAAGGAGCAGTTCCTCCATAAACATCAGGATATGTTATATTTATAAGCATACCATTGTTTTTACGCCAGAAATAGTCAAAAGAACCTGATAAGCGATTATTTAAAAATCCATAATCAATACCAATATTAGTTGAGTTTACTGTCTCCCAAGTGCGTGAATCATCTGTAATACCAGATATCCAGCTTGTTGGAACTTTCGCACCGTTCATAACTGTTGTTCCTGTTGCTATTTGAGCATATGCTTCATAATTTCCTATTGTGGAAACATTACCTGATTGCCCCCAAGATGCACGTATTTTTAAATTATCAACAAAAGGTAATGCTCCTTTAAAGAACTTTTCCTCAGATATGCGATAACCAGCTTCTGCTCCATAAAAATCCTGCCAGCGTTGATTTTTTACAAGACGTGAACTACCATCATGTCTCCATGAGCCTTCTAAAAGATATTTCCCAGCGTAATCATAGTTTATACGACCTAGTAGAGAAACATAAGACCATTTATAAGAACCAGATGAAGTTATTTTATCTGTAGTTGTATCATATACATTAAGATCTGTAAGATTTGTGGCATTGCTGCTTGAACGATATATTGATGTAGAATAATTATCACGAAGTTCGTTGGTATTACCAAACAAGGCAGTAATGTTATGTTCTCCAAATCTTCTGTTGTAGTTCAAAAAAAACTCATAAAGTTGATATAGTGCCCTTTCGTTTGTTTCAGAGAGTGATTCTATATTTGCATTAGAACCTGTTGTTGCACCATTTAGTGTTGATAAACCATTTGAATCATCCCATGTGTACATTTGAATTTTGTGGCTTTGGACTTTTTTATTTAAATTAAATTGCCTAATGCTTCCTTTTGTATAGAATGTCAAACCGTTAAGAATAGGATTGATAAAGCTTAAATCGAATGTGACCTTTCCACTTAGACGTAGCATGTAATTATTAGTTTTTGCTTTACCACCTTCTGTGAGATGTGCTAGGACATTATTGCCACCAAAGTTGTCATAATATTGTTTGCCACTTTTTGTCGTTAATGGAAATATCCACATATCCTGAAGTCCGTACCCAATTCCATAAGTAGGAGTGTCTTCATATTTCATATCATATGAAATTCCCGTCTCTACTTTTACATATTTGCCTATTTGGAAGTTTGTGTTGTTGCGGAAGTTATATTTCTTCTGACCGTCATATATAGGCTTAATTAAGGAGCGATCGTTTGCATAACCCAAAGAAGTAATGCTTTGTATCATATCGTTACCTCCTTGTACACTTATGTTTTGTGAGTTTCCCCATGTAGTTCCATATACGGCATCAACTTGATTAGCATTTAAAGGATCTATCCTTAATATATTAGTGCCATTCCAATCAAATGCTTCATTATTCATTATTCGAGTATAAAAATCTGTATTGAAATTCTGTGATCCGCATGTCCAAAGTGAAGAAGCCCCATTAGCATGATTGGTGTCATTGTAATCAGCCATTAACATCATTCTAGCCCATTCTGAGCCTGTTGCTGCCGGATATTTTTTCCCTCTATAATTTGCTGTGACAGAACCATTATATGAAACGGAAATTTTACCAATTTTTGCACGTTTCGTTGTTACAAGGATAACACCGCCAGCAGCACGTGCACCATAGATAGATGCAGCTGCGTCTTTCAAAACAGATATACTCTCAATATCATTTGGATTAAGGGTGTTTAATTCCCATGAGTAGGCATCAACGCCGTCAATAAGTATTAATGGATCTGATGAGTTTGCAGAAATGCCTCCACGAATATTTATTTTTGGATTACTTGTAGGACGAGATGATGAACGTGTGATTGTCAATCCTGGTATAGCACCTTGTAGGGCTGTTGCTATATTGCTAGTGCCTCTTCCCTTTAGCACTTCGTCACCATTAACCATCGAAACAGCACCTGTCAATGTGGCTTTCTTTTGTGTTCCATAACCGACGACAACAACTTCTCCTAATGCTTGCTGGTCTTCTTTGATGGTTATTTTAAGTTTGTTCTGTCCTGTGTAGCTTATTGTTTGCGTCTTGTAGCCAACATAAGAAATCTGCAGAATACATTTTCCAGGAAGAGGAATGGTAAAGTTACCATCAAGATCTGTAACGCTTCCATTATTTGTACCTTTCTGGATTACACTTGCACCGATGATAGGTTCCCCAGACTCATCTACGACTCGTCCTGTAACTTTTGTTTGTGCTAATGCTACAGTTGAGACTGCGAGCAATAGCATTGTTAATATAAGTTTTAACTTTCTCATGATTCTCGTTTTGAGGTTATACAAATAAGTAATTCTTTACTTTTTGCAACAGTGTGCAAAATTAATAGATTAAATTTCATGTCTTGTTAGTTTATAGATTATTTTTTTTATTGTTATAATGTTATTTTACTACTTATACGAGTATTGATATGGAAATACTTAACGTATATTCATTTTTCTTAATCTCGTCAGTGCTTCAATATAATAATAGTCTGCATAAATAATTGATGCGTCTATCTCATATCCTGCTGGTTTATTTCCTGTGGAGTGGAGTAGAAATGAATTGTTTCTCCTGCCACTTTCATATTTCCGTGAACTTAGACTTTTTATCATTTTCAGTGCGGCATTGCGATACTTCCTTGATTCCTGATATGGAAGATATGTAGAAAGCTCTAACAATCCTGAAGCTACTATACAAGTAGCTGATGCATCTCTTGGAGCATTAGGAATAGAAGGGTCGTCAAAATCCCAGTATGGTATGTAATCTTTTGGTAATCGTTTAAGATATGCATCTGTTATCCTCTGTGTAAAATCCAGAAAGCGTTTGTCGTGAGTGTATCGGTATACCATAGTGAATCCGTATATTCCCCATGCTTGTCCACGCGCCCACATACTATTGTCGGAATATCCCTGATGTGTAACACCTTTTATAAACTGTCCGCTGATTGTGTCATACACAGCTACGTGATATGAAGTGTAATCTGGTCTAAAATTGTTTTTCATTGTTTTTTCAGCATGTGATACAGCCATGTCATACAATCTTTTGTTACCTCCGTTCTGTGATGCAAAAAACATCAGTTCTAAATTTATCATGTTGTCCATAATCGTGTTGTGAGGCCAGTTTTGTGGCTTTCTTTCACGTGGCCATGATAATATTGTCCCTACTTTTGGATTGTAGAGAGTAGCTAGTGTATCAGCCGTCCTCAGCAACACTTTCTTGTATGCCTCATTATGTGTTAATCTGTATCCGTTCCCAAAACTTTGATATATTAGGAAACCTAAGTCGTGATCATAAGCGGGACATTCTGAAATAAATTTTAGTGATTCTGTGTATTTCTCCGCATGATGCAGTATGGTGGAATCGTGAGTATTCTCATAATCATACCATAATATTCCTGGCCAGAAACCAGAACACCATTCTTCTCGTTTAGCCCTTACGCAATTCCATTTCTTTTCATTTTTTGCAATGCTTCTTGGATAAACAGAATAGTCTAGAGATGAGTCTCCACTAAGTTCTTTTATCGTATTTTTTATCTTACTGTCACAGTATTTTAATTCCATATAGGGAATTTTGCTTTTTAGGGGATGCTGTTTGTTCCCTGCTGATGCACAGACAACAAGTAATCCTAAAATTAAAGGAACTATTTCACGTTTAGATTTCATATATTTCATATATCATTTTTTATCTATTACGAATCAATGTAAATAATTACTTAGGTATATTAGTCATATTTTTGTTAATTATATAAAGTTGATGAGTGTTTATTCGTTATAATTCTTTCCCAAATAGCATCTGGCAAATAAATATAAAAAACGTCTTTTGCTAATTTAAAGTGAAGATCTTAAATAAATGTGTTTGATAATCTACCAGAAAAAGTTTTTTTAATGCCACTAATGTCACAAGCCCTTATTTTAAACATTAGTCAACTGAGTCTTGAAAATACATGCTACATATATACTATATCCTTCTGTATATACAATTCCCAAAATTGCTTAATCATGATTTTTTATTACGTTTCCATTAGAATTTGATGCCCGAAAAAAGAAAAAACTAAAAAAGTTCAAAACAAACAAAAAACCTCCACTTTGTGTGTAAATGATTATTATACAGTTCGTTAACCCGTGGAGGTATACCTCCACTATCATCCACCTTTTTTGACAGAAAAACCTATGATTGCACAAGGACCACACTATATATTGTTAATTAGTAAAAATATAATAAAATAAAAATTATTTACTTATATATATGTCTTAGATGTTTCTTTGATGAATTAAAAACATTTGATCGATGCAATGGAAACTTTATATCGTAGGAATAGAAGCGTTTGATCGTAGAAACAGAAACTTTATGTCGTAGAAACAGAAACGTTTGATCATAGAATCAGAAGCTTTGTATCGTAGGAATAGAACATCGGTAAATGCAATAGAAAAATAGTATAGTAAATCCACGATTTATTAAAAGTAACAAAGCACATAAGCATAACAATCTTATAATTCTTTTTCTTGAAATACGAGATAGTGATTAGGCCCTAATCACTCTGCAAATTACGAAGCAATACGGAGTGATTAGGGCCTTATCACTAAATAAAATACATTGAATTTTTCTACCTTATATTTTGAATCAGAGTACATGTAAGAAGCAGAAACCTATCCATAATTTGGAAAAAATCACCAAAAACAGGTGTGTTTCGACTTTTAATGTCACTTTTCCCCCGATAATGTCACTTAATGTCACTCGCTCATCCCCGATAAACAAAGGGTTTGTGACAAAGTGACATTAGTGGCATTAAAAAAACTTTTTCTGGTAGACAACAAAACCAATACTTTATATGTTGGTTACAATAACCGGAGGTGAAATAATCTTAGCAGATAATAAGTAAAGCGAAGACCAATATAATATATATTCTGTATATAAAGATAGTATATGTGCTACGAATCTAAAAATAAGGCATTAAGAAAGCCTAGAAATGATTTGTCCATTTAGATTTTCTTTTGTATATTTGCATTTCAAATACCACGAAGATAAAATGAAAAATAACCTGTGTAATATTTCGTTATCAATTATTTTCATACTATGCTGTCTTGCATCAAGTGCAACCGACAGTGATTTTATAGGTAATGTAACCATGCGCGACGGGCTTTGTGGGGAAAATATCTATAAGATATACCGAGATCATAGAGGAATGATATGGCTTGGCACTTCTGATGGTATGAATAGTTTTAACGGTGTGACTCTTCACTCTTATAGTGCTGGTAATATTAAGCAGAATAATGTTGTTTACGATATCGTTGAAACATCTGATTATAGGCTTTTTGCTGCTACTTCAAGTGGACTATATCAGTTGAAAAGTGATTCCTTAATAAAAGTTTCTGAAGAAATAAATGGCAACGTATCTGCGTTGGCTGTCGACGGGAAAAAACTTTATGTAGGCTCTGATAAAGGACTTTACGTACTTAATGGCGACAAGGTTAAACGCTTTCTTATTAGCAGTAATGCTTTATCAGGAGAAAACAAAATAAATGATATATTTATAGACAAGCAGAAACGTGTATGGATTGCGTCAGATAAATGGCTTACAATGATGAGTAAAGGCGTAATTAAGAATATTGATGTCGGAAATAAAATGCAGATGCTTGGTAATATACATTGTCTTACATCAATTGGTGAAAGTGTTTTCATGGGTTCAAGCAATGATGGTATAATAAAATATGATATAAGGAGTGGACAACTGTCAAAATACATCTCTGTTGACTGCAACATCATATCAGAATTGTCTACCGATGGACGCGATAATTTGTATGTTGCTACAGATGGTAATGGGGCGCATGTCATATCTGTATCAAAAAATAGAATTATAAAGTCTTTCACAACAAATACTACTCCGTTTGCGTTGAAAGATAATTCTGTTTATAGTTATTTACATGATGAAAACGGTGTTGACTTCTTTGGGTCTTTTAGGATGGGGTTGATGTATACATATTATGTTAATCCAATATTTAAGACATATTCATATAAAGACTTTACGACAGAGAACCTTAACGTGAGAAGTTTTACAATCAATGGTAAACAGAAGCTTATAGGTACACGTAATGGATTTTATTTTATTGACGAGGCGCGGGATATTATAAGATATTTCAGTCCTCAGCAGATTGGTGGGAGTATTGTTATATCAAATGTTTTTTATCATGGTAAATATTATATTTGTACATTCGACGGTGGTGTAAAGGTTCTTGACCCTCAAAATATGCGAGTTACCCCCATGTCTGATAATATTACTTTGAGTAAGGGTAGTATATTTAGTGCCGTCGTCCATAATGACAAACTGTGGATTACTACTGTTGACGGTTTGTTTTGCTATGATGCAAATATAGGTAAGACCGTTTGTTATACGGCTCGTAATTCTGGATTACTCAACGGTTTTGTCAATAGTATATCTTTTGATAGCAATGGTAATGGTTGGATTGGTACACAAAAAGGTATCTGTGTTCTCAATGCTGGCAACAGAGCTATACAGTCAACAGGGTTTCCCGAAGGATTCTTTAATAATGAGAGCGAGGTATATTTTACTAATGGAGGTGATGGAGAGATGATTGGATTTGGTCATAGCGGTGTATATGAGTCAAAAAATGATTTGTCTGAATTCCGTACATTGACATTTGATGAGAATATAATTGACGAATCTTGTGCATTCATAAAGCGAGATAATAATGCAAGATACTGGATGGCTACCGATAAAGGATTGTTCTATCTGGATAATTCCTTAAAGCAGTATGTACAGTTTGGTAATATGGATAATATGCGAGGTTCTGCATTTAATACGAAAGCAGTATATCTAGATGAGAGCAATAACGTGTGGATAGGGTGTAATAATGGACTCATTTATGCTCAAACACGTGGGATAATAAAAAATCACTTTAAAACTCATTTTCCGATAATATTTGGCAACGTTATGATTAATGACGGGAATGTGAACATGAAGGCTGAGGACGAAATAAACAATAGTCGCGAGATAGAACTAAAATGGAACATGACTAGCAGTAAATTGTCTTTTGTGCCTATTATACTAAATTATTCTAATCCGTCAAACACATTTTTTGAATATAGAATTGATGGCGGTGAATGGTATACATCAGTGGGTACGTCTCAAATAAAATACGATAGTATGTTGCCAGGTTCTCATAAGTTGCAAATAAGACTTGCTGGAGACGAGAACATAACAGAATATAATGTTTATGTAAATCCAAGTGGTATGGCTTATATTGAAGTCTTACTAATTGTGTTTCTTATTTTAGGATGTGTATTATTCGTCATTCGTAGAAAAAAAATAGTTGAGGCCATATACCAGATGACAGAAGGTGAAGACCAACATCATAAAGAGAAATATTCAAGAGTGAAAATAGATGATGATGAATGTGCAGCAATAGTAAAAAAACTGGAGAGATATTTGAAATCAGAGAAACCATATCTTGATTGCGACCTGAAGATGTCCGACTTAGCCGTGGCAATAGGAAGCTCGGCAAACAAACTCTCTCAGGTGTTTAGTCTGTATCTAAACCAGAACTATTATGATTATATAAATAACTACCGTCTTGATGAATTCAAGTTGATGGCTGCTGATCCTGAAATTAATAAGAAATATACTATAGTGGCGATGTCTGAGAAATGTGGTTTCAAGAAAACGGCTTTTTTCAATACATTCAAGCGTGTGATGGGAATAACGCCTACAGAATACATGCAGCAGATAAATAAAAATAAGGAGTAAACAAGTATTGCTTACTCCTTAAATAACTTTTACATCATACGGAAATACGCTGCTGCGCCTCCGCTGTCCTGAAGGGATAATCTAATTACCTCGTCACCTTTTATTAACTTACTAATAACTTTAACTTTTGTCTTACTTGAATAGGATGGATCGTCCTGATATAATGTCATCAAATACTTCTTTCCTTTTTGCAGAAAGTCAGTCTTTATTGCAACTTCGCGACCTTTATTTCCTGTCATAGCTCCCAGATACCAATCATTGCGGCTCCGTCTAGCTGTAACAATATATTCGCCAGGTTCTCCGAGTATAGCCCGTGTCTCATCCCATACCGTAGGAATATTCTTCCATAGTTCCAACTCCTTTTCCCCATTATATAATGAAGGCTTATCATACCAATACATAAATTGTATAGGACTGTAATAAACTATAGCCATAGCTAGTTGGTGTGCATGTGTAGTTTTTATTCTTTTATCGAAATAGCATAGCGTATAGTCTGCTGGTCCAGCTATAAAACGTGTGAAAGGTAATGTCACGTTATGTGTGGCATCGGGAAATTCTTCGTTTCCTCCAACTCCTTCTTGAGTCATGAGGTTGGGATATGTACGACTGAATCCTGTAGGGCGATACTCGTCGTGTATATCAACCATCATTCCATATTGTGCGCATTTGCGTACTGCGTTGTGTAGCCATGTTGTCCATTGTTGGTTTCCCACCTGAACGAAGCCAAACTTTATACCCTTAATACCCCAACTTTTATATAAAGGTAGTAATGTGTCTATTTGTTGATATAAAGCACGCTGGTTTACGTATAGCCAGACTCCGATACCTTTTGATGCCGCATATTTGCAGATAGCAGGAATATTAAGATCTTTTGTCTCTGATACAGTCGTGGCATCAGAAGTCATTTTCATTTCAGGACCATACCAACCTGCATCAAGATGTATGTACTGTAGTCCTCTATCAACAGCAAAATCTACGGCAGCCAAAGCCTCTTCCTGTTTCAGACCTGTACGGAAAACCTTACCAGGCTTTATCCAACTACAATCTTTTATGGCGCAAGAGTCGTTGAGATTCAGCATTATGTAGTTGTGGTTAATAATGTCTACAGCTTTGTCGGCAGCCATAATAACCCTCCATGGGGTATTATATGGTGTCATAATATCAGCGCAACCATACATACTTGCCTTTAATGTGCTTGACAGCTTTTGGTCAAGACTGAATTTTGTCCTTACATAATCTGTTAATCTTGCTTCTCCCAAAGTCACCGTATATCCATTAGGTAGTTTCATTGTCAGCGGTCGTTCGCATTCGTCTTTCCATTCGTTAATTGGTGTGTAAGATATGGGTCCTTGTGCCCACTTCTCATAAAAAGACATTGTGCCCTCAGGCATTGCAAATTGTGTCTGTTCGCCCGTTATATGTATAAAAAGCCCGTTGCTTGTACTAGGAAAATGATAGCGGAAAGCTATTCCCTCGTTGTAGGCTCTAACCTCGACATCTAGATAATATGTCCGTTCCTTGTTGAATACATTGTAATTATTCGTGTCCGGTTTGCCTTTTCTGAACTTCAGACTCATACAGTTGTATTTGTCAGTAATCTCAGACCATTCACCATATAGAGGTTTCCATGTAGCATTATGTGACAAAGTGTCTGTGCCGATATACAGAAGATTATCGCCCCAGTTGGTACATGTGTCATTTGGAACTCCGAGAGCACTCTCAAAAAGATGATTCTGTATGTCAACGCCAAGTTTTGATTGTCTAATAATGGTATAACCTTTATATGCCACGCTATAATACATCTGTCTTTTACCATTATTACTATCCTGAAAAAAGGAAAATATGTAGTTTCCGTCAGGAGATTTAAGACTATGCCTTGTGCTTTCTATTGTTGTCGCTGATGCAGATATAAAAGAAAGAAGGCATACAACTAAAGATATGATTGCTTTATATTGTTTCATTTTATTCTTCGAATTTAATATTCATTCCATATTTATTATAAGTTACTTTCATATCTTTGTCATTAACCATCACTGTAGATGGTTGACTCATAGAACGGAATGTAGCATTTACGTGTTGTTGTCCCTCAATATGAAAATTGTCTTTACCCTCAGTGTTATTTTTGATAATAAACAATTTTGAGAGTGAAGAAAAATAATCAGTGTTTCCTCTTCTTACGGCACTGCCATAGCAAATGAAGAAATCTTTTGCCTCGGCAGCGTCAGTTCCATCCTTGTAAGTAACAGAAAACATGTATGCATCAGTAGTCCATCCATCAGCTTCTATCCACGAATTACTATGCATAAGTCTTCCGTCAGCGAGCTGGTTAATATATAAATCTGTAGTTTGTCCGTTGTATTTTATTCTCAGTCCAATCCAGTCTTTTCCGTCACGTCTCTCTATCTGCGGAAGATTTTTATCTATTGGACTGTCTTTCATGATTACCGCTGTTACAGCCTTTACCATATCTGTGGTTTCTGGGAGGTGAAAAGAATAGTATTTCTCCTTACCTTTCAAGTCTTCTGTAGGTCCCTCTTTCTCTTCAAGATATATATCGTCTGGATAATCATGCACGAAATCAGACTGTGCAAAGAGTCTGGGATATAAAGGACATATTGATATAGCAGCATTGCCGTTTGTTACATTTAAAAAGTATCCTTCTTTCTTTACGTTCCCATCAGGATGCCATAACCACTCAAAGTTACCTTGACGGTGACTTTTTATATCGTCAACGATAAGTAATAGTTTGTCCATCCATATAAAATGTCTGAAATTACGGCTCAACTTATCTGACATCGGACCTGTTCCATTGGCAAGCACATACTTCATGTTTCCTGCATCCATCATATAATATAGGTTCCCACGAAGTGGAGCACCATGATACTGCTGAGTGCGTGGCTGACCTTCGCCATTGAAAAGAATCACGTTATGCGCGTCGCTTTGAAAAAAGTAATTTCTGTATGCTGGGTTAGGATATGAACAGTTACCTGCATCTTTGATAATCTCAACACCTTTATGGAATATAACAAACGAGTTTGCGTCTGCATGTGAATGATTCCATGTGTATCCACTTTTTACGGCAATCATAGTTGCGTCTTTATTCCAGTTGTTACGCATTGTTGCCCACCCAAAATCTTTCCACAGATAAGAATTTGTTGCAGTGGGAATGCTTGGTGCATTGTGTGTGTCGGGAGTGTAAAGAAATCCAATTGGACGGTTACGGAAATATCCGTCACGGTTTTGTCCTTCCTCTACCTGATTGAAATACCACAGCATATTGTCATTCCTTATACCAAGTTCGTAGAGCAGCATCATGCAGCTCTCTGCTGATATTGTGTTGTGGCTGTCGCCGAAATTCACGTCATACAAAGCTCCTGTACGTGGATAGCAAAGATGAAGGAAGTAATCGGGTAGTTTGGCAAGTTGCTTTATTGCAGGTAGTGATTCTTCAGAACGGCTATTCTTCCAACCTATACGAAACAGTAATGCTTCGCCGATACCGAAGTTGGCGTAGTTCAGACTTTCATACATACCTCCAGCTTCGTCAAATGTCTTTGCTTTATTCTGCAACACGTCTCCACCGAAGTCAAACCATTCAGGTAACAGTTCATTTACAGTCTCGGCAGCCTCTTTCGCTTCACTGATTTCATCTTGCAGACTCAGCGCGAGCAGACCTCCCATACCCACGCAACTGCTCCACCAGTTATGTCCCATAGAGTTTAGTGAGTGTATTCGTGTAGGTTCCATGATCCAATCGTGCATAGATGGTTGAACGCCCAATCTGTATAGTCCTCTAGATATAGTATCCCTTTCTTCGGATGTTAGTGTATTGTAAATAGCATCATATCCTACAGCTGTTGCGAAACATCTATGGGCTACATTTAGGTCTGCATTCCATGTTGGTTTTCGTGCAAGCATCTCAGATGTTGCCCAAGATTTTGCTTTTATGGCATTCATCAGTACACGTTTTACAGCATCTGAATACTTGTTATTATCTGTCATAAGATAAGCTAACGACAAATAATCAAGTCTTGATATATCATTGGTGTTTATGTTTGTATCAGCAACCTTTCTAATATCTTTCCAACAGCGCGCCATAGTCGTATCAGACTTTGCTTTACTCTTAGCAAAATCTATTTTTTGTTTGGTGAAAATTAGATAAGGATGCCTGGTGTTCTGTGCATTTGCCAGGTACATATAGAAAAATAAAATCAGTATTATATTAAGTTTCTTCATATTTTATTAGGTTTTATATAAATTATTACGTAAAAGTTTCTATTTAATTGTATTTACTTTATTCAAATTTTTTAAATACATACCTTTCTTAAATGCTGTCTAACTTCCTTACGTCCTGTGAACAGATGAGACTCTACTGTGCGCTGGCTGATATTCAGTTTTTCAGCTATCTCGTTGTATGACAGTCCTTCATATCTATACATGCAATAAATTTTGCGTCTGGTATTAGGCAGTGTCTCAATAATGTCTTTCTCTATTCTAAGGATATTCTTAACGTTGATATTCTCAACGATAGTATTTTCTGAACATTCCATTCTATCATATATATAAGAGTGTATCTGCATTCGCTTATTATTTCTGCGGAAATAGTCAATTAAAAGATTGTTGGCTATCGTATATATGAAACTCTTGACTGATTCTGGAAGAAGCAGCCCTTTATAATCAATTAATCTGATAAATACGTCATGTGACATGTCTTTAGCCATCTCAATATCCTTGATACGACTAGAGATGAATACGATAAGATTATCATGATACTGCTCGTAAGCATTACTGATGAAATCCATTTTATTGTTAGCGACAGTTTCCATAAAGTTTAACAAATAAGGAAATAATTTATGTTTAGGTTTTAAAAATCATTGTCGCAAAATTAGCTTATTATATTCTAACATAAAACAAAAAATAGTTGAAACTAGTTCTGTCGTATTTGTATGTCGTAATATTGATGTATGTTATTGATATTCAAATAGATACAAGTTTGTTGTTTGCATTCCGTCTAAATTTGACGGAATGCAAATAGGTTGATTGTGTCGTTTTATTTAATAATTAGTTCAAGTGGATTTTTATACTTCTGGATAAATTCATCAATACATAATTGCCACATTTTTTGTGAATAAACGAAACCGTTACTCCATGAAGCACCTGAGTAATAATTGAACTTCTGTTCATCGTGAATATTCTTCTTTATACCAACTAGATGACTAGTATATTCACTTGGTTTTTCAGTATAGTGTAAATAGGTAGTCGTATCAATACTTTCTGGAAAGATACATGCTACATAAACTTGTGAATTATTGATTTCAATATTGTCTGTAGGGTCAGCATATTGTACGTAGTTTTTTCCAAGATATGTCGTTGTGGAATCAGCCGAATGTACAACAACGCCAGCTGCTACATCATAATTGTCAGGCAGCCCATTATACCAAACTGTGATATGATTGAAGAAACTTCCTTTATCAAGACTTATAATGCGATGTTCGGTTACTTTTTTGCCATCAATAATTGTTGGCTTATACGTAAGGCTTACAGTGAAACGTAGAGGTCCGTTGTCAAGAATGTTATATTTATCATAGCACCAAGGCATAATTAGCTTTCCTTCTTTCATTAGTGCTGGTGCTCCACATC
This sequence comes from Prevotella sp., assembly GCF_051059605.1. Classification (GTDB taxonomy): domain Bacteria; phylum Bacteroidota; class Bacteroidia; order Bacteroidales; family Bacteroidaceae; genus Prevotella. The sequence goes on from NZ_CP050883.1 coordinate 161,244, forward strand.
CAAGAGTCGGTCCAACTTGATAGGGATCATAGCCATTTCCATGATCAATATGAAATGATGTTAAAAGATTTACAGAGTCTGCAGAAGTTATATATCCATTATCTCTTAGTTGTTTGTTTTCAATACTACCAGCTTTATCCATTTTGTATCTGTTTGCAACTACTAACTCAGGCGTGTTCTTCACCCAGATATCTATTCCGTAAGCTTTTTCGCCTGAATGTTGTAATGCAGGACCATAAATACGATATGCTCCCCGATCATTCTCCCATGCTATATCATCTTTTCTGTCTTTATATATTCCACCTTTAACATGGCTTTCATGTTTCAATGGCTGCCCCCTTTTAATATAATATATGGTTTTGCTTTCAGGTCTTACATCAGCTTCGAATATCACTTGGTTATCATGACATATCTGATATTCAACATCCATATTGTTGATCTTCCTTATTACGAACAATTGTTTTTCATGCAAGTTCAATCCTTTTATAATTCTGTCAAGTGGCAATGCCACGATTTCGTGTCGTTGCAGAGCTGCCTTGTTAACAACTTCCAGTGTCATTACTTTTTCTTGTGACATTGCGAAAAACGAGAAAAGCAATAACATGATAGTTAATGAACATTTGAATTTTATTATTTTCATAATTTCTTATTTAAGTTTATTATATTAATGATACGTTTATATGGCGCTGAATACTTATTATATTATTTCTAATAAGAATAAAAATGGTATGTTTCTTTACGTAAAAACGATAGTTGGCTCGTATACGTAAAAAATACAATATTCGTATAACGATGAAAAAGATAATAACAATGTTGTTTTCACTGTTGCCATTTGCGGTAATGGCACAGTATCATTCAGAGGTGTGGTGTCCTGATAATGGAGATGGAACCTATACTAATCCTGTTATAAATGCTGATTATAGTGATCCTGATGTATGTGCTGTTGGTGGCGACTATTATATGACAGCGTCAAGTTTCAACTGCATTCCAGGTTTGCCAATCTTGCATTCAAAAGATTTAGTGAATTGGGAGATCGTCGGGCATGCATTGCAACAATTAACTCCGAAAGAGTATTTCGATGTGCCACGACATGGAGAAGGGGTGTGGGCACCGAGTATACGATATCATAATGGATATTTTTATATCTATTGGGGCAATCCTGATTATGGTGTTTATATGGTGAAGACAAAAAATCCGAAAGGTACATGGGACGAACCAGTATGTGTCATTGCAGGAAAAGGTATGATTGATACATGTCCATTATGGGATGATAATGGCAGATGCTATCTCGTAAACGGCTGGGCTGCTAGCAGAGCTGGTTTTAACTCTGTACTTACGGTTCGCGAATTATCATCAGACGGGACACGTGTGATAGGTATGCCTCGTATTGTATTTGATGGCGGTCAGGTGAATCATACAACCGAAGGTCCTAAATTCTACAAACGCAATGGGTGGTATTGGATTATGTGTCCTGCTGGGGGAGTTAAATATGGATGGCAGTTGGCTATGCGTTCACGTTCACCTTATGGTCCTTATGAATGGAAAAAGGTTATGGCGCAGGGAACTACTGATATTAATGGACCTCATCAGGGAGCATGGGTTCATACTGAATATGGTGAAGATTGGTTCTTGCACTTCAACGATAGATATGAATATGGTCGTGTGATATATTTGCAACCTATGCATTGGATAAATAACTGGCCTGTGATGGGAGTTGATAAAGATGGTGACTTATGTGGCGAACCAGTAATAAGATATCGTAAATCGAAGTCAGTATCTAAATTAATAATGAATCCGCAGGAGAATGATGAGTTTAATAACGGTGAAATTGGATTACAATGGCAATGGCATGCTAATTACAATCAGTTCTATGGTATGCCTACTTCAGAAGGGTGTATGAGATTATACACACGGAATTTGAGTGAAAATTTCGTGAATCTTTGGGAAGCACCGAATCTGTTGTTGCAGAAAACTCCCGCAGAAATATTCACTGCGACTGCAAAAATACGTTTTGCATCAAAGGGGCAAAATCAATATGGTGGTATTATAGTTATGGGTATGGATTATTCTGCGTTGGTGGTGAATCGCATTGGCAATAGTTTTCATCTGCAACATATTACATGTAATGATGCTGATAAGTCTGGTCGAGAGACGACGGAAGACATTGCGGTGTTAGAACCAACAGAACGTGATACTATTCCATATTCCCCCGCTCTATATATTGATTTATATTTACAAATGAAAATTAGTAACGGTACATGTCAGTTTGCTTATAGTATTGACGGTAAATGTTTTAATAATGTTGGCTTATTGTTTAAAATGCGTGAAGGCAAATGGATTGGAGCTAAAATTGGCTTAGTTTCTGAATCTAAAGATAGAAGTATAAGTCGCGGATGGTTAGATGTTGATTGGTTTAGAATTACTAGTAATAAATAAACTGTTTGTAATTTAGTGTTAAAGAGGTTCAATTAATACTTAATACTTTTAGTTTCTTCTTTTTGAGGATATATCGTATGGGGGACAAGTTTAATATACTTATCCCCCTTATTCTGTTTATCTTTCTTAAAAACTCTTAGCTCAACTTGTCGTGATGAGTTTTTATTTGGCTGAGATAAATAAATGTAGTATATTTGCAGTTCATTATATCTTGTAGCCTATACATAATTAATAATACATGTACATTAAAATACGAGATTGTAACGATTAAAGACTAAAATGCAGCAAATGTCAAGAATGATAAATATTAATCTTTTAAGAAAACAGTAATGGAATATGCCCTAATAACAGGCGCGTCGCGCGGAATAGGAAAGGCTACTGCCATAAGGCTTGCCAGTAAAGGTTATGGAATTGTTATTAACTACAAAACTAATGACGAGTCAGCGCAGGCAACTCTTAACGAGATAGAAATGCTTGGCGCAAAAGCTGAACTGCTTAAGTTTGACGTTTCTGAAGAATCTGCAATTGAATCGGCTCTTGAAAAATGGGAATCAGAACATCCTGATGATTATATATCTGTGCTAGTTAATAATGCTGGCATTAGAAAAGATAACCTTATGATATTCATGCAGAATAGTGAATGGCACAATGTCATAGATACTACAATGAATGGCTTTTTCTATATCACGCGTAGATTATTGAAGAACATGCTGACGCATCGTCATGGAAGAATAATAAATATCACTTCACTTTCCGGAATAAAAGGTATGCCTGGACAGACAAACTATTCTGCTGCTAAGGCTGCATTAATAGGTGCAACAAAGGCTTTGGCACAAGAAGTCGCAAAGCGTAAAGTTACAGTAAATGCTATAGCTCCTGGATTTATTGAGACAGACATGACCGAGGATCTTGATGTTGCTGAACTTAAAAAACTAATTCCTGCCGGAAGATTTGGAAAACCAGACGAAGTGGCTGCTTTAGCTGAATTTCTGGTAAGTAAAGAAGCTGAGTACATCAATGGACAGGTGATACAGGTTAATGGTGGTTTATATACATAAGTAGTTGTTTATACTTTGCAGGATATATCCTAAGATAATAATAGTTATATGGAAAGAAGAGTAGTAGTGACAGGCATGGGCATTTGGTCATGTATTGGCACAAATAAAGATAAAGTTACAGAATCGTTAAAAGCAGGTCGCTCAGGAATAGGACTTGATAAAGATAGATTGGAATATGGTTATCAGTCTGGACTTACTGGTATTGTGGAACGTCCGGTATTGAAAGGCTTACTTCATCGCAGGCTAAGGCAAGGACTGTCTGAAGAGGCAGAATATGCATATATGGCATCAAAGGAGGCTTTTGAACAAGCTGGTATCGACGATACTTTTCTTGCAAAAAATGAGGTAGGCGTAATATTCGGTAACGACTCTTCTGCCCGCCCAGTCATAGAGGCTGCCAATATAATGGCAGAAAAGCATGATACCCAACTGCTTGGTTCTGGTTTCATCTTTCAGTCTATGAACTCCACGGTAAACATGAACCTAAGTAGTATCTTTCATCTCAAAGGCGTAAACTTCTCCGTAAGTTCTGCATGTGCAAGCGGCAGTCATTCAATAGGACTTGCCTATCTGCTTATAAAGCAGGGATTGCAGGATCGTGTGCTATGTGGTGGAGCGCAGGAAGTTAACTATTACTGCATGGCTACATTTGACGCATTGAATGCTTTTTCAAAGCGCATGGATGAACCTCAAAAGGCTTCACGTCCGTTTGATCGAGATCGTGACGGACTTATTCCTAGTGGAGGTGCGGCAGCATTGATGTTGGAAGATTACGAAAGTGCCGTAAGTAGAGGTGCGACAATCTTAGCTGAAGTCTGTGGTTATGGTTTCTCTTCAAATGGCGGTGGTATATCTGAACCATCTGATGAAGGTAGTGTTATCGCTATGACAAGAGCTCTTGACGATGCGAAAGTGAAGGCTGATGATGTTGATTATATAAGTGCACATGCCACAAGTACCGTTCAGGGAGATATGTTTGAGGCGATGGCAATAGACCGTATGTTTCGTGGCAAGCATGCTCTTGTTTCATCAACAAAGGGAATGACTGGACATGAATGTTGGATGTCGGGAGCAAGTGAAGTTGTATATTCAATCTTAATGATGCAGGGTGGATTTGTCGCTCCAAATATAAACTTTGAAAACTCAGATGAATACAGTGAACATTTGAATCTAGCTACACATACTGTAGAAACAGAAGTAAACACTGTGTTGAGTAATAGTTTTGGTTTCGGTGGAACCAATTCTGCACTTGTAATTAAGAAAATATAATTATGCATCTGTCTGAAGAACTTAAAAAGAGATACACAAAAGATAAGCATTCTGTACGTGAAGCACAAAGAATAGCTGAATTTATAGCTTTTGGACCTGTTGTATTTCAGGTGTCACGACTGATGCTTAAATGGGGCATTTTGGAAATGCTTCGTGATGAAGAACTTACTTCCGATGAGGTTGCTGAGCGTGCTGGTATTACAAAATATGCGGCAAAATGCATTATGGAGGCTTCACTTACAATAGGTACTGTCTTGGTTGATAGTAACAGTGGTAAGTTTACTATATCAAAGATAGGATGGTTTCTTGTAAACGATCCTGCAACGATAGTCAATATTGATTTCAACCATGATGTAAACTATCTTGGTATGTTTGATTTGGAGACGGCTTTGAAGGAAGGACGCCCTGCAGGATTGAAACAATTAGGCAACTGGTCTACCATATATGAAGGACTCTCAACATTACCTGAGAATGCGAAGTCTAGTTGGTTCGCATTTGATCATTTCTACAGCGACAGTTCCTTTGAGGAGGCATTAAAGATTGTGTTTGCCTCGTCTCCAAAAACATTAATGGATGTTGGCGGTAATACTGGTCGTTGGGCGATGCAGTGTGTTAGTCATGACGAGAATGTAAATGTGACAATCGTAGATTTGCCACAACAACTTGACATGATGCGTGAAAATGTTTCAGGCAAGGATGGTGCTGATAGAATACATGTTTATCCAACTAACCTTCTTGATGAGAACAACGATTTATCTGATACTTCACATTGGGATGTTATCTGGATGAGTCAGTTTCTTGATTGTTTCAGTGAGAAAGAGATACTTAGTATATTGAAGCGCGCGGTAAAGGTGATGGATGATGACAGCACAATGTATATAATGGAGACTTTATGGAATCGTCAGAAATATGAACCTGCTGCTTTCTGTCTTACTCAGATAAGTTTATACTTCACCGCAATGGCAAACGGAAATAGTAAGATGTATGGTTCTGACGAGATAGCTGAGTTGGTGGATAAGGCTGGGTTAAAGATAGAAGCGATACATGATAATCTTGGACAGGGACACAGTATACTGTGCTGTCGTAAGAAATGAGAATATAATAAAAACAAACAATATTTTATGGAAAGAAACGAAATTGAAGAGAAAGTTAGAGAGTTCCTTATTGATGACCTGGAGGTTGAAGAAGAGAAAATTGCTCCAGAAGCATTACTTAAAGACGACTTAGGTATTGACAGTCTTGACTTCGTGGATATCGTTGTTATAGTAGAGAAAAAGTTCGGTTTTAAAATCAAGCCAGAAGAGATGGCTAGCGTTAAGACATTGAATGATTTCTGTGACTATATACAGTCAAAGGTTGCTTAGAAAAGATGAGTGCAGAAAAGGAATGGAAGGGTAAGACTAGTGGCACAAAATGGATGCACCGAAGTCTGATATGGATGATGCATAATCTTCCCTATAGAGGAGTGTACTTATTTGTCTGCGTCTTCGTGATTCCTTTCTGTATGTTGTTTTCTCATAAGGGATATATCGCCATATATCATTTCTTCGTAATGCGCAGAAACGAGAATATGGCGCTTGCCTTTTGGCATACATATAAGAATCATTGCATGTTTGCGGGAATAATCCTTGATCGCTTTTATACATATTCAGGAGGTAAACTGAATATTGAAGTGGAAGACTGGGATTTATATCATAATCTTGTAGACTCAAAAGATGGCTTTGTAATACTTAGTGCTCACATAGGAAACTATGAAGTGGCTGGTTATACTTTAGAAGCTGAGTCAAAACGTTTTAATGCTCTTGTCTATTCTGGAGAAGCTGAAACAGTGATGGATAATAGGCGTAAGATGTTTGAAACCAAGAACCGTCACATGATAATTATAAAGAAAGATATGAGTCATCTGTTTGAGATGAGCAATGCTCTTGCAAACGGAGAAATACTCAGTTTGCCTGCAGATAGAATCTTTGGTAGTAGTCGTCATTATAATATAGATTTATTAGGATGCAAAGCTAAGTTTCCTGTAGGTCCGTTTGCTGTTGCCGCACAACGTGAAGTTGCAGTTCTGGCGATAAATGTAATGAAGACTGGTTATAAAAAATATCGCATACACATAAAGCAGTTGCAACAGACGGAAGGTAACATAAAGCAACGTGCCGAAAATCTAGCATATCAATATGCAAACAATCTCGAGAATGTTGTGAATGAATATCCAACACAATGGTTTAACTATTTTGAATTCTGGAATTGATGGAACTTGAAAAGATTGACATACACGAACTTTTGCCTCAGCAGGAACCTTTTGTGATGGTAGATACATTGACTTTCTTTGACGAGAAGATAACGTCGACAAAGTTTACTGTCAGAAAAGATAACATATTTGTTGAGGATGGTGTTCTAAACGAATGTGCCATAGCTGAGAATATTGCTCAGACATGTGCTGCACGTTTAGGATATATAAATAAATATATCCTGAAGCGTGGAATACAGATTGGTTTCATTGGTGGAATAAAGAATTTAGAGTTTTCAGAAACCCCGAAGGTTGGTGATGTTCTTGATACCACAATATACGTTACAGAACAGGTGATGGAGATAACATTAGTCAATGCCACTGTGAAATGCTGTGACAGAATCATTGCTACAGCCGAAATGAAAATTGCAATGGCAGAAGAAGTAAAATTACAATAATGGAATTAAAAGCATCTAAAGAGTTTGAAATAAGATTTAGTGAAGTTGATTCCATGCAATTTGTTTGGCATGGTTCTTATCCTTTGTATCTCGAAGATGCACGTGAGGAGTTTGGACGTAAATACAGTCTGGAATATATGACGATATACGGCAATGGATGTTTTGCTCCTTTGGTAGATATGAATATCCATTACCGTAAGCCGATGAGATATGGAATGAAACCAAGAATCGACATCATATACCGTCCTACTGAGGCGGCTAAAATGGTGTTTGATTATGAAATATACGATACTGAGACGGATGAACTACTTGTTACAGGACATACCGTACAGGTGTTTCTTGACAAGGAATACAACTTGATGTGGGAAAATCCGTTATTCTATCAAGAATGGAAAAAGAAATGGCTAAATAAATGATAAGGAAAATCGCTGATAACATAACATCACCGTTAGGTTTTACCACTGCAGACAACTACAAAGCTGTATGCGAAGGTAAATCATGCCTTAAAATATACGACGGCAAGTGGAAACTTCCAGAACATTTTGTGGCTTCCCTCTTTCAAGATAATCAGATTGGGGATATTTTTGCCTCTGAAATTCATACCGACAATATATATACACGATTTGAGAAAATGGTTTTGCTGTCAGCAACCAAGGCAATTCAAGACAGTGGTATTGACGCTTCTTCTGAAAAGACAATATTTATATTGTCAACCACGAAGGGAAACGTATCATTGCTCGAAAGAAATGTACCTGGTGTCGATGATGACCGTGTGTTGCTAGGAGTTATGGCGAATGTTATATCACGCCATTTTAATAATACCAATATGCCTGTTGTCGTTTCAAATGCCTGTATTTCAGGTGTTTGTGCGCAGATTGTTGCAAATAGATGTCTGGAAAGTGGCAAATATGATAACGCTGTTGTTATAGGCGCAGACGAACAGAGTCCGTTTATCGTGAGTGGTTTCCAGTCATTCAGGGCACTTTCCCCTGAAGTATGCCGTCCTTTCAGTAAAAATAGAAATGGACTGAATCTTGGTGAGGCTGCCGCAACGATTATATATCAGCACTGTGACAACTTTATTGATGGTTGGCAAGCAGTGAAAGGAGCTATAAGAAATGATGCTAATCACATATCTGGTCCTTCACGGACTGGTGAGGGAAGTTATCGTGCGTTGAAATACGTGATGACTGATGAAGTTGTGTCTGATGATATCGCTTGCGTTAACGTACATGGTACAGCAACTGCCTATAATGACGAAATGGAAAGTATCGCAATATCACGTGCTGGACTTTCTGATACACCGGTAAACGGATATAAAGGTTATTATGGTCACACAATGGGAGCAGCCGGAGTTCTTGAGAGTATCTTGTCTATGAAGGCTCTTGATGATGGACTAATACTAGCCACAAGAGGTTTTGATGAAATAGGAGTAACTCATCCTGTGAACATAAGTAATAAAATTCGCCATACCGACAAGAAGACATTTATCAAATTGCTTTCTGGCTTTGGAGGGTGCAATGCTGCAATGCTTTTTAGTAGAAGATGAATATGAAAAAAGCTGTTCATAAAATAACGATAACCACAACAGAAGTAGTGGTAGACGGGAAACCGCTTGACGTTACATGTTCGGGAGGTAGTATACTTACCGAAGTGTATCGAAAATATGTGAATGACTACCCAAAATACTTCAAGATGGATATTCTTTCTAAGTTGGGATTCATAGCCACAGAATTACTTTTGCAAGCAGAAGGGAAAGTAAGATTTGAACCACGTGAGGACAGAGCTGTGGTATTTTTCAACAGAAGTTCGTCATTGCATGCTGATAAATCTTTTGAAAGCAATATCTGTAATCGTGAAAGTTTTTATCCAAGTCCAGCTATGTTTGTCTATACATTACCTAATATAGTTACAGGCGAGATTGCAATAAGGAATAAATACTACGGTGAGACAAATTTCATCGTTATAGAAAAACGTGATGAAGATGTTCTTGAAAACATCATCGACGGAGTGCTGACAGACAATATGACGACAAGTGTTATCACTGGTTGGCTGGAAGCAGAAAGTGAAGAAGAATTTAATGCGGAAATCTACATAATAGAAAAATAATATGGAACTGAAAGAAGAACTGAAAGGAAAGATAATTGATGCTCTAAACCTAGAGGATATAGTAGTTACAGATCTTGAAGACGATGCTCCTTTGTTTGGTGAGGATGGTCTTGGACTTGATTCTATTGATGCGTTGGAACTTATCGTATTGCTAGAGAAAAACTATGGTATAAAAATCAGTGATCCTAAGGAAGGAAAAAACATATTCAAGTCAGTCAATGTCATGGCTGATTACGTAGAGAAGAACAGAAAAAAGTAATGAATAAAAGGATATTGATAACTGGTATGGGTGTTGTTTCGGCAATTGGTCATAATGTTGCTGAAAACTATGATTCGCTTAGAAAAGGCGAGTCCGGCATCTGTAAGGTCAAATATCTTGATACAGAGCATATTGAGTTTCCTGTTGGTGAGGTTAAACTTAGTAATGAGGAGATGTGTCTGTTGCTCAATATTCCTTATACTGATAAGGAGAGTCGTACCGACTTGCTTGGTATGCTAGCCGTTGGTGAGGCTTTGCAATCTGCCGGATTGAAAGATACCGAGCATTTAGCTTTGATATCAGGTACAACCGTTGGAGGAATGGATAGAACAGAAAAGTTTTATCCCGACAATCTTAGTGCAGATATACTTGAAAATCATGACTGTGGATCAGGCACGGACCGTATTGCTGATTATTTTGGTAATTTTGACTTTGCCACAACAATTTCCACGGCATGCTCATCAGCTTTGAATGCTATAATAGTTGGTGCAGAAATGATAGAATCTGGACTGAAAGATATTGTCGTTGTAGGTGGAACAGAGAGCCTAAGTCGTTTTCATCTTAATGGTTTCAAGTCGTTGATGATATTAGATCACTCAATCTGCCGTCCTTTCGATGCAGACCGAGCAGGACTAAACCTTGGTGAAGGTGCTGGTTTTATAGTTATCGAATCCGAGGATAGCGCAAAGAGACGTGGAGCCAATGTGTTGGCGGAACTGAAAGGAACAGGTAACGCATGCGACGCATATCACCAGACTGCATCATCAGAAAACGGAGAGGGTGCTTTCCTTGCCATGTCAAAAGCTATTGTTGAAGCTGATATTCAGGTTACTGATATTCAATATGTAAATGCTCATGGAACGGGCACTCCTAATAATGATGCATGTGAGAGCACTGCGCTTATGCGAGTGTTTGAAAATAAAATGCCAAAAGTGTCATCTACAAAGATGTACACTGGTCATACAACGAGTGCTTCTGGAAGTATAGAGGCCATTTATTCCATTCTCTCATTGCAGCATCAATTTGTTCCTGCAAATATCGGATGGTCAAAAGCTGACGATAGTTGTGTAACGCCTTATGTAACTGGTCCTTTTGGAAGGATAGACAATGTGATGTGTAATTCTTTCGGATTTGGTGGCAACGATTCATCTATAATAATTTCACGATATGGAGAATAATGTGTATGTTATAGCCGAAGTGGATAATGTTTCTGAAACAGAATATCGGGAATATCTTAATCCAATAAAGACGCGTAGATACGGTAGGCTTCTTAAACGTGCATTGGTTTCTGCAATGAAAGCCATAAAGATAAGTGGAATAGGGCAGCCTGATGCTATTATAAATGGTACTGCTTTAGGATGTGTAGAAAATTCAGAGAGACTTCTTACTGCATTATCTGTTGAAGGAGAATCTGTAAGTATGCCAACGAACTTCATGCAGTCTACTCATAACACGATAGCATCTCTGATTGGAATGTATACCCATAATCATGGATATAACTGTACGTATTCTCATAAGAATATTTCATTTGAGAGTGGAATGCTTGATGCCTATATGCAGATAAAACTTGGAAAGATAAAGACAGCTTTGGTTTGTGTAAACGATGAGATTACTCAAGATATTCGTTTAAAGGCTAATAAGGTTGGATTGAAGTCTGATGTTAAGGATCGCTCTTATGCTGTGGTGCTTTCTTCTGAAAAAACAGATAAAGCCTATAAGATGATAGAGGATATAAAGATAAGTCACGACCGTATAAATGGTGATACAGCAGAAATAATATACTCAAAGATATGAGACTGATAATATTATCTATATTGCAAAGCATGTTGTTGTGTGGAGGACAGGTCTTTCTTAAGTTTGCCCTGCGTAAGATGGGCGACTTTCACATGTCTTTGTCTTTCATCTTCGATCAACTCACCAATATGTATTGGTTGGGATGTGGTGTATGCTATGGTGTAGCAACAATACTATGGATGTATATCATAAAGAACTTTCCTTTTTCAATGGCATACCCAATGATATCGCTAAGTTATATATTAGGAATGTTCGCAGCAGTGATATTCTTTCATGAATCAATTCCATATACACGTTGGGCAGGCGTATTACTTATTATGGCTGGCTGTGTGCTTGTGGCAAAATAAAGAGAATAAAAAAATAAAGAATATGAAAAAGTTACTGTTTTTTATCGTGTTGCTGTTTTCGATGTTAAGCGTTTCAGCACAAAGAATGCAGAAGGTGAGCGGTGCTCAACAGGCAAAAATGATAAGCATCATAAATGCCACAGCTGCAAGTATAAAGACAATACAAAGTAACTTCTCGCAGGTTAAGTCTGTTTCTTTCCTCAACGAGAATGTTAAGTCTTATGGTAGGATGTATTATAGCAATCAAGGTAAGCTTCGTTGGGAGTATAATTCGCCTTACAAATATACATTCGCTATCAATGGTGGAAAGGTTTACATTAAGTCTGGGGCTAAAAGTCAGGTCATAGACATAAGAACTAGCCAACTTTTCAAGAGCATTGCGCAGATAATGATCAATAGCATTACAGGAAAAAGTCTTAAAGAAAATAATGACTTTAATACTCAGATGTATGTTGATGGTAATGAATGGATAGCTGTGCTCACTCCAAAGAAAGCACAGATGAAGAAGATGTTTCGCACAGTTCAACTTCATTTCAACAGTCGTCACAATATGGTGTCGCAGGTAGTGATGACAGAAACTTCTGGTGATGCTACAGTAATAACCCTTTCAGGTGTACGTACAAATGAAAATATTCCAGACCAGATATTTTTTGTTAAGTAGTCTGCTGCTGTTTTGTGTTTCATTACATGCGCAGAAGCATTATATTCTTGGCTGTACAGATAGTATTGGCAGACAGGAATATAAGATGAGCATTGGTGTAAAAGATGCTGATGTAAGCGGAATACTCATAATGAAATGCGATTCTACTGGAGTCATTAAATGTGCTCTAATGAATGAGTTTGGTATCAGTGCTTTGAATTTCTGTATCAGTGAAGATAGACGCAAGGTTGAATTGGTAAATGTTATCTCATTCCTGGACAAATGGTATATAAGGAAGGTATTGAAGACTGACCTTGAATACCTTTTTTCTGCTACAGAAGATGATTTAGAAAAGGAAAACCATGATAGGGTGATAAGACGTGCTGATGATAGCGTGATACTTGAAAATAAAAAGTACAGCATAACATACACTTTGGAACAATTAAAAGGTAAGGATAATGAAGCTGATCAATGATATGTATTCCATAAAGACATGGAGTGATGACGGTAGGAAAGCTCACATAGAGTTTAATGCTGATCATATAATATATCATGCTCATTTCCCAGGAAATCCAATCACTCCAGGTGTCTGCATCATAAAGATAATCAGTGAGATAGCCGAACTGATTATAAAGAAATCTCTTCGTCTATCTATGGTCAAAAACTTGAAGTTTGTAAGTCCGATATCTCCTGTTGACAGTCCTTCTGTCTGTGTAAGTATTGACAGAATTGAAGAAGACGGTGACATGCTTAAGATAAAGGGAGTGATAGCAGACGAAAATAAGATATATACAAAATTCTCAATAATATATAATTGCCTGTGATGTACGATACAGCTGAGTTTATGAACCGTGAGAGGATATGCGTTATAGTTCCTACATATAATAATTCTGGAACCATAGCCGACGTGTTGTCGCGCATATACAAAATAACTCAGAATATCATTGTTGTTAATGATGGTAGTGATGATGACACACATCGCATATTGCAGGATATCGCTTTCCCATTGACGGTAGTGGAATATGAACATAATCGTGGAAAGGGTTATGCTCTTAAATGTGGATTTAAAAAAGCATTGAGTATGGGATTTCTTAATGCTGTTACGATAGATTCAGACGGACAGCATTTCCCTGAAGACATACCTCTTCTTATAGATGCTTATCGTGAACATCCGGGATCATTGATAATAGGAGTGAGAAATCTATGTGAAGACAATATGCCTAGTGGCAATACGTTTGCAAATAAGTTTTCTAATTTCTGGTTTACTGTGCAGACATTGGTTAAGTTAGATGATACACAAAGTGGCTACCGTCTTTATCCAATCACTCGCATTAAAAATTCGTGGATATTCACGTCGCGATATGAAGCTGAATTGGAATTGTTGGTGTTCTCTGCTTGGCATGACATCGATATACGTCAGGTTGGTGTACGTGTGTATTATCCTTCACCTGAAGAACGTGTGACGCATTTCCGTCCTGGGTATGATTTCTTCAGGATAAGCATCCTAAATACAATGTTGTGCATGGGAGCTTTGTTTTATTATTTACCAAAACTTATATATAAGTGGTTAAAATGTTGAAGATATACGATATATTATCAAAGAATAAGGTTGTAGCATCACTTATACTATTTATATTCTGCGTCGTTGCAATTATTCTTGCAACGGGCATCCATTATGAAGAGGATATAGCGAAGTTCCTTCCACATAATGCACAGAACGAGAAGTATCAGGATGTGTATCAGCGCATTGCTTTGCAAAATAGAATTGCAGTGATGTTCACGGCAAAGGATTCAACACGTACTGTTGATACTGATAGTCTTGAGGCTGCAATGGAAACGCTTGGTGGAGAGATTAGCCACAGTAAGTTGATTGATAATTTACAGGTGAGCGTCAACCAGACAAAGATATTTGATATAATTCAGTTTGTCGGACAGAATTATCCTTATTTCCTTACGAAATCGGATTATCAGCGTATTGATTCGCTTCTCAGCGATGATAATTACGTTAAAGACCAACTTGTTGAAAATAAGAAGCTGCTAATGCTGCCTACAGCAGGAATGGCTTTGCAGAACATGAAATATGATCCTGTTCATCTGTTTTCTCCTGTTTTGAAGAGAATGCAGAACTTCCAACTTAATAGCAGATTTCAAGTAATAGATGGTTATCTGTTCTCCGAAGACGAGAAAATGTCTATAATCACGATGAACAGTAAATATGGTTCTAGTGAAACCCATGAGAACGGTGAGATAGCAGCTATGCTTGACCGAGCTATTGCAAAAACTCAGAAGCAGTATCCTAATATTCATATAAGTGCTATTGGTGCACCTTTGATTGCAGTCAGCAATGCTAATCAGATTAAATCGGATTCATTGCTTGCCGTGTCTATTGCTTCCGTATTGATACTGTTGATATTATGGTTGCATTATCGAAAGATCAGTGACATAATCTGGATAGGAATATCGTTAGCTTTCGGTTGGTTGTTCGCAATAGCTGGAATGGCTTTGTTCAATGATGAAGTGTCGATAATCGTACTTGGTATCGGGTCGGTGATAATAGGTATTGCTGTTAATTATCCGTTACATTTTCTTGATCACATACGTGAAGTTCATGACCGCAGGGCTGCGTTAAAGGAGATGATTCCTCCTTTGTTGATAGGTAATATCACTACTGTTGCTGCTTTTATGTGTCTTATTTGGCTTGATGCTCAGGCGATGAGAGACCTTGGTGTCTTCGGCTCACTGATGCTTGTGGGTACAATATTGTTTGTGCTTGTATTCCTTCCTTTATATGCTAAACAAAGCAAGGGGAATGATAATCATTATACTGGTAGTATTGTAGGTAGTCTGATAGAAAAGGTTGAAAATTATATAAGTACAGGTGCTACTCGTAGATATGTATTTCCAGCAGTTGTAATCATAACTCTGATACTCGGATATTATTCCCTTCAAACCTCTTTTGATAGTGATTTAAGTCATATCAATTATATGACTGCTGACCAGAAGCGAGATATGAAGATGCTTTCTGGTATGCAAACCGAGGCTCCTTTGTATGCAGTTGCCGAAGGCAGAACTCTTGATGAGGCTCTTAATGCTAATGAACATATTGGTAAAGTTATTCAGGGGACAGGTTGTA
Source organism: Prevotella sp. (assembly GCF_051059605.1). Lineage (GTDB taxonomy): Bacteria > Bacteroidota > Bacteroidia > Bacteroidales > Bacteroidaceae > Prevotella. The sequence goes on from NZ_CP050883.1 coordinate 176,977, forward strand.
AGATGAGTGGAATAGGCAATTTCGTTCCATCAAAGATGATGCAGCGTGAGGCTTTAGCAAGATGGAACAACTACTGGCAGCATGGAACAAGAAAGGCTTTCGTTGCTAAGATAAAGAAAGAAGCCGCTTTGCAAGGCTATTCATCAGGCGCATTTACGCCTTTCTATGATATGATGAATGCTGATCATCACGTTAAGGATATCACTCATTTTAATCCGATAATTAATTTGCTCAATGGAACTTTTATCTTGAATGAGAATCGTAACTGCAAAATAGTTAACTATCTCACTTCTGTAAGCGATACCACAAATATACGGCAAAAGATAAATTCAGCCAATTGCTATGCCTTTTCTTCAAAAGATATAGGGAATCAATTGGTAATACTATTAAATAATTCATTCAACTATATAGGAATTGTCTGTGGTTTTGTGGTATTCTTCTTCCTCTGGCTTTCATTTGGAAAGATAGAACTTTCGTTGATGTCTTTCCTTCCGCTAGCTGTCAGTTGGGTGTGGATATTGGGAATAATGCATATTTTCGGAGTTCAGTTTAATATTGTCAACATCATTCTTGCAACGTTCATATTTGGACAGGGTGACGATTATACGATCTTTATCACCGAGGGGCTGATGTATGAATATGCTACAGGTAAGAAACGACTTGCTTCCTACAAGCGCAGTGTGGCTATTTCATCCATTCTCATGTTTATAGGTATTGGCAGTCTTGTCATTGCTCGTCATCCAGCTTTGCGCTCTTTGGCTACTGTCACGATAATAGGTATGTTTACGGTTGTTGTAATGGCATATTATCTCCCTCCTTTGGTGTTCCGTCTGCTTACAGTTAAGAATGGAAGCATACGTAAAGTTCCGCTTACATTAAGGCGTTTTGCCTATTCTTTAGGTTCCATGCTTTTCTTCCTTGCTATTATGTATTTCTTCCTTTTACCGTTTACGTGGTTTTATTTCCATATAGGCAGGACTACGGAAAAGAAGAAACTGCGCTATCATAAACTCTTGTATAATATGGCAAATATTATAGTCAACAAGATTCCTGGAGTGAAGTTCAGATTTAATAACCTTGTTGGTGAGAAGTTTGATAAACCAGCTGTGATAATAAGTAATCATTTAAGTCATCTCGACACGTTATGCCTTATGACGTTATGCCCTAAGATAATATTCCTTACCAATAAATGGGCATGGAATAATCATTTTTATGGTGCCGTGATACATCAAGCAGAATTTTTACCTGCATCCGACGGACTTGATGCGCATATTGATGACTTAAGGTCTCTTTACAGTCGTGGCTATTCTATCTGTATATTCCCAGAAGGTACAAGGTCAGTAGACCATCGTTTGCATCGTTTCCATAAGGGAGCTTTCTATCTAGCTGAACTTCTTCATGCAGATATCGTTCCTGTTGTCATGCATGGACAGGACCATATACTTCCTAAGACAGATTTCATGTTGAGAGAAGGAACAATGAATGTCAGAATATTGCAACGCATATCTTCAGATGACACTTCAATGGGAAGTGGATATCGTGAGTTGACTCATAACATCCATAAACTCTATGTTGATGAATATGCAAAAATGTGCGCCGAAAACGAGGATGCTGCGTATTATGTCAATTTTGTTAAGTCTCAGTATAGATATAAGGGACTTGAAATAGAGCGTAGATGTAAAAGAAACATAAAGTCCAACGATAGTTATTCATCTATTGTTGACGCAGATAGTGAGAAAGGTCTTACTGAGCGTACATTCTATAATGCTGGATTGTGTGAACTTCCTTATCTCTATGCGCTCGTCCATCCTGGTACATCTGTGAATGCGTATGTTGATAGTGAGGATGACTATGCTGTTGTAAAGAATATGGCATACCTGCCACAAAACCTAAATATATATCATAAGGACCGATGACAAAGAAGTGTGTTATAATAGGAAGCGGCTTAGGCGGTCTGTCAAGTGGAGTCATCCTTGCCAAGAATGGCTATGATGTGACTGTGCTTGAAAAGCATTTCCAGATAGGTGGATGCCTGCAATGTTTCTGTCGTGACGGAGTTAAGTTCGAGACAGGAATGCATTTCATAGGAAGTGCCGACAAAGGACAGACTATGGATGCCATGTTTAAGTATCTTGAAATCGACCGTGATGTCGAGTTGAGTCGACTTGATGAAACAGGATATGATGTAGTGTCTTTTGCTGGAAAGAGATACCGCTTTGCCAATGGACGTTATAACTTCATCAAGCAGATGCTTGAGTATTTTCCTGATTCTGAAGATGATCTCAATGCATATTGTGATATCATTGATAAGGTTTCTGCTGCGTCTTCATTGCATAGCCTTCAACACACTCAGACTGATGAAGCGATAAACAATGAATATCTTCTTCGTAGTATAGACGATGTGCTCAATGAGACTATTCATAATGACGAACTTCGTAATGTCCTAGTCGGGAATCTCCCGCTTTATGCTGCTGAGAAGGGAAAAACTTCTTTCTCAACTCATGCTTTTGTTGCTGATTTCTATAACAAGAGTGCCTTCAGAATTGTTGGAGGTAGTGATCTCATCGCCAAGTCTCTTGCTCATACGATAGAAAGGTATGGAGGAAAGGTGATCACTCGCCAGAATGTAGTAAAAATAGAGTGTGATGACAGTCATGCCGTTGCTGTCGTTACTGATGATGCAACACGATATGATGCCGATGTGTTTATCTCTGATCTTCATCCTGCTCGTACAATAGAGCTTACGGATTCGCCACTGTTGCGCAATGCTTATAGAAAAAGAATAAAGACTTTGCCGAATACTGTAGGCTGCTTTACCGTTTATATTAAATTCAAGGATAAAGTTCAGCATTATATGAATAGTAATTTCTATGGTTATGCAGGAAAATCACCATGGGACTGTGAAAAATATTCTGATAACGATTGGCCAAAGGGATATTTGTATATGCACTTTTGTGATACAGCTAACCATGAATATGCTAAGAGTGGACTTATCATATCCTATATGCAGTATGATGATGTCGTTAAATGGGAAGGAACTTCCGTCGGACATCGTGGTCAAGATTACGAGCAGTTTAAGAAGTTGAAGACTGAAAAGCTTATAGCGAGTGTTGAAAAAGAGTTCCCTTGTTTGCGTGATAGTATTGAGTCATATTATACTAGTACTCCGCTTACATATAGAGACTATACTGGAACTGAGGCAGGAGGAATGTATGGCATAGCTAGAGACATAACTCTAGGTCCTGCTGCAAGAGTTCATCATCGCACAAAGATACCCAATTTGTTACTTACTGGACAGAATGTAAACAGTCATGGAATATTGGGAGTACTTGTCGGTACTGTTGTTACTTGTGGTGAGTTGATAAGTTCTGAAGAGATAATAAGACAAATGACTGAATCTACAAAAATATAATGAAAAACGATAATATCCAAAATACAGTAACCGTTATAGGTGGTGGACTTGGTGGCTTGTTCGTCGCTGCTTTCCTTAGTAAGGAGGGCTACCGTGTCACGGTGTTAGAGAAAAACAAGGTTATAGGTGGTGGCTTGCAGACTTTTAATCGTCATGGCGTAAGTTTCGAGACAGGTATGCATTTGCTAGGTGGAATGCGTGAAGGCGGAGCATTAAATAAGATATGCCGTTATCTAGGAATTTATGATAAGATGGATATCCGCGATACCGATCATGACTGCATGGACCAGATAACGTATTTTTCTGACGAAAAAACTTATCGTGTTCCTGAAGGACGTGAGGCTTTCGCTGAATATTTTGCTTCGGAGTTTCCTTCCGAGCGAGACAATATACATGCTTATGTTGATGCCATTTATAAAATGGTTGATGAGATTGACTTTTTCTATCTTCGCCCTAATAATGAACATGTATACACACATTCCGAAGAGTTTATGTGGCCTGCAGATGAGTTTGTTGCTCATTACATAAAGGATCCTAAACTTAGAGATTTATTGAGTTATATGAATCCTATGTTTGGTGGTGTCAAGGGTAAAACCCCAACTTATATTCATGCACTTATCAACGTGCTATATATTGATGGACCTAGCAGGTTTGCTGTTAATAGTCAGCAAATGGCAGATGCCCTTGCCGATATAATAAGTCAGAATGGTGGTGCAGTTATAGGCGGTGATAAGGTCGTTAATATTGATATTGTCGACAAAATGATTACCGCTCTTCATACTCAGAATGGAAATGTATATTCATCTGATTATTATATTTCGGCAATACATCCGTTTGAAATGTTGAAGATGACAGATAGTAAGGCTTTTTCCAAAGCTTTCAGAGATAGAATTGCCGAAGCTCCAAATAGTTATTCTTCTTTCTGTGCTTATTTCATTTTCAAGCCAGATAGTTTTCCTTTTATAAACCATACATGCTATTGTCAGCAGGATTATGGTAAGGTGTGGAACTACGCTGAATATGATGCCGAAGACTGGCCTCGTGGTTTCATGTATATGACACCTTGTGAAAAAAATCAAGGTAAGTATGCTGTTAAAATGGTTGTCAATGCGATTATGCCGTATAGTGCTGTGGAACGATGGAGTGATACTTCTACTGGTAAAAGAGGTGAAGAATATGATGAATGGAAACAATGGCATATCAATAAGATACTTGACCGAATGGAAATCCTTTATCCAGGATTTAGTGATAAGGTGGAGTATATGTTCGGTTCGTCTCCTCTTACCATCAGGGATTATTATGATGAACCAGAAGGTGCTCTTTATGGTATGTTCAAGGACTGCAACAATATTGCCCAGTCACAGGTGTCCATATATACAAAGGTTAGAAATCTTTTTATGACAGGTCAGAATATAAACCTGCATGGATTCTGTGGCGTACCGCTTACTGCTGTTAATACCGCGGAAGCTATCGTGGGGCATAATGTTATATTGAATAAAATCAATGAATATAATGCGTCTGTTTAAAATAATATTCTTACTTTTGCTTATTGCTTGTCCGTTAAAAGCACAGAATAGGATTGACGGTTTCAGCAGTCTTGTTGAATACCAACCTACATGCAAAACTTCTACTGCCGTTATCGTATGTCCTGGTGGAAGCTATTGTTGGCTTAGCAAGAAATATGAGGGAAGTGAGGTCGCTAAATGGCTAAATGCTAATGGTATAGCTGCTTATGTGCTTTATTATCCTACTGCTGGTTGGGCGGGCTTTGCATGGCACAGTAGATTGGTTTTTCGTGGACATCAGTATCCCGATCAGATTCAAGCTGTTGAAAAGGCAATGAAGTTAGTGAAAAGTAAGGGATATAATAGGGTAGGAATGATGGGTTTCTCGGCTGGAGGTCATCTTGTTCTATGTGCTGCCGAATATCTGCAACCATGCTATAAGCCTGATTTCGTAGCATCACTATATCCTGTTATCACTTTTTCACGTGACGAATTTGTACATCGCCGAAGCCGAAGGGGATTGCTTGGCGAGCGTAGGTGGCGCAATAAGACTATCTGTGACTCGTTGTCTGTAGAGAAGCATGCTGACTTGATGCCGTGTCCTGTGTTTATCGCAAACTGCAAGGATGATCCTATCGTGAATTATCATAACGCTATGCTGATGGATAGTGCGCTTACCGCCAATCATAAACCGCATCTTTATATACAGTATAAAACGGGTGGTCATGGATTTGGAACTACAGCCTCAAAAACTAGTGCTGAGGCTATTACGTGGAAAGAACGTTTCCTTGCTTGGATGAAGGGAATAGACTAAATAATAATGTAGAAAATGAAAGATATTGAGTTTGAGTCAATAGATACGATCAAAGCTTTTCAAGATGAAAAACTGCGTAAGGCTGTTCTTTATTTAAAAGAACATTCACCATATTATCAGCGATTATTTGACAAGTGCCATATAAATATCAACAATATACGTCAAATAGAAGACTTGGTAAACATTCCGTTTACAGAGAAGAAAGATCTACAATTGTTCAATGAAGATTTCTTGTGTGTACCTAAAGAAAAGGTTATTGACTATATCACAACAAGTGGAACTTTAGGTGAACCTGTTACCTTTGGTTGTACAGAGGTTGATTTGCAGCGCTTGGCTTATAATGAGAAGAAAAGTTTTTCGTGTGCGGGTCTTCATCCTGGAAATATATTACAGTTGATGACTACAATCGATAAACGTTTCATGGCAGGACTTGCTTATTTCCTTGGTATCAGGGAGCTCGGAGCCTCTATCATCAGAGTTGGCAATGGTATTCCTGAATTGCAATGGGACACCATAATGAGAATAAAGCCTGACAGCATTATGTGTGTACCTTCATTCATTCCGCGTCTCATCCAGTATGCCGAGGAGCACGATATTGACTATAAGAATTCAAGCATAAGGAAAATTATCGGTATTGGTGAGGGCTTGCGTAATCAGGATTTCTCTTTAAATCTTCTTGGACAGCAGATAAAGAATAAATGGAACGTACAGCTCTTTGCCACATATTCAAGTACAGAGATGGGTTCTACATTCAGCGAGTGTGAGTATGGTTGTGGTGGTCATGTGCATCCAGAACTTATCATTGTCGAGATTATTGGTGAGGATAATATGCCTGTTGCTGATGGTGAGATTGGAGAGGTTGTTATAACAACTCTTGGAGTTGAGGGAATGCCACTTCTTAGATTCCGCACTGGTGATATGTGCGCGAAGATCGTTGAGCCTTGCAAATGCGGCAGAAACAGTTACCGACTTACTCCTTTGGTTGGTAGAAAAAATAACATGATCAAACTGAAGGGTACTACTCTCTATCCGCCTGCTATAAATGATATACTTGATAATACTGACTATGTGCAGAATTATGTAGTATATGTGCAGGAATCCGAGGCTGGAACTGATGATGTTGTCGTAAAGGTTGGACTTAAATCGGATGCTTTGGCAAAGCACAAGGCTATTGCCGAGAATCCAGGTGCCATAGTAGAAGACCTTAAAAATAGATTCCGTGCTCATCTGCGTGTGTCTCCGAAGATAGAAATACATCCTGTTGCCGAAGTTCAGACGATAAACTTTCCACCAAAGACAAGAAAGCCTGTTAAGTTTATCGACTTGAGAAAGAAATAGAATATACATCAAATATATATTATATCTAATGATTACATCCGAATTTGATGATATCCGTCCATATAATGATGAGGAGATACCTTCTGCCATGAGACGCATTGCAACAAGTAATGCTTTTCCAGTATTGGCTTCGTGGATATTTCCTGGTAGGGATTTGGATGATGTGCGCAGTATGGTGCTTTCATTCAAGACCATTAAGGATTTTCAGTATGGTGTCATGATACCTGTGAACAGACAGATTATTGAGCGTTCCATGACTGAACTTACCTTTAGGGGATTTGAAAAATTGAATTCTGATACGCAATATCTTTTCGTGAGTAATCATAGGGATATAATGCTTGATGCGTCTTTGTTGCAATATCTGTTTGCACAGAGAGGACGCGATACCACAGAGATTACGTTTGGTGCAAACCTCATGACAAAGGGACTTATTACTGATATAGGTAAAAGTAATAAGATGTTTAGAGTTGAGCGTGGTGGAAAGCTGAAAGATTTCTATATGTCGTCACGACATCTTAGCGATTATATACGTAACACTATCATTGAAAAAAAACAGAGTGTTTGGATAGCCCAGCGTAACGGGAGAACAAAGGATGGTGACGACCATACTGATCAGGGAATTATAAAAATGTTTTGCATGAGCCGTCCTGAAGATAAAATAAAGGCTTTGAGTGAACTCCATATTATTCCTGTCAGCATTAGCTATGAATGGGAGAGCTGCGATGTCTTAAAGGCTATTGAATTGTATGAGAGTCGATTTGAGAAATACATAAAGAAGCCTGGTGAGGATTTAACAAGTGTACTTACTGGTATTGTGCAGGAAAAAGGTAGAGTAAATTTCTCTCTTTGCGACGAAGTTACAGAAGATGATTTAAGTCAGTATGATAGTTGTACAAATAACGACTATCATCGTTTGGTAGCCAATCTACTGGATGAAAGAATCAACAGTACATATAAACTTTGTCCAAATAATTATTTGGCTCATGATATCCGTCATGGTCAGACTCGTTTCAATGCATATTACACGCCTGCCGACAAGATGCATTTCATGAAATATATGGATTGTCTAAACGATTATGATGTTGACGAACCAGATATTTTAAAGGATTTATTTCTTGGAATATACGCCAATCCTGTAAGTAATAAAATCAAATTGGGAGTTATATAGCATGATGATTATGCTTTGCTAAAAGTATATCTCGGCATCTGCATCTTTATTCTTATTCTTTGTCTTAGGCAATTCTTTCAGATTGCCGTTCTTGTCAAACAAGCCATAAGTGGTTCTGATGACACGAAACTCTGTGCGACGGTTTAACTGGTTGCATATCTCCTGTTTCTCGTTGCTTAATTTCTTGATGTATTCCGTTGTAAGTCGGTCGCCTTCTTTCAGCCAATCATACTTCTCTGTGATTTTCTTCTTTATTGTCTTTGGATTTTCTTTTCCATATCCTACTGGGGTGAGACGGTCTTCAGCAATACCTTTGCTGATAAGATACCTCACAACAGTTTCTGCACGTTTCTGTGATAAAATCTTGTTGTATTCATCACCTCCACGATAATCGCAGTTTGCTGACAACTCTATTGTTACATGAGGATTCTCATTCAGCAAAGTAACTAGTTTGTCTAGTGCTGTTGCAGACTCTGGGCGAAGAGATGCTTTGTTGAGATCATAGAATATGTTGTCAATAAGTACCGGGGCAACTATTGATGCCAACGGAAATTGCAATGTATATTCCTTTGACTCCTTTACACTTCCAATATTTATTTCTTCTTTGTGATTAAGAAATCCATCACATGTAGCAAGAAGCACATAGTCTACTCCTGGAGATACGGTCTGCGTGAAAGAACCATCCCCCTTAACGCTTAGTTTCAGGTTTGTTCCATCGTTACCAATCATATATACCTGAGATTTAGGCAGTTCATATCCGTCGGTTTCGTAAACCCATCCCTTTATCGTCTGTATAATCTCTGGATTTTCAAAACTGTAGATGTGGTCGTATCCTTTTCCGTCATTGCGGTTGGAAGAGAAAAAACCACGATTGTGTGGACCTTCAAAAGTGATACCAAAATCATCGTCGGCACTATTTAGTGGATATCCAGGATGTTCTATCTTTATTTTTCCTGTATTCTTATCTGTTTTTGCAATGAAAATGTCAAGTCCACCCATTCCAGGATGCCCGTCGCTGGAAAAATACAAGTCTCCATTAGGACGGAATGAAGGAAACTCTTCGTTACCCGGTGTGTTAATTGTTGAATCCAAGTCTTCAACTCCTCCAAGTCCGGCAGGTGTTATCCTTATTCTCCATATATCAAGTCCACCTTTGCCTCCAGGCATGTCTGACGTGAAATATATCCAGTTTCCGTCTGGTGATATTGCTGGATGTGCAAAACTTGAAAGTGTATCTCTGCTAATAGGCAGTTCTGTAGCTTTGCTCCATGATGCGTCGCTTCTTTGTGATGTGAGTATCTTTGCGTATCTAGGATATGATGGGTCTGTAGTACATTGTGTGATATACATAGTTTTTCCGTCTGGAGAAAAATCACATGCGCCCTCATCATATTCAGTGTTAAGGCTTCCTGAAATAGTTTCCGGTTTGGTCCATTTGCCCTTATCATCTTTTTCTGATAAGAATATATCGCCGTTTTTAGCTCCAGTTATTCCACTTAGTTCATTGCCAAGAGCTGTATTACGTGTAGATGTGAAATAGATTTGTGAATATCTGTCACCTTGAAGTTTGGGACAGTATTCGCCTTTGTTGGAATTAAACAGATTCATCCTTTTTACAGTGTATCTGCTATCTTGCTTTTTCCACGATGCTGCCTTCTGTGCAGAGATGAGACCGTTTTTCACTAGTATGTCATTTGGTAGCGAGTCTTTTAGTGATAGAAATATCTTCTCTGCATTTTTATATTGTGCGTCTTTAAGCATCATGCGTGCCAACGTCAAATTGTCGGAATTGCTTGCATGATTATATCTTTCAGCATTCTGAAAAGCAGCTATCGCACGTTTTGTCTGGTTAATCTTTGCATAGCATCGTGCCATCTTAACAGCATATAATCCTCTTTCATCACGGTTCTTTGCTGGAGTCTGCTGATATGCTTTTCTAAACATTGTTGCGGCATCATAATATTCGCCTAGAGCCAGATGCTCCTCTGCCTTTTTCAGACTTCGTTCAGCACCGCATGAAGCGAATAGGCATAATGCCGTAAATATATATATGATGTAAAACTTGCGCATGTAGTAATAACGCAAATACATTGTTTATATTATTATTCAAAAGGTAAAACGAATTTGCAACCTTCTTTCCAGTTGCTGCATCCATAAGCGTTCTTACCTTTTATGATGTGTCCCTTTCCGCATTCAGGGCATACCTTTCCTATGAGTTCATCATTTGGAATAATAGTTGTCTTATCTTTATTTTCTTGGGTAGCTTGTGGCGTATTTTCAACCTTTTCCTTCTTCTTTGGAGTAGCCTTTTTCTTTTTGACAGTCTTCTTCATGTCTTCGTCAGACATAATAGTGACGCGTCTGTTACTATTGTCACACAATACATCGTTGACAATATCAGAAATCTGGTTTTTCAATTCCTCGATAAACATGGCAGCATCATATTTCTTATGCTCAATATCTCGCAGCTTCTTTTCCCATATACCTGTAAGTTCAGAACTTGTGAGAAGTTTTTCATGAATCATGTCTATCAGTTCCACGCCTGTGGGGGTAGCTAGCAGATTCTTTCGCTCGCGACGTATATATTTTCTTTTGAACAAAGTCTCAATAATTCCGGCACGACTAGAAGGTCTACCGATACCGTTTTCCTTTAATGCTGCACGCAGTTCCTCATCGTCAACGAATTTACCAGCAGTCTCCATTGCTCTTAGCAATGTAGCCTCGGTATAGTATTTAGGTGGAGTTGTCTGCTTTTCTGTAAGGGTAGGAGTGTGAGGACCATTTTCACCTTTTGTGAATGTAGGCAATGTTCGTTCTTCGTCACTCTTCTTCTCGTCATCGTCATTTGTATTTGTGTCCTTGTTGTAAACAACTCTCCAGCCAGGCTCAAGAATTTCTTTTCCTATAACCTTGAATTCAATCTTGTCAACTTCTCCAAGTACTGTTGTCGTAGAGAATTTACAGTCTGGATAGAATACGCTTATGAAACGTGTAGCGATGAGATCGAACACATTCTGTTCCATATTTGTCAAGCCGTTTACAGGTACACCTGTAGGAATAATGGCATGGTGATCTGTAACCTTACTCGTATCAAAAACCTTTTTACTCTTTGGGAGTTTGGCACTTATTGCTGCAAGATTCTTAACCAATTCCATATACTTAGGCTGACTGTCGATCTTGCATTGGCTCACTCCGTTGAGTATCTGTGGACACTTTGGGTATATGTCATCACTCAGATATTGAGTATCAACACGTGGATATGTGGTGAATTTTTTTTCGTAAAGACTCTGGATTATATTAAGAGTGGTTTCAGCTGAATAACCGAATTTTTTGTTACAGTCTACCTGCAATGAAGTAAGGTCATATAGATGTGGTGGTGCGTCAGTACCTTTTTTCTTCTGCACGTTGGTGATGAAGAAAGGCTTTCCCTCAATTGTTGCAAAAGCCTGTTCACCCTCTTCCTTACTGGTGAACTTGCCCGATGTTGCCGTGAATTGCGTGTCACGATATATTGTAGCCAAAACCCAATATGTTTCAGGTTTAAAGTTTTCTATTTCTTTCTGCCTGTTTACAATAAGGGCAAGAGTAGGGGTCTGAACTCGTCCAATACTAAGTACCTGTCGGTTCTGTCCGTATTTAAGAGTATATAGACGTGTGGCGTTCATACCGAGCAACCAGTCACCGATTGCACGGCTTAGACCTGCAAGATACAACGGTTGATAATCAACCTGTTCTTTGAGTTCTTGAAAGCCTTGTTTGATAGCTTCATCAGTCATAGATGATATCCAAAGTCTTTTTACAGGGCATTTCACATTTGCCTTCTGCATAACCCATCTTTGGATAAGTTCTCCTTCCTGTCCGGCATCACCACAGTTTATAATCTCGTCGGCTTGTGAATAAAGTCTTTCGATTGTAGCAAACTGTTTCTTTATTCCGTCATCAGGAATGAGCTTTATTCCAAAGCGTAATGGAATCATAGGAAGAGCAGCCAAACTCCAGTGTTTCCAATTCTCACTGTAGTCGTTTGGCTCCTTTAACTCACATAAATGACCGAAAGTCCATGTGACCTGATATCCGTTTCCTTCCATGTATCCATCTCTGGAACTATTGGCCCCAAGGATGCGTGCAATGTCTTTAGCTACGCTAGGTTTCTCAGCTATGCAAACAATCATATTTCTTTATTTTAGTCTACAAAGGTAGTGCAAGCCGAACACAATACAAAATAAAAAATAGTTTTTTTATTTTAATTACTTAAAGTGAATTTCATCCTTGCCTCAATATAACACAAATAAATTTGGTTATATTTCGGTTCGTCGAAATTTGTTGAGGCGCAGCCTACCTTCAACGCAGTTAAAAGTCAAGCCGAACACAATACAAAATAAAAAATAGTTTTTTTATTATTGCGGGGTTCATACCTTTGTGTAAATTAAGTTTAGCTATGTCTTTAATAGCAAAAAAGTGAATATATAGCGTAAATAATTGGGATAAATTTGTATCTTTGTCGCTACAAATAGAAAACATCAGAGCAAAATGAAGAAATTGAAGATAGAAATAAATTATGATTTCTGCCAGCCTGAAGAATTAAGTGCTGAAGACAATCAGCTTATAGAACGTGCAAAAGCTGCTACATCAAATAGTTATGCTAATTACAGCCATTTCCATGTTGGAGCTGCATTAAGACTTAATGATGGCGATGTCGTTATAGGTGCTAATCAGGAGAATGCAGCATTCCCATCTGGACTTTGTGCCGAACGTTCTGCGATCTTCGCTGCTCAGTCACAGCGTCCTGATCAGCCAATTGTTGCATTGGCAATAGCTGCATATAATGATCACGGATTTCTTGCTGACCCAATAACTCCATGTGGAGCTTGCAGACAGGTAATTCTGGAAATCGAAGATAGATATAAGCAGAGTGTGCGCATTCTTCTTTATGGCACAAAAGGTGTATATGTATTGAATAGTGTTAAAGATTTGTTGCCTTTCTCGTTTGTTGATGAGAATATGAGAAAATAGTTTGTCGAATATTTCTTTTCGGTAAAATTTTAGGTATTAAATATTTTAAATAATATCGAGGTATATAATGAAAGTTGGACTGTTTATTCCATGCTATGTCGATGCTTTGTATCCGGAAGCTGGTGTGGCTACGTATAAATTACTTAAGCATTTCGGAGTTGACGTGAGTTACCCTGAAAAGCAAACTTGCTGTGGGCAACCTATGGGAAATGCTGGGTTTGAACGTATGGCAAAGCCTTTGGCTAGGAAGTTTGATGACATGTTTAAGGATTTTGATTATGTGGTTGCGCCTTCTGCGTCATGCGCTGCTTACGTGAAAGTGTTTTATCCGCATATCCTTGAAGGTGAGCATGAATGTGTATCTTCAAAAAAGATAATGGATATCGTGGAATTTCTCCATGATGTGCTAAAGATAACTTCCCTTCCGGGTAGTTTCAATCATGTCGTGAGTGTACACAACAGTTGCCATGGTGTGAGAGAATTAGGATTGTCATCACCTTCAGAACTTAATGTTCCGCAGTTCAACAAGATCATTGATTTATTGAAACTGATAGATGGTATTACGATAAAGGAACCTGAACGTAAAGATGAATGTTGTGGATTCGGCGGTATGTTTTCTGTTGAAGAAACTGCAGTGTCAATACGTATGGGCGAAGATAAAATAGAACGTCACATGGCTACCGGAGCTGAATATGTGACAGGACCTGACAGTAGTTGCCTTATGCACATGGCTGGTATTGCCAAACGTGAGAATAAGAATATAAAGTTTGTTCATGTATCGCAGATTCTTGCTGCCGGACTTTAATTAAAAGAAAAGATATTATGAGTACCATTCATTCAAAGAATGCTGAAATATTCAATAAGGACCGTGCTAAGACAACATGGCACGACCAGACATTCTGGACGTTAAGGGAAAAGCATGATAACATGGCTGAACAACTGCCCGAATGGGAAGAACTACGCAGTCATGCTAGTGATATAAAGCGCCATACGATTACTCATCTAGCTGATTATCTAGAAAAGTTTTCAGCCAATCTTGAAAGCAGAGGAGTGATTGTTCATTGGGCTGCTGACGCAAGCGAGTTTAATGAAACAGTGTTGGATATCCTGAAAAGCCATAATGTGAGCAAGATGGTGAAGTCAAAGTCTATGCTTACTGAGGAATGTGAGATGAATCCATATCTGGAAAAACATGGAATAGATGTTGTGGAGACTGATTTGGGTGAGCGAATACTACAGCTCCTTCATCAGAAACCAAGCCATATCGTTGTCCCTGCCAGTCACCTGAAACGTGAGGAAGTGGGAAAAATGTTTGAAAAAGAAGGTATCTCAAAGGAAATAGGAAACTATGATCCTACTTATCTCACACGTTGTGCCCGTTATAGTTTACGCAAGGAATTTATGGATGCTGGTGCTGGAATGACTGGTTGCAACTTTGGTGTCGCTGATACGGGTGATATCGTAGTATGTACAAACGAGGGTAATGCCGATATGAGTACGTCAATGCCTAAGGTGCACATCGTTGCAATGGGGATAGAGAAACTTGTTCCAGATTATGATTCATTGGCTGTGTTCCATCGTCTTCTTTGTCGTTGCGGAACAGGGCAGCCTACAACAGCATTCACATCCCATTTTAGACAGGCACGCCCTAAAGCAGAGATGCATGTGGTTCTTGTTGATAATGGCAGAAGTGATATCATTGCTGATAAGGAACATTGGCAAACTCTTAAATGTATTCGTTGCGGAGCTTGTATGAATACTTGTCCGGTATATCGTCGCAGTGGAGGATATAGTTATACATATTTCATTCCGGGTCCTATCGGTGTTAACTTAGGAATGCTCCATGATCCACAAAAGCACAGTGAGAATGTAAGTGCTTGTTCACTTTGTTTAAGTTGCGATAATGTATGCCCAGCAGAAGTTGCTCCAGGCAGTCAGATATATCTTTGGCGTCAACGTCTTGAAGCATTGGGTAAGGCTAATAAAATGAAGAAAATCATGTCGTTAGGCATGTCAGTACTTTTTAATAATCCGCCTCTTTACAATACAGCTCTTAAATTTGCTCCATTGGCAAATATTATACCTGATAGTATCACCAATATAGGACATCTTAATCCATGGGGATTGGGACACAGCAATCCTGAATTTGCAAAGAAATCATTTCGCAGTTTGTGGAGAGAAGGTTTAAAATAACACGTACGAAAAGATGAATAAAGAAGAATTTCTAAATAAATTGCGTGCAAATACTACTCAGCAGTTTGATATGCCTGATATGAACATAAACGGTATCAAGTATGAAGATACTATAGTCCAGTTCATTTCAATGACAGAAACATCTGGTGGAAAGGTTGTCAATGCCAAAAAGGATGACGACCTGAATGCCATCATACGTGAAGTTTATCCTGATGCGAAAGTAATAGCAAGCAATGTTTCTGGAATAGAGGCTAGTCTTAATCCTGATACTGTTGCTAAGGCTCAAGATTTAAACGGTACTGATGTTGGTGTTGTGAATGGAGAAGTAGGTGTAGCAGAAAATGCTTGCGTTTGGGTTCCGCAGAGTATGAAAGAAAAATCAGTATGCTTCATTTCTGAGAATCTTGTGATTATTCTTCACAAGAGCAGTGTTGTTGACAATATGCACGATGCATATAAAGCCATCCACATGACAGACTATGGTTTCGGTTGTTTTATCAGCGGACCAAGCAAGACTGCCGATATAGAGCAATCCCTTGTTATGGGTGCTCAGGCTGCACGTTCTGTTACAATTATATTGATAGACTAGATGAATCGTTATCTTCACATATTAATCATATTCTTCATGCTGATCGTTGGTCAGCAGGAAACTCATGCCGTGACAAGATCACGTAAGGATAAGATTAGTGTGGTGTCTAAGCATAATGATACATCAAAGGAGGCAGTTCTTTCTGATGCTCTCAGTTTATTGAGAGTTTGCAGTACATGTCCTCAAAGGGTTATTCCTGTTTTTGTGGAGAATACGGGTAAAATATTTGGAAGAATAGTATTTTATATATCAAAACCACAATCATTTTTTTTACTTATGGGAGGATGCTGCCGTTTAGAAACGGCACCATTTCAGTCCCAAGCCTCGTGTGATTATTATATATTTGCATTGAGGCGCCTGTTGTGTTAGATTTATATTTTTCCGTTATGTATTTGCATGCTGAACGGTTTGTTGCTCCTAATATGGAGCTAATTAATAATTGCGGGATTGCATCCTGCATATAAGTCTAACAAATGCTTACTCCTTTTCACATTATGGATAAGTGGGTGGGGGTATGCTCAACATTATTTTAAAATGAACATTAAGAACTTGAAGATGGCAGATGTCATCTTCTCAAACGATAAAATATCATTAAAGAAGTCATTCATGGGTTTCGGTACCTCTGTAGTTTATACTCCAACTGGCAGTAAAATTAAAGCCATTGGTGAAGAATATAGTCAGGATGCCGGTAACAAGATAGAGGCTGTTATCAATGCAAAGGATGAAAACTTAGAAGCTGCTGTAAATGCGGCTGTTGGAATAAAGGCTATTGCTATGAGTACTATTCGCCTTGAAGGTTGCATCTCTGATGATCATGAGTTTGTTGCATTGCAGCTTTTAGCTTATAAAGATTTGCGCTATTCACCAATTACTGATATTAAGATTTATGAAGGCAAATCTGCGGAAATAGTAAGTAAGCTATTTTAATAGATCGTAGTATCAAATAGTAAAGACTCAGAATCCGAATATGATTAAACATTTTCTCGGACTCTGAGTCTTTTTTAGTTATACTATTCTTCAATGATATTCATTGAAGGAATATATTTGTATTATTTCAGTTTCTTATAACCGTATTGTGCATCACTGCCTAGTTCTTCTTCAATACGTATTAACTGATTATACTTTGCAATACGGTCTGTTCTTGACATAGAACCAGTCTTTATCTGTCCAGAGTTTGTTGCAACTGCAATATCAGCAATCGTTGTATCTTCAGTTTCGCCTGAACGGTGAGAGGTTACAGTAGTATAACCGTGACGGTGAGCCATTTCTATAGCTTCGAGAGTCTCTGTTAGAGAACCGATCTGGTTTACCTTAATCAGAATAGAATTGGCTGCCCCAAGTTTTATTCCCTTTTCAAGGAATTTACTGTTTGTAACGAATAAGTCGTCACCAACTAACTGGCATCTGTCTCCAAGTGCTTTTGTTAGCTTCTGCCAACCATCCCAGTCGTTCTCGTCAAGACCATCCTCAATACTGTCAATAGGATACTTTGTTATCAATTCTTCAAGGAATTTTATCTGTTCATCATCAGATAGTTCCTTGCCGTTCGGATCTTTCGGTGTTCCGTTTGACAGTTGCTTATAGTTATAATAGTATTTACCGCCCTTTTCACTTGAAAACTCGCTTGCAGCGCAGTCAATAGCTATTGTCACATCTTTACCTGGTTGATAACCTGAATCTTTTATCGCCTCAACGATACTTTGCAGTGCATCATCAATATTATCTAGTTTTGGAGCGAAACCGCCCTCATCACCGACTGCAGTTGACAATCCTCTCTTCTTGAGATTCTTCTGCAAAGTGTGGAAGACTTCAGCACCAATGCGTATAGCTTCTTTCTCTGAAGATGCACCGACCGGACGAATCATGAATTCCTGAAATGCAATAGGTGCGTCACTATGTGCGCCACCATTAATGATATTCATCATTGGCACTGGCAGGATATATGTGTTTGAACCACCGATATATCTGTAAAGAGGAATGTTTAGAGTTTTTGCAGCTGTATGTGCTACTGCTAGTGAAACTCCGAGAATAGCGTTTGCACCCAATTTGCTTTTTGTAGGAGTTCCGTCTATTTCCAACATTTTGTAGTCAATGGCACGTTGGTTAAGAATATCGAAACCATTCAGTGCTGGACCTAATATCTTGTTTACATTTTCAACAGCTTTCAATACACCTTTACCACCAAAACGGCTTTTGTCTCCGTCACGTAGTTCCAATGCTTCGTTCTCTCCTGTTGATGCGCCGGATGGAACACTAGCTCTGCCCATTATGCCATTATCTGTTGTTACCTCAACTTCAATAGTCGGGTTACCTCTTGAATCAAGGATTTCTCTTGCATAAATCTTTTCTATTTTCATAATAATGTTTTTTTTATTAATAACTCTATTGCAAATATAGCATTAAAATACATCATTTGCAATACCTAATAATGATGATTTATAAAGATTATACTTCTTTTAATATTAAAGAGAATTGCTTATTGACTGTATCCACTTGTCAATGCGTTCTTCGCTCTTGGCTTCATCCTCATTAGCATCCAGTGCTAGTCCTACAAATTTGCCGTCTATCACTGATTCTGAGTCATCAAATGTATATTCTGCAGTATCAACTCCTCCTACGATGTTGGCACCTGAGTCTTTCACTGTATCGTAAATTTCTCGCATGCCTCCGCAAAAAGTATCGCTGTAGCTATCAGCATCTCCACATCCAAACAGTGCAATAGTCTTTCCGCTGAGATCGGCATCCTTTAGTTTTGAAATGCCGTCATACCAGTCATCTTGCATTTCTCCAGAACCCCATGTTGAAGTGCCGAGTACAAGATTATCGTATTCTGCAAGTTTTTCTATATTAATGTCGTTTACGTCAACTATATCAGCTTTAATTTTTTGAGCGATAATTTCGGCAAAGCTCTGGCAATTGCCGGTTGACGAACCAAATACTACCAATGTTTTTTTCATATTTAATCTCCTTTTTTTATTTTAAAATGAATATTTCTTTTAGCTGAAATCAATGTTTGAATTATCTTGAACTTGTTGCCTGCTCGCAGACTGTGAACACCACCTGTCGCCATCATGAATATTTGTTCGGCTTTAAATGATTGTTATCTTCGTCAAGAGTTTATACAACCTATTTTTTCTATTACTTTTTCTGGTGCAAATATAGTACTAAAATAAAAAATCTACAATACCTTTTAATGATGATATTTTAAGATTATCACATCTTATGCGATCTCATTTTTATTCTCCTTTCTATTTCTTAAAATCAATATTTCTTTTAGCTGAAACCATTGTTATGATCATCTTAAATTTGTTGTCTGCTCGCAGACTGTGAACATGACCTGCCGGTATCATGAATATTTCTCCAGCTTTGATAAGATGTTCTTCATCATCCAGAGTTAATACAAACTGTCCGTCTATTGCTTGTATAAAAGCATCGAGAGGGGCAGAGTGTGGACTAAGCTGTTGACCTTTACCAAAAGCGAAAAGAGTAATGCTTCCGCTTTCGTTATGTAGAAGTTCCATACTTACGATACCTTCTTCTTGATATGCTATGATATCATTAGGATTTAGGGCTTTTCCTTTTTCAAATCTTGCCATACAGTTTTATTTTTATTTGTTCAACAATATTTTCTATTTTATCTTTTAGCAAAGATATGAACATTTCAATAAATAAAATGGTAACAAATGTTACCTTTTTTGTATAAATGTAGTTAAATATTGACTTGCTATTTATTAGTAATAATTGGCTGCCTATAGAAAGTAAATGCCATAAAAGTGAAATGTGATTTTGAATGTGTATGTATTTTTATTACATGTGTAATGTATAAAAAATAAGATTATTCAAAAAGTTTGAAAACAGGCAAATATCCTCCACTCGTAATATAAACGTTTGATATATAGACGATTAGTGGTGGAGGTTAACCTCCACTATCATCCACCATCATCCACGTTTTTGTAAACTATTAAGAAATAGCAAGCAAGTACTCAACATACATCTGAATTATAATAAATAAACTAAAGATAAATATATTTACATTATGGTGTACTCTATTTGTGTGAAATGTTTTGGAATGATATTTCGATTGTATTTTTAATAAGTCTGCATAAGTGTTTCCGTTTTGTCGTAGAATGGAATCTATTTCATCGATCAAACGTTTCCAAAATACTTTCATTTATCGAGTGATTAGGGCCTAATCACTCAGCGTTTCTTCGTATATTACAGAGTGATATGGGCCTTTTTACTAAATGACGTATCGAAAAAGGTGAATTTTTCTTTACGGGCAAAGATTGTTGCAAATGTTAATTATAGTAAATATAATGTTGGAGATCTTGTGATTATTAGAAATAAATTGTATTTTTACTAAGTGAATAAAAAATATATTTATCTGAAATGAAAACACACATTATTATTTTAACCGCATTATTCTTAAGTTTGCAATTAAATGCTCAAACCCATTTGCAAAATGATTCTTTGAATATTCCAGTGATTCTGGTTGATGGAGTTGAAGTACAGAACTTAGATAGTCTAAACCAAGATGATATTATAAGTGTAAACGTCGTAAAGGACAAAAATATTTTAAAATACTTTTATCCACGTATGGGAGGTATTATGTGTATAACGACAAAATCAAAAAAATATCTTAAACCGATTCTACAAAAATATCAGAAGCAACTTGAAGAAGCTAAGAAAAGACGAAAAAAAGGCGAGTTTCTGATAAGGTGATTTAATCATGATGCACTTACAACGTGTAAAAACGATCATGGATAATAATTTGTAGAAAGTCGTTTGGTGTATTAGTTGAATACCAGAAAACAATGGGCAATCACCACAATATGGTTGTCATCTATTTGAAACTATTTATCAAAGCGATAAATAATACATGGTATATTTGTAGAAATGTAAATATATCTGATTTGATGTTATTCATGATATATTAGATATAAGTTCAACGTTAGTAGAATATTTCTTAATAGTTTACAAAAACGTGGAGGTTAGTGGATGATAGTGGAGGTTAACCTCCACTTCTAATCATTTATAAGTCAAATGCTTATATCATGAGTGGAGGATATTTGCCTATTTCAAACTTTCTGGATGTTTTTGTTTTTTCATGATTTTAGATGTAAAATAATATCATAACATCACTCGCGTTACGTTGAAACGGGATACAAGTGATGTTACATATATTTAGATTAGAATTCAATTTTATAGCTAATGTTCGGCATAATAATAGCATCGCGTTCTTCTTCAACGCTGTTCTTCTTAAAATTGTAACGATGTCCATAATAATCCTTATAGCCTGTGATGTTCATCAATTTTGCTGAAAACTCATGTGATATACTTTTTTTATTTATCTTATAAGTAACTGTTAAATGAGATAATAGCATAGGAGATAACCTGCATGAATATGGATTACTTTCATTATATATCGCATCCTGCTGTTTTTTTGATAATGATATGTTTATCGGAGAATATCTGTCACCACCTTGATATGTAATTTTACCATTTATGCTGAAAACGTTTTGTTTATTTTTGCCTAAATACCATTCTTTACCAGCTATGATATTAAAAACATAATTACGGTTATATCTTGTATTATACCATTCGCTTTTTGTTGTCTTATATCTTGAATTAAATATTGAAGAAGTAAACATATAATAGAATCCTTTTCTCATATAATGTTCGAATGTGAAATCTATTCCATAGTTCAATGCTTTACCTTTATTTTCCAAAGCATTAGAAATAAACCAATCATCATTACCCTGTAAATTTACAAAAGAATATGTACTGTCTGGTATTACTGGTACACTGTAAAGATATTGAATATATGGTTCAACCTTTAGATGGTAATCATAACCAAAGACGACATCATAGGCAATAGAAAGATTATGTGACTTCGTAAAATCAAGATCTTTGTTTATGAGACTTCCATTCTCAGACTTCACAAAATAGTAATTAAGTTTTTCCAGTCTGCTATGCATACCATATCCTAAAGATAAAGACTGCGATTTTAAGAATTTCCATTTTAAAGCAAATCTTGGCTCAATTGTATAATGGCTATTTAATGTAAAGAACTGAGCGTTAACTCCTACTGTCATATCTACGTTTTCAGACAACTGGAAAAGGGAACTTGAATAAGCAGATAACAAAGAGCTACTGCCTGAACAGTTGTTTATCGTTTTAAAGTCATTGCCATTATGATTAGAGTCTTTCATTAACATATCATATCGTAATCCTGTCCATTGTATTCCTGTTTTGTTGGTATGGACATCATTGAATTTCTTGTTTATTGAAGATGCTATTATAAAATTCCAGTTTGTGTTTTTAATTATATTCTTAGGGCATAGAATATTATCTTGATTCATCAATTCGGTGTGCATATTAAGTCCGCTAACTGTTGCTGCCAATGTACTTTTAACAAAAGTAGATTCATTAATGTATATTTTATGACCAAGCCCACATGCTGCCATATATTGTTTTACATCCTGATTTTGTTTATCCTGTTCATATTCCCATTTGTCTTTGTCTTTTTCTGGTTTCGTACCTGATCTGTCTATGAGCCCTGTTCCCCATAAAGTGAAAACACCGAACTTTGAGGAAGGTAAGAAAAACTTAAATGATAAGTCTTGATATTTTGTTCCACTGGCATCATCTGGTAATAATGGTGAAATTAAAGACAATGTAGAATACCTGTAATTGAAAATATATGAACCATTATAATTCTTTTTGATTGGTCCCTCTGAAGCCATGTCGATACCAATTGTACCAATCTGAAAAGTGTTCTCATGTTTCACATTATTTCCATTTCTAAGTTTCATATCAAAAACTCCAGAGATAGCATTCCCATATTCTGACGGAAATGTTCCTGTATAGAAATCCGAGTTTCCAAGAACCTGACTGCTTAAAGAAGTAAAACCTCCTCCTCCAAAACTTGTAACGTCAGCGAAGTGATTTGGATTTGGAATCTCTACGTCTTCCATTCGCCATTGCAAGTATGTAGGAGCATTACCTCTTATGACAATACCATTATTACCTATACTACTAGTTACACCCGCAAATGAAGATGCCAATCGAGCTGGGTCATCCATTCCTCCAGCATAGCGGCGTGCTTCTTCAACACTTAGCATCCTTCCACCTGCTAGTGACATCGGATTCATCGCCTCAGCCTTATTGGTATTAGGCTTTACTGTGATTTCGTCTAATTGTTTAGCATGCTCATTCAACATAATACTAAGTACGCTCTCTTTCGATGAACTAACTACAATCTCTTTTAAAATTATTGGTTCATAACCTGTAGAACTTACTTTAATATCATATCTCCCAATAGGTACATGCTTTATCGAGAACAATCCTGACGAATCGGCTGTTGCGACAATCTTTGAATTTTGACATTGTAACATGACCGAAGCGTATGGAATAGGTCCTTCTGTTATTTTTTCACAAACACTACCTCGAACCGTTTGGTAGTTTTGACTGAATAATGATGTTGAAATAATCATCATATTCAAAATCAGTAAAATTTTCTTTGTCATTCTGCACTTTATTATAATTATTTGAAAGTGCAAAATTAGTCTTAAATCAACTACCCATCAATACTGATTTATCAGTATTGTTATAACTAATAATCAATAAGGCCAAGATTCTCAGCATATCTTATGGCTTCTATTGATGTATCAACATTAAATTTTTTCAAAATATTCTGTCTATGTGTATTTACTGTATTCACACTGATGTGAAGTTTGTCTGATATTTCTTTACTTAGTTGTCCCGCACTAATTAACTTTAGAATTTCCAATTCTCTTGCTGACAATATCATGTCTTTATCATAATATTTATCTACAGGCGAAAACACCTCTCCTGTTTTAAAATTAGCTATTTTTGAGTTAACAATATATGGAGGGGCTTGGTTTGGTGCAATATCAACTATACTTAGACTTAACCAAATATTACCCATTTTGTCAAATGCCAATATCGTTATTTGTTCTATAACGCGCTGGTATTTCCCTCTTACCAAAGCTCTATATTCTCTTATTGCTTTATTATACTTGGCATTTGTATTATTAGAAAACAAATGCTTGAATGTTGCAATTCCATTTTTAAATAGAGCTTCATAATCATCAGGATGCACTTTAACTTCAGAATACTCTTTGTCTGTCTCCTTAAATAATTCTTTATGGTATTCAGACTCATATACATGTTTTTTTCTATAAACATCAAAAACGGAAAGTGCACAGCCTTTTAAAAAAGCGGAATTTGAAATCTGATCAATATTTGTTTTCAAGATTTCATCCCCAATGCTACTCTCATCAAATTTTTGATATTCAAGTAAATTGCGATATTCTTTTTCTAAAGTATTCATATTGATTACAAAAATAGAAATAATAATTCATATATTATATATTTTGCATGTCATTTATTCAAATGATAAGAATCTATTTACTCTGTGGTAGACAAAGATGTCTATTTAATATTTTGAATATGTGAATAGTAATTTTATGCTTATATAGATATTTATTAATTAGAGTTTTGCTGGTATGGTTCACTGATTTTTTTGTATCTTTGCACAGATTATTGACAATAGTGAATGTTACTTTGAATGATGTTGCCTTATTTGTGTAGGTGCATTTGTTCTTTCATTGATAGCATACTGGTTGGAAATTTTATGGATTATCCAAGTATGTTTAGACAATCCCAATATAATAATAAGGCAATGTATTGCCGATAAGATAAGAAGTTTAGGATACTACAATATAATATGATTAATAAACCTAAAGAACTCGAAACAGAAAGCGTAAGTAGGTTGCTGCTAAAGTATGCATTGCCTTCAATAGTTGCATCTACTGTGATGTCAATATTTAATATTGTCGATAGTATATTCATTGGACATGGTGTAGGTACACTGGGATTATCAGGATTAGCTGTATTGCTACCATTAATGAATATGATGATAGCATTTTCAACACTTGTTGCCATAGGTGGTGCCAACTTAATGTCAATAAGACTGGGACAAAAAGATTATAAGAGTGCAAATGTCATATTAGGCAACGTTGTTACTTTGAGCATTATCTATGCGACAATACTAATCATTGTATGCTATACATTTCTTGATAAAATCCTTATTTTATCTGGAGCGTCAGCAGAGACGCTTCCTTATGCACGCAGTTTTATGCAGGTATTTCTTGCTGGTGTTATTTTTACGCAACTGTTTTTCAACCTCAACGCAATGTTGCGCTCTTCAGCTGCTCCAAAAAAAGCAATGATTGCCACAATCGGCATGGTGTTTATCGTTGTTATACTAAATCCAATATTCATTTTTGGATTGAAGATGGGAATGCGTGGAAGTGCATTGGCTACGGTCTTGTCACAAGCAATCATGCTGTGTTATCAGCTACATCATTTTAATAATAAGAATAACTGTATTCATTTTCAGAAAGGCATATTCAAATTGCGATGGAATATGATTTCAAAGATGATGTCAATAGGTCTTTCTCCATTCTTCATGAATCTGACAGCATGCGTGGTTGTTATTATTATCACAAATAGTCTGACTCGATATGGAGGTGACATGGCTGTTGGTGCTTATGGAATAATCAATCGTTTCTTATTCTTATTTGTAATGGTTGTCATAGGACTTATGCAAGGTATGCAGCCAATTGTCGGTTATAATTATGGTGCGAGGTTATACAATAGAGCTTTTAAGGCGTTGAGACTTTCTATTATGTTCGCTACTGTTATATCAGTTATAGGGTTCTTGCTAGGAGAATTTTTCCCACACATGATTACTTCCATGTTTACCACAGACAAGCAACTCACAGAGATTGCTGCGTCGGGTATGAGAATAATGATGATGGCTGTACCTCTACTCGGTATTCAGGTTATTTCAACAGGTTTCTTTCAGAGTATAGGGTATGTGAAAACAGCCATATTCTTATCATTGCTTCGCCAATTAATTCTGATCATACCTGCATTGCTTATTTTCCCATTATTCTTTGGACTGAATGGAATTTGGATGAGTATACCGGTAAGTGATACGCTGGCTGCAATTATATCTGTAACTATATTGATGTATAATTACAAGCAACTCAAGAAACTAGCTAATTAATATGATGGGCGCACTTAAATAGTACGCCCATATCGTTTCTATTTTAATGAAATAAAGAATAGAGATTGTGATAAACTAAAATTTCTGTATATTTGCAACAGATTGACAACAGTATTTTTATTATTGCATCTCATAAATTAATAATATAGAAATCATAAATATGAAAAAGATTGCATTGATAACAGGAGCTACGAGTGGCATTGGTGAAGCATGTGCCCTTCGTTTCTCTAAAGAAGGATACGACTTGATACTTACAGGTCGTAATCAGAGCAAATTAGATTTATTGCAGAGTCGTCTTAATGCTGACGGAACTGACGTGAAGTTGCTTAACTTCGATGTTCGTGACCGTAACGCAGCAACAGAGGCTGTAAAATCACTGACAGGAAAATGGCGTGATATAGACGTACTCATAAACAATGCAGGACTAGCATTAGGTTTGGAAAAGGAATACGAGCTTGACCCAGAGAAATGGGAGACGATGATAGATACCAACATCAAGGGTATGCTTACAATGATTCACCTTGTAGTTCCGCACATGGTAGAGCGCAATCGTGGTCATGTGATCAATATGGGCAGTCTTGCCGGTGAAGCAGCTTATCCAGGCGGTAACGTATATTGCGCTACTAAGTCAGCCGTTAAAGCCATCAGTGATGGCCTTCGTATAGACTTAGCTGACACATGTATAAGAGTCACCAATATCAAACCAGGATTGGTAGAGACAAACTTCAGTGTTACCAGATTCAATGGTGACAAATGCAAAGCTGATAATGTATATAATGGTATTCATCCGCTTAGTGGTGAAGATATTGCCGATGTTGTTTTCTATGCAGCAAGTGCGCCTGCGCATGTGCAAATAGCTGAAGTCCTTGTTCTTGCTACACATCAGGCTAATAGCTATGTAGTTAGTAAAGATTCTAACAGAAAATAAACTCTGAGCTAGATGTTTATATTGAACTGTTCGGCATTTCCGAATAGTTCAATATATCAGAAGGCTTTTCAAGTTCATATTTACACGGTATGTTCTTTTTGCCATTGCTCCAAGTAGCTAAAGCAAAGTCTACATGAGAGTTGATAGCGCATAGACTATCATAAGCAGAATCCCCTATATATAAAGTGTTAGCTGGTGTAGCTCCAGTTCTATCAAAGTATGCGAGTATTGGGTCTGCCGACGGTTTAGGATTGACAGTATCTGTAACACAAATGGCGACATCAAAAAGATGAAAAATCTGGCATAAAGCATCATCATTATTTAACTCATCATGTGTTCGTGAAGTAATCAATCCTAAACTATGATTTGTTTGTTTAAGCACTTTGACAACTTTATCAATTCCATCAAACAAGGTTATTTCGTTTCTATGCTCCTGAAAATGTTTGCTCCATAAATCAAAAGCTTCTTCTGAATTTTTTGCTCCTAGTTTCTCCATGGTTGTTACACCAGGAATACCTAAAACGAAATTTAGCTCCTCTTTCTCAAAATGCTTACCAAAAAGTTCTTCAATGGTTTGTTGCCATGTATTGATTACTGCACTTTCGTTGTCAACTAATGTGCCGTCAATATCAAATAATATATGTTTATATTTCATATCTTCTTGTTCTTGATTCCATATACTGTATGCTGTAGATTTTTCTAATAATCGTATATATATCAGTATATCGTTTTTTATAACATTAACTTCGATTGTTATAGCGCAAAGATAGTGCTTTTTATAAAACAAGTTCAATTTTTATTGTAAAATGTTACTTATAAAACGATGATAAGCAATTTTTTTTATTATATTTGCAAATGAATTAACATCTAACTTGTTACGAGAACAATAACCACAATAAGGTTTATTCAGTTATTAAAGTATTTTGATGGCGAGAGTTACCCTCTTGTTTTATAATGAAACCACATAAGAAGAATATTAGAAACTTTTAATCTCACTTTAAGCTCTTTTAATCGATTATTATCGTTTTAATCGTTTAAATATAAGTAATTTTGCATCATAAATTTATTTATTTCGTTAAAATATGAATAAACAAATACTTATGCTTGCCGTTGGTATGGCACTGATAACAATAAGTTGTAAATCGACAAAGGAAAAGGATGTATCTGCTGTTTATTCAGTTACGACTCCAGAGGTAACAAACACATCTGTCTCAAAAGACTATGTAGCGAACATACAGTCGCAGAAAAACATTGAGATTAGAGCTCAACAAGGTGGTATATTACGTGATATATATGTTGATGAAGGTCAGATGGTGAAAGCCGGACAGCCTTTGTTTCGTATTGCTTTGGTTGGCGCACAACAAGAAGTAGAAAAGTCTAAGGCTGAAGCTGAACAGGCTCGCATAGATTTACAGAATACTTCTACTTTGGCGGCTAATAACATCGTGTCAAAGAATGCACGTAAGATGGCACGTGCGAAGTTGAATTCTGCTATGGCTGATTATCGTCTTGCCACTGAGCGTAAGCAGTTGTCACTTATTACAGCACCTTTTACTGGTATAATAGGTAGAATACCTAATAAAAAAGGTAGTTTACTTCAAGACGGTGACTTGATTTCTACTCTTTCTGATAACACTAATCTTTATGTTTATTTTAATGTTTCAGAACCTGAATATCTTGATTATCAACAGCATGCTGCAGAAAGACGCAAACTTCCGCTTAGTCTTATTCTAGCAAACGGAACTACTTTTGCATCAAAAGGATATTTACAGAATGTAGAAGGTGAGTTTGACAATGGAACAGGTAACATTGCTTTCCGTGCTAAGTTTGCCAATGTGAATCGTATTCTTAGAAATGGTGAAACAGGAACAGTGAGAATGAATATTCCTGTAAGAAACGTAATGATAATTCCTCAGCAGTCTACCTATGAAATACAAGATAAGAAATATGTATTTGTAGTTGATGCTGGTGGTTATGTTCACGCGCGTCCTATTAAAATAGCTTTTGAAAAGCAGAATGTATATGTTGTAACAGAAGGTTTGTCGATTAATGACAAAATTCTGGTAGACGGTATACAGAAGGTGAATGATGGTGATCGTATTTCAATACGTTATAAGAGCCCGGCTGAAGTAATGCAGTCTATCAAATTAAATGCCAACTAATTATGTTCAAGAAGTTTATTCGCAGACCGGTTCTTGCAATCGTTGTTTCTCTTGTCATTGTGTTCATAGGTGTGTTGTCATTGCTCAACTTGCCTATCACTCAATATCCTTCTATCTCACCTCCAAAGGTTAATGTCATCGCCAATTATCCTGGTGCTAACAATGAATTGCTGATTAAATCGGTCGTAATTCCTTTGGAACAAGTTCTTAATGGTGTTCCTGGCATGAAATATATTGAGTCTGATGCTGGTAATGATGGTGAGGGTGAAATTAATGTCGTGTTCAAATTGGGAACAGATCCTAATGTTGACGCTATTAATGTACAAAACAGAGTGTCAGCGGCTATTAATAAGCTACCACCTGCTGTTGTGCGTGAAGGTGTTAAGATTTCTCGTGAGGAACCTAACATTCTGATGTATATAAACCTATACAGTAATGATCCTAAAGCAGACCAGAAATTCCTTTTCAACTATGCGGATATAAACATTTCTCCTGAATTACAGCGTGTTGATGGAATGGGCGACTTGGATATTCTTGGTACACGTAACTATGCGATGCGCGTATGGTTGAAACCTGATAAACTAACTGCCTATAATTTGTCTGCTGATGACGTAAATCAGGCTTTGGAAGATCAGAGTATTGAAGCTTCACCAGGTAAACTGGGTGAAAGTTCGGGTAAGCGACCAGAGAGTTTTGAGTATGTGTTGAAATATCCAGGACGATATACTACTCCTGAAGAGTATGGGAATATCATATTGAAGTCCAATCCCAATGGTCAGTTTGTACGTTTAAAAGATGTTGCCACAATAGATTTCGGTACAGAGATGTATGATATTTATTCTACTCTTAACGGACATCCATCGGCAGCCATAACATTGAAACAGGCTTATGGTTCAAATGCACGCGATGTGATACAGAACGTGAAGAAGACGATGGCTAAACTACAGAAGGATATGCCTAAGGGTATGCACTATGAGTTAAGTTATGACATAAGTAGATTTCTTGATGCGTCAATAGATAAAGTTATCCATACACTTTTCGAGGCGTTTATACTTGTTGCCATCGTAGTGTTTGTCTTCCTTGGTGACTGGCGTTCAGCAATCATCCCATGTATGGCTGTACCAGTGTCGTTAATAGGAAGTTTTGCGGTGATGTCTGCATTCGGCATCACGCTGAATATGATATCCCTCTTTGCTCTTGTCATGGCGATAGGTATAGTGGTGGATGACGCCATAGTGGTGATTGAGGCTGTCAACGTAAAGATAGCCACGGAACATCTCTCGCCTTTGGAGGCCACGCAGGAAGCGATGAAAGAAATCAGTGGTGCTATCGTAGCTATAACGCTTGTGATGGCATCGGTATTTATTCCTGTTGCCTTTATGGGCGGACCTGAAGGTATGTTCTATCGTCAGTTCTCTATCACAATGGCATCAAGTATTGTCCTTTCTGGATTTGTAGCCTTGACACTTACTCCTGCACTTTGTGCACTTATATTGACTAGAGAACAGGAGCAAAATCTTAGAAAGTCATGGCTTCATAAACTTCTTGATAAGTTTAATGCTGGTTTCAACAAAGGTGTGATAGGGTATGATAAGGTGTTGCAGCGTACTGTTTCCAACAAATTTGTCACATTACCGTTACTTTTGTTATTCTGTGCAATAGCATTCTTTGTAAATAATTCAGTTCCATCTGGTTTCATTCCAGAAGAGGACCAAGGTATGGTATATGCCGTGATTGAGACTCCACCAGGTTCAACAATAGAACGAACTAACAAGGTGGCGCATCAGTTGCTGAACATTGTTGAGAAAGAAGAGGGTGTTCAGAGTGTTTCTTCTCTTGCAGGTTATGAAATACTATCAGAAGGAACAAGTGCCAATTCTGGTTCTTGTCTGATAAACCTGAAGTCGTGGAAAGATCGTAAACATTCGGCAAAGGAGATCATTGCTGATCTTGAAAAGAAATGCGTTGCAATAACGGGCGCTCATATAGAGTTTTTCCAACCACCTTCGATACCAGGTTATGGTGCTGCGTCGGGATTTGAACTTCGATTGCTTGACAAGACTGGTAATAACGACTATCACCAAATGGAAAAGGTGAGCAAGGACTTTGTTAAGGAACTTAATAAGCGACCAGAGATAGGTTCTGCCTTTACGTTCTATTCTGCAAGTTATCCACAATATATGTTGCGTGTTAATAATGATATTGCTGAGCAAAAGGGCGTTTCTATAGGTTCTGCTATGGATAATATGTCTACATTGATTGGTTCAGATTATGAGACAGGATTCATACGCTTTGGAAAGCCATACAAAGTAATCGTTCAGGCTAGTCCCGAGTATCGTGCTTATCCGCACAGCCTTTTAGGATTGACGGTGAAGAATAATCAAGGTGATATGGTGCCTTATGCTGACTTCATGCAACTGCAAAAGGTTTATGGTATGAGTGAAATCACACGTCATAATCTTTATAACTCTGCTGAGGTTACTGGTGCACCAGCATCTGGATGTAGTAGTGGCCAGGCTATTAAGGCAATAGAAGAGGTAGCTGCAAAGAAATTACCTCATGGATTTGACTATGACTGGGCAGGTATTTCAAAAGACGAAGTAGATCAAGGTAATCAGGCAATACTGATATTTGCAATCTGTCTGGTCTTCGTATATCTAATCTTGTCGGCACAGTATGAGAACTTCATACTTCCGTTGCCTATCATAACATGTCTGCCAGCCGGAATATGCGGTGCATTCATATTCCTGAAACTTTTGGGGTTGGAGAATAATATCTATGCACAGGTGGCGATGGTGATGTTGATAGGACTGCTGGGAAAGAATGCGGTGCTGATGGTGGAATATTCCGTCCAACGACGGAATATGGGAATGACGATCCGGCAGGCGGCTATTGAGGGAGCGATTGCTCGATTCCGTCCTATATTGATGACTTCGTTTGCCTTTATTGCTGGACTTATACCTTTGGTATTTGCAAGCGGTGCAGGTGCGATAGGAAACCGCACTATTGGTAGTGCTGCCGTTGGAGGTATGTTGTTTGGAACATTCTTTGGACTGATAATAATTCCTGGTTTGTATTATATCTTTGGAACGATGGCAGAGAAAGTCAAGATGGTTAAATATCAGCGAGATAAACCTCTGACAGAAACAAAAGACAAAAAGTATAAGAAATGAAAAAGTTACATATCCTATATACTGTATTGGTGTCGGCAGCCGTCATGACGAGTTGCAAGACACCTCAGGCTACCAATATGACGGACCGTGTGAAGTTGCAGTTGCCTTCTAAATTTCAGAAGGACAGTGTTGCTGGCACTAGTGCCACCGTAACTCCATGGAGACAGTTCTTTACTGATTCGGCATTGGTTTCGTTGATTGATACGGCTTTGATAAACAATCAGGATTTGCGTATTACTATTCAACAGATAGCGATAGCAAAGAGTGGGGTGCTTTCTCAGGAAGGACTGATGATGCCTACTGTGTCTGGTGGTGGAAGTGTAGGTGTATCAAAAGCTGGTAGATATACCAGTGAAGGTGCAGGTAACGCTACAACTGAGATAAAGCCAGGTAAGTCTATGCCAGAACCATTGATGGACTATCAACTTGGTGCAACAGCCGATTGGGAAGTTGACTTATGGCATAAACTAAGTTCCAGTAAGCATGCTGCCGTAGAGCATTATCTAGCTACGGTTGACGGACGCAATGCTGTGTTGTCGTCTCTTATCTCACAAGTGGCTGAAAATTATTACCAACTGCTTGCACTGGATAACAAACTAGATTTGATACATCAGTATATTGACTTGCAGAAGAAGGCTGTTGAAATAGCTAAGATTCAGAAGAAGGCTGACGCTGATACGGAACTTGCTGTAGAGAAGTTTGAGGCAGAACTGGCTAAAGCTCGTGCCGATGAATACACATTGAAGCAGCAGATTACTGAAAGTGAGAACAGTCTAAACTTACTGCTAGGTAGATATCCTACACAGATTGGCAGAAACAAGGCTTCTTTCCTTTCAACAAATCTACAGAAGGTTACTACTGGTATTCCGTCAGAATTACTTAATAACCGACCTGATATCAGACAGGCTGAACATGAGTTGGCTTCAGCAAAATGGAGCGTAGATGCTGCAAGAAAGGAATTTCTCCCGTCATTAAATATATCTGCAACACTAGGTCTTGATGCATTTAATCCAACATATCTCACTCAGTTGCCTAAGTCTTTGGCGTTTAGCGTTCTAGGTGGGCTTACAGGTCCGCTGATCAATAAAAAGGCGATACAAGCTAATTTCCAGACTGCTGATGCTCAGCAGATAGAGGCTCTTTATGAATATGACAAGACTTTGCTCACTGCATATTCTGAAGTATGTACGCTGATGTCGAAGATAGACAACTTGGATAAGTATTACCAATTGAAGGAAGAAGAATCACAGAAACTCGATAAATCAATAAACATAGCTCGACTGTTGTATATGAATAGTCGCTGCACATATCTTGATGTGCTTATGGATGAACGTGATGCATTGGATGCAAAAATGGAACTTCTTGATGCTAAGGCGCAGCAACTCTCAAGTGTGGTTGATGTATATCGCAGTTTGGGCGGAGGACAGAATCCTGTGAAGGAATAATATTGATTATATTATCTTTTTCTTCGTGTTTACAAAATAATGATTACTTTTGCAGATAAGATATAATATAGACTAATAATTAAATAAATGAAAATGAAAAAGTTATTTTTGAAATCAGCTGTTGTTGGAGCTTTTTTCATGACTTCAATCAGTGCAAGCGCACAAATTGACTTAGGTAATCTGGGAAAAGTTGTCAGTTCTGCTATTGGAGGAGAGGCAGGATCAATTATCTCAGGTAAAAATAATGTATCAAAAGAAAACATTGTTGGTACATGGAGTTATCAGCAGCCTTCAATCAGCTTTGAGAGTAGCGACTTGTTAAAGCAGGCTGGTGGTCAGTTGACTTCTGCAGCTATTGAGAAAAAGCTTGCAGCACAGTTTGCTAAGGTTGGTATCACACCAGGTAAGTTTCTTATTACATTTGGTAGTGACGATAAATTCTCTACTATAAAGGACGGTGTAGCTACGACTTCAGGAACATACGCTCTTAGCGGTTCAAAGATTACATTCTCATATCTTGAAAATTCTGCAAAGATAACAGGTTATGCACAGATGAAGAACGGTACATTGTCTATTTCATTTGATAGTTCAAAAGTTCTTGATGCAATGAGTAAGATGAGTAAGTATTCTGCAAACAGTACGCTAAGTACAATCTCTTCTCTTGCTGGTAGTTTTAAAGGTATGAAGACTGGTGTGGCTCTTGTTAAGTATGTTGCTCCTGTTGCAAAGGCAAAAGCTACAACATCAAAGACGACTACAGTTAAGAAGACAACATTAAAGAAAGCTACTACCACAAAGAAATAATTTAAAGGTAGATGATATAGAAATGAGGATATTCTTGTTGGAATATCCTCATTTTTATGTATATAACGTTTATGTTCAATAATTGTTTATAGAAACAGTGCAAAAATTGATGCGCCTATAACTGTAAGAATACCACATACAACAATTGATAGACCACTGATGGCACCTTCTACAGCACCCATTTCCATAGCTTTAGCAGTTCCGACGGCATGAGATGAACATCCGATGGCAATTCCTTTGGCTATAGGCTCTTCAATATGTAATAATTTAAGAATTCCTTCTGCAAATATGTTTCCCAGAACTCCCGTAATGATGATTACTACAACTGATATAGATACATATCCACCAAGTTCTTCGGATATTCCCATACCAATGGCTGTCGTAATTGATTTCGGCAGAAATGTAACATACGTGTTGTGATCAAAAGAAAAAAGCAATGCCAGCAATAATATAGATACCAGACTGGAAAGTACGCCAGACAATATGCCGAAAAGAATAGCCTTACTATTCTTCTTTAAAAGTTCCATCTGTTGGTAAAGAGGCACCGCAAGACATATTGTTGCGGGAGTAAGCAGATAGCTTATCCACGAAGAATTGGATGAATAAGATTTATAGCTTACACCGGAAATAAGTAGGACACAGATTGTGATGATGATGGCTATCAGAAGCGGATTCATATATGATAGTCTTGTCTTTTTTCTAATCCATATACCAAGTACGTAACTGCTCAGACTAATCAGAACACCGAAATATACTGAATCTTGAAATAAGTCTTTCATTTGTTCTCTCCTTTCTTCTTATCTTTACGTATAATGTATTGGGTAACGAAACCGCTTGTAGCCATTACAATAAATGTACTTATTACTGTGACAATAATATATGTCAGTAAATGGCTTTTTATGATAGACCATGAATCAATCAGTCCCACGGCTGCCGGAATAAACATCATCGGCATTACGGATATTAATAATGCGCTTACCTCTCTTACTTGATTTACTTTTATCCATTTCATCATTAGAGCCGTGAATAAAAGCAAAATGCCATATATGCTGGCTGGTATTGGCAATGGAATGAGGAAATGAAATACTTCTCCTAAAAATGAGAATGCAATGATAATCAGAAACTGTATAATATACTTCATGCTGAGTCTATACTATTTTAATACGTAGTCTATATACTGTTCAATATACTTTGCTGAATTTACTGGTCCCATTCGCATACAGTCGAAGCAAAGATCATAATCTTCTGCATTGCCCCATGTTAGACTTGTATAGAATTTATGATATCTTATTCTACTGTTGTCCATCTCGTCTACGAATTCTGCGGCATCAGATTTGGATAGTTGTCGTTCTTTAGCTATTGAATCAATACGATCGTCAACATTACCTTTGAGAAATACGGAAATAAGATCTTTTCTGTCTTTGAAAATATAATTTCCGCATCGTCCAATGATAATACAATCTTTGTCGCCTATCATATTAACTAATATGCCGAATGTCTTCTCGGATATCTTTGCCGGATATTCAATGCTTTCAGAAATGGCAAACATAAGTTCATCAACAGGTCTTTCTTCGAAGAAATTATTCATTTCATCAAGAACACCTTTTTGCTGAGCCATTTCTAGAAGATTCTGGCGTGTATAAAATGGAATATTATAGTGAGATGCAAGTATTTTCCCAATACTCAGTGCTCCACATCCACATTGCCGTGCAATTGAAATTATCATTTTATTATGTTATTTGGGTGCAAAGGTAATGATTTAATGTTAGAATGAGTCGCGTTCCTAATTTTAAATTTGTACCTTTGATGGAGTGTGAAATACTAATAATATAATTGATAAAATAATCATAATGGTTGTAATAATATTGTTTATGCTTTCAATATGTTAGTAATATGATAAAATTTAGGATTCTTGTGGCTTTTAAATGTATGTTTGATAGTCATTTCGTAAAAAACTTACAAAAGTTATCTGCAATACAAAGTATTTTAGTAACTTTGTACTCGGTAATCATAGCGTTGTTGATTCTAATATGTTAATTTCCAACACATTAAAGTTACACAAAAAGAGCTAATCACCATTGCTTTAAACACTTATAAATCGTCGAACTCACGTTAATATATAATTACAATGAAAATGAGATTAATTTTACTATCAACACTATTTGTGGTAAGTGCTGGGGCCATGGCGCAAGGCACTCTTACTGACTACAATAGAGCTTACAGTTTATCCAATAAGTTTAGTAACGACAATGTGTATAACTTGCCTGCCGACATTAAATTTAAAGATTCCACAAACACATACTATTACACAGAGAATTCTGCTACTGGCAAAAGATATGTAGCAATGGATGCTGGTACAAACAATAGTAAATCATTTGGCAGCAAAGAAGAACTGTATAAATACCTAGATATAAAACTGCCAGAAGCAGTAAAACCACAATTCGGTCGTAAGCACGAACGCCACTGGATGGAAGTAGACGAAGAGAAAGATACACATCCTGTTGTATCACCAGATGGTAAACTGGAAGCATATATCGAAGGAGAAAACGTGGTGCTACATGAAGTTGGCAAACCGTATACAGAGAAACGCATACTAAGTACCGATGGAACACTCTCAAACTATTACTCTGCATGGATACAATGGTCGGCTGACAGCAAATATATAATGACATGCAAACGCAGACCCGTTGAAAAGAGATATGTATATTATGTGGAGTCTTCGCCTGCTGACCAACTGCAACCTATACTACACAAACAGGAATATGCCAAACCTGGCGACGAACTTCCATTTAAAGTACCTTGCATATTCGATGTGAATACAGGTAAAGAAGTAATCGCATCAACACAACTATTTGACAAGCAGTTTAGTTTGGATGGATTCACATGGACTGCCGACAACAAAGAAGTGATATTTGAATACAATGAGCGTGGACATAAAGTTTATCGCGTGCTGGCTATGTCGGCACAAACAGGTAAGGTGAGAACGATCATTGAAGAGACCGCTACCACATTTGTAAACTATCCACGCCACTATCGTTACGACTTTGCCGACACATCTAAGATGATATGGATGAGTGAACGCGACAACTGGAACCATCTATACATGTACAATGTGTCAAAGGGTAAAGTGATTAACCAGATAACAAAAGGAACATGGTGTGTAAGAGAAGTAATAAAGGTAGACGAGAAAACGAATACCATATACTTTTCTGCATGTGGTGTAAATCCTAATGAAGATCCTTACCAGATACACTATTACCGCATAGGTATGGATGGTAAAAACATGATATGTCTTACACCTGCAGAGGGAAACCATCAGGCTGTATTCAGCTACGATATGAAATATGTGGTAGACAAATACTCTAAAGTAGACACGCCTCCTGTTACTGAGTTGAGAAGTGGTATAGATGGAAAGCTAATTAGCACCATAGCTAAAGCAGACATATCAAAACTTAAAGAAAGTGGTTGGGTGGCACCAGAGATATTCAAAGCTAAAGGCAGAGATGGTATCACTGATATATGGGGAATCATACAGCGACCAACCAACTTTGACCCAACAAAGAAATACCCTGTGATAGAATATATCTATGCCGGTCCTGGTGATGCCTATACACCAAAGAGTTTCATAGCTTATAATTGGAACACCACAGCATTGGCTGAACTGGGATTTATTGTCGTACAAATGGATGGAATGGGGACAGCATGGCGCGGTAAGAAGTTTGAAGAACTATGCTATAAAAACCTTAAAGACGCAGGTTTCCCAGATAGACAACTGTGGATTCAAGCTGCTGCAGCTAAATATCCTTATATGGATGCCAGCAATGTGGGTATCTTTGGAGCCTCTGCTGGTGGACAAGAGAGTACGACCGCAGTACTTCTGCACGGTGATTTCTATAAAGCTGCCTATTCCAGTTGTGGATGCCAGGACAACCGAATGGATAAGATATGGTGGAATGAACTATGGATGGGATATCCTGTAGACAAGAGCTATGAAGAGTGCAGCAATGTTGTAAATGCCCATAAGTTGCAAGGAGCTTTGATGCTTGTAGTGGGCGAACTGGATGATAATGTAGATCCATCTTCCACATATCAGGTGGCGAACGCACTAGAGAAAGCTGGTAAAGACTTCGAATTGGTTGTGTTGCCAGGTGTGCACCACACTATGGGTGAGAAGTTTGGAGAGCACAAACGTTTCGATTTCTTTGTGAAAAATCTCTTGAAAGTAAATCCACCTAAATGGAATGAAATAACAAAATAATGAATTTCTTCCATCTTATTTTCTCGCATATCTGTCAATCTGTTATGTCTGCAACGCTTATAAATACTAGCCCTTTGACAGTTTCATCACATGTTGATAGATAGAAACGAGAAAAAAAAAGAAGAAAGTATTATCAAACAATAAGGTTCATCCAATTGTAGGATGAACCTTTTATTATGCCGTAGCTAATTTTTAAACAACAAATCAGCTATGTCGTTTCTGTTTATATTACGATGTCTTTTATTCGTCCATTTCTTTATTGCTTTTTTCATTATCGTTGTATTTCACGAAAAGAGAAGCAATGTAAGCTGTGTATGTTCCAAATAATCCTACACCGCTAACCATGAGTATCGTACCAATTATTCGCCCTATATCTGTAACTGGGTATTTGTCGCCAAAGCCTACTGTTGTAATCGTTTCCATGCTCCACCATAAAGCATCGCTAGCTGTCTTTATATTGCTGTCTGGAGATTTTTCTACACATAGAATTGATATAGATGAAAAGATGATTAGTAATAATGTGATTAAGAATACAGACATCATCGTGCCTTTTATCTTGCTCTTAAATATATATCTGACAATGATTTTTGTAGACCTAAAAGCTCTAAGTATTCTTAATAGTCTTATTAATTTGAATAATCGTCCGTATCTGAGATAACTTATAGCTGGGATGCTGGAAATTAGGTCAATCCATCCCCAACGCATAAAACGAAGTTTGTTTGGGGCTTGATAGAAACATCGTATAAAGTCAATAAGAAATATTACACATATTATGTTGTCAATCATGTCTAATAGATTCATGATTCGGTTAGAAAGATGGCAGACTGTAGATATAGACAATGCCGCAAGTACATAGATAGAAAGGATGATGATTACGATGTCAAAGATGTTAAATTTATAGCTGTCTTTTAATGGTGTGTTTGATTTCATTTTGTTTCTTGATTATTATACATTTTATATGATTTGGCAATCTCTACAATAATAGATGCTACCACCTAAGTAAGCCTCTTTTGTTATTTTGCCTCCACATCTTGGGCATAGCTCGTGGCACGTGTTTTTGGACAGAATGCAATGATATCCACCTGGATTACCAAGTAGGTCTTTCTCTGTATCTCTTCCTCCTTCTGAAATCATATTCTCAAGAGTTTCTTTGATAGCGACAAACAAAGTCTTTTCATCTTCATCAGACAAAGTATTTATTTTGCGTTTTGGATTTATGCCAGCATTAAACAGTATATCCTGTAACACGCCATTACCTAAACCCGGTATTCGCTGTTCTGTAGCCAGAAGTGCCTTGACAGAAATGTTTTTGCCTGTGTCTGTAATCATCTTATGAAAGAAATTGATATCAAATCTTTTATCCAGAGGTGATAACTTATCTCTACTACCACAATAATACGGATAATCAAAGGTACCCTTGAAAGCAAAAATACCGCCATACATAGCTACAGTGAAAACAACATAAGTGCTATCATCGAAAACAACTAGCAACTGAAATTTTTGTGGACACTTATCTGCCTTTTGGAAATACTTCATGTTTGTTCCATCACTAATAGCAAGGTGTGTGTCATGATCAAAACAAATATCAATATAACATCCAAACCCCTTCACTTCCTCAACTTTTCTTCCTACTAATATTGAAGAATACAATAGTGGATCTCCATGATACCATGCAAAGCGATGGGGATTAGTCGCATTGATAACATCAACAACAACCTTTCCACGCAAAATATTTTCAGCACGCGAAGCGAATACTTTAGATTCTGGTATTTCAATCATATTATTAAAATCATTTGTCGCTACTTATTATAATAGCCACAATTATTTATTAAAATTATCTTTGTTATTGCATAAAGAATAGAATTCTACATCTAAAACTTTACCGTCATATCTTTTCTCGCCCTGACGCAGACAACCTTCATATTCAAATCCGCACTTTTGAATGACTCTTCGCGAACGAGGATTCATGGAATAGCAGGTGCAAGAAATCATGCTAATGGCCAATTCACTAAAGCCATATTCAACAACTGCTTTGGCAGCTTCTGTCATAAGTCCTTTGCCCCAATAGTGCTCAGACATTGCATAGCCTAGCATCAATACTTCTGGATTATTGCGGTGAGGATCTGGCACCAAGCCAATGCTACCTATCATTTTACCCGAAGACTTGAGTACCATTCCAAATATATTATCTTTATCAACAAATACTGCTTTCATGATTGCTCTAGTCTCATCTATATTCTTATGGGGCTTCCAACCTGCAGCCGGACCAACATTCGGCTCACTGCCATATTCGAATATATCGCTGGCATCATCTTTATTTATTGGACGTAATATCAAACGTTCTGTTTCAAGTGTAATCATATCTTATTTTTTAATGGTCATTTTCTTGTTATCAAATATTATTTTAATAAGGTTTATCGCCTAATTTTCTTAATAAGATAAATAAATGACTTATGATAATAGTTCTTGTTATTATTTGCAAAGATACAAAAATTATAGTAAACTGCAATAATGAATGTAGAACATACGGTATCTGATAAATTATCAATACATCATGATTTATTACAAGGAATATGTTGTAATAAACTGACTGCCATATAACTTAAGTATGGCAATGTTTAACAATCATGAAATAAAAACAATCATAATAGATTTATATAATAGTGATATAAATTTGTATCTTTGCATTCAAGATATTTTGAACACAACAAATAAGGGCTGCAGATGAATTATAAAATACATGAATTTCCAAATTCAAGAATAGCAAGCATGGATGTTTTTGAAATAGGAAAACATAAGTATCCTGTTACTGGATTGCTTGAATTTGATGTTACTGAAAGCTGCGAATATAATATTAAAAATATAATATAATGAGAAACTTCGAACAAACAATTGAAGATATGGTTGAAAAATCAACCAACACTTTTATTTGCTATATTGATGAAGATGGTTGCCCTGTGACAAAAGCCATGTTGAAACCTCGTGAACGCGAAGGTGTACGTATATTCTATTTCACGACAAACACATCTTCAAATAAGGTGAAGTGTTTTAAGCAAAACAATAAAGCAAGTATCTACTTTGTAAATCCACAATTTTTCCGTGGTGCTAGTCTAACAGGCACAATGGAGGTCCTTGAAACTGCAGAAGCAAAAGAAAGAATCTGGCAGAAAGGAGACGATATTTATTACCCAAAAGGTGTAACCGATCCTGATTATTGCGTGCTGAAATTTACGGCAACAAAAGGACGGTTTTATAGTGACTTTCACTCTGATGATTTCGATATAAAATAACAATATAATTAAAGTATTATGCCATATATAACAATGGAATGTGGAAAATTGACCACAGAACAAAAAGAGAACTTAATCAGTCGCTTAACAGAAACAGCTTCAGAAGCAACAGGTATTCCACCAGAATTTTTTATGATAACTATTAAAGAATTACCCGATACAAATATGGGATTTGGTGGTAAAACCGTAGAAAAGACAAAACGTGAATATTTTAAAAAATAAAATACAAAATATAATGGAAAATAAAGATATCAATATCAGATTTGCACAAGAAACTGAAAGCGAAGTTATATTAGAATTAATTAAAGGACTTGCCGCTTATGAAAATATGGAAGATGAAGTGGCTGCAACAAAAGAGCAGATACACGAAACTTTATTTATTAACAAAGATGCAGAGGTATTATTAGCAGAATATAAAGGAAAAATCGTAGGATTTGCCTTGTTCTTCCATACCTATTCAACATTCCTTGGTAAAACAAACATCTATCTCGAAGATCTGTTTGTTAAAGAGGAAGCAAGAGGTAAAGGTATTGGCAAACTATTCTTTAAGCATATAGCAAAGATTGCTATTGACAAAGGGTATGGGAGAATTGAATGGTGTTGTCTAGACTGGAATCAAAAATCTATAGAGTTCTATAAACATATGGGAGCAAAAGTTTTAGATGACAGAAGAATATACAGGATTACAGGTGACAAATTTAAGGAGGTTTAATACTTAGGTAAACTCTTTACCTTATGCTGTCAAAATATATCGTGCTTTAGGATTTGTAGAGGTTGATACAGAACAGATTTCTGACGGCATACGTTATATTTCCATGTCCTACAATCAAAAGAATAAAACCACTAAGAACTAACATTTAAAACATGAGTGTTAATTATATGTTAAATGCTTTCTATCTCTTGACTCATCCCTTAGGTCATGGTATAACTTTGTACCCGTAATCATTGCGCAACAGATTATGAAAACAAAAATCAAATTTAAAATCGGCGAGTTCTCAAAAATCAATCAGATCACAGTGAAGACACTGCGACATTACGAAAAGATAGGTTTGATAGCACCTTGCGAAGTGGATGAATGGACGAAGTACAGATATTATGATGTAAGTCAGCT
Organism: Prevotella sp.; assembly: GCF_051059605.1. Lineage (GTDB taxonomy): Bacteria > Bacteroidota > Bacteroidia > Bacteroidales > Bacteroidaceae > Prevotella. Next base: position 220,279 of record NZ_CP050883.1, read on the forward strand.
CAAGAAAATGAGCAATATCATGTATCTGAAAAGACTCGGATTTGCCCTTTGTGAAATAAGGGATATCATGGACAAAGACGGAGGTGTTCCTCCTTTAGAGGTGATAGAGGCAAAACTAAAACTATGCAAGGATGAAATCGAGCATCTCGAAGTGCTTCAGAAAGAACTGAGTGAGCTAAAGAACAGCCTCAAACAAAAAACTAAAATGGAGAAGTTTATTATTAAATCTTTGCCTGCAATTATAGTTGCAAGACATAGAAGTGTTGTAAATAGTTATCAAGACTTGTTCAATTTATGTCCAAATGTAATTGGACCAGAAATGGAACGCTTAGGTTGTGTTTGTTCTGAACCTGGATATTGCTACACCATTGATCACAACAAGGAACATAAGGAAACTAATATAGAAATAGAATATTGTGAAGCTGTCATTGAAAAGAAAGAAGATTCTGAATTAATCCAGTTTATGGATGTTCCTGCCGTGAAGAAGGCGCTCTGCTTTAATCACTATGGTTCTTATGAGAAGTTTCCTGAGACATGGGCAAAAATTTATGCTTTCATTGAAGACAATGGTTATAATATTGTGGATGACCCACGTTTCTGTTATATTGATGGTATTTGGAATAAGAATGATGAAAGCGAATGGCTGACCGAAATTCAAGTTCCGATTGAGAAATAACACAATAAAGAAAAGGGCTTATAACGAATAATGTCACTCGTTAAAAAACAATATAAATATATGTCGTGACATTAGGCGTATCTCATATACAAAAAATCCTATCGTAACTTTCTAAGAAACGATAGGATTTATATTTATTAAAACTTTTTTCTTGTCTATTTTGGCAAAGAGAGGCTTCCTAGATGAACATCTGTTCCACCAACAATTTGAATACCAGACTTGAGGACTATGATATCCTTGGTTGATAAGTCTTCAGCTTTCAGATCATAAGTACCACTGAACAATCCATGTAATTTGAAATAATTATTCTGTATGGTATCAGATAACGTTGAGATAGTGTCATTAGTAGATGTCACAGTGAAGATTCTCATCGCTGTCTTTGATGGTAATAGATTACCATCTATGGCTGATGAATTGGCTGTTATGTATGAACGGATAACAGGTTTCAATAGATAAGATCCACTATTACCTTGTTTTACAATTGAACGCGAAGCATCAAAATCGATGATTATTTTATAACCACTTGTTAATTGGGCAACTGATTGAACATCTAATTTCAGTCCAGATGTTTGTCCGCTTGGTGTCTTTAATGAAACGACATCACCATTATTGAGAACAACAGTATTGTTATCACCCAAGACTAGGCGAATTTGTTGAACTTTCGCTCCTGCATTAAATTCCACATTCGATAGCAAAGAATCTTTTCCATTTGAAAAGTGTAACAAGTCAACAGTACAAGGTTTCACATTTAGTGTTGTCCAGATTTTTCCATCAACAGAGCATTCAATAGATTGAATGTTAATGTTTACAGATTTATATCCTTCAAGAGAAGGAGCATCTGTCAAATAAAAGCCAACGGTTGCATTGCTTTCTTTATCAGAGTTGTTGTCATTACTACTACATGAATAGAGACTGATAAGGAGCAAACACAAGAAGAAAAGTTTTTGTTTCATTATTTATCTTTTTAGATATTAGTTATTTGCAAATTTACTATAATTCTGTTAATGAACCAAACAAAATAGATGCATAATGTGAAAAAGGATATTTGTTGTATATTCTTACTCGCTTGTTCCTGAATTTGTCTAGTTAAATCATGGTCGCATATACATCTGGCATGCATTAATATTGTTAGCGTAAACCAAAAGCGACCTTAAAATGCGCTTTATCAACTTCAATAGACTAATTAATGCATTTATAATAAATAACTAGCGTTTATAAATGCATTAATCAATATCAAGTAACTTCGCAGACATGTTTTGTTAAGTAGGTTTTATGGCTGCGGAAGCTATGTCTTTACCCTAAATAGTTAATATCCATATTCACCATTAAGCAAGATTAGTTCTATTCTTTCTGCATCAAATTGACCTTGTATTTTGGTAAAATAATTACATATCTTGTTTTTTGATTTGCAATCAACACAGTGTCCTACTTTTACGCATGGATTTTCCTTGCCGCATCTGCGATTATCTAGAGGTGCAGCTATTTTTCTCATTCTTTCAAGGGCGGCACTTTCGTCCTCTACAATCTTATTGATACCTGATATCAGATATACTTTCCTAGGACCATAAAGCATAGGGGCAACTCTGCTTCCATTACCATCTATGTTAAATATACAGCCATTTTCGCTTATAGCATTCACCCCAGACAAGAAGAAATCTGCATTAAAATTATTAATGTATATATTTCTTTTCTCGTCTTTGGTAAGCTTCTTGTTGTATTTGTCTAGGAAACAATAGTTTCCCGACCTTAATAAATCGTATATTCCTGTTGACTCTAGAGTTACAGAGTCTCCAACTCCTACTGTACTGTCAACAGGAATATTTTTCTTAATAAAATCAACGAGTTCTTCAGGATTATCCAACAATGTAACCGTAATATTGTTCCTTTTGAAATTCTTGATGGTTTTATCAATGTTCATTATAATTTTACTTTATATTTATTTTAAATATTGGCTTTCGATAAATAGTAATTGTTTTTCAAGCATTGCTGCTTTCACCATATCATACCCATTCTTTTTAGCCTCTTCGATTGATCGAGAATAAAGATATTTAATTTCCATCGGGCGTTTGAAATCATAGTCAAGTTTCATACTTGGAGAATAGGGAGGCATTACTTTTGTCATTTCAATCGTCTTGTCTGCCAACGAAGAGTCTATATTCTTAACTCCAGCATGCTGGGCAGCTTCAATCACCTCGATCATCATCTCGCGTAATAACTTCTCTGTAGCAGGATTGTTCACCAATTGGTCTGTAGTCGTATTTAATACGACAGTCATTCCATTAAAAGGAATATTCCATACTGCCTTTTTCCAACGAGCTTCTTCATAGTCTACTAGTTTTGTATCTATCCCAGACTCATTTAAATCCTTGATGGCTTCTTCCAGTAAAGAGATGTCACTACAAGAGTAAGCTCCAATATTTATCTTACCAAGACTTTGATGATTAATGCGTCCGGGTTCGTTCTTGCTTGCACAAATAAATGCTAAGCCACCTGCAAGGTTCAAATCTGGAAAAACTTCCTGTAAATCACTTTCCAAGCCTATTCCGTTTTGGATAAGTATAACTATAGTGTTTTTGTGTAAAAGAGGAGTGAGCATCTCTTTCAACAAACCATTATTAGTAGACTTTAAGCATACTAGCACAATGTCACACTTAGGCATGTCCTTTGTGCTTCTGTAAGCGTTAACTTCCGACAAATGAAAATCACCATCAACAGAGTCTATCTGTAATCCATTAGATTTTACAAATTCATAATCTGAATGGAAGAGAAAATGAACGTCTTTACCTGCTTTTGCTAATTTACCTCCGCAATATCCACCTATAGCTCCTGAACCTATTATTCCGTACTTTAATGTCATATTCAATAATTTTTTATTCCTACATCAATGTTGTTTTTGAGAGCAAAATACTAATTACTTTGCAATCACTCTGCAAATATACAATAAATATCTTATTGAATATAAGATGTAATCATTTTTAAAATAAAGAGTAAATATAGCTAATAATAATAGTGTGATTTTGTCACATATATCTGTTTTTTATTTGCAATATGATAAATATATTGATATAATTACTTTCTATTAGTCATTGATATGTGTTTTGTAAGAACTTATTCTTTTCAAGTTGTTTTAAATATACATAAAATCAACTTTCGTTAGCAAAAGATAACGTAAGTCTACGTTAACTTTGCTAACAGTTTCCTTATCTCTTACAGTCTCTGTCTTTCTTCATTACCAGCTCCAGTACCTTTGTACTCCCTTTGCTTATTGTTTAGTTTATATCTCAAAGTAAGGCTGATTCCGCGGCTATTATTCTTTGACTCTCGATATAGTAATGTTTTGTTAAAATAGAATGTGGATGCTTCTCGCAGTGTATGCAGTAGATCAGTTCCTTCAAGCATGATGCTCCATAATCCGTTGTGCCATTCTTTATATATACTAGTATTAAGACTTCCTGAACTATGTACGTACTGATTTTGCATGTTTCCGTTTGTTGTCCATTGTCCATCCAAACGTAGTATGAAATCTGAAGGGAGTTTGAATGAATTGTTCAGTTGGAATTGCACTAGAGCTCCATTCATATTTTTCTTCTCACCAAGAAATGGAGTAGAGAGAAATTGATAGGTCCCTGCCACGGTAAGACTAGGTTGCCAAAAACCAATCATAGGTGAATAGGAAGACATGAATGTCAATACATTGCGGCTTTTGATATTATTGAATTTGTTTATTCCTATTTTTTCATTGCCTTGCATCTGTTCTACATCAAATATGATGTCGTCTTTATAATGATTATACCCAACCTGCATATTGATATCGTGATAAGATGCGACTAGTTCTACACTATTGACGAATGTCGGTTGTAAATCGGGATTACCACTCAGATAGGTAAGTCTGTTGCCATAGTTGATAGCACTCTTCAACATTTCGTACATAGGACGGATTGTCTGTATTCGATAATTTAGAGAATAGCGTACGCCCATCAGTGTTGTATTGAAGGATAATGATGGGAAAATATTGTTGTAAGTATTACTTTCTACGCTATTTTTGATTCCGCTATCATAGAAATTATATATAACGTGTTCATAACGAAGTCCAGCAGAAAGCTGAGTTGTCTCATTAAACGTAATATCATAGTTTGTAAAAACAGCAACATTACGATCGTGTATATCATCGTCGCTGGAGCCTATAATACCTTTATAACCACTAAAGTCAGTGTGACGATTGGTGAATGTCAATTCACTACCTGTCGATATCATTCCCTTCCATAAAGGATGCGCAGCAGTGATTTTGGCTGCATAAAGATGATTGGTTGTATGTTCTAATGTCGTTGCATTATAGTCAGTATAGTTTTGACTGAGTTCTGATATATCATCACTCTGTCTACTTCCATTTGTCATCATATCACCATTGAAATTAATATCCCAATTACGAATTTTACCGTTGTAGTACACGTTAATTCGTTGCGTAGGATGAATATGTGGGAGAATAGATTCCTGAGTATCCCAATAATCATACTTTTGCTCATTAACCAATACATCAGTAAGGTTATGATTTGTAGTCTTTCCATTTGATATACCAGTCACTTCATACATTGCTCCGAGAGTATGATTTTTACTGATACTATAATTTATAGCTAACTGCCCGTATAAAGATCGTTCTTTGCCATAATCAACCGATGTGGCATGTTGCTGCCAAAGACTGTCTACATGAGTATTAATGTTGGTGATTGCTGTTTCACGTTTATGTTTCAAATCATAGCGAAAAATACCGAGAACTTCTAGTTTATCATGTTTATAACTTTCACTTATCTGTCTGCTCATATCCGTTTTGTAAGAATATCCAACTTGTGAAGAAATGTCACTAGTCCAACCATTATCTTTGTTTTTGATTGTCTTTATACAAATAACAGAATTATCGTTAGCATTGTATTCTGCACCTGGAGACGTTAGTACATCAACTTTTTGCAATTCATCAGACTTTATATGGTCTAGTTCTGACATGTCATGCAACTGTCTGCCATTGACATATATAATGGGAGTTTCCTTTCCTATAACCTCAAATGAACCATCCATCTTTTTCTTGATACCCGAAAGATGTTCCAATACTTGTCTGGCACTGCCGACTTTCTCCAATACACTTCCTGAAATTCGAGTTGATATACCACCTGGAATGACCTTCCCCTTGGGAACATGTGACTTGACAACCACTTCTCCTAAATTGAGTTCATAACTAACACTGTCCTTTGTCTGTGCTCCTGCATACATATTAATGGCTATCATTATAGCCGAAATAACAATCTTTTTCATGTTTAAACAACTAATTTATTGATTAATAATTATTTTCTGCAAAGGTATGTGTACTTTTAAGAATAAAATAGCTATATTTGCTCTCAAAATAGTCATATACGACCATAATGAAGTAATGGAAGAAAGAATAGGAGAGCACGGTCCTTTAAGCGTATTTGCAGATATGCTTGGTACCACAGTGAATGATGGAAAAGTAATTGTTCTGGCAGAAAAGGGTTCGGGATATTTTAAAGGAATCATGCTTGATAACTTTGCAGGATTACTTTTCTTCAACTATCATTTAAATGACAGTTTAATCTATCAGCAACAGCATCAGGATGAAGAAGTTCCTGAAAGGTTAGAAAAGTATCCATATCTCTTATTCCAATTTCGAGGATGTTTAGCAGATGATGCGTTATCTATCAATCAACGCGCCGTACAAATATCAACAATGAGTATTAATATGGAAGAAGATGTGATAAGTGGGAAAGACCGTGCAGATTTATTTATTACAATAAATTCTAATCATCTTGTACAGAAGATACCCAATTATAACGAATCTCCGCTTTTAAAAAGTATTCTATTCAACGAGCGACCTTTATTTTTTGAGCGAAGTATTAGTAAGCAGATACAAAGTCTTATTACAGAAATTAAGGAGTGCAATGTGCCGTCTTGCTTCCTTCCTTATTTTCTCTCCACCAAGGTAGACGAACTTATCTGCCGTTTGTTGATATCTCTTACTGAACGTAGCGAACAAACAACATATCCTATTCATCCAAACGATCTGAAAAAGATATATTTTGTCAGAGATACAATCTTGAGTAATCTTCATGTTCCACCTGTAATAAGAAATCTTGCAAAGGAGGCATGTATGAGTGAAACAAAATTAAAACGTCTTTTCAAGCAAGTGTTTGGTGATAGTATCTTTCATTATTATGAAATACGCCGCATTCAAAAAGCAGCAGAACTCCTAAAAGTAGAGACACGAACAGTTTCTGACGTAGGCTATACATTAGGATTCACAAATCTCAGTCATTTCTCTAGAATATTTGAGAGAGTAATAGGGATGAAGCCAAAAGCATATTGTAAACTTCATCATTAAAATACGATTATACTAGTGTGCACTTAAAGTGATTAGTATTTAGTGTAGCGTATTATAAAATAGATGTTTAGAGCCTAGATTTCTAGGTGATGATTTGAATTTTATACATTTAAGCTGTCTTCCCTGCGTTTTTGGTGTTTTTTAGCTACGAAGCTACGGCACCTCTCGCAAAGCCTATAAACAGAGGGATTAACCATACGTAGTTTGCAGGATTTAGCTACGGTAAGCTACGTTTTAGCTACGTTATCTATTTCTGTATATATAATGTACGCGTATGCACGCGCACACTTAGGAGTTTTAAAAAACAAGTGTCGAAGTGTCAACTTAATGAATATCAATATTTTATCGACGAATAAGACGTCATAAAGTGACGGTGAAATGACGGTAAAATATTGAGTTTCCCATGCGTTTCTATATAGAAACGCAACTGTTTTCATATAGAAACGCAAACGTTTCTACGATGTTTTACCTCCTATTTCTTCGTAAAACGCAATGCAATATAACGTAAAACGCAGTGCAAAACATCACAAAACACATCGAATTACTTCGTAAAGTAGAATGTAATATGAAGCAAAAACTCACCCATATTTTACCGACGAATAACCGACACTTAGTGTCACTTAAAAAGTGTTCTAACAAGTTGATGTTCAACGAATAGACACTCCGACACTTGTTTTTATGAAAAGTCCAGAGTGCGGGTGCGCATGCACGTGTGTTATTGATGTGTAGCCCCTGTAATTAAAACTTTGGCTAACAGTCTAACCTAAATCCGATTGCATGGACAAAAATTTTGCAGTATCTTTGCCGAGAATTCAGTGGAATTCGGCAGAATAGTTAAACAAGCTTGCAACTTCTGTTCTCGTTTACTGTATCAATTTATGCATCCTTAGTTCCTCAGATGCAGCCAACGTTTCTTTGACAAATTCACTCATGAAATACATTCCATCGTTAAAACGACATAAAATGACGTAGCTAGAACGTAGCTTGCCGTAGCTAAATCCAGCAAACTACGTATCGTTAATCCCTCTGTTTATAGGCTTTGCGAGAGATACCGTAGCTTCGTAGCTAAAAATATGAGAATACTCTAAGTTTGCAGAATAAAAGCTATAGAATCTTTCCTCAAGTTGTTTCCTATAACAGGTTTGTAGAACTAGAAAGCCGTGTATTTTTAAATTTATGTTTTTTCACACAATGAATACTTTGGGTCCTTGTACGGGTATAACGTATGTAAATCGTACGATGATTCCTGTATGCCATAAAGTTTTCTTCATCAGGGGCCAACTCATTGAATATTTTTTATAATTAGTTATTTTCTTCGATCAGATCACTTCGGTAATATGTTTATAGTTGGACTTCATGATCTTAAAGATTTCATCTACACGTCCGCTTATCATCATTTTCCCCATATAAAAAGCAAAACCTTTCATCTGGTCGAACTCCAGTTTAGGAGGCATGGCAAGAGCATTCGGATCAGTCTGAATGGTAATTAATGCAGGACCATCTTGTAGAAAGGCTTTTTCTAATGCCGGTCTAACATCTGCGGGATCATTAATTAGAATTCCGTACATTCCCATTGCTTCAGCTAATTTCACGAAATCAGGATTCAACATATCTGTTTCAATGTCAGGAATTCCTGCTACTTGCATCTCCAGTTTTACCATGTTCAATGAACGATTATTAAAAAGTACAATCTTCACAGGTAAATTGTATTGAACAATCGTCATCAAGTCACCCATCATCATGGATAAACCGCCATCACCGCAAAAGGCAATCACTTGTTTGTCGGGACATGCAAACGCTGCGCCAATGGCTTGCGGCATGGCATTGGCCATTGATCCGTGATTAAATGATCCCAACATTTTTCGTTCACCGGTTCCAGCAATATACCGTGCAGCCCATACACAACACATTCCTGTATCTACCGTAAATATGGCATCCTTGTGAGCCAACTCATTTATCACAGAAGCAACATATTCAGGATGAATAGTATTTGGTTTACCAGGATCGTTTACATATAATAATAAATTCTTTTTGACTACATCGTAAAACTTTAATTGGCGATTGAGAAATTTAGCATCTTCTTTTGTTTCTATAAGGGGCAATATGGCTTGTAGCGTGTCTTTTACATCACCACAAAGACCCATCTCAAGTTTTGCTCTTCGTCCAAGATTCTCCGGTTTAATATCAATTTGTACAATTTTATTATGAACAGGCATAAAGGGTGTATACGGAAAATCTGTTCCTAATAATATAAGCAACTCACATTCATGCATGCTTTGGTAAGCAGAAGGGACCCCCAGTAAGCCGGTAAGCCCCACTTCATAGGAATTATCATACTGAATCGCCATCTTTGCCTTATAAGAATAGGCCACCGGTGATTTTAATTTTTCGGCAAGCTGAATAATCTCATCATGTGCTTCTGCAGCCCCAAGTCCGCAATAAATAGTGACTTTTTTGTATGAATTTATTATTCCGGCGAGTTGTAACAGTTCATCCTCGGATGGTCTGACAATAGGTTTGTTACGAAATAGCCTTGTTGTAGTTTCTGCTTCTTCTGCAGGAAGATTCGTGATGTCACCAGGCAACCCAAGAACAGCTACTCCCTTTTTATGTATGGCATGTTGAAGGGCGGTCTGTAGCATACGAGGAAATTGCTTTGCTGTTGTAGCCATTTGATTATAGCAACTGCAATCGTCAAACAGCTTGAATATGTTTGTTTCCTGAAAATAGTCGGTTCCAAATTCACTGGTCGGGATCGTGGAGGCAATGGCCAATACGGAAGCCGACGAACGATGTGCATCATACAAACCATTGATCAGATGAACATGTCCTGGGCCACTACTACCCGCACAACATGCCAGACCGTTTAACTGTGCCTCTGCACTGGCTGCAAAAGCGGCAGTTTCTTCGTTTCGGACATGAACCCACTTGATCTTGCCATTACGATGCACAGCTTCATTTACATGATTAAGACTATCTCCTGTTACGGCATAAATTCGTTCAATTCCTGCTGCAATTAAGGTTTCCACCAGTTGATCCGATATATTTTTACTCATAATATAGATTTTAAATAATACATAATTTATAATTTTTCCACTAAATAGCAAATAATCCTAGTAATCCGATTAAATAAACGATCATTACAATGAATGAATCAATACCCATCCTTAGTATTTGCTTTCGGGGACGGAATATTAAACCGCAGATATAGATAATTGTTAGAAGTATTGCTAACCCTGTAAGATAAATATCTGTTTTATGCGCTTGCGGAAGAACTGATTCACCCGAAATAACAGTTGCCACCATAAATAATACAGGCAGGAATGCATTTCCTCCGAAAATATCACTCATGGCCATTTGATAATCCTCCAATTTTACGGAAGTTAGACCTGTAGTAACTTCAGGCAGCGATGTCGCAGCCGCTAAAATTGTAGCACCAAATAATACACCTGTCATTCCTATCTGTTTAGCAATGGCTTCGCCCGTTACTTCCAATCCCATACCGGCAACTAAAGTAACCAATGAGCATAAAGCAAAAATAAAAATAACAACTTGAATGCTTGTCCCTTTTTTTATAGCTAAATCATATTTCTTTATTTTGCTGTGTCCCCGCTTTTCTTTTTGACTGTTCGGAAGAACACCCAACTGATGCCAAGGCAAGTTAGTTCTTGCTTTCCCGATCAAATATATACCTACAATCCACACCAACACGATGATTACATCTATTGGCGCTACACCATGGAAAATAACCGAAGAGCCAAACTGATTGCCCACAATCACTAATGTCAACACAATAATAACCATTAATCCTTCCAACACTAATATAAGCGATGCAGCACGATAAGTAAGAGGATCTTTTTTGCCCAGTCCAAACACATCCAACACCACAAGTACAACAGTTTGTAGAGCAATACCTCCCAGAATATTTCCGATAGCAAGTGCCATATTGTGCTGAATTGCAGCGCTTACAGTAATGGCAATTTCGGGGAGATTTGTTGCAATTGCTAGTAAAATTAATCCACCCAATGCTTCACCCAAACGAAAGTGTATGGAAAGAATGTCGGCAGTCTCGGTTAATTTGATTCCTGCCAACCATATTAGTATTGCACTAACGCCGAATATAAGTAGAAGCATTGTTAACGAAAGAGATTCAATCATAATATATATATTGAGTAACAATTAATAGTCTATTTCAAATCTTTTAAAACCTCATTTTCTTCTTTGATTTTTACAGATAGCATAATCAAATTAAGTACCGTAAACAGAATTGAGGTGCAATACAAATGTAATGTCTCCAAAATCCGTACCCTTTGGGAAGTACTGCCTAATAAGTTCATTTGTGTTTTCAGTGGCTCCTCTTTCCCATGAGTGATATGGTTTTGCAAAGTAAATAAAAATATTCAATTTATCTGCGATTTTTTCGGGAAAACAGAATCCTTTTCCATTATCAGCCGTTATTGTGTGTATTATGTCCTTAATTGGTAATAATGTTTTTATGGCAGCTTCGGTCAGTGGGACGGCTTCTTTCCCACTTGATAATCGAATCCATACCAGACCTGTGGCCTTATCATTGATAATAAGAAGGGCTCCTTTATGGTTCTTGCCAATCGCTGTGTCAATCTCTAAATCTCAGAATCTAAACTTCTCATCTACGATAGAGGGTCTTTGACCAATGCCAATATGATTCTTGATAAATCCACGACCATTCGTCTTTGAACCACGTTTTGTATAGTGCCTTCCGTGTCGATGAAGATGCTTGTATAATTCTTTGTCACCTTGTTTCTTGGGACAATAACTTGAAAGTGAAGGTCTTTAACTCTACCTCTAAATAGCGATGTAAAGATAAGTAAATTATTTGTGGATAACGAATTTAATATTAAAAATGTTGTTGTTTTTATATTTTACAACATTAGTGTTTCGTTAAATATGAAATTATCATAGAAACGTGTTTTTGTAATCTCAAATCATCTAAAAATACAGTCGTCCTCTTAGAAAGCGCTCAATAGTATTAAAATGTTTATTGTTATGTCTGTTTTTTCCTTAGAATAAAGTTTGTTGATTATCATTGATATTCTTCAAATTGATAATTTGTTTTTAAGAAGTATGTGTGTGCGTATTATTTAGTGTGTAGCACCTGTAATTGAAACTTTGGCTAACAGCTCAAACCTGATTTCATTGTATGAATAAAAATCTTGCAGTGTCTTTGCCGAGAATTCAGTGGAATTCGGCAGAATAGTTAAACAAGCTTGAAAATTCTGTTCTCGTTTACTGTATCTATTTATACATCCTTAGTTCCTCTGATGCAGCCAACTGTTCTTTAACAAATTCACTCATGAGATACATTCTATCGTTAAAACGACATAAAATGCCGTAGCTAGAACGTAGTTTGGCGTAGCTAAATCCAGCAAACTACATGTCTTCAATCCCTCTGTTTACAGACTTTGCGAGATATGCCGTAGCTTCGTAGCTAAAAACACGATAAAGTATAGGGAGAGCAGAATAAAATTAGTCGCCTCCTTCTTGTTATTTTGGCAGAAAGGATGAAATTTTTTCCATAACTTTGCAAAAAGTTACCGACTAAAATTTTTTAAAAGTAAGCTCAAGACAGGTGTTTTCATAACAAAAGTCAATCTTGTCACGCTAATATTTTTCGTTCATTTTCTAAGATTATTAAATTTAATATTGGTAAGGTTGATATTATTTCTTTTGTGGTGAGCTAAATTCTTGTATGAATATAGTTCAATTTTGGATATTAGTATACATATCGTATATTAATAAACCTCTACAACATCACTTATATACAAGTTAAGTATATACTTTACATAATTATAACCTCGTTATATAAATTCACCAAATGTCTTATAGACATATCTATTAATGGCTCATACATAAAACTATTGATGTGAATACATTCTGGAGTCATCATGTTTACACGTTCCAATAGGTTAAGCTTAGGATTAGTTGGGAGTTTTTCTTTCATCTTGCCAAACCAGAAAGTCGTTTGTACATCACTCGTTTTCAAACTATCTTCACTCTCTCCCGCTGCAATCAGCTGTGTCTTCATATAGTTTTCGGCCATGAGTCTGATCGCTATCGACAAAACAACCTTATCCTCTATCGCTAATTCCATTGGTGAGTTATCTTCAGCAATAGCTTTGGCCTCATTGTAGATTATGTCAATAATTTTGGCACCAGTGACCGAATATTGGTATTTAGGATTCTTGATATGTTTTCTGATGATGGTATCCACATCACTGTCTGTCATTTCGAGCGTATCAGTTTTTAGGTGTAGGCACTGTGTTAACTTCATGAAGTCATTATTTTCAACTCCATGTCCTTCATCAAATTTTGCTCCTTCAGTATACTCAGCTATATTGCGCGTAAAAGGTATCATGCTGATGAAACTCCTTACATTGGAATTTCTAATTTCATTTTCGAGCGGTGTCTTCATAATATAAATACCTTGTTCAAGAGTTATTTTACCCATGTCATCCTTCTTAGTCATATAACATTTTTTAATGCCAAGTCTTAGAGTTGCATTTCGATAAAAATCGAAATTATGTGTAAGCAGAATCACCTTAAATTTATCGCTGAAAAGTTTGGAAAGATCGTTGAGATATTCGATAATAGCAAATTTGTTTTGATAATCAAAAGAATCTGATATATCATCAAGCACGATGAGTATTTGCTTATTATTGTCTTTTCGTGCTTCAATTTCGAAAAGCATTTGGAGAATGAAAAACGCTCTCATTTCCCCCTTCGATAAAATTTGAAGGATTTCCAGCCGAGACTTCTTTATATCTTCACCCTTCTTATTGTGATAAACGAAGGTCAGTTTGGGAGTCTGAGCCCTAAGAATGATATCTTCTTGGTTTTCTATTTTAGCTTCAAATGGTACATAGAATCGGGCATTAAACAAATCTACAATATTTTTCCATCTGTCTTGTTCGGCTTTTGCTTCCTGTAAGATTTGTGCCAAGTCGTTTTTCTTCGCTAGGTAAACCCTATGCAACTCATTGAAGAGATTTAGCGTGTTGATGTCGGAAAAGTATCCCAACAACACTTTCAGCCGAAAACTTTCATAATCGACTAACTCGCTAAGAATCCCTTTGTTATCTTTGATGCAGTTCTTGAATGCACGTAGTTCTGGGTTGACGTCCAGTTTGCTAGTTATTTCAATAAATATGGCTTGTAATCTTTCATCTTCTTCAACTTTTTTGATTTCATCTTTAATTTTATTGTCCAAATCAATATATGAACTGATGCTACTGTTGTCTTGTAACTGTAACTTATGCTTAACCTTAAAAAAAGAATCATCCTTTAAACCATTGCTTAACGTCTTGGCTTGGTAAGTGCCAAACGTGTTTTTCCCGTCTTCAGAGACATGAAAGAACTGCGATCGTGAAAGTAAGTTGTTGTATTGACTGACAAATATAGCTAGCTTTTCTTGATTTTCATCTAGAAATTTTTTCACTATCCCTTTTTTATCGAACACGCTATTATACTTAATGTGGTATAATTGGTGATTTCCCTCATTTATTTTCTTATTCAACAATTCTATGATGTCGTATATCGAGGGGCTTCCGCCAATTCCAAAAGCTGCTACCAATTCTTCTTCGCAGTCAGAGCTAACTGATACGTCCTTGTACTTTTTGAGGAAGGCATTCTTTGCTATGTCTATTGTCTTTATAGCCTCTTCATACCTTTGCTTCAAATCTGTACTAGCCAAAAAAGTACTAACACTCTCAGTCGCGTCATATTCCTTATTATCAGGGTTGGCAACAAATATATCTAGTGGATCTAGCTGTACACCGTTTTCAATCTTTACCTCTGTTTTTACTTGTAGATTAGGATGAAGTCTGTCACATATCACTATTGACTCCAATTTGGATCTAGTCTTTCCCTTAGCTTTAATTGCGGCATTAAAAGCCAAGGCATGCAACGTATTGGCAAATGAAGTTTTCATTGTACCATTGGGTGCGTATATCATAGCAGTGTTATGCTGGGAAAAATCAATCTCAGCATTCATCTTCGCTATACCAAAACAATTTTCGAAATCAAAATATATCTTATTCATGATTTATTGTAGTTATATTGTTAATAATTATTCAATCAGATAGAGTAGATGACTTAGTGGTAATTTGCGTAATCAATCTTAGCTTTTGTGTCCTAAGTTATTTCATATTTCCAAGGAAATGATCAACCGTATCAATATGATAGTCGAATATCCATTCCTATTACTTCTCATATCGCTATTAGATAGAAAGCCCCAGTGAAATTGATGAAAGCATGCGTGTCCTTATATTCCTTTTAGCTACGCTTTCTCCTCGGGGCTCGTCTTGACCATTGAATTCGATGTAGCTCCAGAGAAAGTCTTAGCTATAGCCTTCAACACACCGAGTTCGAACCCTTCTTTTTAAATGATCATAATATGAACAAAAACGAGGTTAACCTTTATTATAGACTTTTTGGGGTAATCCGTGATCAATGTTGAATCATAATACATGACTCTTTGTAAGAGAAATTCTTGCCTTTTATATCTTATGAAATATTTTTCAATCGCTGTAGCTCACATTTTGATTTTAAGATTATATGCAGACTTGAAAGGAAGAGCTTGGGACTATAACTTAAAAGTGAAGGTCTTTAATTCTACCTCAAGATAGCGCTGTAAAATTAAGCAATTTATTTGTTATAGTAAAATTTTTAACCTGTTATTTGGATTTATCGAAATAAATCTATTAATTATTTATGCAAATATCGAAGTTAATAGCCGAATACTTTGATAGTTATCGAAGTATTATTATCTTTGCAACAATAACCCCCAACATATATGGATTCATTGAAACTTAGCGATATTTTATTTGTTTCTTGCCAATTTAAGGACACAAGAAATATCGATTACCTAATATACAGTTAATCAAAATCCATTATACTAACGTAAATTATTGAAATATGTGCAAAACAAATATAGATAAACCTATCTATCAAGATTTGATAGGCTTAAAAGGTAAAACATTTTATATCCCAAGTCAACAAAGAGGTTATAAGTGGACTCCACGCGATATACGTCTTTTATTGGATGATTTACTTGAGTTCGCCAATGATCTGGGTGATGCAAAAATTTACTGTTTACAGCCCCTGTCAGTTATTAAAAAAGACGAGAAAAATTATGAGGTTTTGGATGGTCAACAGCGCCTGACATCATTATACTTAATAAGTAAAGGTTTTGGAGGCCCCGAGCCTTATGATTTTAATTTCGAAAGTGATTCTGATAATTCTCGCATGAATTTTATGAGATGTTGTGAAAAAGAAATATCTAAAAATAAAGAAAAAAAATTAGCAATTGACCTATATCACATACATAAAGCATTTCAAGCTGTTAACAAATGGATAGAAGACCATCCGAGCGATGTTAATAATGTTAAAAAGTTAATTTATGGTGAAAATACCAGAAAATCTGTAAAGTTTATCTGGTATCTAATAGATGCAGATTCATCAGATGAAAATGCAAAGCATAAAGCTTTTAGAAATCTCAATGATGGGAAGATTGAATTAACTAACTCAGATCTTATTAAAGCATTGCTGCTCAATGATGGTAATGCCTGTAAGGAATTTAATGTTTCATTGGTCGCTGCTCAATTTGATGAAATGGAGCAAAAACTAAAAAATGATTCTTTTTGGTTTATGCTACAAAATGATGAACCTCTTTACATAAATTGTAGAATGGATCTCATATTTAACTTATCTGAAGGAATCGAACAGAAGTTATATGACAAATATAACACAGCATCATTTGAGCGATTTTCTGAAGATAGTTCACCAATCGTATTGATAAAAAAATGGAATCATGTAAGAGACATATATCTCAGGTTAGTTGATTTTTTTGAGGATATTGAGTCATACCATTACATAGGATACCTAACATATTGTTATTCCTCTTCTGAGCTTTTTAAATGGATAAAAATAAGGAGTGATAATACTAAAAGTGTTTTAATTGAAATATTAAAGGAAGAAATAAGTCAGACATTGCCTGATCGTTCACTAAAAGAACTGTCTTATGACAGCTCTAAAACTGATCTTCGGAGAGTTTTTCTTATTCACAATATTGAGACAATTCTAACGGACTATAGAGAAAAACATAAGAATATGAATCTACAATTAAATAACTCATATCAACGTTTTCCTTTTGAACTCCTCTATCAGCAAGTTTGGCAAATTGAACATATAGCTTCACAAACAGATAATATCCTTCAAGATTCTGGAAGTCAAAATGATTGGTTAAAATCGTCTTTGAGTGATTTTTCTGATGTGTTTGAGAAAGGTAATATTAAAGATTTAAAGAAAATGTACGAATTAAAGATGAATGATACCAAAGATAGTAGGATAGAAGCATTTAAGAACCTTTATAATGCCATACTGGAAACACTCGACGACGAATTAGAAGAACAAAAGATTGACAACAAAAACGGTATTGGCAATCTTGTACTTTTGGATTCTAAAACAAATCAAGGTTATCATAATGCTCTCTTTCCTGCAAAACGTAAGTGGGTTATTGATAATGCAAAAAGGTTTTATTATCCTCCATGTACAGAAAAAGTATTCTTGAAATTTTATAATACAACAAGTGCGATTAAAACTTGCGCATGGACTAGGGATGATAGTGAAGCATATTTAAGGGATTTAGACGAGAAAATTTCAATATATAGATAGAACGTATTTATGAAAACAACATTCTACAAGACATTCATTGCTAATGAAGTAAAACACATATATGTTCCCAGACTCCAACGAGATTACGTCCAAGGAAATAATCCTGGTGTGAGAACTAATTTCTGTCAGAATTTGATTAGTAGTATAACTGGCAATGGAATTCAAATGATGGATTTGAACTTTATTTATGGGTATGATGAAGGAAATTTTTTTATACCTATAGATGGACAACAGCGCATTACAACTTTATGGATCTTACATCTATATATATTGTCAAGATCTGGATTGCCTGATATTATATGCAATCTGCAATATTGTACAAGAGATTCCGCAATGAACTTTTGTAAAGCACTAAAGGAAAATATTGGCGCCTTATGTCACAAGCAAAAAGAGGCTAATCTAAATATTAAAGATCAAAATTGGTATTTTGATAGTTGGAATAAGGATACTACTGTTGAAGGTATTATTGCTGTCCTTGATTATCTGCATGAACAATGGAGAAACAAAAAATCTGATTTTTTTATTTTTCTATGGAAAAGGCTATCTTCAAATAACTGCCCAATCACTTTTACATTTATAGACAATAACGAAGAAGATCTTAATAACAACATCTATCTTAAAATGAATAGCCGCGGAAGAAAACTCAGTGAATATGAATTGCTGAAATCATGGTTAGATGAAAAACTTCCTAAAAATGATTTACAGAAAAAGTGGCAACAGAAAATAGATGGCGATTGGACAAATATGGTTTGGACACATAGAAAGGCAGAAAATTCATCTTCTAGTACGAAGGAAACTATTGACAATATCGATAAAGAACAGCTTAGATTACTTTATAATATTATCATATTTTATTGGACATTAGATTATTTGAAGGGTGAATCAACATATACTATCATTCGATTAGAGAATGTTAATAAGGTATGTTCTTTTATAAATATCAAAAGTTCTGAAAAATGTGACTTAAAGGATAAAATCAGAGATTTTCAATCTAAATTGTTGGCCAAAATGATTGTAAATAAAGATTATTCCATTCCATTATATATCTTGGATAGCTTAAGCATCACTAATAATGAATTTTATCAAGAGGCATACGACAGATATGAAGATATTTTTATTTATCAAGAATATGTAGAGCAAGTAGGATGTCTATTAGAGACAGAGCATGATGTTTTTTATAAATATTTCCTCAACTCAAATAAAACATACCCGGATACTGCTATTTCAATCGCAATTCAACTATTTTTCAAAAACGACAAATCGTCTGTTACTCAATTAAATGACATAAACTTTATTGATTGGATGCGTGTTGTAAGAAATATAGTCCGAAATTCCACAATAGACAGCATTGAAACTTTTATTGCAGCAATTCGTTTGATAAAAGAACTAGCTGATGGCTCGAAGGGTATAAATATTTACGAGTATCTTGCACAAAATAAAATAGTATCACAACATGCTGCAGAACAAGTAAAAGAAGAAAGGTTTAAAGCTTCTATTATTGTTGATAAATCCGAAAATATCAAATCAAAAGAGAGTATTCAAAGGATGGAAGATTTGCCATTCTGTTCTGGACAAATTTTGTTTCCATTAAAATGTGTTGACATAGATTGTAGAAATAGTGAACACAACTCGGGTGAGTTTAAATCAGTAATTGAGAAATTCGACAAGTTATATCTTGTATTAAAGCAGAATTTATGTGACAAAGATATTAGAGCAGATTTTAGAAGAGTGTTATTTTCCTGTGGTGATCACAAGTTCTATACTTATTATGGGACATGGAGTTATAGTCTTAATCTTTGGAAAAGAACTGCAATCAGAAATTGTGGAGACTTAGGATTATTCAAATCAAATGACGATTGGATGAAATATTTGATAGAAGCAGTTAATGCGATTGTTGAATACGGAACTGACACAGCGGCAGCCAATGTTGCAACAAAACAAAATATGGATGGAACACCAAACTGGATTCAACGACTTATTAAGGAACCAGATCTTATATCCGAATACTGTACAAAAGATCATTTCTTTGCTGTTGAAGAAGATGAGTCTGCATGTTATCTATTTAAAGGTGGTCAAAGACCTAAGAGTAAAGAAGATTGTTTTGAAGTCCGCTAACCCCCTTTTGATTAACGCTTCAATTTATTCCCGATACTGTCCATTACGATCAAGTCCTTTTGAGGTCCTCCAGATAAAATATCCCCTTTTGGATAGGCTGGTATCAAAGACTTGCACACTGAAAAAAGGAAGATAGAATTCCTTTTCAGCTGTACTGGTTGGTCTTATCAAGAAACGAGGATCTGTGCGATTGATCCGCGTCAAAGAATCTGGTCCGAACTTCCGAAAAGATTTCGACCGTTATCCCATATTGTACAGTTCCAACAGTTCTCACAATAAGAACAATTTTTGAAAAGTCACTATTACTAAATGAGAAATATAGAAGAAAGCGCCCAGAAGTGAACGAATGAGTCGCCACTATATATGATATAGAAAGGCTAATGGACGCTTGTTTTGACACTGTTATTAATGGGACTTTACAAGAATATCATCGAACACCGAAAGAAATTCTATCATATTAGTTCTTTATATTACTATTTTGACACAAAAGAACGGATTCAGATTGGGTCTACAGAAGAAATAGAGAGTTTGTTTTGGTAAGATTACAAGGCCATGATAGAATCTTTCATTTATAACGAAAATCCGTTAACCTTTGAACAACTAGAGGAAAGAATATCAGACAGCAATATAAATAAATAGATTAGTTGCAATGCTATTTATGTTACAAGCTCTTTTAAGATAGCAATTGTATAGATATAAAAATCCCCGGCTGCATTGTGCAACTGGGGATTTAAGATTTATTTAAATATTGTTTATTACAACATATTAACCCAACTTTGACCTTTGTTACTTAATATTTGATAAATAAATAATGTAACTTACTGATATTCAGTATATGCTTCCCTAGTATAAAATATTGTACACCGTAAGATTTTGAAAAAAGCTATTACTGATTATAAGACACTTACGAGCATAAAGATGCACTAGGGGGGCAAACTTAGGTTAAAATTCAGGTGGAAGTGCATTCAACTGTACTTTGCTGAACACCGGTCCGTCTTTGCAAACAAACATCGGACCTACATTGCATCGTCCACATTTGCCTATGCCACACTTCATGCGGTTCTCAAGAGTGGTATATATGTTCTCATCCTTGAATCCGAGCTTTTCGAGTACAGGAAATGTAAACTTGATCATGATAGGAGGGCCGCAGACGATAGCTACTGCATTGTCACTACTTGGGGCAACCTCACCCAATACGTTGGGCGTAAATCCTACTTTTCCTTTCCAGTCGGGTGTTTCGCCTCCCGGATCAACTGTAGCAAAGAGATTAACATCAGGGCGCTCTTCCCATTCTTTTAGTTCATCTTTGTATACAAGGTCGTTAACAGTCTTGGCACCATAAACAATAGTGACATCGCCAAACTCATCTCTGCGGTCGAGCACATTGTCTATAACCGCACGCATAGGGGGAAGAGCTATGCCACCAGCAACAAAGACAAGATTCTTTCCTTTCCATTCTTCGATGGGAAAAGAATTGCCAAGCGGAGCACGTACACCCATTGTCATACCTTCTTCTAAACGGTCAAGTCCGGATGTTACACGACCAGCCTTACGAAAAGTACATTCGATATAACCTTTACGGGTTGGGGCTGATGCTATACAAAACGTACATTCACCCTCGCCGAAAGCTGAATATTCAGCAAAGTTGCCTGCTTTGAATTCAAAATTATTGCCTTCTTCTTCGTTCTGAAAACGCAGGCGCAATGTCTTTACTCCCGGAGCTTCGACAGTGATTTTGTCGACCACCATTACATAAGGGATGTATATATTATTATTCATTGTTTGCAATATTTGTTAGATGTTCTGCGATGTTCATGTCTACCGGACAGGCACGCGAACAACGACCGCAGCCTGTACAACCATATATGTCGAGACGATCGGGCATATAAGAGAATTTGTGCATTACGCGCTGACGCCAGCGTGTGGCCTGGGTAGGGCGGGGGTTATGACCTGATGTGTGTTGAGTAAAGAGGGTAAAACCACATGAATCCCAACAACGTACGCGGCGACCATGATTGCCATGTGCGTCTTCTTGTATGTCGAAACATGCACATGTAGGACAAACAAAAGCGCATGCTCCACATCCCAGACAGCGTTCAGACTGAGCTTTCCAGATGGGGCTCTCAAATGCTTTTGCAAGTTTTTCGTGTATCTGCTCGCGGGTAAATTTTACTGGAACCTTGGCTAATACTGACTCTTTGTCTACGCTATCGTCTGCGTCAGTGAAGCAATCCTTGCATAGGTCTATAAGTTTACTACCTTTATCAGTGAGTACTTCAACTAACGTATCTTCATCGTTTATCTTGGTGAGCATGATATCACTTCCGGCTGTATTTCCGGGACCTCCGCCTACAGATGTGCAGAAACAGCATTCGTCAGCTTTATCGCATGCGAAAGAAACAACAACAAGACGTGAAAAACGTTCGTTGTAAAGTTTATCTTTATAGTCCCAATTGAAAATTTTGGTAAGAGGTCCAAAGCCTACTGCATCACAAGGACGTGCACGCCAAATGACTGTGTCAAGGAAATTATCTTCAGCAACATCGTATAATTTAGTCTCCAAGCCTTGTTTCTCATAGGCAAACAGGGTTTCTGTATTAGGGAAGGCTGCAGATTTAATAGATGATGTGGTGGTAATAACATCGTATGCTACACTACCTGCATCTTTTATCTCTTTGAATTCAGCTTTGCTGCCTATCTTGACAGGGGCTAGTACACGTGGCACTGTTTCAATAATCTTAGAGAGCCATGTGTTTATGCTGTCTGATTTTATTATTAGTCTTTCCATCATGTCATTTAATAAAGTTTTCTTTATCATTTACGTTATATGTGGATAGTACGCTTCCGTCTTTCCATCCTCCAAAAGTATTCTTGATGTCCATACCCATCTTCTTTGTGAGTATGCCAATAGGCAGTTCGAGAGGGCAGGCTGCTGCGCATTCTCCACAACCGACACATCTGCCTGATATGTGCATTATACGGTTGATCTGCCATTCCATATTGCTGAGAGGGGAAGCCCATGGCTCTATCCATTGTGGGCAGTTGACCTCTGTGACGCAACGGTTGCAATAGCACAGCGGACAAGCTGCACGGCACGCATAGCAACGCACACACTTTGACAGTTCGCTCTTCCAATATTCCCATCGCTCACTGCGACTCATCTTATCTATCTTCTCGATAGCGGCAAGTACTTTCTCATTGGGCACAGGTTCGTGAGTGTCAACATATTGCTGCATCTCATCTATGCTGCCGAATGTAATTATATCATCGCCATCTACGGTCATCAATACAAGGTTTTGAAGATTAATCTGATTCTCAAGATTCAGTTGGATGACTGTCTTAATTACGTAATAATTACCCACTACACCAACCTTGTCTTCTCCGATAATCTCTTTTTTTGTAAGGTAAACAGCCAGATTGTTACTACATTGATCATTGAATATCAATCGTTCACAATCCTCTGGCGTATGACAAAAAGCAGGACGAGGACGCTCTGTGCCCTGCTCGTAACCTATAATCATTTTTACTGTTCCCTCAGAAAGAAGGGCTGCAGTATCTTTAGATAATTTACTCATGAATTATTTTTTCCTCCTCTAAGAATTTGGCAGCTTTTTTGTATTCAGTATAGGGTCCCATTTCACGTATTTTGCTTACCGTGTCATTAACGACATCAGCCCATTTTGCACCTTCGGCTGCTGATACCCATGACCAGCGTATCCTATCAATGTCGATGCCCATAAAGTCGAGCATGTCTCTGAATACCATCCAGCGTCTGCGGGCGTGGAAGTTGCCACTGGTGTAATGGCAGTCGTTAGGATGACATCCTGATATAATGATTCCATCTGCGCCACCAGCAAAAGCTTTGAGTAGTAGCATGAAGTCGATGCGGCCCGTACACGGGAATCTCACAATCTCTACGTTGGTGGAATACTTGATACGGCTGGTTCCGGTCAAGTCTGCGCCTGCATACGTACACCAATTGCAAACAAATGCTATGATGCGCGGCTCGAATATATTTTCGTTCTTTTCTTCCATTATAGTGATGCTTTATTTGTTCAATAAGGCTGTAACCTCTGCGAACATTTCCTCATTGGTGTAACCTTGTATGTCAATTGATTTAGAGCGGCAGAAAGAGACACATGTACCGCATCCCTGACAGAGCCCAGGATTGATTTTAGCCACGGTCTTTATTACTTTGCCTGTGCGACGGTCTTTAATCTCTTCATGCTCTATTGCATTGTAAGGACATATCGTCTCGCACATAAAGCAGCCAACACATGTACTGAACATAGGCGGAGCGCAACGGTTGACAACAGCAACGATGGGCTCGCGAACGAGTGTAGGCTGAGACAACAGAGATACGGCTTTAACAGCAGCACCTGATGCTGACGCAACAGTCTCGGGAATATCTTTAGGTGACTGACAGGCGCCGGCTAGGAATATACCAGCTGTATTTGTCTCTACAGGCTTAAGCTTTGGATGTGCTTCGGCAAAGAAATGATAAGGATCATAAGAAATGTGCATCTTCTGTGCCAATTCTTCTGCGCCCTTATTAGCGACGCCTGCGGTGGCAAGTACGACCATATCGGCTTCTATTTCAACAGGCTTCGCGCTCAAAAGAGTGTCTACACCTTTGACAATGAGTTTGCCGTTCTTCTCATATACACGTGCTACACGACCGCGTACATAGTTAACATGGTCTTCCTCAACAGCGCGCCGTACGAACTCTTCATAGTTTTTACCGCCTGCACGTACGTCCATATAGAATATTGTAGACTCTCCGTCGTGTACCTTATGCTGATACAGCATGGCATGTTTGGCGGTGTACATACAACAAATCTTTGAGCAATAAGGAATACCTTTGGCAGGATCGCGTGAACCGCAACAGGATATGAATACAATTTTCTTTGGTATCTGACCATCCGAAGGGCGACGTATCTCACCAAGAGTAGGACCGGAAGCGGAAGCAAGACGCTCGAACTGCAATCCAGTAATTACATCTTTATATTTGCCGTAACCGTATTCTGGAAAGAAATCTGTCTTCAGCACATTGAATCCGGTGGTTACAATCACTGCGCCAATATCTTCTGTGATGAATTCATCAGGTTTATCGTATTCTATGGCACCGGTAGGGCAGAACTTCTGACATACCTTGCATTTACCTTTCTGATAATAGTTGCAATGTTCCTTGTCTATAGCCGGCTTGTTAGGCACTGCTTGCGGGAATGGTGTGAAAATAGCGGTACGTAAGCCAAGCCCCTCATTGAATTCACTTGGTATTTTCTTTTGAGGGCATTTAGTGGTACATAATCCGCAACCGGTACACTTGTTATAGTCTACACTCTTAGCCTTAAGACGTATAGTAGCCTTGAAATTACCAATAAAACCGTCTAATTTATCCAGTTCGGCATAGGTATAAAGAGTGATATTGGGGTGCTGGGCAACCTCTACCATACGAGGCGTAAGAATGCATTGAGAACAGTCTAGGGTAGGGAACGTCTCAGACAACTGTGACATGTGGCCACCAATAGACGGACCTTTCTCAATAAGTATAACTTTCTGTCCACAGTTGGCAATATCCAGACTAGCCTGAATACCGGCTATACCACCACCTATCACAAGTGCTTTCTTTGTGATGGGGACCTCTATCGCATTAAGCGCTTTGTTACGGCGTACCTTTTCAACCACACCTTTTACTATATCTATAGCCTTAAGCGTAGTGGCTTCACCCTTTTCGTGTACCCATGATACATGTTCGCGAAGATTGGCAATCTCGCAGAGGTAAGGATTCAGTCCGGCTTCACTGCATGCGCGACGAAAAGTAGGTTCGTGCATACGAGGCGAACAAGATCCTACGACAACACCATCAAGATGATGTTCGCGTATGGCATTCTTTATAAGTGATTGTCCTGGGTCGGAACACATATATTTATAGTCGGTAGCAAACGCTACTCCCTCCATTTCGGATGCAGATTTAGCAACACGTTCACAATCCACAGTGGCACTGATGTTTTCGCCACAATGACAAATGAAAACTCCTATTTTTGACATAACATGATTCTTTTATAGGGTATTGACTTTAACAAAATGGCGTTGCAACCCAAGTTTTTCAGGAGTAATGCCCACAGCCAATCCAATAGCTTGTGTGATATAAATAACAGGTGTGGATATTTTCTTACCTACATATTCGTCTATCTGAGGACGGCGCATATCCAAATTGGAATGACACATAGGACAAGCTACTATGATAGCTTCTGCACCACGGTCGGCAGCATCCTTAATAATATTGCATGAAAGCTTTGCGACCAGATCAGTACGGGCAATGGACAAACTAGCTCCACAACATTCAGTCTTGAAACCCCAATCAATAGTAGTGGCACCGATAAACTGCATAAGTTCATCTAAAGAGGTAGGGTCTTCTACACGGTCAAACCCTATTATCTTGTGAGGACGCACCAGCAGACAACCGTAATAGCAGGCAACCTGATGTTCAAACTTATGCGATATTTTTTCTGTTATCTTATTCTTAATATATTTATCGATAAACTGAACGACATTCAGAATCTTTATATCATTATTGAATGTCATATCAATACTCTTCTCTACTGATTTTTTCAACAGCTCATCTTTGTTAAGCTCATATTGGGCAACAGCAAGACGATTGAAACAAGCAGCGCAAGGTACGACTATTTCGTCAAAACCCTGTTTCTCAGCAAGCGCAAGTGTTCTTGCGGGAAGAGCAAGTGAAAGATCTCTGTTTACAGCATGTGCGGCAGAAGCTCCGCAACAGTTCCAATCATCAATATCCACAAGTTCTATACCGAAAACAGGAGCCAATGCCTTAACAGATTCATTGTATTCCCTAGCTGTTCCATTGAGAGAACAACCAGGATAAAAACCTAATTTCATAGTATTTTCTATTTATAATTAATAGATTTAAAGATGTTCTTTAAGTTTCTCTTACCCTTAATAGATTCAGGGATAAACTTCAATTTACCCTTTGCTAGCATAGATGGAACGAGACTAACATCTTGCCAAAGGCGCAGTGTACGTAGTTTGAATCTAATAGTCATGAAAACTTCACTCAGGCGTCCTGATGTTTTGACGGTTCCAAGGAAAGATTGATAAAAGGAGAGGATGGGCTTTGCTTTAGGCGAAACACATTTGTTCTTCACAGAATCGGCACGTAAATAGTCCATTATTTTGGGTATATCAACCTCTTTTGGACATCTTCCGATGCAGTTTTCACAATTCTGGCATAGCCATATTGCTTCAGAAGAGATAATCTTGCGATAGTTCTCTTCATCATTGGTTTGCAGCATGCGCATAATCATTGACGAAGGATAATCCATATCGTCAGCAAGAACGCAACCTGCTGTACATTTGCCGCATTGATAGCACATATCAATATCGACACCGGTAGCTGCCTTTATACGGGTAGAAATTTGATGATTTGTAGCCATTATTTCGTATTATATTTTCCAGTTTAAGATTTATTAATTGCCTCTGATTACGAAAAGGTGGCAGCCTCTTTCAGGCTGTTCTGTCGTTGTAGTAGTTTGTTCTCAATCGTGCAAAGATACATATTTATTTTTCTACTGCAAAAAAATTAACGATTATTTTATGCTATCTCACACGGTAACAGATACTACCCATATTTGATTTATTGCTGGCAGATATAATGTATAATAATACGCTACACTAAATGCTAATCACTTTAAGGGGACTCTAGTATTATAAGATTAATGCTATTTTAAGAAATGTGATACTATTTTCTATTTAGCAACGCCATTTCTATAAATGTATGATGCATCTATACCTACCTGTTGAAGATCACTTGCTAGGGCTTTTAAACGACCTCCTTTAATAGGAAAAGAATAGTAGTCATAATCCTTTGTCACAACTTCAATCAGCTCCCCTTTGCCCAAAGAACATATTGTAACCTTTAATATATTATCTAATTCAATGACAGATTTATGAATATAACCTTTAAGTATTAATTGGTTCTCTTTTATTTTAACTGCAGGATGGCATAATAGCGTTGCGCCAACTAATATGCAAGCTATTCCAAATAGGTATTGGAAATTCAATTGCATATATGAATTATTCCCACTTCTGATAAAAAGAAATCCAAGAATAAACATCATGCAAGATGCTAATATAAAGAAAATTTCATTAAGTAGACTTCTATATGATTCGTCTTCCACATCAATTGCTTGGGGGATGTCTGAATGGAGATTAAGAAATGGAATATTATTATCATGAAGATAATGAAGTACTGTGCTTACATTTTTTTTCTTTAGTTTGATACTTCTGTTTTTTCCATCATTAATTTGAAGAGTAAGTATTGGGTCCCCGTTAAACGTGCTGGGGTTTGCCATGAAATAAAATCCATTTACGTCATTTATTTGTTCTTCATCTTCTGGTAGTGTTATTGTTGCCATGCTGATAGTTATTAGTTAATGATACAAAATTACATTGTTTTTCTGAGAATTCAAAAGGTATAATGAAATTAAAAAAATAAATTTGATATAACAGTAATAGCCGAGTAAACTTCTACTCGGCTATTGTTACTGTCTATTATTTATAGTTTTATTTTATCTGCCTTATTTTAGGATTTCAGCTAATTTAGTCATTAGTTCATCTCCACGAAGATCTTTTGCTATGATTTCACCTTTTTGATTTATAAGTACTGTTGCTGGTATTGCTTGCACATTGTATGAGACTGCGCCCTTACTACTCCAGCCTTTTAAGTCAGACATCTGTTTCCATGGAATACCAAGTTTTTTAACGGCATTGCTCCATGCTTTTTTATCAGTGTCTAAGGATACGCCAACTATTTCTAATCCTTTTGAGTGATATTTATTGTAGACTTTTATCACGTTTGGCATTTCTGCACGACATGGTCCACACCAAGAAGCCCAAAAATCTATAATAGTAAGTTTGTTTTTCTTTACTAAATCTGAAACCTTTATAACTTTGCCGTCTAAACCCGGTAAGGCAATATCTGTAAATTGTTTACCCGTTGATGTTTTGCTATCAGCTTCGTGTTGAGCTACTATTTTTTTATAGTATGGGTATTCACTATTATTAGATTTCATCAAATCTAAAATTTTCTTCTGATTTTCAGTTCCAAGTGCTTCGGAATAATATCCAAGGAGCATATCACTAATTGCAGATGGAATATGTTCACAGATAAATTTAGTTCTTAAGGCTTCTTGCACTTTATCTATAGAGTCTAACTCCGTTTTCGCTGCTTTTCTTGCAGCTTCACTTACAGTACTATCATTCATAGTTTTCCATGGACCTGCAGTTTTAGGAGAAATACTATTTTCGATATTACAGAACTCTCTCCATAGTTCTGTGCTTGTGCTACCTTTAACATCTGCAAGTTTTTTTGTTGAGTCATTGAAAATTTCAACTTGCATATCTTTGTTTTCAAGGATAATATCATTTATTGATACAGGCTTTGTGTCTTGAATCAAAACAATAAATTTAAGAGCAGCAGCATCTTGTTTACCACTGAAGAAAAAAGTCTTATCCTTAATAACAGTTGAGTCTGTTGGGATAAGGTCAAAATATTGCATATCTGCAATATATACTTTATCTCCGTCTTTTGCAAAATCAGCTTTTCCGGAAATTTTATAACTTGCACTTTGTGCGAAAGCATGGCACAGAGTAAATGCCGCTACAATTATTAAAAATAATTTTTTCATTTTTTGTTATCAATTTTTGTAAAATAATCATCTATTTCAGAAACATATTGTGGAACTCTTACAATTTGTCCCTGTGGGTCTACAATAATATAAAATGGAACTCCTGAAATTAGATATTTTTCTAATAGCTGTTTGCCACCATTAATCGTGAGGCAATATTGTTTCCATTCCATTTTCTCTTTTCTTATTGCATTTATCCATGGGTCATATTTGCTATCAGCACTAACCCCAATAATCGCGATATTAGGATGCTTTTTTGCTACTGTTTTTAAGTCGGGTATAGAACTACGACAAATGCCACACCATGATGCCCAAAAGTCAATTAGTGTGTATTTTCCTTTGGGTATAATTTTAGTAAGTCTATTTGTTATCTTTTTTGTGTCGAATAACGGTAGATCCAGAATTGGTTCACCAACAGCTGTTCTCTTTGCAAATTCACAATTGCGTTTGAATTCTGATAATCGCTCTATGTCATCTGGTACAGAACTTATATAATTTGCTATTTCTTGAATTTCAAGTTTTCTAAGTCCAGATCCTCCTTTTATTAAATCATTTGCAAGTTTTACAGATAGAACAGAATGGGGGTGATTCTTTATCCAGTCTAAAGGTTGGATTCCGGATAAGTTGTATTCGTTTAAATCAGCTTGAGCGCGCCCTCCTGTTATTCTAAAGTATTTTCCGATTGGAGCATCATTTGCTATACTATCATAAGCTGTAGCTGCAAATGTCATAGTTGTATCACTTACGAAAACAGTTGTATATGTCCAGTGTATTTTCTCTGTATCTTGATCATTGCCTAGTAAATTCAAATTATTAGTAGTAAGCGTACAAAGTGTTGGATGACTAAGCTTACCTCTTATTATAAATTTCCCATTTTTTACAGTGTCAACGGCAATTTCTTTATTTTCAGAATCCTCTGCAGTCATTAGACCTACAACAATACCATCTTTAATTCCAGGTATTTCACTTTTTATTGTAAATTCCTTTTGAGCTATAGAAGCCGTAGAAATTAATGAAATTAAAATTCCTATTATATATTTTTTCATTTTATTGTTATTTAGCGTCTCTTACAAATCTTACACTCATCATATTATTTATCGCTGATAGATGGCGGTATACTTTTCCAGAATTATATACGATCTTTCTAAAATATGCCGTCGAAGTATTTTTATCATATGTATCTGTCCAATAATATCCAAAGGCTTCTATATAATAAAATTTTGCAGCAAAGGTAGTGCTGTTGCCATCCATAAAACCTCCATATTTGAGATTTAGTTGTGTGCCATCTTTCTCAGACATAAGTGTTGCTTGATAGCTTCCTCTCCATCCATCCGAGTTGGCCTCATTTTCACTCATATTAAGTGACATTTCAAGTTTCTTCCAGTCTTCGTCTGTTGGAAGTCTCCAACCTTCAGGGACAGCCAGTTTTGCTCCTTCATACGAATATAAATATCCATATTTTGCTACAGTTAATGAGTCATTTGTAGAATTATCATCTCCTAAGATTTGTTGGGTTATATAGATACTTCTAGTGTAGTCATCATTTGTATCATATTTTGCATTATCCGTAGTCCACTCCAAGTTTCCTATTCTCACATAGTTATATTCTTCCCCATCTCTTGAATCGGTGAATTTTCCTGTGTAATTTGGAAGTATGGTGGGTATTGCATTGTTGTCATCACTGCTACAGCTTGTTATACACAACAATGTTATTATTATTAATAATGTTATTTTGTCTATTTTCATATGCATATAGTTTGTTAGAATTTATAGCCAAGAGAAAGTATGATATTCTTCATTACCATGTATTTCTCAAGTATTATTTCGTTATTGTATGTATCTTTTACGTACTGATCGTCTTTTTCTACAACAAGTTTTGCAAAGTCTTTTATATCTTCGACTTTATTTGGGTAATAGCTATATAAAATAAATCCACTTAAATAGTGTGGACCTATAAAACCACTCTCTTGCATCAATTTCAAATTTGATTCATCATCCCATGGTGTTGTTTCTGATGAAGTTTCATATAAATTGTCACAAAACTTAGTAAATGGTTCTAGTACGCTGGCTTCTTGACTTGACACTTTGTCTGCTACAATAGCAGCGGATAAATCTTTTGCAAATTGTTGTGTATCAGATTCGTTCATATCGAAAATGTCTTGAATGCCAATAGCTGTAGCTCTATTTCCGACTACAGATCCTTGTTCTGAATCATAACTATACGAGTTATCATTAACAGCATATTTTGTGATACTATTAACGAGAAGCCAAGAATAAGGTCTTAGCTGTGCGCTTAAATGAGGTAGTATATCTTTCTCAATAAAGCTAGCTGCAGCCTTTTTCTTTTCGATATCTCTTATGTAGGTATATTTATATGCAAAATATGCCTGTGATGACATGATATAAGGAACATCTACTGTTTCTGTCTGATATATGATTTGACCATTTGGTTTTTCTCCGATAGAATCATGTCTCAAAGTATCATTGAAAAGTAAGTAACATCCATTGTTTTTATAGAATTCTTTTTTCAACAGAGATTCTTCATCATTAGCGTTGATATCTACAGCGAAATAGTTTTTTGCTGGTGCTTCTGGTGTGATATTATCTTCTTTGTCTGCACATGAAAAGAGAGATAAGCATATAAAGCCACCGTACACAAATATTTCTAAAGTCTTATATTTTTTCATTTCTTCCGGTTTTTTTTATTCTACATTAAATGTTCTCTCGCCCCTTTCATTATTCTTCATACCTGTATTCATTATTAATGTTTCATGAGGTATTGGAAGTGTGTATCCCCAATCATTAGGTTCGAGAGTGAATACGTGGCATGATGTCTTTTCATGTGAATCGCGATTTACATAATAATAGTAATGATGTATAATGCTCTTTGATTCTGGATATTTCTCGCATACTGCATATCGGCGTAAGTCAAACCATCTTTGCCCCTCAAGGCATAACTCTCTTTCGCGTTCACAGCGTATAGTTTTTATCAAATCATAGCCAGTGGCTGCAACTTCATAATTTGTTCCGTTTTTGTAGCGGTATTGACGTAATGTGTTTAACATTTTACGTGCCTCTTCCTCATGGCCCATATATGCTTCAGCTTCAGCTTTTATGAGGTATGCCTCAGATGACCTAAATAAAAATTTGTCAGATAAATCGGTCATAATTTTATTATATGGATTATAGTAGGCATAAAAGTAGTACTCAGGCATATCTTCTGTCTGTGTAAGTGTAGTGCTTAACATATCCATTTTTTTATATCCATGAAATGTTCCGTAAGTCCATATATATTTAGTTTTTCTAAGATCATCGTCTGAGTAAAGATTGTATATGCTATCTGAGATTGTAAAGCTTTTGTATTCACAGGTAGTAAAATTACACAAAGCATTACTTCCCATAGAGAATATGTTCTCTACAGAAGATGGTGATACGATTCCCTTATTTTGTTGAATCGTATTCAGCTGTGTTAAAGACGGATGGCTGTCTATAACCTTTTGAGCATATTCAGATGCTTTATCCCAATTCTGCATATAAAGATACACTCGGCTAAAAAGAAAATTAACAGCAGTAGAATCAGCTCTATATATTGTTTTCTGCTTTCCATATTCTGTTAGTTCTTTTTCTGCAATCTGCAAATCGCTTAGTATTAAATCATAACATTCTTGTAAGGTGTTACGATTAAATATTTTGTCTTCTACAGTTTCTGATGTCTTTATTGGTACTCCTAAATCTGTTGATGCTGTACTAGGCGTATAGGCTTTACTATATAGATTTACTAAAAAGAAATAATAATATGCTCTTAAAAATCTAGCTTCACCATCAACTTTATATTTCCCGATTTTTTCACTTTGTGTAGTTTCTGGTAATTTATTAGCACAATATATGATATTATTTACAACATTTATATGTTTATACATTTGCTCCCAGCATTCATTTTCTTTATGGAATCCTGTATAAGAATCATTCTGTCCTGATCTTGCTTGCCATGTATAATATCCAAAAACCTTTTCTTTACCATCGTATTGCATTGCATTTCCATCATAACTAATGGTATTTTCATCTAACTCATCACCTAGAAAGTGTATAAAATATTCATTATCATTGACGTTTGCAAGGTTGTCACTCTGGAACTGAGATAAGTAACCATCTCCAATAAGTAACTCATTAAGATCTTCCCAAGAACGTACATAATCTGTATCTTGTGAATACTCTTTTAGAAAATTAGAACAACCGGATACCATAACAGTTGTCATAATTGTATATAACAATATTTTAAATTTCATGATCGTCTATTTTAGAATTGAACATTTATACTAATTGTATAGTAGGGATTGTCAGAAAGCTGAACATCTGAGAATCCAGATTGAGTTGGGGCTTGTCCTTTTAGTTTACTATTGCATAATGTATATAAATTATTACCAGCAGCAGTGATCGAAAGTCTTTGTAACCCTAATTTAGGTAATAGCTTTTCAGACAATTCATATGTAAGACTTAAACTAGCTAGGCGTATATAGTCTGCACTGATTACTCTAATGTCAGAATAGTCGTACATTGTATACGAATCTGTAGCTATTTGCACACCTTGATATTGATTTCCTGATGACCAATGCTGGTCATATTTATAATAGTTCAAACTTGTTTTACTCATTATTGATGGAATATTTGTCCTAGCTTCATCCCCAGGTTTTATCCATCTGTCTAATAAAGTTCTATTCAGATTATATTCAGGATATATATTTCCTGGTCCTGATTGATAGAAAGTAGCGCCTTGTCCAAAAACTTTGAATAATCTTACTTTGTTTCCCATCGCATAATCCATTAGAATTCCTAGTCTAAAATTTTTGTAACTCAAAGTACTGCTTATGCTACCTGTTATATCTGGGTCTCTCTTTCCTGATTTTGAAAGAACTCTCATAAACGTTTCATACTTACTTAATCCAAGTAATTCGTTTGATCTATCTTGATAGTCATCAAACAAAGGACCTCCATCTTCAGGATTTAGTCCTATGAATTTATAAGAGTAAAATGTTCCTAATGATTGCCCGTTGATTACAGCTGTGCCATTGAGATAATCGTTTAGTGAGTAAGAATCTTCACCCGGTGATGTTTTCATCTTATTTATAACTTTGGATAAAGATGCAGACACAAGCCAATTCCAATCCTTATTTTGAATTGGTACAGCAGTTACAGAGAAATTATAACCCTTATTTATTATTTCACCAGAGTTAACAATATATGATGTATAGCCATTAATGTCAGAAATAGTTTTATTCATGAATGCATCTGTCGTCTTTTTATAGTAGTATTCAAGTTCTAACATTAGTCTGTTTTTAAATAATGAGGTCTCAAATCCTGTACTAAAAGAATGAGTCTTTTCCCATTTTAAATCAGGATTGGCATTGGTTGCTGTTGTAGAAGTCATTTCTGAATAATGCGTGTCATAAGAACCTTTTGTCAGTGTTAGTACAGGACTTTGTCCGTCTAGCATATTTCCTTGTTCTCCATATGATATCTTCCAGTTAATAGCGTCTAGCCAGTTGAGTTTTATATGTGCTATTTCTTTTATGTTTGCTACTCCAGATGTAGACCATACAGGAAGTATTTTTTCATTAGACCTATCTCCAAATTTATTTGAGCCATCATATCTCGTATTTGCGTTAACCGTAAAATATTGCTTGTAACTATATGATAGAGTTCCATAAACAGATAGCAGGTTTGTCTTTGAATCTGTTATGATAGGCACATTTGTACCTAACCACGAAAGATATGTTTTATACTTACCTGGTATACTGGTTACAAACTTTTTGCCGCGATCTAAGTAATATCCACGTTGCGTATATTGGTCACCATTATAATGCGTCGAATTTGCTTCAAATCCAACAGCTAGATTAATATTATGTTGTAAATCAGATCCAAAATATTTATTTACATTGCCCTGAATACGAGCAGTCCAATTATTTTGTCCTACATTATTGTTAGATAGTTCTCCACCAAAAGGCATCAGACTATCTTCGTTAGGCTCAACTCCAAGTGACGTCTTTCTTAGATTGCCTGCATACCAGCTTTTCTCGCCATACCAGCCTTCGATATTTGTGTTTGTTGTATTATAAGACATTATACCATTAAAAAACAACCAGTCTGTAGGATTGTAACGCAGGTTTACAGTCGCTTTCATACCGTTTTCAGTCTGTTTCTTATAACTATTGTCTAGCTCATTAAGTATATTGAAACTCATGATTCCTTGAAATCCGGAAGCAATTTTATTGTAAAAGAAATATGATCCATCATCATTGTATGCAGGTAAAACCCTACTTGTGCGGTAAGCATAATCAATAGGAGAAAGATCATCCTGATTATACTGCTTATTAGTGTGATATATATTCAACTGCATTGAAGCTTTGACCTTTTCTGTTATTGTAAAGTCTAGATTTGTTGAGGCAGTATATCTTTTATTTGTATTATTGTTTATGACATCATTATCGTCTGTATATCCCAGTGAAGCGTAATATCTAAATTTGTCAGATCCACCAGAGATGTTGGCAGAGTGATCAGCTGAAAAAGAATCATTTGTCAATAGTTTAAACCAATCAGTGTTTTGTGTTTCTGATTTTGCGACCGCTGTATTAAACTGATCTTGAGAATATGTTCCATTGTAGTATTTGTTGACAGCATCTTCATATCCAATATACGTCATATCATTAGGGTATGAGTAATGCATGCCTACAAGATATTTGGAAATGTTAGTGCGTTCTTGAGAATTCATCAGGTTTATTTTACGGTCAGAATACCGAGGTCTTCTTCGGTAAGTTCCATTGAAGTTGTAAGATATTACAGGCTTTCCTGCACGTCCCTTTTTTGTTGTAACTACAATTACTCCATTAGCTGCTCGAGTTCCATAAAGAGCTGTAGCTGCAGCATCCTTTAATACATCAATACGTTCAATATCTTGAGGATTTATTCCAGATATGGCATTACCAATTCTATTTACATAGTCGGGATCGTTTATCACGTCTGCTGATAAGTTTACGGGATCGCTTACGATTATACCGTCAACAACCCATAAAGGTTCACGATTTCCGATAAGCGTTGATGTTCCGCGAATACGTATTTTCGGTACAGCATTAACTTCTGAACTAGAATTTGTTACCACAAGATCAGGTATACGGCCTTGTAACATTTTGTCTAGGCTTGAAACTCCAGGTCTATCAATTTGATTCATGTTTACAGAAGTCACTGAACTTGTAAGATTTCTCTTGTCAATTTGTTGGTAGCCTGTCACTACTACTTCTTCTGTCGTATGACTATCGTCATCGTTCATTACAATTAGTTGTACAGTACCGTCTTTTCTTACATTTTCTGTTACCGATTTACATCCTATGAATGAGCATACAACTTGCATATGATTAGATCTTTTAACATGAAGCTCATAATGTCCATTTTCATCTACAGATGTTCCTATTTTGGTGCCTACAATTCTAATTGTAGCACCGACAAGGGGTTCTCCATTACTATAATTAACCTTGCCGCTTATTACAATCTTTTCTTCTTTTGTTGTTTCTTGTGCATTAATATTATCTGTTACTAATGCAATAAAGAACATAATCAGTAATAGCTGAAACAATCTTTTTTTTCCCATACTAGTTCGTTTGTGATAAATTCATAATTTTGTGTAATATCTGTATGGGTTGCAAAATTAATCTTTTTTTTTGTAAATATATCCTTTTTCTCGATTTTCTGCATTAAATGTTTGAAAATATGCAATATTAGTGTTATTGTGTAACTTTTTTAGCGGTTTTTGATTACATAGTGAGTGATCGCCATTTGAAAATTATAGATCGTGGTCGTATACCATTTGTTTCAATTTTATGATACTAGATTAAGAGTTAATTGCCCATCATAAACGATATCTAACATTGTTTTACTGTTGTCATATTTTCTATTTTGTATTATTGCTGTCCGATAAAACTAAAAATATGATATAGATAGTTCCCGAAGCCCTTTAAAATAAGACTTCGGGATCATTATTTTGTAGAACAAGCCCCCCTTAATCAAAAAAGTGATAGTTCTGGCGGACTCTCTGCCTTCTCTTTCAGATATGTTTCCCAATCTTTTTCGGGGTAGTTGAATAAACTATAAAAATCAACATAATACATAAGTGTTATTCTGATCATAGGTACTTATCTCGCGAAGAGAATCAAAACGCATAATTACGGCATAGAGCATTACAACCAGATGAGTCCAGCTGTCGAAGCGCTTAATATAACGTTCTCCACCATTTTCACGACTGATTTCAATAATTTTAGACTTATCAAGTAATTTTATTACCTGACTATAGAGCGGCTGTCCGATAAAATGTGTACTTTTGCCCATGTGTTAGATTTATTTTGTGGTAAAGACAAAGATAACACATTTTAGGCTGAACTCAGAAATGAATTCAGCCTTTTTTGTTATTACTCAAAAAGTTTTATCGGACAGCAATAATTTTGTATTAGTGCATGAGTTACCATTCGTATATTTCGTTGTGTCATTGTTTGTCTTTTCAGCTGCTAATATAGTATTTGTGTGTAAAAAAGCATTTTATTCATAATAAGCTAAATATAATAAGGTGAAATTTATGGGTAGAATTATTATTACCCAAGTTTACTAACTAAGCCTAAAAGAATAAGGGTTTAACAATATAATTTATACATATCAAAATGAATCTAAGGCTATTGACAGAAACCACAATGATATTCATTTCGGAACGATTAAATTGTTAATAAATGATGACGCTAGTACTTTAATTGGTTCTTATTGGGTAGATAGGGGATCAACAGGACATATATCTCTGTCGAAATAATCTTTTCTTGTTTGTTTTGTTTACTGTTATAAAACCTGATGATAATGTTCAATGAATTAATAACTAATGATTTATAGAAATATATAATTATAGTTTAAATTTAGGGTATTAATATACTCCATCTGGATTGTACTGTCTCCACCCACTATGTGCTTTTGGTTTTCCCACACCAAAGCAGTATATTAAGGCGGACTTACTATCACGGTTGTTTGGATTAGAAACGATAATACCATATTCGCCAATTGGTAGAGAAGATATATCAATATCGTATGAGCTTTTACCATATTTTGACGCATGGAATGATAAACTGTTAAATTTGTTATTGGAACTTCCAAATATATCAGCGGTTGCTATAAGTGCTTTGCGTGAGGAATGGTGAACTTCAAACTGGAAAATACGTATCACAGCCATAGGATCAGACTGGTTATCTAAAGCCTTTGCTATTATATGGATTTCTGTCTTTTCTGGAATGCGAGTTCTTGCGCTTTTTCTAGGTACTATAATTTCTGTATTTACTGCACCCAGACCAAACAGTACAAGACCTGCATCTGCCTTTGAAGAAGTTGCCATGTATTCTTTATCTAATGGCTTCACACTATCTTTATACATAACATTAACTTCTCCTATAAATTCAGGCTCTTGTGCAAGCATGTAACTTGGAACAAGCATTAAAAGCATTAATAATATCTTTTTCATATTATATATTTTATAGTAGGCACATTGAAAGGTGCTGATATAGAATTTTTCATGTGCGTATTTAAAACCTTTATATAATAAAAAAAGGACTATTTGTAAAAAATAGTCCTTTGCTTTTTTGTGATCCGCATGGGGCTCGAACCCATGACCCCAACATTAAAAGTGTTGTGCTCTACCAGCTGAGCTAGCGGATCAATCATCTTCCTGTTTGAAAGCGAGTGCAAAGGTAAATAAATTTATTGAAACAGAAAAAATATTGATGAATAATATTCTCTATTTAACTTATTTAAACAATTAGGCTACTCTTCTGATTCCGTATTAGGGGATATTTCTTTCGCCTTATGTTCTTTAGTTACATATCTCTGCCAGTAGGCTATTAATAATGTTGTAAGAGGTAGGGCGATGATTAGACCGATGAATCCTAACAATGCACCCCATATAGATAATGATAGTAGTAATATGGCTGGGTTTAATCCCATTGCCTTACCCATTATTCTTGGAGTAATTATCATATCTGTTATAATCTGAATTACTACAAACAGCCCTAAAGCCATACCAAAGATTACCCAGAAGTTCTGTCCGGTGTCAGCAGCTTTGAGCATTGCAAGGAATGCAGTAGGGATTAAGGCGAAGGTATGAAGATAAGGAACTAAATCCAAAATACCTATAAGAATGCCTAAACCTATTGCCATAGGGAAGTCCATGATACTGAAACCTATGCAGAACATAATTCCCATGCATAAAGCCACTGTTCCCTGACCACGAATGTAGTTGTTGAGCTCACGTTTCACATCCTGCATCAATTCTCTCCAGAACGGACGATTCTTGTTTGGGAAGATACGAATCCAGTTGGTAGTGAGATATTCGTAGTCAAGAAGTATGAAAAACATATATAATAAGGTGATCAAAGAAGCAATGATGCTTATTATGATATTTGCTGTCTGACCAACAAAGGTAAAGACTTTAGGCATAGCTGTTTTCACAGCATCGCCGAAGTCCTTGCTGTTGAATATCTTTTTTAGTTGTGTTTGGTTGTCTTCTATCCAACGTGAAATGAGTGCAGTGATGTTATTGGTATGTGTCGTGTCGTGTACCCAACGTGTGATGACGCCTCCAAGTTTATCAAATTGCTCAATCATTGGCGGGATTATGAGATAAATTATTCCACCGATGACGCAACATAGGATCAACATTGTGATGATGATGCTTATTGCGCGTACACGTATGTGCAGTCTTTTTTCTATAAACTGCACCGTTGGATAAATAAGGTATGCCAGAAGCCATGCCACGAAGAATGGCAGTAGAACTCCACTAAGGTAGTTTACCAGCAGAAGTACTGCGATAATTAGCAGACCAGTTCCTGTCCATCGGATGAAACGGTCAAAAGTAATTTCTTTACCCATGATTTATTTTTTCTTCTTTTATAGCCTTTTGATAGCAATCTCTGCATAAAGGCTCATATTCTTCCTTTTCACCTAACATGACACGGCGGTCATTGTTTACCAGTCTATGGCTGACGTATGCTAATGAACCGCACTTCACGCAGATCGCATGTACTTTTGTAACTTCGTCAGCAATAGCGCAAAGTAAAGGCATTGGACCGAATGGAGCACCTTTATAGTCCATGTCCAGACCGGCTACTATAACTCTAACGCCACGATTGGCAAGTTGATTGCATACATCAACAAGTCCATCGTCAAGGAATTGCGCTTCATCTATACCAACAACGTCTATGTCTGAAGCCAATAGAAGTATTGAGCCTGATGAATCGATAGGTGTAGAATGGATGACATTCTGATCGTGACTCACTACGTCTTCCTCTGAAAAACGTGTGTCTATTGCCGGTTTGAAGATCTCAACCTTCTGTTTGGCAAATTTTGCTCGCTTCATTCTACGAATCAGTTCTTCTGTTTTCCCAGAGAACATTGAACCGCACACCACCTCAATTCGTCCTGGGCGATGTGATTCTCCTGTTAAATTTTCAGTCATAATACTGCAAAGATAGTGCAAATCTTGTAGAGAACAAAATGAATTTATTCATTTTTTATCTCAAGACGCCGCCTATCTTATCAAAAGATAGTGCAAATCTTGTAGAGAACAAAATGAATTTATTCATTTTTTATTTCAAGATGCCGCCTATCTTATCCAAAGATAGTATAAATCTTGTAGAGAACAAAATGAATTTATTCATTTTTTATCTCAAGACGCCGCCTATTTTATTTAAAGATAGTACAAAGAAGCCACAACAATATAATGAATGATGCAATTATTCGTTAATTTTGAGTGTGCTATCATAGTAAATGTTGTAATAAAATAAATGTAGGTGTAATCCTGCAAATCATGTAACTCAGATGGGAGCTTTTAACCATATTTCGTTGTGGTTTCACTTTTTTTTAGTGCAAACGTTTTAAAAATTGCAAAGAAATGACAAGTTATTTTGCATTTGGGCTTTTATTGTATATATTTGTGATTGATTATGGGAATACTATATATTGTACCTACTCCGGTGGGAAATATGGAAGACATGACCTTGAGGGCCATGCGCATATTAAAAGAGGCAGATTTAGTGCTTGCGGAGGATACCAGAACATCGGGTCTTCTTTTAAAGCATTTTGAGATAAAAAATCACCTGATGTCACACCATAAGTTTAATGAACATGGTACTGCATCGGGAATAGTTGAGCGCTTGAAAGCTGGACAAATCATTGCTTTGGTAAGTGATGCCGGCACACCAGGAATTAGTGATCCTGGTTTTTATCTGGCGCGTGAGGCTGCAAACGCGGGTATTACCGTACAGACTTTGCCTGGTGCTACGGCATGTATTCCGGCAATAGTTTCTTCGGGATTACCATGTGATAGATTCTGTTTTGAAGGGTTCCTACCACAAAAGAAAGGTCGTCAAACTCATTTGTTGTCTTTGCAGACTGAAAGCAGAACGATGATTTTCTATGAATCGCCATATCGTTTAGTAAAAACATTGACGCAGTTTGCTGAATTTTTCGGAGAAGACAGACAGGTAAGTGTGGCAAGAGAAATATCAAAATTGCATGAGGAACATGTAAGAGGAACCTTGAAAGAGGTCATAGAACATTTTACCGAAACAGAACCACGAGGTGAAATCGTGATTGTGCTTGCCGGTTTAAATGAGAAAAAAGATAAAAAACTTAAAAGGGAGATTAAATCATGAAAAAGTTATTGTTTGTAACTGTTGGTGCGTTGTTGCTGACTTTTACTAGTTGTAAACAAGATAAGACGAAGGTTAATCTTGAAAAGGTTGAGCAAAATGATTCTCTACAGAGTATCATTTCTCAAAAGGATAGTGACATCAATGATATGATGGGCACAATGAATGAAATCCAAGAGGGTTTCAGACAGATTAATGAGGCTGAGAACCGAGTTAATATTGTGAAGGATGGTGAAGGTGCTGACAAAAAGAGCCAGTTGAGACAGAATATAAAGTTTATTTCTGCAACTATGCAGAAGAACCGCGAACTCATTGGAAAGTTGCGTCAGCGTCTAGCTAACAGTAGTTTGAAGGGTACACAACTTAAGGCTACTATTGAGAATCTCGTTAAGCAGCTTGATGAGAAAGATCAGCAGTTGCAGCAGTTGAGAGCAGAACTTGATGCAAAGGATATTCATATATCTGAACTTGACGAAACTATCAACAATTTGAATACTAATGTAAGTAACCTCACTACTGCTAATACTCAGAATACTCAGACTATTAACAGTCAGGATGCTCAGTTGAATACCGCTTGGTATGTATTCGGAACAAAGAATGAGTTGAAGGAGCAGAGAATTGTTGACGGAGGCAAAGTTCTTCAGGCAAACTTCAATAAGAATTATTTTACGAAGATTGATATCCGTGTAGACAAAAGTATAAAATTGTATTCAAAGTCTGTTAAGATTATGACATTGCATCCGTCAAGCAGTTACACACTAACACGTGACGCAAATAAGCAATATGAGTTGACAATTACTAATCCTCAGATATTCTGGAGTACAAGTAAGTATCTTGTCATTCAGGTTAAGTAGGTGACGTTTGATAAGAAATAAAAAAGCAGGAATGGAGTTGTTACTCTGTTCCTGCTTTTTCTTTTTTATCTTACTTTCTTAAAAAAGTTCTGCATTATTTCCCTGCATTCATCTTCAATAACTCCTGACGTAACAGTTGCCTTTGGATGAAATGCTTTTGGTGCAATCTTTGTATATCCGCGTTTTTCATCTGGAGCACCATATACCACTCTGCTAATCTGTGCCCAACCAATAGCTCCTGCACACATTGTACATGGTTCTACCGTCACATAGAGAGTACAGTCACAAAGGTATTTGCCTCCTAACATGTTAGCAGCTGATGTTATTGCCTGCATCTCTGCATGTGCCGTAACATCGTTAAGTGTTTCTGTTAGATTGTGAGCACGGCTTATGATACGGTCGTTGCAAACTATCAC
Organism: Prevotella sp.; assembly: GCF_051059605.1. GTDB lineage: Bacteria > Bacteroidota > Bacteroidia > Bacteroidales > Bacteroidaceae > Prevotella. Next base: position 263,873 of record NZ_CP050883.1, read on the forward strand.
AGCTCCAATAGGAATTTCGTTGGCTTCTGCTGCAAGTCTTGCTTCAACCAAAGCCTTGCGCATATAGAATTCGTCTTTCTTTATTTGATCTTCATTCATGCTTGCAAAGTTATTAAATTTATAATAAATAATTTGATGTGTGGAATAAAAATTGTACTTTTGTGTCTGTAAAGACTACGTTTGTCTTACATAGAAAATATAATAAATGGCAGTTCATAATGATTTAGGTAAATGGGGGGAGGACTATGCCGCCGAATACTTGCTGAAAAAAGGTTATGAAGTTATCAGTAGGGATTGGCGACTTGGTAAACGTGATATCGATATCGTGGCCCGCACGGAAGACGGAATGACTGTGGTGTTTGTAGAGGTTAAAACTCGTGCAACTGATGTCATCGTGAGTCCTGAAGATGCTGTTGATGAAAGAAAAATAAAGAGTATAGGCTGGGCTGCCAACGCTTACGTCAAGGAGTTTCAAATATATGATGATATTAGATTTGACATCATCACAATCGTTGGAACAAAGCCGCAAGATGCAAGCTTAGAACATATTATCGATGCGTTTAATCCTGTGTTAGCGATGAACGGTAATCATTAGAATTTATTACATTATTATATATGTGGTGCTTTAATAGAAATAAAAAGAAAACAGTTAAACCTAATATCATTTGGCTTGACGAAACTGATTCTACAAATAACTATCTGAAGAATTATGTTCCTGCTTCCGATGAAAAGATAAGTGTTGTAGTTGCCGATTATCAGAAATCTGGTAGGGGACAAGGTGAGAATACATGGGAGAGTGAACCTGGAAAAAATCTTCTATTCAGTATTTTGGTTCATCCCGTAATGGTTCCTGTACATTGTCAGTTCTTGCTTTCAATGGCAGAAGCTTTGGCGTTGAAAGAGGCATTGGACAAATACACTGATGGAATAACTTTGAAATGGCCTAATGACATATATTGGAATGATAAGAAAATCGGTGGCACGCTTATAGAAACTACTCTAGGAGGTGGACATATAAAGAACTGTATTTTCGGTACTGGTATTGATGTTAATCAGACGGAGTTTAAAAGTAGCGCGCCGAATCCTGTTTCATTGAAAAACATTTTAGGTAATGATATAGACAGGAAAAAACTTTTAGATGAAATAATTGATTCATTCACAAAATATTATGCAATGATAGAAAATGGACAGTATGGTGATATCTCTGCATTGTATCATTCTGCGCTATATCGTAAGCATGGTTTCTTTAAGTATCGTGACAAGAAAACTAGTGAAGTTTTTGAAGCAGCGATAATTGAAGTAGGAGATGATGGAACTTTAGTTGTTAGAGACAGCAATGGTATTATCAGTGAATACCGCTTCAAAGAGATAGAAACGGTGTTGTAAGCAAGTATACAAAATAAACAAATAATATATTATGGCAAGATTTAAGAGAATTCTTCTTAAACTAAGTGGTGAAAGTCTTATGGGCAAACAAGGATTCGGTATTGATCCTGATCGCCTTTCAGACTATGCCAAGCAGATTAAGGAAGTGCACGAGATGGGTGTGCAGATAGGAATCGTTATCGGCGGAGGAAACATCTTCCGTGGATTGAGTGGTAGTCAGAAAGGTTTTGACCGTGTTAAGGGAGACCAAATGGGAATGTGCGCTACCGTTATAAACTCTTTGGCGTTGAGCAGTGCTTTGGGAGCGATAGATGTAAAAACTAAAGTTCTTACAGCAATTCGCATGGAACCTATTGGTGAGTTCTACAGCAAATGGAAGGCTATAGAGGCTATGGAAGCAGGATATGTTTGCATCTTCTCTGCCGGTACAGGTAGTCCTTATTTCACTACAGATACAGGTAGTTCTTTGCGTGGTATTGAGATAGAGGCAGACGTAATGCTGAAAGGTACACGTGTAGACGGTGTTTATACTGCTGATCCAGAGAAAGATCCTACAGCTACAAAGTTCAGCGATATTACTTTTGATGATATCTACACTCGTGGACTTAAAGTTATGGACCTAACGGCAACAACAATGTGCAAGGAAAACAATCTTCCAATCTATGTATTCAACATGGATGTTGTTGGTAATCTTAAAAAGGTTATGGATGGTGAGGAGATTGGTACGTTGGTACACAATTGATGAATTTCAATATATGATATACGAAAAAAGCGGAGAATATCTTATTCTCCGCTTTTTCTATATTTAAAGTCTTTTACTTTTCTTCTTCTGTATAATCAACATATTCACCTTCATCCTTAGTGAATATCTTTTTATTTGCATCTTCCGGATTGCGTGTGTCTATCACCTTTTCGTCATCACCATAAGAGTTGTTTCTGCCATGTCGTCCTGCATTGTTCCCGTTTTGTTTGTTGAATTGGTTTATTCCGTTTCTGAAGAAATTCAGGATGCGGAAAGCAAAAACCAAAATAAATAGGAACAGTGCTATGAAAAGCAGTAATATAAACTTGAAAATAAACATAAACATAAGTTATTTCTCCTTATTATTTAAATTTAGTACTACTGAAATTATGAAATATAATGAAATGATTATCCACCATGCTTCTAGTATTCCAAAAACAGCTACGCAGAATACGGATAAAGCCATAAAGCAATATTTAACCTTATTGTCTTTCCAACCCCATTGCTTGAATTTAAGCGCAAACATTGGTATTTCTGATATCAGCAAGTAGCAACTTATTAAAATCAATACTATGACAACTAATACAGACCAATTGTTTCCTTCAAGCCATGTAGGATTTGCTACTACAAGTGAACCCCAAAACAATGCATTAGCTGGAGTTGGTAGTCCGATGAATGATGTAGTCTGTCGCTCATCAAGGTTGAACTTTGCAAGACGTAGTGCAGAGAATGCAGCCATGACAAATGCTATATAAGGAATAAATTGGCGCATAGGTTCCATAAAAGATGGATATTCCAAAACGCCAAGTTCGGCAAATACTATTGTTGCTGGTGCTACACCGAATGTTACATCATCGGCAAGTGAATCAAGTTCCTTACCTATAGGTGAAGATACATGTAGTAAGCGAGCGCTCATTCCATCAAAAAAGTCAAATACAGCACCTATGATAATCCATAGAAGAGCCATTTTTGGATTTCCGCTGAAAGCATAAGTGGTAGCAATGCAGCCTGAAATTAGATTACAGCATGTGATGCTGTTAGGAATGTGTTTCTTGAAATTCATTTTACTTTCAACCTTTTAACTTTGCGATAACAGTCTGGTCACCAGTAGTGGCTTGTCCCATCTTTACGCAAACTTCTGTGCCAACCGGCAAGTATACATCTACACGACTTCCAAGTTTGATGAATCCTAAATGCTCGTCAATGTAGCAATCTTCACCTTCTTTTGCGTATGTTACAATACGGCGTGCCATAGCTCCAGCTATCTGACGGCAAAGAACTTCCTGTCCGTCTGGAGTTTCTATCATTACATCAGCGTGTTCGTTTTCCTCACTAGCTTTAGGAAGCCATGCTTTATGGTAGTTTCCGTCTTTGTGATTTACGAATTTAACTTTTCCGTCAACAGGAAACCAGTTAGCGTGAACATTGAAAAGACTCATGAAGATGCTTATCATAAGTCGGCGATCGTGAAAATATTCGTTTTCTTCTACCTCTTCAATAACAACAATCTTACCATCAGCGGGTGCAACAACAATCTTTTCCGTATCGTCGTCTTCTGAAAATCTGCGTATCGGGCAGCGATAGAAGTTTAATACTATACTATATATAACTCCGAAAACAACGATGAAACTCCAAAATGGGAGTTTATTGTCTAAACGGTTAAGCAACAAAGCAATTGCGGCCAATATAATAAAACCGTAGAGCAGTGTATCTGTACCCTCACGGTGAATGCGTATCTTCTTAAATTTCTTAATTCTTTTTATCATAGGTAAATTAGGATAGTACTAATCGAATGCAAAGATAATTATTTTTTATCGTTTCCGCAAATATAAGAATAAAAAATGACTTTTTATTTTGTGTTTTGCTCGATTTGCAGTAACTTAGCAACTCAAAACGAAAATTATTATATGGAAGACTTCGTCCACTTACACGTTCATACCAATTATTCTATCCTTGACGGACAGTCGAAGATACCAAGACTAGTAGATAAGGCTGTTAAAGACGGCATGAAGGGCATGGCGATCACCGATCACGGTGTCATGTTCGGCATAAAAGAGTTATCTGATTATTGTGCAGGAGTCAATAAGAAACGCAAGGCCGAAGGTCTTGAGCCATTCAAACCTATTCTTGGTTGTGAGATGTACGTTGCTCATCATAGATTGGAAGATAAGGTTAAGGAAAATGGTGACAATTCTGGTTACCACCTTATTGTTTTGGCTAAGAACTATAATGGTTACAAGAATCTTATAAAACTAGTCAGTAAATCTTGGGTAGATGGTTACTATTATCGTCCACGTACAGACAGATTTGAACTAGAGAAATATCATGAAGACCTTATCGTTTGTTCTGCTTGTATAGCAGGTGAAGTTCCTTCAAAGGTTCTTCATGATGATATGGCTGGAGCGCGTGAAGCTTGTGAGTGGTATCAGCGTGTGTTTGGTGATGACTTTTATCTGGAGCTTCAGCGTCATGAAGTGAAAGATCCTTCTTTATTGGCAAACAGGGAAGCATTTCCGCTTCAACAGAGAGCCAATAAGGTTTTAATGGACTTTGCTAAGGAGTATGGTATAAAGCTTGTTTGTACCAATGATGCCCATTTTGAGGATAAGGAAACTGCTGAAGCTCATGACCATTTGCTTTGTTTGGCAACAGGTAGAGATCTAGATGATCCTAACCGTATGAGATATAGTAAGCAGGAGTGGTTTAAGACCAAGGCTGAGATGAACGAGATATTTTCTGATGTTCCCGAGGCTATGGCTAATACTCTTGAGATTCTTGATAAGGTTGAATTTTACAGTATTGATCATGGACCTATAATGCCATATTTCCCTATTCCTGAGGATTTTGGAACGGAAGAGGAATGGAGACAGAAGATTACTGAGGAACAACTTTATAAGGAGTTTACTTCTGATGAGAATGGTGAAAATCAGTTGTCAGAAGAGGAAGGTCAGAAGGTTATTGCACGATTGGGCGGATATGATAAAATATATCGCATCAAGTTTGAAGCCGACTATCTAGCCAAGTTGGCTTATGATGGTGCTAAGTTACTATATGGTGATCCTTTGTCAGATAATGTGATAGAGCATATTAACTTTGAGCTTCATGTGATGAAGACGATGGGTTTCCCTGGATACTTCCTTATTGTGGAAGACTTTATCAAAGCTGCGCGTACAGAGTTGGGAGTTATGGTTGGTCCAGGACGTGGATCAGCCGCCGGTTCTGTTGTTGCCTATTGTTTGGGAATTACAAAGATTGATCCATTGAAATATGACTTGCTGTTTGAACGTTTCTTGAATCCAGACCGTGTGAACCTTCCTGATATCGATACTGACTTTGATGACGACGGTCGTGGAAAGGTGCTTCGCTGGGTTATGGATAAGTATGGTCACGAGAATTGTGCGCATATCATTACCTATGCAAGTATGGCGACAAAGAACTCTATCAAGGATGTCGCACGTGTGGAAAAGTTACCATTGGAAAAGTCGAATATGCTTTGTAAGGCTATTCCTGACCGTTTACCTGACGGTTTGAAGATGAACCTTACGAATGCTATTAAATGTACTCCCGAATTGAGAGAGGCTGAAGTGTCTACTGATACACGTGAGCGTAATACCATCAAGTATGCCAAGATGCTTGAGGGTACGGTGCGTGGAACTGGTATTCACGCCTGTGGTTTCATTATCTGCCGTAACCCTATAAGTGACTGGGTTCCTGTATCTACAGCCGACGACCCAGATTTCCCTGGATTGAAAACTGCCGTAACACAATATGACGGGCACGTGATTGAGTCAACTGGTCTTATCAAGATGGACTTCTTGGGATTGAAGACTCTTTCGGAGTTGAAGGAAGCTTGCAAGGTTATCAAGAAGACTGTTGGTGATGATGTTGATTTGGACATGATTCCTATTGATGACGAACTGACATATAAACTATATCAGGAAGGACGTACAATCGGTACATTCCAGTTTGAATCTCCGGGTATGCAGAAGTATCTACGTGAACTTCATCCTACGGTATTCGAGGACCTTATTGCCATGAATGCTCTATATCGTCCAGGACCAATGGATTATATTCCAGACTTCATTAAGAGAAAGCATGATCCATCTCTTGTTACATATGATATTCCATGTATGGAGAAGTATCTTAAGGATACTTACGGTATCACCGTATATCAGGAGCAAGTGATGCTTCTATCCCGTCAGTTGGCTAGTTTCACTCGTGGTGAGAGTGACGCGTTGCGTAAGGCGATGGGTAAAAAGAAGAAGGCTATTGTTGATGCAATGAAGCCTAAGTTCATAAAGCAAGGACAGGAGAATGGTCATAACCCTAAGGTTCTTGAAAAGATTTGGACTGACTGGGAGAAGTTTGCCTCTTACGCCTTCAATAAGTCTCATGCTACATGTTATTCTTGGGTGGCTTATCAGACAGCATATATGAAGGCTCATTATCCAGCAGAATATATGGCTGCGTTGATGACTCGTAGATTTAGTCAGATTATCGAAATCACTAAGTTGATGGAGGAGTGCCAGAATATGAAGATCGCCACTCTTGGTCCTGATGTAAACGAGAGTTATTCTAAGTTTGGTGTGAACAAGAAAGGTGAAATCCGCTTCGGTCTTTCTGCTATTAAAGGAATGGGCGAGGGCGCCGCTCTTGCTATTGTGAAGGAGCGAGAGGAACATGGACCTTACAAGGATATATATGATTTTGCTGAACGCATGGATTACAGCTGTGTTAATAGAAAGGCGTTTGAATCGCTTGCGTTAAGTGGTGGTTTTGATAGTTTTGCCTTCCAACGTGAGCAGTATTTGGCTGCTAATCCAAAAGGAGAAACATTCCTTGATGTGTTGGTTCGTTACGGTCAGTTGTATCAGGCTGAACAGCATGAAGCACAGAATTCACTCTTTGGTGGTGAACAAGCTGTTGAGATAGCACGCCCGCAGCCTGTTGAAGCAGAAGGTTGGAGCAATATTGAAAAGTTGAATCGTGAGCGCGACCTTGTTGGAATATATATAAGTGCCCATCCGCTAGATGAATTCAGTATCATCTTGAACACAATGTGCAACACTCATTGTTCTGAACTAGACAATAAGCAAGAGTTGGCAAAGAAAGAGGAAATAACTTTGGGTGGTATTGTTACTGGAGTTAAATCAAAGTTCACTAAGACTGGTAAACCATGTGGCTTCGTGACGATAGAAGATTTTAACGGCAGCGGTGAACTTGCTTTCTTCGGTGAGGATTGGGGTAAATGGCGAGGATTACTTTCTGAGGGTTGCATCGTGTATATCAAAGCCAAGTGCCAGCAGAAATATCGTGATAGCGATTATTATGATTTCCGCATTTCTGATATTCAATATATGCAGACTGTGAAGGCTAATCGTCTTGAGAAGTTTACAATCACAATCAACAGCGATGCAATAGATGAGACTGTGGTTACCGATATTTCTACAATGGTAGAAAAGTCAGTTGGTAATACTCAATTGTATATTCAGGTCGTAGATCAGGAGCACAATGTGAGTATGATGCTGCGTTCGAATAACCGTTCAATAGAGATAAAGAAAGATTTGCTGAATTATATAGATAGTAATCCTGATATGTCATATCATGTAAACTAGACGTAAATTCGTTTTTTCAGCATATTATATATTATGTACGTGCACACGCACGCACTAGAGGTTTTTCGAAATTTAAGCGTCTAAGTGTTTTTGAGTTGACTATCAGTAAGTTGGAACGCTTTTTATAGATAAATAAGTGTCGGTGATATGGCTGTATGTATGATGCCATATCACCGACACTATAAAAATACAAAATACATTGTAATGTGTTGATAGTCAGGGGGTAGTCGTTTAGACGCTTGTTTTTTTGAAAAACCTATGTAGGCAAATGATATCAAATGAAGCTATTAAAACAAACTAACAGCCTAAAATGATATGTGGTAAGCATGATTACATCTGCATTGTTATCTGTTTGTTGGTATGTTTAAATTGTTTTCTACGATAAAACAGATTCTACGATATAAAGTTTCTATTCCTACGATCAAACGTTTCCATTTCTACGATATAAAGTTTGCATTATATCGATCAAACGTTTACGTTTCATCGTTATAACGTAAGTTATATTTCACATCGTTATATCATTTTTGTGTAGTTCATTTTAATGAATGGAATTGATATTATAATAGGCATTTTGGTGTTTAAAAATATGAACGTGTACTATATATTACATGCTAAAAAACAAAATTGTGCAAAAAAGTTTTCTGTTTTAACTTATAATGTGTACTTTTGCTACGTTTTTAGTAGCTACAAAAAAATATTTAGATGAATTATGCAATTATTGCAGCTGGTGAAGGGTCACGCTTGGCACAAGAAGGCGTTAATGAACCTAAACCGCTGGTAAAAGTTCAGAATGAGCATCTTATAGACCGTTTAATACGTGTTTTCATGGATAACGATGCTGAAAAGATAACAATTATATGTAATAGCCTTATGACAAAGGTTAGTCAGCATCTTTTGAAACTGGAGGAGGACGGACTTAATGGTAGACCAGTTCCTTTGAACTTCATTGTGAAGACAACACCCAGTTCTATGCACAGCTTTTTTGAATTAAGTAAACTTCTTGATGAAAAGCCTTTTGTGATGACTACTGTTGATACAATATTCAAGGCAGAAGAATTTAAAGAGTATATATCAGACTTCCGTGAATGTATAAATTCAGGTTATGACGGATTGATGGGAGTTACGGATTATATAGATGATGAAAAGCCTCTTTATGTAGGCACAGATGATGAATTAAACGTAATCGGATTCTTTGATAAGAATGAAAACGGTTGCAAATATATATCAGGTGGAATATACGGATTGAATGCTAAATCACTCGATACTCTCAATGACTGCATGGAACGTGGTGAGAGTAGAATGAGAAATTTCCAACGTGGACTTATCAGAGACGGAAGAAAACTGAAAGCTTTTTCTTTTTCAAAAGTTATGGATATAGACCACGCTGAAGATATTGTGAAAGCAGAGCAGTTTTTGGGGCAATATGCACAAGTTTTGAAATAATATTCTGAACTTTACTAGTTATGAATATAATAGCTGTTAGGCGAGATGACAGGTTCTCTCCAAACTCCGTGGAGAAAGACAGGGCTATATTGCAAGCTGTATGCAACAGATTGCCGTATGATATTTCTATGATAGATGAAGTTGAACTGTCTATCGATGATGAAGCTGACGTATATCTGTCTATGGCAAGGCTTCCTGAAACATTGGCTTTGCTGAAAACTAAGGAAGATGAAGGAGCCGTTGTTGTTAATTCTGCTTATGGCGTAGAAACATGCGGACGCAGGATGCTAGACGATATAATGCGTGACAATGATATACCAGTTCCTCCATCTGAAGGAAATTATGGGTATTGGCTTAAACGTGGTGACGCGGCAGCTCAGTCTAAAAGTGATGTCGTATATTGTAAGGACAGGGCAATGCTTGCCAATAAAAAGGCAGATTTCGTGATTCGAGGGATAACAAACTGGATTGTTCAGGCGCATGTGCCAGGAGATTTGGTGAAATTTTATGCTGTGAAAGGTGGTTTCTTCAAATATTTCTATCCAAGTGATGATGGTGAGTCTAAGTTTGGTGATGAAAAACTTAATGGTGATGCATGTCATTATGCTTTCGATGAAAAGCTTTTGAAAACAACGGCTGATAAAGTAGCACAGATTACAGGCATAGACGTTTATGGTGGTGACGCTATAATAACCGAAGACGGAGAATTTTATATAATAGACTTCAACGACTGGCCTAGTTTTTCTCGTTGCAGAGACATTGCTGCAGACGTTATAGCGAAGGTGGCGACAAAGAAAAATAGTTTAAACATAATAAAAATATAAAAGGAATAATGAGTAGTTTTAAGGAATTGTTACAGGCATCTTTTAAGTCAAATGATACAGAAGAGTGGTTGGATGTGCATTTTACACGTCCAATAGGATTGGTATTTGCATTGTTTTGGAATAAACTTAACGTGCATCCAAACACCATTACTGTATTATCAATATTCTTAGGCGTTGCTGCTGGATACATGTTCTATTATCCCGATACTCAACATAATATAATGGGAGTCGTACTGCTTATGTTCGCCAATTTCTGTGATTCTACAGACGGACAGATGGCAAGACTCACAGGTAAGAAGACATTGATAGGAAGAATGCTGGATGGATTTTCTGGCGATGTATGGTTTGCCTGCATATATTTGGCGATAGCATTCAGATTGATGAATGATAATATTCCAAACACGGATATGAAATGGGGTGTATGGATTTGGGCAGTGATAGTGGTTGCAGGTATTCTGTGCCATTCTCCACAAAGTTCTTTATCAGATTATTACCGTCAGATACATTTGTTCTTCTTGAAAGGAAAGAGTGGAAGCGAACTTGATAGTTATGAAGGACAGAAAAAGGTGTTGGCAGATTTGCCTGCAAAAGGATCATTCTGGGCACGCATCTTTTATTCAAACTATGCTAAGTATTGTCACAGTCAGGAAAAGCGTACACCTGAATTCCAAAAGTTCTTTAAACAATGGAATGGAATGGCTGACAAAGAGGAATACAAAGAAAAGAGAGAACTGGTTAAGAATGAGTTCCTTGCTGGTTCACGCCCTCTGATGCCATACACAAACTTATTGACATTCAATCTCAGAGCGATTGTATGCTATGTTTCATGTCTTATAAATCATCCTTGGATTTATCCGATGTTTGAGATTGTTGTAATGAGTTTCATGTATATTTATATGCACAGTAAGCACGAAAAGATGTGCGCATCACTTACCGATAAATTGAAATAAATATGATAAAAGGATACATATTTGACTACGGAGGTACTCTAGATACAGAGGGACACCATTGGGGAAAGGTGCTGTGGCACTCATACCAAAGACAAAACGTGCCTGTTACCGAGGAACAGTTTCGTGAAGCTTACGTCTATGGTGAACGCACTTTGGGTAATGTGCCTATAATAAAGCCAAACTATACTTTTTACAAGACATTGGACACAAAGCTTAGGCTGGAGATGGAATATATATGCAGCTCAGGATTTTGGGATGCAGGAGAAGACGAGATGAATCGTATGCACAAGGCTGTACTTGATGATGTATATTCAGAGGTGAAGATGGTTACAGACCATAGCCGGGATGTGCTTGAAAAACTTAATGCTAATTATCCAATGGTGCTTGTAAGCAATTTCTATGGCAATGTTGGTGTGGTTCTTAAAGAATTTAAGTTAGACCATCTGTTTCTTGCCATCGTAGAAAGTGCAGTTGTGGGAATTCGCAAGCCTGATCCACGTATATATAAATTGGGTGTTGAAGAGCTTGGACTACAACCTGATGAAGTAGTTGTTGTTGGCGACAGCTTTTATAAAGATATAGAACCCGCAAACAAGATAGGTTGTAAGACGATTTGGTTTAAGGGTGAAGGATGGACGGATAAAGTATATGATGAAACTTTGCCAGATAGGATAATAACAGATATTGCCCAAATATTACAATAGGAAAAAGATTAAGGATGAAAGGACTATACAGGACATACGCAACTATTCTGCTTTTGCTTATAACATCATTTGCAAAAGCGCAGATTATAGGTGTTGTCACCGATGCAATAACCGGTGATACCATATCGTATCCAAGTGCTTCGTATAAAGGACAACATATTGCTGTCAGCGGTGATGTATTCGGAAAGTTTGTTATCGAATACCACAATGGCTGGCCACTTACTATAAGCGCTGTGGGATATCAGTCAAAGATTTATAACCTGAAAGCTGATCAGCATGACCTGCTGCATGTGAAGTTGAAACCCGACACAAAAACATTAAAGGAAGTCGTGGTTAAGACAAAGAAAAAACGATACACCAGAAAGGAAAACCCTGCTGTAGAGTTGATGAAACGTGTGATAGCTGCTAAGCATAAAACCGATTTGAGTAATCATGATTATTATCAGTATAATAAATATCAGAAGATTACTTTGGCGGTAAACGATATTCAAAAAGCTGATATTGACAGTGGATTCTTTTCAAAGAAGCAATGGCTTATAGACCAGATTGAGACAAGTCCTTATAATCATAAACTGATATTGCCTTTATCTGTTGATGAGACCGTTTCACAACATATTTACAGAAAGGATCCGAAGAACGAGAAAGATATTATTATTGGTCAGCAAAGTAACGGAATAAATCAGTTGCTGGAGACAGGCGACATCCTTAATACAACATTGAAAGATGTGTTTACTGATGTCAACTTGTATGATGACCAAATACGTCTGCTTCAATATCCGTTTACAAGTCCAATCGGTAAGAGTGCCATCGATTTCTACAGATACTACATTGAAGACACTGTATATGTGGATCGTGATTTGTGTTATCATCTACAATTCATACCGAATAATCAGCAGGATTTTGGATTCCGTGGTGAACTGTATGTCTTGGCAGATTCTTCATTGCATGTGAAAAGATGCGAACTAACCATACCAAAGCGCAGCGATGTGAATTTTGTGGAAAATCTTAATGTGACACAGGAATACACAAAACTGCCAAACGGAGAATGGGCGTTGAGCGTTGACGACATGATAGTTGAAATGAAGGTCGCAAGCTTCTTGTCTAAAATGCTCGTAACACGAACGACAAGACTCAGTGACTATGCGTTTGATCCGTTGCCGAAACAATTGTTCAAGGGTAAAGCTGCAACTAAGCGTGAGTCAAATGCAATGATGCGTGATGAGGCTTTCTGGAATCAATATCGTACAGTGGGACTCACGAAAGGAGAGAGCGGTATGGATGCTTTCATACATCGTATAGAGCAACAGAAAGGATTTAAGTATATAATATTCGGTGTCAAGGCATTAGTAGAGAACTTTGTGGAAACTGGTGACATCAATCACCCTAGTAAGGTAGATATTGGTCCGGTAAACACAATGATTACATCAAACTTTATTGACGGACTGCGTACACGTTTAAGTGCACAGACAACAGCCAATCTGAATAAGAATCTATTCTTCTCTGGATATTTTGCACGTGGTTGGGACAGTAAAAAGAACTATTATGAAGGAACTGTCACATATTCTTTCAACAAGAAGGATTATCTGCCACGAGAATTTCCAAAGAGAACTATAACACTGTCTTCAACGTATGATATCATGTCACCGTCTGACAAGTTTGTCCAAACAGATAAGGATAATGTGTTTACCGCTTTCAAATGGGCTACGGTAGATAAGATGATGTTCTACAATACTCAGCGGCTCGATTTTGAATGGGAGTCTGAATGGGGTTTGAAAACCACTTTAGGCTTGAAAACTGAAGAGAATGAAGCCGCTGGTCGTTTGTTCTTCATACCGTTAAGTGGTATGAGTGATGCTAATAAGACTCTGGTAGAACAGCTAAGAGATCTTGATAACAGTCAGGTGGGTAAATATATCCATAATGGAAAAATGCGCACGACTGAACTTAATTTGGGATTCCAACTATCACCGGGACGTACATATATCAATACAAAGCAGCGTCGTATACCTATAAATCTAGATGCACCTGTATTCTCTTTGAACCATACTATGGGAGTCAAAGGATTGCTTGGAGGCGACTACACTTATAACTTTACTGAGGCTGGTATCTATAAGCGCTTTTGGATGAACAGTTGGGGAAAGATTGATATGTATGCAAAAGCAGGAGCACAATGGAATAAAGTTCCTTATCCGTTGCTTATAATGCCAGCTGCCAACTTGAGTTATATTGTTGAGGATGAAACCTTCAATTTGATAAACAATATGGAATTCCTTAATGACCGTTATGCGAGTCTTGACGTGAGTTGGGACCTTAATGGAAAGATATTCAACAGGATTCCTCTACTCAAGAAATTGAAATGGCGTGAGTATATCGGTGTAAAGACTTTATGGGGAAAACTTACAGACAAGAATAATCCAATGTTGCCACAGAATGCAATGGACAATACTTTGATGGCTTTCCCTGAAGGATGTTATGTAATGGATCCTAATAGACCATACGTGGAACTTGTTGCCGGAATACATAATATCTTTAAGATAATGCATGTGGAATATGTTCATAGATGTAATTACACCGGACTTCCTACTGCACAGAAAGATGGAATAAGGTTTATGCTAAGAATGACATTCTAACAATAGAAAAAATGACAAATATAAATTAAATATTTGTCATTTTTCATTTATTTTACTTACATTTGCACTAAAATGTAAGCAAATATGAGAATTCTGTTAGCTGACAAGCAAGATATTACACGTGCAGGACTGATGTATATTATTGATTCCATGGATAATGTGGAATACAAATATACAGAAGATAAGGCAGAACTTTTAGTAGCGTTGAATGAAGATCAAGATTGTGTAGTAATTTTGGACTATACGATGTTTGATATCAATGATGCTGCTGAACTAGGAATAATTAATCAGCGTTTCACAAAGACGCGTTGGATTATATTCAGTGAAGATTTGAGTATTGATTTCACAAGACTTATTATTGCTACATCTACAAAGTTTAGTATATTGCTTAAAGAAAGTAGTATGCAGGAGATAAATGAAGCTATATGGTTTGCTATAAATGGCAATCGCTTTATCTGCCAGCGAATGACAGAGATGTTGCTTGCTCCAAATAAATTAGAAGAGGAGATTGTTCTCACTAAAACTGAAACTGAAATTCTGAAAGAGATTGCTTTGGGAATGACAACAAAAGAAATAGCTGAGAAACGTATCTCTAGTTTCCATACAATTAATACCCATAGAAAAAATATATTCAGAAAATTAGGAGTGAATAATGTGCATGAAGCAACAAAGTATGCATTGAGAGCGGGACTAGTAGATTCTGCCGAATACTATATATAATTGAATTAGAATATATATAAATAAAAAAGGTTTAAAATTGTCTCACGACAATCATAAACCGTACATTTTCTAACTAACTTATTATCAACTATTCATTACTCATTAAAATTCTGATACAAATTTAATACTTTTTTTGTCTAGTTGTTATTATTTAGCCCTAAAAAACAACGTAAACGTTTGCGCATCTGCATTAAATTTGTACTTTTGCATTTGGCAGAAATATTAGAATAGAAATAACCTTCAAATATAATAATGAAACAACGTAGAATTTCTTTAAAGGATCTTGCGGACGAACTTGGTGTTAGTATTGCAACCGTATCTCGTGCATTGAGGAATAGCCACGAGGTAGGAGATGATATGAAGCAGAAAGTAAAAGATTTGGCTAAGAAATTAAATTATCGCCCAAATCCTTTTGCGCAGAGTTTGCGAAAAGAGGCTCCAAGAGTTATTGGGGTAATTGTGCCTAATCTGGTCACTCATTATTATGCTGCTGTGCTTGATGGAATAGAGGATTTTGCCTCAAGAGCCGGATATTCTGTTATTAGTGCAAACAGTCATGAAAGTTGTGAAATGGAGAAGAGAGCTATTGATAATTTTATTTCAATGCATGTTGAAGGTATAATAGCATGTCTAGCACAAGACACAGTAGACTATACGCATTTCGAACAATTGTATGAAATGGGTATACCAGTTGTATTCTTTGCACGTACATGTCTTCCAGAAAAGTTCTCTCAGGTTGTAGGCAATGGTGATGAAGCTGCTCAGGTTGCAACTTGTCATCTCATAGAAACAGGCTCGAAGAGAATAGCTTTTGTTGGTGGACCAAATCATCTTGATATGGTGCGTAGACGTAAACATGGGTATCTTGAGGCGCTTCGTGAAAAAGGATTGCCGATAGAAAGAGACCTAGTGATATGTGATAAGATCGATTTTGATGTAGCCAGACAAGCAACAATAAAACTTTTGCAGAGTGAAAATCGCCCTGATGCAATACTTGCTTTTAATGATATTGTGACTTATGCTGCTTTTGATGCAATAAAGGAATGTGGACTTTCTATTCCAGACGATGTCGCAATTATTGGGTTTACTGATGGTGACTCGGCGGCTTTTGTTACTCCAAAACTCAGTGCTATAATGGACCAGGCACATGTGCAAGGTAATAAAAGTTGTGAATTGCTAATGAGAAATATCAATGGTGACCAAACAATATATAAAGAAATTGTACCAATGATATTGAAAATACGTGAAAGCTCAGAAAAACATTGATTCTTAGCTTCATATCAATTACCTAATATGTAGTTTATAGAAACATTTTATACAGTTGTAGATACTATTTGGTACAACTTTGAAAACATATAAACGTTAATATTTTTGTAGTTTTGTTTAAATTTGCAATATGAAAAACTGGTAATAATCAGTTATCATGAATAACTAATACTTTAAATTATCAAATTTAACCAAAAACACAAAGTAACTATGAGAAAAACATTTCTTATGTGTTGCAAGAATCTCAATTTTTGCAAGATTGCGTTAGTAGTATTTATGCTATCTTCCGCAATTAATCTCTGCGCTAAAACTTTTGTAGGAAAGGTTTTGTCCCTTTCTGATAATGCACCTCTTATTGGTGCAACAGTTGTAGTGCAGGGTAAGCAGGGCGGAACAATTACCGACCTTGATGGTAATTTTTCAATAGAAGCTAATGACGGGCAGACTCTCGTTGTGAGCTACATTGGTTATATCACTCAAAATGTAAAAGTGAGTGGTGATAACATTACGGTTAGTCTTAAGGAAAAGGCAAATTCACTCAATGATGTTGTTGTAATAGGTTATGGCGTTCAGAAGAAAAAGCTTGTAACAGGTGCTAACATCAATGTGAAGGGTGAAGACATTGCAAAGTTAAATACTTCGAATCCTTTGCAAGCTCTTCAGGGACAGACTCCTGGTATGACAATTATATCACAGTCTGGTCAGCCAGGTTCTGGTCTCAAGGTTAATATCCGTGGTATGGGTACTATAAATGGTAGCGATCCTCTTTATATCATAGATGGTATACGAGGCGATATTGGTTCCTTAAATCCTAGTGATATAGAAAGTATTGATGTGTTGAAGGATGCAGCATCTGCTGCGATATATGGATCACAGTCTGCAAATGGTGTTGTCTTAATTACTACCAAAAGTGGTAAGGAGGGTAGAACTAGTAGTAATGAAGGAAAAGCCATTGTCAGTTTTGATGGTTATATGGGATGGCAGAACAAACCTCGCTCAATAGATATGCTGAATGCAAACGAGTATAAGGAAATTCTTGACGAACAGGCTGTAAACTCAGGTAAATTGCCTTATGATTGGAATTCATATAAGGGAATATATAATTCTGACGGTAGCTTAATCAATACAGATTGGGTTGACCAAATGTTTAAGAAAAATGCTAAAACAGATTCTTATAATGTTGGGATAACTGGTGGTAGCAGTGCTGGAAATTATGCTCTTTCTTTAGGTTATATGAATCAAGAAGGTATTGTTGGTGGATCGGATGTTAGTAACTATGAACGTTACAATTTCCGTGTAAATTCTGACTGGAAGGTTAAGCCTTGGCTTAAAGTTGGTGAACAGGTCAGTTTTGTATATACAAAGAATAAAGGAATTCAAGTAGGAAATTCTTATAATAATAGTCTTCGTGGAGCTTTTGGTATGTCACCTTTTATTCCTGTATATGGAGCAGGACAATACGGAAGTCCTTATTATGCTACTGATAATATGGATTGGACAGATCTTCAAGGAATGGGAAATCCTTATGGTTTGATGATGACAAATACTAACAATCAGACTAATGCGGCTCGCTTTACAGGAAATATATATGCTGAGGCTGAGATTATTCATAACTTGAAATTCCGTACAGTTGTAGGTTATGAGTATTATTCTTCAGACTTTAGAAGTTTCACTCCGTTATATCATTTCAGTGCATATAGCCAAAATATTAATCAGACGCGTGTCAGTCAGAGTGCAAGCCATAATCAACAGATTACATGGACAAATACATTAAGTTATGACTGGAAAATTAAAGATCATAGTTTTAATGCACTTCTTGGTACTGAAAGCTATCAGTTTTGGGGTGTTGGCGTAGGTAGTTCTCAAGGAATTCTTAAAAATGGATTTGCTGATTGGTCACATGCTTACGTAAGTAATGGAACTGCATCTACTCCAGAGGACGGATTAAGTGCAAGTGGTTCTCCTGCTCTTAATCAACGTATGTTCTCATATTTTGGAAGACTTGGTTGGAACTTAAAAGAAACATATATGTTGAATGTTACATTACGTGCTGATGCATCAAGTAAATTTGCGCGTGGTAGCAGATGGGGATGGTTTCCTTCAATAAGTGGTGGTTGGATTCTTTCTAACGAAAAGTTTTGGAAACCAGTTTCTCATGTATTCGACTATTTCAAACTTCGTGCAAGTTGGGGACAGGTAGGTAACCAAAATATAGGTGACCTTATGTATGTAAGTCCAATAACAACAAGTGGAGTATATTACCTTTTCGGAAATAAATACGGTGCTACAGCACAGGCAAACTATTATGGAGCATATGAAAGTCGTCTGGCTAATGAAAAAATAAAATGGGAAACTTCTGAACAGACTGATTTAGGTTTTGACGCTCGTGCGATAAATGGCAAATTGAATATAAACTTTGATTGGTATTATAAGAAAACAAAGGATTGGTTGGTTGTAGCTCCAATTCTTGCTACTGCTGGAACTGGTGCACCTTATATTAATGGTGGTGATGTGAAAAACACTGGTTTTGAACTAGGACTAGGTTGGAATGATAAAATCGGTAAGGACTTTAACTATTATGTAAATGTTAATGGTGCTTTTAATCATAATAAAGTGGGCAATATTCCTACAGAAGACGGTATTATTCATGGAACTGATGGCAACGGACAGTTGTATGACAATTCTACAGAATTCTATCGTGCTAGTAATGGCGAACCAATTGGTTACTTCTGGGGATATAAAACTGCAGGAATTTTCCAGAATAAGGATGATATAAAGCAATGGATAGCTGCCGGAAACGGAGTTCTTCAGAGTGATGTTCAGCCTGGTGATGTAAAATATTATGATGTAAACCATGATGGTACAATTAATGATAAGGATAAAGTAAACCTAGGTAATGGTATGCCAGACTTCACTTACGGATTTTCTTTGGGATTTGACTGGAAAGGCCTAGACTTCAGTGTTACCGCAAATGGTATGGCTGGAAATGACATCGTGCAGAGTTATCGTAACGTTGGTGTTAAAACAGCCAATTATACAACAGAAGTTCTTAGGCGATGGACGGGAGAAGGAACTTCAAATTATTATCCTCGTGTAACAGAATCTAATATTAACTGGCAGTTCTCGGATTTGTTTATTCATGATGGTGATTTCCTTAGAATAAGTAATATCACACTAGGATATGATTTCGCTAAGATGTTGAAGACCAATATTTTCTCTCAAGCACGCCTTTACTTACAGGTTCAGAATGCTTTTACATTTACAAAGTATAATGGAATGGATCCTGAAGTAGGGTATGGTGTAAATAGTTGGGCTTCTGGTGTAGATCTTGGTTATTATCCACGCCCACGAACATTCCTTATAGGTATAAATCTTAAATTCTAATATTAAAGGAATATTAATATGAAAACAAATAAAATAATTATAGCAGTTTTTGGTATTCTTATTTCAAGTGGGCTTTCTTCATGCAGTGAAAGCTGGCTTGACGTAGATTCAAAGACCGATAGTAACTCAGGAAACTTTTATAAGTCTCAGGAAGACGGACTTCGCTCACTTTATGCTTGTTATGATGGATGGCAACGCACGATATCAAGCGGACCTACTTTTACGTTGTATCAATTAACCGAAACTATGAGTGATGAATGTTTTGGTGGTACTGGTAACAATGATGGTAGGAATACACAGGCGATAGATCGTTTCGATATGAATCAAGCTCCATCATATACTGATATGCACAGTAGTTTGTGGACACTTTATTATGCTTCTGTGTTTCGATGCAATGAATTTCTTGATAAAGCAGAAAATATTACATGGGATAATGATAGTATAAAGTCTGTATATCTAGGAGAAACTCATGCTATACGCGGTATATGCTATTTTGATATGGTACGCACATGGGAGAACATACCTCTTATTATTCATGCGACACAGGATAATGTTGCTCAAGCTGTACCAAATGATGTATATGCTCAGATTGTTACAGATTTAAAGTTTGCTGCAGATAATATTCCTGCAAAGGCTTACCCAAAGGCTCAATCAGCATCTAATGACGGGCATATAACAAAGTATGCTGCAGAAGCTATGCTTGCAAGAGTGTATCTTTTCTATGATGGATATTATAATGGAAATAAAGGTGCAGATATGCCTGGTGGTTTAACAAAGACGCAGGCTCTTGCTTATTGTGAAGATGTAATAAAGAGTGGTGAGTTTGGATTAGTTACACGTTTTAAAGATCTATGGCCTGCTTCTTCTGATGACAAAACTGGTAACTATTTAGATCATTGGGTTGACAAGTCCTCTTATGCTGGCGTAGGCAATAAAGAGACTGTGCTTTCTATGAAGTTCAATTATACTGCTGATTACAATGGCAATAATGATGGTAACCGTTTTGTGGTTATGTTAGGTTTACGTACAAATGCTAATGTTTATAACCGTTATGGCCAGGGATGGGGAGCCATGACTGTAACTACAAAACAGGCTGCAGCCTATGGACCTGGAGATTCTCGTCGTCAGGCTTCAATCATAGATTGTCAGCAATTGACAAATTACGAAAAGTCATATTTAGCAGATCAACGTGAATATACAGGTTACGCAATCAAGAAATATACTCCTTTAAGTAAAAATATGACAGGTGATGATGGAAAGACTAGCCTTGTTTCATATCTACAAGGTGATATGGCTGGTGACTTTCAGATTTCACAATATCAGGATTGGGTACTTGTTCGTTATTCTGATGTCCTCCTTATGGCAGCTGAATTAGGTAGTACTAATGCACAGACATATTTTGATGATGTGCGCAAACGTGCTTACACTCTAGATGATGGAACCTTGAGTGGAAACTATGTAAGTTTGTCTGCTACTCGTGAAAATATATGGAATGAGCGTAAAAAAGAATTTGCCTTTGAAGGATTACGCTATTGGGATGAACTTCGTCAGGGTTTACAGTCAGCCTCTACTCAGATTGCAGAAAGTAATACTGTAGTATTGAGCGGTGGTGTAAAGGAATATGTAAACATTGCAGCACAGGACATTATCAATAAACGTGGTTTCTGTCAGATTCCTATTACTCAGATTACACTTAGTAATGGAGTTTTAAAGCAGAATCCTGGATGGTAATCTTTTGTTAAAAAAGTAATAATTAATGTAGATTAAAACATTTTGATTCAATATGAAAATCAATAAATATATATATTCGCTAGCAGCTTTTGTCATGATTTTATTTATGGCTGGTTGTTCTCCGGACGAGTATAGTCTGGGCGATAAAGATCTGACATCTGATGATTTAGTCGAAGGACTAGCCTATTCTGTAACACCCGATGCCAAAAATCCTAATATTATAGTAGTAAAGAGTTTATTGCCAAGTAATTATTCTGTTACATTCGATACCCCACAAGGCAGATATAACAGCAATGAGGTTACTCTTAAAATACCTTTTAGTGGAACTTATAAGGTACGTGTCGGTGCAGAAACTCGTGGCGGTTTCTTATGGGGACCAAACTCTGAGTTCAAAATAGACAATTTCTATGCAAACTTCGTTAATGATCCATTATGGGCAAAGATTAGTGGAGGAGTCGGTAAGTCTAAACGTTGGAAGTTGGACATTGACGCTAATAAAGTAACAAAGCATTCTGATCTTTGGGCTGGCCCTTTAGGTTTCTGGGGTACAGACGATGGATGGAATACATGTATGCTAGGGCAAAAGGGAACAGGCGATAATTGGAATTGGACACCAGATATAGTTGGTAATCCTTGGGTAATGAAGGCTATGGATCATGGTTATATGGAATTTGATCTTATAGATGGTGCTCATGTAACTGTATATAATGCTGAGACAGGTAAAACTATGAAAGGTACCTACATGCTTGATACAGATAATCATACAATTACTTTCAGTGATGCCCAGCTTTTACATAATTCAGAGCATGACGCTGTTGCTACGAATTGGAGTACTAATCTAAAACTGTTTGGATTAGATAATGACCGTCTTCAAATTGCATCTCTTCGTGATCACTCTTCAGATGGACCTTGCAGGCTGTGCTATAATTTTGTTTCTCAGGATTACTGGGATAATTGGACACCAGGAAATACAGGATCAACAAATGTTACTCCAAATTTGGAAAAAGGATGGAAGAACTTAGTACTTAATTCTAGTAACAGAGAGATTACTTATAAGTTGGCTACAGAAGACGAGGGAGATGCCATTGATTATTGTAATCTTGATGGAACACAAAAGAAGATTGGTATAAAAGCTAATGATAACATTGCGGATGCAACTCTTGTTATTTATTATGGAGAGTCTGCTGAAAAACAGACGTATACCTATACTTCTACAGATGGAACTATCATAAAAGGAACTTTTACATTAAGTGATGATGGTATCTTTACTTTCTCTAATGGTTTAGGAAATACTTCGCTTGCACCAAGTTTCAATATGAGTACCAACGCCGACAACACATTGCGTGTTTTATCTGTTTCTCATGATGATTATAATGGAACTCTCAAGAATCTTTGGTTGGGCAAGAGTTGTGTTGACGATCAAGGGAATGTTATTCAGTATCAGGGGTATCATTGGGTAGCTCAAAATGCTGGAGCTGTAAAGGTGAAAAAATATACTTCATTACTTAATCTGAATAATAATTCAAGTTGGACACTTACAACGAGTGACAAAGTTTTTGTGCAAGGTGAAGGTGAATATACATTTACAGTAAACGAATCTCGCAGTGACGTGAACCTTATGTATCTTCAGGTTGACGGTATACTCAAAGATCATCCTAATGCCGATGTAATTATTAAGAGTATAAAAGTTGATGGTAAGGATGTTGCTTTTGATGATAATACTAACATTATAAGATGTATTGATGATGGAAAAGAAGAAACTGCAAAATATAATGCACGTCGCTATTTCATGAATCCATGGAATCTTTCTTCAACAATGGATCCTTCTCTCTTTGTTCATACCAAGAGCTTGAGTATAACCGTTCAGGTAGTTTATGATGCAGGAGAAGTAAAGATAAAATAATGTAACCCGTAAAATAATCGCAATTATGAAAATTAAATATTTTGCAAGTGTAATGATTATGGCTATTAGCTTTGCGACGCTCGTTTCGTGTAGTGACGAAGATGATTACAGCATTGCTACCGGTGATATCGTTACTACAGTTGAAACTGGTGATGCAGCAGTGACAGCAAAATCAGCAATTACAACAGGTCGTGTTCTGGATTTAACAAAACAGAATTCTGCCTCGTATAGTATAGGTGTGGTATATAGTACTAACCCTGATCCTACTACTGCAGGAACAAAAGCTTCAGGCTCAATAGACTCTGTGGGGGTGGTGACGACTAATCTGAATGGTCTGACAAAGGGTACAATATATTATTATGCAACATATGTTACTCTTGAAGGTAAAGTTACCAAATATGGTGATGTTAAGAGTTTTGTTGCTACCGACGCAAAGATTGCTACAGGTGGAGCAACTGGAATAACCGCAACAAAAGCTACTATAACAGCTCAGACTACTGGTCTTGACGGAATTATGGTCGAGGGAACAACAGAGATGCATTACGGATTCAAAATATCGTCCTCTGAGCTTAATGTGCAGAAGGGAGTTGATTATCCAATAACTGCAACTAGTAATAACATATCTCAAGTTCTCACAGGACTTATTCCTGGTATGACATACTATTATACTTCTTATTTCCAGCTCGGAGATGGCTTAGTGTATGGTGATACTAAGAGTTTTAAAGCAGAAAAACAAAACATGGAGTATGTTGATTTAGGCTTGTCTGTGCTTTGGGCAAAATGCAATATTGGTGCAGAGGAAGAACAGGAGACGGGTGCTCTTGTTGGATATGGTGACAAAACAGGACTGAATAGAAGTGAATATCTTCTTGATTATTCACCTACAGGTGATATCTTTGGTACAGAGAATGATATTGTTAACGCTGCTGATATTGATGGTAATGCAATAATGAACAGTACAATGCCGACAAAGGCACAAATGGATGAATTGATTGCAGGTACCACACAGGAAGTAAAAACAGTAAATGGTGTTACAGGTGTGTTATTTAAAGCAAAAAACGGTAATAGTATCTTCATGCCATATACCGGTTATCGTAATGCTTCTACAATTAATGGCGCAGGAACTGAAGGCCTTTATTGGACAGGTTCTAACTATTCTATAGCTACAGATTATAGTAATACTCTTAAGCTTTCTTCAGGAAACGCAACTTCTGGTTTGTCTAAGCGCAGCCTTGGCTTGGCTGTACGCTCTGTTAGGCTGTCACCAGTAATAAAACCTAATTCTGATAAACTGATAGTTGGTGATATAGAAAGTAATGGCAATCTTCGTATAGAACTTTATAATCAATATGGTAGTTCCGCAAAGGATCCTAGCATAAATCCTTCTCAGGTGAAGTTCTCTAAAAATATGGTAGTTACATTCAAAATTACAGGTATTAAAGATAACCTCAAGCCTAGTGCTGCAGCAAGTCATATCGCAGGTTTGGAATATGCTGATGCAGATTGGAGCCCTTCACATTTCAGTAAGTTTCCAGGTGATAAATACGATGCAAACGTAACTGGTGATGGTACATATACTGTATGGATGGAAACATCATCTGCTGCTGAGGGTGCAATGGTATTCTGTGTTGATATTGCAAATTTAAGTAATGATCTTCTTGATCCTTCACAGGTAAAAGTCGACGTTGAAAGTATTAAATTTGATGTAGACCCAAGTTTTGAAATGGATTATTCAAATACAGTTTTTGCAAATAAAGATGGTAAAGGTATTGATGGACGTATTGAGATATACAATGAATATGGAAGTACCAAAACCGCAGGAACTAATGCGTCAGCGTTGTCTTTCGTTGGTAACATGATTGTAAACTTTACTATCAGTGGTATTGATGGAAATCTAATTGACGGAGCTTCTAAGAGTTATCTTACAGAACTTAGTTATGCTGATGCTGATTGGAGTCCGTCATATTGGGGTGGTAGCACTTTTGGACGTACTACAGTAACTGGTGATGGTACATATACTGTGTTTGCCTCTATCAATGGTGACGCTAAAGGTGCTGTTGTATGGACTATAGAGTTGTATAACCTTTGGAAAGAACTTTCTGATCCTTCAAAAGTTAAAGTGCATATCAATTCTGTTACAGTCCCAGGTAAAAACTAATTATGTGTATGAAAAATAATAAAATTATTAATATACTAATCATGGCTTTAGCCATGATTAGTCTTACTTCTTGTTCTAAAGATGATAGTGATAGTATAGTTAATACACAATTTACTATTTCTAAGTCTGAACTTCAATTTTCTAAAACTGGTGGTGATACCTACCTTTATGTTCAAGCAAAAGAACAACCCACACTTACTTCGAGCGCAAGTTGGGTGAAGGTTACGCAACAGACATCTGAGTCTAAGACAGTTTATAAGTTCCTTGTTTCTACTGAAAAGAATTCGGAGTATAATGATAGGACTGCTACTATATCTGTAGCTGCAGGTTCTGAAACTGGTGTTGTGTCTATCAGCGAAACCTCAACAGAAGGCTTGATAATTACGTCATCAAAAGTGGTTTCTGTTGGTTCTGATGCTAGTAATTTTGATGTTAAACTTCAAGCTAATAATGCATATATTGTTACTGTTGGTTCTGACTGGTTAACCGAAGTTACTACTCGCGCAAACATGAAAGATTATACTCATCAGTTTGTCGCTAGTAAAAATATAGGTAGTGCTCGTTCAGGACAGATCAGTTTTACATTGACAAAAGGCGATGTTAGCATAACTGAGGCTGTTATTGTCAATCAAGATGCAGGAACACAGGTTAGTGACATGAACCTTTCTGCTATGGAAGTAGCTAAGTTAATGTATCCTGGTTGGAATTTAGGTAACACAATGGAAGGTGGCGATTTCAAAAACAACTTTACTAATAATGGTGGTGTTAGTGCTGAAACATCATGGCAGTCAACAAAAACCACTCAAAAAATCATCGATTTTGTTAAGGCACAAGGCTTTAAAAGTATTCGTATTCCTGTTTCTTGGGTTATGGGGCATATCGTAGATGCTGATAATATGACTATTGATGAAGCCTGGGTGAACAGGGTAAAAGAAATCGTAAACTACTGTGTTGCCGATGGTCTGTATGTCATCATTAATGACCACTGGGATGGCGGTTGGATAGAGGTAGATGGTTTTAGTGCATCACGTGATAGTTATATAGCTGTAGACGAGGCTACTATTGTCTCAAAATCAGACAAATTGAAGAAACTTTGGACTAACATAGCTAATGCCTTTAAGGATTATGATGAGCATGTTGTTTTTGCAGGACTCAATGAACCTTTCCAAGAATATAATTTGTTTAATACTCATCATAAGGAATTAACCCCTATATTGGAGCGTTATAATCAGGCATTTGTTGATGCTGTTAGAAGTACAGGTGGAAACAATACCTCACGTGTATTAGTTGTTCAAGGTCCGAGTACTAATATAAGTTCTACATGTAGTTATCTTACTATGCCTACAGATAGTAAGCCTGAAAGATTAATGGTCGAAGTACATTATTATGATCCATGGAATTTTACAAGCGGTCAAGTTGATACGTGGAATGATGCAGCATCAGTAAAAGCTCAGTTTGAAAGTATGAAGACCAACTTTGTTGATAAAAAAATACCTGTTATTGTTGGAGAGTGTGGCGCAAATTGGCAGAAAGATAATACTACTTTTAATGCTACACTTAAGTCATGGTATAAGACTGTTTTCCAATATGCTGGTGATTGTGGTCTTGTACCTTTTGCTTGGGATATTAATAGTTGTAGTATTCCAAATATGAGTATTATAAATCGCAGTTCGATATCTCTTTGGAATACTCCTGCTATGGGGGGAATTTCCGAAGGAGTGTCTTCTGCAAAATGGCCTAACTAATAAAATACTATGTTCAGGACGATTTTTATATGTGCATTATTAGCGTTGATGTTCGTTTCATGTGGCAATAAGAACAATAAACTTGTTGTTACGGGTAATGAAAAAGAAAGAGTAATTTTGGGTGATACTTCTGAAATTAAGGAAAAGAAGTATGTCTCTTCTTTTAAGTCAGTTGATATATCTTGCGCTTCGACTGTAGATATAAAAATCGGTCATGAATATAGTGTTATTATAGATGGTCAAAAAGCTTATGTGGATGCTCAACGGGTAGTGTCTGATAATGGAATTTTGAAATTATCGTTTGATTCAGATTATCCTGTGAAAAAAAGTACACATGTAGTTATTACAACCCCCTATCTTGATGGTCTTAAATTATCAGGATGTGGGATGGTGACAGTACATGGAAATGATATTAATGTAAAGACATTTTCCCTAGATCTTGATAAAATAAACGTTGTAAAAATTAATTCTAAAATAATTTCACATAGGACAGATGCTACTATTAATAATTCGATGTTTACAAGTATTATGACTGATTGTGATGAATTATTTTTGAATACTAACAAAGTTTCTCATGTACAGATTCTGGGGAAAGTGAAACATTATAGGTATATTGGTGGTGAAAAACGGAATATTGGTATGAAAAAAACTTAGTTTGATTTGGAATTAAACGAAAAACTATATATCTTTGCGAACTAATAGTATATAATATATACACATGAAGCACTTACTAGCAGTTTTAGCAATACTTATATCTAGCATCTCCTGTTTTACCATTAAAGCACAAAATAATGTTAGCTTTCTTCGTTTAGGAACCCATCAAGGCTTATCAAATAGTCAAGTCAATTGTGTTTTTAAAGATTCAAAAGGTTATATCTGGTTTGGAACACAATCTGGATTAGATCGTTTTGACGGTTTTAGATTCAAAAACTTTTTTTATAAATATGGCAATGATCTTTCATTGCCTAATAATGCTGTTGACCGTATTCAGGAAGATATCAATGGAAATCTTTGGATTCACACTGCTGTTGGGTATTGCGTTTATATGAGTGATACCGAAAATTTCAATCCAAGTTCTAATCAACTTATGCAGACAATGGGAATGAATGGAACTGCTGACTGGGTGGAAATAGATTCACATAAAAATATGTGGGTGGCAGTTAATGGACGAGGTGTTTATTATAATAAGGCTGGTCAAAACAAATCTTTTTTATTCAAACAGAATGGTAATGGATCTTCTGTTTTGCCTTCTGGAATGGTGTCGTGTATTACAGAATGTAAAGGTGGTGTTATTATCACTTATAATAATGGTATATTGGCTAAACTGTCAAGTAAAAATCTTAAGGTTGAATGGGTGAATAAAAGCCTTTTTAATTTGCATAAAGGTGCTTTGATGTCTCATAGTACATATGTTGATTTCTATGGTAATATTTGGGTTTCATATTTAGGACATACTGTTGTATGGAGCTTAAAATACAAAAAGTGGTATGCTTCAGTTTCGCAGTTAATAAATGAATTTGGTATTAAGGGAGTTAACTGCAATAATATATTAGTCAAAGATCTTGTAACTGACAATATTGGTAGGATATGGATAGCAACAGATCATGACGGAATGTTAATGCTTGATACACGTAATCATATTAGTGAGTCATATAAATATGACAAAACTAATTCTGGGAGTATTCCTGATAATACAATACAAAATCTGTTTCTTGATAATAATGGTGCGTTATGGATAGGCACATATAAGAATGGAGTAGCATTTTATTCAGCCGAAGATTCAAAATTCTCTACTATATATTTAGGTGATGTCTGCACTATAGTGGAAGATAATTCTGGTAATCTTTGGTGTGGAACAAATAATGAAGGAATTGTTGTATATAATCCTCTTACAGGTGTAATGCATCATTATAGAAGTGGAGAAACAGGACTTGGTTCTGATGCAGTGATAAGCAGTACCATCGCTAAGGATGGGTCTTTGTGGTTTGGTACATTCAATGGAGGAATGACTCATTATAAGGATGGTCGTTTCACTCCTTATCGTGCTACGGGAAAGCCTAATTCTCTTGCTAATGATAATGTTTGGGCTTTAGAAACTGATGCTAATGGCAATATCGTTATTGCAACCCTTGGTGGTGGTTTGCAGTTTTTAAATACTCTTTCCGGTAAGTTTACTACTTATAACAGCCATAATTCAGGTTTACTTTCCGATTTTATATTATCTATTTCTTTTGATGGAGAGGGTAATATCGTAATAGGAAATGCACAAAGCTTTTCGGTGTTAGATATAAAAACTCGAAAGATTACCAAATACAACACGACACGTTCCGGGCATTTATTTTCAGCATCATCAATAAATCAGATATTAGTTGATTCACGTGGAATTGTATGGAATGCTTCGGCTTCAGGTCTTTCTTCTTATGAGTCAAAAGGTGATTTGTTGAATGAAATATCCCTTTTCCCTGGTTCGCAGAGTTTTGTGGCTTGTTCTCTAATAGAGGATTTAGCCAATACAATTTGGGTGGCTACGGATAAGGGTGTTTCTCATATCGTATTAACAAACGAGGATGGTAAATGGAATTATTTTGTCACAAATTATAATGAAATAGATGGTTTGCAAAACAGGCAGTTTAATAGCCGAGCCATTTTTCTGTGTCATAATGGTAACGTTGTGGTAGGCGGTCAGGATGGTATAAATATAATTCCACCACAAAAAACTAAAAGAAGTTCTAGGCAATCACGTGCATTGTTTGCCGGTTTTGTACTTTATGACAAGCCTGTTGATGTAGGAGAGAAAAGCGACGGAAGGGTAATTCTGCATAAGGCATTGCGTGACGGAGGTTCCTTGACGCTAAATCATTCTGACGATGCCTTTACGATATTGCTTGCATCTGACAATGTTTCAATACCAGAAAAGAGCAAATTTCTTTATCGTTTGAAAGGATTCAGTGACAAATGGATGCTTACCGCTGATGGACAGCCTGCTGTGTCGTTTACCAATCTTTCTTCGGGTGATTATAAACTTGAGGTAAAAGTTGTAAACCGTGACGGAACACAAAGTGATGTAGTTAGCACACTAGATATTCATGTAAATCCTCCTTTTTATCTTTCAATATGGGCGATACTATTTTATATAGTCTTCATTGCTGTGTTATTGTATTATGCTAAGATTATATTTCTTAGAAGACAAAAGGAAAAATTCATGATAGAACAGGTAAAGAGAGATGCTGAACAAAGTAAGCACCTTGATGAGATGAAACTTAATTTCTTTACTAATGTAAGCCATGAGTTGCGCACTCCAATAACTCTCATTATTTCACCATTGAATAACATGATAAAAAATGAGACTGACGGTGACAATAAGAATATGTTGGAACTTATTCAGCGAAATGCAACAAGGCTGCTCAATATGGTAAATCAGATATTGGATTTCCGCAAGATGGATGAAAATCAGCAGCAACTGAATCTGCTTACAGGTGATATAGTGGAATTCGTTAAGAACATTTGTAATACTTTTAACCAACTGGTAAGTAAGGATATTACGCTTACATTCTATTCATCTGTTGGTTATCTCTTCATGTCTTTTGATGATGACAAGATAGGAAAGATAATGAACAATCTTCTGTCTAATGCATATAAGTTCACGCCATCTGGAGGACGTATTGATGTTTCAATGCGTGTTATATATAATAACGATTCTGAAGGAACGAAAGAAGATATGCTTGAAATTAAGGTAAGTGACACTGGTGAAGGTATTGATGACGAAGAGAAGAAGCATGTCTTTGACCGTTTCTATCAGGTTCATTCAGAGAAAGGACAAACCTATGGCGGTAGTGGTATTGGTTTGAGTCTTGTTAAGACGTTTGTTGATATGCATGGCGGAACATTGTCTGTTTCAGATAATCCAGGTGGAGGTGCTGTTTTTGTTATTTATCTTCCTATACATAATGATTCTATACAGTCAGTAGTTCGGACTGAAGAACTTTCTGAAAAAAGCAACGAAGAAGTTAGATTGGTTTTAAATCATGATGAAAAGAATGTCAACAAAAAGGATATTCCTGCAATACCAGTATATGCAAGCCTTGCAAAATCAGATGTTCTTGTTGTTGATGATTCTGATGATTTTCTATCGTTTATGACAGAGGTCTTGTCGACCGATTATAATGTCAGAGTCGCTCATAATGGTATAGAGGCACTTAAACTCGTGGCTGAAAAGAAACCAGACATAATTTTATCGGATGTGATGATGCCAGAAATGGATGGAAATCAACTTTGCAGAGAATTGAAGTCTGATGTAAATACCAGTGGCATTCCATTTATAATTCTTACTGCTAGGATGGCTCAGGAGCATAAGATCGAAGGATTAGAAAATGGTGCTGATGATTATATCACCAAACCTTTTAATATGGACTTGCTAAACTTGAAAATACAGAACCTCATTAAATGGCATAAGGGACCAAGACAGAAACTTATCAAACCTAAAATAAAGCAACTGGAGATTACTTCTGTCGACCAGCAAATGGTTAATGATGCTACAAAGTATGTTGAGGATAATCTCGACAATACCGATATAAGTGTAGAGACGTTAAGTGCTGACCTAAATATGTCACGCGTGCAGTTATATAAACGATTATTGTCAGTAACCGGTACAACCCCTTCTGAGTTTATTCGTACCATCAGGTTGCAGCATGCAGAACAGTTATTAAGGCAAAGTCAGCAAGGTGTAAGTGAAATCGCTTATAAGGTAGGATTTAATAATCCACGCTATTTTTCAAAGTACTTTACTGAGATGTATGGAGTTACTCCTTCTCAGTATAAACATAAGTTTGAAAAGGATAGATAACATTATATATACGTTTTTGAAACATTTAAACAGGGTTGTGATAAGATAGTATCGGGTTTTATTAACATTATATTATCTGTTTGATTGATTTTTACAGTATCTTTGCCGTAGAATCAATAAACCTGAAATGAAATGAAAATCGCAAAAACTTTATTATCTGTTGCCTTGTTACTATGTAACACTTCTGTATATTCAGCAGGATATACGCAACATGGTAACTTCATTACGATTAATGTAAAAAAACAAACGGCACATGGTGCAAAGATTGTTCGTCTGCAAGTTATTGACGACAAAATTATACGTGTAGAGTCTACAAATGAATCGGTATTCAAGCCCAAGCAAAGTTTGATTATTGTGCCTCAGAATGCAAAATCAAATTTTAAGGTTATAGAAAATAGTGGGAATGTCATTGTTGCCACTTCCAATATCAAGGCTTTTGTTGATGAGAATACTGGTCGTGTTGCTTTTAAAGATACAAAGGGAAAAACTATTCTTGCAGAAAGTAATATTGGTGGAAAAACGTTTTCACCGTTTATTGTTCCGGAACGTGAAATTGGTGTTGACAGTCATCTCACCGAATCTCAAAAGCATGGTGTCTCATGGCATGCTCTTTTTGATAGTCCTGCCGATGAGGCTTTCTATGGATTGGGTCAACATCAGTCAGAGGAACTTAATATGAAGAGTAAGAATGAAGATTTGTTCCAATATAATACTAAAGTAAGTGTGCCGTTTGTTGTAAGTAACCATAATTACGGATTGCTTTGGGATAGTTATAGCTATTGCCGTTTTGGTAATCCTGATGGTTACAAACAACTCAACAACCTCTTTACACTTTATGACAAAGATGGAAATAAAGGCGCTTTAACGGGTACATATACCCAGAAAGATGGTTATCAACTAGTTCGTGGCGAAGATAGCATATATTATGAGTTCGCACTTCCAGAGTTGGCTAAAGCTAAAGCTGGGAAAGATTTAGGTGTAGGATGTCTGCCTAAAGGATTTAAGCTTAATGGTTCTCATGTAACTTATGAGGGATACATAGAATCTCCTGTAGATAATTTATATCGTTTTATTTTGTATTATGCTGGGTATATGAAGGTATATGTTGACGGAAAGGAAGTTGTTCCTCAGCGTTGGCGTACTGCATGGAATCCCAATTCATATAAATTCACAGTGCCTCTTCACAAAGGTGTTAAAGCAAAGTTGCTCGTTGATTGGTATCCTGACGGAGACGTGAGTTATTGTGGACTTCGTGCCGCCTCTCCACGTAATGAGGCTGAACAGGGAAAGCTAAGTATATGGAGCGAGATGACTCCTGATATGGATTATTATTTTATCGCAGGTAAAAATCTCGATGATGTTATTTCTGGATACCGTACTCTTACTGGTAAAGCACAGGTTTATCCTAAGTGGGCACTTGGATTCTGGCAAAGTCGTGAGCGTTATAAGAGCAGTGCTGATATAGAATCTATTTTAAGTGAATTCCGCAAGCGCCACATTCCTATTGATAATATCGTTCAGGATTGGAATTATTGGAAGACTGATTCTTGGGGAGATCATACTTTTGAGTCTTCTCGTTATCCTAATCCACAGGCAATGCTTGACAGTGTGCATGCTCTTAACGGTCGTTTTATGATTTCTGTTTGGCCCAAATTCTATAGCAGTGTAAAGAACTATAAGGAGTTGGATGCCAATGGCTGGATGTATCATCAGGCAGTGAAAGATTCTATCTATGACTGGTTAGGATATTTAGGTTCATTCTATGATGCTTATGCACCAGGTGCCCGTAAGATGTTCTGGCGTCAGATGGACAAAAATCTTTATAGTAAATATAAATTCGGTATAGATGCATGGTGGATGGACGCAAGTGAACCAAATGTACGAGACTGTACTCCGATGTGGTATCGCAAAGCTCTCAGCGGTTCTACCGCTTTAGGTTCTACTACCAAGTATTTCAATGCTTATTCTCTTGTAAATGCCGATGCAATATATAATGGTCAGCGCAGTGTAAATCCAAATCAGCGTGTATTTCTTCTCACACGTAGTGGATTTGCGGGTGAACAGCGTTACAGCACAGCAACATGGAGTGGGGATATTGGTACTCGCTGGGAGGATATGCGTGCTCAGATGACAGCGGGAATGAACTATAGTATCAGCGGACTTCCTTTCTGGGGTATGGATCAAGGAGGTTTCTGTGTAGAAAATCGTTATGTTGCAGCACAACAGTTGTATGATAAAACAGGTGAGGAAAATGAGGATTTGAAAGAATGGAGAGAACTTCAGACCAGATGGAATCAGTTTGGATGCTTTATACCTTTATATAGAACTCATGGACAATGGCCTTTGCGTGAGGTTTGGAATATAGCACCAGAGAGTCATCCTGCTTACAAGACCATTGTAGCTTATGACAAACTGCGCTATCGCATGATGCCATATATGTATAGTTTGGCTGGTGCTGTTCATTTTAATGATTATACCATTATGCGTCCGCTTGTAATGGACTTTAATGGCGATACCAATGTTTATGATATTAAAAATCAGTGGATGTTTGGCCCTTCTTTAATGGCTTGTCCAGTTGGTGTGTACAAAGCTCGCAGCCGCAAGGTTTATCTTCCAAAGCAGAGAGGATGGTATGATCTTTACACAAATAAATACTATGCTGGTGGACAGACGATTGATGCTGATGCTCCTTATGATAAGATTCCGGTATTCGTACCAGAAGGTTCAATAATTCCATTTGGTCCTGATATGGAGTGGAGTGATGAAAAGCCTGCCGAACTTGTTAATCTGTATGTATATCAAGGTCATGATGGTGAGTTCACTCTCTATGAAGATGAAGGTACTAATTATAATTATGAGAAAGGTCACTATTCTACTATTAAGTTTACATATAATGATAAGACGAATACCTTAGTAATAAGTGACCTTTATGGTAGTTATAACGGTATGGTTAAGAATCGCCGTTTTAATATAGTATATCATCGTAAGGGACAGACAGTTGCTAATGCATTGGACTTTGACAATATTTCTGGTACTATTGTTAAATATACAGGAAAATCTTTGTCTGTAAAATTGAAATAAATGAGACATAAGTCAACTATATTATTATTGGCATTACTATTTGCAGTCAAGGTTTCAGCTGTAGAAAATAAGTTGTTTGTTGACAATTGGCTATTTAAATTGGCTGATTCTACAGGTATGTCATTATCTGATTATAAAGATTCTTCTTGGCGACAACTTACTTTGCCGCATGACTGGGCTATTGAGGGTGATTTCCTTGCTACAAATCCATCTGGAGAGAGTGGCGGAGCATTACCTGGTGGCATAGGTTGGTATCGTAAGCATTTTGATATAAACGATTACTCAAAAGCCAAAAGATATTATATTGATTTTGATGGCGTGTATATGAATTCCACCGTATATGTAAATGGCATAGAATTGGGTACACGACCTTATGGATATAGCAGTTTCAGATATGATATAACTAACTATGTCAAAAGGAATGGCAATGTCGTTGCGGTAAGAGTAGATAATTCTGACCAGCCAAACAGTAGATGGTATAGTGGATGTGGCATTTACCGTAATGTATATCTTGTAGAGACAGGTAATATCCACGTTGCTCATTGGGGAACTTTTGTTACAGCTTTACAGAATGGTGTTGTTAATATTGATGTTAGTATAGACAACACCTGCAATGCGTCAGAGAAAATCATCGTGCGCAATAATATTGTTGATTCTCATGGACGAATTTTATCAATTGCGTCTTCTGCTTCATTAGCTAAAGCTGATACTGTTACAGTAAACACGCAGCGCCTATCAATTAACAATCCTTCTCTTTGGTCTGTTGATAGTCCGAATATGTATCTTTTGCGAACAGAACTTTTACGTGGAAAGAAAGTTATTGATACTTATACAACGAAATTTGGTTTCCGTTCTTTCAAGTTTGAGGCAGCTAGCGGCTTTTGGCTTAATGGAAAGAATATGAAAATAAATGGTGTGTGCGATCATCATGATTTAGGATGTCTTGGCGCTGCAATACATAAGGATGCTATCATTCGAAAATTGTCCATTCTAAAGGAAATGGGTTGCAATGCCCTACGTTGTTCGCATAATCCACCTGCCCCTGAGTTACTTGATGCTTGTGACTCTCTTGGTTTCATCGTCATGGATGAGAGCTTTGATATGTGGCATCAAAAGAAGACGAAGAATGATTATGCTCGTTTTTTTGATAAATGGTTTGAACGTGACTTGACAGATTTGGTCGTTCGTGATCGTAATCATCCATCTGTTATCATGTGGAGCATTGGAAACGAAGTGCTTGAACAGTGGAATTCTGCTTCAGCAGATAAGTTAACTCCAGAGCAGGCAAACCTGATACTTAATGCTTCTCATGATGCTTCTTCACTTGGTGGAAAAGAGTTAAGTATTAATTCAAAACTCACACGCCGATTGGTTGATATAGTGAAGCATTTGGATCCCGCACGCCCCGTAACCTCAGGATGCAATGAACCTTCTCCAGACAACAATCTGTTTAAGAGTGGAGCATTGGATATTATAGGATATAATTATCATATAGGTAATATAAAGGATGTGCTACATAATTTCCCGGGTAAACCTTTTATTATGACAGAGTCGGTATCTGCATTGCAGACTCGTGGAAACTATATCATGCCAAGTGATACCATTTATAAGGCACCAAAAGAATGGTGGCTTCCATATACTGACCCGTCTTTCATGTGCAGCGCATACGATAATATGCACGCCTCTTGGAGTAGCACTCATGAGCAGACATGGGATGTAGTGAAAAACACTCCTTTTGTGAGCGGTCAGTTCATTTGGACTGGATGGGATTATATCGGCGAACCTACTCCTTATCGTTTTCCTGCACGAAGTAGTTATTTTGGAATTATAGACCTAGCCGGTTTCCCTAAGGATATTTATTATATGTATCAGAGTGAATGGACTTCAAAGCCAGTGTTGCATCTATTCCCTCATTGGAATTGGATTCCTGGACAGACTATAGATATGTGGTGCTATTATAATAATGCTGACGATGTAGAATTGTTTGTCAATAATGTCAGTCAGGGTCTGCGCCATAAGCAGCCGCATGAATATCACGTCATGTGGAGAGTCAAGTTTGAACCTGGTGAAGTGAGAGTTGTAGCAAGAAAGAATGGAAACATCGTGCGTGAGCAGACAATACATACTGCCGGCACACCCGATCATATACGACTTACTGCCGACCGTAGTTCAAACACTCATGGAGGATTGGTTTTCGTTAATGCTGAAATTGTAGACAAAGACGATAACCTTTGTCCTTGGGCTGATAATCAGATATTCTTTAATGTAAATGGCGAAGCCTCTATTGCAGGTGTTGATAATGGAAGTCAAACATCAATGGAGCGTTTTAAGGCGAATAACCGTAAAGCATTCTTCGGACGTTGCATGATTGTTTTAAGGACTTCTAATACTTCAGGTGAGATAAAACTTACTGGCAGGGCTGTTGATTTAAAAGATGGATATATAAAGATTAACAATATTAGTTATTAATTAGTATCATTTTTTGTATAGTCGTGCATACATGTGAATGTATGCACGATTTCTTATGATAATAAGTAATGTAGTTATTATGGAGATTCTTTTCTAATCAATAATAGTTATTAATCATTATCCTGCTTATTAGCCCTTAGATAATTATATAAATCAATTTCTATTTTGTTGGCACTAACATCTCCTTTACGATTCTTGCATCTTTTACGATATTCTTTAGGTGATATTCCAACATACTGCTTAAAGTACTTACCGAAAAAAGTCTGTGTTGGAAAATTCAGTCTGTCAGCAATTTCCTTTATGCTGATGTTGGTGAATTCCAACATTTGTTTTGAATCTATTATTACGCGACTTATAATCCATTTCAGAGCAGTTACACCAGTCTTTGCTTTTATTATCTCAGAGAAATAGCTATAAGAAAGACATTGTTCTGCTGCGTAAAAGGCAACATTTCTTTCTTTTCTATAATGTAGATCAAGTGAAACAATAAAATTTTGCATGATTTCATCATTTCTGTCTGGTGCAGACAATTCTATAGGTTGATTTATAAGATACTGGTTTAATATCTCATAAAACAATGTACTGGCTTGTGATTTTATAAGTTCGGTAAGGACCATACGTCTACGTTCATCCATTTCAGAAGAAATCTCATTATTAATTCGTTCTTCTATAGATGATAATAAACCAGAAATATATTCGTATTGCTGGTCTGTCATCGTTAGTTTTGGATTATCGCGTATATACATTTGACTTCTTACATTAAGAAGATTGGAAATCAGAGGTAGTATAAAATCTAACTTTGGTTTTATCAATAGTCCTTTAAAGTCATCGCTAACATTGAACACACGTAAGAATCCGGCAGGAGAATAAAAAAACATTTCCTTTTCTTTTATACTATAATCGTTTAGCCCAGACTTTATATCTATACTACCTTTAGTACATAGACATATTACCACTCCCATGGAGTTGTCTATAGAGACAATGTCACCTGGCTGTATAGATGTATCATCTAGATCTGGTACATAATGATACTCAAATGGGAGTTGAAGAGATTCTTGACTATTATTCTCTAACATCATGATTTATAGTTTAATGAATAATTTACTCGACAAATATACTAATTTATAGCCATTGTATTGCTATTTTTGTGTTACTTTTAATAGGTATTTGGCAAATCGAACAATCTACTGATATTATCAACCTTGCTAGTGATGACTAATAACACTAATTTTGCACTGTTTTATAACAAATTTATATTTAGAGAAATGAAAGTAAAAGGATTGATTGTATTTTTGATGGTAACGATTGTATTATCAAGTTGTTCCAACGAGAAAAAAACAAATAGCGTAAAAGCTATTAATGTAAGTGTTTTAATGGTAAACGGTACAGATGAAGCTACAACCAAGACTTATGTTGGTACAGTAGAAGAATCTTATGGTTCACAGTTAAGTTTTGCTACAATGGGCACAGTTTCTCAGGTCTTTGCAGACGAAGGCAAGTTTGTTAAGAAAGGTGATGTGCTGGCAGTCCTTGATAAGCAGACGTTACATAATACATATGATATAGCTAAGTCTACATTAGCACAGACACAAGATGCATATCGTCGTATGAACTTATTGTATAAGAAAGGTAGTCTACCTGAAATCAAATTCATCGAGATACAGACCCAACTTGCTCAGGCTCAAGCAGCTGAACGTATCGCAAGAAAAAATCTTGGAGATTGTGTCTTGCGTGCACCGTTTGGTGGTTATATTTCTCAGCGTAGCGTAGATATGGGAAACAATGTTCTTCCAGGACAAAGTTGCTTTAAGCTTGTAAAGTTAGACAAGGTTAAAGTGAAAGTCTCTATCCCTGAAAGAGAGATTGCAAGTATACATGTAGGACAGCTTGTACATTTTAATGTTGCTGCTTTGAATAATCGTATGTTTACTGCAAATGTAAAGGAAAAGGGAGTTCAGGCTAATCCATTGAGTCATACTTATGATATCAAATTAGAAATGACAAATAGTGATAGAGCTTTATTGCCAGGTATGGTATGTAATGTTTCTATAAATAATTCTGGTAAAGGCAATTGTATAGTTGTACCACAGGATGCAGTACTTGTTGATGGTGAAGGCACATACGTATGGGTTGCTGATGGTAACAAAAGCGTGCGTCGCAATGTGACAGCAGGTGATGTTAGTAATCAAGGAACTGTAATCACTATGGGATTGAATGTTGGTGACAAGGTAATTGTCAGCGGACAGGATAATGTAAGTGAGGGTTCTAAAATAAAGATTCAATGATGAAACAATCAAAATTTGATCCCGTTGAGGGAGTTATGCGCAAGAGCAGTATCATGCTGCTGATTGTGTCTGTATTCATTGTCTTTGGCATATATTCACTTATCAATATGCCTAAAAATGAATTTCCAACATTCACTGTACGCCAAGGTGTGGTCGCTGCTGTTTATCCAGGTGCCACTTCTGCTGAAGTAGAGGAACAAGTAACTAAACCTTTAGAGAAGTTTCTTTGGGGATTTAAGGAAATAAAGAAGTCAAAGACATATTCAGAAAGCAAGGACGGAATTTGTTATGTTTTTGTGGAACTGAATGATAATGTAAATAATAAGGATGAATTTTGGAGTAAGTTTAAAATCAGACTCCAACAGTTTAAGGGTGAATTGCCTTCTGGGGTATTAGCTTTAATTGCAAATGATGACTTCGGTGATACATCAGCAAAGTTGATTACCTTAGAGAGTAAAGATAAAACATATAGACAATTACATGATTATATGAATAATCTGCAGGATAGTCTACGTACTATTCCTGAGGTTGCTAATATGAGAGTGGTCGGTGAACAGAAAGAACAGATTGGTATTTATATTGATCGTGATCGTCTTTCTACATACGGCTTGAACACAGCAACCTTGCTTGCCAGTCTTAAATCACAAGGACTTACTATTATTAGTGGAAATGTTGATGATAAGAACACTGTTAGACCAATACATGTGGTATCCAATCTTGCCACTGAAAATGATGTAGCACAACAGATTGTATTTTCTGATCCGTCAGGCAACGTTATACGTTTGCGTGATATTGCAACAATAAAACGTGAATATCCTGATGCTGATAGTTATGTTAAGAATAATGGCAAGAAATGTATTGTCTTATCGCTAGAAATGAATGAAGGTAAAAATATTGTTCAGTTCGGTGACAAGGTAACAGAAATAATGAACAGATATAAGGCTAATTTGCCTTCTGATGTTAGCATATATACTATAACTGATCAGAGTCAGGTAGTAAACTCATCTGTTGTAGATTTTCTTAAAGAATTGGGAATAGCTATTGTTTCTGTAATTGTAGTCATCATGCTTCTATTGCCAATGCGTGTGGCAAGTGTTGCTGCAGGCACGATTCCGATTACGATATTTATTGCTTTGGGAATATTCTATGCTTTTGGTATAGAATTGAATACGGTAACGCTGGCGGCGCTGATAGTGACCTTGGGTATGATTGTAGATAATAGTATAGTCATCATAGACTGCTATATAGAAAAGATTGACCAGGGGATGAGTCGATGGCATGCGGCTTCTATGTCGGCAAAAGAGTTTTTCTCATCTATATTCAGTGCCACATTGGCTATTTCTATCACTTTCTTCCCGTTATTGATAACGATGAAGGGGCAGTTGATGGACTTCGTAAAATGGTTTCCTCTTGGTGTATCCATTGTCCTTGGTGTGTCTTTGTTAATAGCGGTATTCATGGTACCTTGGATGCAATATACATTTATAAAGAAGGGACTGAACGAAGATAAGAGTAAACAGAAACATAAATCTTTCCTCGAAATCATACAGCATTATTATAATATATTGATTAATGCTTGTTTCAGACATCCGTTTGTTACATTGGGCTTTGGTGTGTTTACTGTTATAATAGGAGGAGCTCTCTTTTCACAAGCTCCACAGAGACTTATGCCAAGAGCAGAACGTAACCAATTCGCAGTAGAAATATATATGCCTTCTGGCACCGCAATTGAACGGACTGCGCAGGTTGCTGATAGTTTGCAACATCTAATGAAGAAAGATAGTCGTGTGATCAATGTCACTACATTCTATGGTAGCGGTTCTCCTCGCTTTCAGACTAGTTATGCTCCACAGATTGGTGGTACTAATTTTGCGCAGTTTATTGTTAATACGAAAGATGACGAGGATACACAAGCTTTGCTTGATAAGTTTACACCGATGTATT
The DNA here is from genome assembly GCF_051059605.1 of Prevotella sp. Classification (GTDB taxonomy): domain Bacteria; phylum Bacteroidota; class Bacteroidia; order Bacteroidales; family Bacteroidaceae; genus Prevotella. Next base: position 305,696 of record NZ_CP050883.1, read on the forward strand.
CTAACTATTTTAGTGATGCTCAGGTACGTATTAAACAATTAGACTATTCAGATGCTTTATCACCTGTTGAGATTAGATTTAGTGGTAGTAACCTAGCGCAGTTGCATAAGACCGTAGATGCAGCAATGGCTATTATGCGTCGTGACAGTGATTTATTGCTGGTAAGAAGTAATTTCGAAGGAACTACCAGTGGACTGAATGTTATAATGAACAGTGATGAGGCTAGTAGATTGGGTATAAACAAGGCTATGCTGTCATTGAATCTTGCTACAAGATTTGGCAGTGGAATTCCACTCACTACAGTATGGGAGGGAGACTATCCTGTAAATGTCATGTTGAAAGATGTAAAATCAGGAAAACAGAATCCTGATGATTTGAATAATTCTATGGTTAGCGGTTTGGTTCCAGGAGTAAATGTGCATCTTAATCAGATAGCTAATGTGAAACCAGACTGGCATGAAGGCATGATAGTAAGGCGTAATGGTGTTAGAACTATATCGGTCTTTGCTGATGTGCGTAGAGGTCTAAATCTGAATACGGCAACAGATAAAGTCTTAGCATCATTAAAATCTGTTCCTGGTAATGGAGTTTCGATGAAAGCTGGTGGCCAGCGTGCTAGTGATGATGAAAACGGACCACAGATTTATGGAGGTTTATCTATATCAATCATCATTATATTTGTGATACTTATTTTCCATTTCAAAGACATACGTATGTCTGTACTTATAATGTTTTCACTTCTGTTCTCTCTGTTAGGAGCGGCTTTGGGTATATTTATCATGCATCAGGATGTGAGTTTGACTGGTGTACTTGGAATGATATCGCTTATGGGAATTATAGTGAGAAATGGAATCATCATGATTGACTATGCCGAAGACCTGCGCAAGAATAATAGAATCAGCGCCAAGCATGCAGCTCTTCAGGCAGCAGAAAGACGTATGCGACCTATATTCCTTACCAGTGCTGCTGCATCAATGGGAGTTGTTCCGATGGTGATACAAAACTCACCAATGTGGGGACCAATGGGAGTCGTTGTATGTTTCGGTACTATCATGGCTATGTTCTTTATTCTCACAATGATACCTATTGGATATTGGATGATATTCCGTATAGAAGACAAAAAACGTCATTTAAAGAATGAGAAAGAGCGTGCAAAGATGATGCTAAAAATCGTAAGTGCAGAAACTGAATAGACAACAATATTTATAATAATTATGATGAAAAGATTATCAATAATAATATTATCAGTTGGAATGATTTTGCCAATATATGCACAAAAGATATATACATTGAAAGAGTGCCGCGAGTTGGCAATGCGAAACAATGTAAAGATCAAGGATGCTAAACTTGGAGTAAGTCAGGCTTTGGAGACGGAAAAGAATGCTTTTTCTAAATATCTGCCTACAGTAACGGCTGGTGCTCTTTATTTCCAATCTAATGACTATTTGATGAAAAAAGACTTTAGTCTATCAGCATCTGATCAAAGTAAATTGGGTAGTGTCGTCTCGCAGCTAGGATTAAATCCTGCTGCGTTGGCATCATTGCCATCTTCTTACTCATTTAATATGTTGAAGCATGGAACAATGGCGCAACTTATGGCTATGGAACCAATATATGCTGGTGGACAGATTACGAATGGAAACAAATTGGCTAAGTTGCAGACTGATGTCAAGAAACTCCAGATAAGACAGTCTGAAGATGAGATCGCATCAACAACAGAGACATACTATAATCAACTGCTAACTCTTTATGGGAAACTTAAAACCATAGAAAAGGCTGATGCTCAGTTGAAGCGTATTCATAATGATGCTGAAAATGCATACAAAGCTGGCTTGTCTACAAAAAAAGATATGTTGACAGTCGAATTGAAACAGAATGAATTGCTTGGCAACAGATTAAAAGTTGAAAACGGTATTAAACTGTGTAAAATGGTTCTGGCGCAATATATTGGTATGAATGGTGAGGAAGTAATGATAGATACAACGTTGACAAATAATATTCCTGAACCATCTACTTACCTTGTTGACCATGCTTCAGCATTGAACAATAAGGTTGAGTCACAACTTTTGGATAAAAATGTTGAGGCTAACAGACTCCAAACAAAACTAAAGAAAGGAGCCTTGCTGCCTACGTTGTCTGTTGGCGCAGTTGGAGTGTATCAAAACATGATGGGAAGTGGGCAAGCTAATGTGATAGGACTTGCAACTCTTAGTGTTCCTATCAGTGGTTTGTGGAGTGATAATCATCTGGTGAAGCATCAGAAGATAGCCGAACAGATTGCACGCCAAGACAGAGATGACAACCGTCAATTACTAATAATACAGATGCAAAGTGCATACAATGATTTGGATAATTCATACAAACAGATCTTAGTGGCACGTAAAAGCATCGAACAATCAACAGAAAATCTTCGTTTGAATGAGGATTATTATAAGGCTGGCACTGCAACAATGAGTGATTTGCTAGATGCGCAGACAAGTAATCAGCAGTCTTTAGATAAGTATACTGAAACGGTATGTAACTATCTTGATTGCAAGACAGCTTATTTTATAGCTACAGGCAGGGATGCTGAATAAAAACTAACATATTTAAACTGTGCAATCGTTTGCTCACCGATTTGCGCTAATATTGACAATTATCAGAACAATGGGGGAATTTTAGTCTTATCTTTGCATTGTGATTGGAGTTCACATAAATCATTTGATTGTGGTTATGTACTTTCTCCAAGCTATTTTAAAATAAAATAGATTCAATGTTTTTAGGTACACGATAAGGAATAAAATGTTTAGAGAGTTTTGAGTATTGTGTTTTGATAGATTAGATTACCCCCATAGCGTGGATGGGTTTAAATGGTTTTTGTTGATTGAGTGAGAAAGGACCCGCCAGCATATCTGCTAGCGGGTCCTTTATTTATTGTCATTTATCAAATTGTATTTTCACATATTCGAATCCCATTGAGTGCAATATGTTGTCAAACTGTACTCTTGCGTTTTCCTTCGCTTTGTTAATGTTTTCTGTTGTCATGCACCGGCTTCTCATCGCTTTGTATGCTTTTGTGTATAAAGATTTGCGGTCTTTGTCGGTCCATGTTCCTGTTTCTGAGAAAGGCTTCGTTCTTGCCTCATCAATGAAATCATTGTCAAGCAACTTTATCTGTGGCAATGTTGCTTTTATGGTGTCGTTGTCTACTTTTATCCAGTCTTTATTTGTTTCGTGCAGATTGATTCCTAGTCTAAGTGTTCCGTAATATATTCTGACGAGTTCGCTGTCTCCAAAGAAACCGTGTTTCGTTGTGTCAGCCAACTCTTCATCGTTTATCTGCAGAAATTCCCATTCACCTATGTCTTCAATAGATTTTATCATTGTTGGCGTAAGGTCAATCTTCTTGTTCTCTTCTATGCTTATGCTATTATCCTTATTTAGCCAATACAGTCCAGCTATAACAATGATGATTGCTATAGCGATTATCGCAATTTGAAGTAATGGATTTACTGTAATATTGCGGATAATAGACATTATGCTGAGTTTTGATTTATTTTTATTTCTCATGTTCAATTGTCGTCTTATCTATAAGGTTGTTTATATTGTTGCTAAAATCCTTTCTGAAATTGATGGTTATGTTTTTTTCGTCATATCCCATTAGTTTAATCATTGGTATGATATTGTTAGCAGCGTTCATCTTCGCTCTTTCAAGAATATCAGTTTGAGGAATAGCTTTTATTATTTGGTCTCGTCCTTGTTTTTCATAATTTAGTAGTTCCTCGTCGCTGAAGTTTGAACGCATCAAACTGACATCTTTCTTAATATCTTCATGATTTATTTTGGAACTTGTCATGATGATTCGTGGGTCGGGTAGAGTTACTTCTATCTTGTTACCATACTTTGTTATGTTCTTTTTTGAAAAGTTAGAGAAGTCTATATATGCTTTTATGGTTGCGTCCATTGGAATAGCAATCTTTCTTTCGCTCATAGGAATATCAAAGCTCATGTCTGTTTTGAATAGAGAAGCCTTAATTGTTTTTTTATCCTGATGAGTTACAATCTTGTGGAATTTATATTCTGCAGTATATAGTCGTGAGCATTTTTGTATATGCATCACCATTTCTGGTATTGTATCTATCTGTTTAGCTGTTTCATCCGTCTTGTTTCTGTTGCAAGAAGCAAGCAATGTAATAGCCAACATAACGATTAATGTAGCTTTATGTTTCATATTCTTTATTTTTCAATAATACAAATATAGATATTTTTTCTGAAATAAGGAATGTATTTGTTGAAATTAATTAGTTACGCCATGTAGGTTATATCTCTGAATAGAATTAATTATTGGTTCTTAATCATTTGAATGTAACCAATTGAGTAAGATGAAGCAACTTGTTTATTACGTTCAAGCTACGTCAACTTGTGCCGTTTTGTTGATTGAATTTTTCAAAGAACTGTTAGCTGTATCTGAGGAACTGGGGGATGTGGAAATAGATACCGTAAACAGGAGCAGAATGTTCAAGCTTGTTTAAATGTTCTGCCGAATTCCACTGAATTCTTGGCAAAGATACTATAAAATTTTTGTCCATGCAATGGAATTTAGGTTAGGTAGTTAGCCAAAGTTTGTTGCTACACATTATAATACACGTGCGTACGTGCGCGCACTCTGAATTTTACGTAAAAAAAAGTGTCGAAGTGTCTATCCGTTGAGCATCAATTTGTTAGGCATCTTTTCGAGTCGAATGAAGTGACGGTTATTCGTCGGTAAAATATGGGTGATTTTTTTCCTCATATTGTATTGCCTTTTACGAAGAATCGCGATGCGTTTTACGATGTTTTACATTGCGTTTTACGAAGGAATGCATAGCGTTTTACGAAGCAATAGGAGGTAAAACATCGTAGAAAAGTTTGCGTTTCTATGTAGAAACGTAACTGTTTCTATATAGAAACGCATAAAAAACTTGAAATTTGACGGTCAAATCACCGTCACTTTATTTAGTCAAATTCGTCGATAAAATATTGATATTCATTTAGTTGACACTTTGACGCTTATATTTTTCAAAACCCTAGGTATGCGCGTGTATGCACGTACATTATATAAGCAGAAATAGATAACGTAGCTAGAACGTAGCTCATCGAAGCTAAATTGATCTAGCTACGTATCGTCAATCCCCCTGTTTATAGGCTTTGTGAGAGATACCGTAGCTTCGTAGCTAAATAATACAAAAAACGCTGGGAATACTTAAATGTTACTCGTTTATCTCTTATAAACAATGGTTTTGTCACTTTAGCGGCATTCAATAAACCTTTTCTTGTAGATATATCTTTAAGATTTATATAGTAGGATGGGAGAGAATATAAAAATAGGAGAATACATTTTGTATTCTCCTACTTGATTTATTGTTTAATAAGAATATCCTTATTTAATCCAACGAGGGTCACCTGTCTTTGAAGATTTCAAATCATCACTCTTCACAGTGAAATCATGATTTGCATAGTCTGCATAGCTAGGATTGTAACTAGTACCAGTATTGTCATAGACGGTTATACCTGTATTTGTTTTATCATCAGTCGCCAGAACAAAATTTGGTGAGTTATAGTAGTTATTACCACTGAAACTCGGAATAATTGTTGTTGCGAATTTACAAAATACGCCAGTTGAGTTACTTACGATATTGTTTGTAAAGGCTATCGTCGTTCCTGTATATCTTACATAGAATACACCTTTGTTTACTGAAGCTAAACCGTCAAGTGTGTTGTGGTCAACGCTGATGTATGGAGTTACTCCAGGGAAACTGCTAGCCTTGTTATCATATCTGAAGAAGTCACGACAAGAGATAGCGTAAACGGTGTTGTTTGTAAATGTCAAGTTGTGTATTACGCCTGCTCTACAATCAAGGAAGTCACTTGCTGTGCTAATGTTATGAATGATACTGTTGTTAATTTTTAAGTTTGTAATATCTGATGCAACATTCACATAGTAAATACCACCTGTATACCCTTTGACTTCGCAACCTTCAATAGTTAGATCACCAAATTTACCTGCTGTCTTATAGTCTGCAACATACTTGATCGTAGCATTGTTGGTTCCGTCAAGAACCAGCTGTGTCAAACCAAGTGCTGCACCGTCACTAAGTTGGAAACCACCTTGAATTATTGCCTTATCGTATGAACGTACAGACTTGATAGCGATGCTCTTGTTAAGAGGCATGTTACCGTCTATTGTGTTTATAGGGTAGGTACCTGGCATCAAAGCCAACACGTCACCATCTTTTGCATTGTCAATACAAGTTTTAAGGTCACTGCCTGCTTTTACAAGAGTTGCTCCACCTAAATCAATAGCAGTCTTAACACTTACGGTACCTCTTGTCTTTGTGTTATTATACAGTTTAATCGTGTAGCTGGTTTCTGGAGAAAGTCCACTTATTGTTGCTGTACCAGCAGCAATCTCATCTGCTGTTACAGTGTGTGAGATTACATTTGATGCGAAAGAACCATTTTCAGTAGCCACGATAGAAGTTGCAGTTTGTCCTGCTGGCCATTTCAAAGTTACAGTCGTTGCTGTGATATCGGTCTCTTCATTTACAGCACTAAGAATGTTTTCTGGATCAGTTTGTGCATAAGCCGTACTCCATTTAGAGTCTTTTGAAGAATCATCCTTTGTAATGGCTTTTATTCTGAAAGAGTATTTTGTCTCACCTTGCAGATTACTTACTGTGTAAGGTATGGCGCTGGCTAGAACGCCAGTAATTGTTTTCACAGGAGTTCCTGCAAAAGTAAGACTGTCATCTTGGAATACTTCTATGGTGTAGCTGTCTGCATTAGACTTCTGCCAAGTAAGTTTTACGTTCGTCTTGTTGACAACTTTTGCAGTCAGTTCTACTGGAGCATAGTTTCGGTCGAGAATCAAACTTGTTATCTCGTCCATTGGATCACTGCAAGAACTCACTGCAACGATGGTCGCAAGTCCAAGCAGATATTTTGATATATTATTAATAATCTTCATAATCTTAGGAATTTTATATATTAAAATCCGAGCCATGTATTGTTTAATTTACCATTACTGTTGTCAACGAATGTCTGCCATATAGGCCAGATTGCATGTGTACTTGGTTTATTGATATATAGACCATTAACGAGGTCGTCATCAATCTTTAAGATACCTGTTTTTGAGTCTGGTTCAAGCCATGAAGTCTTTTCGTATCCATTCAGGCTAACAAGGTTTGCACCTGCATCATCTGTATCTCCATGATTAAGACCATAGATAATAAGGGACTCGCCATCTGCAGCAGTCTTGGTATATACACTTCCTGGTAAGTCCGCGTAAGCACCAGTGCGAGTTCTTAATGCCTGCATCTTTGTTTTTGCTTCAGCAAGTTTGTCATCAATAAGGTTCCAACGTATAAGGTCTGCTTTTCTAAGTTGTTCACCAGCAAATTCAAGTCCGCGCTGTTCAACAATACCGTTGAAGAATGCGTCTTTGTTTGCAGTATATTTATTCTTTAGAGTAGCTACCTTCTCTGCCGGTAATACACGAGACAAAACTGGTTCCATATATCCCCATGCATCGCTAGGACCACTAAGTTGGTTGATTGCTTCAGCTGCCATCAGATAAATATCAGCCATTCGCATATACTGGAAGTTTAGACCGTCATCATTTGTAGATGTTACGATGCGGTTCATCCATTCGTAGCGAAGTTTGCCGAAGCACCATTTGTTTACTTTGCGCAGTTGCTGCTTTGCTTTAGATTCGTTACTCCAGTCGTAAGGTACACATGTGATATCACGACGAGCATCCTCATTGTCGTAATCATAATACAAATAAGGTAAAGGACCGTTTACACCACCTTGTGCCTGCTTTGTATACTGGTCTTTGGCATTATGCTTAACACCCCAAGTATATAATACACGTCCACGACCATCAGAGAAAGGAACTTCCCAGAGGCTTTCGTTACCCGCGTCAGTTTTGTCCTGGCAAAGGCTTGTAAAGTTAGTCTTGAAGTCACCTAACTTATTCTTTCCGCTATTGATGACGTCTTCGCATTCGTCACGTGCAATTTTATACATGTTGTCTACAGAAAGGGCAGGAGCGTTACTCCTTCTTACAGTTCCGTCTGCACGGTAACTATATCCACCTGCATAGAGTGCGATGCGCGCACGAAGTCCTTTTACAAAAGACTTGCTGACACGCTCAACGTTCTTTGTCTTATCATTGTCGTTAGGCCAAGGCATCATATCTTCGGCTTCCTTGAGGTCGGAAAGCAGTCTTACGTAGATAGAATCACGGTCTGTGCGTTCCTGATACATTGTATTTGTAGAAATAGGCTCAAAGCGTGCAGGAACATCTCCCCATCCCTTTATCAAGTCAAGATAAAGTACGGCACGAAGAGTCATTCCTTCACCGAGTAATTGTGCCATTTCTGGGCGATTTGCTGGGTCACCATATTGCTTTATCGCATCTATTACCATGTTGGCACGTTCAATACCTTCATAAAACTTTGCATACGCATTGTTTGATGTATTCATAAGAGTATTGTTTGGTGTGGCATTGTAAGCACATAGGTCATTCTTTCCACCGTCTGGAGTTTGTGCCAAAGTTGGAATGTTTATCATCTCAACATCGGTATTCATTCCGTAATATGGAATGAAACGACCACGATATGAATTGGTCTCTCCAAATGATTGATGAATACCCATTATGGCAGATTCTGCCATTTTCTCAGTATATCCAACAACACTAGGGTCAAGCGAAGATTGGTTTGGTGCATCCATGTCGCATGAACTTAGTCCAGCTAATGATAATGCAAGTATTGATAGTTTTATATAATTTTTCATTGTTAAATCCTCCTACGTATTAGAAATTCAAGTTCAAACCAATAACAAACTGACGACTCTTTGGATATCCAGAGTAGTCAACTCCAGGTGTCAGGTTTGTTCTGCGCATTGTTGAAACTTCAGGATCATAGCCTGAATAATTTGTGATGCAGAACACATTGTAAGCTGTAACATAGAAACGAAGGCTGTTTATGTCCATTTTGTTTGTAACGAGCTGTGGTATTGTGTAGCCAAGCGTCAATGTGTTAAGACGAAGGAAAGATCCGTCTTCTACAGACCAGTCAGAGAATACCATTCTGTCTGTGTATGGAGAAAACTCTGTTGTTGTAGCATTAAGTTCTTTCAATTTTGCAGGGTCGTTTGTAATCAGACCTGTTGCTGGATCAAGGTTTGTCCAACGGTTACCAGCTGCCATTGTGCTTAACATGTTACGGTATTGGTATTTACCAGTTGTAGAGAATTCAATCTTGTTGGCATTGTATATATCGTTGCCAACACTGAAATTAAAGTTTGCACTTAAGTCAAATCCATAAGCATGGGCGTTGATGCCGAAACCACCTGTGAAATCAGGGTTGGCATTGCCGATGATAGTTTTATCGCTTGTATCAATCTTACCGTCACCTGCATCAGGTTTACCATCACCGTCTGTATCTACTGTTAGTTGGTCTACCAACTTCATTGAACCTGGACGAATCTGACCTACAACATTTGTAGCATCGGCTACACCACTCTTGAGTACCCATTTCTTCTTTGTTGCGTCATAACCAGTGAAGTCATCAACTTCATATCTGCCTGCTGACTTATAACCATACATCTGACCTACAGAACCACCTACAGCAATCCAATAGTCGTTTCCTATTTCAGATGAAGCCCAGTAGCTTTCTGCTCCAAAGTCATTCATCATACCAAGACTTTTGATCTTAGACTTATTGAAACCAATGTTTCCATTTAAATCAATTCCCCAGTTCTTGGCATTTACTGCATGCCAAGTGAAAGATGCCTCAAGACCTTTATTCTCAGTCTTACCCATGTTTCTGTACTGATAGTCATAGCCAGTTCCTGATACAGGGAACGCGATAAGTAAGTCTTTTGTCGTGTTAAGGTATGCCTCAACAGAACCTGTTAACTTTCCACCCCAAAGTGTGAAGTCAAGACCAAGGTTACGTGTAATTGTAGTCTCCCATTTCAAGTCAGGATTTGACATATATGTAGAAGGTGCCCAGTAGTTGCTGATACCGTTAATCCAAGATGTAGTATTGTTTTCATACACCTGTGTCAACTGTCCTGACGGAATATTGTTGTTACCGGCAGTACCATAACTAAAACGAAGTTTCAAGTCATCAAGCCACTTCGATGTACCCTTCATAAAAGGTTCTGAAGATATACGCCAAGCAGCAGCTGCTGATGGGAAATATCCCCAACGGTTTTCTTTTGAGAACTTAGAAGAAGCATCTGCACGGAATGTCGCGCTTAAAAGATACTTATCCTTGAAGTTGTAGTTTGCACGTCCAAAGAAAGATAACAATTTATCGTCAGGATAATAATAGTCTTTAATCATATAAGGAGTGCCCTGTGTAGAGAGTCTCCATGCGTCTTCAGCCATGTAGTTTACAGGGAAGCCGTGAATGATGTTTGTGTTTACTCTTTCTTTTGTTATGATATACTCATGACCCAACATTAAGTTAAGGCTATGGTCTTTACTATTGAGAAGCTTCTTGAAATCATAACTTATAGTATTAGTATTGCGGAAACTATGACGGTCAGTCTGCTGAAGTTGTGTAGCAGGCATATTCTGATTTTCACTTGCAGGTACATTCTTTACATAATATGTTGTAGTACCCCAGAATCTCTTGTCATAGTTTGATGTAAGGTCATAACCAAACTCAGTCTTTGCAGTGAAGTTGTCGAATATCTCCCAACCAAAATCACCAGCTAAGTTTAGATTCTTTCGGTTCTGCAAACGGTCGTTGTCATAAACAGACTGTACAGGATTATATAGGTTACCAAGGTCGTCGTCACCAGAACCTGAATCTGAAGTTAGGTTATTTATAGGGAATGGTGTATAGATTACAGAATATTTCAAACGTTTATCAGAGTCGTATGAACTTGTAGCATCATTAGCACCACCACCACGAATGTTGGTCATAGAATATCTAGCTTGTAAATCAAATGTAGTATTCTTTGTTGGTTTGGTGTTTAACTTCAAAGAGAAGTTATCTCGCTTGTAGTTACTTCCAAGCATGATAGCCTTATCATTCATGTGAGCATAACTGAAAGCATACTTCAAGGCGTCTGTACCACCATTGATATTGACGTTGTGGTTGAAGGTGTGACCAGTACGACCGAATGTTATATCCTGCCAATCGTTGGTTGCGACATCATCATATAAATCAAGATCTTGATATGAACCAAAGAAATTTTCATAGTTAGATATTGATTCACCACTCTTCAACTGTGCAAGTTCATATTGCCATGTAGCATAATCTCTAGCGTTAAGAACATCTAGCTTTTTAGCGATTTTCTTAAAACTGTAATAAGCGTTATAGCTAACTTTGACTTTACCGCTTTTACCGCTCTTTGTTGTTACTAGGATAACGCCGTTGGCACCACGAGAACCATAGATGGCTGTTGAAGAGGCATCTTTTAATACAGTGATGTCTTCAATGTCATTTGCTGGAATGTCACTAATGCTTTCAACTGGGAAACCGTCTACAATGAATAGAGGTTCGTTACTCTGTGTGATAGAACCACCACCACGTACGCGAATCCTCATTTCTGCATCAGGCGAACCCTCAGTTGTTGTGATCTGTACACCAGCCATCTTTCCTGTTAACGCTTCTGCTGCGTTGGCTACAGGTACGGCTTGCAGAGCCTCGCTGTTTACTGTGGCAACAGATCCGGTCAAGTCTTTCTTCTTGACAGAACCGTAACCGATTACGACGACATCGTTAAGGCTTGTTGCCTCATCGTCAAGAGTTACTTTAATTGAGTTTTTCCCTGCAACATTTACGACTTGTGGTTTCATACCAACATACGAAACTTTAATTTTCTTAGTGTTGCCTTTTAGGTTTAGTGTAAAGTTACCGTCAATGTCGGTTACACCGCCATTACCTTGTACACCCTGTTCCATAACAGTTGCACCGATAATTGGTTCACCGGTATTGTCCTTAACTGTACCTTTGATAGTTTGCGCTGATAAACTTCCGACGAATAACGACAGAAGGCAGACTAGCACAATTCGAAAATTTTTCAAGTTACCAGACATACGTTTTTTATTTTATTAGATTAGTAAAAATTCACATTCACAAAAGTAATAAAAATATATTAATTATCAAACTAACAAATTGACAATTATATATGAAAAATTATCAAGTTGTTGATTATTAGGTTTTTAGCTAGATTATTTTTTAATAATTAATTATGGCTGAAACAAAAAAAAGAACTAACCTTTGTGGTTAGTTCTCGTATGTGTAAAATGTTTGTAATGGTAAAAACTCACTATTTTAACATTATTTTCTTTGTCGTTTTATTGCCGTTTGTATATGTTTTTACTATTAGGTTTATACCTTTTGATAGACGTGGAATACTTAAACCAGCAATATTATAATACTTTGTATTGTAAACTTCGTTAATGTCATCTCTTGTGTGGTTTATTCCTGTTGTCGTATTTGCTGACAGGGTGAGCTTCAAAACAGCCTGCGTATTCTTAGTGGTAAACGTCAAGGTTTTTGTAGCTGGGGCTGATAGTTTAATAGTGCAACTTTGTGAAGCATTGTTATCTCCGTTGGGGAATATATATTCTGTATCTCTATAATTTTTTCCGTTGAGTTCCGATAAGTAAGCGTCGGCATGGTTGCCGTAACCTTCAAGGTCAATTTGGGTTATCTCTAAACCGTCAGGTATTATTATGGTATATATCACTCCGTTACTGAATTTAATTTTACTGTTATTTCCTGTGGCATAGGTTTTATCACTATTGTTTGTTATAGAGAACCCATTTTGGAATTTCCATGTGGTTGTAGTAGCAGACTCGATATAAGTTTGCCCCCAAAGAATATTTTCTGATGAAGTAGGAACTTCGCTTCCTTTTTCTATATTACCTGTGACAGTGCCACCTTCATTCTGTTTTGTAGTGATATCGTCAATCAAGGAATTTAAGTATGTCTCAAGATTCGTATATCCCGACTTATTAACTATATTTCTGTCATTCGCATCTTTGGAATTTAGACCGTTTGCGTTTTCCCAGTCATCAGGCATACCGTCACCATCCGTATCTGTTGCTGCGCTTGTTGTTGAACTTAAAGTGGGCCATGCGTTCCAATCTGCTGCCGCATTTGCTGGTTTGTCATCATTTTGTGAGTTGATGAAACCTTGCGAACAGTTAGCTCCCGTATATGTGGCAACTCCGTCTCGGGTGTCAGAAACAATAAGGTCGTCAAAAGAATCACGATGATTGCTTGCGCCTGCATATGCGAGTACCTTATTATAAGCTTGTTCTGCCGTGTGTGTGGTTGTGTAAATAATATCAAGCGGGGATGCCAACTTTATCGTATCTTTTGTCACATTAGTGTATGTTCCGTCGTTGCCCAAAGCATCAATCTGGTTGTACATTCCGTAGGTCCAGTTGTCCTTTATGACATCAGAATACATGCTGTTTACATTTCCATTGACATAGTAATGTCCCCATTTGTGAAGCGCTGGTGCGTAGGCTGGATATGTGGTCACATATTCATTTGTTCTTATGCCAATGGCGGCAATTCTCATACCTTTGTCACCAGTCGGACTACCAGGTCCGGGCTTATAGTAGTTGTTGACAATATTTACATCCATTCCCTCACCGCCATAGCAACCGTTTCCTCCAAAATTGTATATAACGTTGTTACGCATATCCATATATTCGCTTAACTGAGTTGTCGGTCTAGGGCCAAGTCGTGGTGTACGACTACCGTGATGTGCAAGGAGATTATGATGAAATGAGGCATGGTCTCCTCCCCAGTTACCTCCGTATCCATGATTTCCTTTGGTATGTCCTGCAGCTACAAGACTCTGGGCGACAATACACCATTGTACAGTAGTATTTTTATTTCCCAATACTGATAGGCATTCATCTATACTCCAACTAACCGAACAGTGGTCTATCATCCATTCACTGTGATCAAATCCACCAAATCCGTCCCAACCATCAGCACCGTTTATTTTCACGTAATTATTTCCGAGTCGAAATCTCATATATCTCACAATGACGTTGTTGCCGATGATATTCATTGGATAATCGGAAACGCAAATGCCTCCCGGTGATGTTTGTCCAGCCAGTGTGGTATTTGAGTTTATCGATAGTGGAGACTGTAAGTTTATCGTTCCAGATACATCAAAGACGATTGTCTTCTTTCCTGTTTGTTCGACAGCCCATCTCAATGAACCTTCACCGAAATCATTTAAGTTGGTGACATGAAAAACATTTCCACCCCTTCCACCGGTGACATATCTTCCAAAGCCTTCTGCTCCAGGGAAAGCTGGTGTTTTTTCCTGGGCTATCATATTTTGTGCGCACAGGAAAGTAGCTGCAATACAGCAAAAGATTGATTTTACAATTTTCATATTCAATGATTTTTATTTATTTCAACATTATCTTATTACTCTTTGTTCTGCCATCACTGTAGGTCTGCATTATGATGTTCATTCCCTTTTGTGGTTGTGTGTTGCAAGTGCCGTTTGGTGAATAGTACTTTACTTTCGCTACGTTTGTAGTACTTATATCCTTTATTTCGGTTGAGGTGTCAACTTTTACAGCTTCTCCAAGTCCCCCCATTTCGTTGGCAGCTCTTATTGCATAACTAGCTTGGGTATCGGTGATATCATAAGTAGCAGTAGTAGTGAAGTCTGTAATTTTGTCATTTTTGACAATAGCCCATAGCAACACATAATTATTATCGTCCCATGTGATAGTATTTCCTGTTATTTTTACGTTGCTAGGTGTTGCTGCTTGTTCTGTAGCTGATGTCGGATCCCAGTCATCATCCTGTCCCATTATGTTTTCGATAGTATATTTTGCTGCTTCTTCCGCTTTTAATATAGGATTGTTGGTATGAGTATTTGCGAATATTATCTTTCTATTGCTAAGGTTTATAACAGTGCCAGTTGCCGTTTGTGAATTGAATTCTGCGAATCTGGCGGGATAACCTCCACTCATCTCATTCCAACCTATAGCTGAAGGGATGATTTCCATTCTTGTGTTTATCCAAAGTGCTATTGGGGTTCCTGCTCCCCAAGGTCTTCCGAGAGTGTAGTTCCCATCTATATCATCATTCTCTCCACTTATAGTACAGTTATTTAATATGTATCCATATTTTTTAGGTTGTGATGGGACTGCAATATATCCACCTTTGTCGCAGTTCTTGAAATTCACATTATTAAAATATACATCACCTTTGCCGCATATGTAATCTGTGCGTCCGCGAATAACTCCGTCTTCAAAATAAAATCTGCCGTTTTGGTTGTTGGAAACGTATGTGTCTTGGTAAGCGTATAATGTTATATTCTTGCATATAGTCTTGTTTCCGCCGTCGTTTAAGACAATATTTCTTCCTGTAGCGTCAGCCATGCCACTCTTTAATGTGATATCTTCAAAGTATGTGTTTATTGCACCTCCTTGTAATTTAACGACATCACCCTTGCCAATACCTTCTATTGGATTTGCTGGTCCGTATGTTCCGTTTACCAGATTGGTTGGAACGGTATTTGTAAGAATAGTGCTGGCCATGCTTTCACCTATTATTGATATATTTGGAGTATTTATATATATAGCAGGATCTGCGTATGCAACATTATCGCTTCCATTCACAGTGGTTGTCTCTGAAGCAGGGAATGTGTGTTCTCCCGCTTTGACGAATATTCTGAAGCGTTTACTAGTGTCACCTCTTTTGCCGGCAGCTGTTATTGCGTCTTTGATATTTCCGTTGTCGGGGACCATGAAGTCATACATGGTTTTTGCTATAATATCACGATTCTTAGTAGTGAAGTTTATTTTGATAACTTCACTTATTGTATTTCCTGATAGGTCGCTAACGCTGTTGGCTGGCAGGGTAAATGTATATGCTGTGGCATAAGCCAATCCTGAGTAGTCGAATGTGATAGTCTTTCCTGATACATAAGGAGTGATGGTCCTATTGCCCAGAGTTGCGCTTATATTATCGCTTGTTTTTACTTTTTCGTCAAAAGTGAGAACAATTCTTCCGTTTGCTGATGCATTTTTTGCACCTTCAACAGGTATTGAAGACATAAGTTTTGGAGCGTTTCCATCGTCTATAATCTTTGTTGTTCCAAGAATATATATACCACTAATAGCATTACCGTCATTAGTAGATTCTGTTCCGTCAATATCTGATGTCTTGTCTGCTATCCAACGTATGTAAAGTTCTGGCTGATTGTTGGCTGTTGTAGGTAGATTGAATATAGAATCATTCCAGTTTTTTGCACCATCCATACTGAATTCACCAAAGTTAGTCCAAGTGTTTCCGTCAATAGAATAGTCAACATTATATTTTTTGTAGGCATTGTAATTATACATCATGCTAGCTTTAACCTTGATATCAGTGAATGCTGTGGCATTAACCTTTACCTGCCAGTAGTATGTGCCTAAAGCTGCATCATTGTGCCAGTTCACCGCAGCGGCCTTACCTTCATATCCATTGGCAGAAACAATACTTTTATCGAGCCATGACACTGTGTTGGCATTAGCGTCTCTTAGTACAAGTTGGTCGGCGTCGTTGTCGGCTGATGCAAAGTCAGCCTTGCGCCCATTGTTACCATTCTTGTAGAAATCCCATGCTGCAATGAAATCTATGGCAGAATAATTTACTGATATTGTCTTGTCTTCGTTCATTGTCAACTTATTCTCTGCGGATGTCTGGTTGTCGTTCCAATTACTGAATTTGAAAATATCATTATCTGAAGCGGTAAGTATGACTTCTGTTTTTTCCTCGTACATATTTTTGTTATTAATAACTGTAGGTTTAGGATTTGGTTGTACCATATAATAAGCAGCACCTCCGTTTACACTATAATTTAAAGCATAAGTGTTGATTTTCTGATAGTTGGCTGTGAATATTTTGGCAGTATTTACTGTATAATCGAATTTGGGTTCTGTAGAAAGAACATTACCATCGCCGTCTGTCCAGTTTACAAATTTATATCCGAAGTTCTTGACAGCGGTCATTGTCATAGCAGTACCCTCGTCAAATTTGTCACCTTTAGGATAAATCTCTGCACTACCACCTTCTGTGGGATTGGCTTTTGCAGAAATAGAATATGAATTTACATCTTTCATAGTACCATTTATTATTCCACTGATAACAATATTTGCGATAGCGATGTCCTTAACGTTATTGGTGTTTGAAATATAAATTCTGAAAGTGAATACATCAGTTTCATTTGACGTGATATCTACGCTATGGTTGAGTGTCGCGGTTGCCGCATTTGCGCTATTGTTGCGTAGTATAGTAGCTTTGTCAACGTCAATAATAGTGTTTTCGGTCCCATCTGTAGTGTAACTATATGAGAATGTAGCACCATCTGTTCCAACTTTTACAGCGTCGAACGACACGTTTGTTGGTTTGAATTTAATGCCGGTCTTAGGTTTTACACGGTATTCAATCATTACACTCTCAACGTTACCAGCATTAGAAACAAGAGGTCTGTATTTTGTCATTGTCTTGTCGAAAAAAGTTGCGCTTGATACAGTCAGTCCACTACCAGTATTTACAGAAGTTGATGATATACCGTCAGCAATGCCTGCTTCGATGTTAGCAGAAGGTTCGTTTCCGATGTTCCAAGTTATTTTTCCGGAAACATTGTTGAACGTAGTTTCATTGTCTGCTCTTGTTGGTTGTGGCAAAAACACAAACATGCTTAAATATGACAAATAAAGTAGTTGTTTTTTCATGTAATATTTTGTTTAGTTATAGTGTTATATGGTTTGTTTTGTCTGCAAAGATAACATATCCTATACACAAGCAGGTTAAAATTTTATTGGAAAAGCATTAAATTTTATCATGTATGATAAAATGTGTACCTTTGTTCATAGTTGCATAGATTTTGTGGTAAAAAAAAAGGTAACAAGTAAGACTGAATTCTAAGAGAGGAATTCAGTCTTACTTTTATACGAAGATTAAACTTTTAGCGGACAGCTATATTTATAATTCCCGTTACATAAAAACAGGGCATATCCTCTCGGATAGCCCTGTCTTATTTTATTAATTATTCCAGTGTTATTCAATAGGCATTAAACCTTTTTCCATTTCAAGACTCGCCCAAACAAAAGGTCCTACACCTTTTGCGTCATTATCACGTATAGGTTCTGAAATGTAGTATTCAAAGCTACCGTCACGTTTGTAGTTAGGTGTTTGTACGTATTTGCCAGGACCAGGACCTAGGCCGCTTACAGAACAACATTTTGTTAGACTTATTGTCTTGTCGGCATTTACACGTACAAATTGTTTCAGTATTCCGTTGTATGCCGTTATACCTGCTTTTTGAAAATCTGCAGGAAGGTAGCCTTTGCGTACTCCTTTTAAAAGAACGTATGTGAACATAGATGATGCTGTGCTCTCAAGATAATTCTTGTCGCTATTCACATCCATGACGTCATACCATACACCGGTATTCTTATCTTGATATTTCACAACTGATTTCATCGCCTTGTTTAGCAGTTCGACAACTTCACCGCGTCGTGCATAGTTCTCTGGAAGAACATCAAGAACTTCTGTCATAGCCATAACATACCAACCAAGAGCACGAGCCCATGTATGTTGGCTTTGTCCGTTTTCTTTGTTTGCCCAGAATTGCGAATGAGTTTCATCCCATGCGTGTTTCCATAAACCAGTAGATTCGTCATAAGTACGCTTGTCGGTCTTTATGATCTGATCTACTGCGTCATCAAAGTATTTATTAGCTTTCTTTGCGCTCATGTTTTGTGCTGCATAAGCGGTGTAGTATGGTAATCCCATGAATATGCCGTCTAGCCAAACTTGATTTGCATAAATTGCTTTGTGCCACCAAACTCCCTCTTTTGTACGTGGTTGATTTTCTAATTGTTTGAACAAAGTCTTTAAAGCTTTATCTACATTCTTTTCAGGCTGTAGATTGTTCATTCTAAGTATGAATTTGGCCGTACGAACGTTATCAAGATTGAAATCTTTATATTCATATCCAGTGATATTACCTTCTGAGTCTATCATCTTTGCTGGATACTCTTTCAGATAATTCAATATTTCTGTGTTCTTGTATTGCTCATAAGTATCAAGCATACTTTCTTGCTCTATTCCCATAACGTAACTCCATTTGGGTTTAGTAGAGAAATCAAGAAGGTATGGATGAGCTGTTCTTTTCATTTCTGATGCAACCAGCCATTCGCTATAGTTCTTGAAAGGCTTATCAAGCAATACTAATGAACCATTGATAAAAGTGTTCTCAATATTTATATCATGACTTTTACCCGTACGCATGATATCTTGGTCTTGTACACCATTAAATGCGCAGTTCTTTACATTTATATTATATATATTGTCGGCATCGTCTAGTCCGTTGAGTAATATGCCATATTTGCTTTTTTGGCATGTTACATTTTCCATATACACATTCCTGACAGTAGGGTTAAAGCCGCGCTTTGCAGCTTCTTTTGGCTCATAATTCAGGTTGATACGCAATACGGCTTCACGGCATTGTCCAACTTCTACATTACGCATATATATATTTTCTGTCAATCCTCCACGACATGAATTTGTCTTTATGCGCAATACGCGTTCCAAGTTTGGTGAGTCCATTTTGCAGTTTTCAACAAACACGTTGTTGCATCCGCCTGAGATTTCAGATCCTATAACAACCCCTCCGTGTCCGTCTTCCATCACGCAGTTTCTAACAATGATGTTCTTGCTTGGAATATCCCATTTTCTTCCGTCAGCATTTCTTCCACTCTTTATAGCAATGCAGTCGTCACCAGTATGGAAATTGCAGCCATCTATGATTACGTCTTCACAGCTTTCTGGATCACAACCGTCGCCATTAGGGCCATTGTTCCAAACTTTAACACCCTTTACTGTGATGTTTTTTGATAGCAATGGATGCATAACCCAGAATGGAGAGTTGATCATAGTAACATTTTCGATAAGAATGTTTTCACATTTATATAGGTTGATTAGTTGCGGGCGCATTCCTAATCCCTTCATGTTGCGTTTCTCAATAGGAGTTCCGCTTTCTACAAACTCAAATAATTTAGGTCTGCCTACATTTTGATTTTCTGTGATTTTTTCATTTGCTTTGAACCAATCTTTTCCACACATCTTCCACCAAGTTTTCACACTTCCGTTGCCATCAATGGTACCTTCACCTGTAATAGCGATGTTCTTTTCTCCATAAGCATATATGCAAGGTTGATAGTTCATGCAGTCCATGCCTTCCCAGCGTGTTTTTACAATAGGGTAGAGGCTTGTATCAAAGGCAAAAATTATATGTGCATCTTTCTCAACCACAAGATTCACATTGCTTTTTAGCGTAATTGCACCTGTATTCCATACACCGGAAGGAATTATTACTTTTCCTCCGCCAGCTTTAGAACATGCAAGAATCGCCTTGTTAATAGCAATCTGATTCTTAGCAGCAGAAAGTTTAGATCCTGCTCCATACTTTGTGATTATAAAACTCTGGTTTGGAAACTCTGGTTGTTTCACTCTTTGTTCAATCTGTTTATATGTATTGTCATTCCATCCTTGCGCAGCAATAGCGATAGGACATAATAGCAATGCAAACAGAATCATTTTAAAACATCTCATGATATAAATTGTTTATTTTATTATTTTTTTGATTTAAATTTTTAAGTAGTGAAGACATTTTAAAAAACTGATAGCATGTCTTCACAGACATAATCTGTTATAATCGAAATGTCTTTTTTGCATTTTCACAATGCAAATATAAAACAAATATATTTATTTAATGCTGAATATTCGTTTAAAATATATTATTTTTTATCAAGTCGTTGATTTATAATGGATTAGGAAGTGGGTGAAAACTAAATAATACACCTAGTTTGATAGAAAATGGAAGTGAAAAATAACTCATTATATTCAATATTGTGTTAAATACTGAATTTATATGTTACAAAATTTGTTTTTTCAATTTATATAATTTATATTTGCCACAAGTTTTTAAGATTTAGTTTTTTACTAAATCGCCCTTGAGGTTGGATGCATCCTGCGCCAACCTCTTTTTTTTATCGTTAAAAATTTGCCCGTACCGAAAAAATATTTTATCTTTGTAGCAATTAATACTTTAAAAGCAATAAAAAACAATTCGCCTATTGAAGCAATTTTACTTGGAATTTAAAACATTTACAAGATGAAAAATCTAGCCGTTATGACTGATGAAGAGTTGGCATTGTCTTATGTCAATGGAGACAACAGGGCGTTTGACGAATTGTTATTGCGTAATCAGTCTAAAATATTCTCTTATATTCTGTTCGTGGTCCGTGATCGCGATATGGCGAATGACATTTTCCAGGAAACTTTTGTTAAAGTGGTTGTTAAGCTTCAACAAGGTAAGTACGTTCCAAGTGGAAAATTCTCAGCATGGGTGCTGCGTATAGCGCATAACGTGATAATGGATCTTTATCGCGGACAGAAGTCACAAAAAATTATTGACGCTGTTGATGACAACGATCTTTCAAATATTGCCAGCAATGATATGATTATTGGCAATGTCGAAAGTCAGTTTGTGAATACTCAGGTTTTGAGTGATGTTAGGAAAATGATGAATCTACTTCCTACAACTCAACGTGAGGTTGTCTACATGCGCTATTTTCAGCAGATGTCATTCAAAGAGATTGCTGATACCACCAACGTTAGTATAAACACAAGTTTGGGACGCATGCGTTATGCTATTATAAATTTGAGAAGAATGGCAAGGGAGCATGATGTAGTTCTTCAGCTTGTTTAAATATGCTTCAGTGACTTTATCGTTGATATCGGGTCTGAACTTTTGAATACGTAACTTCCGCTTACCAACACGTCAACTCCTGCTTTTACTAGTATTGGAGCCGTTTCTGCATTTACGCCTCCATCAACTTCGATAAGTGTATTTGTTCCTGCTTCGTCAATCATCTTGCGAAGTCTTTTGACCTTATTAATCGTATTCTTAATAAACGTCTGTCCACCGAAACCAGGATTTACGCTCATCAGTAATACCATGTCTACGTCGTCGATAATATCTTCAAGCATGCTTACTGGAGTTGCTGGATTTAAAGTTACAGCAGCCTTCATACCCGCATTGTGAATTTGTTGTATTGTACGATGTAGATGTGTGCAAGCCTCATAGTGCACATTCATCATCATTGCACCAAGTTTCGCTGTTCGCTCAATATATTTTTCAGGATGCATAATCATGAAATGTACGTCAAGCGGTTTCTTGCATATCTTGCTTACGGCTTCGATAATAGGGAAACCGAAAGATATGTTTGGAACGAACTCGCCGTCCATAACGTCCAAATGCAACCAGTCTGCCTCACTTTTGTTAATCATTTCTATATCTTCCTTTAAGTTTAGGAAGTTTGCCGACAACAATGAGGGCGATACCAATGTATTCATCTTCAAATGGTTTTAAATATTAGTTAAGACAGAACACCTCTTGTTTGCCATTTACCGTTATCACCCGATAGGTATAGGCGATCTGCCTTATAATATTCAAAGTCTTTTCTGATGGTTGGGCTTCTTTTTGAGTAAAATACTTCATAGGCACTCTGCTTTTATTATTAATATATTATTGAAACGCACCATATCTCGTATTATTGTGCTATTAATAATAAAATATCGCCTATAGTGTGACATATCTATATACATTATTACATATAATAGCTTTTACGTTTCGTTTATTAGTTTTCACGCTGAAATATCACTTCCGCAGATACTATGATATCAGTATATTTAAGGCTTTGTTCATACTGCAAAATAAGCTAATAAATATTTTTATTGTATTTTTTGTTTCGATTTGTTTGTAGAATAAAAAAATATCAGTATATTTGCAACCGAAACAATTAAATAAAAGCAAAATGAATAATATGATATCTACATCATGGTGGTGGCGTTACTCGAGATTAAACAAGTCGTGAGTTACGAAGCCGTGTGGATATATATATTAATGATATACAAAGAGGCCTGTCGTTCTTACGACAGGTCTTTTTTGTTTTAACAACATGTAATGACAATATAAAAAATATACGATTATGGCAATGAAGGACATTTTAAACCGCATGCTCAATCATGAAGAGTTGACGCGCGAAGAGACTAAAAACATCATTCTGGGTATCACGAAGAGTGAATTTCCTGAAGAACAGATAACAGCTCTTCTTACAGGATTGCAGATGAGAGGTGTTACTGTAGACGAATTGTTGGGCTTCCGTGATGGTATTCTTGAAACAGGAGTTCCTGCTATTCTTGATTGTTACCGCTATATTGATGTAGTTGGTACTGGTGGTGACCGCAAAAATTCATTCAACATTTCAACCACTTCATGCTTTGTTATTGCCGGAGCTGGATATAAGGTGGCTAAACATGGTAACTTTGCAGCAACTTCAGTGAGTGGTGCATCTAATGTTATTAAGAATCATGGTGTTGAGTTTACTGATGATTTGGATAAACTTAATCGATCTATGGATGAGGCCAACATTGTTTACCTTCATGCCCAACTCTTTGCAAAGGCAATGAAATTTGTCGGTCCTATCCGTAAAGCATTGCAATTCCCTACAGTGTTCAATCTTCTAGGTCCTTTGGTTAATCCTTCACAGCCAAAATGCCAACTTCTTGGTGTTGCCAATCTCGACCAGATGAGGTTATATAATCAGGTTTATCAGAAGATAGGTATTGACTATGCAATCGTTAATAGTATAGATGGTTATGACGAAATCTCGCTAACAGGAGATTTCAAGGTGTCTACAAATGATTATGAAAAGATATTCTCACCTTCTGATTTAGGCTTTAGAATTGCTAAGCCTGATGAACTTAAAGGTGGTGCCACTGAGTTGGAAGCTAAGGAAATATTTGATGCAGTGATTGAAAACAGAGCACTCGATGCACAGAAGAATATTGTACTTGCAAATGCTGCATTTGGTATTCAGGTAATGGAAAAGGGCAAAAAGAGCATTGAGGAATGTATTGATATTGCCCGTGAAAGTATAGACAGTGGTGCAGCTCTTTCTACATTTAAGAAGTTTGTTGCACTTAATTCTTAACGAAATAGTATATATATAGTAATATGGATATCCTTGAAGAAATAGTAGCTCATAAGCGCATAGAGATAGATCAGCGTAAGCAGTTTATCGCTCCACGTCAATTATATGGAATGGTAGCCGCGAAGTTACAAGATGCGCCAGCTACAACAGTAAAGTTTGCTACATCATTAATGGAATCAGAAACTGGTATAATTGCCGAGTTCAAGCGCATGTCTCCAAGTAAGGGATGGATAAACAAGGACGCAAAGTCTTCAATTGTTCCTTTGTCTTATCAGAAGAATGGCGCGACAGCACTTAGCATATTAACCGATACCGACTATTTCGGAGGCTATGACGAATTCGTTCAGGATGCAAGAGCTACTGGTGTAACAATACCTATATTATATAAGAACTTTGTTATCGACGAATATCAACTTTTTCAGGCGAGTTTCTGTGGAGCTTCAGCAGTATTATTAATTGCTGCATGCCTTAGTAAAGCAGAATGTAAATCCCTTATGTCGTTAGCACATGAACTTGGACTTGAAGTGCTTTTGGAAATGCACGATCGTCATGATCTGGAATATGCAGAATTGCAACCAGATATGTATGGCATAAACAATCGTAATCTCGGTAGCTTTGTTACAGATGTCAACAACAGTTTTAGAATGGCAGAACAGTTGCCAGCTGATGTATGCAAAGTGAGCGAAAGCGGAATTGACAATCCTAAGACATTGAAGTCATTAAGAGAAGCAAGATATAATGGTTTCTTGATGGGTGAGTGCTTTATGAAAACGTCTGATCCAGGAGAAGCTTTGAATAAATTTATTTCTAATCTATAAAGACTAGTATATGATAATAAAGGTTTGTGGAATGCGCAATGCTGACAATATACGTCAGGTGTCAGAACTAGACATAGACTTGATGGGCTTTATATTTTGGCAGAAATCAAGTAGATATGTGCGCATGATATCAAGTAAGGCTGGTGTACTCCCAGATTATAGTACGGAGCGTTTTCGCCAACTTTCAGAAGGAAAACCAGTCGTAGCTACTGAGAATAAGCCAAAGCGTGTAGGTGTTTTTGTTGATGATATGCCTCAGAACATTGTTACTCGCATCTATAATTATAATCTTGATTATGTGCAGTTGCATGGTAATGAGAGTGTAGTTATGATAGATAATCTAGTAAAAACTATTGATCCTGATATTCACAAGAATATAAAAATAATAAAGGCATTGAGTATATCTTCTCCCGAAGATATAGACCGATATAAGGAATATGAGGGACATGTTGATTTATTTCTCTTCGATACAAAATGTGATACAGTAGGTGGTGGTGGTAAGCATTTTGATTGGTCAATGCTTGAGCGTTATGATGGAGGAACTCCGTTCTTGCTTAGTGGCGGAATAGGTCCTGAAGACGTGGAACAGATAAAGAACTTCCATCATCCAAAGTGTGTAGGTATAGATATTAATAGCAGATTTGAGACAGAACCGGCAATGAAAGATGTAGATCTTTTGCGTACATTCATCTCACAGTTAAAAGGCGTATGAATAAAATTAATAAACTTTTCAGTGAAGTAAAAGACCGCAAGTTGCTCTCTCTTTACTTTTGTGCAGGTTGCCCAACTCTTGATGGTACCGCTGATGTGATAATGACTTTGCAGAAGCGAAGTATTGACATGATTGAAGTTGGTATTCCTTTTAGCGACCCTCTTGCTGACGGTCCGGTAATTCAGTCGGCTGCAACAAAAGCACTAAAAAATGGAATGACTCTTAGTAAGTTATTTGCTCAACTAGGAGAAATCAAGAATCAGGTGACTATCCCATTAGTTATGATGGGTTATCTCAATGTCATCATGTACTATGG
Organism: Prevotella sp.; assembly: GCF_051059605.1. Lineage (GTDB taxonomy): Bacteria > Bacteroidota > Bacteroidia > Bacteroidales > Bacteroidaceae > Prevotella. Next base: position 331,627 of record NZ_CP050883.1, read on the forward strand.
CATAGAAAAATTCTTTCAGAGTTGTGCTGAGAATGGTGTAAGTGGTTGCATTATCCCTGATCTTCCATTCAAGGACTATCTTGAAGTTGTGAAGCCTATCGCTGATAAATATGACATACGTGTAATCATGATGATTACTCCCGAAACAAGTGAGGAGCGCATTCGCCTAATAGATGATAATACCGATGGATTCATTTATATGGTAAGTTCTGCTAGTATCACTGGTGCTCAGAGCAATTTCAATGATGATAAAGTGGCTTATTTCGAGCACATAAATGCGATGAATCTAAAGACTCCACGCATGATAGGATTTGGAATAAGTAATAAGCAAACTTTGGAGAGTGCACAGAATAATGCTTCGGGTGCAATCATTGGTAGTAAGTTTGTTACTTTACTTGATGAGACTGGCAACCCAGATGTTGCAATGGATAAATTGTATGATGCTTTAAAGAAATAAGATATGAATAAACCAGATAAACAAGGATTCTACGGACAGTTTGGTGGTGCCTATGTTCCGGAAATATTATATAAATGTGTACACGATCTTCAAGATGCGTATATTCCTATTATAGAGAGTAAGGAGTTTCAAGATGAATACCACCAGTTACTCAAAGACTATGTAGGTCGTCCTTCTCCTTTGTATTATGCAAAGCGCATGAGCGAGAAGTATGGTTGCAAACTCTATCTTAAACGTGAAGACCTTAATCATACAGGAGCCCATAAGATAAACAATACTATTGGTCAGATTCTGATGGCAAAGAAAATGGGTAAAAGTCGTATCATTGCCGAAACAGGAGCTGGACAGCATGGTGTTGCAACTGCTACCGTGTGTGCACTGATGAATATGGAATGCGAGATATTCATGGGAAAGACTGATGTTGAGCGCCAGCATACCAACGTTGAGCGTATGCGTATGTTAGGGGCTAAAGTGCATCCTGTTACAACAGGAAACATGACTCTTAGTGATGCATGTTCTGAGGCAATACGTGACTGGTGCTGCCATCCTCAGGATACATTCTATATCATAGGTTCTACTATGGGACCACATCCTTATCCTGATATTGTAGCAAGAATGCAGAGTGTGATATCAAAGGAGATTAAATGGCAGCTTCAAGAGAAGATAGGTCGTGATTATCCTGATTATCTTATCGCTTGTGTTGGTGGAGGTTCTAATGCTGCGGGTACGATATATCATTATGTTGATGACTCACGTGTGAAAATGGTCCTTGCTGAAGCAGGTGGTCATGGAATAGATACTGATTATACTGCTGCTACAATGCAATGCGGTACAGAGGGTATTATTCATGGTGCTCGTACGCTTGTTATGCAGACTGATGACGGACAGATTAAAGAGGCATTCACAATAAGTGCAGGTCTTGACTATCCTGGTATCGGCCCAATGCATGCTCAGCTTGCTAAAAGCGGTCGCACAAAGGTGTTTGCTATTAATGATGATGAGGCTATCTATGCAGGATATGAACTTACCCGAATGGAAGGTATCATACCAGCCATAGAGAGTGCGCATGCTGTGGCTACACTCAAAAAGCTCACATTCAAACCTGATGATATCGTTGTGTTAACAGTAAGTGGTCGTGGAGATAAGGATGTGGAGACATATCTAAATAATAAGAAAATGGCTAAAGAATATGGAGATTTTTAATTATACTACACATACCGAGAAGATTCTTGCCGATCTTTATACACCTGTTGCTGTGTATATGAGGTTGCGCGACATCTATCCGCAAAGTGCATTGATGGAAAGTTCTGATTATCACGGAAATGATAATTCCAGAAGTTTCATCGGCATTCATCCAATGGCTAATATTCAGGTTAGTCATGGTGTTATCCGCAGTACTTATCCAGACGGAACAGTTGATGAAACTGTTATCGATACTTCTGTAAAGGGTAGGGCGAAAGATGCTGTTGCCAATGCGATAAATAATTTCATTGGTCATTTCAAAGTAGAAGGCGAAGGTAAGGACTTCTGTGGCTTATATGGCTATACCACTTTCAATGCCGTACGCTATTTTGAAGACATTGATGTAAAGGATGCGGTAATGGAAAAGAACGATGCTCCCGACATCTATTATATAATGTATAGGGATATTATTGTTTTCGACCATTTCAATAACAGTATGCAGATTATAAGTCTTTCAGATGAATCTTCTGCTATTGCTGACATCTTGCGTGCTATCAACAAGCAGAATATAAAACCTTATAGTTTCAAACCTGTTGGTGGTACAACTTCAACTCTTACCGATGATGAGCATAAGGCTAATGTACGCCGTTGCGTGAAGCATTGCTTGCGAGGAGATGTATTCCAAATTGTCATTTCTCGCCGTTTCATACAGAAATACGAGGGTGATGATTTCAAACTCTATCGTGCTCTACGCTCTATCAATCCAAGTCCATATTTGTTTTATTTTGATTTCGGAGGCTTCCGAATTTTCGGTTCTTCACCAGAAACTCATAATCGCATAGTTGGTGACAAGGCTTATATCGACCCTATTGCTGGAACAACAAAGCGTTCTGGTGATACAGAACAGGACAAAAAGAATGCAGATTTTTTGCGTAACGATCCAAAAGAGAATGCCGAACATGTAATGTTGGTTGATTTGGCACGTAACGATTTAAGTCGTAATTGCCATGATGTGAAAGTTGATTTCTATAAGGATATGCAGTTTTATAGTCATGTGATTCATCTTGTAAGCCGTGTTAGCGGAACGCTTAACGAAGGTGCAAATAGCATAAGAGAGTTTATTGATACTTTCCCTGCAGGAACATTGAGTGGTGCCCCAAAGGTGCGTGCCATGCAGATTATTTCTGAATTGGAACCGCATAATAGAGGAGCGTATGGTGGTTGTATTGGTTTTATCGGACTTACCGGTGAACTAAATCAGGCAATCGTAATACGTACTTTTATCAGCCGTAATGGGGAACTGTGGTTTCAAGCAGGAAGTGGCATCGTTGCCAAGAGTAATGATAATTATGAGTTAGAAGAGAGCAGCAATAAGTTAGGTGCATTGGTAAAGGCAATTCATATTGCCGAAAATCTTTAGTTGCTAGTTTATTGTTGAATCCCTATTTATATTAATTTTTATGAGTGAATATTATAATGGAATAGAAACTTCTGCTGATACTATAAAAGTTGATGGCAAGAAGGTTGTTATCATTGATAACTATGATTCATTTACATATAATCTTGCGCATCTTGTAAAAGAGTTGGGCGCTGAAGTTACAGTATATCGTAATGATAGGTTTCAGTTGAATCAACTTGAGACATTCGATAAGATTATCCTCAGTCCAGGACCAGGTATTCCTTCTGAGGCTGGTTTACTTCTTGATGTTATCAAGCATTATGCAGGACGCAAGTCAATATTAGGAGTATGTCTTGGTCATCAGGCTATCGGTGAGGCTTTTGGAGCCAAACTGATTAATCTTGATGAGGTTTATCATGGTGTAGCAACTCCGATAACACAATATGGAAATGATAAAATCTTTGCAGGACTTCCAAAGCGTTTTGATGTAGGTCGCTATCACAGTTGGGCTGTAGATAAAACTGGATTCCCTGATAGTCTTGAGGTCACTGCTTTAAGTGATGATGGCTGCATCATGGGATTGAAGCATAAGCACTATGATATCCATGGTATACAGTTTCATCCTGAGAGCGTGCTTACTCCCGAAGGTAAGAAGATTGTTGGTAATTGGCTTGATATGTAATATATAAAAAATGGCAAACCTGTTCATCGCCCATAAGCGTTAGCAAGTTTGCCATTTTTAATATGTTTGCTGTTTTATTTAAACAGTTTCATCACGTTTTCCACAACTGGTGCCATGTCGTAATATTTATATTCAGCAAGTCTGCCTCCAAAGATTACGTTGCTTTCGTTTGCTGCCAGTGCACGATATTTCTCAGCGAGTTCGTTGTTTATCTTATCGTTTACTGGATAATATGGTTCCATTCCGTCTTTCCATTCTGTGGAATATTCTTTTGATATAACCGTCTTTTTACAGTCATATACCTTTTGTCCGAACATCTCGAAATGCTTGTGCTCAATCACGCGTGTGTAAGGCACTTCTGCTTCAGTATAGTTTATCACTGCATTTCCCTGATAGTTAGGCTTGTCAATAATATCCTGTTCAAATCTTACGGTACGGAAGTTCAGTTTGCCGTATTTGTAATCATAGAATTCATCAATCTGTCCTGTGAATACAACTTCCCCAAAACTGTATAAGTCATTTCCAAGGGCATCATTGCTTGATGCGTCAAGAGTGAAAGAGTCGTCTTCGTTTTTGTTTATATCCTTTCTTAAAACAAAGAAATCAATATTTTTATGACATTCCACTCCATTCAGTAATCCATCAATCAGTTTGTTGTAACCTCCTATAGGAATACCTTGGTATGTATCGTTGAAATAGTTATTGTCGAACACCATGCGTACAGGCAGTCTTTTAATGATAAATGCAGGTAGTTCTGTGCATTTTCTTCCCCATTGCTTTTCGGTATATCCCTTAATAAGTTTCTCGTATATATCTTTACCGATAAGAGTTTGAGCCTGCTCTTCAAGGTTTCTTGGTTCTGTTGCACCTTCTGCCTTCATCTTAGCCACAGCTTCCGCTTTCTGCTCATCAATCTTAGCCTGAGCTTCATCTGGTGTTGTAACTCCCCACATCTGGTAGAATGTGTTCATGTTGAAAGGCAGATTATAAAGTTTCCCTTTATAGTTTGCTACAGGAGAATTTGTGTATCTGTTAAACTCAACGATTGAGTTCACGAAATCCCATACATTTTTATTACTTGTATGGAATATATGTGCGCCATATTTGTGTACGTTTATACCTTCAATATTCTCGCAATATATATTTCCTCCAAGTTGAGTGCGCTTGTCAATCACTAGACATTTCTTGCCTTGTTTCTTTGCCATGTAGGCGAATGTTGCTCCAAAGAGTCCAGAGCCAACTATAAGGTAATCGTATTTTTTCATTACAGATTATGTATGTTATATCGTTCTATAATTACTGCCAACAAGAGCAGAATCATCAAGTTTACTTGTATGTTATGCCGAGTGCAGCTTTAACTTATGCAAAGTTACTGCCAACAAGAGCAGAATCATCAAGTTTACTTGTATGTTATGCCGAGTGCAGCTTTAACTTATGCAAAGTTACTGCAAACTGCTGGAAAAACAAAGTAAAAGAAAGCTTTTCTTTATTATGCTGATTTTATTCAACCTTTGTTTATCAATTGTCTGATTGTGTCGGAAACACATAGAAATGGCGATCTTTGATAAAATCAATCATCCATTGGTCCACTTCCACGTGGTTGTCAATAGCCTTGATAGACAGAGAGTGATGTCCTTTCGAAATATTTATAGGGAATAGTAATACAGCCTGTCCTCTTAGCACATTCAGTTTCCATTGTTCCGAACGATCTACCTCATTATATGATTTCATGGCGTAATCCTTTCCGTCAATGCTTATAGCAATACGAATATCTCCGTCGTCATTAGGGTGTGTCGGTATGACAGCCACACGTAGCATTGCGTCAGCATCTCTGTCAGAGTCGAATTCATATTCCAAACAGCCTTCTTTAGGCAAAGCCACAGCGTTCATGCTATGTCCCAATGCCTGAATAGTATATGCGCCAGTCGTTGCCGATGAGTATTGGCATGCATCCATCGCTATGGCATCGTTTATCTTTATAGCGTGTGTTTTCGCAACCTCCGATTCTCTTATCGTCTCTCTTGCTATACTGTCAGAGGGCATTATTGGTAGCATTGGAGGATAGAATGCGAATAAATCTCTTGGCATAGATGTCATAGAATATTTCCACTTACCACCAGCCATTTTGTTATTGTAGTAATCAGTGATGTTCTGAATATCATGATATGCCTCAATGCTTTTGGCACTAGCCAATGTCATAGCAGAGTCGCGTGACCAGAGTGTCGCGTTTACCTGTCCTGTCGCAAACGAGCGTGCACGTTGTGCCTCAAGCATCTTTGTCGCCATGTCAGCAGAAGCACATACTCCATATTCTATATGTGAAAAATAAGCATCTCTCTTTTCTTTCGCAATAGTCCCCTTAATGTCTTCAATAGCTTTCTTAATGTCAGCATAATGTTCAAGGTAACGATCCATTTCACCACCAAACTCATTGCTGAATTCCGTGTCCTTCATCCATGACATTCCTCGCACGTTGGTTGCTTTGTCAAGTTCTACCTGAGTCCATCCCATGTGCTCAGGCTTACGTATTCCGCAAAGTCTATAGTATTCCAACATAACAGGCAGCAGCTTCTTTCCTGCGTTCTCACCAAACTCTCTTATCAGCCAGTTGCCTAGATGATTGTTTATTGTTGATGGCGTAATGCTGTTGATGTTCCAAGCCATATCCATGAACAGTTCCAGCTGATAAGCAGCTGGTTTTGGATTATGAATGTTTACGATCCATTCCTTTCTGGCGTTATTGTCATAAGCCTGTTTCATCTCGCTATACACTAGTCCTGGTTGTGTTGTGCATAACCATAAGTAGTCATGTGGTCTGCCCCAGTAACTCATGTGATAATACACTCCTGCGCCGCCGCTGCGTTGTTGCTCGTTTTTCTCTTTAAGGCGTGTCATGTAACCGTAGTTGTCGTCACACCATAACAATGTTACGTCTTCTGGAACTTTCAAACCGTTTTCCATTATCTGCAACACCTCTTTGTAAGGAACGAATACCTGTGGAATACTTGTCACGTCTTTATTTACGTATTTTTTCAGCAGTTCTCTTTGGTCGTCAATAGCTTTTTGCAACCATATCGTTTTTTCCTGCATTGTTTTCACGCCTTCCATACTTCCGTCATGTATTCCTCTCATGCCGATAGTGTATAGATTGTCATATCTTGCCACGTCTTTTAGTCGTTCTGCCCAGTAGTCACGTACATTCTTTCCGTTGGTTACATAGTTAAAGTTGCCTCGCTTTGTCACATCCCATTCGCCTACATTGTTTCTCATCAAAGGTTCACAGTGTGATGTTCCAATGATGATGCCGCAACTATCAGCCGTCTCTTTGTTGCCATTTACAAAGTAAAATGGAACAGTTCCGCTGTGCATAGCCGGCCACATCGTGTTAGCGCGCAGTCTCAGCAGCAGCTTGAATATCTGTTTGTATGTTTTCGTTCCGATACATCCCGTTGCATTTCCCTTCTCGTATTTCTTCCAACTCCAAGCTCGCAGACTCCAGTCTTCATCATTTATGAATATGCCCCTGTATTTTACTGAAGGACTTTGTGTCGTTTTGAAATCATCGTTGATAGTAAGAATGTCTTTATGCTGTGGCTTAGAGTCCGCCCACCATGTCCATGGCGATACACCCGCCATTCTTGATAGTTCAAGTATTCCATAGGCAGCGCCCCTTCCGTCGGAACCAGTAATAAGAATCGTTCCGCTTTTATTCGTTCTTATGTCGAAGCATTCTGTTTTACTCGTAATCTCGTCAACAGGAACGTTCATGCTTTTCAGTCTTTCCTTGGTGCTGTTCGAAGCAATATCCAGTTGTGTAATCTGTATCTTTGCTGTTGTTGGTGATGATTGTATAGCCTTCATACCCGTAACATCTTTCATGTCATCAGAAAACATGTCAAGTGCAGTTCTCACGACAAGTTTGCATTTCTTCTGTACGGTATATGTAACTGGATGATGTCCGTCATACCATATAATGTCGCCAGCCATAATGGTCAACGACGATATAATAAGGGCTGTTGCTAGCAAAAGTCTTTTCATTTTAGATTTTATCTTTAAGTAATAAGTTGTTTATGTTGCGAAGGTACATCAAATGAGCGAAAAATCAAAGAAAAATCTAATCCTTTTTTTAACACAACTGACAAACTTGTCAGAAAATGGCATATAAATAGTTAATTTAGTTTACATTTACTGACGAAAAGTCAGCACTTGTCTAATGGCATGTTTGTTGCATTTCTGTTATCGGATATCAAAGCCGAAAGGCAGAGACTCCAAACGAATATATGTTTAACAAAATAATAATTAGGAGGTTTTATTATGTGGTTACCAGTATTACGTACAAACAACAATTGGTTAGACAATGCATTCAATGATTTCTTTGATGACAGTGCAATGAGACGAATGAATTCTACCGCACCTGCAGTTAACGTTAAAGAAGACGAAACAGCTTATACAATGGAAGTTGCAGTGCCTGGAATCAAAAAAGAGTTCTGTCGTGTAAACATCAACAACGATGGTGATCTTAATATTGCCATTGAGAATAAAATGGAGCACAAGGAGGAGAATAAAAAAGAGCGTTATCTGCGTCGAGAGTTCTCATATACGAACTATCAGCAAACATACTCTCTTCCAGACAATGTTAACAAAGAAGGCATTAGTGCAAAGGTCACAGATGGCGTCTTGATAATACAGTTGCCTAAAATTGAAAAAGTTGAACAAAAAGTTCAGCGTAAAATAGAAGTTGGTTAATTCATATTCAATGATTGTAATATGTAGAGCCGGGGCTATATTAGCTTCGGCTCTTTTTTTTGTTTACGTAAGTGTTGCTGTATATCGCTGATGTGTTTCTTTGCTTTGTAAAACGACTTTTTATCCCGAAGATAACGCAAATTTACGCAAAGAGTAACATCTGAGCTAGACAATAATTTCTGATTCATTGTGAAGGATCATGTCGTAGTATAACTACCTAATAAATCTAAAATACTGAACTTTATCATGCCTTTGCAACCTAGTTGCAAGAATATCTTTGTATATTTGCACCACATATAAAAATAGTTTGTATAGATAATGAGATTCATAACAGTCATATTCACAGTTTACATTATGCTGCTGGCAATAGTTCCTTGTCATTGCGATACAGCTAATGGAGATTGCTCGGAAACCAAATTGGTATCTGAGATAACTGCTGATAATCATACAACCTATAAATATGTTGATTTATGTACTCCATTCTGTATTTCTTCAGGATGTGTACATGCTCCTATATTCTTCTTTCCATGTAGCCATGTTGTATTTAATAAAACAGCAGTTGCTATTGATAAAATGTTTGTTTATCAAGGTGAAACTCCTGTGGGGTATCATGGCACTTTTTGGCATCCACCAGTCATGTAATAACAGATACTTTATTATTTGAACTTACGCATTTATATCATTATAGATGTGTTGATAGATGTGTCGTTATACATAAAATCTTATTAAATGTTTCAGAAAATAATCGATTATTCAATAAAGAATAAATTGGTTATTGGCATCATGACGTTAGCCCTCATCGTATGGGGTGGAGTGTCTTTGAGCCAATTGCCATTTGACTCTACACCGGATATTACAAATAATCAGGTGCAGGTAATTACACAAGCTCCAACACTTGGAGCGCAGGAAGTTGAGCAATATGTAACAACACCACTCGAAATGTCATTTGCTAATATTCCTGATATCATTGAACGCAGAAGTATCAGCAGAAGTGGACTGAGTGTGGTTACATTGGTGTTTCGTGATAATGTAGACATATACTGGGCACGCCAGCAAGTGAGTCAGCAGATGAAGGAGGCTGAGGAACAGATTCCTTCGGGTGCAGGTAAAGTGAGTCTTGCACCAATCAGTACAGGACTTGGAGAGATTTACCAATACACAATTCATCCAAAGAAAGGGTATGAAAATAAGTTCACCTTGACGGATATACGAACCGTGCAAGACTGGATTGTGCGCAAGCAGTTTGCTGGTACAGAAGGTGTTGCTGAGGTAAATGGATGGGGTGGATATGTGAAGCAGTATGAAGTAGCAATAAACAGTGATCGCCTGGCTTCGTTTGGTCTTACCGTGAGCGACCTCTACAATGCCATCGAAAAGAACAATAAAAACACGGGTGGAAGTTATATAGAGCAAGGAAACAATCAATATTTTATACGAGGAATAGGATTGACCCACACACTGGATGACATCAGACAAATACCAGTGAAGACCGTCAACAGTATTCCTGTTCTTGTATCAGATGTAGCTGATGTTCGTTTTGGTACAGCTATGAGATATGGCGCTGTAACGAGAAATGGTGAGGGCGAAGTTGTAAGTGGTATCACACTCATGTTGAAAGGTGAGAACTTTCAGGAGGTGATGAAAAACGTGAAGACCCGTATGAATCAGATCCAGAAGAGTCTGCCTAAGGGACTTGTGATAGAGCCGTTTATTGACCGTACTCAGTTGGTTGATAGAGTAACGGCAACAATATCGCGCAATCTTGTAGAAGGACTACTGATCGTGATGTTCATACTCGTGCTGTTTCTTGGTAATGCTCGTGCCGGACTGGTAGTAGCATCTGTCATTCCACTGTCAATGCTTTTTGCCTTTGGCATGATGAAGACGTTTGGCGTTGGTGGAAACCTAATGAGTCTGGGTGCACTGGATTTTGGTATTATTGTTGATGGAGCCGTAATCATCGTGGAATGTGTGAGCGGATATGTTGCCACGCATGGTGTGAAATTCGGTAGAAAGCGACTCTCGCAAGCCGATATGGATAAGGTCGTGACCCATAGTGCAGGCAAGATGATGAGTAGTGCTGCTTTTGGAGAAATTATCATCATGACGGTTTATATTCCGCTGTTTACGCTGGTAGGTATAGAGGGAAAGATGTTCCGACCTATGGCAATGACGGTATTCTTCGCTGTGCTTGGTGCATTCATTTTGTCGCTTACCTATGTTCCAGTAGCTAGTTCGCTTTTCTTGTCAAAGAAAGTCAGTCACAAGGAAAATTTCTCTGACCGCATGATGCATGCCATTCAGCGATTCTATTATCCGATTGTAGAAAAGAGTTTGAAACACTGTAAGGCTATAATCATTTCAGGTGTGGCATTGTTGGCTGTGGCTTTGTTAGTATTCAGCAGAATGGGTGGTGAGTTTATTCCTAATCTTGAGGAAGGCGATCTATGTGCCGAACTGAGTATGAAGCAAGGTACATCACTCACGAAAATGATAGAGTCGACTACTGCTGCAGAAAAGATATTAAAGAAGCGATTTCCTGAAGTCAAGCAGGTGGTGACGCGTATAGGTAGTTCTGAAATACCTACAGACCCAATGCCTGTGGAACGTGCAGACATGATGATTTCACTAAAGCCAAAGGATGAGTGGACGACCACAAAGACTCAGGCTGAGTTATCTGATAAGATGGAAGAAGCCATGAATAAGGTTGATGGACTGAACGTGGAGATGTCGCAACCGATACAGATGCGTACCAATGAACTGATAACAGGCGTGAAACAAGATGTGGCGATTAACATATATGGTAATAACATAGATTCACTGGCAAGTATAGCAAAGCATGTGGCAAATGAGATTGCAAATGTTGATGGTGTGGGAACGCCTGTTGTAGAACGAGTTTCAGGATTACCGCAATTGCAGGTGATTTATGATCGTGCACGTCTTTCAGCCTATGGTATTTCAATAGATGATGCTAACAACACACTGCAATCAGCTTTTGCGGGTGCAACAGCAGGATCTGTTTTTGAAGAAGACAAGCGATTCGACATTGTTTTACGACTGAACAAAGATATACGTGACAATGTGGAAACATTGCAGAATCTTCTGCTCACTGTTCCCGACGGAAGCACAGTTCCTTTATCGCAGGTAGCTGAAATAAAATATGTGAATGTTCCGTCACAGATTACGCACGACGAGGGACAACGACGTATTTATGTTGGCTTTAATGTGCGTGGGCGAGATGTAGAAAGTACAATCAGTGATATAGAACATAAATTGGATGCAGAACTGAAGTTACCTACGGGTTATCATTATACCTATGGTGGTCAGTTTGAGAATCTGAAGGAAGCAAAGGCTAAACTATCTATTGCTGTTCCTGTGGCATTAGTCATCATTCTCTTTCTGCTATTCATCACTCTTCGAAGTATGCGTGAGGTATTGATTGTATTCACCGAAATTCCGCTTGCAGCTATTGGTGGTATTATTGCCCTTTGGGCTAGAGGAATGCCTTTCAGTATATCGGCAGGAGTAGGATTTGTTGCTCTCTTTGGTGTCGTGGTGCTAAATGGTATCGTACTGATAAATCAGTTTAACGAGTTTGAACGTCAGGGAATAACCGACATCAACCGAAGAATACTAAACGGATGTATGCTTCGTCTTCGTCCTGTACTGATGACGGCTCTTGTGGCATCACTCGGTTTTCTGCCAATGGCAATCTCTACGGGTGACGGTGCCGAAGTTCAGCGTCCGTTAGCAACAGTAGTGATAGGAGGATTAATCATTGCCACCATACTCACGCTAGTGGTTTTGCCGGCAATATATAAACTGTATTCAAGGAAGAAAAAATAGATATGAAAAGAATAATAATCATTGCACTCGCCACCATGGCGATAGCGCAAAGTATGATAGCTCAGGAACGCAGAATGACTCTGAATGAAATACTGAAACTGGCTACGGAACGCAATCTCTCATTGCAAAGTTCACGGATAGCTGTTGAGAGAACTCGCGCCATGCAAGGTACTGCTTTTAATTTAGACCCTACTGCAGTGAGTCTGTCACAGGACCCGACGAGTGGAGGTAGTCCCGATAATGCAATCACTGTGAGTCAGAGTTTTGCTCTTCCAAGTGTTTACACTGCACGAAAGTCATTGCTGAAAGCGCAGACTGATGTAGAGCGAAGTAGACTGGCGGTGAACGAAATCGAATTGAGACGCGAGGTTAGCAAAGCCTTTTATGATTTGCTATATGCTCATGACGTACTTAATATCTATTCACGTCAGAACAGTATTTACAATGACTTTAACCGTGTGGCTGTAGCTAAGTTCAAAGCTGGTGAAACTGGAAGATTGGAGAAGATGAACGCAGAGCGACTGAAGCGTGAAAACGAGATAAAGAATATGAACGCAGAGAGAGACTTTCGCACAGCGCAGCTCGTGATGATGAAATGGTTGAATACGGACACGTTAATCGTGCCTGTTGATTCTATTGATGACAAAGTAATTTTTCAAAGTAATCCATCTATAGACTCACCCCTTCTGATGCTTGCAAAGGCTGATGTTGACGTGGCAAACCACCAGTTGAAACTTGAAAAGCGAGGGTATCTGCCCACGTTGTCATTGGGTGCCAGTATTCAGGCTGTTATCAAGGGATTCAACCCTTATAATATAGAGCGAAGCCCTTATTCAAAAGGAGACTTCATGGGATTTTCTGTCGGGGTGAATATACCATTGGCATTTAGAGCGCAGAAGGCTAAAATGAATGCTGCACGTAAGAATGTAGATATAGCAAGACTGAATGTCAGAAATCAGGAGTATATGCTGCGCAAGGCTTATGAAGTGGCATATAATGACTATCTAAGTGCGCTCAACTCACTGGAGTATTATCAAACAAAGGGAGTGCCACAAGCGAGTGAGATGGAACGTATATCAAAAATAAGTTATGAGAACGGTTCTATAGGTTATATAGAACTGATGCAGAATATGCAGAGCGCTGTAGATGTGTGGAAAGACTATGCTGATGCAGTGTGCAGATATAACAAAACGATTGTGGAATTAAATTATCTGAAAGGAGACAAACAATGAAGAAAGTAAGTAGATATATCGTGATGCTTTTTGTAGTAGCTGCGTTGGCATCATGTGGAAGTGACAAGAAAGATAACATGAATGACAAGAGTAAGACTGAGGCTGCAGATAAAGAAGAGGCTGATGATGAAGAATCTGCAGATGCTGACCCAGCACCAGATCTAAGTAAGACAAATAATATTGTGAGGATGACTGGTAAATTGGGCTTGGATCCTCAGAATCGTGCTGATATTTCGCCTATTGCTGGTGGAGTAGTGCGCAGAATTCTTACGCGTGAAGGCTATAGCGTAGGTCGTGGACAGGTTGTGGCTTATATAGAGAACACTGAGGTTGTGGCTCTTCAAAGGCAGTATATCGCCTCGGTTAGTGAGCGATCTGCTGCACGACTAGAGTTAAATCGTCAGCAGACTCTTACAAGTCAGGGAGCTGGTGTTCAGAAAACTCTTCAGCAGGCTGAGGCTTCTTATGCGATAGCCAATGCCAGTGTGCTAGGTATAGGCAGACAACTCAGCCAGTTGGGTGTGAACCCATCTTCGGTATCGTTAGGTCGCATTACAACATTAATCCCTGTTCGTTCGCCAATCAGCGGTATTGTGGGAAAGATTAATATCAGTATGGGTAGCTATGTGGATATGACAACATCGTTGATGACCGTTGTAAACAATGTAAATCTGCATTGTGACATGAAGGTTTTTGAGAAAGATTTATCAAAAGTGCGTATAGGTCAGATTGTGAACGTATCGCTAACCAATAACCCGATGGTTAAGTTTCGTGCACGCATTTACGACATCAACTCAACATTTGATGATGGTTCTAAATCAGTCACCGTTCATGCAAAGATCATCAAGCAACCTGCCTCAAAGCTATTGCCTGATATGTTTGTGACAGGTGTTGTTGAATAAAGTGTAGTTTGATTCCTTCATGGCTCTGTGTCATATCTTGATTGTGGTGCAGAGCAAATGAAGGAATTAAATATGATTATAATAGCATGATTAGGCTACCAGCGGTGATAAACACGGCACCCAATATAACTTTCAATGTTACCGGTTCTTTCAATATAAAGAAAGAGAGAATGATTGTGATTACTACGCTGAGCTTGTCGATAGGAGCTACTTGTGATACATTTCCACTTTGCAAAGCCTTGAAGTAAAAGAGCCATGAAAGTCCTGTTGCAGCTCCTGACAAAACAAGGAATATCCAAGTATGGCTTGTTATCTCCTTAACTTCTCCAAGATGATTACCAATGATAACTATTCCCCACGTGATAATCAATATTATTGTGGTACGGATAGCAGTTGCTAAATCAGAGTTGATGTCCTTGACTCCTACTTTAGCGAAAATTGCCGTCAGTGCAGCAAAGCATGCTGACAATAAAGCATAATATTTCCACATTGTTTTATTTCTTTTTACCCTTACATATCAGGGAGTAAATCAACTATTTACAAGATATGATGTTGCAAAGGTAGTACTTTATTATTTACGATGGTATGTTTTATTGATTTTTATATTTGCAGTATGGCAGCTAATTATAAGTCAGAAATGTATCTGTTCAAAAAGTCTCACATCAAATGCCAATGCAAGCAAAGTGGGGGGTATAGTTCATGAAGAAATGAATTTTCGTACTAAATGTTACAATATTGTGTAATTTAGCTCGTTTATCATAGAAATTAATAGTTGCTACAAAAAAAAATAGTAATTTTGTCCCAGAATCCTAATTATAGTGTATGAAAATAGTATTAATGGTATTGATAAGTTGTCTTGTAACATGCAAGGCAATTGCGCAAGGTGATAGTTTGAAGTATAGTAGTGTTAAAATTGATTCGGTAGATAATACTCATAATCTGAAGTTAAAACATTTTATAGCTCCTGCTATTTGTCTAGGTGTGGGAGTATTGAGCATTGGAAGTGATTGGTTGAATCATCAAACCCACGAAATAAATGAAGAACTTCGTGAGGGCATTGATTCTAAATTTAGTATTGATGACTATTCACAATATGTGCCGGCATTGTCTGTTTATGGATTGAACCTTATTGGAATAAAGGGTGTTCATGACTTTAAAGACAGAACAATGATATTAGCTATGTCAGCTATTACAATGGGTATCGTTACAAATACAATGAAACGTACCATCAAAGAGATGCGTCCTGATGGAACAACTAATAATTCTTTTCCTTCAGGTCATACGGCTATGGCTTTTATGGGTGCCGAATTTCTGTATCAGGAATATAGAAATGTATCACCATGGATTGGCGTAGCTGGATATGCAGTGGCTGCGGGAACTGGATTCTTCAGAATGTATAACAACAGACATTGGTTGAATGATATCTTGGCTGGTGCAGGTATTGGTATATTGAGTACTAAATTCTCGTATTGGCTTTATCCTAAAATATTTAAGAATGCAGATTGCCAGAAAAAGAAACATAGTATGCAATTTGTTGCTATGCCATATTATGACGGCAATGGGGCAGGGTGTGCCGGCTTAGTTAGATTCTAATGATGAATTCTAACTCTGTTTGTCACCTGAATGTTATAAAAAACGACAGTTTTGTTTATAGTTTCGTACAAATGTTAATCTGTGCAAAAGCACAGTGCCGTTTCTGTATTTGAAAGTTATATTTGTGTACCTTTGTCACTAAATGCAGGATAGACATATAATACGGCATTTTGAACGCATAAATGAAAATTAAAATACTGAAATTTATCAAGTTATATATGGTTCTGGTAGGTTTGTTCCTTATCCAGAAACCACTTTTTATGTTGGCTTATTATAAGCGTTTCTCTGACGTTGGCGTTATTG
This sequence comes from Prevotella sp., assembly GCF_051059605.1. Taxonomy (GTDB): domain Bacteria; phylum Bacteroidota; class Bacteroidia; order Bacteroidales; family Bacteroidaceae; genus Prevotella. Next base: position 347,969 of record NZ_CP050883.1, read on the forward strand.
AATGGTTTAGAGTAATGCTTCATGGCTTACCACTTGATTTATCCATGTCGGGATATCTTTGCGTATTACCTGGATTGCTGCTTATAGGAGCTATATGGACAAGGAGTAATGCTCTGAAATGGATAGGACACGTGTATATGGGAATCGTGGCACTGTTTATTTCTCTTACGTTTTGCCTGAACATAGCTTTGTATGAATACTGGGGATTCCCATTGGATTCAACACCGCTGTTTTATTTCTTCTCGTCACCTTCTGACGCCGTTGCTAGCGTGAGTATGGTTACTGTTATCTTCGGTGTGTTATTGGCATTGGCAATAGCCGTTGGCATATTTTATGCTTTGCGCTGGACTTTCCTTGAAAGGGATAAAAAGCCACTCGGAAGTGTTGCATATAGGGTGAAGAGTACCGTTTTGATGACGGTGTTGGTAGGACTTTTGTTTTTGCCTATTCGTGGTGGTATCACGGTTTCGGCTATGAATACCGGAGAAGTATATTTCAGCACTGATATGAAACTGAACCATGCTGCTGTAAATCCATTCTTTAGCATCATGGAGAGTTTGAGTCATCAGGAAGATTTCGCTGAACAATATAGATTTATGGACGGTAAGAAGGCTGATAAGCTCTTTGCCAAAATGATTTATACAAAAAGCGATTCCACAAAAGAGGTGATTAATAATCACCGACCAGATGTATATATCGTAATCCTAGAGAGCTTCTCTGAAGCCGTGATGAAAACCAATGCACTGCCGAATATAAACAAACTAAAGAACGAAGGTATCTATTTCACTAACTTCTATGCCAACAGTTTTAGAACTGATCGTGGCACGTTGGCTATATTAAGCGGATATCCTGCACAGCCAACAATGAGTTTAATGAAATATCCAAAGAAGACAAACGATCTGCCTTCTATATCAAAAAAGTTGGGTAAGGCTGGATATGGTCTGAAATATTACTATGGCGGTGATGCTGACTTCACAAATATGCGCTCCTACCTTACTAGTATGGGATTTGCTGACATCGTTGCTGACGTTGATTTCCCTATTAATGAAAGACTTGGCAAATGGGGTGTGCCTGATCATCTTGTGTTTAACAGACTGGAAAAAGACTTAAAGACAGAGAAGCAGACTAAGCAGCCAATGATGAGAGTGTTGCAGACAAGTAGTTCGCATGAGCCTTTTGACGTGCCTTATCATAAGTTGGGCAACAAAGTGCTGAATGCTTTTGCTTATGCCGATCATAGTGTTGGCAATTTTATTTCATTCCTAAAGAAAAGCGGACGCTGGAAGAAGTCATTAGTTATCCTTGTTCCTGATCATTTGGGATGTTATCCTGAGGGCATCAGTAATTTTGAGATTAAGCGATACCAGATTCCTATGATTTGGCTTGGTGGAGCGATAGACTCACCACAAAAGATAAACGTATATGGTTCGCAGCAGGACATTGCAGCTACGTTGCTGGGACAGCTGAAGTTAGACCATTCTGATATAAAGTTCAGTAAGGATATGCTTGACGCCAAAGCGCCACACTTTGCATTCTTCACTGTTCCTGACGCATGGGGAATGGCAACAGCTGACAATCATATTATATATGATAACACATCAAACAAGATAATGCTTAATGAAGGAAAGCGAAAAAGCCTTCTACTAAATCGTGGAAAAGCATATCTGCAAAAACTATACGACGATATTTCAAAAAGATGATAGTTCAATTACTTGATATTATGCAGGAACTGAAGTCAGCTGATACTTCAGTTTTCCTTACTGTAAATGGTTGTCACAATTCATATTGGGACACGTTTATGTGGTTAGTCAGCGACAGATTTATTTGGGTACCACTGTATTTATCATTACTATATGTAATGCTGCGCAATTATTCACCAAAAGTTGTTCTGGGTATATTGGTTACAGTGGGAGTGGTAATACTCTTTACAGATAGCTTCACTTCGCATATCATTCGCCCTTGGGCAGCTCGCATGCGCCCAAGTAACTTGCAGAATCCTATTTCCAGTATGGTACATATCGTAGACGGACACCGTGGAGGACGCTACGGCTTACCTTCATCACATGCAAGTAACACGTGGGGACTCGTGTTTTTCATGGCTTATCTTCTAAGACGTCATTGGCTTACTTTTTTTCTTGCGGTATGGGCAGTGATTGTATGTTATAGCAGAATGTATTTGGGTGTGCATTATTTTGGTGATCTCGTTGTTGGCGCTTTGTTCGGACTCGTTGGTTCTTCTGTGGTGTATTACGTATTTCAGCGACTCAGTGGAAAGAAATATGCACAAGACCTTAAACAGATTTATGTACCGATATGTGTTGGACTTACAACTTTTGCAGCAATATTCATAACAGCTATATTCTATAGAGTATGATCATCGAGCCTATCGCATATTTCCATTCACCGTTTAATTCTAAGTTTGGTATTCCCAGACAAAGCGGTGTCATCGGCAGCCTTAAAGGCAGCATCGTTTTTGAACCAAAGTACAGAAACGCTGATGCCATAAGAGGAATGGAAGACTTTGATTACATCTGGCTTATATGGGAGTTTTCTGCCAATAGTCATGCTGCGTCAAGTCTTATGGTGAGGCCGCCACGATTGGGTGGTAACGAAAAGGTAGGCGTGTTTGCTAGTCGCAGTCCTTTCAGACCAAACAGACTGGGAATGTCTTCTGTAAAGATAGATTTTATTGATTACGATGCTAAAAACGGACCGATCATAAATGTGCTTGGTGCAGACCTGATGGACGGCACTCCGATTTATGATATAAAACCTTATGTAACTTATGTTGATTCTCACGAAGGTGCAAGATGTGGTTTTGTAGATAAAAACAAATGGACAAAACTGGATGTTGTCATCACTGATGAAGATAGGGCTAAACTTGTTCAGGCAGGGATGAATGAAGAGTTAATTGCCGAACTTACAGAGGTGATAAGTGAAGATCCTCGTCCACAATATCAGGATGATAACGATAAGGTTTACGGTATGATATTTGCAGGACTTGACATTCACTTTGTTGTTAAGTCTGGTAATGCTACATTAGTTTGGTAACTATTTTTTTACAATTTTGTCCTAATTTTACATGCGTTGTAAATGCCCGTTTAAAAAGATTTGATTAACTTTGCATGTCATAAATGATAAGGAAAATGAAACCGATAAATAAGTTCAATAAGTATATAGTTTTAGCTCTTGCTGTGGCTCTTTTCGCAGGATGCAAGGGTGGTGATCATAAAAAGGCAAAGGAAAATACTGTCCAGGCAAAGGATATACCTGTAGACAAGGATTTGCGTAGTAAATTGAATGAGTTTGCTACAAAACCAAGAACAAAGGGTAACTTTGCTTTCTCTGTTTATGACCTTACAGCTGATAAGCCTGTTTATGGATATGATGAAAACAAGACATTACCTGTTGCGTCATGCCTTAAATTGCTTAGCGGTGTAGCAGGACTTCATTTGTTGGGTACTCATTATATGTATGCCACGTCTCTTTATACCAGAGGAAAAATAGATAATGGTACGCTTCATGGCGATATTGCTTTTAAGTGTGGACTGGATCCACAACTTAACGAACCTGATTTGGCGATGTTTACAAAGCAGTTGGCGAAGCAGGGTATTAAGAAAGTTGACGGCAAACTTGTTGTCGACCTCGTCTTAAAAGATCCTGTAAAGAGCGAGCAACATTGGTATCCTTGGGATTTGTCGTTCTCTAAATATGGTTTGTTCTATAAAGGTTCTCCAAAGGTGATGAAGGCATTGAAGGCAGCATTGCTGAAGCAAGGCATTCATTTGGCAGATAGTCAGGTTGTCCTTGCTAAAGTTCCGAAAGGTTCAAAGTGTCTTTTCCGTTTCCGTCGTCCTGTAGAACCAGTAATCAGACGTATGTGGAAGAACAGTTCAAATACTCAGGCTACATCATTATTATATACTATCGGTCACCACATCAATCCAAAGGGCGTTCCTACTGTTGTAGGTGTGGAATATCTTAAAAAGTTCCTCAAACAAGAACTGAAACAGACTAATAAGGCGATTGTTGTCCACGACGGATGCGGATTGTGTATTCACAATCATCTTTCTCCGGCTGTACTTGTTGCTGTATTGCGTTATGGATATATCCACAAACCTATTCATAAAGTGTTGATGCGTGAACTATCTATATCAGGAGTCGACGGCACATTGCGCAGTGAGATGAATAGCCCTAAGTTGCGTGGACTTGTACATGGCAAGACAGGAACTCTTTCACATCCTTATGGCATCAGTTCACTTGCAGGATATTGCACGGGTGGAAATGGGCACTTGCTGGCTTTCTCTATTGTAGACAGCGAAATGTCAGTGCTTGATGCACGAGTGCTACAGAAACGTCTTTGCGAAGCACTCGTGAATAAGAATAAGGATTAACGTGTGGGATATGTGACAAGTTTGACGTTGTCAAGCTTGATGTCACAATCAGCGTCAATATCTTTTGCCTTGTTGGTGTAGAAGATAGTAGAATTGGCAATAGTGATGTCGTGAATCATTCCCTTCTCACCATGAGCTGTTATTCCGTTTCTTGCGTCACGGCATATAACATTTGATATGTGAATGTCTTTAAAGTTAGGCACAAAATCCATAGCTGCTGCCATACCCTGCTTTTTGGCACCTACGTGATTATCAAAATAGGTGGTTTCAAAAACTATTGCGTCGTCTTTTATATCACTCATATAGATGTTGCTGATATAAATGCTTTCAGTGATTCCTCCACGTCCTATGGCACTCTTGAAGCGAAGTCCTGTGTCTGTTCCGCTGAAAGTATTGTTGTTCACAAAGATGTTCTTCATTCCACCAGAAAATTCACTGCCTATTACAAATCCTCCATGTGCATGATACACCTTGTTATCCTGTATATTGATGTTCTCGCATGGGCCGTTTTCAAGTCCAGCCTTTCCAGCACCACCTTTCATGCATATACCGTCATCGCCAGCATCAATAGTGCTGTTTACGATAAGCACGTTGCTGCAGTTGCCAACGTCTATTCCATCCCCATTCTGAGCATTCCAGGGACAGCGTACAGTTACTCCGTCTATAATCATGTTATTGCATCTTTGAGGAACAATATGGAATTTAGGTGAGTTCTGTATCGTCACGCCTTGAATAAGTACATTCTCGCATGATGTAAGTCTTATAAGGTGAGTGCGCATGTTCTCTTGTGCTTCGGCAGAGTTTGCAATGTTGTCGAAGTTTTTTAAGTTATATGGATACCATAGTTCTCCATTGGCAGAAATAGTTCCACCTAGTAGCTTGAATTGATTCCATTCAGCATCACTAACCTTTGAACGCTTCACGGCTCTCCACCATTTACCATTACCGTCTATAGTGCCTTCACCTGTTATTGATATGTTCTTGCGATTGCTTGCGTTGATACCAGGAGTAGGTTTGTTGTCTGTCGCTCCGTCTTCCGTCTTGAAATGATCTTTCTTATCAGGTGAAAGCAGTATCATGGCATTACATTCAATATGCAGGTCGATATTATCTTTAAGAGAAATCAATCCTGTGAGATATATTCCAGCAGGAACATTAAGATGTCCTCCTCCAAGTTTATTTAACTTACTTATTGCTTTTTGAAATGCAATGGTATTCATTGTTATTCCGTCACCAACGCCTCCACATTCTGTAATTGAAACATTGTTGTCGGGAATAGTAGGGGCAACGACTTCAGGCATCGGCTTTGGCAATCCCTGATAGTATTTTGCATAGTTGTTTCCTGCAAAAGCAGTCATACTGATGATTAGAGAAAGCCCGAATAAGATGTATTTTTTCATTTGTTTTATTATTAAGTTTGTTTATTGTAAAAATGATAATGCAAATATAGTATAAAACAAATGTTATTATGCTGTAGGATATTATCTTTTAAGAGATAATAACAAACAGACAACAAAAAAGCTCGATACAAAAGATTGTATCGAGCTTTTTGTGGTACCACCAGGAATCGAACCGGGGACACAAGGATTTTCAGTCCTTTGCTCTACCAACTGAGCTATGGCACCTTGTTGCTTAATTGCGGGTGCAAAGGTATGAATTAAATTGTAAATAAAAGAATAGCGTATTAGAAAAATTCTTTAGATTAATATTTATTAACGATTACGTGGATTAATCTATTTTATTCATAATGAATGAAAATAGTAGGGAAACAAAGTAACGTTACTGCATAGACTCATTACTAACGTAAAGTTACTACAGCTTTATCTATTATAAAAGTATCACTAGTGTTCACTTTAAACGATTAATCTTTAGTGCAGCGTATTATATAATAAAAGATTGAGCCTATATTTCTCTGTGACGAGTTGAATTTTGTATATTTAGGGTACCTCCCTGTGTATTTTCTTGTTATTTAGCTACGAAGCTACGGTATCTTTGGCAAGGCTTATAAACAAAGGGATTGACGATACGTAGTTTTGAGGATTTAGCTACGTTAAGCTACGTTCTAGCTACGTCAACTTATGATGTTTTAAGGATGGAATATATTCTATAAGTGAATTTGTCAAAGAATCGTTTGCTGTATCTGAGGAACTGAGGATGGGTAAATTGATGCATTAAACGAGAACAGAATTTTCAAGCTTGTTTAGATGTTCTGCCGAATTCCGCTGAATTCTTTGCAAAGATACTGCAAAATTTTTGTCCATGCAATCAGATTTAGGTTAGACTGTTAGCCAAAGTTTTAATCACAGGAGTGTTACACATCATTATACACGCGCTCACACATGTGCACACTCTGGGCTTTTCATAAAAACAAGTGTCGAAGTGTCTATTCATTGAGCATCAATCCGTTAGAATACTTTTCGGGTCGAATGAAGTGTCGGTTATTTGTCGGTAAAATATGGGTGAAGATTTCCATCATATTGCATCACGCTTTACGAAGTTTTTCGTTGCGTTTTGCGATGTTTTGCAATCCTTTTTACGATGAAATGCATTGCGTTTTACGAAGCAATAGGAGGTAAAACGTCGTAGAAACGTTTGCGTTTCTACGTTCAAACGTTTCCGTTTCTATATAGAAACGCATGCTAAACTTGAATTTTGACAGCCAGATCACCGTCACCTTATTTAGTCTAATTCGTCGATAAAATACTGGTATTCATTAAGTTGACACTTCGACACTTATATTTTTCAAAACCCTAGGTGCGCGCGTGAAGACGCGTACATTATATATGCAGAATAGGATAACGTAGCTAATACGTAGCTCACGTAGCTAAATTGACTTAGCTACGTTCCGTCAACCCCTTTGTTTAAAGGCTTTGCGAGAGATTCCGTAGCTCCGTAGCTAAAAAATACGAAAAACGCAGGGGGGAGCCCCCGAAAATATACAAAATTCAAATCGTCACCAATAAATCTAGTTTCTAAACTTTTAGCGTACAGTAATAAAATCATAACCAACTTAATATGGTTAATCACAGCGCAACTTAGCTGCACGGTATGGGTTGCAGGATAACAACAAAGGATGTGCTAACGCACATCCCTTTTGCTGTTTTTATAGATTCCCCGCAGATGATTATTGTTTGTGTTCCCGCAGATAATCCAGATTCTCGCAAAGAAAAACACAAAAGTGGGAGAGTGGTGCAAAGTATTATTGATATAAACAATGCCGTAAAGATGGATTTATATTGAAGTCTATTTTAAATTCTACTTCTTTTCAAGCTCAGACTTTATCTGCTTTATAAAATCTTTATCCTCACCGATTAACAGTCTTACAAGCTTATATACCATTGTACAAGGGTTGTGATCATGGAATCTCTGATTATTAAAGATTTTCGATTGACGTTCTGCACGTTTGATAGCAACATGTTCATCACAATGACAAGCACTGAGTATAGCGCGCATCTTTATATCGTTTTTAAGATAAGTATATTCCTTATTACCTTTACGATAACCAGTATCACGTACACGTTTTGTGATTATATCCTTATAATCATTACGATTCATTGGGGTGGAACGATCATCAAAATGGTAAACGTACCAAAGTTCAAATGCTTCATTACTCCATGCACATCCAATTTTGTTTTTAGTAGCCTTTTTGATGGCATTATCAAAGTCTGTAGGTTTAAAATCATCACGATCGAATACTACCCAAACTGAGTCGTAGGGGGTGCCAACCTTGTCAGCTTGTGCTTTTAACTGAATTGCTTTATCAACCACCTGAATGGTATTAATTCCACCGCCAGCAGTATTTATTTCATAGACTAAACCACTAGAATTAGCCATCATACTGAATGAACGAAAATAATTTGGTTCAGTTTTTTCTCCTTCACATACAATCAGAATTCGGCATCGGACATACCTTTTGTCATCATTCGCCACTGGTTCCATGATGATTTTTGGTTGAAGCGATGATATGTTTAATTTCTTTGCCATAATTATTCTGTGTAAGGAATGATATAAGGTATACCTCCATAACGGCCATTGATATAGTTGCGCCCTATATTTCCATCGCCACGTGGTTTAGTACCATCTGGCAACACAATCTGCATCATATTGTAAATATCTGTACGTTCCTGAGAATCTTTCTCAGTGAACCATATTTGATCGCGACGTAGAAGGTGACTTGATAGAAGGTTGGTGTCATGTGTTGAGAAAATAAGCTGAGCGCAATTTTTATTGCGGGCTGGGTCATTGAACAGTGATACCAATTCCAATGAAATTAGTGGATGCATCTTGGCATCGAGTTCATCAATGACAAGTACTGTACCTGAGTTCAACGTATCGAAAATAGGACCAGCCATATCGAATAGTTTACGAGTACCTGCAGATTCCATTTCATCGAACTCAAAATTTTGAGTACCAACCATTATTCCATCTTCATCATATATTCCATGTGAAGAGAAAATCTTTATTTGCTTCTTTCCAATTAAATCCTTAATAAGTTCTTCTCTAAGTTCATTTGGTATATCTTTTGGAAGATCATGAACGTCAAAATCGTGATCCATTGAAACAACATCTTTGAAACCAAGTTGTGCTCTTTTAAAGAAATTTTTCATATCGTTACATCCTGGCAAGTCTTTATTCAAATACAATTTAGTAAAAGATTTGTAGGAGTTAGTATCAAGCCCAGATAATACATTAATACCTTTTTGGAAAAAATCAATGATTGAGTTAGATATTTTTCCCCCTAACTGTCCAACTAGAGAAATAAATAATCGGTTGTTATTTGTTCTTTCCTCAAGGTCTTTACCTTCTGGAAATAGTTTATTATTCACTCCAATGCCTTCAAGCGTACGAATGAATATATTACTTTCTTTGCCAGACTTCTCTTTACGAATAAGCCATTCTTCACATATCTCTTGTGCCGTGTTTGAGAAGCCGTAACGGTAATGGATGCCATTCGTTACGAACTCAGCCTCGTATAGTGTTGGTTTATTAGTATTCGCTTTGTTAAGCAGAAAAGGCTCATAAGAAAGCTCTTCCTTGTCGTTCATTTTTATTGATGACTGTACAAGATGTGCCATTTTAGCGATACCTAGAATAACATTACTTTTACCACTTGAATTTGCACCATAAATGGCTGTAGTGCGTAGGTAGTTGCCATTATCATCATTTACGATGTTAGAAAATGGCTCATCCTTTATTGACGTAGGAGTGAAAACCATTGTCTTCCTCTCTGCGATAGAGCGAAAGTTTTCTATTGTAAAACGAAGCAATGTAGCCATATTATTTAATATGTTAGTTTAATTATTGTATTTTATTCTCAAATATTACTGCAAATATACGTAATAAGTTGTTAGTTTGATACGTAAAATGAGAAAAACTCTCAAATATTATGTTTATTTAGCTGTAAATGATATCAAAACACGAAAAATAATCAATATACAACTTGTCACTATAGTAGCATTTCTTTTGCTTATCCTACTTTGCTACTTCTTAATAGAAATGCAGTAGCGTGCATTTGGGTGACCGGTCTATTCTCCCGCAGATTACGCAGATTCCCGCAGACAAACTGCAAACAGCATGAGTTACATTATCTCCCGCAGACTTATTGTCTCAACTTGAACGGCATATTCTCTCGCAGATAACGCAGAGGTCGCAGAGGAACGCAGCAAGCTGCATTATTTCGCAGAGAAAGACAGTTTGTTGTTCGTGTGGTTATTGAGGTTTGTCTGCGATTATCAGCGTAATCTGCGAGAGACATTGGGGTTTCTTTGTGCAATAGCTTGAGTACGCTAGCGTGATTATTCTCTCGCAGATAACGCAGATTTACGCAGAGAAAATGCAGTAATGGGAGAGTTGTCTTATTTTGTATTGTAGTTGGGAGAATACTACAGTTTTACGGTTTTAAATATCTGTTTGTTAAATCAACATGATACATTGATTTTTTGCATATTTTGGCAATAAATGAATTTAAATTACTAATTTTGTAGCATGGAACAAAACCAAATAATACCATCGGATTATAACCAAGCAGCCGAGATTATTAAAACGGCAATTCTACAAGGTCAGTATGAGGCTCTCAAAGATGAAAACCGCGTGCAGCTTGCTGTGTACTTTGGTGTAGGTAAATACGTTTCGATTAATTCACGCAAGGGCGGAGCTTGGGGGACAGGTGCGCTTGAAGCTATAAGTGAACGATTAAGAAAGATTCTACCTGGGTTAAGAGGCTTCTCTGCCAATAGTCTTAAGAATATGCGAAAGTTCTATGAGCAGTGGAGTATGCTTGATAAATCGACAATCACGAATGTCGAAACCACAAACACAAAATCGACAATTGCGATTGTCGATTTGCCGGATGCTATCGAAAGTATTGATATTTATCACTCGCTGTCATTTCCTGACACCGTATCTTTCCCCGTTGAAGACTTTCTGCATACACCTTTCACTCATCATATACGCATAATCGAAAAGATTGACAATATCAATGAGCGGTACTATTACATACACAGATGTGCCAATGAATATTTGTCTGTAGAAGCCTTAAAACGCTTATTCAAGGAGGATGCGTATCACAATCAACAGCAGATACCGAATAACTTCACAACAGCCAAAATCTCAGCGAAGGAAGCAAGAAAGGCTGTTATGATGTTCAAAGATGAATATGCTCTTGACTTTATAAATGTGGAAGAGATTGGGGTACGAGACAATGAAGATATTGATGAACGTGTGGTAGAGCAACAGATTGTTCAGAATATAAAACGTTTCATTATGACATTTGGTAATGACTTTGCCTTCATTGGAAATCAATATCACCTTGAAGTGTATGGTGTAGAACATTTTTCCGATTTACTCTTCTTCAACAGAGAGTTGAATGCTATAGTATGCGTGGAGCTCAAAGTGGGGACATTCAAGCCAAGTTATCTTGGACAACTCACAGCATACTTACGAATACTTGATGATCACGTGAAGAAAAGCCATGAGAATCCATCAATAGGTATCGTTTTATGCAAGAGTGCCAAACGTGAATATGTGGAATACATCATTCAAGACTTTGACAAACCTATGGGTGTTGCTACTTACACAACAGCAGCCGATATGCCCGAAGATTTGCGTAAGGCGTTGCCTGATATGGATGAACTTAAGAAATTGTTGTGATTATGGAAGATAAATAGGTTAATAATGATAAATAAAAATAATCCGACAGTTCATTGAACTGTCGGATTATTTTGTATATCTAAATGTCATCTTTTGCTGAATTTCAAATACTCTTCATAATCAAATGGAGCTAAGTTATCAGGAATCTCCTTATCTAATGCTTTGTATAATGGTAGAGTTTTTAGATAAGCATTATTTATCAATTCTTCAACGTAATAACTGACACGATCAATGAAAACATATTCTTTTCCGTTTTCGTCTTTATGAATGGTAAAATTCGCGAAGTATGTCATTTCATAATATAGATACTTATTCAAAAGCTCGTAAGCCTCTTCTTTCTTATTAAGATAATAAAGTGCTCTAACTGAACTTATAATATCCATATTAATAAATATTTCACTTTCTCCAGAGTCATTGCAATCAACAAACTTGTTTTTTAGTTTCTCAACATCATTTGTCATTTTCCAAACTTTGAAGAATAAGACAATCTCCAATATTCCCCATATTGCGAGGATAATAGAAATAGTATTAAATGTATTTTCCATAATAGTATTATTTGTTATATTGATAATATACGACAAAGATAAATACATTTTTACGTAAATGCAAGTTTAATGATATTTTACATCAAAATTCAAATGATTGATTGGATCATTGATAGATATCAGAAATGTTTATTGTAAGTTACCTGCGTAATAGAGGGAATAATAAGTCTCATGCAGATTACAGTAAATGTTGTTCTCTGCGAGAATTTGCGAGATCTGCGGGAGAATAGTCTGTTTTTGCTGATAATACAGATACATGAAAGGGAATTATACAAGACTCCCGCTGATTTCACAGAGTAACGCAGAGAAAATATATCTGCGTGAATCAGTGAAATCAGCGGGAGAAATATGTAAGTCTTTTATTTATATCATATAATACTATTTTTCGTCACGAATAGGATTCCATCCTTGTGCCTCTAGCTGGAATTCATTGTCGTCACGAGTAGCTAGCATGCATCCTAGACTTTCTTTAGTGATGTAGCCTATCTGGCGTATGCCTTTGATATTCTTAATCTTCTCGTGATCTCCGATAGGAACCGTGAATAGTAGTTCATAATCTTCACCACCATTTAATGCACAGGTAGTGAGGTTCATGTTGAACTGTTCGGCAGCAACCGCAGTTTGGTAGTCGATAGGTATTTCTTTTTCATATACACGACAACCGCAATGACTTTGGTTACAGATATGAAGAAGTTCGCTGCTAAGTCCGTCAGAAATATCAATCATTGCAGTAGGTTTGATATTTGCTTTGCGCAATTCGTCCACAATGTCGCCACGTGCTTCTGGCTTAAGTTGTCTGTCGAGAAGATATTCCTTTCCAGCAAAGTCAGGTTGGAAGTCTTCTACGGTTTGTCTCTGTGCTCTTAGAGCAGCAAGTTTTGCCTTGTCGTTAGCTGCTTGTGCTTCGCGTACCTTTTTATTATACTCTTCAATTTGTGAATAGTATACAGCTTTTTCTCTTTCGAGAATCTGAAGTCCCATGTAGGATGCACCAAGATCACCTGAAACGCAAATGAGGTCAGTCTCTTTGGCTCCGTTTCTGTAAACGACATCCTCACTAGCAGCTTCACCAATACAAGTGATGCTGATGGCGAGACCTGTTCTAGATGAAGTGGTGTCACCACCAACTACATCAATGTCCCATTTTGCGCATGCTTCACGTAGTCCGGCATAGAATTCGTCTAGGTCTTCTACTTTGAATCTTTTTCCAATAGCAATGCTCACCAAAATTTGATGAGGAGTTCCGTTCATGGCGAATATGTCGCTGATGTTTACCATAGCAGACTTATAGCCAAGAGTGCGCATATCGATATATGTTAAATCGAAATGTATTCCCTCCATTAGCATGTCGCTAGTGACAAGAACTTCCTTTTGGGGATAATGAAGTACGGCGCAGTCATCACCTACGCCATACTTTGTACTTGTATTCTTTGGTTCTATATCTTTGGTGAGTCGGTGAATAAGTCCGAACTCTCCAAGTTTAGAAATCTCAGTCATTTAATATTCTTAGTTCAATAATATTATAATTGTAGTGTTATGAGCGACGAATCATCTCACGCATAATCTCAGTCATCTTTGGCTGTGCTGCATTGGCTGCTTTCTGTACATCCTCGTGACTAACCTCTACTGGAACGTCGAAGCCTCCAAGGTCGGTGATGATGCTGATACCAAATACCTTTATGCCACAGTGATGCGCAACGATAACCTCAGGAACTGTACTCATACCAACTGCATCGGCACCAAGCAAGTGGTACATTCTGTATTCAGCAGGAGTCTCGAAAGTAGGTCCCTGAACTCCCATGTAAACACCATGCATAAGGCGAATATCTTTCTCCTTTGCAATCTCGTTAGCTAGCTCAATAAGAGTATGGTCGTAAGCCTCGTGCATATCAGGGAAACGTGGACCAGTAGGGAAGTTCTTTCCGTGAAGAGGATGCTCAGGGAAGAAATTGATATGATCGTTGATAACCATGAGGTCGCCAATCTTGAAATCAGGATTCATACCTCCAGATGCGTTGCTTACGAAAAGAGTTTCGATACCCAATTCAAACATTACACGCTCAGGGAAGGTTACTTCTTTCATGTTGTAGCCCTCATAGAAATGGAAACGTCCCTCCATAGCCATGATGTCTTTGCCACCAAGTTTACCGAATATCAGTTTGCCTGCATGGCCCTCAACGGTAGAAACAGGGAAATTAGGAATCTCACTATATGGGAATTCGTAACTATCGGTTATTTCTGAAGCTAATTGTCCCAGGCCTGTTCCCAGAATTATCGCTGTCTTTGGACTTGTTGTCATCCTTTCCTTTAGCCAGGATGCTGTTTCTTGAATTTTTTCGTACATAGTCTATGATTTTATCATTAAAAACATTTTCTTGGTTGAGCATGAACCTTACTTTGATAGGTAGAACATAAATATGACTTTTCACGTCATCGTCAAGTCCCTCGATATCTTCAAGTCGGGTTGCATCTTTTTCCGTTGTTATAATAATCTTGTTTCCCTTGATGTTTGCGAAAGCTTGATTTATTCTTTCTGCATCTTTTGACGAAAACTGATGGTGATCGGCAAAAGACAAAGGAGTTATGCTTGTGACATATTTTTTAATGTCGATAATTATCTGCTTTGGTGAAGCTATTCCTGAAACAAGCAGTACATTTTTACCTTTCAACTGCTGCTTCGTGATTTTATTTTCTTCTTTATTGAATAATGGATACAGCGTATCATAGTCAATTGTAGAGAAGAACAGACTTTGGTATGGATAAAGGTCCATAGACTTTGTCAGGACTCTGAATTCCATAGGCTTCAAGTCTTTTGGGCACTTCGTGATGATAACGATGTCGGCACGGTTCTTTCCTGATAATGGTTCACGTAGTCTTCCAGCAGGCAACAACTTGTCATAGATGATGAGTCGATGATAGTCTACTAGAAGAATGTTGATACCAGGTTTAACATATCTGTGCTGAAAAGCATCATCAAGCAATATTACATCTGTATCCTTACGATCATTGATGATATTCTCTATACCTCTTGTTCTCTTATGGTCAACTGCAACATTTATGCCAGAAAATTTCTTCTTCATCTGAAATGGTTCATCGCCAATATCTTTCATCGTACTGTTTTCGTCAGCCAAGATGTATCCATGTGTCTTTCTTTTGTAGCCTCGTGAAAGAACAGCAATTTTAGCCTCTTCTTGAAGAAGTCTTATCAGATATTCCACATGAGGTGTCTTACCAGATCCTCCAACAGTGATGTTGCCAACTGATATAACCGGTATATCATAGGAGTGTTGTTTTAGCACTCCGATTTCAAATAGTTTATTGCGAAAGCCGACTCCTATTCCATAGAGCCAACTAAGTGGCAACAACCAATCATATATGTGAATAAAATCTCCTTCAGTTCTCATAATAATTATTTAATCTTGATGATATATGGCAGGCGTGCCTGAACTTTGTCCATGTGTTCAAAATCGCTAACGATTTTAAATGGCTCATAATATTCGCCAAGCAACATCTGCAAATGTTCGTCCAGATTATTATAATCGTTTTGTTCTGTATTTAATATTTGTTCGAAAATACTTTTTGGTGCAGGATAAGAAGATGTCTTATAATCATCATCCTTTGCTAGTTTGGCAGCTTTAGCAACAGCTTTGTCAAGTCCGCCTAACTCGTCGACAAGTTTAATCTTTACAGCATCTTCGCCAAGCCAAACTCTACCTTGTGCAATCTTTTCAACTTGATCTAAAGTCATGTGTCTGCCTTCAGCAACTCTTTTCTTGAAAATCATGTATCCATGATTTACATTATTCTGCAATAGTCCCAACTGTTCTGGTGTGAATGGATGACCACTTGCTCCAAAAACAGAATTGCGATTGGTCTTTACTTCAGCATAGCTTATTCCGAGCTTCTTAGTGTATAATTCGCTCATATCTTCAAACATACCGAAGATACCAATGCTACCAGTAATTGTAGATGGGTCGGCAACAATCCAGTTTGCATCGCTGCTGATATAATATCCTCCGGATGCAGCAGCGCCACTCATGGAAACTACTACAGGCTTAACTTTCTTGAGTTCAGCAATCTGATGCCAGATCTGTTCAGAAGCATAAGCTGAGCCACCACCTGAATTGATACGTATGACAACAGCCTCTACATTATCATCGTTTGCAAGGTCTTCCAGATCCTTACACATATCTTTGCCTACAATCTGATGTCCGTTGCTGAAAACGCTTTGAGGTGAAGCCTCGTCAACGATGTCACCATAAGCATAATATACCGCAATGTGTTTACCTGTTGCAATATCATCGCTTCCAGCCATGTCGTCTACGCTAACCTGATTGACAGTTTCGTCTTGGTCAATAGACAGCATCTTCTTGATTTTTGATTTCACCTCATCGTTATACATCAAGCCATCAACCATCTTGTATTTTACAATGTTTTCTGCGTCTTCAAGCATAATAGCTCTGTCGGCATAAGCATTAAGAGAGTCTTTGCTTATATCTCTGTTTTTTGAAACGGTGTTCAGGATAGTGCTCCACCATCCATTAAGATATCTTTCTGTCTGTTCGCGGTCAGCAGCGCTCATGTTATCAGCAGTAAGAGTCTCGACAGCACTCTTGTATTTACCAACTTTAGTCGTAACAAATTTAATTCCGAATTTAGCCAAAAGATTCTTGTAGTAAACCTTTTCGCCACCGATACCAATCCAGTTTACCATGCCTTCTTTGTTCATGTAAACTTTGTCAGCAGCAGAAGATATATAATAACTCAATGTGCTGAATTGTTCTCCGTAGGCAACAATCCATTTTCCAGATTTCCTGAAGTCAAGTAGCGTATTCTGTATTTCTTCAGCTTGTGCCAAATCAGCACCAAGTTGTCCAGCCTCAATGTATATACCTTTGATATTCTTATCGTCTTTAGCCTTACGAATAGCTTTCACAGTATTTTCAAAACTCAGTCCTGATATACCGTTGATATTGTTCATTATGTTGTCTTCAGACTGTTCTGTCATCTGACCGTCAAGTTTTAAGACCAATACAGAGTTGTCTTTTATGTCATTCGTGGCACTAGAAGCAACACCGATACCAATAATACACAATATTCCAAAGAAAGACATTACAACTCCAAAGAGAAATATGCCTAGCATAGTAGCAAAGACGTTTTTAAAGAAATCTTTCATACGTTTTATTTTTCCAGTTTAAATTAGTTATTATATATACTATGTGCAAAGATAAATAAATTAATTTATAAATTACGATTAGTTGTGTTTATTTTAATAAAAATCATTATCTTTGCGCTATGGAAACAAACAAAAAAATACTATTTACATTGTCATTATTGTTGTATTTTGTGTGTTGTAATGCGCAAAATACGACTCGTAGTTTTGTGTTGAAAATATCTGAAGATGGTGAGTCTACACTTACCGCTTATCTTCCGACAAAACCATCTGGTAGAGCGGTCGTTTGTTTGCCTGGTGGTGGGTACACTCATCTTGCAATAGATAACGAAGGACATAACTGGGCTGATTTTTTCAATCGTAAAGGAATCGCTCTTTTTGTGTTGAAATATAGAATGCCAAAGGGTGATAGAAACATCCCTATATCAGATGCTGTGAAATCAATGGAAACTGTAAGAGACAGTGCTGCAAGTTGGAATATAAACCCTTATGATGTGGGTATCATGGGTTCTTCTGCAGGTGGTCATTTAGCATCAGTTATTTCAACAAAAGCTGACTTCAATGCACGTCCAAATTTCTGTATTCTGTTTTATCCTGTCATCTCGATGGATAAGAGTAAATCACACGTAGGTTCATGTGATAATTTCTTGGGTAGTGGTGTGAATAATAAAGAACTGATAAATGAGTTCTCTACTGATATGCAGGTACGTAATCATCTTACTCCAGAGGCTGTGATATTCTTGGCTAATGATGATGGCGGAGTTCCACCATTGACAAATGGACTTGCTTACTATACTGCTATGCGAAGAAACGGAAATAAATGTTCGCTTCATATATACCCAACAGGTGGACATGGATTTGGATTCAAAAAAGATTTTGCATACCATGAACAATTGCTAAATGATCTTTCTACATGGTTGGATAATCACAAATCTCCTTCAAAGGATGCTATAAGAGTGGCATGTATCGGAAACAGTATAACTGATGGCTATGGAATAGACATGGCAGATGAAAAAGGATACCCTGCTATGCTTCAGGAACATCTTGGTGACAAGTATAATGTGAAGAACTATGGAGTGAGTGCACGCACGCTGATGAAGAAGGGTAACTTGCCTTATGTTAAAGAACTTGCTTGGCGTGATGCAAAGGCTTTCAATCCAAATATTGTGATTATTAAACTGGGAACTAATGACAGTAAACCAGAAAACTGGCAGTTTAATTCTACTTATCAAAAGGATTTGGAAGCGATGGTAGATACATTGAAATCACTTCCTGCAAAGCCTCAGGTGTATTTAGCAACTCCAATACCAGCCTTTAAAGGAACATGGAATATCAATGATTCTGTGATTGTGAATGGAATTATTCCTATTATAAAGAAAGTCGCTAAGAAAAAGAGATGTAAAATAATAGACCTCCACACTGAATATTCTCAATATGGAGGTCTAGTACTGGCAGACGGAATACATCCGAATGCCAAAGGTGCAGCCAAAATGGCTGACATAATATTTAATGCCCTCTCTTGCGAGTCACAGAGAAAGACTGTCTGCGGAAAACAAAAATAGGAATAACGCATCCGGCAACCATTCCAAACATTACCAATATAGTGAGCGTTGAAGTATGGAAGAAATCACCAACATTTTTGATAGTGAATTCTGTTGACTGCCTTACTATATTGATAGTGCTTATTACTGATTTATATGCAAACAAACCTGGAACCATAGGAAGAAGAGCTGGGAAAGCAAAACCTTCGGCAGGGTAGTGTAGATGCATAGCAAAAGGAATAGCTAATAAGCCGATTGAAAATCCTGCTATAGTAGATGCTGAAACCTGATCAAACATCAATGATGGTGAGTGCATCAGGAAATATCTAATACCATGACCTACACATGCTAAGAATGCTGAATAGGCAAGAGCTTTGCGTGGTGGATTTGATATTACTGCAAATCCCAAACCGGCAATAGCAGCATACAATCCATCAGCGATAGCTGCCATTACTACATTCGGTCTGACAACCTTAGTAAATATACTTGCGTCAATATTTAAAATCATAACAGTTATCGAGATTCCCAAGGCTATGCAAATAATAAGGAGAGTGGCATTGGTGATTCTTGCTATTCCATTCAAAGCGTTATGGTCTATTATATCCATAACACCATTGATGAGTGGAACTCCTGGGACAAGGTATAACATTGATGTTCCGAGAGAAATATCTTCAGTACCTCCATGTATAAATAGAAAATCAGTTGCTCCAACCAAAGTACTGATAAATGAACAGATGGTGAATATTGCTAGAACATTCCATTTTCGTTTAGTGAGCTGTTGTCTGACGAAGAATCCTATAAATGTAGCAATCCAAACGATAGCCATTGAAGTATAATTTCCGTCGAAAAGTCTACAGAAACATGCGTTAGCAAATGAAACAAGTATTAATACTGTCCATGGACTTTCACGAGGTTCACTAATCACATTATTGAATTTTTTCCATAATTCAGAAAGTGATAGTTTTTTATCAACAGCTTCCCATGATAAATGTGATAGCTTCATATTGATTTTGAAGTTCAGTCCCATAGACGGAGTCTTCTTCACATAAGTGTATGAGTGCTCGCGTCCTTCGTCATGCAACGTAATGCTGATGGTTTTAGGGAACATCATTATGTTACACCAATATCCAAAAGACTTTGCTATACGTATCGTGTTGGCTTGGATACGTGATGTCTGAACTCCTACAGCTTCCAGAGTGGCTGCATATTCCGCAAGAAATATTGTAGTTTCTTTTAGAGATTTGTGAGCTTCATTACTGATTTCAGTAGGCTCGCTCGATTGTGAAAAATTGCTCATGAAAGTTTAATACCTATGTTATACGTTATATTTTGGTGCAAAATTAGTAAAAATCTGCCAAATATGACATATAATTTACTGCCAATTTTGGCATATATGCTAATTGGCACATTTTTAGCATATAGTATGGCATAATAAACTATTAATTTTAAAATTAAAAATATAAGAATTATGAACATTAAACCATTATCAGACAGAGTGCTGGTACTTCCTGAACCAGCTGAAGAAAAAGTAGGTGGAATCATCATTCCTGACACAGCTAAAGAGAAGCCACAACGTGGTAAAGTCGTAGCTGCAGGTTCTGGTACAAAGGACGAACCTATGATTCTAAAAGAGAATGATGTCGTGCTTTATGGAAAGTATGCTGGAACAGAATTGGAATATCAGGGTGAGAAGTATCTTATCATGCGTCAGAGTGATATACTTGCAGTTCTTGCAGAATAATTTAATGTGTAATTTTAATTTATAATAATCATGGCAAAAGATATTAAGTTTGATGTAGAGGCACGTGACCTCTTGAAGCAGGGTGTTGATCAGTTAGCTGATGCAGTAAAAGTAACATTAGGTCCTAAAGGACGCAACGTAGTAATCGAAAAGAAGTTTGGTGCTCCTCAGATTACAAAGGATGGTGTTACCGTAGCAAAGGAAATTGAACTTGAAAATCATTTTGAGAATACTGGTGCACAGCTTGTAAAGAGCGTAGCCAGCAAGACAGGTGATGATGCAGGTGACGGAACAACAACTGCAACGATACTTACTCAGGCTATTGTAGCAGAAGGTTTGAAAAATGTAACTGCTGGTGCTAATCCAATGGATTTGAAGCGCGGTATTGACAAGGCTGTTAAGGCTGTTGTTGATTTCATTGCGAATAATGCAGAACTTGTAGGTGATAACTATGATAAGATTGAGCAGGTAGCAACAGTTTCAGCAAACAACGATCCAGAAATAGGTAAGCTTCTTGCTGATGCAATGCGCAAAGTTTCTAAAGATGGTGTTATCACTATTGAGGAAAGCAAGAGCCGTGAAACTCATATCGACGTTGTTGAGGGTATGCAGTTTGATCGTGGTTATCTTTCTGGATATTTCGTAACAGATGCAGACAAGATGGAGTGTGTTATGGATAATCCATACATCCTTATTTATGATAAGAAGATCAGTAACCTTAAAGACTTCTTGCCAATTCTACAGCCAGCTGCAGAAAGCGGACGTCCATTGATGGTTATTGCTGAAGATGTAGATTCTGAGGCTCTTACAACATTGGTTGTAAACCGTCTTCGTGGTGGTTTGAAGATTTGTGCTGTTAAGGCTCCTGGATTCGGTGATCGTCGCAAAGCAATGCTTGAGGATATCGCAGTTCTTACTGGTGGCGTAGTTATCAGCGAGGATAAGGGCTTGAAGCTAGAGCAGGCTACTCTTGAAATGCTTGGAAGTGCAGAGAAAGTTACTGTCACAAAGGATAACACTACTATCGTAAGTGGTCATGGTGTAAAAGAAAATATACAGGAGCGTGTAGCTCAGATTAAGAATGAAATTGCTAACACAACAAGTTCTTATGATAAGGAGAAGCTTCAGGAGCGCCTTGCTAAACTTTCAGGTGGTGTAGCTGTACTCTATGTAGGTGCTAACTCTGAGGTAGAGATGAAGGAAAAGAAAGATCGTGTAGACGATGCACTTTGTGCAACACGTGCTGCAATGGAGGAAGGTGTTGTTGCCGGTGGTGGTACAACATATATCCGCGCTCTTACTGCATTGAAAGACCTTAAGGGTGACAGCGCTGATGAGCAGACAGGTATTAACATTGTTGAGCGTGCTATCACATCTCCTCTTCGTCAGATTGTTGCAAATGCAGGTGGTGAAGGTTCAGTTGTTGTTAACAAAGTAGCTGAAGGCGAGGGCGATTTCGGTTATAACGCACGTACTGATAAGTATGAGGATATGCGTAAGGCCGGTATCATTGATCCTGCTAAGGTTGCTCGTGTTGCACTTGAAAATGCAGCTTCTATAGCTGGATTATTCCTTACAACAGAATGCTTGATTACAGATAAGCCAGAACCTAAGTCAGCTGCTCCTGCAGTACAGCCAGGTATGGGTGGAATGATGTAATTAAATTTGTAAACTCAATATAACAGAAAAGGGGCTAATCTTTAAAGATTAAGCCCTTTTTTTTATTTATTTGCTAATAATTATAAAAAAAAACCGCAAACCTTTTGAATGTATTGGAAAAAACTATATCTTTGCAATAGTTAAGATAAAAAAGTATCGGATTAAATCCGAAAAAGATATTTTTTTGATTTGTTTTAGTAGATTAGTTTTTAAGTAGTTTGTTTTTGAAAATCGGTTGTCGTGATGACATCCGATTTTTTTTTGTATCTTTGCAGAATGAAAATGAATATCAATTGGAAACGGTGGGCAATAATGGCAATAGTTGCCTTTTTGCTTATAATATTAACAAGGTCATTCTTTATGTCCTTAGGTATATTTATGGTATTGTTGCTAATAGACAATTTGTTGGGACAGTGGGAGGAAAAGCGCAAGAACAAAAAATAATGTTCTTGTATCTGTAGATGATTAAACAAAATATCACTTATGCAAAAGTTGAAGAAATTATATGTTGATTATAAAGGTGAAGAACCTATAAGTATAGAAAAACTTCCAGGAGCAGGTAGCAACAGACAGTATTATCGTTTTGTGGATAAGGATGGCGGTACTATTATCGGCGTTGTAGGTACGAGTAGAGATGAGAACCACGCTTTTATATATCTGGATAATCATTTCTCAATGAGAAAACTTCCTGTTCCAAACGTTTTGGCTGTTAGCAATGATGAGTTGCGCTATTTGCAGACTGACCTAGGAAATTCATCTTTATTTGATGCAATAAATGGCGGAAGGGAAGCTGACGGAAGATATAATCAAAAAGAACAGCAACTGTTGGTGAAGACCATAAGGGAATTGCCTAAGATTCAGATTGAAGGTGCACGCGAACTGGATTGGACTAATTGCTATCCACAACCTGAATTTGATAAAGAAGGTGTACTCTTTGATTTAAATTATTTCAAGTATTGTTTTCTTAAAGCTACAGGACTGGACTTTCATGAGCTTAAACTCGAAGCTAATTTTAGAATGTTTGCCAAAGATTTGACTGCTGAAGATTGTGATAGTTTTCTTTATCGTGATTTTCAGGCGCGCAATATAATGTTAGACGAAAATGACAATCCATACTTTATTGACTTTCAAGGAGGACGAAAGGGACCTTATTATTATGATTTAGCTTCTTTCTTGTGGCAAGCTTCTGCAAAGTATTCGTTCAAACTTCGTCGCAAACTTGTCTATGAATATTATGATTCGTTAAAGAATTATGTAGAGGTTCCTTCTGAACGCCATTTCGTTGAAAGATTGAGCTTGTTTGTTTTGTTTCGTACTCTTCAGGTTTTAGGAGCGTATGGTTTCAGAGGATATTTTGAGCGTAAAAAGCATTTCTTGGATTCAATACCTCCAGCAATGGATAATCTTCGTGAACTTCTGAAACTTAATCCTGATATATTCCCTTATCCATATATGATGGAGATGTTGAAGAAACTTACAGAAATGCCACAGTTCTCGCATGTTGAAGAACCTGCACACAGCAGAGCTGACGGATATAAGATAACTGACAGTAACGTTTACGTAGCACATTCACAAGACGGTCCTGCTACATTCTCAAATTATGATGATAAAGGACCTTTGGTTGTAAATGTGAACAGTTTCTCATTTAGAAAGGGCATTCCTGATGACCCTTCTGGAAATGGTGGAGGTTACGTGTTTGATTGCCGTAGTACTCACAATCCAGGTCGTTACGAACCATATAAGAAACTTACCGGACTTGATGAACCGGTTATTCGATTCCTTGAAGATGATGGTGAGATATTGACGTTCCTTGATGAAGTGTATAAACTAGCTGATCATCATGTCATGAGATATATCCAGCGTGGATTCACGAATTTGATGTTTTCTTTTGGTTGTACTGGCGGTCAGCATAGATCAGTATATAGTGCACAGCATCTGGCAGAGCATATTCATGAGAAATTTGGAATAGAAGTACATGTGAATCATCGTGAACAGAATATACAGCAGACATTACTGAAAAAGTAAAGAGAAGTCTACTCACTATATTCATTATTCATGATTCAGCATTTTCATATTTGAAACAACGTAAACGGAATTATTTTCCAAAAGGAAAAACTCTTGTATACGTAAATGATATTAATCAGTATATCCGTGCATGATATGGCGGATATACTGATTATCGTATATTGACATAATGTTGTTCATAAAAAGAATAGAGTTCTTACGCACATTGCCAAATGATGTAGTGATAGGGATAAAGTCAATTACTCTAAAATAAATTTTGTCATCTCGTGAAAAATGGTTATATTTGCACGCATTAAAAAAGAAAATGATGCAAGCAATGATTTTCGCAGCAGGATTGGGCACTCGCTTAAAACCTCTTACCGATAGTATGCCAAAGGCGTTGGTAAGAGTTGGAGGAGAGCCGCTGCTCAAACGCGTGATCTTTCGATTGAAAGATGCCGGATTCAATTCAATAATAATTAATGTACATCATTTTGCAAGTCAGATAATTGATTATATAAAGGAAAATGATAATTTCGGACTTGATATAAAAATCAGCGATGAAACTTCAGGATTGCTTGAAACCGGTGGTGGTATAAAGAAAGCCATACCTTTATTTAATCCTAATGATCAGATACTCATACATAATGTAGACATCTTGAGTAATGTAGATTTGAAGAAATTCTATAGTGTAGATCGTCGTGTCATGTGTAAGTCTTGTGGCGTTCCGCATCGTCAGGCTGGGGCAGTATTGCTTGTTAGCTGGCGAGAGACAAAGAGATATCTGATGTTTAATGATGACATGCTTCTTGTCGGTTGGGTTAATATCGAAACCGGTGAAATTAAGAGTCCTTATGCTGAAGTTAAATCTTCTACGGTAGATGAGCTTCGTAAAAATTATAATATGTATGCTTTTTCGGGTATACATTCTTTCTCTCCTCAACTATTTCCATTCATGTCTGATTATCCCGACAAGTTCCCTATAATGGATTTTTATCTGCAAAACTGCGATAAGATAGCTATTAAGGGATACGTGAAAGAAGACTTGAAACTGATGGATGTCGGAAAACTCGATACGATTGATAATGCCGAAATTTTTCTTGAGGAATTGAATCAATAAAGAAACTATATATTTAATCAAACAATTAATATGCAACAGAAGATTATTATTCTTGACTTCGGTTCACAGACAACACAGCTTATTGGTCGTCGTGTACGTGAATTGGACACCTTCTGCGAAATCTTACCTTACAACAAATTTCCAAAGAATGATCCAAACATTATTGGTGTAATTCTTAGTGGAAGTCCTTATTCAGTTCATGATAAGGAGGCGTTTACGGTTGAGTTGAGCCAATTTATAGGCAAGTATCCTGTTTTGGGTATATGTTATGGTGCTCAGTTCATCTCGTTTGCCAATGGTGGAAAGGTTGAGCAGACCGGTACCCGTGAGTACGGCCGTGCAAATCTTGAGACAATAGACTTGGAAACTCCTATTTTCAAGGATTTCAAGAAAGGTTCACAGGTTTGGATGAGTCATGGTGATACGATCACCGCTATTCCTGAAGGTTTTCATATCACAGGTTCTACAGCCGACGTGAAATATGCAGCTTTTGCCAATGAGGAGAAACGTGTATGGTGTGTACAGTTTCATCCAGAAGTGTTCCATTCTACTCAGGGCACACAGTTGCTGAAGAATTTCGTTGTTGACATCTGTAAGAGTAAACAGGAATGGAGCCCAGCTTCATTTGTTGAAAGTACTGTTGAGGAACTGAAAGCACAATTAGGTAATGATCGTGTTATTCTAGGTCTTTCAGGAGGTGTAGACTCTTCTGTTTGTGCTACATTGCTCAATAAGGCTATAGGCAAGAACCTTACTTGTATATTCGTTGATCATGGTATGCTTCGTAAGAACGAGTTTGCTAAGGTTATGGAAGCATATAGTGGACTTGGTTTGAATGTAATTGGTATTGATGCTAGTGAGAAGTTCTTTAAAGATCTTGAAGGCGTTTCTGATCCAGAAACAAAGCGCAAGATTATAGGACGTGACTTCGTTGAGGTGTTCAATGCTGAAGCTAAAAAGATTGTTGATGCTAAATGGTTGGCACAGGGTACAATATATCCAGACCGTATTGAGAGTCTAAGTATCACTGGTATGGTTATCAAGAGCCATCATAATGTAGGCGGACTCCCTAAAGAAATGAAACTTCAACTTTGTGAGCCATTGCAATGGTTGTTTAAGGATGAAGTTCGTAGAGTTGGTCGCCAGCTGGAGATGCCAGAGCGCTTAATCAATCGTCATCCTTTCCCTGGACCAGGACTTGCTGTTCGTATCCTCGGTGATATAACACGCGAGAAAGTTCGCATTCTTCAGGATGCTGACGATATATATATTGAGGAAATGCACAACTATATATGCGAAGACGGAGATGCTTTGTATAACAAGGTTTGGCAGGCAGGAACAGTTCTTCTCTCTACTATACGTAGCGTAGGAGTTATGGGTGATGAGCGAACATACGAACATCCTGTAGCATTGCGTGCTGTTACTAGTATGGATGCAATGACTGCAGATTGGGCGCATCTTCCTTATGATTTCATGGCTAAAGTGTCAAATGAAATAATTAATAAAGTCAAGGGTGTGAACAGAGTATGCTATGACATCTCTTCAAAACCACCATCGACAATAGAGTGGGAATAAAATTCCGTTATAAATAAAAATAGCCTCAATCTTTTGGTTGAGGCTATTTTGTTTATTTATATGTTTGATTAGAATTGGTATCCTACAATAATTCCGGCAGTGATATTAACCGTATTTACTTTAAACAGTTCATCAACGACCTTTCCTAAATCGTTGTCTGATTGATACAATTCCTTGAAACCGCTTTCCACAAAAGCTCCAAGTTTGATCTTGTTTTTGTAAGTGTATTGAATTTCGGAATCAAATCCGTAATCCCAACGGCTTTTAAACATACCGTTATTTTCAAACGAATCATACTTTGTCTTATTCCTTATCCCATTCACTGTTTCTGTGATAGTTCCTTTCCCATTAGTTCCATAGGCAATGTAAGGACCTCCAAGAATCTGCCATTTGCTGTTGACCGCGTTTAGTCTGCCAATCCTTATACCTAGTCGTAATGGTAAAGTGATGTAATTTGCATGGAAAGAAGACTCCTTTGAATTTGTATATAGTGTGCCATTCTTTTCATATCTATAATCTTCTTTTGTCACCCTATGCCTGTTTGATAAATACAGTCCTGGCACAATAGATAATCTGCTTGATATAGGAATGTCTGCATTACCACCTATACGCCAAGAGATATTTGGTGAATACTGTGGTCCTGCTTCAACACTGAATTTAGTTTGTGAGTTCATGGCTGTAGTTGCCATTACCATCAATAATGCAATAATTACTTTTTTCATGTGGTTATTTGTTATAATTTCGCAAAGTTAGTAATTATTTTCAATTATCTTTGTCTGTATTCTTTTTTTCTTTCAATAGATCACGTATTTCTGATAACAATTGTTCTTCTTTTGAAGGGGTTGCGGGTTTCTTACCTTGGTTATTCGTAATCTTATTTATTGTCTTAAGAATCAAAAATACACAGAATGCGACTATGATGAAGTTAAGCAGAGCTTGTAGAAAATGCCCATAGTTGATTGTTACAGATGGAATTTTTTCCATTCCAGGAATGTATACAGAGGGCAACTTGAATTTTAAGTCAGAGAAGTTTACTCCTTTGATTAGCCAACCAATAGGTGGCATGATGATGTCATCTACAATACTACTTACTATTTTGCCAAAAGCCGCACCGATGATGATACCGATAGCCATGTCTACAGCATTGCCTTTTACGGCAAACTCTTTGAATTCACTGATGAATTTACCCATAAATATACTTTTTAAATTAGTTACTAAATGTTCTTTTGTAATATAGAGTTGTCACTTTTAGATACAACAAAACCAAAGTTTGTTATAAGGTTTAATGAACTCACCTTTTTTATATAAATTAATACAGCTTTGAAGTGCAAATATAGAAATAATTTTGTATCTTTGCGCTCGGAAATACGAAAAAAAGCAATGCGGTGTTATATTTTTGATGTTTCGACAATAACAAGTTACGCTGCTATTTGCTTGATAGGTATTAAGTTTAAGGATATATATTTTTAACCCTTTAAAATATAAAAGTAAAATGATTAAAATTGGTATTAACGGTTTCGGTCGTATTGGCCGTTTCGTTTTCCGTGCAACTCTTGAAGAGGCAAACGCAAAAGATGTAGTAGTAGTAGGTATCAACGACCTTTGTCCTGTTGATTACTTGGCTTATATGCTTAAGTACGATACAATGCACGGTCAGTTCCAGGGAACCATCGAGGCTAATGTTGAGAAGTCTCAGCTTATCGTTAACGGTAACGTTATCCGTGTAACTGCAGAGCGCAACCCAGCTGACTTGAAGTGGGACGCTGTTGGTGCTGAATACGTTGTTGAGTCTACAGGTCTTTTCCTTGCAAAAGAGAAGAGCCAGGGTCACATCGACGCAGGTGCTAAGTATGTAGTTATGTCTGCTCCTTCTAAGGATGATACTCCAATGTTTGTTTGTGGTGTAAACTTCGACAAATATGTTAAGGGATCTCAGTTCGTTTCTAACGCTTCTTGTACAACTAACTGTCTTGCTCCTATCGCTAAGGTTCTTAACGATAAGTTCGGTATCACAGATGGTTTGATGACAACTGTACACTCTACAACAGCTACACAGAAGACTGTTGACGGTCCTTCTGTAAAGGATTGGCGTGGTGGTCGTGCTGCTGCAGGCAACATTATCCCTTCTTCTACTGGTGCTGCTAAGGCTGTAGGTAAGGTTATCCCTGAGCTTAACGGTAAGTTGACTGGTATGTCTATGCGTGTTCCTACTCTTGACGTATCTGTTGTTGACCTTACAGTTAACTTGGCTAAGCCTGCTACATACGCAGAGATTTGCGCTGCAATGAAGGAAGCTTCTGAGAATGAGCTTGCTGGTGTTCTTGGTTATACTGAAGAGGCTGTAGTTTCTTCTGATTTCCTTGGTTGCCCATTGACATCTATCTTCGACGCTAAGGCTGGTATCGCTCTTACTGATACATTCGTAAAGGTTGTATCTTGGTATGACAACGAGATTGGTTATAGCCACAAGGTTGTTGAGCTTATCAAGCACATGGCTAAGGTTAACGGTTAATTCTCGGTTAATCCTATCCAAAAATAAAATTACTGCCGTTCAGCATTGCTGAACGGCTTTTTTTTTATAAATTTGTACCATGAATAAAATGATTACCATTCTAGGACCTACTGCCAGCGGAAAGACAAGTCTTGCCGCAGCTCTTGCTTGTGACCTTGATGCCGAGATTATAAGTGCTGATAGCAGACAGGTATATAAAGGTATGGATATAGGTACAGGAAAGGATTTGGATGACTATGTTGTGAATGGTCGCCCCATTCCTTACCATCTTATAGATATATGTGAACCTGGTAGTAAATATAATTTATTCAGATATCAGGAAGATTTTATGCGTGCCTATACTGACATAACGAGTAGGGGAGTGACTCCTATTCTATGTGGAGGCACAGGACTTTATATAGAATCGGTATTAAAGGGATATAGCTTGTCACCAGTTCCGCAGAATGAAGAACTACGTAAGAGTCTTGTTGGTAAGTCTCTTGATGAACTGACCTTGATGTTGAGTGAATTGAAGAATCAAAATCATAGCGTAATGCACAATAAGACGGATGTTGATTCTTGTCAGAGGGCTATAAGGGCAATAGAGATTGAAACTTATAATCTTGACAACCCGATGCCTAAAAGAACTTGTCCGCCAATAGATTCTGTGATTATTGGTGTTAATATAGATCGTGAAGTGCGTCGTGCCAAAATATCAGACAGACTTGTAAAGCGTCTGGATGAAGGTATGGTTGATGAAATAAAAGGACTTATTGACAATGGAGTTCCTGCTGAAAATCTTATTTATTATGGTCTGGAATATAAGTATATCACAGAGTATGTGATAGGTAAGACTAGCTATGACGAAATGCTGCACGGTTTGGAAATCGCTATTCAACAGTTTGCTAAGCGACAGATGACGTGGTTTCGCGGTATGGAGCGCAGGGGATTTGTCATTAATTGGATTGACGCCCTTTTGCCTATGGATGAGAAAGTTAATAAGATAAAGAAAATAATGAGTTTATGATGACAGAAAACCGTTGGGGAGTGCTTTATTGCCCAAAGCATGAAGGGCTTTCAAATCCATCAAATCGATGGGAAAAGATTGAGAAGGCATTGCACGATAACAATGTTGATTATGATTTCGTGCAAAGTGAGAACTCAAAGAGTGTCGAGCGTCTTGTGAAGATGATGATCAATAATGGTTATAAAACTATTGTTATTGTTGGTGGTGACTCTGCTCTGAATGATTCCGTGAATTGCTTGATGGATGTAGAGAAAGATGTGCGCGACCAGATTTCACTGGGCGTTATCCCAAATGGTTTGATGAATGACTTTGCTCATTTCTGGGGCTTCTCTGAAAGCGAATATGATCAGTCTATAAAATGGATTAAGCAACATCGTGTGCGCAAGATTGATCTTGGGTGCATTCGATATTATAATAAGAGTGGTGAAGCATGCCATCGCTATTTCTTGAATTGTATTAACATTGGTCTTATTGCAGCTATCATGAACTTGCGTCGTAAGACTCGTCATTTCTTTGGATCACGCACTTTGTCTTTCATGTTTTCTTTTATCATGATGATATTCCAGCGATTAGAATACAAAATGCACATGAAAATCAATACTGATGAATTGCAACGTAAGATGATGACTGTCTGTGTGGGCAATTCTACAGGTTATGGTCAGACTCCTAATGCAGTTCCTTATAACGGTATGCTTGATGTATCAGTGGTCTATCATTCAGAGTTGACACAGATGCTAGAAGGATTATACTTGTTCTTGCGTGGTAAGTTTCTTAATCACAAGAGCGTGCATCCATATCGAACAAGAGAGATTGAAGTCTTTGATGTTCAAAGGGCAATGGTGGGTGTTGACGGACGATTGATGAATACACCTATTGGTCCATTCAAGATTAATGTAGAGCAGGAAGTGATAAACTTTCTTATCCCGGAATAATCGTATAGACTATCCCATTTGACTTATTCTTAATATCTCTTCGCTGTTAATGAGTTTGATTTTTCTACCATCAATAGCGATAAGTTTTTCGTTGGCGAAAGCCGAAAGTGTGCGGATAGCATTGCTTGTAGTCATGTTTGACAGATTTGCCAAATCTTCACGACTTAAGTATATGCTTAATGTATATCCGTCTTCCTCAATGCCATAACTTTCTTTGAGGAAGATTAGTGATTCTGCAAGACGCCCACGTATATGCTTTTGGGTTAGATTCACTGTGCGATCGTCGCTATATCCCAACTGCTTTGATAAGTATTTAATGAAGAATAGACTGATGTTAAAGTTGTTCTTCATTAGCTTCATGATGACGGGCATTGAAAAGAAAGCAACGGTAGATGGCTCAAATGCCATAGCGGCAGTCTTGTAGTCTTCGTCAGCAAAATAGGCTCTGAATCCAAAAAACTCTATTGGCTTTATAATTCTTAATATCTGATTGCGTCCACCAATGCCAAGCTTAAATATCTTCACTTTGCCCTGCACAAGACACATCATTCTTGTCGGACCGTCAAAGTCTTTATATACTAGTTGGTTTCTCTTGAATTTTTGGACATAAATACTATCGGAGAGAATATTTATCTCTTCGTCAGTAAGCGGTTGCCATAGTTCTGAAATAGCTTGAACTATGGCTAATTTGTTGTTGTCCTTTTTAAAAGCCATATATATCTAGAGAGATGTAATATAAATATTACTTGGGCAAAATTAATAAAAAAACTTAGAATTAAGCATTTATTTTGACTAAAAATATATTGTATAACATAAAAATAAGCGTTTTCGCAAAAAAAGCTTGACACTAAATTTGTAGACTGAACATTTTTTGCTAACTTTGAAGTCACGTTGAGTTGCCTTATATAAAAAGGTGAATGCTCACAAAACACAATAAAAAACATTTTAAACCTTAATAGAGAACTATGAGTTATTTAAAATTTGAAAAAGCTCTGATGACGAATCTCCAAGAGTCATTACCAAGAGAGTTGCTTCGCACCAACCGCTCTGGAGCTTACTCTTGTTCCACTATTGTTGACTGTAATACCCGAAAGTATCATGGTCTGCTTGTCGTTCCGGTTCCTGAACTGGATGACGACAATCATGTATTGCTTTCATCACTGGATGTTACAGTGGTTCAGCATGGAGCTGAATTTAATATGGGACTTCATAAGTATCAAGGTAATAACTACAGTCCAAAGGGACATAAGTATATCAAAGAGTTTGATTGCAATAAGGTTCCTACTACGATCTATCGTGTAGGTGGAGTTATCTTGAAAAAGGAAGTCGTGTTCCAGCATTATGAGGACCGAATTCTGATTCGTTATACGCTTGTTGATGCCCATTCTACCACAACATTAAGAATACGTCCGTTCCTTGCTTTTCGCAGTGTAAGACAGTTTACTCACGAGAACTCCGTTGCTAGCAGAGATTATCAGTCTGTTGACAATGGAATAAAGACTTGTATGTATCCTGGTTATCCAGAATTGTTTATGCAGTTCAGCAAGGAAAACGAGTTCATGTTTAAGCCCGATTGGTATCGTGGTGTTGAATATCCAAAGGAGCAGGAACGAGGATATGCCTCTGATGAGGATCTTTATGTTCCAGGATATTTCGAGTTAGACATAAAGAAAGGCGAAAGCATTGTCTTTGCTGCTTCTATCTCTGAAAGTTCTACAGACACTTTGAATGAACTGTTTGATACCGAGGTAGGTAAACGTACGCCAAGAGATAACTTCTTTCATTGTCTAGTCAATGCTGCTCATCAATTCCATATTCATGAGAACAACGATGATAGGTATATTCTTGCAGGTTATCCATGGTTCAAATGCCGTGCTCGTGACATGTTTATCTCATTACCGGGACTCACTCTTTCTATAGAAGAGCAGTCTTATTATGAACTTGTGATGAAGACGGCTCAAAAGGGACTTGATGAGTTTATGGAAGGTAAACCGCTTTCGGTAAAGATTTATGAAATGGAACAGCCTGATGTACCTTTATGGGCTATATGGTGTCTGCAACAGTATGCTAAGGAAGCCGGAATGCAGAAATGCCTTGAGATGTACGGACCTTTCATGAAACGTATATTGACGTTTATAGAAAAAGGTAATCATCCTAATCTAAAGGTTATGGATAATGCTCTTGTCTATACAAATGGTACTGACAAGGCTGTAACTTGGATGAACTCTACCGTTAATGGTAAACCGGTTGTGCCTCGTACTGGGTATATTGTTGAGTTTAATGCTTTATGGTATAATGCACTAAAGTTTTGCGCATCAATAGCCCTGCTTGCTAAAAAGAATAAAGATGCCGAACACTTGGAAAAGATGGCAGAAAAATGTCGCAAGTCTTTCCTGGATATGTTCATGAATGAATATGGTTATCTGTTTGATTATGTAGGTGGAAATGACAAGGATTGGAGCGTAAGACCAAATATGATTTTTGCTGTTGCCTTGGATTATTCTCCTTTAGAGCAAGACCAGAAAAAGAGCGTGCTTGATGTCTGCACACGTGAGTTGCTTACTCCTAAGGGATTGCGTTCACTGTCTCCAAAGAGTGGTGGATATAATCCTATGTATGTAGGTCCGCAGCCACAACGCGATTATGCTTATCATCAAGGCACAGCGTGGCCTTGGCTTGGTGGTTTCTATATGGAAGCCTGCCTTAAACTCTATAAACGTACCAGACTGAGCTTTATTGAGCGACAGATGGTAGGGTATGAAGATGAAATGATTAATCACTGTATAGGTACTATTCCTGAACTCTTTGATGGCAATCCACCTTTCAATGGTCGTGGAGCAATATCATTTGCAATGAATGTGGCAGAGATACTTCGTACGCTCGAGCTTCTTGAAAAGTATAACTTTAAATAAAATAGGAGGAGATACAATATGAAAGTATTAATGTTCGGATGGGAATATCCTCCTCACGTATATGGTGGACTGGCAACAGCTAATTATGGAATTACTGAGGGACTGCATGCTCAAGGTGATGTTGATATAACTTTATGCCTTCCCAAACCTTGGGGAGACGAAGATAAGACACCAGCAAACATTGTTGCAATGAACTGCGTGCCTATAGCTTGGCGTGATGTTGATTATAACTACGTTAAGAATAAAATCGGCAACATAATGTCACCGGAGCTTTATTATAAACTTCGTGATCATATCTATGGCGACTTCAATTATATGGCTGTCAATAGTTTGGGTGCTATGGATTTCGCTGGTGGATACCCTGCCAATCTTCATGACGAGATAAACAATTATTCTGTTATAGCCGGAGTTGTGGCTAGAACAATGGATTTTGATATCATTCACGCTCACGACTGGCTTACTTATCCTGCTGGCATACATGCAAAATATGCTAGTGGCAAACCATTGTGCATACATGTTCACGCAACCGACTTTGATCGTAGCCGTGGACACGTTAATCCTACAGTGTATGGGATAGAGAAAAACGGTATGGATAATGCCGACTGCATCATGTGTGTGAGCGAACTCACACGCCAGACGGTTATCAATCAGTATCATCAGGACCCACGCAAAGTGTTTACGGTTCATAATGCGGTATACCCATTAGAGAAAGAATTGCAGGATATTCCACGCCCTGATCATAAGGGTAAGGAGAAAGTTGTAACTTTCCTGGGACGACTTACAATGCAGAAAGGACCAGAGTATTTTGTTGAGGCAGCCAATATAGTTCTTCACCGCACTCGCAATGTACGTTTCTGTATGGCTGGTTCGGGTGATATGATGGATCAGATGATCTATCTTGCTGCAGAAAGAGGTATTGCAGATCGTTTCCATTTCCCTGGCTTTATGCGTGGAAAACAGGTATATGAATGTCTAAAGGATTCTGATGTTTATGTAATGCCTTCTGTGAGTGAGCCTTTTGGTATCTCTCCGCTTGAGGCTATGCAATGCGGAACACCTACCATCATATCAAAACAGAGTGGCTGTGCCGAGATTCTTACCAACTGTATAAAGGTAGACTACTGGGACATCAATTCTCTTGCCGATGCCATCTATAGCATCTGTCACAACGAGAGCTTGTTTGATTATCTTTCTGTTCAAGGAAAGAACGAAGTTGACCAGATTACTTGGGAAAAGGTAGGTTTGTGGATACGTGAACTCTATGAACGCACTTTGGGGTGGCGCTAGATAAACAAAATAAAGTAAAACAGTAAAAGTATATATAGCATGAAGACAATTTGTTTATATTTCGAAATACATCAGATTCTACATCTGAAAAGATATCGTTTCTTTGATATTGGTACCGATCATTATTATTATGATGATTACGAGAATGAGAGAAACATTACAGAGATTACAGAGCGTTCATATATGCCTGCGCTCAATGCGTTGCTTGATATGATCAAGGCTAATGGCGATTATTTCAAGGTGGCTTTCTCTCTTAGCGGTGTCGGTGTAGAACAGTTAGAGATGCATGCTCCGCAAGTGTTGGAAAAGTTGCAGGAACTCAATAATACAGGCTGTGTAGAATTCCTTGCCGAACCTTATTCGCATGGTCTCTCTTCACTTGTTAACGAGGACGGATTTGACGAGGAGGTAAAGCGCCAGTGCTCAAAGATGAATGAGTATTTTGGACAGTACCCAAAGGTGCTGCGCAACTCGTCGCTCATATATAGTGATGATATCGGACTGAAGGTTTCTCAGATGGGATTCAAAGGTATGCTCACTGAGGGTGCAAAACATGTATTAGGTTGGAAGTCTCCACATTATTTATATACAAGTGAGTTGGCTCCAAACTTAAAACTTCTGTTGCGTGATATAAATCTCAGCGATGACATTTCACTTCGTTTCAGCAATAAGGACTGGAGCGGTTATCCATTGTTTGCTGATACTTACATCAATCGTATTGCAGGGTTACCAAAAGAGGAGGAGGTTGTAAACATATTTATGGAACTTTCTGCTCTAGGCATAGCTCAGCCATTGTCTAGCAATATCCTTGAATTCTTTAAGGCTTTGCCTGCTTGCGCAAAAGCTAAAAATATAACATTCTCTACACCAACAGAGATTTGTGAGAATGTAAAGGCTGTCGATGCGCTTAATGTGCCAGACACACTTAGTTGGATAGACGAAGAGCGTGATGTAAGTTCATGGCTAGGTAATCCTATGCAGCGTGAAGCTTTCAATAAGTTGTATAGTGTTGCCGATCGTGTACGTATAGCTAATGATCCTCGTATAAATCAGGATTGGGACTATTTGCAGGCTAGCAACAACTTCCGCTTTATGACAACGAAGCCTGCTGTTGTTGGTGTTGATCGTGGCATCTATAGCAGTCCTTTTGATGCTTTCACAAACTATATGAATATCCTAGGTGATTTCATCAATCGTGTCAACAATCTCTATTCTACCGACATTGATAATGACGAACTTGAAGGCTTGCTCACAACGATCAAGAATCAAGGTGATGAAATAGAGATGAAGGATAAGGAGATTACTCGTCTTCAGGCTAAGATTGAAAAGATTGAGACTGAAAGCGATAAGTTCCGTGAGCAGGTAGAAGTGAAGTGTACTACAAAGAAAGATACTCCAAAGAAGTCTGCTGCAAAGAAATCTGTAACGAAGAAAGTAGGGAAGGAGCCTGCCGTGAAAGCTTCTAAGGAGTAATTATATATAATCACTCTGATATGTTGATTTGGTCGTAGCTCAGTTGGGGTTATTCCCAATGTGAGTTGTTTTATAGTGATGATTATTGTGATATTGGGAAGTCAGTAAAACTGACTTCCCTTTTAGTTCGTCCTGCATGGATAACGGGTGAAAGTCCCGAAACGCCCCTTGTAGTTGAAAGGAACAGTATGTTTTCAATCATTCATTTTAAAGATTTTAAGCCAAATAATTATAAATGTATCTTCTCAAATTTGCGAATTTGAAATAATCTACTTACATTTGCAGCGTTAATAGTAATACATATGATTGTAACGTTTGAAGAAACTTACCTGCGCGGCCTCTATGAAAAAGGTAGTACTGACGATAAGAAACATCGGTATCAACCACAAATCATAAGAGGATATCAAAAGGGTATCAAATTCATGAAGTTTGCTAAAAGGCCTGATGATTTAAGGCGCATAAACTCTCTGAACTTCGAAGCCCTGCATGGTGACAAGGAAGGTAAATTTTCTATCAGAGCCAATGATAAATATCGCATTGAGTTCACAATAGATGAAAACCTTGAAACGCCTGTGCTCACGGTATGCAACATTATAGAATTGTCGAACCATTATAAATAATG
Source organism: Prevotella sp. (assembly GCF_051059605.1). Lineage (GTDB taxonomy): Bacteria > Bacteroidota > Bacteroidia > Bacteroidales > Bacteroidaceae > Prevotella. The sequence goes on from NZ_CP050883.1 coordinate 385,614, forward strand.
AAGATATGATCACATTAAGAGGCATTGACCCAAAAATGATCGCCAACAACCTGGAATCATCAATGTTGATTCATCCAGGAGAAATGATAAAGGATGAAATTGAGAGTCGTGGCATGACCCAAAAGAAACTCGCTGACATGACTGGTATTGCTCCATCGGTGCTCAACGAGGTGCTTAATGGCAAGCGCTCTGTTACCACAGAATATGCCCTGCTGATAGAAGCTGCCCTTGACATTGATGCTGACATTTGGATTGCCCTTCAGGCAGACTACGACAAGCAGAAAGCTCGCCACGACAAATCCTTCATCAAAAGGCTGGAAGAGATCCGAAAATATGCGGCGGTGCTTTAAGCATATTCCATAAGATGCACGATACCCTAAGTAAGCATTATGATAATGTAAACCTATTCCGGCTAAAGACAGGTCTACCAGAAAAAGTTTTTTTAATGTCACTAATGTCATAATGTCACAAACCCTTTGTTTATAAGGAATGAGCGAGTGACATTGAGTGACATTATAGGGGTAAAAGTGACATTAAACTGTAAATCATACCTGTTTTTGGCGATTTTTTACCAAAAATGCAGTACATATATAGACCATTTTTCGTTTATGATGGTCTGTATTTGTCATTATGTGCGCTATACTTTGCAATATGTTTTGTTTTTATATAAGAATCCAACTATAAAAATAGTGGTAATTATCATCAATCCAATTCTTGTACTTTTATTGATAATCATTTGTTTACCTCCGCTATGTAATACCCTTTTTCACGTTAGGCAATTCAATTACCTAACGTGGGTAATTGAGTTGTTCACGTTGTGTAACCCGATTACCTACGTTGTGTAATCGGATTACCCATGTGCTGAGGTAATCGAATTACACACGTGTCGGTGTAATCTAATTACCCAAAAGTTGTGAAAATTTAGGTAATCGTTTATGCACTCTGTTTCTATATTTATTTGCATCCTCCAAATTCATTTTTTGATGTTTACATATATGTATGGAGTAGATTTTGAATTATTCATACTATTCAGGAAGCCTGCGTATATGTTCGATAAAACTTCATCAGCACAAACATGTATTATGTAAATAGCATAATTGCGAAAAAAACGCTAAAAATAGGTTTACTTTAGGGTTTAATGTCACTTTTACCCTGATAATGTCACTTAATGTCACTGGCTGAAGCCCGATAAACAAAGGGCTAGTGACATTAGTGGCATTAAAAAAACTTTTTCTGGTAGAGTCTGTCTTTTGACAGCATCAAAACAAAAAAAGTCAGACAGGTATAATAACACTGTCTGACTCTCTTTATTTGTATGATTTATCTTTTATTCTTTATTTAAAATATCCTTGAGCAAATCAGGTAACTGAATATTCTCACAATTAATTACTGATAGAGCCTTTTTGCCCTTAGGGGTCAATGAGAAATACATTTGTCGCTTGTCTGTATTTCCAATAACACGTTTGATCATGCCTTTATTTTCTACAGACTTAATAACTTTGGATGTGTTAGAGGTTGTCAATCCAAGAGAGTCAGCGATTTCACCAGATGAAAGTTTCGAGGTTTTTGATAGACAACATAATAACATGCCTTCATTGAGACATAAGTTATATGTTTTCTCCATCTCAGCTTCAAATGCTGCTACGGCTCTATTTATTTCTCTTATTTTACATAATGTTTCCATCTCGTTTTTCTATTTTGCGTGCAAAAATACATCTATATGTTGAAAAAAAAGTATCTACATGAAATATTTTCCATTTTTTAACGCCCTGTATATGTTGACATAACACATTGTTTGTTGGCTATCTTCAGGGCATTTACGTGTATTATTTTTTCTTTTTTAATATCAAATCTAAAGGGCAGAACTTCGTAAACGATGATTGCAATAAATTGATACCAACAAAAAGTGGAAGTAATAACCAAAGTATAGATACTAGATATGCCAGGACTACACCAACGATAATCATAATCCCGGCTACTCCTCTAATAATATATTCTTTTTCCATAACGATTCTTTTTATAATAATATTGAATTTTTCTCTACATCAATAACAAATGCGTGAGCAGGAAAGCTAAATTCTGAATCAAGATTGCATTGGTTAACTTTCTCTATGACAAGTGATGACTCTTCTTCTGTAGTAAAACAGAAAAACAGAATGGAATTGGTTTTTGCATTACCCGAATTCTCTCCGAACCAGTTTAATAGTTGGGAGCTCTTGTTCTTTTTGAATCCGGTTATATCTATTGTGCTAAACCTCTTCACGCCAGCTTGATCAAGTAGCTGGGCTACTTGGTCATGGCTTTCTTTGATACTTAATATGATTGTCAGTTTCATAATTCTGTTACTTTACTTTGTTTTTTAGCATTTTAAAGTATAATAGTGGAACTACAATTAAAGTGAGCACTGTTGACGTGATAGTTCCGCCGATGAGAGATATTGCCAATCCTTGGAAGATAGGATCGAAAAGTATTACAATTGCACCTATCACAACACCTCCAGCTGTGAGTAGGATAGGGGTGGTTCTTACTGCTCCTGCTTCTACAATCGCCTGTTTTAGCGGAATACCTTCTTTTAATCTCAGGTCGATAAAGTCTATTAGCAGTATAGAGTTACGCACCATGATACCCGCCAGCGCAATAAAGCCAATCATGGACGGGGCGCTGAAGTATGCTCCCATGACCCAGTGTCCCAAGATAATACCAATGAGAGATAGTGGTATTGCCGATAACTGTACCAGAGGCGTTATGAAGTTTTGGAACCATGCCACAATCAGTACATAGATGATAATCAACACGAATAGGAATGCGATTCCTAAATCGCGGAACACCTCGTAGGTAATCTGCCATTCTCCATCCCATTTCAGCGTGAAGTTATCTTCTTTGCTTGGCTGTTTGTTGTACTCTTCGTTTAACTTATAACCATCTGGTAATTTTACCTTTGATAGATTTTTTGATACATCAGACATTGCATATATTGGACTTTCCAAGTTTCCAGCGACATCAGTTGTGACATAGACCACTCTTTTCTGATCTTTGCGGTTAATGCTTTTATCTTTTGGTCCTTCAGTTACTTTTACCAAATCTCCAATAGGTATAGCCATGCCTTGCTTGTTTACAACTTTCATGCTCAGGACATCTTCTATACTAGACTTATCTTTTTCTGGCATCTGTAATACGATGCCGATTTGATCTACAGTTGATGGACGATGCAAGATACCTATCTGCATGCCAGATAGAGCAGCATTGACGTTTTGTAGCACTTGTGCCTCTGGTATTCCCAGTTTCATAGCTTTGTCTTTATCCACTACGAATTTATACTCAGTCTGATTATCTTCTACAGTCCAGTCTACGTCTACAACATTATCTGTCTTTGACAAGATGTCTTTAACCTGACTGGCAACATTGATTTGTTTCTCATAATCAGGACCATAGATCTCGGCTACGATGGTTGACATAACAGGAGGACCAGGTGGAACTTCAACGACTTTCACATTTGCGTTATATCTTCTACCTATTGCCTGCAAGTCTGCACGCATTGATTTAGCGATGTCGTGACTTTGCTCGCTACGTTTACCCTTGTCAATCAAGTTGACCTGTATGTCAGCTATATTATCGCCTGAGCGCAAATCGTAGTGGCGTATCAAGCCATTAAAACTTATTGGTGCAGATGTACCTACATAGGTTTGATAGTTGGTCACCTTGTCGTTTTTGCTTACATATAGTCCAAGTTCTTTGGCTACGGCAGATGTGCGTTCCAAAGTTGTGCCTTCAGGCATGTCAACAACAATCTGGAATTCATTCTTGTTATCAAATGGCAGCATCTTTACAGGTACTGATTTCGTAAAGAACAGTAAGAAGGTTGCTAGCAGAATCACTGTTAATGACACCATGAAAGTCCATCTTCTTTTTCTGCTTTCAAGAAATGGTGTTGTTATTTTAGCATATACTTTATATATAAATGTCTCATGCAGTTCGGTAGATGACTTCTCTTCTGCCGCACCGTTGCTCTTTTTCTCTTTAAATCTTAGGAAGTGATATCCAAAGTATGGTGTTAACGTTAATGCAATCAATAGCGAGAATGTCATCGCAATAGCTGCACCGATAGGCATAGGACTCATGTATGGTCCCATCATTCCAGATACAAATGCCATTGGCAATACGGCAGCGATAACCGTTAATGTGGCAAGAATAGTAGGGTTGCCGACTTCGTTGATAGCAAAGAGTGCTGCTTGAAGTGGCGGTAGATTTTTCATCTTAAAATGTCGGTGCATGTTCTCGGCAATAACAATAGAGTCGTCTACCACAATACCCGTGACAAAGACGAGAGCGAAAAGCGTAATTCTGTTCAATGTATACCCCAGGAAGTAGTAGGCAAACAGCGTCAGTGCAAATGTGATTGGGACAGACAGGAATACGACTAGTCCTCCGCGCCATCCCATAGCGAGCATGACAAACAAGGTGACAGCGACAATAGCAATAACCAAATGCATTAACAGTTCTGATACTTTGTGAGATGCTGTTTCGCCATAGTTACGTGTTACATCCACGTGGATGTCATTGGTGATGACATTCTCTTTCAACTGGTTTACCTTATCCGTAACAGTTTCAGCCAGTTTCATTGCATCAGATCCTTTTTTCTTTGCGATAGATATCGTTATGGCAGAATAATCATCTGGCATATTGGCTTTCTCCTTTGCATTGGCTGCTCCATAACTGAATGAAACATATTGTTTAGGAGTTTCAGGTCCGTCTTCAACGTCTGCAATTTGATAAAGATATACAGGTTGATTGTCATTCGTACCGACAATCATATTCTTCACTTCGTCCTTATTGGCAAAGAAGTTTCCTGTTTGAACAGAGTAGGTCTTATCTCCGGTAACGATATTACCGCTTTGCATCTGGACATTGTTTGCCTGAAGAGACTGCGAAATCGTCCCAAAGTCTACATGACTTCCTGCCATCTTATCTTTGTCAAGTATCACTCTTACCTGACGGCTTTGACCACCAATAACTTTTACTTGTGCAACATCAGGAATTTTTTTGACTTCGTTGGCCACAACCTCAGATACCTGTCTTAGTTCATAGCCACTCATCTTATTGCTCCATAGCGTGAAAGCCAAAGCTGGAACATCATCTATAGAACGTGTTTTAACAAGCGGCATCGTTGTACCTTGTGGCATGTGGTCCATGTTTTTCATGATCTCGTTGTACAACTTAACTAAAGACCGTTCAGAGTCTTCGCCAACATAGAATTGTACGGTGAGCATGCCCATGCCATTCATAGAAGTAGAATATACATGTTCCACTCCCTTGATGTTTGATACAATCTTCTCCATCGGTTGTATCACTCCAGATTCCACTTCTTTCGGTGTAGCGCCTGGATATCCGATCATAATGTCCGCAGTAGGAACTTCTATTTGAGGATCCTCTTCGCGCGGAATATAATATATGCTGAATATGCCTAATAGCAAAAATGCAAAAACGAGCAATATGCTTAGCTTGGATTTGATAAATGCATTGGCTATCTTTCCTGAAATTCCATTTTCCATAGCTCGTGTTTTAGTCTGTTATGATAATTTTTTGTCCATTGTATAGTTTCACATGAGCGCTTTCTATCACTCGGTCGGTTTCACTAAGACCAGACAATACGATTACTTGATCTCCTGTTTCCTTGCCGAGACGCACCCAATGCAAAATGGCTTTGTTGTCTTTGCCTGCAACATAAACACCAGTGAGTTGATCTTTTGTTACGATAGATGATTTGTTGACAAGTATTTGTGAGGCACCTCCATCTGCTTTCTTATTTTGAATATGGATTCCGGCATACATACCAGCACGCAATTTAGCCTTGTCACTCTGATTGATAGAGATTTTCATCCCATATTGTCCTCCTGTCATTGTTGCAGATGGACTTAGTTCGCTGACGATACCGTTTATATTGATACTCAAAGATTTGATATCAATCTTTACATGGTCGCCAACATGTATATATGCTACATAGTTTTCAGGAACAGATGCGGTTACATTCATATCTCCGGACTGTTCTACTGACAGCAATGGCATTCCTGGATTGGCAATAGTGCCTTCGTCTACCATCTTCTGTGTGATGACTCCAGAGAAAGGTGCCCTTATATTGGTATAAGCGAGCATAGATTTCACTTCTGTTAATCCCTGTCTTGCCATTTGCAGACGAGCTTTAGCAGAAGTATTCTTGAGTGCTACGTTTTCAAGTTCTTTATCAGAAACACTCTTTTCTTCGTGCAATACTAGATATCTTTGGTAATCTCGCTGAGCATCTTTTGCAGCAGCGCTTGCCTCGATAATCATAGCCCTGACCTGAGCTTCTTTAGCTTTAATATCACTACTGTTTACGATTAAAAGAGTCTGACCTTTCTTAACCACGTCACCTTGCTTCACATAAATTTTATCAATGTATCCCATCACCTTTGTGCTGATTACAGCAGTCTGTTTGGCAGATACCATACCACTGATAAAGATTTCTTCTCTGTTAGTACTTGTAGGATAATAAGTATTTACTCGTACCGCACTCTCTTCTTTTTCTTTATTTGATTTAGATGAGCATGATGCAAGCACCGCAATTGCTGCTATGTATAAAAATGTATGTACTTTCATTGTTATAATTGATTTGATGTGAATTAATAATTTGATGTAAGTAATTCTGTATAATATTTCGTGATATTATATGACATGATTGTCTGAGCTAAAGCTATTCTCTGCTGAGAGAGTTGTGCTTGGGCTGTGAGAACATCTGTGGTGTTGGCAAGTCCCTCTTTATATCTGTTGTTTAAAATTCTGAGCGCTTCGGTTGCTTGTGCCACACTTGTATCGTGTTTCTTGATTTCAATTTGCAAATCATTCAGATCTCGTCGTGTCTTGTTAAGTTCCAGTCGGCTTTCATCAATAAATTGATTTAATTCTTTATTTATCTTGCTAGTTGTATAATTAGCAGACTTTATCTTACTACGGTTCTGATTTCCAGAGAATAGGTTCCAGGATAGAGAAATACCTGCCATGTATGAGCTTTTGTTAAAGCCAAAAACTTTATTATCATTCAGTTGATAGCTACCAAATGCGTTTACTTTAGGTAGGAGAGCCATCTCTGATGATTTAGCCATCATCTTTGATGCGTTAAGAGCAGTCTTCATTGCCATGATATCTGATCGTGTTTCAGAAACCTCTTTATTTTCAAATCCGACAATCTCCTGTGTCAGAGAATCTGTAGAATAGAGGCTTTGCTTGTCTTGAGGATTTCCAGCGATGAGGTTTAGTCCTTCAGATGCGTTCTCTATATTACTTGTTGCCTTAGAGAGTGCGCTTTCTACCGTGTTTAATTGTACTTCTGCATTCAGAACATCAGATTTTTGTACTAATCCCTGTTTGTAGAAGTTGTTTACTGATTGATTGATCTGTTTTATATCAATCAAAGTTCCTTGTAATATCTGTCTCAACTGATAGGCAAACTGTAGTTGGGTATAGGCTTTTTTTACTTCAAATGTTATATAATTTTTAGTATATGCCGATTTATATTTGTATACATCTTGCTGAAGTTTAGCACCTTTGCGTGCATAAATCATATCAAGATTGAATATAGGGAGTTTGGCATCGAGAGAAGTTCCGTAGTTATGCGTCGCTCCCGGATTGTTCAACTTCGATGGTTCAAAATCTTGCGATGTAGCAATGCCTTGTTGCAGTAGGAATCCGAATGCATTTAAGGGATTGTTGGTTACTATTGCTGCATAATTGACAGATAGCTGAGGTAAAAATACAGCGTCTGTTTGATGATAGTTTGCGTTAGATATTCGGTAATCAAGTTCCGCTATCTGTATGTTGGCGTTATTCTTTGCGGCAATAGCAACAGCGCTTTCCATAGAAATATGATTTTCTGTTTGTGCGCTCATTGCTATTGGGTTCATAAGAATATACCCGACTGCAATCAAAAAAAACTTTATTTTATTCATCTTTTGTCTTGTATGGGGTTAAAAAGTAATCTTCTTATTCAGCGAGTAGAATATCTTTGATAGCTTTCTCAAAGCCACTTTTTGGCATGGCTCCGACAGACATTTGTGGTGCACCGTTCATTGGAATGAACAATACTGACGGAATGGATCTTATTCCAAAGACAGCTGCGAGGTCTTCTTCTTGTTCTGTGTCTACCTTATATACATAGATACTGTCTTTATATTCTTCAGCCAGTTCTTCCATGATAGGACTTACTGCCTTACATGGACCGCACCACGATGCATAAAAATCAATTATTGCTGGTTTGTCACCAAGGTAATCCCATGTTGCAGGATTATGCTCGAAGTCTGCTACTTTTTTAAGAAACTCCGCTTTAGTCAATTGAATTGTTTTCATATATGCTGTGTTTAAATGTTTATATTGTTATTTAATTCTTTAATGATCATACTATTTCTTCGGTTTGTATGGTTTTATTATGTCTTTGTAAACTTGTCTTTTATCGTTTGACAAAGAGCAGCCTCCTGCTCCGCAACACGATAAATTAAATATCCCTTGGAACATAAGCAATGCACCGAAAAGTGTTATTACATTCTCTTTAGAAGTTATGCCCATAACGCATAAACCTATTCCGAAAACCATTCGAATGATACGTGATATGTTCCAATCAACGAGTATTCTGTTCATCCATTTAAAAGTACTCTCTTTCATATTCGTTTTTATTATATTGTTCGTAATTTCTTGTAGATTATAATTCCTAAAGATATATATTCCTTTGGAAAACATTGCAAATATAAGTCATGTTTTCTATAAAACAAAATTTCCAGAGGAAAATATTATGTTTGCATGTGATATTTTCTACTTATTTTACAATATTACTTAATTTCAATGCAAATGGGATATAAAGTATGGTCTTCTATAAAATATTTAATTCTTTATCATGGTGCTATTTTTAGTGTAATACAGCAACGATAATGTAATATTCCATTCTGTAAAATAAAACACGTTTTATTTTGCTTTTCCACTCGTTTGCATTACTTTACCTTCGGTGAAGATACGCTGCACTCGGGAAAACAAAATTAAAACACGTTTTATTTTGCTTTTCCACTCGTTTGCTTTACTTTACCTTCGGTGAAGATACGCTGCACTCGGTAAAACAAAATTAAAACATATTTTATTTTGCTTTTCCACTCGTTTGCATTACTTTACCTTCGGTGAAGATATGCTGCACTCGGGAAAACAAAATTAAAACACGTTTTATTTTGCTTTTCCACTCGTTTGCTTTACTTTACCTTCGGTGAAGATACGCTGCACTCGGGAAAACAAAATTAAAACATGTTTTATTTTGCTTTTCCACTCGTTTGCAGTATCTTTGCATAATATAATAATTTAAGGCAAGCAGAATGAAGACATGTTATGTTGCGGCATTGGCATTAGCTATAGCTGTTGTATCTTGCAAGCAAGACAAAAGAACCGGTGATATAATAACTAAAAAACCGGTAGCTGAAGTTCATAAGACAATTCAAAAAACTGGCGATTATTCTCAGACACGTCATGTGAATTGGCTTGGGAATAATTATTCTATTGTAGTACAACGACTGGCAGAAACATCTTCGACAGTTGTTGATGATGCTTCAGGAAACAAATATTATGATAATAAGATTATTGTAAGAATATTGAGAACAGACGGCACTGAATTCTTTAAACGTGAATTCAAAAAGTCTGATTTCTCTTCGTATATTGATAATTCTTATAATGAAAAAGGTGTGCTTTTGGGTGTAGTCTTTGATAGGGCAGAAGGAGACAATATGTATTTTGCTGCAAGTGTAGGCTCACCAGACAAATTGAGTGATGAGTATGTTCCGCTTGAAGTGAAAGTATCAAGAACTGGTAGTGTCTCTATTTTAAAGGATACACAACAGGATGCTGGAGGTCAACAGCAGACAAGCGATGATGAAGAAATGACAGAAGATTAAATAACATTGATTATATAACATAAGAAAAAGAGATTAAGGAAATTCCTTAATCTCTTTTTCTTGTTATTTGGAATTAATTAATAACCCTTATTCTGCCAGAAACCAGTAGTGCTGTTTTCTTCTGTTGTCAAGTTGGTAACAGAGTTTGTTTCTGCATCTGGTATTGGACGATACAAATGATGGCTGTCTATGTTGGCAGATCCCTGCGCATTATATTTCTTCACGTATTCAACGAGTTTACCAGTACGCTTAAGGTCGAACCAACGTTGGAATTCACCGCAGAGTTCAACACCACGTTCCTCAAGAATATCGTCGATAGAAGATATGCTGCTTAAAGAATTGTCTTGTCCTGATATTGCGCGAGTCTTACGAAGTGCGTTGATAGTGGCAAGAGCATCAGTAGCACTACCTGCTCCAAGCTGACCTTCTGCCTTGATGAGATACATCTCTGCCAAACGAAGAACGAAGAAGTCGCGATAAGAGATATCGTAAGTTGGATATGTCTTGTCGTAAACATTATCAAGGAACTTAGATATACATGGGAAAGAACGATATCCTTCAATCTTTGGATCATTATAGCGTGCATCGCCATATACATCAGATATTGTTTTTCCACCAGTTGTAGGAAGAGCTTTTGACTCGTCGGTAGATGTATAAACAGGAATATCTCCACCTATTGCAAATTGAATGCGATAACGATTCTTTGCCCAAGCCTGTAATGCCTTACCTTCTTGTGAATTTCCATCTAAGGTGCTATAGTAGATAGCCGTGTCACGGAATGCCTGTAGCTTGCTGGCATCAGTTATATTTTTATCAGCCCATGCACCCATCTTAGTATAGTTCAGTGCATTTTGTGAAAGGTCATGGTTTGCAATGCGATAGGCATCAAGCATTGTTCCCTGATAACGTTGGTCAGTAGACTGATGCTTTGCAAGTATACGCCATAAGTGTAACGAAGGAAGATAGCGTGTGAAACCACGTCCATAAGGTGAATATGCTGCAGCTACAGCTACATTCTGTCCTGTTTTCTTGCTTGTTATAGTATTTCCGTCGTCAGTTGCACGAAAGAATACATATGTATTCTTTGTTCCGCTTCCACCAAGATCGTTACATCCGTTGTTCCACATAGGGACAAACATCAGCAACATAGAACTACCGCCACGAGTGTAACCTGTACGTGTGATAAGACTGTTATATTCTGCGTTGTTTCCATAACGTGGAGGTATACAGTTTACTGTAGATTTCAAGTCACTTGAATATGAAACTCCAAACAAAGCCTCTTTATTATTTGTCCAGTCCTCATTGTTCATAGACCATAAGTCGCTGTAGTTAGAATATAGAGTTGCTCCACTTCCGGTGATGACAGCATCAGCCTCTGTAGCTGCTGCTGCGTAAAGAGCTTTAGCATTCATACTTGAATACTTGTCATTTCCAGCTACTTTTTTATTTAACTGTCCGTTTATCCATGATGCAGCATACAATAGCACACGAGCTTTCAATGCACGTGCAGACCATACAGTGGCATGTCCGCTAGCCTTTGTTGTAATAGCTGCTAAGTCAGTAATGGCATTGTCCAAATCTGCCAGAATCTTACCATACACATCGTTTTCAGGTATACGTATAGGATTGGTGTTCTGGGCTGTGATAGGGGAGTCATTGTAAGGAATCGCACCCCACATATTAACCATGTTGAAATATGTAAGTGCTCTTAAAAATTCAGCTTCACCCTTATACTTAGCTTTAGTGGCATCGTCAATCTGAGCAGATTGTGCAACATATTTCATCGCATTGTTGCACACATCAATACCAGCATAGCCCATTTCCCAATATTGGTCAAGACAAGGATTGTCATTTACATTATCGTCTAGTGATACAGAAGATATGTTGTATGAGTTCATAGACTTCTGCTTATTATCAAAACCATAGTAGAATAAGTCTGTTCCACCTTCTGTAAGACCTAAAGCTGGTTCTTTTCCATACCATCCACGCTGGAATGCGTAGCATGAAGAAATCAATCCCTCAATACCAGATTTTGTGGTATAAGTGATATCTGCTGTTTCACCAGTCTTGTTCTTTTCATCTAGGAAGTCTGAACAGGATGTAGTGCCCAATAGTAATGATGATGAAACGGCTATATATAATAATATTCTTGTTTTCATGTTCTATTTCTTTTAGAATTCGAGATTAATACCGATAACTGCTTGCTTGGCAAGTGGGAATGAAAAATCACCACCAGCTTCTGGATCGAAATTGTCTATATGTGAGAATGTAAAGAAGTTCTTTAAAGAACCATAGATTCTTGCATTACTCAAGCCAATCTTTGAAATCCATGTTTTCGGTAGACTATATGATAGCGTGATATCCTTAATCTTCAGGAAGTCGGCTTTCTCATATAGTAATGATGAACCGTAAGTGGTGTAGATAGACTTATCAGCTCCAGGACTTGGGAATTTTGCATTTTGGTTTGTATATGTCCAATAGTCTGTGCATCCGCCACCCCAGTTGGCAGTCTCATAATCAAGTCGGTTATTCATTGCGTATGGTATATAGCCACCGAGGCGTGCCATAAGCTGAACGCTAAGAGAGAAATTCTTGTATGTGAATGTATTGTTCATACCCAAGAGATTTTCAGGATCGGCATTGTAAACTTTGCGGTCATCTGAAGATAACTTTCCATCGTTATTGCTGTCTGCGATTTTCAGCGTACCAGGATCTCCGTATCCAGAAGGATAGCTTGCTGCTACCTCGTTGCCGTTGCTGTCATAGAACTTATGGTTTGCTATGTAGTTGGCGAATTCACCTACAGCCCATGTGCCATAAGTCTCATAGTCTATATATGTGTTGACACGTTCCCCAACGATTCTTGCACTATGATTAATTCCTGTTTCATATTTGTTAATATCATCTGTCAATTCTGTAATCTTGTCAGACATGTGAGAATATGACCAGTTAATATTCCAGCTGAAGTTCTTTGAATCAATGACAAGAGTGTTTAACTGAAGTTCTATACCAGAACCCTTTGTCTTACCGATATTAGATATAACACTTGGGAATACAGAAGAAGTAGGAGCAGACTTGTAGAACAACAAATCATTAGTCTTGCTGAAATACATGTCAACGCTACCGTTTATTCTATTGTTTAGGAAACCGAAATCAAAACCTACGTCAAAAGAAGATGTCTTCTCCCATTTAAGGTCTGGATTACCCATGTGACTAGGTATCTTACCAGCAACATCATTACCAGCAAAATTGTAATAGATTGATGATGAGTTTAAGGTAGATAAAGTCTGATATGGATCAATGGCAGAGTTACCAGATAAACCCCATGACAAACGTAGCTTCAAGTTGTCTAACCATGATTTTGTTCCTGCCATGAATTTCTCCTCTGTAATGCGCCATCCTACTGCGGCAGAAGGGAAGTATCCCCATTTGTGACCTTCAGCAAGTTGTGATGCTCCATCAGCACGAAGTGATAATGTTGCCAGATACTTGCTATCATAAGAATAGTTTACACGTGAGAAAAATGACAGCATACTCTTCTTCGTATATTCGTTTCTAATTGTAGGAGACGTTATTTTTGATAAGTCATAGAATGAACTTTCATAATAATGTGTTGTTCCTGCATCACCGAATATATTTGTAGATTCATATACAGACTGCAATAGCTCATGGCCAACCAATGCTGTTAAGCTACTCTTTGAACCACCAAAATTAGTGTTGTAGTTGATTGTATTGTCCCATGTGAGAGAGGTTGTGTTGTATTTTTTTGATGAAATGTAATCGGTATGAGGAGTCTGATAGCGTGTTGTACTCTCATAATCCTGATACAGACCATCGCGGGCATCTGAACGATCGGCATTAAATAATGAACGAAACATCAAACCCTTGAATGGGGTGAACTCAATATAAGCATTTCCAAAGAAACGAGTTGTTTCTATGTTATGCTGGAAACGACCGTCAACCATGTCGAGAAGAGGATTGCTGTGGGCTGTATACCATGGGTTAGGAGCTGCATTGATGCTTCCGTCTGATAGATAGGCATGAGTTATTGTCGTCATCTTCATTGCCTGAGAGAATACTCCTGAATTGGCTTTGTCGTTGTCCTTATAAGAGAACATTAGACTACCGCCAATCTTGAACATATTGTTGATTTTGTGGTCAATATTGACTTTACCGTTGTAACGGCTCAACTTATCCTGATCCATAAGACCATTATCATACATTGCACCAAGAGAAACATTGAAGTTTGTTTTTTCGTTACCACCAGATACTGCTAAATCGTAGTTCTGTGATGCAGAGTTCTTTAGAATAAGGTCGCCCCAGTTAGTGTAAGACTTATCCTCGTATATACTGTAAGTCAGAGTGCCATCCTCAAGTTTATAACCAGCTGTAACCTGTTGAGCTGTAGCATTCGAGGTACCCCATTTACCACTTGTCTTATCAGCAATATAGTTTGCTTTGTCAATCAGTCGGTTCATTTCGGCGTCACCATACATTGACGTTGGAGTACTTGTAGGACTATTGAATGAGTTGTAGACATTAAGATTAACCTTTGTTTTTCCAGCTTTACCATGCTTTGTTGTTATGATGATTACACCATTTGCACCTCTACTACCATAAATAGCTGTAGATGAGGCATCTTTTAATACTTCTATTGACTCAATGTTATCAGGGCTGATATCAATAGTAGAACCATATTGAACACCGTCAACAAGAACCAGCGGACCGTTTTGTGCCAATATAGAGCGAGTTCCGCGCAATGTCATGTTCAGACCGCCACCAGCTTGACCATCAGATTGGGTAATGTCTAGTCCTGGAATCTTTGCCTGCATAGCCTGCATAGCGTTCGCAGAAGCAACTTTTTCTAAATCTGACGATTTGATAGATGAGATGGATCCTGTCAAATCACGCTTTTTCATTACGCCATAACCCACAACAACCAACTCGTCAAGAGTCTTGTCATCGCTTTGCATAACGATGTTAAATTTTGTTTGGTTGCCTACTTTTACGGACTGTTTCTTGTAACCAACGTAAGAGAATTTAAGGATAGCACCATCGTTGACATTGGTGAGAGTAAAATCACCGTTAAGGTCTGTTACTGTACCACCAGTGCTTCCGCTGACGATGCTTACGCCAATAAGTGGTTCTCCTGTGTTGTCTTTGACTGTACCTTGAATCGTCTTCTGTGCAAAAGAAGCCATACAAAGCATGCTCAAAAGCAAAGTTAATGAGACTTTTCTTAATTTTAAATACATAGAATTTGTTTTAGTTTGACATGTTACTATTTATATTAGATATAAGTGAATTGTTTTTCAGGTACTTTAGTTTGACCAAATTTAGTGATTATTTTCAGTTTTGATTTAAATGCTTTCCATTTTATTGATTATTTAATAATATTATACTATTATTTTATTTGGTTAACAAAAAGAGGCTGCATCATTATTATGATGCAGCCTCTTACTTAACTTATATATCTTTTACACTCTAAGCAATGCTTGATGAGCCTTCTCAAATGCTGGAGGATATTTTCCAAGGAAGCACATGTTAACTAAGCAATTTGCTAATATCTCTACATCATTGAGGTCTACACCTTTATCACGAGATACATCCTTGCCAAGTATTACTTCCCATGGACCATTGAAGCATGAATCTTCGGCACCCATGTATTGCTCTTCACCCTTGCCCTTGTTAAGCTTGTATTTAATACTTTTTGAAGAAGCTACAGGACGCATGGAAGCCATAATGTTGTAGGCTTCGTTTAATGGATCACGAAATTGAGCCGTACCTGGAAACATATCGTTTATGACGGGCATTATCTCGTCAAATTCGTATGCTTTTATTAATTGGTGAAGTTTCATATTCTGTATATTTAGAATTTAGCCATCTTAATGGCATCTATGGCACATTCGTCACCCTTGTTTCCAAGTGAACCGCCACTTCTATCCTGAGCTTGTTGCAAGTCATTTGTTGTCAACAAACCGTAGATTACTGGTATTTCCTGACTCGCATTGAGTCTTGCTATACCATAAGTTACCCCTTGACATATATAATCAAAGTGCGGAGTTTCACCTCTGATGACGCTTCCAAGGATAATGACGGCATCATATCCTCCATGAAGAACCATTTGACGTGCTCCATAAACAAGTTCAAAACTTCCCGGAACTGTTCTTACATGAATATTCTCTGGCAGAGTTCCATGTTTTTTCAAAGTGCTCACCGCTCCGTCGAGAAGAGCCCCTGTTATATCTGGATTCCATTCTGCAACAACAATGCCGAAACACATATTGCTTGCATCAGGAATCTTACTTAAGTCGTATTCTGAGAGGTTATGTAATGCTGTTGCCATTATCTTGATGCTCTTTCTATATATTTGTCTATTTCCTGACTCTGAACGAGTGGAGAGTTGACGTATTTTGATTTAATATTTTGATAAATATCCAATGCGTCTTGTTTCTTTCCCTGACTTTCTAGAAGAATTGCTGCTTGAAGGCGGAATGTTGGAGAAAGACTGTTGTTTACTCCATCTTTACCTTCGCTGTCTGCCATATCTGCTGCTTTCTTAAGACTTGTTATAGCCTTATCCAACTGGTTTACGTGTGCATAAGCATTACCAAGTGCAGCAAGTGCAGCTGGGCTAACCATAGCATCGTTTGATGGTGAATACTCATCTAGATATTTCACAGCGTCATTCCACTTGTTAAGATTTGCATAACTCAATCCGGCATAAAGATTAGCCAAATTAGCTGCATCAGTTCCACCATAATTGTTTATGATATTAACGAAACCGGTAAATCCTGCACCGTCACCGTTAAGAGCTTTGTCAAACTGCTCTGCATTGAAATATTCTTGTCCTTTTGCTAATTCTGTAGAAGCCTTTTCTTCACGAGGACCACCTACATAAGCCTTGTAAATGAAGAATCCTGCGATAATTACGATAATTGCCAATACAGCAACGATAATAGCTTTCTTGTATTTATCGAAGAAAGTCTCTGAATTTGAGAGGGAATTATTAGAATATACCCTCTGTTGGTTTTTGTTTGCCATTATTATTTGTTTTTTTATTTATTTCTTTTTCAGTATCCCATCCTAATTGGATAAGTGGTATAACGTCGCAAAATTACGTAAATAATCTCACATATTGAAATATATTTCCTTTTTTTTTCGTTTTTAAGTTATAAAACCGATAACTTTGCAAATGAGATTATGATACTGAATAAACTTTCCATAATAAATTATAAGAATATCCGAGAGGCTACTGTTTGTCTGTCGCCAAAATTGAATTGTTTTATTGGTAGTAATGGAGTTGGGAAGACCAATTTTTTAGATGCGGTCTATTATCTCTCTTTCTGTCGAAGTGCGTTCAATCCGATTGATTCACAAGTCATTACTCATGATCAAGAATTCTTTGTTCTCGACGGTAGCTATATAAGAGATAATGGTGATGTAGAGAATATTTATTGTGGAATGAAGCGTGGTACAAAGAAGCATTTTAAGCGTAATAAAAAAGAGTATCGCCGCTTGTCTGAGCATATTGGACTGGTCCCGCTTATATTCGTTTCTCCTTCGGATTCTATTCTTATTGAAGGTGGAAGTGAAGAGCGCAGAAGGTTGATGGATATGGTGATTTCACAATACGATAATTCATATATCGAGGCGTTATCTTCATATAATAAGTCTTTACAACAACGTAATGCATTGTTGAAAATGGATGACGAACCAGACGTCGCAATTATGGAAATATGGGAAGAACAAATGGCTGTAAATGGTGAAATTATTTATCATAAGCGTGATGAATTTGTTAAGTTGCTTGTTCCTATCTTTCAGGAGATATATAATCGTATTTCTGGTAATCATGAAATTGTGGCATTGAACTACATCTCTCATTGTCAACGCGGCGATCTGCTTGATGTTATCCGTAGAGATCGTTTTAAAGACAGAGCTGTTGGCTATTCATTACATGGTGTGCATCGTGATGATTTGGAAATGCTTATTGATGGCTATCAAATGAAACGTGAGGGAAGTCAAGGACAGCATAAAACTTTTGCATTGGCTTTGAAACTCGCGCAGTTTGATTTCTTGAAACGTACGTCTTCTAATACGGCACCATTGTTATTGCTGGATGATATTTTTGATAAACTTGATGCAAATAGGGTGGAGCAAATAGTAAATCTTGTTGCTGGAGATAACTTCGGACAGATATTTATTACAGATACAAATCGTGATCACCTTGATAAAATATTGGAAAGTGGTGAGTTTGACTATAAATTATTTTCCGTTAATGACGGTGAAATAGAAATTAAAGATTAATGTTTAAACGCGATGTAAAAACATTGGATGAAATCTTGAAGCGCCTTTTGCGCTCTGAAGGTTTTGAAACGCCTCTTTTACAGAAGCGCCTTATTGATTCGTGGGAATCAGTAGTTGGTAGTTCTATAGCAAAGTATACTGGTGAAAAGTTTATAAAAAATCAAACTCTATTCGTGAAAATACTTAATCCTGCTTTGCGCCAAGATCTTAGTATGATGCGCTCCAAAATTGTTAAACATCTTAATGATAATGTTGGGGCAATGATTATCACTGATATAAAATTCTTCTAGCAGATTACTTCGTCCATTTTTATATCAGTTTCCTCTGTTGGAACAACTTCTACTTTTTGAAAATTAAAACATATACCAATCTTATATGTTTGTGGTATTTGATTAAGGAATCTGTCATAATATCCTTTGCCATGCCCTAATCGGTTCCCGTTGTCATCGAAACTCATGCCTGGTACAACAGCAACATCAATATTCTTGTAGTCCTCATACTTTTTACCAACAGGTTCCATGATGTGGTAGGCAATACCTTCGCTAAGGTCATTTTTATCTTTGTACTCTCTAATCTCAAGTTCTTCTCCGTTTATAACAACAGGGAGCAATACTTTCTTGCCCATAGCAACCAATGTATCTACGGCATTGTGTGTATTAACTTCGTCGGGCATAGAATAGTACATTAGAATAGTTTTTGCCTTTTTTATTTTCTCATTCTCAAGGAGTTTATTCATAAGCATAAGCGACAGTTCGCCTAGCTTTTGGCTAGTGAACTGTCGCTTGCGCTCTCTAATATCTTTTCTTAATTCTGTTTTAAGCATTTGCAATAAAGTTTCTCCTTAGTCCAACATTGTCAAAATGCTTACCAATCATTGCTACTTTTTGCCCTTTCAAAACTTTTTTGACAGGTTTTTTGGGGAAGGCAGACTTGTTTTTGAATACTCTCATAGCCGATAATACTACAGGATCGTCTTGATTAATGTATTCATTCCAAGCTTCTTCGTCAAGCATATTGTAGACAATTCTACTGTTGATATAGCGTTCCAGCAGCTTATGGCTCTTCATTATCATAAGGTTACGGCGTTGTAGCCCATGATGGTCTGCGTAAACAGTAAATTTATCAACTGTATTCTGCTTTTTTAGATAGTCGCTGAGTTCCATCATCTCCTTAAAGTTGTTTAACTTAGGACGATTATCATCAGTGTATGTAAATGCAAATTGCAGAATAAGTCCGCTCATTGATGCCTGTTTGTAGTATGACGTAATGCCAGTAGTATCTTCTGGTACAAATATATCAGGAGTTATTCCACCACCACCATAAACAGCACGTCCGTTTGCCGTATGATATGCTGGACCTGTATGCTTAATACTGTCTTGAGAGAAGAATTCTCCGTGTAGATATCTACTCATAAGATCTTGCTGATATTCAGGATCTTCGCCATTTACATAAGGTTTCTGTATGCAGCGTCCTGAAGGAGTATAGTATCTGGCAATTGTCAGTCTGATCATGCTTCCGTCAGGGAATCCAATCTGTTGCTGAACAAGTCCCTTACCAAATGAGCGACGACCGATGATAGTAGCACGGTCATTATCCTGCATCGCACCAGCGAAAATCTCGGAAGCTGAGGCAGAGCCCTCGTTAATTAAAACTACCAATGGAATATTCTGGTATGTGCCCTTACCATCAGAACGATAGTCTTGTCTAGGACTCTTTCTACCCTGAGTATACACAATGAGCTTATTCTTAGGAAGGAATTCGTTGGCAATTTGTACGGCACTATTAAGGTAACCACCAGTGTTGTCGCGTAAATCAATTACTAGGTTACTGAAGCCTTCTTGAGAAAGTTTTGCCAAAGCAATAAGCATCTCTGGATAAGTTGTTTCTCCAAAGTTCTTTATTCTAATGTAACCAGTTTCTTCGTCAATCATGTAAGTAGCAGAAATACTCTTTTGTGGTATTTCACCTCTTGTAACAGTGAAATATTTAACAGCTTTCTGTCCAAATCTCTCAACTCCAATCTTGACTTTTGTATCTTTAGGACCTTTGAGTCTATGCTGTGCTTCTTCGTTAGTAACTATTTTACCAACAAATCTCTTGCCATCTACATTTACAATTTTGTCACCTGCCAATATTCCTGCACGTTCAGCTGGTCCGTTTTTGATGACATTCTGTACATGTATGGTATCTTCACGAATCGTAAATTCGATACCAACACCAGAGAATGAACCTTTCAAATCATCATTTGCAGCTTGTACATCCTTTGCACTGATATACACTGAATGAGGATCTAACTCTGACAGAATTTGTGGAATTGCCTTGTCTACAAGTGAGTCGATGTTAACTTTGTCAACATACTGATCATCAATAATGTGCAACAGATTGTTTAGTCTGTTACTTCCTGAATTGATGATGTTCAGTCTGTTACCCGAAAAATGATTAGCATAAAACGTTCCGATAAAGATACCTGCCACAACGCATAGCGCCATGATAAGCGGCATCCATCGGTTATTTTTCTTCTGCTCCATATTGTTTAATATTATTTCTCTTTTTACAGTTACCTGCTACTTAACTAAAATTCACTTGCCATATAGACAAGGAAGATGTTTCTATTCTTTTTCTCCTAAATAAATAACTTCAATACCTGCTTTTTTCATTAGGTTGATACCGTCTTCAAGTCGATATTTCTCACCATAAACTACACGCTTTATACCTGACTGTATAATCAGTTTTGAACATTCAATACATGGTGACGCTGTGACATAAAGAGTACTGCCATCACTATTGTTATTGCTTCGTGCCAGTTTCGTAATAGCATTAGCTTCAGCGTGTAATACGTATGGATGAGTAACGTTGTTGGAATCTTCACACAAGTTTTCAAATCCACTAGGTGTTCCATTATATCCGTCACTGATAATCATCTTGTTTTTTACTACAAGTGCGCCAACCTGTCTACGTTTGCAGTATGAGTTCTCAGCCCATATCCTTGCCATACGCAGGTATCTGTAGTCTAACTTCTCTTGTTTTTCCTCAGCAGTCATATTGGTTATTATTAATATAGTTGTATAACTATTATTTTATTCCGTTTCTTTTTAATAATGCTTCAATAGTCGGTTCCTGTCCTCTGAATCTCTTATAGAGTGCCATTGGATGTTCTGTTCCGCCCTTTGATAGTATATTCTCTCTGAAGCTTTTTGCGGTATTCTTGTCAAATATACCATTCTTCTTGAATACGCTGAAAGCATCAGCATCTAATACTTCAGCCCATTTGTAGCTGTAGTATCCTGCTGCATATCCACCAGCCATGATATGACTGAACTGTACGGTCATACATGTGTTTGGTAATTGTTCAGACAGCATAGCCTTTTCCCAAGCTTTCTTTTCAAATGGAATTATATCTTCATTAAATTCGTTCTCCTTTGTGTAGTATGCCATGTCTAGAAGTCCGAAGCTAACTTGTCTCATGCAACCATAAGCAGCCATGAAATTTCTGCTCTTGACTATTCTGTCTATCAGTTCGTCTGGAATAGGCTCACCTGTTTGATAATGGAATGCGAATGTGCGCAAGAAATCTTTCTCTACAGCATAGTTCTCCATGAACTGTGACGGTAGTTCTACAAAATCCCACCATACGTTTGTACCGCTTAAACTCTCAAAGCGGGTGTTTGCGAACATACCATGTAGTGAGTGCCCGAATTCATGTAGGAATGTTTCAACTTCGCCAAGTGTAAGCAATGCAGGTTTGTCATCAGTTGGTTTTGTCAAGTTCATGACAAGACTCACGTGTGGTCTACTGTTGTTTCCCTTGTGGTCTATCCATTGTCCCTTGAATTCTGTCATCCAAGCTCCACCTTGCTTACCGTTTCTAGGATGGAAATCAGCATATAGTACGGCTAGGAAGCTGTTGTCTTCGTCAAACACTTCATAGGCTTTTACGTCTTGGTTATAAACCGGTATCTCGTTATTTTCCTTGAAAGTTATTCCGTATAGTTTTGTTGCAAGTCCGAATACACCTTTTATCACATTTGATATTTCAAAATACGGTCTTAGCATTTCTGCGTCCAGATTGTATTTTTCCATTTGTAGCTTGTGTGAGTAGAAGCTGAAGTCCCAAGGTTCTAGTTTGAAATCATTTCCTTCAATCTTCTTAGCCATAGCTTCAATCTCTTCAACCTCATTTTGTGCAGTTGGTTTATATGCATCTATTAGGTCGTTAAGCAACTTATATACATTGTCTGTATTGCTAGCCATTCTATGTTTCAATACATAGTCTGCAAATGTATCAAAGCCTAGTAGTTGTGCTATTTCTCTTCTAAGGTTTATGAGTTTCTTGCATATTTCCAGATTGTTTTCACTATTGTCGTGAGTACATTCTGTATTTCTTGCCATATACATATCCTTACGTAGATTGCGCATAGTGGAATATGTCATGAATGGGCTATAGCTAGGATAATCCAGTGTGAATATCCAACCCTCTTTATCTTTTTCTTTTGCAGTTAGTGCAGCAGCCTCTTTAGCAGTATCAGGCAGACCGTCAAGCTCATCTTCATTTGTGATATGTAGTTCGTAGGCCTTAGTTTCTTTCAATAAGTTTTGCGAAAATTGCAATGACATCATGCTTGATTCCTCAGTGAGTTTGCGCAATTTATCCTTATCAGTATCGTTCAACAGAGCACCACTTCTAACAAAGCCATCATAGCTTTTGTCTAGTAGCATCTGTTCTTCGGCTGTTAGGTCACGATGATGCTCGTGAACATATTTTATTTTCTCAAAAAGTTTCTTGTTAAGACTAACGTCGTTTGAATGCTTTGTGAGTATAGGACTTAACTTTTGCGCAAGTGCGTCCATCTCGTCGTTGGTATCAGCACTAAGCATGCATGAAAACACATTTGATACTCTATCCAATAAGTCGTAATAATGTTCACCTTTCTCGGTATCAATCCTTGCAATTGTATTATCAAATGTAGGCTCAGCTGTATCGTTGATGATTTTATCAATTTCTTCATCATCACGCTTTATACCCTCCATAAATGCCTCTTCGTAATCTGAGGTCTTTATGTGTTCAAACGGAACAGTATAATGTGGTGTTCCGTAGTCTTCAAAAAATGGATTTATTCTTTTTGTATTATGTGTATTATTCTCAATCATACTAACTAATGTTATTATATTTCTATATTATATTGTCAATTCCTGCGCCTGCATAATTGCAGTTTCAATCTTTTCAATATATATGTAACCACGTTTAAGTTCTAAAATTCCTATTTCCTCCATTCTGTTCAATGCCTTTGATACATCAAGTCTGCTATCATTTATTTCCTTTGCAAGTTGCGTCATTTTGATGTTGATGATTTTTCTTCCTGCTGGTTTAAGACATCTGTCAGAGATAAATCTAATGATTCTACTTTCCAGATTTTCTGGGTAATTGCGTAATAATTGTCGTTCTTGCTTTTGTATAATTGTAGACAGCATATTCAGTATGTTGATTCTGAATATCATGTATTTATCACTAAGTCTCATCACCTCGCTCTTGTCAATTTTCAATATTCTGCAAGTTGTCTTTGCTTTGAAAGTCTTCGTATAGTTTTGTATCAGACCGAATAATCTTTCCGGCTGTAATATTTCCGGTGATGAAATGTCCTCAATAATTTGGTAGCAATGATCGGCAGCTATAGTAACAACTTCTGCAATTCCGTTAAGAAGAAACATAAGATGATTACAGTTCTCGTTCTCGTCTATGATGGTTTCTTCTGGCTCGTATTTATGGAAATCGAATTTCGTATGTGCCACAACGTCTCCAAGGTCTGCCTTTCCAAATCCTTGAAATAAGGGTAGAGCCAATAGTTTGTTGTATAATTGAAATTCGTTTTCCATATCTTTATTTCTCTATCTTTTTCTGTAATGCTGGAGAATACCACACTTTGTTTTTGCCGTCTTTCCCTACATAGATAAAGTATGCCATCAATTCTGGATGTTTTTTCAGCACAGCCTCAGATTTTTCTATACCTAAAACCATGAATGCAGTTGCATAGGCGTCAGCTTCAGCACATCTATTTGCCAAAACGGTTGATGATAAAAGACTATGCTGAACAGGTCTGCCTGTCTTCGGGTCTATTTCATGTGCGTATTTCTTACCATTTTTATAGTAGAAATTACGATAGTTTCCACTTGTAGCCATAGCCTTGTCTGTGATATTCAACACAGTTTGAAGTTGCTGATTTGTGTTCAGACTGTCATCGGTAGGTTGGGTGACTCCAATCTTCCAAGGTAATCTCTTTTCGCTCAGACCGCTTGTCACAACTTCTCCGCCAATCTCAACCATATAGTTTTTTATGTCATGGCGTCTCATCACAGTTGCTACAGCGTCACTGCCAAACCCTTTAGCAACAGCACTGAAATCAAGCATCATGTTTTTAAGTTTCTTTGAAAGATATGTCTTTCCGCTCAATTTCTCCACGTTGATGTTTTGCATTCCTACGAGTTTCCTCAAACTATCTATCTGTTGCTGATCTGGCATCTTCTGGTGTTTGAATCCGAATCCCCATGCGTTTACAAGAGGAGCTACCGTAATATCAAAAGCTCCATTAGTGTCCTTGCTCACGTCTTGTGATAATGTCAGTACATTCATAAACATATCACTTGCCTCTACTTTCTTACCATTGTTGAAAGCAGCTACTGTTGATTTTTTGTTGAACATTGAAAATTCACCGTCAACTTTGTTAAGTTCAGCTAATATTTCATTGTTCAGATCTTTGTCATATTGATATGTAACGTGATACACCGTTCCGAAGATGAAACCTTCGTCTTTCTGATAAGGCATATCTCTTTGTTGCTTTACGATAAGAACCGTACCGACTATAAGAGCCAGTAGAAATGCAACTTGTACGTAAGTTTTCTTTTTTCCTTTCATTATAGTTCAAATGTTATGTTAAATTCTCCACCAAGTCGGCTGTTGCCGCTTTTGCCGTATCCTGGCACATACCATGCTTCTCCGATGTCTCCGTGTGTATGAAATAGTCTGCGCTTGTATCTCATGCTCCATCCCATTCTCACAGGTCCAAATATCTTTGCGTCTATTGTAAATACAGCCTCAAGCCAGTGATAAGTGCAACTTACGTCTTTAGCATTGAAGTCTGTCTTGTCGCCCCATATTGGATCAACGATCCCAGGGCTGTTAACGTCGTATTTAAAAGATGTATAGCCATATCTGAAACCTCCGTACACACGATATATATCATGTTTGTTTTTGCTAAGATTCCAGTCCATACCTATTCTGCCGTATGGTGCAGTTGATTTATATGTCAATTTTGTTGTAACATCCTCTGCGTTAGCTTTTCCTATACCTAGTTCAATGATTGGAAACCATTTGTCTTTAAGATTTACTCTCATTGCAGCCTGATATTGTCCATAGCTGCCGAATGCCAATTGAGCAGGCCCTACAAGATCTGTTGAAACGGCTATGCCTCTGAATAGTGGAATCGTATCAGGAGCAACTGTCATCACGACTTTCTTTCTGCCTTGTTGTGCGTTAGCAGTAAGGAAAGTAAGCATGATAACACTAATTACTGCTGCTATTCTTGAAATGTATGAGGAATGTACTCTTTGTAGCATCGTAAGTTACGTTTGGATTATTTATGACAATTGTGTCTATTCTGTTCTTTGTGTATGTCACGCCAGTTACAACGTGGAAGATGGCTGGATTGCAATCCACTGCTTCAAAATGAGGAGTGTTTGTTTTGGTCACCTTTATTGTGTCAAACTGAGCACTTGTTGCATTCTTTATTTCCATAAAGAAAACGTCTTCGTTGCGTTGATAGCTCATTGGTAGTTGAAAACTATCTGTGTTTACAGATTTGTTTATAATCACAGAGTCGTTACCATCACCTAGATTTGCCGATAAGGTCAAAGTATCTGCCAGCGTTTTAATGTTACCTGCTAGTTTGTATTTTGCGTACACACGATTATTTAGAGGACAATCAATGCTCGAACATCCTGCTACGACAAATATTGTTACCAATATGTACAGGGATAATCTCAAATCCCATCCTCTGTTTTTTTTCATTCTATATTTCTTTATCTACTTGATAATCGTTCCTTGAAGGGTTCTGTCTGCTTATCAAATCACCAAGGAATCCTGCTAGGAAGAATTGACTACCCAAAAGCATTGTTGTAAGTGCTATGTAGAAATATGGTGATTCTGTTATAAGTCTTTGTGGAATACCGTTGTATAAAGCGTATGCTTTGTCGGCACCTATGCATATAGTCGCGAATAAACCAATCATGAACATTATCGAACCAAGGAATCCAAAGACGTGCATAGGCTTCTTTCCGAAGTTGCTGAGAAACCAGAGAGTTATCAAGTCCAGATAACCATTGAAGAAACGGTTAAGTCCGAATTTACTACTTCCGTATTTCCTAGCCTGATGTTGTACCACCTTTTCTCCAATCTTGTCAAATCCAGCGTTCTTTGCAAGGTATGGTATGTATCGATGCATTTCTCCGTACACCTCAATGTTTTTAATAACATCTTTGCGGTATGCTTTTAGTCCGCAGTTGAAATCGTGCAGATTGTGCACTCCGCTTATCTTTCTAGCGGTGGCGTTGAAAAGCTTTGTAGGGAGAGTCTTGGTAATAGGATCGTATCTTTTCTCTTTGTAGCCAGAAACAAGATCGAAACCATCTTCTGTAATCATTTTGTATAGTCCCGGAATCTCGTCTGGAGAATCCTGCAAGTCAGCGTCCATAGTGATAACTACATCGCCTTGTGCTTTTTCGAATCCGCAATATAGTGCTGGACTTTTTCCGTAGTTCCTGCGGAATTTTAATCCCTTTACGTTATTGTCTTTTTCTGCCAGTTTTTCAATCACATTCCATGACTTGTCGGTACTTCCGTCGTTCACGAATATTATTTCATAGCTATAGTTATTGGCTTTCATCACGCGCTGTATCCATGCGTGTAGTTCTGGCAGTGATTCTTCCTCGTTGTAAAGAGGTACTACAATAGTTATATTCATCTTGTTCTCAAACTTTTTTATTTCTTAATTCTAAATTTTGCGAATGCCGCAATGAATATTGAGCATATCCAACCTATTATCAGATTGTACACCATTATCATGAATGATAGTTCAAGAGGTGTCATTGTGTTGATAAGCGTCATTGCGTCATTGATTTCTTTTGTATCAATACCGTTCTGCTTGTAAGCAGTTTGCATGGCAAGCATCATAGTGCTTACTGTTCCCATGAATCGTCCTTGGTCTAGAAACCTGAAATATAGGAATTGTGCTACTCCGAATATCAGAGAACTATAGAAAAAAGTATACATGCAGTACACAAGTGCTCTCCTATAAGATATGCTACCTTCTAGAGCGTAGTTTCTGAAACTTATCATGCGCCATACTACGAAGAATGGTGTTGATAGAGCTAGTAGTCCACCAATGCTTGACTGTGGAGTTAAAATTGTAAATGCAAATGCTGAAATCCACAACAAGGCGAGCAATGCTCCATCCTGTCGTGCGAATGCCTTTGTCTGATTTATGGCACGAATATTAATCATTAACTGAAATTATGTTTATAAACAGTGCAAAGATAATTATTTTCTATCATATAAATTCATAACAAGATTACTTTTTGGCTTATTTTTACTTTTTAAACGCAAAATTTTCGTTATCTGCTGGGTAACTTTAAACTTTAAAGCTATTTGCTTTCTACCAAAAAGTTGTATCTTTGCACCAAAGTAATGTCATTTATGATTTATCCTGATAATTTTGAAGATAAAATCGGATTTACCGATATACGTAATATGTTGCGTGAACGTTGTTTGTCCACGCTTGGCAAGTCACAGGTTGACGCTATGGAATTTTCGTCAGATGATGCGCTAGTCAACGAACTTCATGACCAGACTCGTGAGTTGGCTGTACTCCTTAAAGAAAATCCTGATTTCCCATTGGGCAATATATACGACATGCGTGAGAGTTTGAAGCGTGCTCGTATTGCTAATACTCATCTTGAGGAGGAAGAATTCTTTCATCTTCGGCAAAGTCTTGACACGATCAATAAGATTGTTGGTATTTTGCACCCTGATGAAATAGAAAATGCTCCAGGAAAGGCTTTGTTTCTTTTGTCGGATGGCATTGCTACGTTTCCTAATCTTATTCAACGTATAGATCAGGTTATAGATAAGTTTGGACACATGCGTGACAATGCTTCTCCTGAATTACTTAGACTCCGTCGTGAACTTGCTAAGGCTGAAGGTTCTGTTTCTCGTACTTTGTATGGAATTTTACGTTCTGCACAGGCTGAAGGTGTTGTTGATAAGGATGTAACTCCAACAATGCGTGATGGTAGACTGGTAATTCCTGTTGCTCCTGGATTGAAACGACGTATAAACGGTATCGTGCATGATGAAAGTGCTACCGGTAAAACTGTCTTTGTAGAACCTGCAGAGGTTGTTGAGGCGAATAATAAAATTCGAGAATTAGAAGCTGAAGAGCGTCAAGAGGTTATACGAATACTCATCGCTATAACCGATCATGTGCGACCAAATGTTACGGAAATCCTAGACTCGTTTAATTTCCTTGGCATAATGGATTTCATAAATGCCAAAGTTGAGTTGGGAAAGAGTCTTTTTGCCATTTCTCCTGAAGTTAAGTCGTCACCATATATGGATTGGATAGAGGCCAGACATCCTTTGTTGGAAAAACGTTTATCTGCCAATGGTGGTAAAATTGTATCGTTGGGTATAACTCTTAATTCAGACAAGCATATTCTTATTATTTCTGGTCCTAATGCTGGTGGTAAGTCAGTCTGTCTTAAAACAGTAGGACTGTTGCAGTATATGTTGCAGTGTGGTCTGCCTATTCCTGTCAGTGAGCGTTCTACTTGTGGAATCTTTGATGACATGATGATGGATATTGGAGATGAGCAGAGTCTTGAAAACGATTTGTCTACATATTCTTCTCATTTGTTGAATATGAAGAATATGATGAAGCAGGCTTCGGATCGTACCCTTATCCTTATTGATGAATTCGGTACAGGTACTGAACCGCAGATTGGTGGTGCCATTGCCGAGAGTGTCTTGGATAAGTTTTGTTCAAAGGGTGCATGGGCTGTAATCACGACACATTATCAGAATCTTAAGCATTTCGCTGATTCTCATCCTGGAGTTGTCAACGGTGCTATGCTCTATGATCGTCATGAAATGCGTGCGCTCTTTCAACTTGCTATAGGAAGACCGGGCAGTAGTTTCGCAATTGAAATAGCACGCAAGATAGGACTTCCTGAAGATGTTATTGCAGAAGCTTCTGAGATCGTTGGAAATGACTATATACAAAGTGATAAGTATTTACAGGATATCGTGCGTGATAAGCGTTATTGGGAAGCCAAGCGACAATCTATCCATCAACGTGAAAAAGATATAGAGAAGACTATCTCTAAATACGAACAAGAAATTGCGGAACTGCAAAGTCAGAGACGTGATATTGTAGCAAAAGCAAAAGCTGAAGCTGGAGAATTGTTGAAGGAAAGCAATAAGCGTATTGAAAACGCAATCCGTGAAATCAGGCAGAATCAAGCAGAAAAAGAGGCTACACGTAAGATTCGTGAGGAACTGCGTGATTTCGAGACTGCTGTTAGTGAAGGAAATACCGCTGCAGGGAAACAGTCTCATGGAATTATTTCTGATGATGATTTCGAAAAGAAAATGAAGCAGATTGAGCAGCGTCGTCAACGCAAGGAACAACGTAAGAAAGAGAAAGCTGATAAAAAAAGCAGCCAACCTGTTTCTGTTTCAGATAAGCCAATTGATATAAATATGTCTATCGCCGATGGTTCAACTGGAACGATTGGGATAGGCTCAACAGTACGTATAAAAGGATTATCTTCTACAGGAAAAATAGAGTCTGTTGATGGAAAAATGTGTACAGTTATATTCGGCGGAATGCGTTCAAAGATGCGCCTAGATCGTTTGGAAGCTGCAAGTGGAGTAGGGAATAAAGAGAACGATGAGGCTGCTGATAACGCATATCAGGTAAGCCGTGCCACCCGTGAAACGATAGATGATCATAAGAAAAACTTTCATCAAGATTTGGATGTCAGGGGAATGCGTGGTGATGAGGCTCTTAATGCCGTTCAGTATTTCATAGATGATGCAATACTTGTGGGCATGAGTAGAGTACGTATCTTGCATGGAAAAGGTAACGGAATCCTTCGTAATCTTATAAGGCAATATCTTGCAGGGATTCCTAATGTAACCCATTATGCAGATGAGCATGTACAGTTTGGTGGTGCTGGAATAACGATCGTAGATTTCTAATAGATGTTAAAATCGTAAAATAGTTTATGTATTTTTTTTGCTATTCAAAAAAAATATCTACTTTTGCACCCGCTTAACAAAAGCAACATGGGCAAGTCCCTTACGGTCTGCTCCCTTGGAATCCCCCAGGACGGGAACGTAGCAAGGGTACTTGGTCGTAGCGTCGCGATAAGGATCGCTTGCCCACCCGCCTCTTTAGCTCAGTTGGCCAGAGCACGTGATTTGTAATCTCGGGGTCGTTGGTTCGAATCCGACAAGAGGCTCAAAAAAACAGAAGGATGTAGTTTTCACTACATCCTTTTTTTATGCTTGTTTAGCTCCGTATCTGTCTATAAGTATATGTTTCT
Organism: Prevotella sp.; assembly: GCF_051059605.1. Taxonomy (GTDB): domain Bacteria; phylum Bacteroidota; class Bacteroidia; order Bacteroidales; family Bacteroidaceae; genus Prevotella. The sequence goes on from NZ_CP050883.1 coordinate 416,528, forward strand.
TACCTTGTATACCCTCAAAATAGGGTGGTTCGCATCTTAGTTGCATGTCATCATAAATAAACTCAGCAATCACGGTGTCTTTTCCGTCAGGTAGTATTAGTCCCATTTTGCCGTTCTTCTTTGCGATGACAGGCATCATGCATAAGTCATCAACGTAAACGTATGGTGTTCTAATAAAATCATAAAGTGGGTGGATGAGAATTTTTCCTTCATGATCCTTAATACCAAACTTTTCATTTTCTTCAAACACGCTATGAAATTTGATATATTTTCTTTTTATTCGCTGTATGTAAGCTACCGTTTTTCTAGGATTACTTATCATTCTATGCCAGTAGCTGTATGTGTCACAATAGTTGGCTGCAGCCCTCACAATCACCATTTTCCAGTCAAGCCCACTAATGGCCTTTCTATTAAGGTCTATGTATTTAGCAATGGCTTTTTCTTTTTCAGGAACACTTAGCTTTGATAGCGATTCCTCAAATCTCATCATAATGGTTTTTGAACCCGACATGCCTTTTATGTATCTGTGTATCTGTCTTGACATTTCACAGCATACAAATTTGTCTATTTCCGCCAACTCAATTTTGTCAACGTATAGCTCATCGAAATTATCAGCTGTTATTCTTTTCATAATATTTACCTCCGTTTCTCCAAAAATACGAACTTTTCCTGATTCAGAAAAATTTTTAATTGGTAAATTGCTAAAACTATGTTATAAAACACGTCTTAACTAATATTAACCACGATGAGGTAACAAATGTTACCTTATTATATAATCATTTTCTTCTACCTTTGCCAAAAATAATAAAACATAGAAAATATGAATACTATTTATTCTTTTGAGCAATGGGATATTGATTTATTGGTTGATTACATTCAAAAAGTTCATCATCGTGGGATACGAGAAAAAGGCCCAAAGGTGCTAGATAAATTAATTGCTGTGGCAGAAGTCCACAAGGCAGACGTTCCAAATCTTCTAAAGGTAACAGAACATTTCCGTAATTCTCTTTATGATCTTGATGTGCATTGCAGTAAGGAGGATAATATTCTCTATCCTTATGTTTTAGAGATGTACGAGGCTTATGCACAAGGTCACACAGTTCCGCCGTTTCATTGCGGAAGCGTTCAGAGTCCCATCAGTGCAATGATGGCTGATCATGACGAGGAGGTGTCACGTCATAATCGCATAGCTGAATTGACTAACAACTATACTGCTCCAGATTCTTCAGATAATGATTATGTAGAAGCAATGCAATTATTGCGCGAATTTCGTCAGGCATTAGATGAACATGTGGCGATTGAAAACAAGGTTCTTTTCCCGATGGCTGTTAAATTAGAGACAATGGTGCAGCGTTAGAAAACGCCTTTAAGGGTAATAAAACGGCAATTATTTTTAATGAAAAGTGATTTTTTTTGAAAAAAGTTTCAGAAATATTTGGAGGTTTAAAAAATATCCATTACTTTTGCACTCGCTTTAAGAAACCAAGCTAACATCATCAATGGAGAGATGGTAGAGCGGTCGATTACAGCAGTCTTGAAAACTGCCGTACCGAGAGGTACCGGGGGTTCGAATCCCTCTCTCTCCGCAAAAGTCCTCAGTATTATTACTGAGGACTTTTTTTGTTATTGCTGTATGTAAATTATTATAGCTAAGTTTGGGCGACTCAGTGCTTACTGATATACATGTAATACCAATAAGTACGTTTCTTTAATTAAAATAGACCTCATATTCAACTTATTATATAGAAATGACTAGCATTTCGAGAATATTTTATATCTTCGCCTTATGAATATTCTAACTGACATTTTTGTGGTGCTTGTGGCCATAGAGTTCGTGTATATCTTCTATCTCGAAACTATTGCTACAACATCAAGGAAGACTTCCGATACTTTTGGTATGACCAAGGAGGCATTGGAGGGTAAGAATGTGAATGTACTTCTGAAAAATCAGGGAGTATACAACCTTCTTATAGCTGTGATGTTATTAATTGCCTTGTTTATCATGCACTCGAAAGGAATGATAGTCCTTCTACTGAACTATATCATAATCGTAGCTGCTTACGGAGCCGTTAGTTCTAACCCGAAAATTTTCCCTAAACAGGGCGGACTGGCACTTATTGCGCTTATATTATTATTGATTTTCAGTATATGATATGAGTGAAGAGTACTTTGATATTTGGCTGTTGATGGATGAAGTCAGTACGATAGTTGCTAATACTATTTTAGAATAAAATAAATATAATCATGAAAGAATACGAAACTCTTAATGAACTTTTTAGACCTATCTATGTTGATGATATAAGTGATGATAAACTTAAAGAAATAGCTGAAGGGATAATATGTAATTCATATATTAACAATGGTAGTGATAAAAATTACATCCCCATTGAGATAGAGTTTTATTATCATTCCCCTAGACTTCCGTTTAAACAGGACGAAAACTATGAGAAGGATCATATAACTTACCCGAGACATATAAAAGAATCCGGTAAATTATTATATCATTATAGTGGAATAGATATATGTTTCGAATCCAAGGAATGTGTAAAAGTAGGAAAAGAACGACCTGAATTCGGCGGTATTCTGATTCGTTCGTTACTAAAGATTAATGATAAAAATGAAGTGGAAGAGATAATCTACGGACCATTATGCTGCAAAGATGTTCTGCTAAATGAGGCTAAAAAACTACCTTCACTAGAATACCATGCAGACAAATGTAGAAAATATGATTTGGTAGCCTCCAAAAAGCGTGTCGGTATCTCTAACGAGAATACAGATCTGAATCTTCGTTATTATGCAAAGGAATACGAAGCCAATAAAGGAAATTCTGTTATCAAACGTTGGGCTTACAAAAACGGGGATATTCATGAAGTAAAAGGACAAAGTTATAACATCAAAGATAAAAAATAAGAGTATTACAAATCTATAATATTTATAGAAAACAATGAATATATAAAATCGGCAATATGCTGGTTCTCAGATAAATAAAAGGCATACGAGGGTAAGGGATCATTATCCCTCTCTCCGCAAAGTCCTCAGTATTATTACTGAGGACTTTTTTTTGTTATTGCTGTATGTATCTTATTATGGCTTAGTTCGTAAAGTATCAATCTAACAGGGTTCTGTAGGCTTAGTTTGTAAGTTTGGGGATAATTATCTACGGATAAAGTTTAGCAACCCTGAAGAGGGAAAGTCTGACATCATTAACTCCTCCAAATGTAGCCCTGAATCTCTTTAATTTTGCATTAAATGATTCTACACTTGAATTAGTAAGTCTATTTATTTTTTTTATTTGAGAATTCATTATGTGTAATATAATAAGTTATTCCGTTACAGAGTATCCCATACTTCATTGTAGGACGAAATAGTATCTGTTGTGCATGTGCGACTGATATGAGAAGTTGCGAACAAAATACTCCAATAGCTTTTTTTATCCATTATGTTTATGTTATTATTCATATGCTAAAGTAACAAAATATTTAAAAGTTAAAGAATTATCCTTTTAATAATGACAACCATCTTTGATATCACATTTTATATAAACATCAAAATATCGGCTATCACTTTACGATAATTATGGAATGTGCGTAATGAAAAATCGTTATCGTCACCAGAACTTAGACCACTCCCTTTGCATAAACGATTGATTTCGTCATAGGTCAATAGTGGCGCCTAATGGCATCTGTTAGCCAGTTATTTCGTCCAAAAATGTTTGCAGTTATGTAATTATTTAATCCAATGTTCTTTTAAAATATTCTCAAACTTTAATTTGCCATATGTTCCACCATTTCTATTCCACCATATGGACGCAGGATGGCAAACTTGTTCTATTTGTGCGTTAAATTTAATGCCGTTAGATTTGGCATACCGATCAAACTCGCTATATGCATATTTGCTAAGGAAGATTATCAAATCTGGCTTCAAAATATCGATTATACCCACTAATGCACTTCCTGCAACATTTTTATCTACCCGTTGGCAACTTTTCTTAAAACCTCTTCCTTTTCCGTCCAAAATAGCTGGTCTCAGAAAATAATTATAAAATACAGATTCTTGCAATATGTATTCAGGATATCTGACCCTTCTTTCATCCAAAACTTTTTTCATAATGTTGAAAAACTTAGTGAAAGTTCTGTAGCCACCGATAGCGTTGCTTACATCTTTAACTTTTTCTTCTGGAATTAAAGGAACATTCTTTTCTAAGTACCACATATTGGCATCCGTAAAAACGCTTTTCTCTTTTAATTCTGAAGAGAAATAATTACTTTCTCCAATAAGAATCATTTTGTGATGATATGATTCATTATAATAATTTTCCCCGACAAAAGGTACTAATTCTTGAAAGCGTACGAATATACCCTCCGTTACTATATCATTGATGCCAATGTTGCTAAAGATTTTAGCCTGATTATTTGTGTCCATATATTATGTATTATAATGGTTTAATGTGTTTCTATGATTCCATCTCATGCATCTCATGCATAGTGAAGTGTACATTGCTAGTAAGTTTATATGATCGTCTCTTATGTAGACTGTTATATCTATATCAAAGTTTTTAATTATAATCATAAACAAAATTACAGGGCAAAGATACAAAAAAAATCTCTTTCTCCAAGTTTGATTCTCATAATCTGATTATTATGTGTCATAAGTGCCCTCTTTCTTAATATTAAAGGCTAGAATTCTTACAATAAATGGACTCAATATCCGATAACTCGTTTACGGTTTAATAGAATATTAAATCGTGATGGAACAACTGTACAAAAGTATTTATTGCTTCCAGTTCTTCCATTCCCTGGGAGTTGTCTTGTGAACAAGTATTTGGACGATAACCTTTTGTGCCGTATAAATATCATATTCAGGCGCAATTGTATGGATTATGTGGCGAAGTATCTTTAAGTTGACCACTACAAGATTTGTTGAATATAGGAGGGGGATATCAATGTCTCATTCATGTTGGGCAGAAAAAAGACTTGGCAGACTTTATATTCTTTAGATTCTTTTCTCTAAGTATGTTGCTGGCTGATTTCAAGCAATGTATAGCAGTAGCGGGCTTAACTTTTTTTCCAGATATTTCAATCATTGTTTATTAATCTGTAGCTAAGGTACGGGGTAGGGGGGGCAGTAGTTTCTAGAATTAGAAGTTTCTTCTTATAAATTGATTGTATAATACTATTTTTATCTTATCTTTGCATTTCTTAGCTACGAAAATTGCCCAGCCCCAAACAGAAAGAATTTGGGTAGTATATTATATTAATCTTTGCTGATTTCTTGGCACAAATCAAACGATCCTGCTTTCCATAGCATTTCAAAGTTATCGGTGAACTAGATAAGTTTGTCTGTTATTTATCACATAATTGCTTTCTGTGAGTATATTTACCATGTTATGAGGAAACTGTCGTTATTTTTGTTGTCTTCTATATTCCTTACGTTATTTATTTCTATCATCGAAAGATATTAAGTTGAAAAACGTCAATAAAATCAACAAGATTAAAAGTTTGATTTTTAATAGAATACGTGTGAAATGGCTTAGAATCTAGGACCATTTATGGAGAATACCACCCCCCCCTAAATTGAAAAATATTCCAGAAAAAAAGAAAAATAACCTACATTACCTACATCTTTTACTTAAATTATTGCTATTCAATACATTGTTCCATGTATGTTAGTGCCTTTTCCTACATCTTTCCTACATGCTTCCTACATTATAAGCACGTATTTGCACAAAAAACGAGGGATTTTGATCAAATAGCAATACGAAAATCGATTTTTTTGTTGTACGATTAGGTTGTGTTTCCAGTTGTAGAACCCATAACAGTGATGTCTTTTATGGAATCGTAAATATAGAAATCTCATTTCTTTTTGTAAGAGAAATATACATACCAAACTAGTTTGTAATAATATTTCTCTATATCAATCTTTTCTGTAAAGGATTTTAGAATACGTAAAGTGTATCAGTAACAGTTTAAAAAGTATGTATAGTGTTTCAGAATGTATAACAACAAATGTGTATACCAATTCCAGTTATAGTCAAAATGTATGAAGTGCAGCGAAAATAAAATCACCTTTTTCGGTGCGCCTTTGAGTGATTAGACCCTAATCACTCGGTAAAGCATGTAGGATAGCAGAGTGATTAGGGCCTAATCACTCCCTAAAATGTATAAGAACGAACTTATATACATTAGCTAACGTGTTGTATAACAATGCGTTTACCAAAATCATGTAGGAAACGGCATCGAAAAATCAAAAATAAAAAAAATATTTTTGATCATCATGACTCAACGGGTTTCATTACTCGACTGATGGAATGAAGTTTTATTGGTGAGGATAGTGTGATAAATATTTGGGGAAAATAATATAGAATTTGTATATATATTGCAAATTTAAACTTGGTAAGTATTATCTATTTTATAGCTTTCGTAGTCATATTTTTATGGCAACAAATTAATGAAAAGGCGGAATTTGTTTAAGCAAAGCATGTTAAGTGAAAAAGAATTTATATCTTTGCAGTATACAACTTTATTTTATCATTAAATAAAACATTTCATGAAATCACTAAAAAAAATATGGAACATTATGTTCCAAGCTCATAATAAACCACAATTAAAGAATAACGATTTAAATGTTTCAATAAATGACGCAGTTAATCTTTGTAATGATCGTAAATATAAAGAAGCTAGAGAACTTTTGAAATTAATAATTCAAGATAATCCCAATAATTCAGACGCATGGATGATGGCTGCGCAAATAGATTTAAGAGAATACGGTTTAATCTCTTTAGCTTTTGATGAACTCATTGAATCTTTAAGGTTACAACCTAACAATATTGCTGCTTTATTGACAATGGGGCATTTGTTTATGGTTCATAAAAAGGATAACAAGACGGCTATAACATATTATGAAAAGATATTAGAAATTAGTCCAAATAACCCTGTAGCATTAAATAGTCTCGGTTTGATATATCAAGAAATGGATGAATTTGATGATGCTTTGATTTATTATGATAAAGGTATTCTGGCAGATCCTAGAATGATAAACGGATGGTATGGAAAGGCATTTATATATTTTACTCGAAAACAATACGCACTTGCATTTAGTTTATGTGTTGATGGTATGAAGAAAGCTTCAGTAACTCCTGAATCTGAAGAAATCTATACAAAGCTTGGTCAACTTCTTCTTGATGCAGCAGAGCTATTAATAAATAATATTGATTTAAGGACTTTGAGCAACAGTATATCACGAGAAATAGAATCAACTGACAACGTAAAGGTTTATTGTAAAGAATATAATGATAAAGGAATTACTTCTTTCTTAGGTTTTGGTCCAGATAGACAACTTGGTTTTCATAATATAGTATACAATGCCAAATTGCCAGATGTAGATTATCGCTTATTGCATGAATTAATTCATATAAAAATACTACAACATAATTATAATATAGGCATCAGAATACCTTACGAGCTTGTTCTCGAATCTTATCATGCATTTCGTAAAGAATATTTTGCATCATACCAGAATCAGTTTGGACAATTAAGTAGAGAAGAAATTGATAAAAGAATAGCAAACCATTCTGTAATGATGTTTGCCCATTTGATATCTGGCGTAATGGACTTATACATTCAGTATGAAATCTTTACCAGTTTGGAAGATGTACGACCAGCCCAACTTCAATCTTTTATATTAGAGTTAAAAAGAAAAGATCAACGGGCATTGAATATTAAAGATACGATGCCTGAAATATTGTTCAATAAGATTTTGATACTTAATCATTTAGAAGCTCTAAATTTACAGGAACTTTATGGCATCAATCTTTTATCAGAAATTACAATGTCTTCAGTATGTATTGAAGCCTCTTGTAAGTTATTCAATATATATAAGGAATCTATAAAATGTGATAATTATCGTGATAACATTAGTAATACTATTACACGAATTGCAGAAAGTTTAAAAATAAATATTTAGTTGACTAATCTGCAGATAGACAGACCTACCTTGTCTCCCACAGATTACCCAAACTTAGCGTTTATTTCTGGGTAATCAGCGAGATAATACATCAGCTTTAGCAGATACTGCAGCTACATGTTAAATAAATAATAGCAGCGAGATCAGCGGGAGAATAGGTCGTTAATCTAACTTTTTTGAGGATAATAATAATAAACCGAAGTATTTTTATTAATTTTGCGGTATAAAAATAGAATCAGATGAAAAAGGAAGACTTACGAATCATATTTATGGGTACACCGGAATTTGCGGTGGAATCATTGAAAAACCTTGTTGAAGGTGGATATAATGTTGTTGCTGTTGTGACACAACCTGACAAAGCTGTGGGAAGACATCAAGACCAACTGCAACCTTCACAAGTGAAACAATATGCGATGGAGCATAATCTGCCGATTCTGCAACCTGTGAAGATGAAAGACCCTGAATTCGTAGAGTTGTTGCAATCATATAAAGCTGATTTGCAAGTAGTAGTTGCTTTCCGTATGCTTCCTGAGGTGGTATGGGATATGCCACGTTTTGGCACGTTCAATGTTCATGCTGCATTGTTGCCACAATATCGTGGTGCAGCACCTATAAACTGGGCCATAATTAATGGAGAAACAGAAACTGGAGTTACCACATTCTTTCTAGACAAAGATATAGATACGGGTAAGATTATTATGCAGAAGCATTTCCCAATTCCTGATGAAGCAGACGTTGAATACGTGTATGATGGTTTGATGAAACTTGGTGCAGAGGCTGCAAAGGAAACAATCGACATGATTGTGGCTAACGATGGAAATGTTGACGCTATGGAACAGGCACAGTTTGCAGATTCGGACGGCAAAGCATTAAACTCAGCCCCTAAAATATTCAAGGAAACATGTCAGATAGATTGGAATAAAACAGCAAAGGAAGTATATGACTTCGTGCGTGGTCTAAGTCCTTATCCAGGAACATGGACGAATATGACCGAAGCAGACAACAAAACTTCGGTGCTTAAGATTTTCAAAACAGCAAAAACTGATATCCATGATGATGCAAAACCAGGAACCGTATTCAAGGAGAAAAACTCACTCTATGTGATGTGTAGTGACTGTCGCTTAGAGATCATGGAACTTCAAATGGCAGGCAAAAAGAGAATGGATGCTAAGGCTTTCTTAAATGGGATGCGAGACAAGACATTCACGCTTGAATAAACGGGAATTTTAAAGAGAATATTAATAATTTCATTATTTTTCTAGTGGCAAAATAACTTAGAAGTAATTTGGCAGTTCAAACTTTTTACTCTATATTTGCGCTTGAAAAGATTTATAAATAAAAAGATGACACAACAGGAAGACATTAAGAATGCCATTGAATGTATGAGACATGGCGGAGTAATTCTCTATCCTACAGACACTGTTTGGGGTATAGGATGTGATGCTACTAACGAAAAGGCTGTAGCTAAAGTTTATGAAATTAAGCAACGTGACGATTCTAAGGCTCTTATATGCCTTGTTGATTCTGACAACCGAATGCAGAGATATTTCAGAAATGTGCCTAAGGTTGCATGGGAACTCGTTGAAGCTGCTGTAAAGCCAACAACTATTATTCTTGATGACGCTGTTAATGTAGCTGATAATTTGATTGCTGAAGACGGAAGTCTCGCAATGCGCATTACACAGGAAGCATTTAGCAAGGAACTATGCTATAAGTTTCAGAAACCAATCGTAAGTACTAGTGCAAACGTAAGTGGTGAACCTGCTGCGGCTAACTATTGTGACATAAGCGAGGAAATACTTAATGCTGTAGACTATGTTTGCTGGACTCGCAGACAAGAGCACAAACCACACACTCCAAGCTCTATCATCAAATTGGGAAAAGACGGAGAAGTTGCTATCATAAGAAAATAAGTAAGAAAACTCAAAATAAAGAAAGAAAACATATATTTTGGAAACAGAAAATATCTTGAAGTGGAGAAAGGAACATCTGTCTGACAGGCAGATGACTCTTATTTTATCGTTTGTAATAGGTTTCTTCGCTTCTGTTGCTGGCTATATCCTGCATTGCATAATCAAGGAAATACAGAAATTGCTTACTGCTGGATTTGATCATACAACATACAACTGGCTTTACTTACTGTTTCCTATTGTAGGTATATATCTCACGTCACTTTTCGTGAGATATATTGTTAAAGACAATATTTCACATGGTATCACACGAGTACTTTATGCCATTGCCACAAAGAGTTCAAGACTCAGAGGACACAACTGTTGGTCATCGGTAATAGCATCAAGTATAACGATTGGATTTGGTGGTTCGGTAGGTGCTGAGGCACCTATTGTGCTTACTGGTTCTGCAATAGGAAGTAATCTTGGCAAATTGTTTAAGATGGATCCTAGGACTGTAATGCTGCTTGTGGGATGTGGTGCTTCGGCTGCCATTGCTGGTATATTTAAGGCACCTATAGCAGGATTGGTGTTTACTCTAGAAGTGCTGATGCTAGACCTAACAATGGCTTCGTTGCTACCTATTCTTATAGCAAGTGTTACAGCAACGTGTTTCACCTATTTATTTGTAGGAAGTGAATCATTGTTTACCTTCCACATGGACAACGCTTGGGTGATACAGCGTGTGCCGCCTTGCATATTGTTGGGGCTTTTCTGTGGTATCGTCGGATTGTATTTCATGAGAACCATGACAGCATGTGAAAACGTGTTTGCCAAACTGAAGGGCCATACTTATGTGAAACTTATTCTGGGTGGTGTGATGCTTAGTGGGCTCATATTCTTTTTCCCGTCATTGTATGGTGAAGGCTACAACTCGGTTAACGTGTTGCTTGACGGAAGTACCATAGCTGATTGGAGTAAGGTGATGAATGGCTCTATATTCTATGGACACAATGAGTTGTTTGTGCTGTATATTGGACTTGTGGTGCTGACAAAGGTATTTGCCACATCTGCCACTAACGGTGCAGGAGGTTGTGGAGGTACGTTTGCTCCATCACTTTTTATCGGAGGTTTCGCAGGCTTCTTCTTTTCTCGTGTATGGAATATGTATCAAGTTGGAACATATATACCAGAAAAGAACTTCACTCTTATGGGGATGGCTGGAGTAATGGCTGGAGTGATGCACGCTCCGCTTACGGGTATATTCCTTATAGCAGAACTTACTGGCGGATACGAATTGTTTATTCCGTTGATGATAGTGTGTATCAGTGCTTATCTTACGATAAACATATTTGAACCTCACAGTATTTATGGTATGCGACTGGCACGTGAAGGAAAGTTACTCACACACCATACAGACCAGTCTATATTGACATTGATGAGTCTTGATAGCATTATTGATAGGCAGTTTACTTTTGTAACTCCTGATATGCAGTTGGGGCAGTTGATAAACTATATAAGTAAGAGCCATACAAGTTTTCTACCTGTTCTTGATAAAGCCGGAGATTTGCTTGGAGAAATTGATATCACCAAGATACGACATATCATGTTTCGCAATGAACTGTATACCAGATTTACCGTCAAGGACATAATGACACCCGCTCAGGCAACTCTGGTGAGGGAGGATAAGATGATAGACGTAATGCATAAGTTTGAAAAGACTAATTGCAACTATCTTCCTGTTGTTAATGTCAATGGTCAACTAGAAGGATATGTATCAAGAACTCGCATGTATAGTATGTATCGTCACATGGTAGCGGATTTCAGTGCAGAATAATTTTAGATAATTATTCTCATTGAAAATTTGCGTGTGTGGTATAAAATCAATATCTTTGCACGGATGCAATCATATAGTTTTATGACAAATAAATCTTGATTGCGCGACTAACCCAAAGCATTAAATAACTAACAATTAAATAGAAAAACATGAATTCAAATGAAACCATGAAACCGTATGTAATCGGTTTAGATCTTGGAGGAACCAATTCTGTATTTGGAATTGTTGATTCTCGTGGTGAAATAAAGGCTCAAATAGCTATAAAAACACAGGGATATGATAAGGTGGAAGACTATGTAGATGCCTCTATCGAAGCATTGATGATTATCATTGAACAGGTGGGAGGACTTGACAAGATCAAGGCTATGGGTATCGGTGCTCCAAATGGCAACTACTATAAGGGTACTATAGAATTCGCTCCAAATCTTTCATGGGGACACAATGGTATCGTTCCATTGGCAGAAATGTTCAGTAAGAAACTTAATAATATTCCTGTTGGTCTTACAAATGATGCTAATGCTGCTGCAATCGGTGAGATGACTTATGGTGTAGCAAGAGGACTGAAAAACTTTATCGTTATCACTCTTGGTACAGGTGTAGGTTCTGGTATCGTTATCAACGGACAGATGGTTTATGGTTGTGATGGTTTCGCAGGTGAACTTGGTCATACAACAATGCGTCCAGATAATGGTCGTACATGCGGTTGTGGAAGAAAGGGATGCTTGGAGGCATATTGCTCTGCTACTGGCGTGGCAAGAACTGCTCGTGAGTTCCTAGAAAAGACTGATGAAGACTCTCTGTTAAGAAGCATTAAGGCAGAGGATATTACTTCTCTTGATGTAAGCATTGCTGCATCAAAGGGTGATAAATTAGCTAACAGAGTATATGAGTTTACAGGTGATATGCTTGGAGAGGCTTGTGCAAACTTCGCTGTATTCTCTAGCCCAGAGGCATTCATCTTCTTTGGTGGACTGACAAAGTCGGGTGACTTGTTGATGAAACCATTGGTAAAGAGTTATAATGAGCGTGTATTGAAGATTTTCAAAAACAAGGCAAAGTTCCTTATCAGTGGGCTTGAAGGTTCTAGTGCAGCCGTTCTCGGTGCAAGTGCTGTAGGCTGGGAACTATCTGAAAAATAAAGCATTAATATATTATATAAAAGGTGTGGATAAATTATTTATTCACGCCTTTTTTGTATTTCGGATGTTGTTATATATGCTGAAAATAAATGCTATATATGCTTCTGTATATAATGTGAAATAAAATATAACTGCTTTTTTTTGGAAAATTCAATGCTTTGCAGTAACTTTGCAGGCTAATATGGGCATGTCATTTCCTTTTCAAATAAATATATTGGAACTCATTTTAAAGGGGATTCTGATTGGTATACTTGCGTCGGCCCCAATGGGACCAGTAGGTATTTTATGTATAAATCGTACCCTCAAGAAAGGACGTTGGTATGGTTTTGTTACAGGATTAGGCGCAGCAGTGAGCGACCTGATATACGCCATTCTCACAGGTGTGGGAATGAGTTTTGTTATGGATATAGTAAGCAACCAGCAGACAAAATTCTATTTGCAGATTTTTGGTGGAATACTGTTGCTTGCTTTTGGTATTTATAGTTACCGTAGTAATCCAATGCAGAAAGCACATCCAGGCGGTGGCACAGGTAGAGGATCGTTGCTTCATAATGCTATAACAGCATTCTTTGTTACTTTCTCTAACGTACTTATTGTGCCGTTCTTTATGATGCTGTTTGCATTGTTCTCTTTTGTTATTCCAGATCATCCTGTAGAGATGTGCATAGGATATTCTAGCGTTATCTTTGGTGCATTACTGTGGTGGTATGGACTGACTTGGCTTGTAGACAAGGTTAGATCTAAGTTTGATGATAACGGTATTCTAATTATCAATAAGATTATTGGAAGTGTTGTCATAATATTCTCTCTAATTGCTCTTATCGGAACTATTTTCAATTTATATCATCTCCCAGAGTTGGCTTGATGCCGACGTATTGGATAACATAATAATTTTACGACATGTTTATAGCTAAGGAATTAAGAAAGACATCCATTGCCGAATATTTACTCTATATGTGGCAAGTAGAGGATATGATACGAGCTATGGGATGCTCGCTTCCACTCATAAGGAAGGCTTATGTGAGTAAGTTTACTGATTATACTGAAGAGCAAAAAGAGGAAGAACTGGATTGGTTTGGTAATCTTGTCAGAATGATTAACGAGGAGGGCAAGCGTGAACAAGGGCATCTGAATATCAATACAATTGTTGTAAAGGATATGGCGGACTTGCACAAAAGATTGCTTCAAAGTAATAAGTTTCCTATTTATAGTGCAGAATACTACAAAGTGTTGCCGTTTATTGTGGAATTGCGCAATAGAGGTGATAAGGACGTGAATGAGATAGAAACATGTTTTGATGCACTTTACGGTATCATGATGCTGCGTATGCAGAAGAAGGAAATAACTCCTGAAACAGAACATGCAATAAAGGAGATTTCAACCTTTATTGGTTTACTCAGCGATTATTATATCAAGGATGAAACAGAAGGCCTTGATTTTGGAGAAGACGAATAAAAATGATATTTAACATGCAGCGCGTCTGTTTCTCGTGTTGGGCGAGGCGGCATGCTATAAGTTAATATAGAAAAAATGAATATTTTAGTAACAGGGGCAAACGGACAGTTGGGTAATGAGATTCAACTCATAGCAAAAAACAGCAATGATAATTATATTTTCACTGATGTTTGTGATGGATATAGCAAACTAGATATCACAAATATTGAAGATATAAGGAAGACTATAGCTGAAAACAGTATTGAATGTATCATTAACTGTGCGGCATGGACCAACGTAGACGCTGCTGAAAATGCTGGTGAAATAGTTGAAACACTGAACGCTACGGCTCCAAAAAATCTGGCAATCGTCATGAAGGAAGTTGGAGGACTGCTTGTTCACGTCAGTACAGACTATGTATTTGGCAGTGACCCATACAACATTCCTTGTAAGGAAGACCAAAAAGGTACTCCTACTGGAGTATATGGTTTGACAAAACTTCATGGAGAGCAGAATATACAGAACAGCGGAGCAAAATATATCATTATACGTACTTCATGGCTTTACTCAGAGTATGGTAAAAACTTTGTTAAAACAATGATGAACCTTACGGCTACTAAGCCGGAACTGAAGGTGGTATTTGATCAATGTGGTACGCCTACATACGCAGGAGATCTAGCTTCTGTGATATTCGACATTGTTGAAAACAGAAAGTATGAAGGTAATGATGGTATATATCATTTCAGCAATGAGGGAGTATGCTCATGGTATGACTTCACTATAAAAATAGCAGAGTTGGCAGGAAACACAAAATGTGACATACAGCCTTGTCACAGTGATGAATTTCCTTCTCCAGTTAAACGCCCTTCTTATTCTGTTCTTGACAAAACTAAACTAAAGGAAACCTTTGGTATAAAGATACCTTATTGGACTGACAGTCTGAAGAAATGCATTGGCAATATGCTCAAAGCGTGATATAGGAACAATGTTGTCGGTCTGTATTTAAAAATTATATATTAGATTTTATTCATGAATGAAATTCAGAGGCGAAGAACCTTCGCCATAATATCTCACCCAGATGCCGGTAAGACAACTCTTACCGAAAAATTTCTTCTGTTTGGTGGACAGATTCAGGTTGCTGGAGCAGTAAAGAATAATAAGATTCGCAAAACTGCTACTTCTGACTGGATGGATATAGAGAAACAGCGCGGTATCTCTGTTTCAACTTCTGTAATGGAGTTTGATTATCTCCCTGATGGTGAGACTGGCGAAACATACAAGGTGAACATCCTAGATACTCCAGGACACCAGGATTTCGCAGAAGATACATATAGAACTCTTACTGCGGTCGATTCTGCTATTATCGTAGTTGACGGCGCAAAAGGTGTGGAGGCACAGACAAGAAAATTGATGGAAGTATGCCGTATGCGCAATACTCCTGTTATCATATTCATTAACAAGATGGATCGTGAAGGTCGTGATCCTTTTGATTTGCTTGATGAACTTGAAGAAGAACTGAGTATAAAGGTTCGCCCATTGTCATGGCCTATCGGTCAGGGACTACGCTTTAAGGGTGTATATAATATTTATGAGCAACAGTTGAACTTGTTTACTCCAAATAAACAGAGAGTTACAGAAAAGGTTGCTGTTGACGTAGCATCAAAAGAACTTGATGCACAAGTAGGAGAGCGTGAGGCACAACAACTTCGTGAAGATTTGGAATTGGTTGACGGTGTTTATCCTGAATTTGAGAAAGAGACTTACAGAAGCGCTGAAGTTGCACCAGTATTCTTTGGATCTGCACTTAATAATTTCGGTGTTCAGGAATTGCTTGACTGTTTTGTAGACATCGCCCCAAGTCCTCGTCCAACACAAGCTGAAGAGAGGCTGGTGGAAGCTACTGAACCTAAATTTACAGGATTCATATTCAAAATTACTGCTAATATTGATCCTAATCATAGAAGCTGTATAGCATTTTGTAAAGTATGCTCGGGAAAGTTTGTTAGAAATCAGCCATATCTGCATGTACGCCAAGGTAAGACAGTGAGGTTCTCTTCTCCTACACAGTTCATGGCTCAACGCAAGAATACTGTTGACGAGGCTTATCCTGGTGATATTGTAGGTTTGCCAGATAATGGTATTTTCAAGATTGGAGATACACTTACTGAAGGCGAAATACTTCACTTCCGTGGATTGCCAAGTTTCTCTCCGTTATTGTTTAAATATATCGAGAATAATGATCCGATGAAGAGTAAGCAATTCCAGAAGGGTATAGAGCAACTTATGGATGAGGGTGTAGCTCAGTCGTTTGTAAATCAGTTTAACGGCAGACGTGTTGTTGGTACTGTAGGACAGTTGCAGTTTGAGGTTATTGAATATCGTCTTGAACATGAATACAATGCCAAATGTCGTTGGGAACCTGTACATCTGCACAAGGCTTGCTGGGTAGAGTCTGATGATGCTGAGGAACTGGACAATTTTAAAAAGAGAAAATATCAGTATATGGCTAAGGATACAGAAGGTAGAGATGTGTTCTTGGCAGATAGTGGCTACGTGCTAAGTATGGCACAGCAAGACTTTAAAAATATAAAGTTCCACTTCACAAGTGAATTCTAATTTTTTATTGCATACCATGGATAAAGATAAGAATGTAGCATCCATTAATATGGAAGATATTGATGCGCAGACTAATGTTGTTGGCGAAGACGAACAGCATCGTTATCCTTGGTATGCAATAAAATTATATGGTTTCAGTCAGAAAAAGGTTGAGGAGTATTTAGCTGATAACGGTCTTGATACATTTATTCCACAGGAGTATGTAGATGAAGAAGATTGTGAGCACAAGATAAAGCATATTTTGCGCCCAGTAGTGAAAAACCTTATATTTCTCAAAAAGACCAAAGATGATGCTGATATCAAAAAAGTAATCAGCGCTTCAAACATTAAGATGAGCATCATTACGGTGAGCAAGAGTGACAAGAGATATTGCGAAATACCTGCAAGGCAAATGGATGAGTTTATGATGATGTGTAATCCTGATATACTACTAAAAAAGTTTATTAGTGAAGAACAAGCACACCTAAAGACTGGCACTCTAGTAAGGGTGAAACGAGGTCCATTGCAGGGACTTTCTGGTAAGCTTGTTAGGGCAAATAAAAACTACTACTTATTGAAAGATGTTCCAGGAATGGCTGTTTTACTAAAGGTAACAAAATGGTGTTGCGTGGCTTTAGAATAAAAAGATTAAAATAATCATGAAACATGAACTAAAATTACTACTATTCTTTATTTTACTATCACTTAATTGTTTTGCGGAATCAAGCGGTATTCAAAAAATCAATAGCGAAACAGAACTTATCGACGGAAATATTTATACTCTGCGCGGATTCAATCCTGTAACAAATATGTGCTATACGTTTGACGGGTGGCATGTAATTGATGATGATTCTCTTTATCAATTTAAGCGAGTTGAAAATTTAAGCGTAACTGAAAATAAGTCTATAGGTTACAGTAACTTGTGGAAATTATGCAAGATAGGTGACCAATGGGGACTTATGAATCTTAACTTCGGTAGTAGATTTTTAAGTTCTTCACCAAATAATTATAATAGTTCGTATACGTATCTTAAGAAGACTTTTGATAGTTCTTGTTACGTGAAATTTGTCGGTTCTGGTGATGATATGAAAATAAATGTAGGTGGAAAGAACCTTGTTTATTATAACAATATCGATTATACTTTTTATCCATCAATACTAAAAAAATGTGTAGATGTGCAGATCTGTAGGATGGATTCCCCTATAATCCTCGTTGATGAAAATAGAGACTTAGACAAAATAAGTCCTGTTGTAGTTAGTATTAAATTAGCTAGAACATTGAAAGATGATGAAGTCAATACATTTATTGTCCCATTTGATATACCTAATTATAAGAACGTTTTAGGTGCTAATGCACATGTTTATCTCCCAACTGATTATGCAGATTATAAAATCATATTCACAGAATTGGGCGATAATGATATTATTAAAGCCAATACACCTTATCTACTAAAGGGAACGTTCGATTCAAGTGCCTATGTTGTCAATAATGTAATGCTAGATTTTAATGGTGAAGGGGAATGTATGTATAATGTTGGTGAACTTACTATTCACGGATTGTATAAGAGTGAAAATATAGGAATGAAAGATTCATATATTTTTCAGGGGGATCAAATATGCAAATGCTGTAATACTCCGCACGTTTATATATCTCCTTATAGATGGTATTTTACTTCTGAGAAAGAGCAACTTGATAATACGTTGATGAAATTGATATATGACGAAGGTGAAGCTACTATGATAAACACTCCGTTTGCAGATAGGCACATAAAAAAAGAAATTTACCGTCTGGATGGTGTGAAAATGAATTGTGATGATAGTAGACAACTCCAACACGGAATTTACATTATCAATGGAAGAAAAATAATGAAATAAGCATTTCTGATTATTGAGAACAAGAAATAGCTGACAATGAAGAACAACTATATAAAACCACAAATAAAAGACATTCGAATTATAGAGAATATCTCGTTGCTGAGTTCATCAGTAAATCCTTCTAAACAGGATATAATGAATTTTACTCCTGATGTTATTCCTGATGCACAAGATGGTGTTGAAGCATCGTAAAATAATAATGCAGTTAATGACATCATAATAATTATGTATGTTACATTAACCGCATTAATTTATATTATCTTGTTTTGTTATTGATTGTTGGCAAGTTCCATTAAGTATTTGCCATATTCATTTTTTAGCATTGGCTTAGCGTCGTTTATTAGCTGCTGAAGGTCTATCCAACCTTGTCTGTAAGCAATCTCTTCAAGACAGGCGACTTTCAATCCCTGACGTTTCTCAATAACCTCAATGAATGTGCTTGCTTCAGACAAACTGTCATGAGTGCCCGTGTCCAACCATGCAAAACCACGTTGAAGAGGTTGCACTTTCAAGCTCTTGCGATTAAGATATTCCTGATTGACTGTTGTAATTTCTAGTTCGCCTCTTGCACTAGGTTTGATGTTCTTTGCGATGTCAACAACACTGTTTGGATAGAAATAGAGTCCAACAACAGCATAGTTACTCTTAGGATTTTCTGGCTTTTCCTCAATGCTAAGGCAGTTTCCTTTCTTGTCAAATTCAGCTACACCATATCTTTCTGGGTCGTTGACGTAATACCCGAATACACTAGCCATATTATTCTTTTCGGCATCAATAACACATTCTTTAAGAATACTGCTGAATCCTGCACCGTGGAATATGTTGTCGCCCAATACAAGGCAGACAGAATCATTTCCAATAAATTCTTCACCAATAATAAAAGCCTGCGCAAGTCCGTCAGGACTAGGTTGCTCTGCATACTGAAAATTCACTCCGAGATCTTTCCCGTCACCAAGTAAACGCTTGAATCCAGGAAGGTCAAAAGGGGTAGATATAATCAATATATCCTTTATTCCAGCAAGCATTAATACTGAAATAGGATAGTATATCATTGGTTTGTCGAAAATAGGTATAAGTTGCTTGCTTATGCCTTTGGTAATAGGGTAGAGGCGTGTGCCAGAACCACCTGCTAAAACAATACCTTTCATCTATAATTGTCTTTTATATTAATATGCGTGTTTATCTGGTATGATGACACTCTTTATTGTCTTGTAAATTATTTTAATGTCAAGCATGAATGTCCAGTGCTCAATATACCAGATGTCTCTTTCAACTCTTTCTTCCATTTGCCAGAGTTCTTTTGTCTCACCACGGAATCCTGTAACTTGTGCCCAACCTGTAATTCCAGGTTTACAGAAATGGCGAACCATGTACTTATCAATTAATTCACTGTATATCTCTGTGTGGTGTAGCATGTGAGGACGTGGTCCAACGATACTCATGTCCCCTTTTAATACATTCCAGAATTGCGGAAGTTCGTCAATGTTGGTTTTCCTCATAAAATTTCCGAAAGCAAATTTTCGAGGGTCGTTTTTTGTAGCCTGTGCTATATCAGCATCTTGGTTTACATGCATGCTACGGAACTTATAGCAGTAGAATGTCTTTCCTGCAAATCCTGTACGTTCCTGTTTGAAAAAAATAGGACCAGGACTTTGAATCTTGATTATTAAAGCGATAATAGGTATTATCGGAATCATGCAGATGCAGAAAGTTGTACTCACTATGACGTCAAACAGTCTTTTAATTAACTTGTTTGTTATGCTAGAAAGAGGTTCAAGATGATTTGTATATGTCAACGTATCTCCCATCATCTCAGGCTTAAGTCTAAGTCGATAGTTACCAAACATACGCGGAATATAATAGAAATGTATTAAATGTGCATCACAAAATTTCATTATTCTCGCAATTTCATCATTGTCATCATGGCTTAAACTGCATAACACGTCGTCTACTGACGTATCTGGATTATTATCCATTTTGTAGTACAGAGCTTTTATATCGCCAAGATAATTCATATTTTGTGGATTGTTGGCAATAATATTGTTGCTGTAATATCCTTTCACGCGATAGCCTGTTGTGGGATCTCCAACCATTGTGTTGTATAGGTTTACCAAAGCAGGGTCGTTACCTATCATTATAACACTTCTAGTATTCCTTCCCAATTGTCGGATGTGTTTTAGTAACTTTCTCTCAAAAAAGCGGGCTAGCATTATAGTTAAGTAAACTGATAATCCATAGATGAATACAAATTTGAAATGTGTTGGTGTGTCGCTGAGAAAGCCCAAGAATATACCCATAGAAGCGACGTGCGTTAATACTAGTTTTGCAACTCGTGCGGATATCTCTTCAAAACTGATTTTACGATAATGGATTTTGGTTTGAAAAAAATATTGACCAATCACCATAGCAAAATTAGCTGTTAGAATTGTTATTTTTGTTGCACTATGAAAGTATCCTGGAACAAAATCAGGAGTCAGTAAAATGTAACATGATAATATAATATTAATAATCACGAAATCACTGATAATCACCAATTTCTTTGCGAGATCATTTCCGCTTACGTTCTGTCTCATTTGAATGTCTTTTCTGTATAGTTCGTATCAGATCACTAAAAATACTGATTATGTCGCAAAGATAATAAAAATAATATTAAAAACATTCATCCATGTTGTCCTTTTTTTCAATAATGTTTTTGCTCTTGTTATTAGCTTTAAAAAATTAGGTTTATTGGATAAAAATATATATCTTTGCACAAGTGTAAACTATTTTAAGAAAAAGTATATATTGAAAAAACGTTATGGAAATATTTTCTAAACTATTCGGTAAAAAAAATAAAGAAGTGAAAGTTGGCGGAATGGAAGACTTTATGACTCTCATTAGGGTTTACTTTCAAGCTTCATTGGCAGCTAATATTGGTATAAATAATCTTGGAATGTTGCCAGATTTAAGAACTTTTAAGACAACACTTCATGTTCCAACATTAAATAATAAATTAGGGTTGGGGGAAAGAAATCATTGTAAAAAAATGATGAAAGAGATTTATGGACTTAAAGATGAATTCTTTAAGGAAATAGATTTAAGCATTCGTAAAAATTGTCATAAATTACAAGATGTACAACCTTATATGATTCAGTTTCAAGGATTCTCTCAGGATCTTATGATGCTTATGGGAAACTTGATGAAATTTAAATTGAGACTGCCTTCTTTCATGAAGAAATTACTTTATTCTATGACGGAGAAGACTGTGAAAAACTTGTTCGTAAAAAATGATTACAGTGATCCTAGTGTGGTAAAAGCTGTTATGGCAATAAGACAATATGAAAAACGTTTAGGTTTCAGTGAAAAATGGATTACTGATTTTGTGTTCAATGTTGTCATGTTGGCAAAGAAAGAACCTAAGCCTGATGCTGAAACAAAAAAATAGAATAGTTTTTTAGTTAGTATTCAAATGAAACTTTAAATTGGTATTTTTGTTTATGATTAAACAAAAACTTTAAGTAAAATTTGGATATTTCAATTTATTAAACTAAATTTGTAACCAAATTGTATATTTATGACCGCTAGTGAGGATACTTTAAACCTTTTTTCTACCAGGGTGAGGCAGATGATTCTTCAATACAAGGAATTGAAGAAAGAAAATGCTGAATTATATTCTATGGTTGACGAGAAAGACAAACAGGTGGAAAATCTGAAAGCTCAGATTACTCAGGCGCAAAATGATTACAATAGTTTGAAGATGGCTAAGATGCTGGAAATAACAGACGGCGATATGGAAAGCGCTCAGAAACGATTGCAGAAGCTAATCAGAGACGTAAACAAGTGTATAACGCTACTGAGTGAAAAATGACAGAAGCGATGGCTGAAGACAACAAAGACAAGTTACATATAAGATTACACGTATATGATACAGAAATGTCCGTGAACGTTGTTCGCGACGAAGAAAAACTGTATCGTGATGCTGCAAAACTTATAACAGATACAGTAAATACTTATGCTGACGTTTTCAAAGGACGTAAAACGGATAAGGATTTATTGTATATGGCCCTTATTGATATTGCGCTTAGATATGAAAAAGAATCTACACGTAATGATACTGGACCTTATAGTGATATTCTTGGAAAGTTGACTTCTGAAATCGAAGACGCATTGAAGTAAAAAGAATATTATTAATTACATAAAACTATGATAGAATCAATAATAATTGCATTAGTCGCACTCTTTATAGGGGGTGCTGTTGGCTATGCTTTTTTCCGTTATGTCGTTAAGGGAAAATATAAAGAAGTCGTTGATGCTGCCGCTAAGGAAGCTGAAGTTCTAAAGGAAAAGAAGCTCTTGGAAGTGAAGGAGAAATTCCTGAATAAAAAGAGTGAACTTGAAAAAGAGGTTCAGCTGCGCAATATGAAAATCCAACAAAGTGAGAATCGCTTGAAACAGCGTGAAATTTCACTTAATCAGCGTCAGGAAGAACTTGGAAGAAAAAAGTCTGATGTTGAACAAGGACAGTTGAGAATCGATAATGAAAAGAAGTTATTATCTGTAAAACAGCAGGAGCTTGAAAAGATGCAGAAGCAGGAGCAAGCTAAGCTAGAAGAACTTTCTGGACTTAGTGCTGATGAAGCTAAGAGCAGGCTTGTTGAGAGCCTTAAAGATCAAGCAAAACTTGATGCTGCAAGTTACATTAATGAGATTATGGACGATGCTAAGCTTAATGCTAACCAGCAGGCTAAGAAAATCGTAATTCAGACAATACAGAGAGTAGCTACTGAGGCTGCTATTGAAAACTCTGTAAGTGTTTTCCATATAGAAAATGATGAAGTTAAGGGTCGCATTATTGGTCGTGAAGGTAGAAATATTCGTGCTTTAGAGGCTGCAACAGGTGTGGAAATTGTTGTTGATGACACTCCAGAGGCTATTGTAATAAGCGCATTCGATCCTATTCGTCGTGAGGTATGTCGTCTTGCTCTTCATCAACTTGTTGCTGATGGTCGTATTCATCCTGCACGTATTGAGGAGGTTGTTACCAAAGTTAAGAAGCAACTTGAAAACGAAGTTATTGAAACAGGTAAGCGTACAGCTATTGACCTTGGTATTCATGGTTTGCATCCTGAGCTTATCCGTATTATCGGTAAGATGAAATATCGTTCAAGTTATGGACAGAACTTGTTGCAACATGCTCGTGAGACTGCCAATCTTTGTGCAGTAATGGCAAGTGAACTAGGACTTAATCCAAAGAAGGCCAAACGTGCTGGATTACTTCATGATATTGGTAAGGTGCCAGATGAGGAGAGTGAATTGCCACACGCATTGTATGGCGCTAAGATAGCTGAGAAATATAAGGAGAAACCAGATATTTGTAATGCTATTGGAGCTCACCATGATGAAGAGGAAATGACAACATTGCTTGCTCCTATTGTTCAGGTTTGTGATGCTATTTCTGGTGCTCGTCCTGGTGCTCGTCGCGAAATCGTAGAGGCTTACATCAAGCGTCTTAATGATTTGGAGGCTATTGCAATGAGTTATCCTGGAGTTACTAAGACTTATGCTATTCAGGCTGGTCGTGAGCTTCGTGTCATTGTTGGCGCAGATAAGATGAATGATGACGAAAGTCTTAAGTTGAGTGATGAAATCGCAACTAAGATTCAGAATGAAATGACTTATCCTGGACAGGTTAAGATTACAGTTATTCGTGAAACACGTTCTGTAGCATACGCAAAATAAAAGAAGTTTATATTAATATATTAATCCTCCCACATTATTGTGGGAGGATTTTTTTTGTTTAAATCATAATTTTTGGGTATTGCAAATCACTTGATTTTGTAGTTAACTTTGCAGCTGTAAAGAATTTAATAATTTATGGCACAAGTAAGGTTCGCTTTTTTAGTTATTTTATTATATTGTGGTAATGACGTTTCTGCTCAAAATGATTCATTGCGTCCTGTTGTTTTTACTGGTGTAGCAAATATGGAAGTTCGTTTTGGTCCAAATTGTATGGGTAATGAACAGGTATCTTTGAGTTGTCCCCATGTAATAATAGGAGGTAGGTTAAGTCTTTTAAATGGATGGTCTGTCACATCCGAATTTGAGTATGAACATTTGTATGAGAATCATGGATGGGGTCATAATTTAGATAACGAATTTTGCTCTAATGCGCTATATGTTACTAAAAGTTTTACTAATACATTAAATGTAAAAGTTGGTATTGTCGACATTCCTGTAGGCATGACAAATAGTAGAGGACCTGCACTTACGATAGATGATCCAGAGAGTGAAGCAGATATGCTTCCAATGGTGTGGCATGAATCAGGTATATCTTTATTTGGTGAGTATAAAAGGGTGGCATATTCTGTAACAGCTACTTCTTATCTTAATACATTTGAGGTGCTGGGATTAGCGGGTCGAGCAGATTATCGTGTTGCTGAATCTTTAAGATTGGGCTTTAGTGGGTATTTAGGAAAGAGATGTCATGGAATGATCGGTAGGGAAACCTCAGAACAATATTCATGTGCATCTTTGAATTATCTTTCGTTTGATATGGATTATTCTGTTAATGGCTTTTTATTAGACGGTTCAATAATATATTGCAGCGAAGGTAATGGTAAGTCTTTTGGGTATGAATGTGGATATAATCTTATGTTTAATAATGACGATTCTAAATTCCATTCCCAGATAATTCCTTTCTTACGTTATGACTATGTTTGTAGTAAGCTTTTGAATAACACAAAAAAATATACCTTAGGAATGAATATAGTCCCGATTCCGAATTTAATATTCAAGGCAGAATATGATATCCGTGATTATGATTGCTTAGAAACTAGTACTCAATTTGCTTTAAGTCTCGGGTACACGGTCAGCTTTTGATTACAGTTTCTTTATCGCATCAAACCAGAAAATTCATGAAGTGATATAGATATCTATGTATAATACCATTTCATGAATTCTTTCTTAATATATTGTTTTTACAAAATATATTAGAACGTCTTGAATTGTTTGTTTGCCAAATCCTTAACGCCAATACATTCCATTTCGATTAGCCAACCAGGTCTGCATACAGATGCATGAACAATTATGCATGGGATGTTTTCAAATTTATGGTTAAATATCTTTTTAACTGTCCTGAAATCAGCTATATCACGTAGATATACAATCATTACACCTATATCTGTAAAGCCCATATCAGCTTCATCTAATAGAGCTCCTACATTTTCAAGCATACGCAGAGTCTGTTGTTGTATATTTCCAATATGTAGTATATTGCCTTTGTTGTCAATGCTTGCTGTTCCAGAGATATAAATATGTCGTCTGTCTCCATAGTCAATATATGTACCTCGTTCAAAGCTTACACCATATTCGCTTGTGCGGTTCATATATTCAGGTGCATAAACGTATTTCATTTGACCTTGTTTTAATCCGTTGATAGAATATGCGTCCATTTGGACTAATATTTTATGATTTGATTGCCGTCCACCAATCCCTGTACTTGATATGTAATGTGTCTTAGGTGTTAGACCTTGAGTCATGAAAATTTCATTACGAGCTTTTACGACTCCATTATAATTATTATCAATATCATTTATAAAGAACCAAGTCCTTACGCAATTATCAGCAAGAGTACATCCTGTTTCAATAAGTTTCATCACGTAGTTTTGAAGTAAAATACGTGTTTGATATTCCGAATTGAATTCAAGTTTATTGTAATTCCCTAACCAGAGATGTGTATACGTATTATGCTCTACTCTATATAAACCATTTTGCAAAACACGCGTCTTAATTCCTGTTATCATATAAGTCCATAGTGCTATTTTACTCCCGTCAATGGGTGGTTGCTGAATCACAGAAATAGCACAGTCACTAGTCTCCATGTTATAGACTTCATTTTCTTGATTTGCTGAATCACTAAGGAAGTATCTCTTAAAAACGGCAACTGCATTGCCTGTAATATTAATTCTAATTTCATTGTATGCGTTAATCAATGTTTCAAGCTGTTGTTTGAAATTTAGTTCTGTATTTGTTACATGAACTGTAACATGATATTCTCTAGCTTCCGTGTTGTTTGCAAAGCAGAATACTTCAGCATACGCATCGTTTAGTTTTACTGTTTCTTTGAATGATTTTTCTTGTAGCATATTTGTTGTTGTTTATTTATTAATTAATCAAGTTGCATTTAGGCATAAGAGTGCATACCTCCTAAGAAGTAGTTTACTCCGAAATACGTCATGAGTATCATTGCAAATGCAAGCGTAGTATATATATGATAGTATAATGGGCTATTGAATACTGGTAATGATTTCTTGTGTAATACAATTGCATAAAACATAAATGTAATCAAAGCCCATACTTCTTTTGGATCCCAACTCCAATATTGTCCCCACGAAATATTAGCCCAGATTGCACCCACGAAGATTCCTATTCCCAATGCAGACATTGCAGGATATAATAATATTTTAGACAGTAAGTATAATGATGATAATTGATTATCAATAATAGTCTTTTCATCATGCTTTATTCTATGTGTAACATATAATATCAACGCTGTCAATCCGCATATAAATGTAAGTGACAGAAGAGCGAATGACATCATAATTATTGATACGTGGATGCTCAATAATGGTGATGACAATACTGGCATGATGGGAGTAATTTGAGGATCCATTTGCCCTATATGTGATACAAGAAGAAAGAAGCCAGACATAAGGAATCCGAAAGTTATAAGAATTTTAAATCTATGATAAAAAATTAGTGAGAACAACATTACGAACCAAGCCAATAATAGCATCGTTTCGTATCCATTTGCCATCGGTATATTCTTACTAATAATCCATCTTAATATTTCGCAATATGTTAATGCTATAAACGATAAAAGCATTATTATAATAGATGTATATGATATTATTTTAGTAGTATGTCTGTTATTTTTTATACTTGTCAATCTATATATATAATAGAATAGAGTTATAAATCCCATTGTAATATTGATCATAAATAGAATATTAGCAAATGGAATTTTATTATAAGTAAGTTCGGCAATAATCTGTGTTACTGAGGGTAATGTATTTCCTCCGTTTTGTTCTTGATATATTCTTATTTTAGCAATCAACGAATTGAATTGATTATAGTCTCCTGAATGTGCAGACTGATTTAACAATGTGAATATATTTTTGACAAACATAGACTTGTCTGTGTCCATACTCTTCGGAACTTGCGCTTTAGGACTATACCATATTATGTTATCCCCTTTACCATAAGGAAATATCTTAAATGGTTCTCCATGTCGTAACGACATTATCAGTTGCACCTTATCATCAACTTCAACTACAGCTTTATGCAGTTTGTCATGATTACCTTGATAGTATTCCTGAACAGTAGGTCCGAGTATGTACCAACCTAGATTCTTATCGAAAAGTTGATTGATAGAAATGTATTTAGGTAATCCAAAATACTTTCTAATCGTATTGTCTTTTATTTTGATAATAGGTTCATTCTTCCATTCATCATTCCAAAATATAAATCCAGTCAAGACTTGCTCTGCTGAATAGTCATTATACGATGAGCTTCCGTAAAGCTTTTCCGTAAAGTCTATTGCAAATGTCTGAATAGGACATATCCTATTGTTGTACATAATGTCTAGTTTGCCAAACTTATTAGCAGAGATATCAGGTAGCGTCGATGCGGCTTGTGTTACCGAAGAAAATCCGCATAGAAACATGATGCACAACATTCCTTTTTTAAGCAAAGGTGATTTAAGCAGTTTCCGATACGAACCATTAGGATCTATTAGTAGCCATATTAACGAAAAGAAAAGTAATGCATAGCCTGTATATGAAATGGCTATACCGTAGGGATCTGAGTTTATTGTGAGATACGTTCCGTTTCCATCATCGTCGTATGAAGTCTGATATAACCTTACGAAATTATATGTAAAAATGTTGTTGATAGAAATATATCCATCTTTACTTTGTTTGTCATCTGTAATAGTGATATACGAAATATAATCTTTGGGCGCCGATGTGCCATTATTATATATTATATTAAAATTGTTTAGCCGTATGTTGAATGGCAGTGTTTTTATTTCTTTGCCATTGTTCACGATATATTGATTTGTCGTTATACCCTTTCTTATATGGACAAGTCCTTTAATCGCAAACAAATGTGTGATGAGTGCACCTGTCAATATCACGATAAATGAAGTATGTAGTAGCAATAGGGTTGCAGAATGCATGCGCATCTTTATTATATATGTTATTGTGCCTATGGCTAATGCACCCCAAAGCATACAAAACCACCACGAACCATAAATATGCGTTGAGACAAATTGTGTACCTTTTGAATATTCTATGAATGTAGCTGCAGCCATTACTATGATGATAGTAACATATAATGTAGTGATAGATCTTTTTATTTTTTGCCTCATTTTGTTTGTATTTAAGCCCGCCAATATACATTGACGGGCCTTATAGTTAATTTTGATTATATTGCATTTATGAAACTCACAACGGCATCTCTATCATCTTTAGGTAGATTATAGAATTTTTGTGAAGCTTTGTATGCATCACTGTTCTTACTGTATCCATGCCACATGATCGCTTCAACTACGTTTCTGGCTCTACAATCGTGCAGCCTGTCATGAGCACCAGTTTCCTGATAGCTAAGTCCTCTTCCCCATAACGGAGTTGTGCGACACCAGCCTGAGCGTATGTCATTTTCCATGTGTAATTTGTGTTGAACCATGTCTGTATATGGCCATATCTTCTGATGTGCATATCTTGGTAACGGTCCTTGATTCCTAACAATGTAGTCTTTCCAATATTCGTCATTACCAGTAGTCCATGATGGACGATGGCAACCTGTGCATCCCATAGAATAAAATAGAGTTTTGCCTCTTTTTACTTTATCGGTATTCAGACCACGTGCTTTTGGTATAGCTAATCCTCTGTGCCATACCATAAAGTCATAATAGTCTTGGTCACTCATTTCCTCGCCTTTACTATCGTTGTTTACAAAGTATTTTTCGTATGTCTGTGAGTCTGATTTAGAGTTTAGTCCTAGTAATAGGTTTACTAGATAACTCACGCTATCTTTGCTTCCGTCTGCATAATACGGATGTAGAAGAGATGTTTTTGTAGCACCATTATCTTGAATATACTTTATGACATTTGGATTTTCAGACATTGCTTTTGCCCATGCTTTTGTCGTGTATAGATAATGTCTGTCACTGCGTGTTACGTTTGTTATATTCCACATAGCATTAGCTCCAGGTCCATCCTGTAATGATCCGCGTGTCAAAGCATAAGTGAACTTTTTAATACGTTTGTCTCCATCAGCAAGCGTATACCATGCACTAGGAGCCCATGTCTTTGATGCTGCGTCCCACATAGCTGGATTTAATGTAACATAAGGTGATTCGTGAGCATACTGCATTTGCAGCGAATCATCAGGAATTGCATCTAGAAGTGCTGTTCCATAAATGCCAATAGTTGATTCAAGACGAACTTCATAGTTGTCAGGCTTAGGATCAGTGTTAAATGCTGATTGAGGAATAGTCACATCCGGATATATGAGATCATAACTTTCACCGTCTGGAAACTTGTTACTGTGCTCGTCGGTAGCTTTCTTCCATTTTATACTAATCTGGCTTTCGTCGATAGGAGCGAGGAATGGATCCATCGCTTTTGTTTGAGGCATACCTGTAACCTCCGAAATATAACTGTTTGCAGCATACGCATTACCGTTAATGTCTGTTCCTGCTGTAGGATGATACACAACAAGTAGGTATCCATTTCCCATATCATTGGCTTGATAACGTTCCATGCGTTTGCCATGACCGTATGATGGATGACAATACATGCAGCTGGATCTTACCCATGCTGGTCCTAAACCACGACGTGGCTGCGTGTTTAGTGTAAAGTCGTTCTCAAAAAATGTTTCTCCCTTTTTAAACGTTTGATACATTCCGTTGTTTTCTACATACGGAGACGGATTGGAATAGCATCCCTCTTCATTTGATGTTGTTCCAAGTTCTCCACCTGGATTCCATTCTGCAGCCGTAAACACATTGTTTGCTGAATCTACACCTGCGTTTGGATTGACAATATCAGCAGTGTCATTGTCAGTGCATGATAATATAGCTACTGTTGACAGTCCTATAAATAAAGTTTTGCTGATTTTTGATAATTTCATAATGTGGGTATTTAATAGTTTAAAGGAGAATGCCATATTAAATGGCAAACTCCTTTTCTAAATAAAAAATAATTATGACGGGTTATTTATTTGTTTTCTGTACAAACTGGTCTGCCGCACTTAATGCATCGCTAAGTTCCTGGCATGCAGAAATAGCTTTAGCACATTGTGCATTCTTATAATTATTTACGAATGGTGCAGGGATTGCTTTTATTTGTGCCAATGCATTCGTTATGGCTGTTTCAACACGCTTACCTGTTTCTGCGTCATATTTTGCAAAATAATCATGGAATGATTTTCCGTTGCTGCGATTATTTGCAGTTCCACCATACCAAATGTTTTCAATACTGTGTATGTTGTTTTGGAAATCAATAAGTGAGTGTTGACTATATGGTGATTCTATGTAGCTAACGTCAGCACCAGAGTATGGGTTGTTTATTTTTGTGTTACCAACTTCGTCTGCAATTCCTGCTGACCCATGATCACCGCTAAGAATAGCACTTACTGCAGCTTTGACAGATGTATATGTACTACCGCTGTTTCCTGCATTCTGTAGATCATATCCGTATGACTTTTCAAGGTCAGTTGTATATGCCTTTCCAAGATTGTCTAGTTTGTCGAAATGACTTTTTGGCGCGTTCTCATTCCATGCACATTCAAGTTGGTATACACTGTTGCGTAAGTCTTCTGAAACGGCAGCAGCAAATTCTATCTCGCGGGCACCACTAACAGTTGTGAAATCCATTCCGTCTTGATTGTATGTATCTTTACTGTTTAGCTCTTGTGCATTTCTGCTTTTTCCGTCACGGAATAATATAAACTCAATTCCGTGGAAGCCGATAAGACTTTGATCATAATTGCTAGCAGTCGCAATGCTGTTATTACTTGTTAGCAACTTTTGTAAAGAAGCAAGGTCCAGCGGCCATGAGTCTATATGTGGATCAATGCTGAAGTGTGAAGCAGCACCAAGTAGAAACGCCTCACTGCGTTCATAATTGCTTCGTGCATTTAGAAATATCTTGCATGCAGCATCTACCTGTGTCTGAGTAATGTTGCCTGTTTTCATGGCAGCCAGTGCCTCGTATAATTGCGAACAGCTGTCTGCAAGAGCTTTATAGGTCGGGTTTATTGTGTTGTTCACGTCTGCGGCAATAGCTTGTTGTAGCAATTGGTCTCCCTCACTTAAGGTTGTAGATGATGTTTTGTTATCATCATCAGAACAAGATGACATTCCGTATGTGAATACGGTACATAGCAGTAATGCCATTGAATAGTGTGCTAATTTTTTCATTTTCTTTGTTTTTAATTATTACAAATATTTATATGTAGTTTTATAAGAAGAATCCTTCATACGCAATCCCTATCGAGAAAGAAGGTTCATTATTATATCCGCTTTGTAGAAGTCTCTTTGAGTATTCTGCTTTGATGGCTATCTGTGAAATAGGGTAGTAGTTGATTCCGAAAGCCATACGATTCTTTTTCGTGTATGGATAAGCAGGCTCTTCTGAAGTAGGTATATATGAATTGTAATATTCATAATGGCCGAATACATAGAATTTTTGTTTATCTTGTCTTAGTTTCTGAATCTGTGAAAACACATCCCATCCAGCCTCAATGCCTGTAGCGATTGCAGCTTTACCAACATAATCTCGATTGAAAGGAGACGTTTTGGTCTGTCTTCCAGTAAGCAGTCTCACGTCGTTAGCATCGCCAAGATGTCCGTAGTCAAAGTTTCCTCTTACAATCCAGTTATGGGCATTATAAGTAAAATCAAATGTGCCAATTGTTACTGCGCCTTTCAAGTTTCTTGAACTAGCCTCGTCACTTGCCTCTCTGCCAAGAGAGTTGTCTATGCTATGACCATAATATCCACTGATTCCAAGCCTTAATCCAGGTATAGAGTAATTGTCAATTCTTAGTGCTATAGCATATTTGTTTGACGGTTCAAATTCAAAAGCCGAACTTCCGCCTTTTTGTATCCAGTTGTCACGACTGAAACTCAATGCGTTTAATCCTGCTAGGAACTGTAATTCATATTTAAATTTCCCGACTCTTCCCCAAATACTAGCTCCAGTCTGGTGCCATGTGCATGGAAATATAGTAGCTTCGCCTTCAGGTCTATATACTGTAAAGAAGTTGAGTGGTTCATGATGCGCATTAGTAAGTCCTATTGGAACAACGATGTGTCCGAAACGAACATTCAATCCACGTGAAAATGTCTTTTGAAGCCAGAATTGTTCTAGTTCAACTTCTCCACCTTTCTCAACTTCCTGTTCCCATTCTCCACTTTCTTCATATTCTTTTTCATAAGATACTCCAGTTCCGCCATGTTCAAATTCAATCTCTGATCCCATAGTCCAGCCTTTGCCGAAATCATAGCTTAGATATATTACAGCATGTGGAATGTCAAATTTTCCATGGCTTGGATCATTCTTGTATGCACTTGCTTTAGAATACCTATAAACATTATCACTATAGAATTCACGGCTATAAGCCACTTCTCCATATCCACCAACACTAAGCTTTTGTTTGTTGGCATGATTCATGACACTGTCTGAGGTTGAAACTTGTGCGTTAGAAGTGCTCGGAATAGAAATGCCTATTCCGGCTAATACGCATGCTGTCATTACATGTTTTAAATTATTCATTTATCTTTTTATTAGTTATCATTTATTCTATATTAAATCCCAGGTTGATTACTTGTTTTTATAAGTTCTCAAGCCTGGGATACGTCATTGAAAGGTGTCTTACATTTTGCAGTCTCGTATTAAGGCTAGTTCTGTAGTGTAAAGAATTTGTTATAGTATAGTCTTGATAATACGTGAATGGCAATGTTCTTCACATTCCAATTTCGTTTCGTTTGCAAAGGTAATGTCATTATGGATATTGCGCAATACTCAAAAATTGGTAAAAATAATATCATCATATTTAGGTATATTTTTGCTGACATCTTAATGTAATTTACCTTGAATATAAATTCATAATCTTTAGGTATTGTCGCTATAAAATAAATAGTCTACCTTTGCCAATGTAAAATTATCATTGATGTTATGTTGGCTTTTATTGTAATATAATATATAAATGAAGATAATGAAAACTTAACTGTAATATTTATAATAGGATTCTTTTGGAAGTTTAAACTTCAAAGTTTGATTTCTTTAGAGTAAAAGAAAAGATAAAATTAATAATGTTTTTGAACAGTATAGGGCTGCCTGTGAGGGTGGCCCTATGTGATTTATGATTATTCGAGTGTGATGACTGATGTTAAAAAATGATGTTATGAAGAGAAGTGTCATTATTTTTAATATCTTTGTACTCATAATAGGCATGATTGTTTATTTGAATTTACGTTAAGCTTAATTTAATACATTAGAAAATGGAAAAACTTACATTAGAAAAACTCAAAGGCAACTTCATACTTAGTTGCAAGCGCTTTCCAATTAGCATATTTTTTCTGTTATGGTTGACGGTGAGTCTAATCTATTATGGTTTTGATAAAAGCAGTGATGCTCAGTTTTTTAATATATTCTATTCTGGATCAGCTGCACTTTTGACCTGTGTTCTTCGTCTTTGGGAGGAAGAAGTTGATGATTTGAAGCGATGCCGTATTATTCAAGGAGCAATACATGTGTGTTGGTTGGCGGTAGCTGTTTATATCAGCTTTTATTGTGATATGAATCAGACTGTTTGGAATTGTGTATTTGCTTTATCATTTACAATTGCTATAGCATTTATTATCGTTCCTTTCTTCAAGGAGAATGATGATATTTCATTATGGAATTTTACTTATCATACATTCCTTACATTCATTTTATCATTTGCTGTGGCTCAAATTCTTATGGGTGGCGTAATGTTGCTTTTAGAATCTTTCAGGGAATTGTTTGGTTTAGTCTTGTGGGACGATGCTTATTATGATGTCGGAGTTGTATGCAATGGTTTTATAGCACCTTTCCTATTCCTTCAGCTTATTCCCAAGCATGATAAGATACACAATGATTCTGTGAAAGGACTTCCTAAATTTATGTATGGTATCATCCATTATCTATTTATTCCTCTTACAACAGCCTACCTTATTACTCTCTATGCTTATGCAGCTAAGATTATTTTTCAGTGGGAATTACCTGAAGGGTGGGTATCATGGCTTGTAACAGCTTTGATGACATTGATGACAATCATTATTGTTGCCGTTTATCCGTCTCAGTTTAGTGAGGGGCATGATGTAGACAAGAAGATTATTAAATGGCTCCCGATGTGTGTATTGCCACTCTTGTTATTGATGTCAATTGGTATATTACGTAGAATCAGTGATTATGGTATAACAGCAAATAGACTCTATATATCCTTATTCAATCTGTGGTGTTATGGGGTATGTATCTGGTTAATAGTCAGTAAGGCTAGGAGAATCGTATGGATTCCAATCTCGTTCACAGTATTGCTTTTGCTTTCTTCTGTTGGACCACAAAACTTTTCAAGTTTGGTATTTTCTTCTTTGAAATCTCATGTAATAAAAGGTTTAAAGGCGACAAAAGTTCCAAAACTTCCAATGGATATTGCTACATATAAAGAGTGGAGTAAACATGATGATGCTTCAATGAATGATATTATCAGCAACCTTTATTATCTTAAAAATCAGTATGGAAACAAGGAATTGGCTGATATTGCAGATTCTCTTACTCTTGAGAGAATTAACTATTTCAGCGAAGATAAGAGCATCTGTGATATAGAAATTAATTATCTTTGTTGTGATAATGCTTTAATGATACCTGATGGATATAAGCATGTAATCCCAAATTATAGCTATACTGAAAATAAGGTAAAAGTAGATGGAGATAAAATCAGTTTCATTGTTGAGTATCAAGTTAATGGTAAAAAAATGAAGTTGCCGATAGAAGTTTCTATTAAAAAAATGAAGAGTATAGAGAACTCAAAATATATTGTACCAGTCAAGTGTAGCAATGCAGTGTTATGTTTTTCATCGTTTTCTTTCTCTGAAAACTCTAAAAAGTTGTATTTTTATGGTACAATCTTCTATTGATAATACCTACAAATGATTATTGTGATTATGATTATTTTTATGTAATTTTGCAAACAATAATAAATAACATTCTAAAGAAATGAAAAATCAGAAAATGTATGAGGCTGACGATCAGATGATTTCCCTTATAAGAGATAATTACAATATATTGCAAAGCTTGGGTGGTTTCGGCTTAAGCCTCGGCTTTGGTGATAAAACTGTAAGGCAAGTCTGTGATGAACAAAAGGTAGACTGTTATACATTTTTAGCCGTTGTGAATTATACTATCAATGGATATGCTGATGTAGATAATGAGGATCGTCTTTCATTACCTACGCTATTGCATTATCTTAAAGCTAGCCATGACTATTATCTGGGTTTTCAGTTACCTTTTATACGTAAGGAGTTAGAGGATGCCCTTGATAAGACTGATAATTTGGCGATGCTGATACTTAAACTTTATGATGAGTATGCACGCGAAATACGAATGCACATGCGTTATGAAGAGAAAACGGTGTTTCCTTATGTAGAATCATTGATTCAAAATCAGTCATCTGTTAGTTATGATATAGACACTTATTCAAAGCATCATAGCCAGATTGACAAACAATTAAAGGAACTGAAGAATATTATTATCAAGTATCTGCCCAGTGATGAGTTGCATAATAATCAGCTTACAGCTACATTATATGATATATATAATAATGAGGACTGGCTGATGCAGCATTCAAAAGTTGAGGATCACATCTTTATACCTGCTATAAGACGATTGGAACATAAGACAAGACAGAATGATGTCTCTGTTAAGATATCAAACATGATAAATAAAAATGCCGAAGGTAACGAGACTATCAGTGATAGGGAGAAAGATGTTATAGTAAGTCTTGTTCAGGGAATGAGCAATAAAGAGATTGCTGATCATCTGTGTATTTCAATAAATACCGTTATTACGCATCGCAGAAACATTGCGAGAAAGTTGCAGATTCACAGTGCAGCCGGATTAACTATTTATGCAATTGTAAATAATTTTGTTGATATCTCTGCAGTTAAAATATAATTTAAATATTGTTGATGTCAACATATCCGTGCATTACGGCATAAATGGTTAATGCACTTACGCTTTTCAGTCCCAACTTATCCATGATATTCTTGCGGTGACTGATTACAGTTGTAAGACCAATATTCAGTTGGTCTGCTATTTCCTTATTAATAAATCCCTGCACGATTAGCGATAACACTTCAATTTCTCTGTCGCTAAGAATCTTTGTCTTTACAGGCTGTATCGTCTTTGGAAGATTCTTTCCTCCTGCATGACCGTGTTGTTCAAGTTGTAGCAGTGATTTTACAAGTTGTTCTTCTGGCACATTTATGCATAAGCTCTTGAAATAGCTCAGTTGTGTACTTGGATCGTTAGATGTAGTAAGTACAATCGTCTTGTGCTTGCGTTCTAAGAATGCCATTCTGTTTTCCAAAACAATCTTGACTGCCACGAAATAATGGAAGAAACTATCCATATCATGCATTTGCAGTGCTTCGTAAGAGTTGAATGTATCAATCTCTATTGCCGGCATCACATTCTGCAACATCGTTTTCAGTCCAATAACAGCCAATGTGTTATTGTCAACGATGGCGATTTTAGGTTTAAAACCCATAGGGGTATTATGTAATGTTTCGTTCATATTTCAATTATAATGTAGAGTTATAGGAATGGCGCAAGCAGATGTCCGAACCAGCCTCTGAACTTTTGCCATGGATCTCTCCATTTATCCCATTTCTCCTGAGTAAGTTTGAAACAGTTTGCTTTCTCTGCGTCAAACAGGTTGTCAAGTTCTTGTGTTGTGCATTTATCAATTATCACAGCATTGTCCTCATAGTCCCAGCTAAGGCTTCGTGCATTCAGGTTAGCACTTCCTACGGTGCAAACTCTACCATCAACCATGATGATTTTTGTATGGTGGAATCCTGGTTTATACATCCATATATTGCAGCCCGCTTTCATCAACTTGTGCGCATTATAGAATCCGCAGTCTGGGGTCAGAGGAATATCGTTTCTTATACTTAGCATTATATCCACTTTTACACCGCGCTTTACAGCATTTTTGAGTGCCTTCTTTATTTCGTGGTTTAGTGTGAAATATGGATTTATAATCTTTATACTGTCTTGAGCATCGTTTATCGCAGCGAGATAAAACTGTCTGATAATCTTGTTTGAAGTATGTGGCTCTCTGTTCACAATACCTATCATCTTGTTTCCTGCTGATTCACATAAGTCAGGTTTTAATCCCGTTATGTAATCAGCGTTGGTTACGCCTCGATAATATTGTGGTCCATGTACATTCTGACCAGTCACCTTGTTCCACATCTTCAGAAATATCTTCTGGAGCGTGTTAACCTCGTCACCTTCTATTCGACAGTGCATATCATGCCATTCGCCTACATCCTCAGTTCCGGTTATGTAATAGTCGGCAACGTTCATACCTCCTGTATATGCAATTTTTCCATCAATGACAACAATTTTTCTGTGGTCACGAGAAAACACATGATTTATCCACGGAAATGTAATAGGGTCGAATTTATATATTTCAATTCCCTTTGCACGTATTGTTTCAAGATACTTGTTTTTAAGCGGTCGATTGTTAGATGAGTTTCCAAAGGCATCAAACAAAGCCCTTACCTCGACACCCTGTCGTGCTTTCTCTTCTAGAATTTTGAATAGAAGTCCTGCTATAGAGTCGTTACGGAAATTAAAATATTCAAGATGAACGCTTTTATGAGCCTGCTGTATAGCTTTGAATAAGTCGTCGAATTTTTCTTGTCCCGTTTTTAAGAGCGTTATCGAGTTGTTGTGTGAAAACTTTATTCCACAGTTACGCAAATCTCTTACGATAAGAGAGTCGGAAGTTTGAGCACTACAGAAAGAGCAGCACAATAAAAGAAGTGAAAATACTAACTTTCTCAATGACATGTAAACGTTCTTTCTGTTAAATCATACAAGCATAATGATCGACTACGCCAAGCAGATGCTCGTCTTCATCAACAACTAGTACTGTATGTATTTTGTGTTGGTGCATAATTCGCTGGACCTCACTTATCTTTGTTGTCGGTAATACCAGTTTTGGTGTGCGTGTCATGATGTCGCTCACTGTATGGTCGAAGAATTTAGCTTGCCATTTTTCCATAGCTCGGCGAATATCTCCGTCGGTAATTAGTCCGATCACCTTGTTGTCGTCTTCAACTGAAACTCCAAGTCCTAGTTGTCCCTTGCTTACTCTGATGATAGCTTCTCCAAGGTGCATGTCCTGAGGTACTATAGGAAGATCGTCTACACGCATTACATCTGATGCTGTTGTAAGGAGACGTTTTCCCAATTCTCCTCCAGGGTGGAACTGTGCGAAATCCTGTGGCTTGAAGTCTCTTACCTGCATTAGAGCGATTGCTAGAGCGTCACCCATTGCTAGTGCAGCAGTAGTGCTGCTTGTAGGAGCCAGATTCAGCGGGCATGCTTCTTTCTCCACCTTCACCTGTATATGTGCGTTGCTATATTTTGCTAATAGTGAATTTGGATTACATGTCATAGATATAATCGGAATATTCATGTGTAGTACCATTGGGATGAAACGAAGCAATTCGTCAGTCTGTCCAGAATTGCTTAGTGCCAATACTACATCGCTGGAAGTCATCACTCCCAAATCTCCATGATATACATCCAAAGGGCTGATGAAGAATGCTGGTGTACCTGTAGAAGCCAATGTAGCAGCAATCTTTGCGCCTACGTTTCCGCTTTTTCCTACTCCGGTCACGATAATTTTTCCGTTGCAGTTATACATCATGTCAACAGCCTTCGTGAAGTTGTCGTCTATCTGTGGTATCAAGTCTGTGATAGCCTGTGCCTCATCACTCAGTGCCTGAATGCCCCAATCACAAACGTGTTTCAGTCTTTCTTCAATATGTATGTCGTTCATTTTGTTACAATAGTTTTTCGATAAGTCCTTCTAATTTGTCAAGTTCAAGCATATTTGGTCCATCACTAAGTCCCTTGTCTGGGTTTGGATGAACTTCAAGAAAATATCCAGTAGCTCCGAATGCTTTTGCTGCTAATGCCATAGATGGAACGAAACGACGATCGCCACCTGTGGAACCGTTTCCTGCTCCTGGACGCTGCACGCTGTGTGTGCAGTCCATGATTACGTTTGGAGTGATTTCCTTCATGTCAGGAATATTGCGGAAGTCAACTACAAGATTGTTGTAACCAAAACTGTTGCCTCTTTCTGTGAGCCATACTTCTTTTGCACCGCTTTCCAAAGCTTTCTCTACAGGATATTTCATGTCTGCACCGCTTAGGAATTGTGCTTTCTTAATATTCACAATCTTTCCTGTTTTGGCAGCAGCAACAAGTAAGTCTGTCTGTCGGCACAGAAAAGCTGGAATCTGTATCACGTCGCATACCTTTCCGACAGCTTCAGCCTGATAGCTTTCATGAATGTCTGTGAGTATTTTCAGTCCGTATTTCTCTTTTATGTCAGCAAGCATTTGCATTCCGCGTTCCAGTCCAGGACCACGGAATGAATTAATTGATGTGCGGTTAGCCTTGTCGAAAGAAGACTTGAATATAATTTCGACACCTAGTTTCTTGTTTATTCTTACCAGTTCGCGAGCTACTGTGTCAAGCAGTTCCGATGACTCTATAACGCAGGGACCTGCAATAAATATTGGTTGCATACTTCTAGATTTTCTTAGATTGCAAAGTTACTAAAAAACTCTGTAACAGGCAAAGAAATAACATGTAAATGATACGAATAGACTAATTAATAAGCCATAAAGACTATATAGGTTGTCAATAATAACACATGAGCTAATTAGGTTAACCACATAAATCAATGGACTGGGCTACGTTTTGAACATGTTTTGATGTATCAATTCTTGGAAAAACAAATGAAGAATTGATAAAATGCAAAAAGGCGATTCTATACTTTTCAAACATGTTTATGCTTTAAAATATATCTATATAAGTAATGTTCTCCCGATCGCACGCCCGAGCTTTTAGTTTTTTTTCTAGCGTCTAAGTGTTGATTTGTTGATAACCAGACAGTTAGATGCAGCTTTTGTGATATGTAATGACATAGAACGTCGTTGAATTTTGCGTTTCTACGATGAAATGTAAGAACTATGTTGCCGAATAGCTAGTTTTATGAAATAGGACATTTCATTGACACTATAAAATACAGAAAAGTAAGATAACTTGCTGATATTTAGGTCGTAGTCACTTCGACGCTTATTTTTTTGAAAACCCTATGTAGAGATTTGTAAATTAGCAGTCATGCAGATTGAATAATTACCCCTCAAAAATCAATTTTTCGATTTGCGTTTTACGAAGGAATGCATTACGTTTCTACGATCAAACGTTTCCGTTTCTACGATATAAAGTTTGCGTTTCTACGATCAAACGTTTCTGTTTCTACATAGAAACGCATTGCGTTTTACGACGTTTTGCATTGCATTGCTTCGTAAAACGCAAGAAAATACGTAGTTAAAACGTAGCTTAACGTAGCTAAATATTGTCAGATGAGTCTGTAAAATATTGTATCTCAACTGATTAGTATAAGACGTAGCTTCGTAGCTAAAAAAAGAAATTACTGGTAGGGACAGTTGCTTTTAAATATTGCTGACAATGGACTAATAATTTAACTACTTTACTTTGTAATTATAAAAACCATTTTCCTTTTCTGATGTTGTGTAATGAGCTATTTTAAAGTGTCACTTCTTGACTAATATTTGTCAAATTAGATTAATTTATAGCCTTGAAACTATAGCGTTTTGTTTTATAATAATTGATTCTAAAATGAATCTAGAATGAAAGTAGATTGAAAGTAGATTGAAAGTAGATTGATTTTGAAATCAACGAAATGCACTTTTGCATTATAAGTACTCGCACGCCCAACCGCGCAAAGATATAGATATAGATATAGATATAGATAAAGATATATAGAAACTACTGCTGCCGCTGTAGTAAAGAAAACAGCAGCACCAGCAGTTTCTCTAATGAAGGCGAAGTAAAACTTATTTACATCAAGATTTTATCGCATTTTCTGAATGCCTAATTGAAACTTCTCGTTGTGGATATGGAATCTCGATATTGTATTTGTTCAGCGTGTCATAGATGCATTCAAGAATACATCCATCGGCATTGCCCTGTGACAAGACTGGAACCCATACAAGAATCTTTAAATTGATTGCGCTGTCGCCGAATTCCTTTAGGGTGATGTTCACGTCACGCTCTTTGTTGATGCAGTCTAGTTTTGAAATTTCGTCATGCAGCAACTTCTTCACTTTGTGTATGTCTGTTCCATAAGCTACTCCCACTTCAAGACTATCAAGTTCGTAACCATGATTCTTTGTCATGTTCTTGTAGTTCTTCGTAAAGAGTTGACTGTTTTGGAACGCAATCACCGAACCGTCATTTGCTTCGACAATGGTTGAAGTATAACTTATTGAACTAACTTTGCCACGAGTTCCGTCACAGATGATATAGTCGCCAATCTTTACACGGCCAGCCATCAACGAAATACCGTAGTAGATGTTTTCCAGTATATCCTTCATAGCGAAACCGATACCGGTAGACAGACCGCCTGAAACAACAACAAGCCATGTGTTGTCAATATGGAAAATGGCGAGTGCGATTATCAACCATATACCCCAAACAATAACTTGAACAAGATTCTTTGCCATCACGTTTCTGCTGGCAGCGGTACTGTAGTCGGCTTTCTCGAAATGTAGTTTCAGGAAAGCCTTAAAACATCTGTTGCCGTAAGAGAACAGGTAGAACAGGACGATTACCTGAGCAATAGAGAATATGCTAGCCGAGAACCATTTGGTTTCGATGTAGTTTTTCGTGAATATCATCCATGTGGTATCGCTGAGGTTGAACACATCGGCAGCCCAGTATATAGCGATGATAAACGAATAGACGCTGAGCATGGGCAGAATAACTTGATAAATCAAGTTGAACATCCATGTCTTCTTGATATCCATGTTTTCGTAGCCTTTTCTGATGGCGATGCCTTTAAGCCATCCACGTAAACATGTAATTGTGAGAATACAAGTGAGCTGCATCACCCACCAGATAAGTAGTTGGACGCTTAGTAGAGTATAGCCGTTCCATGCAGATAACAAAGAAACGACGAACACAGCCAGAGAAGCGTATGTGTAGGCTACATCACTCTTTGGAATGTTATTGTTGTGTCTTCTTATTACCCAGAATTGCCATATAGTGCATACCAGTAGGATAGGCGAGAAGATGATGTTTACTAAATCGTTTGGAATCAAAATGATACGGAATGCGATCACTACAAACCCTATAAATATCAACGGCGAGTATATTCTGAATCCGCTTGCAATCTGCTTGCCGTCAAGTCGTAGAAGTAGTGAAATCAGAATCACACCTAATAGCCATGTATATTCCACAAACAGTCCGCTAGCCATGATTATGAAGTTTTGCTCGGAGAAGATAAGACTTGTAAGTCCTAGTATCACCGCTAGTGACACCACGGAAGAAGCCATGATAATGGATGTGCGTTTAGACATAAACCATTTGGTGCGGAATCTTTTAGGCATAAGAAACCTTATAGCCAGAATATTGATTAAGCTGGCTATAAAACCGTAGAAGCAGATTATAGCAAACAGTCCGAAAATCAGTCGTGAGTCCCATTGTGATGGCACTTTAGTCTTAATGAAATATTTTGTTTCAATAGATTCTCTAGTTTCTCTCACATTTATCCCCAACTTTGATATAGTCTTGAAATAATTATCACCGGCATTGCTGAAGATGTTGTTTTGTATTTCAGAATAACGCTTATTTGCATAGTCGTTAAGATGTTTCAGTTGGCTTTCTGTCATCTGGTAATAACCAATATAGTCCTTGAATTGATTGCTGTTGTCGTTTAGTGTATGACGGATATTGATAGCCAACGTGAGGCATACATTCTTGTCAATCAAAGCTTTTTTGCTAAGCGATGCTACGTGCACACTGCTCAATGTGTTGATAAGACTGTCGTAGCGGGCAATCTCAGAGTTTGTTTTTGTGATGAAGTTTCTAAAAGGCAACACGTTTTTCTTGTAATCGTGATATTGCTCAGTTGCTTCATGGCATGCATAAGCTAAATCAAACACATATTCTGGACGCTGAGAATATAGCATCAGAGAGTTTTGACTGCTCTTGCTCATGATTCCAAACAGTTTGTCAACGACTTGCGTCTGCTGTTCTTTCATAAATCCTGACTGACGTTCAAGTTCTGTACGATAGTTTGTGAGTTCGGAACGTAGAATAGACAGTGTGTTGTCAAGATTTTGTTCTTTGAGAACAGCTCTTGCCGGAGACAGTATCGTGGCAATGAGTAGAATTATTAGTAAGACTCTCTTGTTCATTATTTGCTTTGTTATGAAAATATGAATGCAAAAATAATAAAAAGGCAATAATAAAGGCTTTAAAAGGCAATCTTTTTTAAATAATTATCTTTAATCTCGTTTTTTATCACTACTTTTGTAGTTAAATAATTGATAATCCAAAACGATGTTGATAATAGCAGAT
Source organism: Prevotella sp. (assembly GCF_051059605.1). Lineage (GTDB taxonomy): Bacteria > Bacteroidota > Bacteroidia > Bacteroidales > Bacteroidaceae > Prevotella. The sequence goes on from NZ_CP050883.1 coordinate 461,030, forward strand.
AGCGGTAGTACCAAAACCGATTGGTTTGTTGTGAAAAACAACGAGGTAACAAGAACATTCAAGTCGCAAGGCATAAATCCATTTCATCAGAAAGTTAATGAAATTAAGTATACACTCAAAGAAGAAGTGCTGTGCATGATGAGTGAAGAATTCTTGTCGTCTGACTTGAATATTGCATTTTACGGTAGCGGTTGTACCATTGAGAAGATTCCTGTAATGCGAAATATTCTTGCAGAAGTATTCTCTTTGCCATTACAAAACATTGAAGTTGCTGGTGATTTACTTGGTGCTGCACGTGCCGTTTGTGGACACGAAAGTGGTATTGCATGCATATTGGGCACAGGGGCAAACAGTTGTCTGTACGATGGAAAAGAAATAACAGCCAACACACCACCGTTAGGTTACATACTTGGCGACGAAGGCAGTGGGGCTGTACTTGGCAAAAGATTCATGAACGGAATATTCAAGGGATGGATTCCAGAACGTATAAAAGACATGTATCTTAAAGAGACAAATCAAACATATAGCAGTATCATCAGCAAAGTGTATACTGAACCATTGGCAAATCGCTATCTGGCAACTGTGTCTAAGTTTGTTGGCGAGCATATTGATGAGAAACCTTTACGAAAACTTGTGAAGGATAATTTCTCTGATTTTATGAAATACAACATATTGCCTTACAACGAGGTGCGCAAGATTGGTTTTATAGGCAGTGTTGCAGATGTGTTTTCAGATATTCTCAAAGAAGTGTGTGAAGAATACGGATTTGAGGTGAGCAGAATTAATCAAAGCCCTGTTGCAGGTTTGCTGGATTATTATAGAAAATAATACGCAAAATGAACGTTTTTTGCTTCTAACGCATTGTTATGTCGAAAAAATGTTGTAATTTAGCACCCTTGAAAAAGCATTAAAAATCGCTTAGAATGAAAATAAACGGCATTCTGGTTGATTTTTACTTTTAGGCTTAAAGCTGATAAATAGAAAAATAAAATAATAACAAATAAATTTCAATGGACGAAAATCTGACAATTGATAACGACAGAATATTGAAAATCAATATTGAGGAAGAAATGAAATCCTCGTATATTGACTATTCTATGTCTGTTATTGTGGCTCGTGCACTACCGGATGTGCGTGATGGTTTTAAACCAGTTCATCGCCGTATCCTTTATGGTATGCAGGGACTTGGTAATACCAGTGACAAACCTTTCAAGAAATGTGCCCGTGTAGTTGGTGAAGTTCTTGGTAAGTATCACCCACATGGAGATGGATCTGTATATGGAGCACTTGTGCGTATGGGACAGGACTGGAACATGCGTTATAAACTCGTTGACGGACAGGGAAACTTTGGTTCTGTAGATGGTGACTCTCCTGCTGCTATGCGTTATACAGAGTGCCGCCTTAGTAAGATGGGTGAGCGTGTCATGGATGACTTGGAAAAGGAAACCGTAGACATGACCAACAACTTTGACGATACACTTGTAGAGCCTTCTGTTATGCCGACTAAGATTCCTAACTTGTTGGTAAATGGTGGTAATGGTATTGCCGTAGGTATGGCTACAAATATGCCTACTCATAATCTTGGTGAAGTAATTGATGGTTGCTGTGCATATATTGATAACCCTGATATAGACTTGGACGGATTGATGCAATACATCAAGGCTCCGGATTTCCCTACAGGTGCTTATATTTATGGTATTCAAGGTGTACGTCAGGCTTATGAAACAGGTCGTGGTCGTATCATCATGCGTTCAAAGGCAGAAATAGAGAGCGGTGAAAGCCATGACAAGATTGTTGTTACTGAAATTCCTTATGGCGTAAACAAGCAGATGCTTATCGAGTATATTGCCGAGTTGGTTAAGGAAGGTAAGATTGACGGTATCAGCAATGCTAACGATGAGTCTGGCCGTCAGGGTATGCGTATCGTAATTGATGTAAAGAAAGATGCAAATGCCAACGTAATTCTGAATAAACTTTTCAAGATGACTGCATTGCAGAGTTCATTCTCTGTAAACTGTATCGCTCTTGTTAAGGGACGTCCACGTTTGCTTAGCTTGCGCGAATGCGTGATGTATTTCGTAGAGCATCGTCACGACGTAACTATACGCAGAACAAAGTATGATTTGAGAAAGGCTCAGGAACGTGCCCACATCCTTGAAGGACTTATCATTGCATGTGATAATATTGATGAAGTTGTTCATCTTATCCGTGCAAGCAAGACTCCTGCTGAGGCTCAGAAGAACTTGGAACAGCGTTTCAACCTTGATGAATTGCAGAGTAGGGCTATCGTTGATATGCGATTAAGTCAGCTCACAGGTCTTCGTATGGATCAGTTGCATGCTGAATATGAAGAACTAGAGCGTCAGATTGCTTATTTTCAGCAGATTCTTGATGATCCAGAACTTTGCAAGAAGGTAATGAAAGACGAACTTATTGAAGTTAAAGAGAAATATGGCGATGACCGCCGTACAGAGATTAAATACTCTAGCGAGGAATTCAATCCAGAAGACTTCTATCCAAATGATCCTGTTGTTATTACTGTCAGCCACATGGGCTACATCAAGCGTACACCGCTTAGTGAGTTCCGTGAGCAAGCACGTGGTGGAGTAGGTTCTAAGGGCGCACGTCATCGTGATCAGGACTTCACAGAATTTATCTATCCTGCTACAATGCACCAGACAATGTTGTTCTTCACAAAGAAGGGACGTTGCTATTGGTTGAAGTGCTATGAAATTCCTGAGGGCGACCGCAACAGTAAGGGACGCGCAATACAGAATATGCTTAATATTGAAAGCGACGATGCATTGAACGCTATACTCCGTCTTCGTGGTCTTAACGATGAAGAGTTCAATAGTAGTCACTATGTTATCTTCGCAACTAAGAACGGTACTGTTAAGAAGACAAGTCTTGAGGCTTACAGCCGCCCACGTGCAAATGGTGTCATTGCCATAAATATCGCAGAGGGTGATGAGGTTGTAGACGTACGCCTTACTAACGGTAATAACGAGTTGATTATCGCAAACCGTAACGGTCGTGCCGTTCGCTTCAACGAGAATGCAATACGTACAATGGGACGTACAGCTACTGGTGTAAGAGGTATGCGTCTTGACGCAGAAAACGATGATGTTATAGGTATGATTACCGTAAACGACGCTGAAAATGAAACTGTCATGGTAGTAAGTGAACAGGGCTATGGTAAGCGCAGTTTTGTTGAAGACTATCGTATCACTAATCGTGGTGGTAAGGGTGTTAAGACAATGTCTATAACCGATAAGACAGGTCGCTTGGTAAGCATAAAGAATGTTACCGACGATAATGATCTTATGATTATCAACAAGAGCGGAATCGTTATTCGTCTAGCAGTTGCAGATGTCCGAATTATGGGACGTGCTACTCAGGGCGTTCGCCTTATCAATCTAGCAAAGAAAAATGATGTAATTGCTAGTGTATGCAAGGTGATGAGTTCTGAGTTGGAAGTTACTATTGAGGAAGAAAGCCGTGCTCAATGGGCTAACAAGACCGAAGAGATAAAGAAGGATACTCAGTCTGAATCATCAGTAGAAGATGAAGTTGAAGAGCAGGCTCCTTTGGTAGACTTCGACGACGAAGAAACACAAGAATAACAAACCTTTTAATATAAAAACGTAATTATGAGAAAGTTAATGATCGCAGCTTTGATGCTACTAGGTACATCTGCTGCTTTTGCCGGCGACAGTGAACCTTTGAAGGCGATACTTAAGGCAAAGACTTATGCTGATGCAGAAACACTGCTGAAGACTAACTTAAACCAGTTGGTTAATGACGCAGAAAAGGCTAAGGCTTACAATAAACTTGTTGATTTGGCAATGGAAAAAGTCACCAAGGAGCAAGCTACAATTACTTCTAACCAGATGGCAAAGCAGTTTGGTCAGGGTAAGGAAGTTGCTTATGATACAACAGGCTACAATAATGCACTTTTTGATGCTATCAACAGTGCTATAGCATGTAATGAGTTTGACCAGAAGCCAAACGATGGTGGTAAAATCAAACCTAAGTTTGAGTCTTCTAACGCTACTCGCCTATATGGTTTGCGTGCTAACCTTATCAATGCCGGACAGGCTGCAGGTCAGAAGAATGACCAGGCTACAGCATTGAAATACTTTGGTATGTATGTAGAGAGTGCTGTTAGTCCATTGTTTAAAAGCATTGACCGTACAAAGACACCTGACCAATATCTGGGTGAGGTTGCTCGTGTAGCTGGTGTTTATGCTTTCCAGAACAAGCAGATGGATTTGGCAAACAAGTATGTAGACGTAGCTATGCAGGACACTGCCGTTTACAAGGATGCTCTTAACTTGAAGATGTATCTTATGCAGCAGGGTTTGAAGTCAAAGGCTGATTCTCTTCAGTATGTTGAGACACTGAAAGGTCTTTATACTAAAGATTCAAAGAATGACCAGATTTTTGCAACACTAGTAAACATGTATGGTAGTCTTAAGATGGCAGCTGATCAGGATAAGATCATTGCTGACAAAATAGCTGCTGATCCTGAGAATTCTATTGCATGGGCTTTGAAGGGACAGAACTTCATGAACGCAAACAAGCCAGAACAGGCTGTAGAGTGCTTCAAGAAGGCTATCATAAAGGATGACAAAAATGTTGTTGTTCTTACATATCTTGGTTTCTGTCTTAATGCTCAAGCTGGTTCTATCAACGGTAACAAGGTTGAGCAGCAGAAACTTTACAAAGAAAGCCAGGACTATTTGGAGAAAGCACGCAGCTTGGATCCAAATCGTGAGAAGGCTAACTGGAGTTACCCTCTTTACTCTGTTTACTACAGCCTCTATGGCGCAGCAGACAGTCGTACAAAGGAAATGGAATCTTTGAACAAGTAATTCTTTTTTAATAAAAAATAGAGCATTACCGTGGAGTTTTTCTCCATAGGTTATGCTCTATTTATCTTTATGAAACGCAGTTTTCTTATAATAACAATATCATTTTGTATGTCATCGTTTATGACGTGCTTTGGGCAGGATATGCAGAATACTGCAAAACGACTAAACACAGAAATAGACAATATGCTAAATGATATGCCGTCTATAAGTGATGACACATTATCATATTATGAAAATGTCGTTAAACTGATGAAAACGGCTGTGTTATGTGATTACTTCGATTCAAAAGCTGATTCAAAAGGCAAAATAAAATTACATTATAGACATGACAATTCAAAACGATTGTCAAAGTTTCTATCTCCGCTGATTGATGCAGGAATGTATGAATATAGTCGCAGGAAAAACGACGATGCCATGGAAATCTTTAAGTTGTATCTTGATTGCACCGATGGACCTCTGTTCCAAAAGGAAAACCAGAATGTTGGACTTGTCGCATATTATGTGAGTCTGCTTTCTTTTGGAAAAGAGGATTATGATAATGCCAAACGTTACGCTGACTTGGCATTAAAGGATGCAAATTTTGCACACGATGCAGCTGAAATAAAGATTAACTGTAATAGCAAGCAACTTGTGACGAAAGCTGATTCGTTGAAGTATGTATCAGAGTTGATTGATCTTTATGATAAGATGCCTGAGAATATGGCATATTTTAAAATGCTTACTGATTATTTTTCTGTACATGGACATGAGCGTGAAGTGTTGCAGTTTGCTGTAAGCGAAACAGAAAAGCATCCTGAAAATAAACTGGCATGGGTGTTGAAAGGCGAAGCTGAACAGAAAAATAAGCATTGGGATAACGCCATTGAGAGTTTTAAACATGCATTGGACATTGATAGCACTTATGTGTTAGCAGTATATAATATAGGAAAATGTTATTTCGATGATGCAAAACAGCTGAAGGATAGTTTGCAGGGTAGCAAATTACGGTTTAAAAAGACAGATGATATTAAATATAGAGAGTTATTGCAAAGCGCAAAGAAATGGATTGTTGAAGCTTCGATACTTGATCCTAAGCAGGATATAGTGGAGTGGAAGCAAGTGCTTGAATATATTAATAAGGTTATAAGATAATGAGGAAGTATATTTTATACATGTTGATATTTTTTCTGCCACAGTGTGTAATGGGGCAGAAAAAGGCTATATCACAAGCTCGCGATTTTATAAAGAGCGGTAGTAGTCTTGATAATGCAGAAAAGCTTATGGCTGATTTGCTGAAAGACTCAGCAAACAGGGATAATGAAAAAATATGGATGACTCTTTTTGATGCTCAACAGAAACAGTATGAGCAGGGTAATGAAAAATTATATCTGAAGCAGAAATACGATACGGCATCTCTATTTAATCTTACAAGAAGAATGTTCGCTACATTGGAAGGATTGGATTCTTTAGATATGAAACCTGATGCAAAGGGACGCATTAAGTTTAAATATCGTGATCATAGTGCTGAACTTCTTAATCAATATAGACCTAATATCTATTACGGAGGTATTTATTTCATAAAGAAACAGGATTATCTGCGAGCTTATGATTTCTTTAATACTTATATTGATTGCTCTGTCAATCCGATGTTTGCTAAATATAAATATGCTTCCCATGACAAAAATCTTACTCAGGCAGCATATTGGGCTGTGTATTGTGGATATAAGCTAAAAGATCCGCAAGCAACACTAAGACACACTTATCTGGCACTAAAAGATACAGCGCATGCAAACTTGATGCTGCAATATCTGGCAGAGACATATAAACTTGAGAATGATACTGTAAGATACATTAAGACATTATGGGATGGTTTTGAAAAATATCCTACATTCTCATTCTTCTTTCCTCGACTTATTGATAACTACGTGCAGCAGAATCAATATGATGAGGCTTTGAAAATATGCGATACAGCTTTGAAGTCAGATAGCACCAGTGTGTTATTCAGATATGCCAAGAGCAATGTTCTTTTGCTACAAGGTAAGTATTCTGAGTGTCTTGATATATCTAAAAGTCTTATTGCTAAGAATGACACTCTTGCTGATGCGTATCTGAATGCTGGTCTTTCATGGTTTAATCAAGCCGTAGAATTAGACAAGAACTTACAGATGAGTCAGAAAAAACGAAATAAAATATTAGACTGCTATCGCAATGCAATGCCGTATCTTGAGAGATATCGAGCACTTGCACCAGAACAGAAAAGTAAATGGGCTTTACCATTATATACCATATACTTAAATCTGAATATGGGTAAGCAGTTTGATGAAATAGATAAATTATTATGAATATAGATAAGATTATAAATAAACTCAATATTGAGTTGAACGTCATGCAGCAGGCTACAGTAGATGCCTTGCTTAATGGCAAAGATGATATAGTACTTCTTTCACCTACAGGTTCAGGAAAGACTCTTTCATACCTTCTTCCACTTTCTCAACTTGTAGATGCAAGTAGTGACGAAGTGCAGGCAGTTGTTGTTGTTCCAGGACGTGAACTTGCTTTGCAGTCTGCTAATGTACTAAAAGACATGGGAAGCGGACTTCGTGGAATGGCTTGCTATGGTGGTCGTCCAACAATGGATGAGCATAGGAAGTTGCGTGAGGTGAAACCACAGATTGTCTTTGCAACACCAGGAAGACTAAATGATCATCTTGATAAGTTGAATATATTATCAGACAATATTAAATATCTTGTACTTGATGAATTTGACAAGTGTCTTGAAATGGGTTTCCACGACGAGATGCAGTCTTTAATTTCCAAATTGCCTAGTGATGTGAGAAGTATTCTTCTTTCGGCAACACCAGCAGAAGAACTGAAAGACCAGAAAATCATTAATAACAAGTTTACTACGCTAAACTTCCTTCCTGATTCAGAGCAGGTTCCTGATCGTGTGCATATATACAAAGTGGAAAGCCCTGATAAGGATAAGTTGGAGACATTGCGACAGGTGTTATTGACATTTGGCGATCAGAGCAGTATTGTATTCCTAAATTTCCGTGATTCTGTTGAGCGCACAGCTGATTTTCTTCGTGATGCAGGATTCAGCATAAGCTTCTTCCATGGAGGAATGGAACAGAAACAGCGTGAAGACGCACTTTATAAATTTTCTAACGGAAGTGCGAATGTGTTCGTAAGTACAGACCTCGCTAGCCGTGGACTTGATATTCCTGATATTGACAATATCGTACACTATCATATACCAGAAAGTGAAGACGGATATATTCATCGTGTAGGAAGAACAGCGCGTTGGGATAAAATGGGACGTAGTTTCTTCATATTGAATTCACTGGAACGTGTGCCAGAGTATGTAGATGCAGAAGTTGATAATTACGAAATACCTGAAGAATTACCAAAGCCTGCATTGCCTAAGATGGCTACAATATATATAGGAAAAGGCAAAAAAGACAAGATAAGTAAAGGTGATATTGTTGGATTTTTATGCAAGAATGCTGGACTGAAAAAAGATGAGATAGGCAAGATAGATGTTCAGGATAGATTCGCTTATGCTGCCGTTGCAAGACAGAAACTTCAGATAGTATTGAAGCAGACAAGCGGAGAAAAAATTAAAGGCGTAAAAACTATTGTAGAGGAAGTGAGATAAAAAATTCACGTATTAGTGTATTAATATTCGCTTTTGCTGAAGAAAAATATAGTAGTATTTTACAAATTGAAAGAAATAAGACGCTATCGCTAAATTATTGCTAAATAATTTGCCCAACTAAAAATAAAAGTGTAATTTCGCATGCGTAAAAACTAAAAATTATCACGTAATTGATAAATCTTTAAAAATACATTCAGATGAAGAAGTACAACTTTAATGCAGGTCCATCAATTCTTCCACGTGAGGTAATTGAGAACACAGCTAAGCAAATTTTGGATTTCAATGGCAGCGGTCTTTCATTAATGGAGATTAGCCATCGTGCTAAGGATTTCCAGCCCGTTGTTGACGAGAGTGTAGCCTTGTTTAAGGAACTATTAGATATTCCAGAAGGCTATTCTGTAATTTTTCTTGGTGGTGGTGCGTCCTTGCAGTTCATGCAGATACCGGCAAACTTCTTGATTAAGAAAGCAGCTTATGTTAATTCCGGTGTATGGGCAAAGAAGGCTATCAAAGAAGCAAAACATTTTGGAGAGGTTATAGAGATCGCTTCATCGGCTGATGCTAATTATACTTTCTATCCAAAAGGCTTTGAATCTAAAGTGCCTGCAGATGTTGATTACTTGCACATATGTACAAATAATACAATTTACGGAACTGAAATTCGCAAGGAATTAGACGTAAATGTTCCTCTTATCGCTGATATGAGTTCTGATATTATGAGTCGCCCTATTGATGTTAGCAAATATAAAGCTATCTATGCAGGTGCTCAGAAGAATATTTCTATGGCTGGTGTTACGGTTATTATCGTTAAGGATGATGAACTTGGAAAAGCTCCAAGAGAATTGCCTACTATGATGGACTATCGCACTCATGTAGACAAGGGCTCTATGTTTAATACTCCTCCAGTTGTTCCTATCTATTCGATGATGGAAAACTTGAGATGGTTGAAGAAGAATGGTGGTCTTGAGGCTGCTGACAAGCGTGCTCAAGAACGTGCAGAGGCTATGTACACAGAGATTGACCGCAATAAGCTATTCAAGGGTACTGTTGAGAATGATTCTCGTTCATTGATGAATATTTGCTTCGTAATGAATGATGAATATGCAGAACTTGAAAAGCCGTTCTTAGAATTTGCTACAGAGCGGGGTATGGTTGGTATTAAGGGTCACCGTTCTGTCGGTGGTTTCCGTGCAAGTTGCTATAATGCAATGACGATGGAAGGTGTGAACGCCCTTGTTCAAGCCATGAAGGATTTTGAGGCAAAATATTAATTATAATAATTAGAGTAATAGGGCGAATTTTGATTCGCCCTATATTCATTTAATAATACAAGACTATGAAAGTTTTAGTTGCAACAGAAAAACCATTCGCAGCTGCAGCTGTAGAAGGTATAAAAAAAGAAGTTGAAGCAGCAGGTAATGAACTTGCTTTGTTGGAAAAATACACTGATAAGGCTCAGTTGCTTGATGCAGTTAAAGATGCTGACGCAATGATTATCCGTTCAGATAAAGTTGATGCAGAAGTGCTAGAGGCTGCAAAGAACATGAAGATAGTTGTTCGTGCAGGTGCAGGATATGATAATATTGATCTTGCTGCCGCAACAGCTAATAATGTTGTTGCAGAGAATACTCCTGGACAGAATTCAAACGCTGTAGCTGAATTGGTATTCGGATTGTTGGTTTATACAGTTCGTAACTTTTATAATGGCAAAGCTGGTTCTGAGCTTATGGGCAAGAAAATCGGTATATTGGCATTTGGTAATGTAGGTCGCAATGTTGCACGTGTAGCAAAAGGCTTTGGCATGGAAGTTTATGCTTTTGATGCTTTCTGTCCTGCAGACGTTATTGAAGCTGCTGGTGTACACGCTGCAAAGAGTCAAAACGAATTGTTCCAGACTTGTGACATTGTTTCTCTTCACATTCCAGCTACCCCAGAGACAATAAAGAGCATTAATTACGCAACAGTAAATCAAATGCCTAAGGGTGGCATCCTTATCAATACAGCACGTAAGGAAGTAATCAATGAGCCTGAGCTTATAAAGTTGCTTGCTGAGCGTGAGGACTTGAAATATATTACAGACATCAAGCCTGATGCAGATGAGGATTTCAAGACGTTTGAAGGTCGTTATTTTTCAACACCTAAGAAGATGGGTGCGCAGACAGCAGAGGCAAATGTAAATGCTGGTATCGCTGCCGCAAAGCAGATTAATGCTTTCTTTAAGGATGGTTGTACAAAGTTTAAGGTAAACAAGTAAGATTTACTTATATATCCTACCCACGTCTCTTTAATTGTAATCATGACATGGGTAGGATTTTTTTCATACATTATTTTAGATCCATTACCATGGCAATTATTAAACCTTTTAGAGGAGTGCGCCCTCCAAAAAATCTTGTGGAACAAATCGAGAGTCGTCCTTATGATGTTCTTAATTCAGAAGAGGCTCGTGATGAAGCTGGCAACAATGAGAAAAGTCTTTATCATATTATAAAGCCTGAAATTAATTTTGATCCAGGTACAAGTGAATATGATGCAAGAGTTTATGAGAGTGCAGCAGAAAATTTCGATAAGTTTCAAAAGAGAGGTTGGCTAGTCCAAGACGATGATGAACACTATTATATTTATGCACAGACAATGAATGGTAAAACCCAGTATGGTTTAGTTGTTGGTGCGTATGTAAATGATTACCTTAACGGAGTGATAAAGAAGCATGAGCTAACGCGTCGTGACAAGGAAGAGGATAGAATGAAGCATGTACGTGTATGCAATGCTAATATTGAACCCGTATTTTTTGCTTATCCAGATAATGATGTGTTGGATGCAATTATAAACAAGTATGCAGGTACCCAACCAGAATATGATTTTATTGCTCCTATTGATGGATTTAGACATCAGTTCTGGGTGTTATCTGATGATGCAGATATAGCAGTTATAACAAACGAGTTTAGCAAGATGCAAAGTCTATATATTGCTGACGGGCACCATCGTTCGGCAGCTGCTGCACTTGTTGGTGCTGAGAAGGCAAAGCAGAACACTAACCATACAGGTAAGGAAGAGTATAATTATTTCATGGCTGTATGTTTTCAGGCTAGTCAATTGACTATTCTTGATTATAATAGGGTAGTGAAAGACTTAAACGGTTTGACTGCTGAACAGTTTATAGAGGCTTTGAAAAAGAATTTCGAAGTAACTTTGATTGGAGAAGCAGAATATAGACCTAAGCAGTTGCATGAATTCTCTTTATATCTTGATGGTAAATGGTATAGTTTAATTGCAAAAAGTGAAACATACGATGACACAGATCCTATAGGAGTTCTTGATGTTGACATTTCCAGCAGATTGATTCTTGATAATATACTCGGTATTAAAGATTTGCGCTCTGACAAAAGAATTGATTTTGTTGGAGGATTGCGTGGTCTAAAAGAGCTTAAACGCCGTGTTGACAACGGAGAGATGCGTATGGCTTTAGCCCTTTATCCTGTAAGTATGAAACAGATAATGGATATTGCCGACAGTGGAAAGATAATGCCACCTAAAGCTACTTGGTTTGAACCAAAGTTGCGTAGCGGCTTAGTTATTCATAAATTACAATAAATGACAGAAGATCAATATAAAACTATAGATAATGAAATAATAGGCGAGGGATGTTACACTGAAAAGAGAAGCAAGTTTCTCGCTTTTGCCCATCACATAGAATCGGTTTATGAAGCAAAGGATTTAATTGCTGTGTATCGTAGGAAATACTATGATGCACGGCATTGTTGTTATGCTTACATGCTTGGACCTGACAGGGCAGAATTTAGAGCAAATGATGACGGAGAACCAAGTTCTACAGCAGGAAAACCTATACTAGGTCAGATAAATAGTGCTGAACTTACTGATATCCTTATCGTTGTGGTAAGATATTATGGCGGAGTGAATCTTGGTACAGGTGGATTAATTGTTGCCTATCGTGCTGCTGCAGCTGAAGCCATATCTAATGCTATTATAGAAATACGTCAAGTTGAGGAAACTATAAAGTATGATTTTACTTATCCGATGATGAACGATGTGATGCGAATAGTTAAGGAACTTCAACCAAAAATTATTGATCAGAAGTTTGATAATACATGTAGCATAACATTGCGAATTCGTAAAAGCGAGGCAGAGTTGTTGAAAAGCAGATTAAAGAAACTTTCTTTTGAATAGTGTATGTGTAATATCTGTTAAATACGATCACTTCAATTCTTGTTGATAGTCTGTTTCCGTTTTTTTTATTACTTTTGCATGACATTTATTGGAAGATTGGCAGAGTGACCGAATGCGCTGGACTCGAAATCCGGTATACCCTTTTCGGGTATCGGGGGTTTGAATCCCTCATCTTCCGCAAAGCAGAAATCAATCATATTGTCTGCATCATCATCTATCATAGATATCAAAAAAGAAAAACAACCGAAAATAAACTAGTTGTTTTACTGATGACTTTGATATAAAATTAGATGATATTCTTCTTCTGCCGATGATAAAGACATATGCAGTATATTACCATACATGATTTGATTTATGAGCATAATGATGTGAGCTTTTACAAGCTGATATGGAGATAAAAGGTTGCGTAACTATGCTTATGTATACTGATATTAAGATAGTCAATGATATGAAAATAGACCTGCTTAACAGTATAAAATAAACTTTAATCTTTGTTTGCTAGTTCTATGAATAATTCGTAAATTTGCACATTTAGAAAGAATTTCCAAATAAAATTTTGATGTATTCGGCTAAACAACGTGATGATTTCAGACAATTGTTTACTAAGGAGTATAAACATCTGTATTATTATTCTTTACAGATAACCAGACAACCTGAAGCAAGCAAGGATATCGTGAGTGAAGTGTTTGCTCGCGTATGGGAGCATTGGGCTGATTGGCAGCAGGAAAATATGTCAAGTATGCTTATGGTGGCAGTCCGCCGTAAGTGCATAGACTTCCTGCGCTGTAATGTTGTAGCTTCAAAATATGCCAAATACTATATTCGATCTGTGGATGAAGCTTATGTGCAGGATTCTGTACATTATAATCAACAGTTACAGATAGAAGCCATGATGAAGTTGTTGCCTGAACCCACTCGTACTATACTGTATAAATGCTATGTTGAACATTTAAAATATGATGAGGTGGCAAAGCAGATGAACATTCATCATGATACCGTAAAACGACATGTCATGAAGGCTCTTAAGATTTTGCGTGATAAGTATGCCGGAAAAAGCCCTGATGACATTGCCACCGATTTTGAGCCTGAAACGTATTAATACATAGACAACTGATAAATTATGAAAGATATTACGATTGATGATATTGCCATGAAGGTGATGAAATCCACAACAGAAAAGGTGGAATTATCAGAAGAGGAAGTTTCTATGTTGGAGAATGATAAGGAAATACAGAAAAGTCTCCAGTTACTTGCAGCAGCACAACGTAGTATGCTGGAAGCCACTATGCCTATTCCTGATGTTAATGGCGAATTGGAGAAAATCATAAATGAAGAGGATGTAAATGAAACTTCAGAACACCGTCATCTTATAGGACATGTTATAAGTGCTGTTGTTGGGGCTGCAGCCATGATAGCATTGGTCTTCGGTTATAATTATTTTTATGGTATTGGTGAATCCGCTGATAAAATATCCAGAGTGGAAACCGGAAGTGGTGAGACAATGACGATAAATCTAGCAGATGGAACTGAAATCATTCTTAATGACAACAGTTCTATAGAATACCCTCATGGTTTTACGGGAACAGACAGAATCGTAAAACTATCAGGTGAAGCCCTTTTTAAAGTAAGCAAAAACAAGCATCATCCTTTTATTGTCGAGACGGCTCAAATCAGGACACGCGTGTTGGGAACTGTTTTTGATGTTAAGGCATATCCTGGTATGGAAGCGTCGGTGGCTCTTGTTGAGGGAAAGGTGGAAGTGAAAAATATGTCTTCGGGCAAAGTCACGAATATAATTCCAGGTCAGCAGTATCAAATGAATATGGCGGGTAAGGCAGATATAAAGAAGGTAAATACGGATGAAACTACAGCTTGGAGTGATGGCGTGTTTTATTATGATAACAAGCGATTGGAAGACATTATGTATGCTCTTGGCAGATGGTATAATCGAAAAGTGGTGTTTAAGGATTCTGCACTTAAAGATATAAGGCTTAATTTTGCGGCTGACCGTAAGGGAAGTATTCAAGAAACTGTGGAACTGCTTAATAGTCTTGGAAAAGTAAAAGTGACAATAGATAATGAAAAAATTGTGATAGAGTGAAACTAAAATAACGAAAAACAAATCATTTTGATGTTTTTTCTTCTTTTATTGCCACCATTTCTTGTTTATCAACGTATCTATTTATGTTCACACAAAATAGACTTTAATTTATGGTAAAAAAGATGAGACTTTTGTTGTGGCTTATTACAGTCACATTATGTTTTGCCACACCGACTTTACATGCAGAAGGGCTACAGCCCAAGAATCTTGTAACGCTTTCATTACACGGTGAATCTATGGCAAGTGCGCTGAAGATAGTGCAGAAGCAATCAGGATGGAAAATTCTATATGTTGTAGACGATGTGAAGGGCTATACTGTTGATGTCAACATCAGTAACGCAACAGTAGAGGAAGCTGTTGCCAAGATTCTGAGTGGCAAGCCTTTTACTTATTCTGTCAAGGGGAAATTTATCAGTATCGCATATAAGGCGACAAAAAAACAGGATAAAAAAGAAACGGTCGCAAACAGGCTCAGACAAATATCCGGTGTAATAACGGATGAAAGTGGTGAAACGCTTATCGGAGCTTCAGTTAATGTTCCTGGCTCACCTTATGGTACTATTACGGGAACAGATGGAAGGTATGAACTCCTGATACCGGAAAACTGTAATGACGTACAGGTTAGTTATGTCGGAATGCATACGTCCATGGTGAAGGTGGGGCGCAATGAAAATGTTAATTTTGTGATGACCGCAGACCATACAACTATTGATGAAGTTGTGGTAACCGGTTATCAGACTCTTTCAAAAGAGCGTTCTACCGGTTCTTTTTCTAAGGTTACGGCTGAGGATCTTCAGAGTAAACGAATGAACTCAATATCCAGTTTACTTGAAGGAGAAGTGGCGGGATACAACAATGGACTTATACGTGGCGTGACAACTATGAATGCTACGAAAACACCGCTGTATGTCATTGATGGTTTTCCCGTAGAGAATACCAAGATGGGGGCGTATGGTTCTTTGGAAGAAGGTCTGCCTGATATCAATGTTGATGATATTGAGAGTATAACAGTTCTAAAGGATGCTGCTGCCGCAAGTATATACGGAGCGCGTGCCGCCAATGGTGTCATTGTTATTACAACCAAGCATAAAACTAGTAAATCAAATAAGACAGATGTTTCTTTCAGTACCACACTGACTTGGCATCCTTATAAAATGTATACTGGCAATATGGCTGATTCTAAACTTGTTGTGGACTTGGAGAAGGAATGGGCATCACAAAATACTAATCTTTTAGGTAACAATGCCGCAAGTTATGCCCAGAATCTTCTTGATTACAAGGTTTATCCAAGTGCCGGTATTACCAGTATCCTTAATTATTATGCTGGCAATACATCCCAAAGCGATATGGAACAGACGCTGACTAGTCTTTCTTCAAAAGGTTATAACTATTATGATCAGATGGCAAAATATGCTAAGCGTGATCCTCTATATCAGCAGTATAACCTAGGAATAGTCAGCAATACAGGTAAGAATATGTTCAAGACGGATGTCACCTACCGTCATGATGCCAATGAGGATAAGTATAGTGGTAATCAGTGGCTTGGTTTGAATCTTGCCAATACCACTCAGTTTACAAAGTGGCTTTCTCTTGATATGGGGGCTTATATGAAATTTTCTCAAGATAATGCGCAGGGATATGATGTCATGAATCCGGGTTATAGTGTATTGCCCTATGATGATTTGGTAAATTCAGACGGTAGCAATTATACAAAGACACAGAATAGTTATCTGAGCACAGAGACTGTTAATTTGATAAACAAGTATGGACTGTATAATCTTGACATTACTCCTCTGGATGAACTCAAACGCAATACGACAGTTACAAAGGGCTTCAACGTCAGAGCTTATGCAAGATTGAATATAGAATTAACCTCGTGGCTGAAATACTCAGCTTCATTCCAATATGAGCGTTCGTCGTATAAATATGAGCAGATAGCGGACAAGCAGAGTATAGCCACCAGAAACAATGTTGACAATTTTGCTTATGACAAAAATGGCTCTGCTGTTTATGCCATTCCTTATGGAAATATTTTTAACCGCAGAGACCAGTATGTAAGGACGCTCAACTTCCGCCAGCAGCTGGACTTCAATAAAACTTTTGGAAATGTGCATAACGTCGTTGCCATATTGGGTACAGAGACACGTGACACCAAGATCGATATGCATCGCAGCCAAATGTTCAACTATGACACGGATATGTTAAGCTCCGGAACTGTGGATGAAACTTCGCTGGTTTCCGGATTTACGGGAATTCTGGGGAACTACAGTTATCTGCAGACTACAGATCTGAACGCCTCTTATGAGAATACTAACCGTTTTGTATCTGTATATGGTAATGCTTCGTATACTTATGATGACCGCTATACGGTAACAGGAAGTCTACGTTGGGACCGCTCCAATCTATGGGGCACCAGTAGTAAGTTTCAAAACAAACCCACATGGAGCCTCGGTGCCGGTTGGATTATCAGCAAGGAAAAATGGTTTTACGCTCCTTGGGTGAATTATCTGAAGCTGCGTGTCAGTGATGGTATCGGTGGTAATGTGTCTAAAGACTCAGCTCCATATTTGGTGGCATCTTACTATACTAATTATAATGTGGGTGGAAAATATGGATATGTGTCTTCACGGCCGAATTCAAAACTTTCTTGGGAAAAGACCAACACCTTTAATGTGGGTGTGGATTTTGCGGTGCTTGGCAACAGACTCAATGGTACTTTGGAATATTACAACAAGAAAGGTACAGACTTGCTCGCCAGCACTATGGGCGTGCCTACGGAAGGATACGGCTACAGCACATATACTATAAACAACGGCGAAATGAATAACCGTGGTTTTGAGGTCTCTCTTAAAGGTTTAATCCTGCATAGTCAGGACTGGCGCATTTCTGCCAATACCACTTTTGGCTATAACAAGAACAGGGTAACTTACGTGAATGTCAAGGCTCCAGTGTATTATCTTGCCCTTGACTATGCGTCAGCTTATCCTACCATAGGATATGAATACAATGCTATATTCGGATATAAATGGGCTGGACTGAGTTCTAATGGACTTCCACAAGTGTATGATGAAAAAGGTGAAATAACAAGCCATCAGCCTACTAATCTGGAATCTCTTCAATATCAGGGAACTACAGTTCCTAAATATAATGGTTCTTTAGGTGCTGAAATTTCATATAAGAACTTTGATTTCAACATTCTGTTTACTTATGCCGGCGGACATATAATGCGTAATGTCAATCCGGCATTCCTTACTTGTTCTTATTCACGTCTGGGATATATAACCAATATAGCCAGTGCTTCTTCAGCGCTTGCTGGTCGCTGGCAGAAAGCCGGTGATGAGGCTTACACGAATGTTCCAAGAGCTATATTTGCTGAAAGCGGCTATTCTGCTTCAGAACTCTACAACGTGTATTACTATTCTTCACAGAACATATTGGATGCTGACTATCTGAAGCTTAGCAATATTTCTCTTTCTTATCACATACCAGTTTCCGTATGTAGAAAGCTGTCTATGCAGAATGCCCGTGTACAGGTGAATGTGGAAAATCCTTGTATGTGGACACATACCGATCAGGCTAAATACCAGTTGGGCGGTTATAATGCCACAAACTATATGGTAGGTTTATTCCTGAATTTCTAAACTAATAAAAAAGAAAATATGATGAAGACATATATTTCAACAATAATGACTGTTCTCGCGGCAGCTTTGCTATTTACTTCGTGCAATGACTATCTTAACGAGAAACCCAAGGGAAAGAAAATCCCGGCTACGCTTGCGGATTATGAGGCTTTTCTGCGTGACGAGTATGATGTTCACCGAATGGATGTCGGTCAGTCGGCTTATTTGCTTAACGACCGCTACCTCACTAATTCCAATGCAAGTTATTATCCTATGTATGCCGCCAACTACAATTGGGATACATCTGTAGACCGTGTTTATTATAACAATAGCGACGAGACTACTTATTACGCTGCTTATTCGGGTATCAACTATTGTAATCTTGTGATAGAGAATGCGCCTACGGCAACAGAGGCTGCTGATGCTCAAAAAAATGAAGTAGTGGCATACGCCAAAGTACTTAGGACGATGCATTATTTTCTGTTGGCAAATTACTATGCAAACACTTATCAGAGTGGTAGTGCTGCAGAAACGCTTAGCGTACCTTTGATAACAAGCAGTGAAGTGGGGGCTTCTTACACTCAGGTTACGGTAAAGCAGATTTATGATTTCATGATAAATGATCTCACAGAGGCTATTCCATATCTTCCTGACATGGGCACCACGATATTGCATCCTGGCAAGGGGGCTGCATACGCGATGCTGGCAAGGATATATCTGCAAATGATGGATTATACAAATGCTTTGGAATATGCAGACAAGGCTCTTGCCATAAATGACAAACTGATAGACTGGAATGAATTCTATAAGGCAAACAAAAGTGTTATTGACTCAGAAAGTTCAGCCCAGACTTCACAGACTCCTCTTGGATTCAACTGCGTGGAAAGTTATAATTTCAACGATGGTAGTAGTTCTTCTGGTGCCAGAATGAATAATATGCCACAGTGGAGAGCAAAAATGTTTGAAGACAGTGATATTTATTTCAAGTGTAACTGGAAACTTTATACTGTTGGTTCAGAGACTTATTACCGTGGTATTACCACTGGAACAATCAATTACAATGGTATGCGCACAGTGGAACAGTATCTCATAAAGGCTGAATGCCTGGCACGTGATAATCAGCTGACTGAGGCAATGGATGTTCTCAATACCGTAAGAAAACATACCGTTAGTACTGATAAGTATGAATCCCTTACAGCTTCGTCTGTCGCCGAGGCCATAGAGTATATACGCCGAGAAAAGGATAATCTGTTGATTTACAGTATCGTTCCTTTTGCTGATGCCAGAAGATATAACGCTGAGGGAATCTATACTCGTACGTTAAGCAAAGAGAAAGACGGCAAGACCGTGACACTTTCTCCTTCAAGTTATATGTGGACATTCCCTTTCCCTCAGGGAGCTATTAAAAATGCCGGTAATGGCAGTATTACACAAAATGTTGCAAAATAATAATATGTATATAATGAAAAAATTGTCAGTTTTACTAATTGCCTTTTCTGCCTGTGTGGCAGTGAACGCACAGTCTGTTGTTTCACTGAATATCAGTGGACTTCCTGATGGCACAGAGATTGAAGCCGTGTATGCCTGCACGCATCAGAGTAAAGAACCGGTTGTTGCTGAAGCCAAAGTGATGAACGATCAGTGTGTTGTCACGGTTCCTATGGATGAACCTCGCTATGTAGGATTCAAGGTCAAGGGGTACGATGGTTATGTTGCTCAGTTAATGACCGATAAGAGAGAAACACCTAAGGTTACTGCTGCTGCTGGAAAAAATGTTACAGACAAGGGAACTTATTATTATGGTTCTGATGTCAAAGTTATCAATAGTCCACTTGAGGCCGAGTATATAAGCAAGATAGATGCCAAACGCAAATATCTGGATATTCTGTATGAAGCTTTTCATAATGGATATACAGATACAAAGAGTGTGGGTTATGTCGCTGCTGAGAAAAAATTCTTCACAGAAGTGGAAAAGACCTATAAAGCTATTGCTGCTGACAATAAAGACTCGTGGTGGGGACCATTCTCTATGTTGGCTCTGTATTCTTATTTCACAGCGGAAAACACTGCAGACTGGGCACAGTTTTCTACAGAAGCCCAGCAGAGTTATTATGGTCAGTTGTTGAAGAAAAAGATTTCTCCTGAAGGACTGGTAGGCAAAGATTATCCGAAATTCAGTTTCACTGATGCCAAAGGAAAGGTTAATGAAGCTGTCAAGACAGTGAAAGGTAAAAAGATATTCCTTGTTGATTTCTGGGCAAGCTGGTGTGTACCATGTCGCAAGGAAATTCCTAATCTGAAGAGTATCTATGCTGCCAACAGCAAGAAAGGACTGGAGATAATAAGTGTATCCATTGATAAGAGTGAAGTAGCCTGGAAGAAAGCTCTTGAGAAGGAAAATCTGCCATGGCCTAATGGTATTGACAAGAGTGGTGTAGATGATTTGTATCATGTTCAGGCTATTCCTGCAATATTTATTGTGGATGCAGTAACTGGCAAGGTGATTGGTGAGAACTTGCGTGGTGAAGAGCTTGCTGCCAAGGTTGTTGATTTGTTGAAGTAAGCATTGCTTTTTCCAAATTAATATAAATAAGGGATGACATATATTGTCATCTCTTATTTTATGCTCGGAATATACATCAACTAAGAGGGATTATGCTTACCTGGGTATGCTATCCTATATGATGAGTGTGTCAAATGGTACCCTAAATGAGGAACGTCGGTATACAGAACAGCACGTACGGTGGTGTGAGAGGTTAGTCAATACAAAAACAGGAGATAAATACCTATAATTAGTATTTTTCTCCTATCCGATTGTTTTTCAGTGGCAACAATTATATTATTCCTTGAGCAAGCATTGCTTTGGCAACCTTTAGGAAACCAGCAATATTCGCACCTTTTACATAATTAATATATCCATCAGGCTCTGTGCCATATTTTACACAGTTGTCATGGATATCATCCATAATGGCGTGCAGTTTAGCATCAACTTCTTCACTTGTCCATTTAAGACGTTCTGAGTTCTGACTCATCTCAAGACCTGATACAGCAACGCCACCAGCATTAGAAGCTTTTCCTGGACAATATAGAATCTTAGCATCTTGGAATTGTTTGATTGCTGCAGGAACAGTAGGCATGTTAGCACCCTCAGTTACAGCGATAACACCGTTAGCAATGAGAACTTTCGCAGCCTCTTCGTTTATTTCATTTTGTGTAGCGCAAGGAGTAGCTATATCGCCTTTTTCAGACCAAGGTTTTGCTCCCTCTACATATTTAACTCCATATTTCTCTGCGTATTCCTTAATACGTCCGCGCTCTACATTCTTAAGTTCCATGACGTATGCAAGTTTTTCCTTGTCTATACCATCAGGATCATAAATGTAGCCGTCTGAATCTGACAATGTAACAGGTTTTGCGCTTAATTCAAGAAGTTTCTCAATTGTGTACTGAGCTACGTTACCTGAACCGGAAACAAGTACTGTCTTACCTTTAATGTCAATGTTACGAGTCTTCAGCATGCTCTGAAGGAAGTATACATTACCATATCCTGTAGCTTCAGGGCGGATAAGAGAACCACCAAATTCCTGACCTTTACCAGTAAGAATACCAACAAACTGGTGTGTTAGTTTTTTATACTGACCAAACATGTATCCAACTTCACGACCACCTACACCAATATCTCCTGCTGGAACATCTTCATTAGGACCTATATGACGATACAGTTCTGTCATGAATGCTTGGCAGAAACGCATAACTTCAGCGTTGCTCTTGCCACGTGGTGAGAAATCTGAACCACCCTTTGCTCCACCCATAGGGAGTGTTGTCAATGAATTCTTGAATGTCTGCTCGAATGCAAGAAACTTTAATATCGATAGGGTCACTGATTTGTGGAAACGTAGACCTCCTTTGTAAGGACCGATACAGTTGTTATGCTGAACACGGTAACCCATGTTGGTCTGAACATGACCTTTATCGTCTACCCATGATACGCGGAATTCTATTAGGCGGTCTGGAATGCAAAGACGATCAATAATATTAGCTTTTTCAAATTCTGGATGCTTGTTATATTCATCCTCAATAGTTTCCAGTACTTGACTCACTGCCTGAATATATTCTGGCTCGTTAGGAAATCTGTTTTTCAGTTTTTCTACAACTTCTGTTGCTTTCATAATCTTTCTTCTTTTATTGGTTGGTTAAATTAAGTCTGCTCTATTTCTTTATGATTGCAAAGATATGTTTTTTTAGTTAGAAAACAAACAAATAGTTATATTTTTTGTTTTAATTGTGTAAAAAAGATAGTTTTTTGTGGTTCTGTTATCTTTTGGTAATACTGATGAAATATATTGCTCCTTTTTGTCGTATATAAAAAGAAAGTCCGGTATGTTAATACCGGACTAATATTTATTTGATGCTAAACATCTTCTTAAATAACTTCTTAATACTGTTTTCTTTCTTGATTGGCTTTTGCGTGTTAGGTACAGCTGTATTGTTTTTCGGTTTAGCGTTTGCAGCCTGTGGATTATTTCTCTTTTTGTAGTTGCCTTCTACATTTCCACGTCGCTTATTGTATTGAGGTTTTGTCTCATCATACTTTTTGCGTGGCTCAGCTCCCTTTTGAGTAGGCTGTTGATCGTCCTTTTTGTATTCACCCTTATTACTATTGCGTGCTTTGTATTCGCGTCTTTCTTCAGCAGTATAATAGCGTTTCTTTGGATAATTACTTTTTGGGGCGACATCACCTTCAGTTGCATTTGCGTTGTTCGGATTACTATATTTCTGTCTTTGATTCTGTTGCTTCTTATCCTTATGTGTAGACTGGTCTCTGTCGTTTCTTCTGCGGTTCTTTGCAGAAGTTCCATTCTTAGGCTTTCCGTCAGACTTGTATTCTGGTGATTCACCTAATCCCACAGGGAGAGCTACTTTTTCAACATCTTTTTCAAGGAATTTCTCAATCTGCTGGAAATAGTAGATGTCGTCTTCTGACACAAAAGTTATTGCTGTACCAGTACGTGCAGCTCTTGCAGTACGTCCAATACGGTGAACATAATCCTCTGCATCGTGAGGCACGTCGTAGTTGATTACCATTGCAATGTCATCAATGTCTATTCCACGTGATACAATATCCGTAGCTACGAGTACGTCTAATTGTCCACTCTTGAATTTGAACATCACATCATCACGAGTAGCTTGATCCAAGTCAGAATGCATTTCACCACAATTGATATGCTTGCGTTGAAGAGCACCTGCTACCTGTTTTACTTTTATTTTGCTTCCGCAGAAGATGATTACACGCTGAAGATCACCATTCTTGAATATATCTTTTATGACACCCATTTTCTGAGTTTCATAACAAACATAAGCCATCTGCTTTATTTTCTCAGCAGGCTTGCTAACAGCAAGTTTTAGTTCTACTGGATCCTTAAGCAAAGTCTTTGCTAGTCCTTCAATCTTGCTAGGCATTGTTGCCGAAAACATGATTGTTTGGCATGTCTTAGGTAGTTTATTCGCTATCTTTATGATGTCATCAGAAAATCCCATATCAAGCATTCTGTCAGCTTCGTCAAGAATGAAGAATGATACTTTACTTAAGTCGACATTGCCAAGACTGATGTGAGAAATAAGTCGTCCTGGAGTGGCAATAATAATGTCTGCTCCAAGTTGTAAACTCTTAATCTCTTGATCATATCGGTTTCCGTCATTACCGCCGTAAACAGCAACACTGCTGACCCCGTTAAGGTAATATCCAAATCCTTGCATCGCTTGGTCTATCTGTTGTGCAAGTTCGCGTGTAGGACTCATAATAAGGCAATTTATCGCCTTGTCTGGATAACCGCCGTCATCTAGTTTACTTAATACGGGCAATAAATATGCTGCCGTTTTTCCTGTTCCTGTTTGTGCTACCCCTAATACGTCTTTGCCCTTTAATATTTCAGGAATACATTTCTCCTGAACAGGTGTGCATTCGTCAAAATGCATATCATATAGAGCGTCTAGGACGTTTTCATTTAAATTTAACTCGTCGAAATACATAAATTTCTTTTTATTAATTTGGTGCCTGTCTGTAGCAGTAATAAGCCACAGCGGCAAATATTATATTTGGTATCCATGCTGCTATCATTGGTGGAAGATTAGCATTTATGGCAAATGTTGATGATACCGTCTGCAACATTATATATATAAAGCTGAGTGCCATACCTATTCCAAGATACATACCCATACCGCCTTTACGTTTCTTTGCAGATAGTGAAAGACCTATAATAGTCAGTATGAATGATGCAAAACTTGAAGCTATTCGTTTGTGATATTCCACCTGAAATTGTACTACATTGCTGGAACCACGATCTATTTGTTTTGCAATGTAATCTTGTAGTTCAGGATTGGTGAATGTTTCTTGTTGTCCCCTTGAGTACACCAAGTCATTAGGTTCCATTTGTATTAAAGTATCTTTTTTTACTCCGGTCTGTATTTGTTCTCGGTATCCATTAAATCTGCGTATCTTAAAATTACTAGCAGACCAGTGATATTTAGAGTCACTTACTGTGTCATATTGGATTTCCATTGCTGTCATGTGGCTGACAAGTTTCTTATTATTGAACTTGTCCAAAGAGAATCCGTAACCTTTTTTAGCGTTGTTGTCATAATGCTGGATGTATGCAATTGTACCTCTCTCAACTTGAAGCATTACGTTGTCAGCAGCAGTATTCTTCTTTTTGTTTTTATACATTGACTCAAAATTCTGCCTTATGACATTACTATGTGGAATAACGTATCCGCTCAAATAAAAAGACAATGAAGATAGCAATATACATGAAATCATATACGGACGCATTAGACGTCTGAAAGATATGCCAGTAGCAAGCATGGAAATGATTTCACTGTTCCCAGCCAGTTTTGACGTAAAGAATATTACTGCAATGAAAACAAACAATGGACTGAACAAATTGGCGAAGTACGGAATGAAATTCATGTAGTAATCAAATACAATAGCTTTTAATGGCGCATGATATTGACTGAATTTCGCCAAGTTCTCATTTATATCAAACACAATTGATATAGTTATAATCAGCGCAATAGAATAGATGTATGTACCAATAAATTTCTTGATAATATACCAATCTATTCTCTTGATATAGCGTAATGGATTCAGATACTTTATCCAACGCATCTTATGACATGTCCATCTTAATATTTTACGCAACCACGCTGTATGGCTATAAAGCCATTTTGCAAATCTGTGCAGCCATATTGGGTGCTTGCTGATCCAGCGCAGAAAGCTATATAGTTTATGATGTTTTTTAAGTCTACTGAATTCCGTCATGATTATTTATAAACGTTGACCTAATTGATCTATTATAGAGTTTTTCCATGCAACAAAGTCACCTTTCTCAATGTGATTTCTTGCATCTGTAACTAGTCGTAGATAGAAAGCCAGATTGTGTATACTGCCTATTTGCATTGCAAGAAGTTCTTTTGCCTTGAACAAATGATGAAGATATGCCTTTGTATATACTTTGTCAACTTCACATCCGCCTTCGTCAATAGGAGTAAAATCATTTTCCCATTTTTTGTTACGCATGTTCATTGTTCCATTGTAAGTAAACAATAATGCGTTGCGACCGTTGCGTGTAGGCATAACGCAGTCAAACATGTCAACACCGCGTTCTATTCCTTCTAGAATGTTTTGGGGAGTGCCAACTCCCATTAGGTAACGAGGCTTGTCTTTTGGTAAGATTTCGTTAACCACTTCAATCATCTCATACATGACATCAGTTGGCTCTCCTACAGCAAGACCACCAATAGCATTACCATCAGCACCTTTGTCGGCAATAAATTTGGCAGCATCGCGTCGTAAATCCTTATATGTGCATCCCTGAACAATAGGGAAGAGGCTTTGATTGTATCCGTAGAGAGGTTCTGTCTCATTGAATCTTTTAAAGCATCTATCTAGCCATCTTTGAGTCATGGCAAGACTTTTCTTGGCATACGCATAGTCGCTTTTGCCTGGAGGACATTCGTCTAGTGCCATCATGATATCTGCACCGATGACACGTTCTGTATCCATTACGTTCTCTGGTGTGAAGATGTGCTTACTTCCGTCGATGTGTGACTGGAATGTGCATCCTTCTTCAGTTAGTTTACGAATGCCAGTCAGTGAAAACACTTGAAAGCCTCCACTGTCTGTAAGAATAGGACGTTCCCATCCGTTAAAGCCGTGCAAACCACCTGCTGCACGGAGTGTTTCCAATCCAGGACGAAGATACAGATGATATGTGTTTCCAAGAATGATCTGAGCATTTATCTGATCACGCAATTCACTGAAGTGTACACCCTTTACGGTACCAGCTGTGCCTACAGGCATAAAGATAGGTGTCTTTATCTGTCCGTGGTCGGTTGTAATAACTCCAGTGCGTGCGTCGCTTGCGTTATCTGTGTGTTGAACTTCAAATGTCATTTGTCTTTTTCTTCTGGAATAGTAAATTCTACAGCATTTTCTACTTTCTCTTCTGTTAGGGCGAAGTCCCAGACCTGTTGAATATTCTCAACATAATGGAACTCAACACCAATACGATATTTCTCAGGTATTTCCTCTATATCCTTTTGGTTTTCCTTGCACATTACGATGTCGGTTATTCCTGCACGCTTTGCAGCAAGTATCTTTTCTTTTATACCACCTACAGGGAGAACTTTACCCCTAAGAGTAATTTCACCAGTCATAGCTGTATTTTTGCGCACTTTGCGTTGGGTTATAGCAGATGCTATTGATGTAGCGATTGTTATACCTGCAGAAGGACCGTCTTTTGGTGTTGCACCTTCTGGTACATGGATATGTATATTCCAGTTGTCGAAAATCCTATAGTCTACGTTCAATTTGTCAATGTGAGCCTTTACATATTGTAGAGCTATCATTGCCGATTCTTTCATCACGTCACCTAGGTTACCTGTTAAAGTGAGTTTGCCTCCCTTACCCTGATTTAGTGATGTCTCAATAAACAAAATTTCACCACCAACACTTGTCCAAGCCAAGCCTGTTACTACTCCAGCATAGTCATTACCTTGGTATATGTCTCGGTAGAAAGGTGCTTTACCCAATAGAGTTTCGATTTCGTTTGGAGTAATGTTATTTTCTACAATATAGCCCTTAACAGCTTTCTGGTATGCTATTTTGCGTAAAGCCTTGTTTATTTGCTTTTCTAGTTGTCTTACACCGCTTTCACGTGTGTATTGTTCAATAATTCTTTCAAGTGAGACCTTATTGAATTTTATTTTAGGTCTTATAGAATCCAGACCTGTATTCTCAAGTTCTTTAGGAAGAAGATGGCGTTTTGCAATTTCAATTTTTTCTTCTGTTATATATCCGCTTACCTCAATTATTTCCATACGGTCGAGTAGAGGGCGTGGGATTGTATTTAGATCATTTGCCGTAGCAATGAACAATACCTTTGATAAGTCATAATCCACGTCAAGATAATTATCGTGGAATGCGTTGTTCTGTTCTGGATCCAAAACTTCAAGAAGTGCCGATGAAGGATCACCGTTTACAGTGTTTTGAGTTACCTTATCAATCTCATCAAGTATGAATACAGGGTTGCTAGAGCCAGCCTTTTGTATGCTCTTGATGATTCTTCCGGGCATAGCACCAATATATGTGCGGCGATGTCCGCGAATCTCAGATTCATCGTGCACACCACCTAGCGATACACGCACATACTTACGGTGCAATGATTCTGCAATGCTCTTACCAAGAGAGGTTTTGCCGACTCCTGGAGGGCCATAAAGACATATAATAGGTGATTTAAGATCTCCGCGTAGCTGTAGTACGGAAATGTATTCAAGGATTCTTTCCTTAACTTTTTCCATACCATAGTGGTCATGATCCAAAACCTTTTGGGCACGATTGATATTCAAGTCGTCTTTAGTGTATACACCCCAGGGTAGGTTCACCATGTTTTGTAGGTAATTAACCAAAACGGAGTATTCAGGACTTTGCGGATTACATGTCTCTAACTTATCCAGTTCCTTATAAAATACCTTTGAAATATCGATGCCCCATTTTTTACCTTTGGCTTTTTCCAAGAGCTCGTGAATTTCAGGAGAAGTTTCACCATGTCCAAGTTCTTCCTTGATGTTCTTGATCTGCTGTTGTAGGAAATATTCTTTCTGCTGATCATCAAGGTCAGTGCGAGTCTTTTGGAAGATATCCTGCTTTAGCTTCATTAGCTGAATGTCACGGTCTAGTATCTTCAGCAATGATAAAGCACGCTCTTTTATGTCCTTTGCCTTTATAAGTTTTATTTTTTCTTCAACATCCAAAGGCAAATTTGAACAAACAAAGTTTATAGCCAATACATCATTATGTATATTGTCAAGGGCGAACTGAGATTCGTCTGGCATTTCATCGCTAAGTGTGATGTATTTTTTTGCCGTGTTGAGCACGGTTTCATATATGGCCTTGAATTCTTTATCTTTTGCTGGTGTAAGATCTTCAGCCAAAGGTGAAACCTTGCCTATGTAATATGGTTTAGTCTTTACTAAATCCTCTAACTGACATCTTCCTAATCCTTGAATGATTGCAGTGACATTTTTGTCAGCTCCAGGCATTTCAACGACTTTAACAATCTTAGCATAGACTCCAGTATTATATAAATCCTTAAATGTTGGATTTTCAATATTTTCATCTTCCTGACTGAAAATTCCGAATATTGTTTCAGGGTTCTTTTGTAGTTTTTTTATGAGCTTTACGCTAGGTTCTCTACCTACTAGGACAGGCATAAGTATACCTGGGAATAATACTAGGTTACGTGTAGCAAGAATAGGAATGTCGCCGGCGATGTTTATATCAAGCAGGTTGTTGATATCGCCTTCATAGTCGGCAATCATTTGTATTGATGTATATTTGTTATTCATTTTTCTAATTGATAACTTTTTGGTCTGCAAAGATACATATTTTAATTAGAAATTCTGCAAAAGCGGGGGATAAAATGAACTTAATAATATGTAAATCAGTAAAATGTATAAAATAAATCTATTTGATATGCGTTATTCTAATGATTGATTATGAATAATGATATCTTTAAATTCAGACAATTTAATGTCTGTCAGGATTTTGACGGCATGAAGGTAGGCTCCGATGGGGTCATGCTTGGAGCCTGGGCTAAAGGAGGCAATCGCATTCTTGATGTAGGAACCGGTACAGGATTGATTGCGTTGATGATGTCACAGCGCTTCCCAAATGCGGAGGTGTTAGCAATAGATATTTCTGAGGATGCTTTTGCACAGGCTGGTAGAAATGTTGCTAACAGCAAATTTGCTGATAGAATCGAAGTTAGGCATATATCTTTTCAAGATTTATCAGTTGCAAATCGTTTTGATGCTATTGTGACAAATCCTCCTTTTTTTATCGATTCTTTGAAGAACCCGAATCAAACTAGGAACCTTGCGCGCCATACAGATATGTTGTCTTATTCAGACTTGTTTCATTCTGCTAAGAGATTGTTAGCTAATGAAGGTTGTCTTTCCGCTATTATACCCTCTGATTATAAGGATAGATTTGTTCAAGAGGCTTGTATTTGTGGATTTTTCATCTCTCGGATGTATGGAATAAAGACTGTGGAACGTAAATCTGTTAAGCGTTATTTGTTGGAATTTAAACTTAAAAGGTCTGATATCATAGAAACAAAAACGTTCACAATGATGACTCATGATGAACGTTCTGAATGGTATAAAAACTTAGTTTCTGAATTTTATTTATAAATTCAGTCTACGTTGGATAACCTTGTTAATAGCCAAAATATGCCTTTTCTGTCTGCTTATGTCTTTTCTGAAAATATTTATTTCGTTAAACAGGTCGGCTGCGGCGTTTTGTACTGCGTTTGGCTTACGTAATTTTTTGTCGGCATAAGGGTTTACGATAACTTTTATGCCCTTTTCTTTCAGTGTTATTTCGATATCTTGTCCAGTCATCACTGGATCTCCGTCATAGTGAATATATCCAGGTTCTTTGCGATGTATTCGAAGATGCTTGCATTTGAAAGTCTTTATCTTTGAATTTTTGTCCAAAGTCTTGTTAAACATGTCTATGCTTATCTGTGGAGCTTCAATTACATCAAATGGTTCCATAACTATTATATCCATCAGACCATCGCTCATTGAAGCTTGTGGTGCTATGTATGCATTGTTTCCATATTGTGATGCATTGGCGCATGAAATGAGAAATGCTTTTAGGCGTGTAATGCCTTTCTCATCTTGTATTTCATAAGTTTCAGGCTTATATTTCAGCCCCTCTTTTAAAACATTTTCCACATAGGTTATAGGTCCTCGTTTACCAGCTTCAGCAAACTTGTGGCTTACAAAAGCATCAAATCCCATTCCGCATGTGCAGAAAAAAGGAATATCATTTATTATTCCGTAATCAAGTTGGTGTATTTCGCACAGATTAATTATCTGTATAGCTTTTGCTAGGTTCATTGGCAGCATCAGGTGTCTTGCCAGTCCGTTTCCGGAACCACATGGAATTATGCCTATTGCAGTGTTTGAATTTACAATGGCTCTAGCCACTTCATTCACCGTTCCATCACCACCTACAGCTACGACGATGTCTATGTTGTCGTTTTTAGCTTTAGATGCAATTTCTGATGCATGTCCTGCATATTCAGTGAGTGCAACCTCATAATCGAATATATCATGGTTGATATATTTATCAATTAAACTCGGTATTCCAGCTTTGTTAACCGTGCCTGAGATTGGATTCATTATAAAAATTATCTTCTTTTTTTCCATGAGTTTATTATCTGCTGCAAAATTAATAAAATTGTATTATAAATGTGTTTTACCTTTGAATATTTTCACTATTTGGTATATTTCTTATGAAAAATGGAGCATTATTAGTTCTTTTTTGTATCTTTGCAGCCTAAAATGAATATAAAGTAGTTTACTACACCTATTAAAATGGGACAGTTACAAGAAAGATACAAAAAATATCGTGAGCCTCAGAAATTCATGGAGGCAGGCGTGTATCCTTATTTTCGTGCTATAACAAGCAAGCAGGGTACAGAAGTTGAAATGGCTGGTCATAACGTTCTTATGTTTGGTTCTAATGCCTATACTGGTTTGACTGGCGACCAGAGAGTTATTGACGCAGCTAAAGCTGCTCTTGATAAGTACGGTTCAGGATGTGCTGGAAGTCGTTTCCTTAATGGAACACTTGATTTACATGTTCAGTTAGAAAAAGAACTCGCAGAATTTATTGAAAAAGACGATACACTTTGCTTTTCAACAGGTTTTTCTGTTAACCAAGGTGTCTTGGCTCAAGTTGTTGGTAAAGGTGATTACGTAATTTGTGATGATCGTGACCATGCAAGTATCGTTGATGGACGTCGTTTGTCTTTTGCTCGTCAGCTTCATTACAAGCACAACGATATGGAAGATCTTGAGCGCGTTTTAAAAGCATTACCTGAAGAAGCAATTAAACTTATTGTTGTTGATGGTGTATTCTCAATGGAAGGTGATCTTGCTAATTTGCCAGAAATCGTAAAATTAAAGCATAAGTATAATTGCTCTGTCATGGTTGATGAGGCACATGGTTTAGGTGTATTCGGAAAGAATGGACGTGGCGTTTGTGATTATTTTGGACTTACAGATGAGGTTGATCTTATTATGGGTACTTTCTCAAAGAGTTTAGCTTCAATAGGTGGTTTTATTGCTTCTGATAAGGATACAATAAACTATCTTCGTCATACATGTCGTACATATATCTTCAGTGCATCAAATACTCCTGCTGCAACTGCTGCTGCAATGGAAGCACTTCACATCATACAACAGGAACCTGAGCGCATAGAGCATCTTTGGGATGTAACCAAGTATGCCTTAAAGCGTTTCCGTGAAGAGGGATTTGAAATTGGTGAGACTGAGAGTCCTATCATTCCTCTTTATGTACGTGATATTGAAAAGACATTTATTGTTACGAAGTTGGCTTTTGATGCAGGTGTTTTCATCAATCCTGTTATTCCACCAGCTTGTGCTCCTCAGGACACTCTTGTACGTTTCGCTCTTATGGCTAATCATACAATAGAGCAGGTTGAACGTGGAGTTGTTGCTCTTAAGAAGGTATTCGTTGAGCAGGGTATAATTAAGAAGTAATTTTGTATATATAAAATATACTAAAAGAGGCTACAGATTTTCTGTAGCCTCTTTTTTATGTTAGTTTATATTTTTTGCTTTATTGATTATAAACGGTCATATTCATTTATATTGATAAAATATTTTTTATGATAATGCAACTTTTGAGTTGTCCGTTTATAAGTAAATATATTTGTTTTTGTACAATAAAACGTTTGCTTTATATTGATAAATGTTTGATTAATATATTTACTTTGTTTTTATTTAAAAACAAAGTTGTTCGCTAGCCACATATGTTTTTAGAGTTAATATGTAGAAATGCTATTAGCAAAGTATATAGTCTTACATCATTATGTAGTGATGGGATTTACATAAAAGTTATAAAAAAAACATTGAATTATTTGGTGCTTTCGGATAAAAGTGATACCTTTGCATTCGCAATTGAGAAATAAGATGCAAAGCGGGGTGTAGCGCAGCCCGGTAGCGCTCCTGGTTTGGGACCAGGCGGCCGCAGGTTCGAATCCTGTCGCCCCGACTTTTATTCTTATTCCATGCAAGCGGGGTGTAGCGCAGCCCGGTAGCGCTCCTGGTTTGGGACCAGGCGGCCGCAGGTTCGAATCCTGTCGCCCCGACAAAAATAAAAAAGAGACAATCTAAGGATTGTCTCTTTTTTATTTATTATAAAAATTCAATAAAGTTATTCTTGAATATATGTAAAATAAGTGGCTCGGTTCGTAAACTTGGGGATTTAACGGCTTTGTTCATGAGTTTGGGAATTAGCAATTCTACTCATAAAGTTTAGCAACCCTGAAGTGGAAGAATCTTCTATCAGCCACTTTTCTAGATGTAGCTCTGAACCCATTGTGCTTTAGTTTTATTAATCAAGCTTTATATTGTTAATAGATAATTCTATTTTACTTAAGTTATGTTTGCCCACAAATTCGATCTTATCATTAATTTATTATTGCTGTCCGATAAAACTAAAAATATGATATAGATAGTTCCCGAAGCCCTTTAAAATAAGACTTCGGGATCATTATTTTGTAGAACAAGCCCCCCCTTAATCAAAAAAGTGATAGTTCTGGCGGACTCTCTGCCTTTTCTTTCATATATGTTTCCCAATCTTTTTCGGGGTAGTTGAATAAACTATAAAAATCAACATAATACATAAGTGTTATTCTGATCATAGTCGCTAATCCCGAAAAGCTCCAAGAACGAGTCAATCCCTTTTTCATGATCGTTAGAAGCAGATTGGCAATGAGAGTTACCCATATTTGTATCTTTATAGCGTTGGCACTTTCCCCATAGAAATATTTTAATGGAAAGTTTTGCTTTATCTGTTTGAAGAGCAACTCAATTTCCCAACGTTTCCTATACATGTCAATGATTTCAGTGGGCTCAGATTCCATGTCGTTGGAAAGCAATGGGATAAGTTTTTTCTTTTTTTCATCCACATAAGTTATAATCCGTGAATAATGAATGATATCTTTCTCTTTTAGATGCTTTGTAAAACAGACATGTTGTATTCTCACTTCCATAAGTCCATTAGGCCTTTGATACATAGTATCATTCAATACTCTGTATTTCAAGTTCTTTTTCATCTTCGTAACATAGATTACTCCTTTTTGCGTCATCTCTTCTAGTTTTTCGTAGTCAATGTAAGCCCGATCCATTGCCATGATATCGCCTTTATGCAATACCGCAGGTCTGAGCATAAATGAGTCATTGGTGGCTGCAGAGGTAAACTTTATATCAGAAGGAACTCCTTCATTTGCATGGATTACTGTGTGAACCTTAATACCGCCTTTCTTCTTGCCTGTTTTAGGATGACGTCCAACACCTTTAAAGAGTAGGTTCGAAAATAGAGAGATGGTTGTGGAGTCTATTATTTGCAGCTGTTTCATCCATTTAGGTTCCTTACCACTTCGGCTGTCCGATGAAAGACGAGTGTGATAAGTAGTATACAAATCACGGTATATAGCCTCAAATACTGCATCTGGACGCCTCTTGTTGGCATCTGACAATGTGCTGCGGGATGTCATCATGCTAATACCTAGGTGACAGAGTTTACGCGCTTCAGCTTGCAGTGAGGTACTTATCTCGCGAAGAGAATCAAAACGCATAATTACGGCATAGAGCATTACAACCAGATGAGTCCAGCTGTCGAAGCGCTTAATATAACGTTCTCCAGCATTTTCACGACTGATTTCAATAATTTTAGACTTATCAAGTAATTTTATTACCTGACTATAGAGCGGCTGTTCGATAAAATGTGTACTTTTGCCCATGTGTTAGATTTATTTTGTGGTAAAGACAAAGATAACACATTTTAGGCTGAACTCAGAAATGAATTCAGCCTTTTTTGTTATTACTCAAAAAGTTTTATCGGACAGCAATATTAATTTATAGGCTTAGAAGAAATGTTCGTTGAGCCTATAATATAGGTTTAACTTAACAAGTGGTACTTTTGCTATATATGTGCAATTTGAAATTCTACATATTTTTATCAAAATTCATCACACGATTCTCTCAAATATAGTTCTTTCCATCTGTCAAATGATGAGACCAATTGAATGATGATTATCAAAAATATTTTTTTATTTTTGATTTTTTCATGCCGTTTCCTACATGATTTTGTGAAACGTATTGTTATACAACATGTTAGCTAATGTATATAAGTCCGTTCTTATACATTTTAGGGAGTGATTAGGCCCTAATCACTCTGTTGTCCTACATGCTTTACCGAGTGATTAGGGCCTTATTACTCAAAGGCGCACCGAAAAAGGTGATTTTATATTTGCTGCACTTCATGCATTTTGACTATAATAGAAGTTGATCATAAACATTCATAGTTGTATTTACTGAATCACGATACATTGTTTTAAGCTGATATTAATTCTCATTATCGTTTTTGAAATTCCTTACGGAAAAGGTTGACATATCGAAATTTTTTATAAATCAGTTTGGTTTTCAAATTTCAATTATAAAGAGGAATGAGATTTCTATATTCACAATTCCATGAAAGGCATTATTGTGATTTGCTTTACTGATGAAAAGATAACCTAATGGTCCAACCTAAAAAGCAACTTTTGTGTTGCGATTGGGGCAAAATCCACCGTTTTAAGTACAAATACATGCTTATAATGTAGGAATCATGTAGGAAAGATGTAGGAAATGGTACTAATATACATGGGTTAATATGTTGATTAGCAATTGTTTAAGTCAGAAATGTATATAATGTAGGTTTGTTTTATGTTTTTTGGGGGATTCTTCGTTTATTTAGAGGAGGAGAGGCTCAGTAAATAGTTATTAATCTTAGTAGTTTTATCCCTGATCTATTAAACATAAATCTTTTAATAACCTCGACTTTATTGATGATTTAATTTGAGCATAGTATCCTCAAATTTATGAATTGAGCTCAGATTATCTTATGGTTGTAGTAATTCTGGTAATATCTCATTTGCTGAAATAGTAAATATATCTATAGTCTTTTATTGTTATTACTCAAAAAGTTTTATCGGACAGCAATCATAGCCTTTAAACTTTTTCTCTCTCTTGTATAACCATATTTGCCGGACAGACTTGCAAAACTTTTCTGCAGTTCATGCGTAAGTAGTTTTTCATCTCTATGGCAAAATATATAGTGAGCGGTGTCTTGTCTGGTTAATCAGTTATAACCCCTCTTAGGGGCATCTAAATTCATTAAGCATGGTTTTAAACGCTAAGTTCCCTTAATCTTATCTGTTTAAGAACTTGCATTCTCCTTTTTACATGAATTGGGGTACATGTCATTACTTATAGTTACATCATCAGGAATATTTTTCTCAGTAATGGAATGTGTGTATTATGCAAATTACATAATTATCTAAAAAACGCCAAAAGTGGGTGTGATCTGAGATTTAATGCCACTTTTACCTTGATAATGTCACTTAATGTCACTCGCTCAGCCCTTATAAATAAAGGGTTTGTGACATTATGACATTAGTGGCATTGAAAAAACTTTTTTTGGTGGTGGAGGAATATTGTTTATAAGTTTTGTTAAATGCCAAAACTTATAAACAGAAAAAGACTTGGCTATTTAGTCAAGTCCTAATTTCTTTCTTCTGTTAATATACCACTTCACAATGAAATATATAAATGCTATTGCAACGAGTGCCATAATTACAACTTTTATATACTCTCCATATTCCATGATCTTGTCTGTCAACTTATCTTCAGGCACAATAGCATGTAGATACCATCCAAGTCCAGCTAGAATACAATTCCACAAACCTGCACCAAGTGTTGTATAGAGTAGGAATTGCCAATATTTCATTTTTGATAGACCTGCTGGAATAGATATAAGATGTCTTATTCCAGGTATAAGTCTGCCAGTTATCGTAGCAACCATTCCATGTTGATAGAAGAATTTTTCGCTTTTTTCTACCTTGTGTTGATTAAGAAGACACATCTTGCCCCATTTACTGTTGGCAAAACGATATATAATAGGTCTTCCTAAATAGTATCCTGCTAAGTAGTTTATTGTTGCTCCACAGTCTGCTCCAATAGTAGCGAAGAGTATTACTAGGAATATGTTTAGATTACCTCCTGCGGCATGATATGCGGCTGGAGAGACTACAAATTCGGATGGAACAGGGATGACAGTACTTTCTAATAGCATAAGAAGAAAAATAGTACCATAATTTAGATTCCCCAATAGTGCAGATAGCCAATTCATTATTAATCTTTTTTTGTGTTAGTTAGATATTTGTAATAGTCTTTGGGATCCATATTTTCAGGGAAATAATCCTTTAATATGTTTTTAGCTTCATTAGGAGTCTTCTTTACTGCTTTTTTGACAGCATCTTTAAACTCATCATCATATCCCAAAGTTTTGCAGCAGGCAGCTAGGAACACATATATCTTGTCTGATTGTGCTTCATCGTGATTAAGCATGCAATGAAGAATCTTATATGCCATTTCTACGTATCCGTTATCCATAAGTGATGCAGAAATACGTATAAATGTTTCTGGATCATTATTAGATTCTTTTGAGGCTCTTTCAAATGTATCTCTGGCACTTGCTATATCACCATGAAGCAGATATAAATTACCCTTGTTGAGGATAGCTTCAACGCTTCCGCTATTGCGATAACAGTCATCTACTATCTTTATAGCTTCATCAAATTTATCTGCCAGTGCGAGTGCATTAGTCAACTCTTCGTATATTTCATTTTTAGCTGGATCGCTGTCAGGACATTTTTCAAGAGCCTTATTATAAGCATCTATTGCTTCGTCATAACGTTCAAGATTAGTGAGTGCCATACCTTGCAGCATGTTACCTGAATATTCATTGGGACATAGTTCCGTATATCTCTTTGAATATTTTAGAGACTCCTCAAAGTTTTCCAGTCCGAAAAGTCCATTACTTTTGTTCAGTATAGCGTCAGGGTCATTAGGATTTATAGCAATAGAAAATTCACTGCTAGACACACTGTCGCTAAAATTACTGTTAAGCAATTGTGTAGATGCTAGTTGATTCCAGTACTCAGAAGAGTAGGGGTCTTTGTCTAAAAGACTGTTGTATATATTTTCACTTTCTTTCAAATTACCCAATCCTAGTTCTATAAGTCCCTTAATCTGCCAATAGTCTGGGTCGTCAGGGTTATTGGACATGTCTATCCATTTTTTTGCTAACTCTAGTTCTTTGTAGTCAGTGAAAAGGGTGGCTACTTCTATGAAATAGCTTTCAATATCATCTTCGTCAATATCATCAGCCTTACGTTTAAGATACTTAGAAGCTAGTTCTGGATGTCCTTCAGCAATTTTTATTTCAGCTATGGCATAATAATATTCTATGTCGTGCTTATCTATTACAGCTTTAAGATATTCTTTTGCTTTTTCAATATTATCTTCAATCAATATAGCCATTCTTGCCCTGAATACCAATGGGTATATATCACCAGGAAACAGTTTTATCGCATACTCAATAGTATCTATTGCAGCAAGTGAATTATCATGAGTTTCATAGTAGTTGGCAATATTAGCAAGGACATCAATCTCAAGATAGATGTCCTCACCATTTTTGCGCGCTTCCTCATACTCTTTTAAAGTATTAAGGAACTCGTCTTGCTCTAAGTACTCTGATTTATCAAAATGCTTCATTAATAGCTTTTTACGTAATTTAAATTGCAGTTTTTTATTTATTCTGCTTTGCCCATGTGTCTTTTAATCCAACAGTCTTGTTGAAAACAAGATGCTCGGTTGTAGAGTCTGGGTCGGAAATGAAATAGCCCGTACGTTGGAATTGCAAGTATTCGCCATGTAGCAATGCTGCGGCATAGTTCTCAACATAGCAATTGTTGTAAATCTTAAGGCTATCAGGATTTAATAACTCTCTGAAATCACGTTCATCAGCAGACGGATTTTCAATATTGAAAAGGCGGTCGTATTCGCGAATTTCTGCTTTCTGGCAATGATCAATAGATACCCAGTGAAGTGTACCTTTTACCTTGCGATTTGCACCTTCCATACCGCTCTTGCTTTCTGGATCGTATTCTGCTTGTATCTCAACAATATTACCTTCAGCATCCTTTGTGCATCCAGTACATTTAATGATGTATGCATTTTTAAGGCGAACTTCTTTGCCTGGAGTCATTCTAAAGAACTTTTTCGGAGCGTCTTCCATGAAGTCGGCACGTTCAATCCAAAGATTCTTTGAGAAAATAATCTTATGGTTTCCTGCTGTTTCGTCTTCTGGATTATTTATAGCATCCATCTCTTCTGTTTGATTATCAGGATAGTTGGTAATGACAAGTTTTACAGGGTCAAGTACGGCACTTACACGGATAGCCTTCTTGTTTAGATCTTCGCGAACGCTTGCCTCTAACAATGCCATATCATTTAGTGCCTCGAACTTTGTATAACCGATAGAATTAATAAACATTCTAATGCTTTCAGGACTATAACCACGACGGCGCATACCACAAAGTGTAGGCATACGAGGATCATCCCAACCATTAACTAAGTTCTCGTCAACAAGAGTGTGCAACTTACGTTTACTCATTACTGTGTATGTAAGGTTCAAACGGTTGAATTCTATCTGTCGTGGGCGATTGTCATGCATGTCACCTTTGATTCCTGTTTCGTCATATTCCTTTAATAAGTCAACGAATTTATCGTATAGAGGACGGTGAGGAACGAATTCTAAGGTACAGATGGAATGTGTTACACCTTCGAAGTAATCACTTTGTCCATGTGCGAAGTCATACATCGGGTAGCAATGCCATTTTGTTCCTGTGCGGTGATGAGGAGTTTGTATAATTCTATACATTATTGGGTCACGGAAGTGCATGTTTGGATTTGCCATATCTAGCTTGGCGCGCAGTACCATGCTACCTTCTACAGCTTCAGGGGTATTCATCTTCTCAAAGAGTTGTAGATTTTCTTCTACAGAGCGGTCACGATAGGGACTAGGAGTACCAGAAGTAGTAGGAGTACCCTTTTGTAAAGCAATCTCCTCGCTAGTCTGTTGGTCTACGTAAGCATATCCCTTCTTGATCATCCAAATAGCAAAATCCCATAACTTCTCGAAGTAATCAGAAGCATAATAAATGTTTCCCCACTTGAATCCCAACCATTTGATATCGTTAAGGATGTTTTCTACATACTCATTCTTTTCCTTGCTTGGGTTGGTATCATCGAAGCGAAGGTTGCATACTCCATTATATGTTTCAGCAACTCCGAAGTCCATACATATAGCTTTTGCGTGTCCGATATGAAGATATCCGTTTGGCTCTGGCGGAAAACGAGTTTGTATTTTTCCTCCATTCTTGCCGTTGGCTAGGTCTTCTTCAACAAATTGTTCTACGAAGCTAATGCTTTTCTTCTCTTCGTTAATTTCTTCTTTATTTGCCATAATGTATATACTGTTATTTTTTGTATTGCAAAGATAACTACATCAAAGTTAGTAATCAACAAAGTTGTGTGATTTTTATTTATTAATGTAATTAATACTGCAAAGATAGTGCAAAAATCTGATTAATCGAAGCGAAAGGAGATAAAATTTACACTATGGCACGTGTAGACTGCTTTATGATTGGTATTTCTGCGTTATATAAAAGTTGTTTTGTTTGTATTATCCCGTTATTTTACTAATAAATATTACAAATCGAACAAATATTATGGTAAAAACATGTTTATAAACATAAAAAAACATTTGCATAGAAATGAAAAATCATTTATCTTTGCAAATGTTATCCTGAATACAATCTTTTTACCTTAAAAAAAGCTAATACCTATTGAGATTGATGCCGCACTCTGTGAAGAGGGCGGCATTTTTTTTATTTAATCCCACGTTCGTTAAGTGCTTTTGAATATTTAGCTGCATTCTTCATGTGCTCTTCGTAAGTTGTTGCGAAGTTATGGGTACCGCTAAAGTCTTCTTTTGCACACATATATAGATAACTATGATGTACTCTGTTTAGAACGGCGTCAATACCAGCTATTGATGGAATGCGTATAGGACCAGGAGGTAGACCTGGGTTCTTATATGTATTGTATGGACTCTTTATAAACAACAAATTGTTATATATGCGCTTGAGATCAAATTTCTTCCACGCAAACTTTATTGTAGGGTCGGCCTGAAGTGGCATTCCTTCTGGATATTTAGCGTCGCGAAACATCAGACGATTATAATACATTCCTGCAATCATTGGCTTTTCTGAATTGTTAGCCGTTTCTTCGTCAATGATACTAGCGAGTGTTATGACCTGATTAGCTGTAAGGTTCTCTTGCTTAGCTTTTTCGGTTCTTTCAAAGTTCCAGAATTTTTTACTTTCTTTTTGCATACGATCAAGGAATTTATCTATTGATATGTTCCAATAAATGTCGTATGTGTTTGGAATGAACATACAAGCTATAGTTGCTGTATCATATCCATACTTCTGACAAGTGGCTTCATCTGTTAATTTCTTGTACAGTTGTGTACTGTCAATCATAAGTTTCTTAGAGATTTCAGCTGATAGCTTGTCTAAAGTTCTAACGCTTGGAATTGTTAGACTAACAGGAGTCTGCAATCCGTTTTTCATGTGTCGGAAGATTTTTAAAGTTCCTTCACCAGGTTTGATAGCAAATCTACCTGTCTTGATTTTGTCTTTGTAACCAAACTGGTTTGAAAGTGCTTTGAAGGCACTCATCCCGTGACTAGAGGCGATTGGCTCAATCTTACTGTATACAGAATCGATGTTGTCATCGTTGTCAATGTATACATACTCAACGTCTTTCTTTACGGAAAAACCTGAAAAAAAGTAGTAGTAAATCACTCCTAAAACAACCAACATGAAAGCTGCGGCCGGAGCAAGATACTTTTTCTTAAAATCCTTTTTCATAATTATATGTTGAAATCGTGCGCAAAGATACATCAATTTTTTTTATCTTGTGCCCATCCATCACTTTTTTTTCTTAACTTTGCATAATCTCATGTTATTATGAATAGGTGTTATTTTTAAGGTATGAAATATAAGTCTTATATATTTGATTTAGATGGTACGTTGCTTGATTCCTTAACGGATATTGTAGCAAGTTGTAATTATGCACTTCGCATGAATAATATGCCTGAGCGAACAGTTGATGAAGTCAGGATGTTTGTTGGTAATGGTGTACGCAAATTGATGGAACGTGCTATTCCCGATGGAGATAATAATGAACTTTTTGAAAAGACATACGCTGATTTTCGGCAGCATTATCTTATTCACAGTCTTGATCATACTTCACCGTATAGTGGTATCATGAATATGTTAGGAGAACTGAAAAAAAATGGTTGCAATATTGCTGTAGTCAGCAATAAATTTTATACAGCAACTCAAGAACTAGTTAGTCATTTCTTTGGAGACTATGTAACGGTCGCAATTGGCGAATGCGAAAATATCAACAAGAAACCTTCACCAGATACTGTTTTTGAGGCATTAAGGCAGTTGAATGTTGATAAAAATAATGCGGTCTATATTGGTGATAGTGATGTTGATGTTATGACAGCAAAAAATTGTGGAATACCGTGTATTAGTGTGTTGTGGGGATTTAGAAGCAAACGGTTTCTCATCGAACACGGAGCTAATGTGTTCGTTGAGAAACCGTCTGAAATTCTTTTCTTATAAGAAGTAATCTTATATACTATGCTTTGCTACATATTTGAGGACATTCTCCTTGTAAGATTCTGATATTGGAATACTCAAGTCACCATATACGAGATGCATTCGCTCAATCATGTCTATTTTTGAAAGGTTTGCTATGTATGAACGATGTATTCTCATAAAATCGTCACCTGTAATAGCTTTTTCAAGTTCTCTCATATTCATGAGTGACATAATCGGTTGTTTACCGTTGTCAATATAGAATTTTACATAGTCCTTTACACCCTCAATAAATAAAATGTTTGACAGATTAACCTTTATAACTTTGTAATCACTTTTAATAAAGATAAAACTGTTATTCTTTAAATCAGGGACTTTCTCTATTTCAGAGAAATATGTCTTGGCTTTAACGGCTGCCTTCAATATATCTTCAAAGTTTGCCGGATTCATTAGGCAATCAACTGCGTTAACTTGATATCCTTCTATGGCGTGTGATTTATTGTCAACAAGGAATATCACTTTTAATGTTTCAGGAAGCATCTTCGCAAACTCCACGCCGCTCATTTCCGGTAACCGGATGTTGATGAAAGCTATGTCTATGTGCGAATTTCTGATGACTTTCATTGCCTCTATGGCATTTGTACAACTAGCCGTAAGACTAAGAAATGGTATATTTCTCAGATACTCGTTCATCTTTTCAGCTGTACTTGTGTCATTTTCAATTAAAATACAATTTAGCATCATACAAATTTGTTTGGGTTGTTATGTTATTTTCTCGTTATGTAATGTGTAATTTTATTTTATATCTCCATTCTTATAGAATTTCAACATGTCAATATTTAATATTGTTAGATATTTGCTTTGAAGTTCATTTTGCTGTGCTCTCAACAGGTTATCTTTTCCTGTCATCAACTCAATGATATTTTTTAAACCTAGATTGAATTGTTCGCTTAACAGTTCGTAGCTTTCTTTTGAACTCTGCGTAGTAACCTTGGCACTTTTAAACAAACTTTGATTATTATTAGCCTGTAACCAATAGTTTTCTATGGTCGAGTATAGGCTTGTTTGTTTATCTTTTAAGTCAAGCATATAGTTCTCTCGTTGTATTCTGGCTTTGTTAACAGCGGTCTTGGTTTGTCTGTTGTCATATAATGGCACGCTGACAGTGAATCCACCTCCAAATGTAAAGTTGTTCTTGATTTGTTTATCCCAAGCATTACTATTCATAGATGTGGTATTCGTGTTAAAACCTGCATTCATAGTTACTGTAGGTAGCTTTTGGGCTTTGGCAATTTTCATGCTAATATCGCTGCCTTGTATTCCAAGTTGAGCACCTTTTATCTCTGGTCGGTTTAACGCCAGATTGTATACGTCATTTATAGTAGGGATATTTTCTAACGCCATCTCATCTGTAGTCTCTGGCATTGTGATGTCAAAGTCTTCTTCACTAGTAATCTGTAATAGTTGTTTTAATTGTCGTTTATAATTTTTCAGATTGCTTTCAGACTCAATTATGGCATATTCATCCTTTGCTCTTTGTGCTGTTAGCTGAGCAAGATCAGCTTTACTCATTTTACCAACCTTGATCATCATAAATCCTCTTTCCTCGTTTTTCTTACTTGTTGCAAGGGTTTCTTTGTTTACATTTACAGCTTCATTGGAATATAATATCTGAACATATAATTGCGCTATTTGTTCCATAAGAGTATTCGCTGTAACTGCAGAATCCAATTCCGATTGCTGCTCGGCAACTTTGTTCAATTTTATCTGATTGCGGTTTCTGTTGCCATTCCACACTGTCCAATTCGCGTTTACACCATAGCTTCCGTTGTAATACGTTTTGTCAACGCTAGTCTGTACTTTGTCTCCAGCAACTACAAAACTTCCAGTTTGAGGCCATGGGTTGTATGTGAGGTTTTGTGATGTACTGAGTGATAAAGACGGTAACAGTTCTGCCTGACTCAGCTTTATATCTTCACGGGCACTTAGTTTTGTTAGACTCTTTTTCTGTATTGTTATATTGTTTGTTATTGCATATTCAATACAATCCTTTAATGTCCAACTTCTAGCAGAAGTGCACATTGGTAAAAGAACAAATCCAGTGCATAGTAGGACCTTTATTATGATTTTATTCACTTTGTTTTTAATTGTGTTATTATTCATGCA
The DNA here is from genome assembly GCF_051059605.1 of Prevotella sp. Taxonomy (GTDB): domain Bacteria; phylum Bacteroidota; class Bacteroidia; order Bacteroidales; family Bacteroidaceae; genus Prevotella. The sequence goes on from NZ_CP050883.1 coordinate 505,837, forward strand.
AATCTATTGTTTTAGATGTAAAAAGATGATAAAAAGTTTATTGGTAGGCGTAATAATTAACAAAACTTTTAAAATGTTGGCAATAAAAAAGATTGCAGTTATTAAATAGACTGCAATCTCGCTATATATTTACCTAGTATATCGAATTCTATATTTACACAGCTTTCTAACCTGACATCGCAAAAGTTTGTATTTGCCCTTGTATAAGGTATTATTGCTACAGTAAATGTGTCTTCGGTAGGTTCGCAGACTGTTAATGATACTCCGTTAACAGTTACAGAACCTTTGTCTACAGTGAAATAGCCTTTCTTTGCCATTTCTTTGTCTTGTTTATATTCAAAAGTGAAATATGTACTTCCGTCAGCATCTTTGATATTAATGCATTTTGCAGTTTCGTCAACATGTCCTTGTACAAGGTGTCCGTCAAGTCTGCCGTTCATAATCATAGAGCGTTCTACGTTCACATAATCACCAATTTTCAGTAAACCTAAATTTGACCTATCAAGAGTCTCTTTCATTGCTGTCACTGTATATGTTTCGCCTTCAATGTTTACAACAGTGAGGCATACGCCATTATGAGAAATGCTTTGGTCTATTTTTAACTCATTGGTGAATGAGCATTTCATTGTTAGGTCAATATTTCCTTTGTCTCTCTTAATAGCTACTACTGTAGCCATTTCTTCTACAATTCCACTAAACATAAAAATAAGATATTGATTTAATAAAAAGAAGAAAAGGGGGTTGCTCGATGATGTGATGAAACTCCGAGCATTTCAAGATTTGAGAGCTCCCAGTATTTGTAATCCGCTGGTCAAAAGACTTACCTTCAATGAAGTTTATGCGGCCCGCCATTGACATGAGAAACTTTCTCGGTTTTCGATATTATTTGATGAGTATCCCGATCAAACCGACACAACCCCGAATATCTTTCTCCTTTATACTGCAAAGATAATTTCTTTTATTGTATCTTCCAAATATTTTGCCTAAAATCTTTTTATTTTAATGAACCCAATTCTGTGGCTTATACCTTCTTTGTTAATGATTCTTATCTGATACATTCCATCTTTTAGACTTCTCACGTCAACGACATTTGATTTAGTTTGTAATGTTTTTATTGTGTTACCGTTTAATCCGGCAGCAATAATAATTCCGTCACATTCTTTATACCATGTCGGCAATATTGCTTTCTCTCCGTCATTAGCGATCAGACTTGAAGTATTGCATGCCTTTGATACACTTTGTACGGCTTCGCTTTCATTGCCATATCTATCCATTGCGGCAACAGCATAGTATCGGTCGTCATTGGCAGGAATAATGATTGTGTTCGTTTCTTGTCTTGTTAGCATTAGATTTTCAGGCTTGCTTGTATCCACAGGCCATATCTTACTGCTATATATATTGTACGTTATGTCTTTTTCCTTATTCCAAAGTAACACTCCGTCGCTTTTAGTTAAGCCAGTTGGTGCCTTTGGTGCAATGCTGTCTATCCATGTCATAGCAGGCACTAGGGCAGGTGATGTGTCAAATTCGTTTGTAGCGAAATCATATATTCCCTTTGTGTCATCAGTAAAGAACTTACTCCTGAAATAAGCATGCCCCATACCATATTTGCGTGTTATTTCCATTTCGCGCGTTATATCATCAAGACTCCAATCTTTTTCGCTTGGTGACATGAAGTATATTCCAAGTCCTGGACATATAATTTTATTATCAGATAGTTCTTTCCAGTCAATTGCAAAGGGATAGAAATTGTTTTCTTTGAAATACATCATCGGGAACAATTCGTCCATGAGTCCGTTTTTCAGCCATCCTTGCGCATCCTGCAATACCGTTGAGTAGGCATTCCAGCCATGACTCCAGTATCTAGTGAGGTCATCAGCCTTTCCAATAGGTGAACAACTCATTTTCACCCAAGGTTTAATACTTTTTACTTCATTACTGATAGCCTCAACGATTCTAGTGATGTATTGTCTTCCTTGATTTCCGCTGACCTTAATTTTCCATGTTTCAGGGTATCGTATGTAGTCAAGATTGATACCATCTATATCATATTTCTCAGTAATCTCTTTGCATAATGTTGCAAGGTAATTGGCTGTTTGTGGCATTTCAGGATTCATGTATCCCTCATCAGCAATATTGCGTATTAATCCTGGAAATTTTAGGCGTAGTCTTTTACATCCTAAAGAGTTCCATTTACCTACAGGAATTGTCACCACCCAAGCATGTAGTTCCATGCCTCTTTTATGGCATTCATTAATGGCAAATTCAAGTGCGTCATAACCAGGACTCTTTCCTGGAAAGCCACTAAGGCAACCATCCCAAGGTTCGTATTGTGAAGGATAAATCATCGTACCTCTAACACGTGTTTGTAAGAGTACTGTATTAATTCCTGCTTTTTGGAGCTTGTCAAGTATATTTGTCAGTTCTTGTTTCTGTTTTTCCATCGATTGGCTATGCTGGGAGTAGCTGTGCGGCCAGTCAAGTCCACCAATAGTTGTAAGCCAAACAGCCCTTACTTCTCTTTTTGGTTGTGCAAAAGAGAGTAGGGTGGTTGATAAGAATGTCAAAAGTATAATGAAAGTTCTCCGATTCATGTTTTATCGTTTCTGTGTATAAGATAAAGCTGCACCAATAGCGGTACAGAATTCACTGTATTTTGGTATTCTGAAGTGTACACCGTAGAGCTTTTCCATTGATGGGTATACTTCTCTGCACTGTGGAAGTAGTGTTAGGTTTCCTATAATCACGAAATCCTTAATTCCGCTTCCTTGGCTGCTTAATATACTGCTAGAACCCACGGCTTGCAATACCATATATATTAATCCTATTGCTATATCCTCACGGCTTGCGTTTGCTTTAGCGTTACTAAACAAACTAGCAGTCGCTGTCATTGGTAATCCTGGTAATGGTTTTGCGCTTATGTCACCTATGAGAAGATTTATTTTAGATATATCGCCTTCCATTGCTAATGTTGCAACTTGCATTATATCATCTGTTTGAAGCATTATGCGACTCAGTCCTTGTAATGTTCCACCACCGATACCGATACCACCGATATGTCGAATGTCATCACCGTCACATTTTACTAGACTTGTTCCTGTTCCCATACTGACAACAATCATTCTGTCTAGTTTGCTTTCATATCTTGCTCCAAGACCGTCAGCAATGAACTCTTCAGCTTTGCCAGTAGATAAACCGTATATATTTTCATCAATACATGCAGCACCTACACCAGTAAGCATGACTTTCTCCACGTCCTCCAACTTTATATTGTTGTCGTGTAGATATTTGCCAAATGCTCCGTACAATGAAGTTATCGGGTCAGTTGCCTTAATGCGGAAAGGATTTATTACCACTCCGTCCTCATTTATGCCGACAATCTTTGTAGTACTTATGCCTACGTCAATTCCAATTACAATACTCATAATTTTAATTGATTTACTTTATTTTGTATTACAGCTCTTCTCGTTTGGAGTAGAACACTTGTTAGTATCAGTATTATACCAATATAAAATGAAAGGTTTACATCTTTTGCCTCACCGAAGAACACAAATGCCATAAGCACGGTATAGCAAGGTTCAAGATTGTATGTAAGGTTTACTGTGAATGCACTTAATGAGCGTAGTGCCTGAATTTGCAGTAAATATAGTCCTACTGTGCAGAATAAAGCATGGCACATCATCCACCATAAGTTGCTTCCACTTGGTATTACCAGTATGTCTTGATGAATATTGAAAACACTTGTATAAATAGGTATAAAAGCTGTTACAACTATCAATCCGGCTGCCATCTGATAAAATAGTACTGTTCTACTTTTAATTCCTTGGCTGTATTTCTTATTGAATATAGAGTACACAGAACTTACTGCTGCACTTCCAACCCCAATTAATATTCCGTATCTGTATCTTGAATCAAAAGAGAATACACACACTAGTCCTAATACCGTGATAAATGAAAATGCGATCTCTATCCAAGAAAATTTTCTTTTGAGTATTACTGGTTCAAATATGGCTGTGAATACTCCTACTAGCGAATAGCATATAACACCAATTGAAACATTTGATGCCTTTATACTTCCATAAAACAGCATCCAATGGAGTCCCAGAAGAGCTCCGCACATAGCTAGTTGTGCCAATTTCTTTAGACTTATCTTTGGCAGACCCGTAAACACGATTAGTATTAGTGATGTAAAAAACATACGATACCAAACAATGTCTACTTCATTAAGTGTTATTAATTTGCCAAATAGACCTGTAAATCCGGCAAGCATTACACTTAGATGCAGTTGTATAAAGGCTTTATTAGTCTTTTCCATTTATATATTTAATGGTGCTCTGGAACAATAGCTAAGTATTCAACGTCTTCGCTAGAAGTATTTTCCATGTAATGGTTATGGTCCATGGGACAATAATGTACCTGACCTTCTTTTGCAGTTTCTACATTTCCATCATAATGGAATGTCACGCTACCTTTAAGTATATATACAATTTCACAATTTCCCTCATGAGTGTGAAGACCTGTTGACGCTCCTGATTTCAGAACGCTCTTCATAATCTTTACTTTTTCATCAACATAATTACGAGTGTCAAGTTCACCTTGACCTCCTTTAAAGCCCATTATCTTGGCTTCTTCAATGTCTTTAAAATCAATTATCATAATTGTTTGGTTTATGACTGAAAGTTTATCCTGCTTCCAGCTTATTAACATTCTCGGCAAAGGTAATAAAAAAAAGGTAACCTCAGAAAGAGATTACCTTTTTTTATATATTATCTAAGTTCTATTTCTTGATTAGAAAATCAAACGGAAACCAATTTGTGCATGCCAGCGTGAAGCGATGTTGCTTGCAGTAGGTGTGTTGTTTGAATTATAATAGAAAGTTGTCGTTGTTGTTGTTCCATTATTCTTGAAACCTGCAAATGTAAGTGGAGACAAGTTGTATGCATTGTCATATTTAGCACCCCATTTCTTATTAAGCATGTTTGCAAAATTCATTATGTCAAATGTAATCTGGAACTTTCCTAAACCTTTACCATTGTATATTGTTTGTGCTAAATGGAGGTTGATTTCATGCTCCCAAGGAGTGAGTTGAGAATTACGTTTTGCATATTGACCACGATGATTTTTAGCATAGCTATCGCTCTCGATCCAGTCTTCGTATGCCTGACGGCTTTGGTCTGCAGTCATGATCACAGCCTTGGTCTTACTATTTACATTATCAACGAAATTCATCACAGCAAGTTCTTCTTTTGTTGGGATATAAAGTAAGCTGTTACCATTAAATCCATCATTGTTGTAGTCGCTGTTCTCATTCATTGTGAGGCTGTAACGGCCACCACTATATCCGTTATATGTAACAGCAAAAGTTGTGCTCATCCAATTATTCCAGTATTTAGGAGAATCATATGAAACTTGAACAGTTACCTGATGAGGGATGTCGAATTTAGACCAGCTAAGTTCATTGGCATCATTTGTATTACGGCTATAGTTGTATTTCCAGTTAGAAAATGCAACAGAAGATGTTCCGTCATTTACAGAATAAGAGTGACCAAATGTGTAACTAGCCATGACATTCAAACCGAAATCAAAGCTCTTTTCGAGTTTAGCAGAAACGTTGTAAGAATATCCCTTGCTTGTGTTGCGAAGATTGATAATACTATAGTAAGGCATATTTGCTTGAACCTTACTGTAACTTGTTACAGCAGAAGCTTCTACACCCTGTACTGCGTAAGTCTTATTGCCTTGATCAGAATATGCAAGATTCTCAAAGAAAACATTATTCATATTCTTAGAGTAGATACCTTCTAATGTAAATTTGATATCCTCTGGTAGTCTCTGCTCAAGAGCAAGGTTAGCACGGAATACTTGTGGGTATTTAAAGTTTTTCTGAATTGTTACAATATCAGGACTCAATGAACCACCCTGATTTGCTGCATCAATGAGTTTGTCTTTGTAATCTGTAATGTTAGGAGCGCCGTTTGTATAGTTTCCTCCAGATTTTGGTGAGATTGTAGAACCTTTAGATTCAACACCATTGTTGCTATATGCATTAGACAACCATACAAAAGGAGCACGACCAGTGAATACACCTACACCACCACGAACAAGAGTACTGTGGCTATCATTCGCATACCAACTGAAACCTACACGTGGAGAAACCATTAACTTAGCGTTTGGCATTGTTCCAACTTTAACTCCAAACTTATTTGCATCTGCAAATGTGTTGAAAGCATCATTAGTTGTAGGATTGTTAAGAGTTGAACTGATATCAAGTCTTACGCCATAAGTCAAGTTCAAATTTGGTGTAATGTCCCATTTGTCTTGAGCATAAATACCAAATATACCAGCCTTCATTGTTGGTGCATATCTTGTATCACCATTTGTTAGTGCAGGATCAGTGTATTTGTATGTAAATTTGTAAGGTTGGTCACTCAAGAATAAATCCAAAGAATTGTAATACCAAGATCCTGTTGCACCTTGAATAAACAAATTCTTCATATTATAAATTTCGTTGTGTGTACCGAATGTCAAAGAATGATCACCAAGATACCATGATAAGTTATCTTCTGCACTCCAAATATTTTGATTCAAATAGTTCGCTCCAGAAGAAAACTCTGTACCGATATTTACAGAGTTTGTACTTTTACCATCTCCGCCTAATACATTGCTAATTTGTACAGTTGGTCCCATATAAGGAATTACTCTGTTATCGCGTATAAAGTTAGCTGAAACACGAGCCTCATTATATAGGTTGTCACTGATATGTGATGTGAGCTCTGCTACAAAAGAATTAGTTTTGTTGTTCATGCGATAGCTACTATTGTTGAAGGTGTAGCTTGTTGAAGAAGATCCAGTCTTATCATCGTATGAATCGTTATGTTGGAAACGGAATGACAAATGATTTTTAGTATCTATATTCCAATCAAGACGAGCAAGAAGTCCCAGGGATTGTGTGTTAATTTGGTTTTTACCATAATTATCCTGGTTACCTGTCAATTGATAGTATTTGTCTGAAATCTGTTTTGCTTCAGCTTCAGTAATATATTTGTCTGTGTATCCAGGAAATATACTATTTGGATAAGAGGTCTTTTTGTATTCTGCACTAGCGAAGAAGAATAACTTGTTCTTAATAATAGGACCTCCAAATGTAGCTCCGTATGTATTTGTATTCTGTTGTGCTAATTTGTCAAGAGCATGATCATTAACCATATTATATTTACCATACAAGGCTTGGTTTGTATAGTATGTATAAGCAGATCCATGGAATTCGTTTGTTCCAGACTTTGTAATAGCATTGATAGCACCACCTGTAAATCCGCTCTGACGAACGTCAAAAGGAGCAACTGTTACTTGTAGTTCTTCGATTGCATCCATTGATATTGGATTAGCACCTGTCTGGCCACCATTTGTTCCAGAAGCAGAAAGACCAAATACATCGTTACTTACAGTTCCGTCTATTTGGAAAGAGTTGTAACGGTTATTCGTTCCTGCGATAGTAATACCACCAACTTTTGATGTTGATACTAAAGGTGAAAGCTTTGCTACGTCATAAATGTCTCGATTAACTGTTGGTGTTTTGTCAATCTGAGATTTACTAAAATTGCTACCTGCACCATTTGCATTACGACCTGATTTACCTGTTACTAAGACTTCGCCTAGCTGATTAACGTCTTCTTTTAAGTCAGCATTTATCGCTAGTGGTTGACCAAGTGAAAGGCTAATATTGCCTAAAACTTCGTCTTTGTAACCAATGTAGCTGATAGTCACTTTATAAGGACCACCAACACGCATACCCTGAATGGTATAACGACCGCTTGAGTTTGTAACTGCATTATAAGTTGTTCCTGATGGAACGTGAACAGCTGTGACGGTAGCACCAATAACATCTTCGTTACCTGCCACAACCTTACCATTAATGCTTGAAGTTGTTACCTGCGCCATAATGGATGTTGTAAAGAACAACATCAGCGCTAATAAAAAATGCAATCTTTTTTGCATGACTTTTAACTGAAATTTAATTAATAATTTGAGGGGGTATAAACCCAGTTAATAATTCAACGCTGCAAATTTAGTTAAAAATTTCCAAAGTTGTGTTACAAAACAGTTAAAAGTTTGTTTGAATATACAATAAATAAACCGTGTCACAAAAATGACACGGTTTTCGCTCAAAATGTTACAATTTTATTCTTTTCGCTTCCAAATACTTGCGATTTTGTTTCTTATTGCAATCAAGTTGCAAATGCTAACAAGTATAAGAAGTGATATTCCAACAACAAATGTTGAAAGCATGCTGCCATCTTCCATGTCAGGGAATAGAGTTTCTATAATTCCCATGTAATAGTTTCTCACGAAGTACAGAATTATCCATGCCATAATTAATACAGCAATATTGAGTGATATTGTCAATAATTGGTATGGACGGGCAACATGCCCCGGACTATATCCAATGAGGAGCAAGTTCTCTAGTTTGCTTGAATTCTTCTGTACAAGTAGGTATATACTTAGCATGAGGATATAGAAACTAAGGACAGAGATGATAAGACCAACAACCATAACCATAGTCACCATCATCTTCAGGAAGTAGGTTGTCTTTTCCGCATTCAGCTTGTCGTTTTCTATTTCATATCCCTTCTTGTCAAGGTATTTTGTGAAGTTCTGATCGCCAGGATTCTTCAACGACATGATAAGTCTTGTAGGTTCAGTCTGCTGACCAGGAGCATATTCATTATTACTCCAGTCCATAAATGCTTGTGGAACGAGGATAGAACTTAGTCGGCTTGAGAATCCAATCACTTTACCTTTGAATTGTGCTTGCTTCTTGTTTCCATGTACAAAGATTTGGAAATCAATCATACCGATTAGTCCGTCACTGATTTTAGGCAATGAATGACTTTGTGCGAAACCAAAGTTATACATTGTTAGATATATACGTGGAAGTATTATTGGTACTATTTTGGATCCTGGTGTGTATTTCCAGTCGCTAAGTTGTTTTACTTCTACAAAATTGTCTGGAACACTCTCAAAACTAATTTCACCATTATCCAATACTGGAACGCCATTAACGCTCATGTTGGCGTCTACCTTATATTCAGTACTGGTGAATTTGCCTATTTTATCAGAGAAAGCTTGTTCACCCATTTCATCAACTTCTGTATTTGAGAATGTGTTTGATCTTCCGCTGATAGAACTGGCTGTTCCTATCTTTTTGTTTACAATCATGAAATCACTTTTCATGAAACTGTCTTCCGCTGTGAATATTGGCACTACATCATGGTAGAACTGAAATCCAAGCAAGACGATTAACATACCAAACAAGTTCGCAAAGAAAAATCCAGCGAACTGTGGTACACTAATATGCTGACGTAATAATTTCCAAACTAAATTCATCTTAAAGATAAAATTATAAAGACATGCAAAGTGTCCTATTACAGTTTAAACGTTTTTTCGTAATCCAAATCCATGTGTTTACCTATAGAGGTAACAATGACACCAGCACCTTGTGCTTTAGCTTCTGTCATCATAATTTCAGCCATTATAGCAGAGTTTGTGTCGTCAAGGTGACTTATTGGTTCATCGGCGAAGATAAAATCAAAAGGTTGTACCAATGAGCGTATTAGCGCAACTCGTTGCTGTTGACCGAATGACATTCTTCCTATTTTGGCGTCCAACTTATCAGCGATACCAAGCATGTCAAACCATTTAACTATCTGATCTCTACTTTTGAAGCCAGTGAGCTTGTTTTTAATTTCCACATTTTCAAAAGCTGTAAGTTCTGGGAATAGTCTCAATTCCTGAAATAGGTGACTGACATGATGCTGACGCATGTCTACCCATTCTTTTACTTGATATTCTTTTGTGTTATCATTGTCGAACGTTACACTTCCATCGTAGTCGTGTCGGTAGCCAACAACATAGCTGCAAAAGGTACTTTTTCCTTTTCCGGAATCAGCTTCTACAAGATAGAGATGTCCTTTCTCGAAAGTGGCATCCGTGTTCCAGATATCCGAATCTAGTTCGTTTACTCTTTGAGCAAACACTTGAGGGATAACGTAACTGAATTTAATCGTTTCCAATTTCTTTATTTTAAAGTATAAACTATTGTTTCTAAGTTTCCGAAGATAGGTTTCAGCATACTTGTTACAGCTCCAGCCTTGTCTCCTTTCATGGCGTTCATATTAATCACCATTACTAGTTTCTGACCTTTTATTATCTCCTTCACATTGTCACCAAGTTGATCATTTGAAGCTATTATCGACTGTGCTGCTTCCTCTTTACTGCTTCCGCTGAAGAACTGCATATCCTTGCTAACTCCAAAATAAAATGTAGTCTTCTTGTCTGTGTAATACCATGCATTTTTCTGCCAGTCAAGGATTTTTCCTCCAGCAGGGCAACTTTCTTTCCAATAACCAACATCTTTAATCCAGTTGCTGTTGGCTAGTTGCGCCGTCATACTCATAGATATATTGTCAGAACCATAAGTAGGAGTGATGATTGCCATTTCTCCGTCAACACTGCGTATGATATTATTCATGTCGATAGCTGCGTTTACGCCCATAAGCAATTGTTGAATGCCTTTGTTACTCTGCATGAGTGGAAGAAACTTAGTTCCATTTACGTTAAGGAACATACCAAGCATTGCAGTCTTAGGCATAGAATTTATATATTTGCCTTTTATAGGTCTGTATATCTTTGTTGCATCTTTAAGAGATTTGTCTATGGTCTTGTTAAAAGAGAAAGTTTCTCCATTAATGTGCATTATGCCTTTCTTTACACTCATTTCTGCTGCAATCATCACTTGTGATGCATCTGCGCCTTTTGGTGCGCCAAGAGTGAATGGTGCGATAAATTGATCTGGTAGAGCTTGGGCTTGTGCTACCATAGCCATTGGTGAATCAATGGAGTCTAATTTCTCATACATTTTACTTGCTGTGATGCCATCTTCCTCGTCCTGTTTCAGATATTTAGCCATCTGTTGCTGAAGCTGTGGTTGTGCATCTGGAGTTACAGGTCCCATTATGAGTATTGAAGCATCGCTCCAACCTGCAATCCATGCGTCCTTAAGCACGGTGAAATGGAATCCTCTGCGCTCTTTCGGTTTTGGACAGGTACCTTTTGCTGCCAGTTTATTGAAAGTCTCAGTCAAGTCATCCTCGTCTTTAACCTTAGCGCATACACCCAAATTACCGTCAGGTGATTCAAAAAGATAAATTTTATTGCTTGCATCAATACCGCTCTTGTCGATATTGCTAAAGTGGAGTAGAGTTTTCAATACAGCCATATTGTTTACTCCGCTCATTTTTACGGGATCCATAGATATGAGGGCTGTACTCTCGTTAGGAATGGCGTTAAGATAACTATTGTCTGAACATGATGCAAATATAAGCACCATAAGACATGATATAAGGTATACTATTTTCTTCATAATCTTAATGATAATTGTGACATTGTCACAGCCATGAGTCCGGCTGTTTCAGTGCGAAGTCTGCTTTGTCCCAAAGAAATACTTTCGTATCCGTTTTCGATGGCAAGTCTAACCTCTTCAATAGAAAAGTCTCCTTCAGGACCAACCAATACGGTTATACTTTCGTTCTCTTTATCACTATTTATAATATCGAATAAATCGTTTTTCTCTATTTCCTGATAACAATGTGCTATGAATTTTCTTCCTTTACGCGGAGTAGAGATGAAATCCTTGAAAGATATCATTTCGTTAACAATAGGCTTCCATGGTTTTCGGCTTTGCTTTACAGCAGAAACGACTATTTTTTCAATTCTTTCAGTGCGTAATACTTTGCGTTCTGAAAATATGCAGTTTAGAAATGTAAGTTCATCGAATCCAATTTCTGTTGCTTTTTCAGTCATCCATTCTATGCGGTCCATATTCTTTGTCGGTGCTATTGCTAAATGGATGTGTCCTTTCCAAGTCTTATTCTGTGGTAAGGTTTCTTTTATTTCGTATAAGCACTTCTTGTTTGTAGCTAAAGATACTTCCGCATGATAGAAGTTTCCAGTTCCATCCATGATAAACATGTCGTCACCACTTTTCAAGCGCAGCACTCTCAGTGCGTGTGTAGCCTCTTCTTGTGGCAACTCATTGTTGTTTTTTGCATCTGGTACATAGAAATATCTAACTTCTTTCATTGGTTTTGTTTCCTCCTCTTTATTTCTTCACTAAGATATTGCGCCATTTCGTAGTTTTCTTCCTTAATGGCATTATCAAGAGAAGTCTTTAGCATTTCGTCTGTTAGTGCGTTTACCGGTAAAGACATTCTATTCTGTCCTTTAACGTATTTCACACTTTGAGCTTTCATCAGTTCGTCATCTATATAAATAGGGATATCGCATGTGGTGGCTAACAGAATGGAGTCACTTACTCTTATGTTTGTTGAAGTTTGGGCAATATTGTCGAATATTGTTGCTTGGTATTCTCCGTCAATAATATCGTAGATGCGAATTTCTATATTCATACATCCTACTTTCAACACTTGTCCCATTGCTTCAGGCAGTCTGTCTTTTGTTATGTCTGATTTTATAGTTCTTATACTGAATTCATGTATCATGAATTTGTCGCATGTAATAGTTAGTTGACGCTTTTCTTCTTCATCAGTAAGCACCAATAATCCTATATCTGTATTGCCAACAATTTCTGATACACTGTTGAATTTCAGTTTGACATTAAACATTTGTACTCCTCCAGTAATTTAAAATTATTTATCTTCCGCCACAGGTGCTTTTGGTCTGAACATCAGTGCGAAACTAATTCCAACAATCATTGCGTATCCTGCGAATGTAAACCAGCATGATTGCCAGTCTGTTACTCCGTTTGCAGCTGTATGATTTGTTACTACAGCCTGAGCTGCAAATGCACCTACTGTAGCACCTATACCGTTTGTCATTAGCATGAAAAGTCCCTGTGCGCTTGAACGCAATGCCGGATCGGTAGCTTTGTCTACAAACAGTGAACCTGATATATTGAAGAAGTCGAATGCTACACCATATATAATCATTGAGGCAATAAACATCCATACTCCAGAACCTGGATTACCAGTTCCTAAAAGTCCAAATCTCAATACCCATGCAAACATAGCTATAAGCATAACGTTTTTAATACCGAATTTCCTCATGAAGAATGGTATCATCAATATACAGAGTGTTTCACTGAATTGTGATATAGAGTAGAGTATTACAGGATATTTCACTCCGAATGTTCCAGCATATTCATGTATATTCTTAAAACTTTCAATGAAAGGAGTAGCGAAACCGTTGGTTATTTGCAGACTGACTCCAAGCATCATAGAGAAGATGAAGAATATTGCCATTTTCTTTTGCTTGAACAAAGAAAAAGCCTTCAATCCGAAAGCATCAGCAATACTTGTCTTGTCCTGGTTCTTCTTAATTCCACAATTCGGAAGAGTGAATGTATATAGAAATAATATTATGCTAAGTAAACCACTTACTATAAATTGAGTCTGGTTGCTCTTGTATCCCATAATATCAACAAACCACATTGTGCAGATAAATCCAACTGTTCCGAATACACGTATTGGCGGAAAGTCTTTCACAGTGTCAAGACCAGCTTGACTTAGCGAAGAATATGCAACAGAATTACTCAAGGCAAGTGTTGGCATATAGAAAGCTACGCTTAGTGAATAGAAGGTGAACAGAATACCAAAATTGGCATTTGTTCCTGTTTCATTGCCATACCATGCAGTAGCTAACATGAATAATCCAGCTAGCAAATGGCAATATCCTAAAAGTCTTTGTGCAGGTATAAATCTATCGGCAATAATTCCCATTATTGCAGGCATAAATATAGATACAATTCCCTGCATTGCAAAGAATATTCCGATATGGGCACTCATACCTATGTTTCCCAGGTAAATTCCCATACATGTCAAATAAGCTCCCCAAACCGCGAATTCCAGGAAGTTCATCACTGATAGTCTGATTTTAAGATTCATCTATTATTTTTTTATTTTGCATGCAAAGATAGCGCAAATCGTGAGCAGAACAAAATAAAATACAAAGTTTTTTGTTTTTTATAACAAGATGCTGGTTATCTTTAATGTTGTGCCAAGTTAATGCAAACTTATAGAACAACTTAAATTCAGAATGATGAAGATAAAATCAAACGTTATTACTAGCCAAATTCCGCTGAATTCTCGGCAAAGATACTTCTAAATTTTTGTCCATGCAATCAGATTTAGTTTAGACTGTTAGCCAAAGTTTTAAATACTTGGGACAACACATCATAATACACGTGCTCACGTATGCGCGCACTCTGGGTTTTTCATAAAAACAAGTGTCGAAGTGTCTATCCGTTGAGTATCATCTTGTTAGAACTCTTTTCGGTTCGAATGAAGTGACGGTTATTCGTCGGTAAAATCCAGGCTATTATTTTACTCATATTGCCTTGTATTCTACGAAGAATTTCGATGCGTTTTACGATGTTTTACAGTGCGTTTTACGTTATATTGCACTGCGTTTTACGAAGCAATAGGAGGTAAAACATCGTAGAAAAGTTTGTATTTCTATATGGAAAGAGTTGCGTTTCTATATAGAAACGCATGTAAAACTCGAAATTTGCCTGTCAGATTACCGTCACTTTCTTTTGTCTAATTCGTCGATAAAATATTGATATTCATTATGTTGACACTTCGACACTTATATTTTTCAAAACCCTAAGTGCGCGCGTGTATGCACGTGCATTGAAATATAAACCGAAATGGAAGACGTAGCTAAAACATAGCTCATCGAAGCTAATTACTTTGTTTTTCGTATGACCATCTTTTGTTGTATAAATTGCACAAAAGTATAACATATAGCTAAAATAGTATTATTGTTTAATGGAATAATTTGTTATTTTTGTGTGATAATATTGATTATGATATAATGAAGAAATTGTTAACGATTTTAGCGGCAGCTCTTTTCTCCGCAAGTGTCAGTGCAAATGGTGGTTTTGTGAAAGTGCAGAATGGGCATTTCATTAGAGACGGTAAACCATATTATTATGTTGGCACTAATTTCTGGTATGGTGCTATCCTTGGTTCTACAGGACAGGGTGGAAACCGCAAACGACTTGTTAAGGAACTTGACAATATGAAAAAACTGGGAATTGATAATCTCAGAATTCTTGTTGGTTCAGATGGCGAGCAAGGAATAAAGACAAAGGTCGAACCTACTTTGCAGAAGTCACCTGGAGAGTATAATGACACAATTCTTGCAGGTTTGGATTATCTGATGAAAGAATTGGGAAAGCGTAAGATGGTTGCAGTGTTATATCTCAATAACTCTTGGGAATGGAGTGGTGGATACGGCTACTATCTTGAACATGCAGGAGTAGGAAAAGCTCCACGTCCTAATGATGATGGATATCCTGCCTATATGAATTTTGTAGCGCAATATGCAAATAATGAAAAGGCACATAAATTATTCTATGACTATGTGAAATTCATAATAGGAAGAACCAATAGATATACTGGAAAGAAGTATACTGAAGATTCTGCTATCATGAGTTGGCAGATTGGAAACGAACCGCGAGCTTTTTCAGAGGATGCGTTGCCTGGTTTTGAGAAATGGCTTTCAGAGGCATCAGCCTTAATACGACGCTTGGATCATCATCATCTTATCAGTATAGGTTCTGAAGGTGCTTGGGGATGTGAGGGGAGTTACTATGTTTATGAGCGTATATGTTCTGATAAGAATGTGGATTATTGTAATGTTCATCTCTGGCCTTATAACTGGGGATGGGCTAGTAAAGATAAACTTGATGAAGATTTGAACAAAAGCTGTGCAAACACCAAAGAATATATTGATAAGCATCTTGCAATATGCAGTAGGATAAACAAACCATTGGTAATGGAAGAGTTTGGATATCCACGAGATGGATTCAGTTTTTCAGCAAACTCATCAACAAAGAGCCGTGACGGATATTATAAATTTGTATTCTCGTTGATATCTGAAAGCGCTAAAGCTAAAGGAAACTTTGCTGGATGTAATTTTTGGGGATGGGGTGGAAATGCCAAACCACAACATGAACAATGGCAGGTTGGTGACGACTACACTGGTGATCCCGCACAAGAACAACAAGGATTGAATAGCGTGTTCATTACTGATAAGAGTACATTACAATTGGTAAAGAAATACAATCTAAAATAACTAAAAAGCGTGTCACACTAAATGACACGCTTTTCTGTTATTATTTGCTTTCAATATATAAGCCATTCAGTTTGCTTAGGAATATCGTGTGTTCATTATTGTAGAACTTCATAAATCCCCGTATTTTGTCATTTCCTTCACCTGGGTATGGAGTGTAGAAATGTCCACCTTTATAATCTCCATGATTGGCACCGAATATGACGTATGCCAAACGATGATGTTCAACAATAGGCATCAGTATGTTAGAGAAATAGTTGCTGTCTGGTATGCTTTCAATTCCTGTTGTGAGACCTAATGTGTTGTTGTGCTCCTGTGCAAAACTTATGGCTTTAGGCAAGAACGTTTCAAGTGTATTCTTGTATTCATTAATATTTATATGCTCTTTTGTCTGCATATATGTTATGTTTACAATTTCTGCATTATCAGGATATCTTTCAAGGAATGTATTGTTTATATAAGTTTCAGAATAACCAAAAATCACGTTTGTGACATCATTGTCATCAAGCATACTTTTAGTGTCCTCATAAAGTTTCTTATATTTGTCAATACTTATTTTGCTATACCATGACTTTCCGTCAACAGGATAAAGATACAACACGATAGGGACTTTTATTCCGTATGAGTCTTGCAGACTGCTGATAAAGTTTGAAAGACTCTTGACGTAATCCTTAAGAACATCCTTGTTTCCGTTGTAATCAGGAGCTGTCCAGTTCATAACAATCATTGAACCGTGTTTGAAAGCGTTAATGGCATTCTTTGCAATCCAACTGAATTGCAGACCGTCACTATTTATTTTCTTTCTGCTTTCTATTCCTGATAGTTCATATCCGTTTAAAGCAGGATTATCGTGGCATATACTGAAGAAGTCACTCCTCGATTTCTCGTTTTTCCATCCGATACCTTCTAGGGTGCCATACATCTGACCTATCATTACACCTTTGTTAGTAAATGTAGTGAGGTTCGACTTCATATTTTCTGTGCGAGTTGTACGCCCGCTATTGGCAATCTCGTCGTAAGACTTCTTTTTGTCTCCACATGACGAGATTGTCAAAGCAATCATTAAAGTATAAAATATATATTTTATTTTCATAGTTCTTATTCGTTATATGCATTCTTCATCGCTGTAGCTACTGTAGGCAGAGACCATTGCGGAACACTGCGGTCTGTGCCGTCGATGATACTCATCCAGTAAAATGTAGATATTCCATAGGCCTTAGCCTGTTTCACCATATCGGCTGCTTGGTCTGCAGCAGCTTTAATTTGAGTTGTTGTAGATGTCTTACTTACAGATGTCTCACCGTGGGTGCCATATTCACCAACAATGACAGGAATACCCTGACTCACGAAACGAGTGTTAAGACGAGTAAACATATTCTTAATCTCATTGCTGCAATCTGTTGTCCATTGTCCATAATTCTTAAACCAGTTATAAGGATCATAAGTGTGTATTTGTACCGCTATATGTCCACTAACATTGTCGGTTGGAATTGTTAGATTATTTATAGCTACACTAGAGCTGTTTGCTGCATAAGTGTTAACAAGGAGGTTACGTGTCGTATTGTTTCCACCTGTTGCTCTTACGGCATTTACGAAACTCTGCGCATAGTTGTTTATTGCTGTATAGCTTGCACTACCTGCTACTGGAGGAGCCCAATTGCTATTTGCGTCAATTATTTCGTTGTAGCCTTCAAAGAGCAGATGATGATCATAACCTGAAAATTCGTTTGCAATCTGAGTCCATAAATTCTCAAACTTATCCTTTGTAGAGGTATATACATTTGTGTCTGCCTTAATCCATGATTTGAAACCAGTAGTAGCGTTGTCTGCACCGGTATCTAGATGAGTATTCAGAATACAATACATTCCAGAATTGATTACATAGTCAACAACCTCCTTAACTCTAGCCATCCATTTAGCGTCGACATTTCCGTCAGCATTGATATGTTCATACCATGTCACAGGAATACGTACAGAGTTGAAACCTTCTTTTTTGAGGAATGTCATAAGAGCCTGTGTTGTAACGGGTTGTCCCCATGCAGTTTCATACGCCGATACAGCCTTTCCTGTACCAATATTGTTTGCGTCAAGAGTGTTTCCTAGATTAAAACCAAGTCCCATATTGGCAACTGCTTGCTTTGCTGGTTCATCTATAGTTGTAGAGCTAATATTTACATCGCTTCGTGAAACTACATAACTCTGATTCATCGCATCTTTCCACCAATCGTCAGAAGGCATGTTACCTCCATACCACGGCATGAAATATAACCATTTTGCTCCTCCGTTCCATACATCAGATATGTTTGCGAAAGATGACGTATTTGAAACACCACACTCCGACAATGCAACCATCTTGTTGCTATATAGAGAAGTTAGCTGTGTGAATTCAGTCTTGTTTTGTGCGGCTGTATATCCATAAAGGTCACGTCCCACCAAGTCTACATAATTGTCACCAGGGTAGAAAGCATTGTCGTTGTCGTAATTATTACTGTCTCCGTTGTAATTCTGTGCTGTCCATTCCCATATAAGATTATGGATACCTTTTTCTTGGAAATATGTAAACATAGCTTTCCAAAGAGCCTTGTATGTGTCAGGTCCGTCTTCCCCCCACCAGAACCATGCAGAACCAGTGTACGTCTTTGCGTATAAGTTTCCTGCTCCTTCATGGAATGGACGCCATATAGCAGTAACGCCTGCATCCTGAAGTTTCTGCAATATAGCTACAACCTTATCCATCTGCCCATAAAACCATGTGTTTTCCCATTTACCAGAAACAAGCGCATTGGATGCTTTGAATGTTGTTTCTGAAGGTGTGCATGTTACTCCGCTACCATCAGCGCCTATGGTAGTTGTTTCTGTCTTTGGTACATTGAAGTGCCACATCAGTGAAACTATACCACCGGTAGTAGCCCATTCTGTAACAGGAGTAATATTGTTGTAGTTTATCCAACCATTGTTGTCCGGTACGTAAATTTGTATAAAATCGTAACAGTTTATAGCTGGATATTTACCTGTAAGGGTATTTATTTTGTCTGCTTCAGTATGATTCCAATTTACATTAGCCATAATTGAAGACAGTATCTTGCTTCCGTAATTAAGTTTGATATATTTATAAAGTCGCTTTGTATTGTCTGATGCGGCAGCATCAGCAAGAGTAATGTTGCTGACATCGCTTTCATGATATATGTTGAATACAACATTGCTCACATTGTCAACGCTGAATTCATTGAAGTTTGTGTTTCCGAATGCTGGATTCTGACTGCCGAATTTGTTTCCACTATCATAGAAACTGATAACAGGTAAATCAGTGATCTTCACACTTTTTGAAGTTCCGTCTTTTTGGTTTACAGTATAAGTATCAGTACTTATCTGTGCGTTTGCCGTAAAGAAAATAAGCAAAGATGCCAGAGATAAAAATAACTTTTTCATTTTTTGCTTATTTTTAAGGTTTTGTCATTTGCCTTTATAATATAAACACCTCTACCTAAAGAAGAAATGTCTATTATAGTAGAGTTTGAAAGGCTTGTTGTTTTTAGAGTAGCAGTTTTTCCATCTACAGAGAATATTCTTACATTAGGATTAGCGCCCTCAATAATAATTCTGTCGCCTTCAGCGATTATAGAAGAATTATTCTCAATATTCTCAATTCCTGTTGTTCCCGAAAAAGTGAATGTCTTTATTTTATATAAATCATATTCTGCGGTAGTGCTACCGACAGAAATAGTCATTTTGTTGTTAGCCATTGTAATTTGCGGAAGGGCAGAGAGAACAAAAGTCTGAGTCGTGTTATCGCTGAATGTGATAATGAGTGACTTGTCTTCTGCTTTTGCAACGATGCTACAGAATAAAGCCAATAGTGAGAGTAATAATTTTCTCATAAGCTAATATCTTTTGTTTTTAAATAATTGTGGCGCAGAATTACTACTGCGCCACAAATATAGTGTTTATTTGTATAATCAAATATAAATTAATATTTATTTCAATGTAATTTTTGTTACATTGACTTTGCCATCACCAGTTACTACTAATCCTGCCTGATCAACTAATTGTTTAAGACCTGCTGCAGTCAAAGTGTATGAACAAGATGTTGCTGCACCTGTAAAGTTAATTTGATCGTTTGGTAATTTATCCCAGCCGCGTCCTTGTCTCATGCTTAGACAAGCCCAAGTTGCAGAAGTGTCAGCACAGGTAAAATAGAATGTTATTACAGTTCCTTCACTAACCTTAGACCAATCATATTTACCCCATGATAATGCGTCTAACCCATTCCAACCGCTAACAACAAAAGTGCCAGTCCAAATAGTCTTTTCTGGAGAAACTGCCGTGATTTTGCATACAACAGTACTTGTTCCGTCTGGAGTTACCATCTTCAGGTCGTAAGTGCCTGCAGCGACAGTTGCTGGAATTTGGAATGTCATAGATGTATTTGTGCGTGCTGAGTATTTTACAACCTTTGTATTATCAATATACACAGTCTCTACATTATTGAAATTCTTACCACTTATCGTAACATACTCACCAGTAATTCCACTGGCATCTGCAGATACGGCAGGAGTAGAAGATGCGTTGATGGTAATGCCTGTTACGTCAACAGTCTCGCCATTCTTAAGAATAAACTTAAGACCAGTACCTTCGGCAGCTTCAGGAATAGTTAATCCAATTGCTGTTTCTGTCTGTGTCAATGTTGTAACAGTTGGAGAGCCATCACCAGGGAATACAACAGATGCAACAAGGTCAAGGTTGGTACCTTTTATAACAAGAGCATTACCTGCTATGATTGATGTCTGGCTGAATTCTGTTACGACTGGTGCCACAAGTTTGTAAGCTACAGCTACAGTTTTTCCGTTTGCAAGAGATAGGGTGATGTCACCATTCTGTGCTGTTTCTGGAACCGTAGCTACGATTGTAGTTGCTGTTGCAGAATTAATTTTTCCGGTAGCATTTGGGAATGCAATACCAGTAACAAGGTCAAGATCCTTACCTGTTATAGTAACGTTACCCCCGTTCTTTACAGGATTTGGTGCAGCTACGAGTTCTGTAGGTACAATGGTCTTAATACTTCCGGCAGGTATTTCAACACCAGAACTTGTTACAAGATAAACTTCACCGTCAGCAGCCTTAATTGGAACAATAACACTGATAGATTTACCATCCTGAGCAATAGTGAACTTATCTGTAGTAGCGCCAGTGAACTTAACAGAAGCAATCTGGTCAAGGCTTTCACCTGTGATAGTGATATTGTTGCCAGCCTTTATTGTCTCAGGAGCAAGAGAAGAAACCGTAGGAAGATTTACAACCAGAGCTTCTTTTGTTGATATTTCGTTAGGAGTTGCAGCAAAGTCGGTAAGCTTGAATGAACCAGTTTTTGCTTCCTTAGGAATAGCAACAGTGATCATGTAACGGTCGTGAGTAGTAAACTGTTTCTCATTAACAGTATCTTTATCTGCGAAGATAATACCGTGGATAAGATTTAGATAGTCACCCTTTATAGTTAAAGTTTGCCCTACACTTCCAGTGTAGTTCTTCTCTGTACCGACATAGAACTCAGTGAGTTTGATGTCTTCACGATAAGTGATTGGGGTAACAGATGTAATAACTCCGCCTTTAGCTGTTTTAAGAGTAACGGTACCAGTTGTGCATTTTTCTGCAGGAACTTGAATTGTTATCTCACTCTCGCGTCCGTTCTTTAGGACTTCATACTGTGTGATAGGGTCAGCTCCAGGAAGGTCAATCTCACTAATTTGGTCGAGATTGCTACCCATAAAATGAAGAGTACCGCCACGCAATACAGGACAAGGTCCGAAAGACTGGAGAGTTATATCGTTTCCAAATTGATCGGTATTCAAGTCATCGTTGCTGCAACCTGTCAGCGATAACCCCATAAGGGTTATCACTAACATGATGAATGTATTATAGTATTTTTTCATATCTAATGTGATTTATAGGTTATTTGTTAGGAACCACACGGATGTTATCAATCTTGATGATAGGGTAGCAGTCCTTGCCTGTAGGAATAACAGTCTTCTTATCATAAGAACCAGTCGTTACGAAGATTGTAAGACTAGCAAAGTCTTCAACACTAGTGAAAGCATTCTTAGCGGCATTACCATCCCAATCCTTATTGAAGTCTGCTAGAGGAATAGTAACTGTAATCCATTTTCCATTTGTGTCGTAAGATAGATTTTCGTTGTTCCAAGGCATGTATAATGCACGCCCCCAACTATCACCATTATGAAAGAAATTGTTGTTGGCTGTAAGAAAGGTGACCTTGTCTTTTCCTGCAAATATAACTTGCATAGGAGCCGCGCACCAAGGATTTGATGAAGGAATATACATTTCAAATTTTATACTCTTGTTTTTCCAGTCAGTAAAGTCTGCTACGTCATTTAATTTAGGACCATCAGCATCAAAAGTATTGCTCAATGTACCAGCCCAATACTCAAATGAGAAGTTACCATCGTTCCAGCCTCCCTCTTTAGGCATGTCGGTATTACCGAGCATAAGATAGTTCCCGGAAAGAGAGGTGCCATCTTTTGTTATAACCTGTGGATGCCAACCATGGTTACCAAGAACATTAACTCCGTTCCAAGGTGTATCGAAATCGAAGAGCATGCCACGCTTGTCCTTGTATTGGAAAGGTGCCTTTGTTGTACCATATTTTGTTGTAATAGAGAAGTTCTTTCCTGTAGGAAGGTCACTAGGCATAGTAAATGTAATACCTGTCTTGGTGATACTTTGGATAACTGTTTTTGGCAGAGTATAATCATCACCAACCTTAATGCTTAAAGGATAGTTGCTGTAATCAAGGAAGTAGTCTCCGGTAATAGTAACCGTCTCACCTGCAGCAGCCCATTCATTGCTCATAGAACTGATAGTAGGAGGAGGAACAATAACCTTGAAATCATAAGGTATCGTATCGTTCTTTGTTGTTATTACATACAACTTATCAGATACTGTTGACGGAATAGTTTTAGGAACTGTAACGATAAGAGTGTTGTCTGTGATATAACTTGTATTCAAGACAGCTTTTTGATCGTTGAAAACCAATTCCTTTACACTGCGTAGGTTGTTACCTACCAAGCATATAGCACTGCTCATAGAGGCTGATGTAAGAAGTGAGTCCTTACTTGCTACATCAACTGGACGTATATAATTAATACTAGGCGTAGCAGTGGTTGTCTCATATTTGTCAGGCTCGTCTTCGCAAGATGTAAAGCCGATGCTAGCAGTCGCAAGAACAACCATCAACGTCCATTTTATATTTTTTATTTTCATATTCTTAAATTCTAAAGGATTAATAGCTGTATGTATTACGTACATCAACATGAATAGGTGTGGCGTTGCTACCTAAGTTTGGATTTAAGGCTACATCTTCTGTTGGATAAGGGAGTATGAAACTAGATGCAGTAACGTTTGGTGCAATTGTCTTGCTGTCGTATTGAATCTGAGATCCATCCCAAACACCAGACTCATAATAAGTCTTGTAAGCAGCATCACAGTTCCACATCGCATTTCTGCGCTGTGCTGTAAGTTCTTTTATACATGCGGCAACATCATAATAACTACGGCGTACGTAATCATACCAACGGTCACCTTCACCTGCAAATTCTAGACGACGCTCTTTCCATATATCGTCAAAACTCAGACTTGTTTTTTCCACATCATTAGGAACTGCGCGCTGATGAACGGCATTGAAAGCTTTAAGAGCATCTGTGTTTGTTGTGTTGCCAAGAAGGACTTCTGATTCTGCAAAAATAAGATAAACGTCTGAAAGTCTAAGAATATGTGTGGCAAGTGCATTAGCCATACGTGCAGGAGTGATTGCCATCTCTGCTATATGGTCTGCATTGTCACCATAAAGATTCTTCACGTTGTTACCACCGCAAGGAGCTTGGCATACACCAGTTGCAGCCTTGTTGTAGGTTTTGTCATACCAGAACTGCAGATAGCTGAATCCTTTCTTTTTATTATTCATTGTTTGGTCACGCCAGAAGTAACTGTATGTATCACCAGCCATCATGATAGTTGCTTTACGGCGAATATCCTTATCAATTCTCTTAGAAGGATCTGTTGCTGGTGAAATGCTAAATGCATCCATAAGGTCAACAGATGGACCACCATAACCACCCCAGCAGTCACCGTTTTCATCGAAACCTACAGGTGCAAGGTCACTCTGTAATGTGTTCTGACAAGTCCAGTGAGCACCAACGGTCCAACGCCAAGCAAATAAGCTTTCATCGCTAGCGTTTTTACTTCCACGGAATATATCCTCATAGTTGGCTAAGAGTGTACGACCAGAATTGTCAATAACATCCTTTGAATATTCGGCAGCCTTTGTAAGGTCATCTTTGTTTAATGTACCAGAAACGCCAGCCTTTGTAAGGTAAACCTTAGCCAATAGACCTTCTGCGCAATAATAATCTATACGACCAGTTGTGCTCTTAGTACGAGGAAGAAGAGACATCGCTTTCTCTAAGGTCATAATGATATAATCATAAACATCAGACTTTTGTACCTTACTCAAAGTATTATAGTCACTATTCTTAATGTTGTCCGAGTTGTTGTGAACGATAGGTACGTCACCGAAACTGCGTACAAGGAAGAAATAAGACATAGCCTTCCAAGCAAGACATTCGCCCATGCATTGATTTTTCACAGCCTCAGAAGCCTTGGCACTCTTTAATGACTGATATACAGTGTTGGCATGTCCGATAACAGCCCAAAGTGAATAAGACATATTAATAAGGTCCTGATCGGTACCATTTACACTGAAGTTCATATATGGACTAGAACCCCAATACATATTACCAGACATCACTTCACCAACCTTGATGAAACCGCGCTGGAAATCATACCATGGAGAATTATACAGATAGTCAACGCCAGAAATACAGGCATCATCTGAAGTATAATAATTCTCGGTGTTGTAATTATCCTCTACAGGTCTATCAAGGAAGTCACTGCAAGATGACATTCCGACCCCAAGGAATATTGCAACAGCTGCATATTTTATATTTTTAATTTTCATATTGTATTATATGTTTAGGTTTTT
Organism: Prevotella sp.; assembly: GCF_051059605.1. GTDB lineage: Bacteria > Bacteroidota > Bacteroidia > Bacteroidales > Bacteroidaceae > Prevotella. Next base: position 531,041 of record NZ_CP050883.1, read on the forward strand.
AGAATGATGCATTCAGACCGAATGTGAATGATGTTGGTGATGGGTAACGACCGTTATCGAGACCGAATACATTTGCACTGGCTGTTGAAAGACCAATTTCAGGATCATAACCATCATATCCTGTGATAGTGAACAGGTTAGTTGCATTGAATGTAAGACGAAGGTTTGTGAGACCAATCTTTTGGATTAGCTTCTTGTCGAAAGTGTACCCCAAAGTTACACTCTTTAGGCGAAGATAAGATCCATTTTCTATATAACGGTTGCTGAAAGCGTCGTTATCATTAGGGTCGTTGATAGAAGCACGTGGCAGTGATGCATCTGGATTAGATACCATTATATTTGATATGTTGTCATACCAAGTTCCTGTTACGTTACCGTCTGTGGCTGTAAGTCTTGCGCGATTGTTAATATCTGTAAGTTGGTTAGTCCAAGGACTGTTCATATGAGTAAGTTTCATTTTTAGGTAGTTGGCAACCTTGTTGCCTACATTGCCATTGATGAATAAGTTCAGGTCAAAGTTCTTATAACGTAATGTGTTGTTCCAACCGAATGTCCATTTTGGAAGTGGTGAACCAATGTTAGTCTTATCTTTTTCATCAATAATACCGTCACCATTTACGTCCTTATACTTTAAATCGCCTACATAAATAGTATTTGTACGACTGTATTTTGTTGGGTCTGTACTCCAAGATTTCTTACCGTTTGCATCTGTTATGATTGGGTTGTTCTTTTGAAGCGTATTTACAGGTGAATTGAGAATATCTTGGAAGTTCTGATAAACTCCTTCAACCTCATATCCATAGAAACCGTAAAGACTTTCGCCTGGAGTAGTACGACTTACAACGTCTGACCACTGACCATAACCAAGTAGAGCGGTACTTCCTGCAAGACTTTTCAATTTATTTCGATTTATAGAAACGTTGATATCAGAATCCCATTCAAAGTCCTTGTTTACGATAGGCTTTGTATTAAGTGCTAACTCAACACCATGGTTTTCTATGTTGCCATAGTTTCCGTAAGGAGCTGCAAGAGCTGAAGAAGAATTGCCACTTGTACCCATGATAGAAGGCAAAATAAGCTGCATAAGCATATTCTTAGATTCCTTTTTATACCAGTCTACTGTGAAATTTACTCGATTGTTGAACAAACCAAGATCAAGACCTACATTCCATTGATCCTGTGTCTCCCATTGAATATCAAGGTTTTTCAAGTTCTGTGGGCGATAAGAAGTTCCAAGACCTGTTTCCATAACAGACATTGCAGATCCCCATTTATAACTACCGATATTTGAGTTACCAGTCTGTCCCCAACCTATACGCAACTTTCCGTTGCTTAGCCAGTCACCTGTAATATCTTGAATGAACTTCTCGTTAGAGAAACGCCATGCAAGAGCTACAGAGTGGAAACCAGCCCAACGCTTGTTTGGACCGAAGTTTGAACTTCCATCATAACGATATGTGTATGTACCGAGATAACGGTCGTTGTAGTTGTATGTTTCACGAGTGAAGAAAGATGCCATAGCAGAACTTCCCCAACCTTCTCCAATCTGTGGTGTACCTGAACCTAATGCTGGGTTGTGTACTATATCGTTTGGTAGGTTAGTGTTGAAGATAGAAGTAAAGTCATAATTTGATTCCCAACATTCCTGACCAAGCATTGCTGTTATACCGTGCTTGCCGAATTGCATATTATAGGTAAGGTAGTTGCTTAATGACCAATAGTTGCTACTGTTCTTTTGTATACGACCTTGGTTTTGTGCTCTTACCCATGTTCCTAGGTTTACCATAGGATTATAAGTTTCACCTTTTGATGCACCGATATCATAACCTAACTGTATGTGCCAAGTAAGGTTTTTCATAGGGGTGATATCTGCAAAGATACTACCGTTGAGACTCTGGCGATCTAATAGAATATTATCTAACATTGCAAGTGCAATAGGGTTTGGATTGGTAAATCCTTCCTTTGAAACACTAGAATAACCACCATCAATATTATAAATTTGGATGTCTGGAGGTGTTGTCAGTGAGTAGTTGATAAGACCAGCATCACTATCTGCGAGTTTCAGACTTTCTGAAGTTTTTGAATATGTTGCGTTAAGGCCGAGTTTAAACCATTTTTTTAGTTGTGCTGTGAGGTTTATACGGAAAGAATAGCGGTTGAAATTACTACCAATGATTGTTCCATCCTGATCTGTGTAACTACCTGAAACGTAGTAGTTGATCTTATCTGTTCCACCTTCTGCACTAATTTGATGCTCCTGCTGCCATGCTGTCTGGAAGACGGCATCTTGCCAGTTTGTTCCCTTTCCTAGAAGAGAAGGATCACTATACGTCTTGTCTGGTTTTGAAATTTCACCTTGAGCAGCCATATCATTATAAAATTCTGCAAATTCTCTTAAATTGAGAATGTCTAGGCGATTGTTTTGGCGTGATGCTGTAACACTTCCGCTATATGTGAACTTAGCCTCACCAGCTTTACCCTTCTTTGTTGTGATAAGTACAACGCCGTTTGCACCTTGAGCACCATAAATAGCGGTAGCAGAAGCATCTTTTAAGACTTCAATATTAACAATGTCTGCAGGGTTTAGAAGTGACAAAGGAGAAATGGTTGAATGTGAACCATTACCAAGAGCGTCTCCTAGTCCAAGGCTGGCGCCACTGTTACTTTGTGATTGAAATATCACTCCGTCAACAACATATAATGGATCAGCACCTGCATTGATAGTTGCATTACCACGAATGTTAACAGAAATTGCTGAGCCTGGAGCACCTGATGTTCGAACAGCATTGACACCGGCTATACGTCCTTGGAAACTTTGGTCAATATTAGTCATAGGTGCAGACTTAAGAGTCTTTTCGTCCAATGAAGCAGAGGCACCGGCAAGGTCACTTTTCTTCATTGTACCATAGCCTACAACGACAACCTCTTGAAGTGAGTGGTTGTCTTCAGAAAGAGTTACTTTAAGATTATTCTCGTTCCCTAGTTTCACTGTGCGTGTGATATAGCCTATATAGGAAACCTCAATTGTGGCATTGGCTGGTGCATTGAGGACGAAGTTACCGTCGATATCGGTAATAGCTCCTGCGTTGCTTCCTTTAACCTTTACCGTTGCACCGATTATTGGACCTTGAGAGTCTGACACGGTACCTGTGATTTTCTTAGTCTGTTGCACAGCCATTGACATTGCTGTCGCTTTGGCTGCTAAAGTTTGCGGAGAATAACCTAGAAGTCCTAGACTACAGAAACCCGCAAGCAACGTTACTTTACAGTTTGAATTCATACATTATTGGTTTTTGGTTACAGCACTTTCGTGCTTTTGTTTTTAGGTTTAAATAAATTCGTATTAAGCAAGTTCTTATATGCTTTCAATGCTACTTATGTTATTATTTTCTTTTCCATAATTAGATTTAGTTATAATGTTTTATAGTCGTAAAGATTATCGGTTGCAAATATACGCATTAATCTTCTATGCTTTTTGACTTTAATTGCTTATTATTGATACTTTTTTGCTTAACAATGAAATTGTGTGTAACTGGTCATATATACATAATATATAATAGTATTAGTCGTTTTTATTCAATTTTAGTAATATCTAATTTTGTTATATTAAGCAAAAAGGGCTGTTTTTGTCTTAAAACGTTATAATAGTAATTAATCCATATACTGCATGAAAGTTGAAGTAATGAGCAAAAAAGTATCAAACATATATTGAAATATTGTATATCTTTGCAGATGTAATTTTCAATCTGTTTTAAGATTATTATAAAAATCAAAATGAAAAAACTGCTATTCTTTTTATTTGGATTATTTAGTATATTATCTATTTCCGGTCAAGTTCGCGGAAATAATATAGTTGTTATGGTTCAGCCAGATCATGATGAATGGAACTATGTAGTGGGAGAGACTGCAGTTTTTAAAGTTAGTGTTTTGAAATCAAGTACTCTTGTTAATAATGCAATAGTTTCTTATGAGGCAGGTCCTGTAATGTATGCTGATATTAAGAAAAATACTGTGCTAAAAAACGGAACAATGATATTCCGTGGAAAAATGAATGTTCCTGGATTTTATCGTCTGAAAGTTATTGCAAACGTAAATGGTAAGGAATATGAAGGACTTTGCACAGCGAGTTTTTCTCCGGAAAAGATAATGCCTTATGCTTATGAACCAAAGGATTTTGATACTTTTTGGACTAAAGCACTTAAAGATGCAAGACTTAATGATTTAAATCCTACAAAGAGACTTTTGTCAGAACGTTGTACTGTAGATGATGACGTGTATGAAATAAGTTATGTGAACAATACCTCTAACAGTAGAATATATGGAATATTGTCTGTTCCTGTAAAACAAGGTAAATATCCTGCATTGCTAAGAGTTCCTGGTGCTGGAGTTCGTCCTTATAGCGGTGATACATACACAGCCCCAGGTAAAGCTATCGTATTGGAAATCGGTATACATGGTATTCCTGTCACGATGCAACAGAGTGTTTATGATAATTTGCTTGGTGGGGCATTGAATAATTATTGGGATACAAATATTGATAATCCTGATAAAAATTATTATAAACGTGTTGTTACAGGGGCAGTTCGTGGTGTTGATTATATAGCGTCTTTACCTCAATGGGATGGGAAAACTATCGGCGTGACAGGTGCAAGTCAGGGTGGCTTTCTTTCATTAGCTGTTGCGGCATTGGATAAGCGCATTACGTTTCTTGGTGTAGTTCATGACGCAATGTGTGATTATTCGGCTGAAGTGCATGGAGTAGCAGGAGGTTGGCCACATTATTTTTATAAGAATACAGATAAATCATTAAATGATAAAGTAGATGCTAGTATGTATTATGATGGTGTCAATTTTGCAAAAAGAATTAATGTTCCTGGATGGTATTCTTTCGGATATAATGACGAAGTAGTACCTCCTACATCATCTTATGGACTTTATAATATTGTTAAAGCACCAAAGATATTGAGTGTGTATCAGCAGACAGGTCATTACTGGTATCAGGAACAATGGGATGAATGGCAGAATTTTATAAAAGAACACTTGAATGTAAAATGATATAGGTCTTAATAACTAATTTTTTGATTATGAAAAGATTTACAATTCTTAATGCAATATTTTTCCTAGCTCTTGGAGTGAATGCTAATACACCTGCTTGTAAATTAATTAAACGCCTTAGAACTTTACAAAAGGCTGGTATAATGATAGGACATCAAGATGATCCAGTATATGGAAAAACATGGAAGTGGGATCTTGGTAAATCAGATGTCTTGTCTGTTATTGGTGATTATCCTGCAGTTATAGGATTTGATTTAGGAGAGATAGAATTAGGTCACACTAAGAATCTAGACAAAGTTTCATTTGATAGAATGCGCGATGAAATAATAGCACAATATAAACGAGGTGGAGTTATAACATTGAGTTGGCATCCATATAATCCTGTTACAGGTAAATCTGCATGGGATACAACTGGTAATGCTGTTAAAGAGATTTTTCCAGAAGGTAGCATGTATTCAAAATTTGACGGTTGGTTGAAGATTGTTGCAGAGTTTATTAATTCATTAAAGACAGAAGATGGCATTAAGATACCTGTGATATTTCGTCCTTGGCATGAAATGAGTGGCGGTTGGTTCTGGTGGGGTAAAGGTGGTTGTACACCTGATGAATATAAAAGATTATATATGCTGACACATGATAAACTTGAAAAAGAATATCAATGTGATAATATTGTGTGGGCTTTCTCTCCAAATAGTGGATATAGTGATTTTATGAACTATTATCCAGGAAACAGTTATGTTGATGTTTTGGGTGTGGACTTATATGAGTTTGATAAGGATAATGCAAAATACCAGCAGAGCTTGAAACATGATTTGGACGAAATAACGCAGATAGCGAAGAAAGAAAATAAAATAGTAGCTCTAACAGAAACCGGCTGTCAGCAACTGCCTTATGCAGACTGGTTTACAAATACATTGTGGACAGTGCTGAAAAACTATAAATTAAGTTATGTTTTGTTTTGGCGAAATGCTTGGGATAATGATAAAGAACTTTATATTTCATACCCAGGACATTCTACAGAAACTGATTTTAAAAAGTTTTATGACATAAAGCAAACATTATTTGTTAAAGATATAAATAAAAATAAATAAGATATAATTATGAATAGCTTTCAAGAAAAGGTAAAATCACTGCGTGAACGACACGAACATTTGATAAAAAAAACAAATGAACCAGAAGAGTTCGGAAACGGAATTTATATAAGATATAAAAAACCGATATTAACTGCGGAACATACTCCATTGGAATGGCGTTATGATTTTAATGAAAAAGATAATCCATATTTGATGCAGCGCATAATGATAAATGCTACACTTAATAGTGGTGCTATTAAATGGAAAGGCAAATATCTGCTTGTTGTGCGCGTTGAAGGTGCTGACAGAAAAAGTTTCTTCGCTGTTGCTGAGAGCCCTAACGGAGTTGACAACTTCAGATTTTGGGACGAGCCTATAACTATGCCAGATGATATAGTTCCTGCAACAAACATTTATGATATGCGACTTACAGCGCATGAAGATGGATATATTTATGGGGTGTTCTGTGCAGAGCGTCATGATGATTCACAGCCTGGAGATTTAAGTGCTGCTACGGCAACAGCTGCTATTGCACGTACAACAGACCTAATTAACTGGGAACGCTTACCTGATTTGAAAACAAAAAGTCAACAGCGTAATGTGGTATTACATCCAGAGTTTGTTGAAGGTAAGTATGCTTTTTATACGCGTCCACAGGATGGATTTATTGATACAGGCTCAGGCGGTGGCATAGGATGGGCTCTTGTTGATGATATTACTAATGCTGAAATTACAGACGAGAAAATAATCAACTTTCGCCATTATCATACAATAATGGAAGTAAAGAATGGCGAAGGTCCTCATCCAATAAAAACAAATCATGGATGGCTTCATCTTGCGCATGGTGTGCGTGGATGTGCTTCTGGATTGCGTTATGTATTATATATGTATATGACAGCACTCGATGACCCAACAAAGGTTATTGCAAAACCTGGTGGTTACTTGCTTGTTCCTAAAGGTAAGGAATATATTGGAGATGTAATGAATGTTGTTTTCGCTAATGGTTGGATTGCCGATGAAGATGGTAAGGTTTTTATATATTATGCAAGTTCAGATACTCGAATGCATGTCGCTGTTTCGACAATAGACAAACTTGTAGACTATTGTTTACACACACCGGAAGACGGTCTTTCGACAAGTGCCTCTGTTGAGACAATAAAGAAGCTTATAGCTAAGAATAAAAAACTTTAATATTTAATCCATAAGTTATATAGAGTTATCTAATTTTTACTATATTTGCAATTCTGTGTAATTTATGGATTTATTTAAATAATAACCTAATGACAAAATCTAAACTAATTGAGAAAATAGGATATGGCTTTGGCGACATGTCTAGTAGTATGTTTTGGAAGATATTTTCTTATTATCTACCGATTTTTTACAGTGATGTCTTCGGACTGTCACTTGGCGCCACAGCAACACTGATGTTAGTTACTCGTATTTGGGACGCAATATTAGACCCGATGATGGGTATTCTTGCAGACCGTACACAGACAAAATGGGGTAAGTATCGTCCTTATCTATTGTGGTTTGCTGCTCCTTTCGCAGTATGTGGAGTGTTCTTATTTACAACACCTCATCTGGGAGAAACAGGGAAGCTAATATGGGCTTATGTTACATATATACTTATGATGACAGTTTATACAGGTATTAATGTCCCTTATGGTTCAATGCTTGGAGTATTAACAAATGATTCTGACGAAAAGACTGTTTTCTCTAGTTTTAGAATGTTTTTTGCTTATGCAGGTTCATTTATAGCTTTGTTTGCTTGGGAACCTCTTTGCGATTTGTTTAAGGCGCATGGTTGTGCAGAAACAGGTGCATGGCAAGGAGCTATGGTCGTAATTGCTGTTTTCTGCTTTTTCTTATTCCTATTATGTTTTAGAATTACTAAAGAGCATATAAAGGTCGAAGCTACATCTCTAGGTTCAGATGTTTCTTCTCTGTTGAGAAACTCTCCTTGGTGGTTGCTGACAGGCGCAGCTTTGTGTTCAAATTTGTTTAATACTGTACGTGGTGCAACAGTAGCTTATTATTTTAAGTATTATATAGGTGAAAATATTCATATAAATTTAGGTATAGCAAGCTTCTTGTTCTTCGCAGGTTTATTCCTTGCTGTAGGTGAAGTTTGTAATATGGCAGGAGTCGTTATTGCTGTTCCGATTAGCCGAAGAATTGGTAAGCGCAGTACTTTTGCTGTTTCTTGTGTAGGAATGGCTATTCTTAGCTGCTTGTTCTTCTATTTACCGTGTACAAATGTAGGTTTCATAACAATGTTGTTATTGCAAATTTTGATATCTATCTGTACAGGAATAATCTCTCCGCTTATATGGAGCATGTATGCAGACGTTGCTGATTTTGCTGCTGTAAAGGACCATACATCTTCAACAGGACTTATATTCTCATCAGGATCTATGGCACAGAAGTTTGGAGGTGCTATTGCAGGAAGTGCAGTCCTATGGTTGTTTGCAGCTTTTGGACTAGTTCCAAATGCATTGCATCAAACAGACAGCGCTATTCTTGGAATGAAACTAACAATGAGTTACATACCTGCAGCTGTTGCAGTTCTTATGGTTGTAATTATGTTTGTTTATCCGCTAACAAAGAGCAAGATGAAACAAATCAATGCTAAGTTAAAGAATATACGTAAAATCGAAGATTAATGGATAGCTTTAAACAGACAATGCAGGATGTTCTTGAAAACAATATCCTGCGTTATTGGATTGACAATGTTACTGATAATGTCAACGGTGGATATTATGGTAGGGTAGACGGTCATGATATTGTTCATGCTGATGCTGATAAAGGTGCCATAATGAATGCTAGAATTTTATGGAGTTTTTCTGCAGCATATAGAATACTTGGCAAGAAAGAGTATCTTGTTGCAGCAACTCGTGCACGAGATTATATTTTAGATTATTTCATTGATAAGGAGTTTGGTGGCGTATTCTGGTCTTTGGACTATAAAGGCAATCCTTTGGATTGTAAAAAGCAGACTTATGCTATAGGTTTTACTATATATGGTTTAAGTGAATATGTTCGCGCAACTGGTGATAAAAGATCTCTTGAAGTAGCTATGTCATTATATAATGATATAGAAAAATATGCTTTTGATGCAGATAATAATGGTTATATAGAAGCTCTTACTCGAGACTGGAAGCCCATTGAAGATATGCGTTTGAGTGACAAAGATGAGAATGGGAGTAGAACAATGAATACTCATCTACATATCATAGAACCGTATACTAATCTTTATCGTGTGTGGAAAGATAAAAAATTGGAACAGAGTATGCGTAACTTGCTTGATATCTTTACTGATAAACTCCTTAACACAGAAACTTATCATCTGGATTTGTTCTTTGATGATAAATGGGAAGGAAAGCGAAACGTAGAGAGTTATGGACATGATATTGAGGCAAGTTGGCTTTTGCATGAATCAGCATTAGTTCTTGATGACAAAAAATTATTAAGGAAAATAGAACCTATAATAAGAAAAATTGCAGTTGCGGCTGATGAAGGACTGCGTTCTGATGGGAGTATGATATACGAACATTGGAAAGATGATGATAGTTATGACATGCAGAGGCAATGGTGGGTGCAATGTGAAAATATTATAGGGCACATGAATATATATCAGTATTTTAGAGAGGAAACATCTCTTGGGATAGCTGTAAGATGTTGGTCATTTATACAAAAGAATCTTGTTGATTGGGACAAAGGAGAATGGCATTGGGCAAAACTTGAAGATGGAACTTTGAATGTCGTAGATGACAAAGCTGGTTTCTGGAAATGTCCTTATCATAACAGCAGAATGTGCATTGAACTTATAGAGCGTCGGTTTTAATACCGGTGCTTTTTTTTATTTATGTGCCCTTTTTTTTGTTAATATAGCGTAATATTTATAATATTATTGCTAACTTTGCAAACGCTTTTGGCAGATTAGCTATCTACCTTAGTTTAAGCAGATTATTAAAATAACGTTATAGATTTTATGTATTTTACTTTATTCATTACCGTTTTGATAACGGCTGTGTTCTTGGTATTGGCATCTTATGTCATTGCTAAGCTTATCGGTCCGCGTTCTTACAATCCGGTAAAGGGTGAACCATTTGAGTGTGGTATTCCTACTCGCGGCTCTTCTTGGCTGCCAGTACACATTGGATATTACCTTTTTGCCATCCTTTTCCTGATGTTTGACATTGAGACCGTATTTCTCTATCCATGGGCTGTTGTCGTAAGACAATTTGGGCCAATGGCTTTAGTTAGTATTGGTTTCTTCTTGGTAGTATTAGTATTTGGCTTGGCTTATGCCTGGCGGAAAGGAGCGTTGGAATGGAAGTAAGAAAACCTCACATTAAGAGTATTCCTTATGACGAGTTCAAGGATAATGACTCTCTTGAAAAGATTACGCAGGAATTAAACGAAGGCGGAGTAAATGTAATGCTTGGTTCATTGGATCAGGCTATTAACTGGGGACGAAGCAATTCTCTCTGGTCACTTACTTTTGGTACTTCATGTTGTGGAATTGAGTTTATGTCAGTAGGTTGTGCGCGTTACGACTTCTCTCGCTTCGGCTTTGAGGTGACTCGTAACTCTCCACGCCAAGCAGACTTGATTATGTGTGCCGGTACTATTACCAATAAAATGGCACCTGTATTTAAGCGCTTGTATGACGAGATTGCAGAACCTAAGTATGTTGTAGCTGTTGGTGGTTGTACCATAAGTGGTGGACCTTTCAAGAAAAGCTATAATGTAGTTCGTGGTATAGACGAGCTTGTTCCAGTGGATGTATACATCCCAGGATGCCCTCCACGTCCAGAAGCAATTCTTTATGGTATGATGCAATTGCAGCGTAAGGTTAAGATTGAAAAGTTCTTTGGTGGCGTAAACCATAAGATGACAAAGGAGGAACGTGAACTATCTTTAAGTAAGGGTGGCTTACGTGGAATCAGTAATGAGGTTCTAACTTCAACTGTGAAACATGGAAAGAGAACTCCTATCATCGTAACAGATGTCCCTGAAGATTTCGATCCAAATAAAGAGCTAACTGATTAATAAGGTACAAGAAAATGAAACTAAATAATATAGAACTCAATTTCGATAACTTTGCCCCTGAAATGGCAAAGTTGAAGAACGAGAAACATTTCGATTACCTTGTTACCATTATTGGTGAAGACTTTGGAGAAGAAGGTCTCGGATGTATCTACATACTTGAAAATACAGATACTCATGAGCGCTGCTCAGTTAAGACTATTGGTAAGAAGGTTGGCGATGATGTAGTTATTCCAACGACTCTTAATCTTTGGAATGCTGCTAATTTGTTAGAGCGTGAGGTATTTGATTTCTTGGGAATAAAGTTCTTGGGACATCCAGATATGCGTCGCTTGTTCCTTCGTACGGATTTCAATGGTTATCCTCTTCGTAAGGACTTTGATGAGAGCCCTGAGAATAATAAGTTCCCTGTTACAGACGAACCTGAATCAGATTTCACTACAGAATGGAATCTTGATAGAAGTGGTAATCTTGTAGCTACACAGCATCGTCTTTTTGATGAAGATGATTTCGTTGTAAATATGGGACCTAACCACCCTAGTATGCATGGTGTGTTACGTTTGCAGACTATTGTAGACGGTGAGACTATCAAGGGTGTATATCCACATTTGGGATATATTCATCGTGGTATGGAGAAGATGTGTGAAAGTATGACTTATCCTCAGTCTCTCGCATTAACAGATCGTTTGAATTATCTTTGTGCAATGATGCAGCGTCATGCATTAGTAGGTGTTATAGAAGAAGGTATGGGAATAGAACTCTCAGACCGCATTCTGTATATCCGTACAATAATGGATGAGTTGCAGCGTATAAATAATCACTTGTTGTTCCTTGGTACATGTGCACAAGACTTGGGTGCTTTAACTGCATTCCTATATTGCATGCGTGATCGTGAGCATGTTTTGAATGTGATGGAAGAGACAACTGGTGGTCGACTTATACAAAACTATTATCGTATAGGTGGTCTTCAGGATGATATTGATCCAAATTTTGTACAGAACACAAAAACACTTTGTAAATATCTGCGCCCTATGGTTCAGGAATACATGGACGTGTTTGGTGATAATGTAATTACACATCAGCGTTTGGAAGGTGTTGGTCCTATGGGTCTTGACGATTGTATTAATTATGCTCTTACAGGTCCTGCAGGACGTGCAGCTGGATGGCATAATGATGTTCGTAAAAATCATCCTTATGGTGTATATGATAAGGTGAAATTTGACGAAATAACTCTTACTGGAGCTGATTCAATGGCTCGTTACATGGTTCATATAAAGGAAATATATCAGAGTTTGAACATTATAGAACAGCTCATTGATAATATTCCTGAAGGTGAATTCTATATCAAGCAGAAGCCTATCATTAAGGTTCCTGAAGGTCAATGGTTCTTCTCTGTAGAAGGTGGAGCTGGTGAATTTGGAGTTTATCTCGACTCTCGTGGTGATAAGAGCCCTTATCGTTTGAAGATGCGTCCAATGGGATTGACCTTGACAGGTGCATTCGACAAGATGCTTCGTGGACAGAAGATTGCTGACTTGGTAGCAACTGGTGCTGCAATTGATTTCGTAATTCCTGATATTGATAGATAAATTATGTTTGATTTTAGTATAGTAACAAAATGGTTCGATGCGCTCCTTAGTCAGACTTTGGGGTTGCCTAGTTTCTCGACCATTCTTATTGAGTGCGTACTCATCGGACTTTTGGTCTTGACAGCTTATGCGCTTATTTGTATCGTACTGATTTTTATGGAACGTAAGGTTTGTGCTTATTTCCAGTGCCGTGTAGGTCCTATGCGTGTAGGTCCTTGGGGTATATTTCAGGTGTTTGCAGATGTTTTGAAGATGCTCATAAAAGAAATCTTCACAGTAGATAAGTCTGATAAACTTTTATATGCGATAGCTCCGTTCCTTGTAATGATTGCTTCTGTTGGTACATTCTCTTTCCTTCCTTGGAATAAGGGTATGCACATTCTGGATTTTAACGTAGGTATTTTCTTGGTTACAGCAATTAGTTCAATTGGTGTACTAGGTGTATTCCTTGCAGGTTGGGGTTCTAACAACAAGTATTCTGTTGTATCAGCAATGCGTGCTGCAGTACAGATGATCTCTTATGAGGTGTCTTTGGGCTTATGCCTTATTTGTGCTGTAATTCTTACAGGTACAATGCAGATGAGTGGTATTATTGAGGCTCAGACTGGTCCTTGGAAGTGGCTTATTATTCAAGGCCATATTCCTGCAATCATCGCTTTTATAGTATTCCTTATCGCTGGTAATGCTGAGGCTAATCGTGGTCCATTTGACTTAGGTGAAGCCGAAAGTGAGTTGACTGCTGGTTATCATACAGAGTATTCAGGTATGGGCTTTGGTTATTATTACCTTGCAGAGTATTTGAATCTATTTGTTATATCAGGACTTGCGAGTGCTGTCTTCCTCGGAGGTTGGGCACCATTGAACGTCGGTATTACAGGATTTGACAATTTGATGAATATGATACCAGGTTTCATTTGGTTCTTCGGTAAGACATTTATGTTGGTATGGATTCTTATGTGGGTCCGTTGGACATTCCCTCGTCTTAGAATTGATAATCTTCTGAAACTGGAATGGAAATATCTCATGCCTTTAATGCTAATCGTGCTTGTTCTTACAACTTGCTGTGTTGCATTTGGTTTGACTTTTTAATCCGCATAGGCAATAGAATATAAATATTGAATAATAAAATGGAAAATAATAAATCATATTTCGGTGAAATAGGAGCTGCAATCAAAACTCTTGCTACTGGTATGAAAGTTACTCTTATAGAGTACTTTACTCCAAAGATAACAGAGCAGTATCCTGAGAACCGCAAGACTACCCTCCATGTTGCTCAGCGTCATCGTGGCCGTCTCGTTTTCAAGAGAAATGAGGATGAAAGCCATAATTGTGTTGCTTGTACAATGTGCGAGAAAGCTTGTCCAAATGATACAATCAAGATTACAGCTCACATGGAGGAAGATCCTGAGACTGGTCGCAAAAAGAAAAAGCTGGATGATTATCAGTATGATCTTGGCGACTGTATGTTTTGTCAGCTGTGTGTTAATGCTTGTAACTTTGATGCGATTGAATTTACAAATGATTTTGAGAATTCTGTATTCGACCGCAATAAGTTGGTATGTCATCTTGACAAAGAAGTATATAAAGGTGGTAGCCTTCCAAACATCCTTGATGGTGGTGCGCCTTTGACTATCGGTAAGTTTAACACTAAAACCAAGTAATAGATTATGGCAAATTTAGTTATGTTTTGCATTTTGGCTGTAGTCATTCTTGGATCAGCCGTAATGTGTGTAATTACAAAGCGAATCATAAGGGCAGCTACATTTTTGCTCTTCGTTTTGTTTGGTGTTGCGGGAATTTATTTCCTACTAGACTACACATACCTGGGTGCCGCTCAGATTTCTGTTTATGCCGGAGGTATCACTGTTATGTATATCTTTGCTATTCAGCTTGTTTCTAAGCGTTCACTTCAAGGACTTATTGAGCGTTTCAAGGGTAGCCGTGTCATAAGCGGTTTGCTTTTATCGCTTGTAGGTCTTGCTACTGTAGGTGTAGTTTTAATTAAGAATAATTTTATCAATGCTGCTGCTCAGGTTACTGATACAGAAGTTCCTATGGATCAAATTGGTACAGCCCTTCTTGGAAGTGGTAAGTATCAGTATGTACTTCCATTCGAGTTCATTTCAGTATTTCTTTTGGCATGTATCATTGGAGGTATAATGATTGCACGAAAGGAGGACAAGAAATGAATATCCCTGTAGAATATTTTATAGCACTTAGTACACTGCTTTTCTTTATCGGAGTATTTGGCTTTGTTACACGTCGTAACCTTGTAGCTATGCTTATCTCTATAGAATTGATATTGAATTCTGTAGATATAAATTTTGCAGTCTTCAACCGCATTCTTTTCCCAGCACAGTTTGAAGGTTTCTTCTTCACATTGTTCTCTATCGGAGTAAGTGCAGCTGAGACAGCCGTGGCTTTGGCCATTATTATTAATGTTTACCGTAACTATCACAGTGACCAGGTGAACAGTATTGAAAACATGAAATTCTAAAAGAAATGGAATACAGTTATGCATTTTTAATACTTCTTCTACCATTCTTGAGCTTCTTGGTTCTTGGTCTTTGTGGTATGAAGATGAAAAAGCCGGTTGCCGGTTTAATCGGTACTATAATGTTGGGTAGCCTTTTCGCTATGTCTTTGTATACTGCGTATGAGTATTTCTTTGTTATAGGAAGAGATGCTGCTACTGGTTTATATCCAACAGTTACAGTATTTAATTTTACTTGGTTGAAATTTACCGAACTCCTCACATTCAACATTGGTTTCCGTCTTACTCCAATAAGCGTAATGATGTTGATCGTTATCACAACGGTAAGTTTTATGGTCCATATTTACAGTTTCGGCTATATGGCTGAGCGTGATGACAAGTATAAGTTTGAAGAATACGAACATGGTTTCCAGCGTTTCTATGCTTATCTCTCTTTGTTCACCATGAGTATGCTTGGACTTGTAGTAGCTACAAACATTTTCCAGATGTATATGTTCTGGGAGTTGGTTGGTGTATGTTCTTATTTGTTGATTGGATTTTATTATCCTAAACATTCAGCAGTACACGCTTCAAAGAAGGCTTTCATCGTTACTCGTTTCGCAGACTTGTTCTTCTTGATAGGAATCTTGTTCTTTAGCTACTATGTCGGAACATTTAATTACGACATGAATGCTAACCCTGAGCTTATCGGTAAGTTAGCTTCTGTTGCTGTTAAATATTCTTGGTTGTTGCCTTCTGCATTATTCTTAATGTTTATTGGTGGTGCTGGTAAGAGTGCGATGTTCCCATTGCATATTTGGTTGCCAGATGCTATGGAAGGTCCAACTCCAGTATCTGCATTGATTCATGCTGCAACAATGGTTGTCGCTGGTGTTTACCAGGTTGCAAGTCTTTTCCCAATCTGGGTACAATATGCTCCTAATCAACTTCATTGGGTAGCTTACATAGCTGCTTTTACTTCGTTCTATGCAGCTGCTGTAGCTTGTTGCCAGAGCGATATCAAGCGTGGTCTTGCATTCTCTACTATATCACAGATTGCTTATATGTTGGTTGCACTTGGCGTAAGTTATGCAGTCGACAATCACGAAGGTGGTCTTGGTTACATGGCAGGTATGTTCCACTTGTTCACACACGCTATGTTTAAGGCTTTGTTGTTCCTTTGCTCTGGTGCTATAATTGTCATCATAGGAAGCAACTTCAAGCAGTATATGGGCGGACTTCATAAGTATATGCCTATCACAAATATCTGTTTCCTTATTGGTTGTATCGCCATCAGTGGTGTATGGCCTTTGGCAGGATTCTTCTCAAAGGATGAAATTGTTTCAGCTTGTTTTGAGTTCTCTCCATTCATGGGATGGTTTATGACTCTTGTATCAGGTATGACAGCATTCTATATGTTCCGCTTGTATTATGTTATCTTCTGGGGACAGAGCTATTATGAGCTTGATCCAGAGAATCGCAAGAAGCCAGGTGAGGTTCCTTTCGTTATGTGGGGACCATTGGTATTCCTTGCTATCATATCAATATTTGCTGGTTGGATTCCTTTTGGACATTTCGTTTCAGCTACTGGTCAGAGTATGGAGATTGGATTGCAGCATTTTGAGTTTACAAGTGTTGCGTGGTTCAGTTTGTTGGCTGCTGCCATTGGTATTGGTCTTGCGACATGGATGTATCTTCCAAAGAACAATCCTGTTCCAGATATGCTTGCTAAGAAAATGCCTAGACTTCACAAGGCAGCTCTCAATCGTTTTTATATTGATGACGCTTGGCAGTTCTTTACTCATAAAATCGTGTTTGGTTGTTTCTCTAAGCCTATTGCTTGGTTTGACCGCCATGTTATCGATGGTACTTTTAACTTCATGGCATGGGGTGCTCAAGAAGCTGGTGAGACAATTCGTCCATGGCAGAGTGGAGACGTTCGTTCTTATGCTGCATGGTTCCTTACTGGTACTATAGCTTTGACTCTGATTTTGCTTTGCATTCTCAGCTAATGAATAATGAAGATTTAATAAAGAATAAATAGAAAAATGAGTATATTAACATTATTCGTAGTAATTCCGGTACTAATGCTTGTTGGTCTTTGGTTAGCAAAGAATGACAATCAGGTACGTGGTGTGATGGTTGTTGGAGCCTCTGCATTGCTTGGTCTTGCAATATGGCTTACTATCACTTTCATTCAGATGCGTCATGCGGGTAACACCGAACTGATGCTGTTTACGTATAGCGCACCTTGGTTTGCACCTCTTAATATAGCATATAGCGTTGGTGTTGACGGTATATCTGTTGTGATGATATTGCTTTCTGCTGTTATCGTTTTCACAGGTACTTTTGCATCATGGCAGCTAGAACCAATGAAGAAAGAATATTTCCTCTGGTTTGTTCTTCTTAGTATTGGTGTTTTTGGTTTCTTCATTTCAACAGACCTCTTTACGATGTTCATGTTCTATGAAGTTGCTCTTATCCCAATGTACCTTCTTATTGGTGTATGGGGTACAGGTCCTAAGGAATATGCAGCAATGAAGCTTACCCTTATGCTTATGGGTGGTAGTGCTCTTTTGATTCTCGGTATTCTCGGTATATATTATTTCAGTGGTGCAACAACAATGAATATTAATGAAATTGCAGCACTTCACAATATACCAGTAGCTGTTCAGAAGGTATTCTTCCCATTGATATTTATTGGCTTCGGTGTTCTTGGAGCTATGTTCCCATTCCATACATGGTCTCCTGACGGTCATGCTTCAGCCCCTACGGCTGTATCAATGCTTCATGCAGGTGTACTTATGAAACTTGGTGGTTACGGATGTTTCCGTATCGCAATGTACTTGTTACCTGAGGCTGCTCAGCAACTATCTTGGATATTCCTGGTACTTACAACATGTTCTGTCGTATATGGTGCACTTTCTGCATGTGTACAGACTGACTTGAAATATATCAATGCTTATTCATCTGTATCTCACTGTGGTATGGTTCTCTTCGCATTGTGTATGATGACACAGACAGCTATTACAGGTGCAATCATTCAGATGCTTTCTCATGGTCTTATGACAGCTTTGTTCTTCGCTTGTATCGGTATGATCTATCACCGTGCCGGAACTCGAGACGTACGTTATCTTGGTGGTTTGATGAAAGTTCTTCCATTCCTTTCTGTATCTTATGTTATAGCAGGTTTGGCAAACTTAGGTCTACCAGGTTTCTCTGGTTTCGTTGCTGAGATGACAATCTTCGTAGGTTCATTCCAGAATGCAGATATGTTCCATCGTGTGTGTACGATAATTGCTTGTACATCAATCGTTGTAACAGCCGTTTACATTCTTCGTGTTGTTGGTAAGATTCTTTTCCAGAAGGTACCAAACAAGAAGTTCTTTGAACTTCATGATGCAACATGGGATGAGAGATTAGCTGTAGGAGGTCTAATCTTCTGTGTTGCTGGTCTTGGTTTGTACCCACTTTGGGCAAGCAATGTAATCAGTGATGCAGTTGCTCCAATTATCAATCATATTATGAGCACTACAGTTGCTGCTCTGTAATGTAGATTTTAATTATTAAGATTAAAGATTTATTATGAATATAGATTATAGTCAATTTTTAAATATGATACCAGAAGTCACTTTGATGGCTCTTTTGGTAATCGTCTTCATTGCAGACTTTGCTACATCGCAACGAGCTGTAATACCTACTTCTAACGGAGAGGCTAACAGTTCTTCACGTGTATGGTTTAATCCTCTAGTTTGTCTGCTAATGGCAGCACATATTGTGATAAACATATTCCCAACTACAGCTTCTGTTGCTTTTGGTGGAATGTATTATACAAACCCTTCTGTTGGTGTTATCAAGACTATCCTTGCTTTAGGAGCATTGATCGTATTGATACAAAGTCGTGAGTGGATACAGCGTCCTGATACACAATTCAAGGAAGGTGAGTTCTACATGCTTATTGCCTCAACTCTTCTTGGTATGAACATGATGGTTAGTGCTAATCACTTCCTACTGTTCTTCTTGGGACTTGAAATGGCATCTATTCCAATGGCTTGTTTGGTAGGTCTCGATAAGTATCGTCATAATTCAGCCGAGGCTGCTGCTAAGTTCGTTCTTACTGCTGCATTCTCAAGTGGCATCATGCTCTATGGTATTTCATTTATCTATGGAGCTATGGGTACTTTGTATTTTGATGATATTGCAGCTAAGATCACAGCTACACCTCTTACTATAATGGGTATGGTATTCTTCTTCAGTGGACTTGGTTTCAAGATCTCTTTGGTTCCATTCCATTTCTGGACAGCTGATACCTATCAGGGTGCACCAACAACTATCACTGGTTATCTTTCTGTTGTTAGTAAGGGTGCAGCAGCATTTGCTCTTTGTTCTATCTTGATCAAGGTCTTTGGTCCTATGGTAGAATATTGGCAGTATATGTTGTTTATAGTTGTTGTTCTTTCAATTACTATCGCCAACTTGTTTGCTATTCGTCAGAGAGACCTCAAGCGTTTCATGGCATTTAGTTCTATCTCTCAGGCTGGTTACATTGTTCTAGCTATCGTTGGCAACTCAGCAATGAGTTATACAACTCTTAGCTTCTATGTTCTTGTCTATGTTGTAGCCAACATGGCAGTGTTCTCTGTTATCAGTAGCATCGAGGAACATAATAATGGAACAGTAGATATGGAGAGTTATAATGGACTTTATAAGACCAATCCAAAGCTTTCGTTCCTTATGACAATTGCTTTGTTCTCTCTTGGTGGTATTCCTCCATTTGCAGGTATGTTCAGCAAGTTCTTTGTTTTCATGGCTGCTGTAAAGGGTCAATCTTTATCTACAACACCAGGTATTCTAGCTTATTCTGTTGTATTCATCGCTTTGATTAATACTGTGATAAGTCTTTACTACTATTTGTTGATTGTGAAGGCTATGTATATCAAACCAAATGAGAAACCTCTTCCTTGGTTCAAGAGCGCAAGTAGCACTAAGTTGGCTCTTGCTATCTGTACAGCAGGAATAGTCATGTTTGGTTTGTTCAGCATGGTTTATTCATGGATAGACAGTGCATCTGTAGCTTCAATGTAATCTACAGATATAACTTAACGAAAAATCCCAATGTTCATTACGAGCATTGGGATTTTTATTTGTTAGTTTATTTATTACTTCTGTACTTGGAAATCATCTTTTGTTACTCCGCATACTGGACATGTCCAGTCGTCTGGAAGATCTTCAAATGATGTACCTGGAGCTATTCCACTTTCTGGATCTCCTACCGCTGGGTCGTATACGTAATCGCATACATCGCAAACATACTTTTCCATGTTGTTAAATTTTAAATTGTTAATAATCTTATTTTGTTGCTTTTGCAAATTCTTTACCATATTCAATGCAGTCATCCAAATCTTTCTCGTCTGGAACCCATTGTTTCTTTATTCCATCGTTCACGACTTCGAATCCTGCTTCCTGCAAGTGTGCGGTAATCATTTTTGGAGCATCACCGTTCCAGCCATAAGATCCGAACGCTGCAGCTTTCTTTCCTTTATATTTTATTCCGCGAGCCATTTCCAATATTCCGGCAATTGCATACGAAAAACCGTTGTTTATTGTTGGCGAACCAACTAGTATGGCTTTAGACTGGAAAATCTCTGTAAGAATATCATTCTTGTCTATCTGTGAGGCATTGAACAATTTTACAGTCACATCTTTGTCTACTTCCTGAATACCATCAGCAATTGCTTCACCCATCTTACGTGTAGATTGCCACATCGTATCATAGATAATTGAAATCTGGTTTTCTTTATATCCGTTACACCAATCAATGTATTTGTCAATAATCTGTTTAGGATTATTCTTCCAGATAATACCGTGGCTAGGGCAAATCATCTTAATAGTAAGATTCATACCGATAAGCTCTTTCACCTTTCTGCTCACCATCATACTGAATGGGTTAATGATGTTAGCGTAGTATTTCTGAGCTTCCCACATCAAGTCATCCTGCTTTACAGTATCATTGTATAGTGATTCTGTTGCAAAGTGCTGACCGAAGGCATCATTAGAGAATAATATATTTTCTCCAGAAAGATAGCTGAACATTGTGTCTGGCCAGTGAAGCATTGGTGCTTCTATGAATGTAAGAGTATTCTGTCCTAGATTAAGAGTATCACCAGTTTTGACGTTTACAAAGTTCCAGCCTTGTGGATGATAGTGACCACGAATAATAGATTCACCTTTCTTTGTACAATATATCGGTGTATCTGGAATCTCACGCATTAATTCTACCAATGCACCACTATGATCAATCTCGTTATGATTCATTACAATGTAATCAATCTTTTTCAAATCTATGGTCTTCTTCAGTCTTGCTACAAATTCCTTATCATAAGGTTGCCATACTGTGTCGATAAGTGCTGTCTTTTCATCCTCAATAAGATAAGCGTTATAACTGGAACCATGCATTGTCGAGAGTTCGTCTCCGTGGAATTTGGTAAGCTCCCAATCTATCTTACCAACCCATGATACTTTATTTGTGATTTGTTTTGCCATTATCTTTTTGTTTAATATCCTACTTTTTTGTACACGCAAAGATATGAATTATCTTTTTCTTGGTGTAAACTAAACTTAAATATTTGCTTTAATTTAACTATCTTTATCAAAAAGTACAAATCTACAGAAAAACGAACGATTGTCGCCGTTTCGCATGGATTCTATTCCGTTACTTTGTGGCAATATAACAGTCAATCTAATAACTAATTGATTCTTTAGTACTTTAATGTTTAATAATGAAAAAGATTTTATTATCCTTTTGGATTTTATTCCTGTGTCTAGGGCTTAGTGCCCAGCGCATGACAGATGCACTTGATCGTGGTCTTGTCGTAGTTCATCGTACAAATGGAACTAGCAATGAGGGAACTTTCGTAAGTTGGCGTATCCTTGCTAATGAGTATTATGACGTCACCTATAATGTTTATAGGGATGGTACCAAACTGAATGATACGCCCTTGAGTGTGTCAAATTATAATGATACAGGTGGTAGTACCACTAGTGAGTACACTGTAAGCGCTATTGTTAAAGGTGTGGAGCAGCCTCAGTGTAAACCGCAGACATCTTGGAATTGTTATCTTTATAAGCTTATTGATCGTAACTTCTCTGGCTATAAAGACATCACTCTTCAAAAAGTATATTCAAATGCTGGTGGAGCTGATATCACAGCTGATTATGAGCCTAATGATATCAGTATGGCTGATCTCGACGGTGACGGACAACTTGAGATACTTCTCAAGCGTCTTAATACCAAAGACGCCTCTTCTTTGTATTTGGAGAATGCTACAGATTATGCGATCCTTGAGGCATATAAACTTGATGGTACACGAATGTGGTGGATTGATTGCGGTCCAAACATGGTAAGTCTCAACAGTACAGAACTTAATATTGTTGCTTATGACTGGGATTGTGATGGTAAAGCAGAGGTCGTACTTCGTGGTGCTGATGGTATGAAGATTCATTTCTCTGACGGTACTACTAAGGTTATCGGCGACGCAACCGTAAATACAAGAAGTACGTTTGCACATACCGATGCGCAGTATTGCTGGACTCACACAGGTAATGAGTATCTTCTTTATCTAAATGGAGAGACAGGTAAACCATATCAAATTGAAGATTTTCCACTAAAGAGATTCGAAGATGGTGAAACAGATCTTAAAGCTGCTTGGGGGGATGACTATGGTCATCGTTCATCAAAATATTTCTTTGGTGCTCCTTTCCTTGATGGTCGTAAGGCTAGTTTGTTCTTAGCTCGTGGCATCTATACCCGTGAGAAGATGATCGCTTATGATATCAATCCGCAGACGCATGAGTTTACTACCCGTTGGACTTGGAACTGTAATCAATCTGGTAGTGAGTGGTATGGTAACGGTTATCATAATTTCTGTGTTGCCGATGTTGATATGGATGGTAGGGACGAAATTGTATATGGTTCAATGGTCATTGATGATAATGGCAAGGGACTTAGCACAACTGGGCTTGGTCATGGTGATTCTCAACATGTAGGTGACTTTGATCCATATCGTCATGGACTTGAATTCTTTGGTTGCAATGAGGATAAGCCTGGAAATAATTATCGTAATGCAACTACATCCGATATGTATTATCGCTTTGAGACAGCAGCCGATGATGGACGTGCTTTAATTGGAAAATTCTCTGATAGCTATCATGGATGTCAAGCTCGTTCTTCTGCTTCAAATTTAATTAGTTCTGTTACAGATAATGTTCTTGGCATCACCGCTGATACTTTTCTAAAGTGGAGTGATTTGAATTTCAGAATCTATTGGGACGGTGATTTGTGTGATGAAGTTCTGAATAGTCCTGGTACTGCTAAGGAGGCTAAAATAGAGAAGCCTGGTTATGGCAGACTCTTTACATCTTCTGGTTGCAACATGAATAATGATTCTAAGAACAATCCTTGTTTTCAGGGTGATATTCTAGGTGATTGGCGCGAAGAGTTTATTGTAAGATGTGGCGGAAACCTCAGAATATATACGACAACATATCCTACTGAATATCGTAATTATACTTTGTGGCACGACTCTCAATATCGCCAAAGTGAAGTATGGCAGATGGAAGCATACAACCAAACTCCTCATACAAGTTATTTCCTTGGAAAGACTGAAGGCATTACCATCGCACCTCCTCCAAGTACGCTCACTGATAGGGTTGAGATAGCTGACGGTGCATCCATTAATACAGACAATAATAATAAGCATTTGCTTTTGGCTAAGACTGATAATATGAATGTCAGTGTTGTTGACGGTGCTGCGCCATATATCCTTACTGACAATGCACCTACATGGGTTGAGGGACATGATGACAATGCTAATATCACAACTACTACTTATACGCATACCATTACTGGTGGTGCATTCACTGGTGAGATGCGTCTTATAAAGCAAGGTGATGGAATCTTGAAACTGCCTAATGTCACAGAGACCTATACAGGCAATACTGATGTATGGAATGGTGAACTAGATTTTGATGGAAATATGGCTTCAAGTCGTGTGTGGTTAAATCGTTTCGCTACATTGAAAACAAATGGTGGTAAGTTTGGTGCAGGTATTGTAATGGACTATGCTTCAAAACTTATGCCACAGGGTG
This sequence comes from Prevotella sp., assembly GCF_051059605.1. Taxonomy (GTDB): domain Bacteria; phylum Bacteroidota; class Bacteroidia; order Bacteroidales; family Bacteroidaceae; genus Prevotella. The sequence goes on from NZ_CP050883.1 coordinate 555,430, forward strand.
ATGTGACAGCACGCTCAGTTACTTTGAATTTCGGTTCTCGAATTGTTATGCCATTGTCTTCTGCCAAGATCTCAGCTGATACATTACGTATAAATAAGGTAGACTGGACTGACGGTCCAAAATATCTTGCTCCAGTCATTGAGTTCACTGGTAATACCAAACCTAATGATGGTGCCTATCTCCTTGGTACTTTTGGTAGAGTAGAGGGAAGTTTAAGTGATATTATCATTGAAGGTATCAGTGGTGTAACCTACAAATTGGAAATGTCTGGCAACAATCTCTATCTAGTTGTTGGAAACGGACAGGTTCCTACAGGTATCAACGAAATATCAAAAGATGATTCTCAGGATAAGTACTATAATATAGAGGGCATGAAAATGCCAGATGTAAAAACGTATAAAGGCGTTTACATCAAGGATGGCGTGAAAGTTATGAAGCGCTAGAATGAAGATAAAGTTGTAATGCGATTTCGCATTACAACTTTATAAATATATGTTTCTTCCACAATGGATAACCCATTAGTGCATTCAATAGCATGAATAAGATAGCATAAACAAGTGATGCCATATATGGATTGATGATGATAGTGCTTATACCGTTGTATATGCCTAGTTTCAATCCTGTTGCTCCGAATATGATACTAACTAGTTCGCTGACTACATAGAGAAATAGAGGATTGGTTCCGAATATCAAAGCCATGTTCAGCTTCTCCTTTGCTACCCCCTTTATATCAATGTAATACATCAGCAATCCCTGACATATAGCAGCTAGTCCGCAAGTCATGCACACATAGCTTGGACTCCATATTCTTTTATTCAATGGTAATCCAAAACTTACAAGATAACCGATGATGACTAGTATGCCGCCTGCAATCATAAACTTCATCACCTTGTCTTCTGTGTCTTTCGCAGATGCCATCAGCTTTCCGCAATAAAAACCTATCATCGTGTGGGCTATTGCCGAAATCGTACTTAGCAACCCTTCTGGATCTACAGGACTTTTGTGATATAGATGATCATATCCAAATATACTTGTATCAACCTTTGATAATATATTCAGATGCGAGTCATAAGCATATCCGTTGCCTAGTATTAATATGGCTGAATATGCCGCAAGCAATACTACAATTGTTATTGGTATATATTTATGCTTAAAGCTCAGTGCAAATATTGATACGGCAAGATAGCATATCGCAATCCGTTGCATCACTCCCCAAATTCTAAGGTGAGCGAAGTCTAGTCCTTTACCGCTTAACAGTAATCCAAACCAGTTGATCAGCAATCCAATCGCAAACATCATGATCGTTCTCTTTGCTATTTTCCTTGCTGTGGCCTTGCTCCATGTAAAATTACTTTTCTTGAAACTAAGGAAAGTTGATATTCCCATGATAAACAAAAAGAATGGAAACACCAAGTCGCATGGAGTCATACCGTTCCACTTGCTGTGTTCTAGGGTAGAGTATATCATTTTTCCACCACCGTTGTTTACAGTTATCATAAGAGCCACGGTAAGTCCTCTTAATACATCAAGTGATATCAGACGTTGCTTTTCCATATCTATTTTATTTTAAAAATTCTATAACTTCCTTTGCCATTTCAATGGCGTTACCTTCAGGCTTGGCACTATACTCATTATGTTCAAGCGTCCAAGGTTCTTCTATTGCATACCAGTCTATCTGTGGACCTGTTGGCATTGCCATTGCAAAGAGTTCCGAACTTGTCTTTGTGGCATTCTTGCCAGCTCCCAGAGCATCTTCATCTGGCTGTTGGTTCTGTTTCATCTGTTTTGCCAATGCATCCATGTATATACTCCAACGCTTATAGTAGAAATCTTTCAGTAATCCTTCCCATTCCTTGTTAGCATAGTCGCGAAGTCCACCCTTGTCTGCGCAGATGCGATTACCCCATGTTGTAATCTGCACTCTTGCGTTCCATTCATACAAGTCTTTTTCAGCGTTCGTATGTCCCAGGTTTCTTGCAGCTTCAGTCCAGTGACCTAGTCTGAATTCACTTCTTGTAGCAAGCAACTTGTCTTGCAGAAGTATCATCTTTAGAAATCTCTTTGAGTCTTTGTCAAATTGTCCGATGCTGAATCCGTTGTAGTCAGCAATCGTTTTAAGATATTGCAGTCTTCCTTGGTCGGCTAGTGCTTGACGGCATATATCAACAAGATCATATTCAAAGTTGTTGTTACCTTTAAACTTGTCAGCAACGCTAACCATCAGTCTTGCAGCTTCGAGTGTTGATGCAGGATCATAATAGTTGCGCATTTTCGACCAACTTTTAACTTGGAAATTGTTTAATCCCGGTCTACCACAGAATATGCTTTCGTGAGGTCCCTGTTGGTTGTTTCCTGCAGGACAGTTGTATATTGTTTCTGAAAGTATGCTCCAAGCCTTTTGCAGATTTGCGTCATCACTTGAATATCTTGCTTTTACGTAGTTTCTTACCCAGTCTTCTTTATTGAATTTTTCAGGTCTCCAAGGCAGTTCGCTCATCATTTCAAACATCACGGGATTGTTTTCCGAACCTTCCATTGTGAAGCCGATGCCTTTGATATGTTCCGTATTTGGCGAAACTTCCTTTGTCGCATAGAAATTGTTAATCAGTTGATCCATGCGACCGTGAAGTCCAACATTGGCACCAAAGTTCTCCAATAGGCAAAACAGCCAATCGTGTTGTTCATATCCTTTGTCTCGTTTCCAGATAGAAGGGATACCAAACATCGGGCGACATTCAGAGAATAGGTCAGCAATCAGCAAATCGCCATTCTTCATGTCAGCTATCATCTGTTGACGTGGGTTCTCTGTCCAACCTTGTATCACCCATGTAGCCTTGTTGTTAGTACGTTTCATGGCATCCATCATAGCCTTTCCAGCTTTCGCGTAGTCAATGTTCGCGTCATCGTTGGTCTCATGGAAAGGATCCATACTATAATAATTCGCTTTACCGTATAGTTTCGTTAATTCCTTATAATATAGGTCTGCTATCTTGTCGAAATGCTTATCCGTTGCTGATAGATTGGCTGGTCGTGTATATCCGTTCCATGTGCCCCCGTCTGTAACGTTGAGTCCTAGCTTTGTCTTTGCGTCGTGTGGCATCATACCGCAGAAGCCTGGCAGTACTGGTTGCATGCCATATTCATTCATTCGTTTCAGAATCTTTTTCTGCAATGCCTCTTGTGCATTATACCAAGAGTCGGGTAGTGGACCTCCCCAACCTTCAAGGTTATTCATTTCCCACCATGCAAGGAATGCAGGTCCGGCAATGAACTTTCCTATTTCCTCTTTGTTGTAGCCAAGTTTCAGTAGCATGTTTCTCCACACCACTTCTTCGCCAACAATTGCTAGCGGAAGGTTTACTCCGTGAAGAGCCATCCAGTCTATTTCTGTCTGCCATCTTTGCCAGTCCCAGAAAGCCATGGAATAAGAGAACGTGCAGTAATTGAAATCATATCTTAGTTTCAAGTCCGTCTCATGACGTTCCGGTTTTAAGATCTTAGGAAGTTTGTTTGGAATATCAGCTTTCATGTTGTTCCATGTCAGTTGTATTCCTGCATAGTATTTCAGATACCAGTTCAATCCCGATGCAATATTAACCCAAGTATTTCCTTTGATTAATATTTTATCTTTGTCTTGTGAAAGTTCAAAAAAGTCTTTCTTGCTATTTACGAGTTCTGTTTCAAACTTATCTCCAGCCCCCTTGTCTATACGTTCAAGTAATCCTTGAATTGGATTCGCTTCTGATATAAGACTACATAGGAGAAAGATTGATAGTAGAATATGTTTCATATGGTGTTGTTTGTTGTAGTGACTATGTGTTATCACTTTTAGCCATTTGTACATCATAATTCGACTGCATTTTAAGTAAAGGCTCGTGATCTATACTTAACGCAGCTTCAATCATAAGTGCAAATTCTGTAGTGACAGGGCGTTTGCAATTTAAAATTTCATTTAAAACAGAGTATGACATGCCAATCTCTTTTGCCAACTGACGTTGTGAGATCCTTCGATATTCAATTTCATCCTTTAGAATTTCTCCAGGATGAACGGATATGTGTGGTATTACTTTGTTTGCAGTCATATACTTGCAAAGATATTAGTTTATTTTGTAATTTACAAATTATCGAACATAAATTTTGGAATGGCTTTGGCTTAGAAAATATTATGACTTCAAATGATCAAGTCAATATTCGGATAGCTGTGACAATATACATGGTGAGCAGCTTTTAAATTATTAAATCAATAAATTTACGAACTGATTATAAAATTATGACAAGTTTCTTTGCTTATTCGTTTGCATTATTCTACCTTCGGTGAAGATAAGCTGCACTCGGGAAAACAAAATTAAACCCGTTTTATTTTGCTTTTCCACTCGTTTGCATTACTTTACCTTCGGTGAAGATAAACTGCACTCGGGAAAACAAAATTAAAAACTGTTTTATTTTGCTTTTCCACTCATTTGCATTATCTTTGCAAACGAGAAGACATAGTGATTTAGAACAATATGGAACTTTAAAAAGATGCAATTATGAAGAAGTCAAAACGAACAAAGTCTAATGATCCTGTAAAGATTCTCAGGATGATTTCTCGCAATGAAGAATTAGAAAGGCGAGACGGAAAATTTCAACGTCTGTTGATTAGTAAGAATAAGCGGAAATATGACCGCAATAACTCAAAAAGGGAGTTGGGCAACATGAAGGAGCTCGACTCCCATTTTATTTATATACAAGCCTGTTGCTGATTCCTGCCTTGGTACGTGTCTTTGAACCTGCGTCTGCACATTTTTGTGTGAGCTTAAATGAGCCTAGTCCTGCGATCTTTACAATCTTTGAGTACTGAATTTCGGTAGTCATTACCTCTTTTTAGTTCTGTAAGTACCGCTAGTACATCACTCTACCTGAATCTTGTCAGTCATACCAGCAAGTTCTGTTGTTCAGAGATAAACGGCACGAGTGTAAAACTTACAACAGGTTTTCAGATTCTTTTTGTTCTTGTTCATGTAAATTTTGTAATTCAGCATGTTTCTTTTTCCTTTCTTTATAAATTGTTTTTTACTGTTTGAGACTTGCTGAAAGCATCATATATGTGCACCTATAATGTTCCTCCTTTCATTAGCCCAGTCACCTGATTTTCAAATGACAGGGGCAAAGGTACTGCAAGTTTTTAAAGCTTGCAATGAAATACTCATTGGCATGTTAGCCAAAGTAATATAAGGTCTGTTCTCCCGCTGATTCCCGCTGATATTCTTTTGTTTTATTACTCGTTCTTTGCATGTGTGAACGGCCTATTCTCTCGCAGATTACGCAGATTTCGCTGACAAAGACAGTTACCACTCGGTGAAGATATGCAGTTTATGCTGTTTGCTGTTTCTCTGCGAAATAATGCAGCTTGCTGCATTCATCTGCGACCTCTGCGCTATCTGGGAGAGAATAAACACATGGGAGTACTCAATCAATTAGCAAACATACTCAATAATATCAGCTAGACTCCAACGCATTCAAGCCATCTTTAACCGCTTCCTACACGTGCGTACATAGGGTTTTCAGAAATACTAGCGTCTAAGCGTCTAGCCATTGACTATCAGTGTGCTACTTCATTAATCGTAATTAATCAAGTGTCATCACCGTGTCATTTTTAACGATATCATAACGGAGGTTTTTCTCTTCTCAGATTAAACTTGTTTCTCATCAGAATATGTCCCATGCGCATGATGTTGCTGTTGTTACGATACTTTGTTTTCATCTTCTGCACAAAGAAAACTGCATTTGTGCCAGTTCTGCCGTCTCTGTCAACTATATACCTGCAATATTGAGATATGAATTGAGGGCATATCGCAGTTTGTTGCATTGTTTTTGGTATTTTTCACCCCGAATCATGACAAATAAATCATCAAGACTCGTCAATTTTTGTTTGATTTCCTGTTTTGCCTTATACAAGACGTTGATTTTAGATATTTTCATTCTGTTTTTTCGTTTTTATGATCAAAATTCCGTTCTACGACATCACATTTGCGTTTGTACGTGGAAACGTTTCTGTTGCTACGACATAAAGTTTGCGTTTCATCGATCAAACGTTTCCGTTTTATCGTAGAAACGTTTTTGTTATTTGCCATTTTACCGACAGTATGTTTTTGAAAAACAGCCTCTAATACGTTGATTATCAGCAAATAGACGTTTCGACGCTTATTAATTTGTAAAACCTATGTATCGTTTTCCAGTTCCCTGAGTATGCGCCTTACCCTAGCGGGTTTGATGTAGTACTCGTATTTACACTGGTTGCACACTTGCCGATAGGTTCCAGACTTCATGCGTTCTAACTTCTGTTTAGGAAGTTCCCTTCCGCATTTCTGGCATCTGATTGTTTCGGGGAGTATTTGCATTATAATCTCTGAGAAAATATTTAGGTTGTTCCACAATTTATTTATATCTTTGCATAAGATACAGCTGTAATTGGTATAAAATTCAAGTAAGTTGGATTATTCTGCTATCGTTTGCAGTACCTTTGAAATAAAGAAAAAGATAACATTATGAATGTAGAAAAACAAAAAGAAATATTACTCAAAGATGATGGGTTGTCAAATACCCTCGGTATGGAATTTATTTCTACTCCAGAACCAGATACATGTATGGCTAGGATGAAGGTTGATGAACGTAATCGTCAACCGTTTGGCTTTCTTAGTGGAGGTGCTTCTCTTGCATTGGCAGAGAATTTGGCTGGTGTCGGTAGTTTGGCTTTATGCCCTGGAAAGATTTGTGTAGGTATTAATGTAAGTGGAAACCATGTACGTGCCGTGCTTGAAGGTGATACAGTTACTGCTTATGGTAAACTGCAATTCAAGGGAAATACTTTGCATGAATGGCAAATAGATATCAAAAACAGTGAAGGAAACTTGATTTCTACAGTTCATGTCACTAATTATATAATGAGAACAGCGGCTCCGAAAAAGAAAAATGACTAGTTTTGCAATTTATCGTTTGCCTGACACAGATACCTGTGTGAAGATCTGTTCGGATTCTATGCCGCAACGCCTTTCTTCGTATGCTGAGCTGGAAGATAAACGTGGTTTTGTCTTTGCTCCTTTTTGCCTTGATAGTGATAGTCTGTTGGTGATCTGCCCAGATAAAATAGAGGTAACGAAGTGCGACGAAATAGAATATGCTGATGAAGAAACTGATTTAAATGTGTCTTATGACAGGGAAGCGTATCGAAAAGACTTTGAGCGTTTTCATGATAAGTTGCTTGACGGTAGTTTTGATAAACTGGTACTTTCTCGTAATATAAGTGTTAATGCTGATTTCGAGAAACGGTCTATGGCATTATTCATGAAAGCATGCAGGATGTATCCCCATCAGTTTGTAGCTCTTGTGTCAACTCCTGAAAGTGGAACGTGGCTTATGTCTACACCTGAAGTGTTGATAGAAAAAGATTCTGAATTATCTAAATGGCACACAATGGCTCTGGCTGGGACAATGAAAACACCAGGACCTTGGAGTGATAAAAATCAGAAAGAACAGAAATATGTTGCTGACTATATAAGAAAATGTCTTGAGATGTTTTCAAATGACATAGAAGTATCTGATCCTCATGTGACTACTGCGGCAAACTTGTTTCACTTGCGCACAGACTTTTATTTCTCAATGCGCGATGAAAAGTTACTGGGAAAGATGATAGATGAACTTCATCCTACTCCTGCTGTATGCGGTATTCCAAAAGAGGCGGCTCGTTCTTTTATTCTCTCAAACGAACATAGTAAGCGCCATTATTATAGTGGCTTCTGTGGTCCGTTGAATTATTCAGGAACTACTCATCTTTATGTGTCATTGCGCTGTATGCAAATTGAAAGAAGCCGTTGCAGACTTTATGCCGGTGGCGGTTTACTTCCAGATAGCGATGAAGCACATGAATGGTTGGAAACGGAATATAAACTAAATACAATGCTTGATGTACTCAGATAAGGAAAACGTAAATATCCTAACTTCACTCCTTGTGAACCATGGCGTGAATAAAGCGGTTGTCTGTCCTGGAAGCAGAAATGCTCCGATAGTACACAACCTCAATGAATGCCCGGATGTGGAATGTTATCCAGTTACAGATGAGCGCAGTGCGGGTTTCTATGCTTTAGGAATTGCACAGGCTACAGGTAGCCCAGTTGTTGTTTGCGTGACATCAGGAACAGCATTGCTAAATTTATTACCAGCTGTTGCAGAGGCTTTTTATCAGCATTTGCCACTTATCGTTGTTTCAGCTGATCGTCCTTCCCAATGGATTAATCAACTTGATGGACAGACAATACCGCAAAACGGAGCTTTGGGGAGCTTTGTAAAGAAGTCTATAAATTTGCCAGAACCTCATGATGAGGAAGAAAGATGGTTTTGTAATCGAATGATTAACGAAGTTTTGATTTCATGTGCATGCGGCGCTTGTGGTCCTGTACATATAAATGTTCCGATAACTGAACCACTTTATAGTTTTACTCAAACAAAGTTACCCGTTGAACGCAAGATAGAATTTGTTTCAGCTAATGCTGATACCTCAAAAGCAAGAACGTTGATGCTTGATAGATTTAAACATTCAAGCAGACCGATGATCGTTATAGGACAAAGTCAGATTGAAAGTTTAAGTGAAAGATTATCAAAGCATTTGCAGTCAAACGCTGTAGTGTTGATTGAACCGTTAAGTGCGGGTGGTGCTCAGCTATATCTGGACGAGATTGTGAGATGTGTTGAGAACGATGAGCGCTATTCTCCTGACTTCATCCTATACATTGGAGATTGCATCGTAAGTAAGTCAATAAAGAAGTTTCTGCGCAAGGCAGCACGCAAGGCAGAGGTGTGGATGGCTAGTGAAGATGGAAAGATTGCCGACACATTGATGAATGCAATTGGTGTGATTGAAGGTAATGTTTCTGAATTGCTTGATACTATTGTCTTTGATAATTGCAAAGACTATTATCATCTTTGGCATGATTCCGTAGTGGTGAAGAACATCGTGGAAAAATGCCGTTCGTTTATTCCTAAATATTCTCAGATGTCTGCTGTTAAAGCTTTTGAGGAAGCTATTGCACATCATGATATCATAAGACATTACGCTAATAGCATGTCAGTACGTTTTGGATGCATCTATTCAAAAGGCTATCTATATGTAAATCGTGGAATAAACGGTATCGAGGGTTCTCTCTCAACAGCTGCAGGATATTCTCTGGCAAGTGACAAAGATGTTTATTGCGTGATTGGCGACCTCAGTTTCTTCTATGATCAGAATGCTCTTTGGAATAAAAATATAGGTGGAAACTTAAAGATATTATTGCTTAATAATGGGGGAGGAGCGATATTCGGAAAGTTTGAAGGACTAAAAGATAGCAATGCACGTGACAATCTTGTGATGGCTAAGCACGATACCAGTGCAGCGGGAATATGCATGGCAAACCATATAAATCATATAGAGGCATTTAATGCTGAAACATTGAAGGCAGGTCTTGACAAACTAATCAATATGAAGTCGGACAATCCTACTTTGTTGGAAGTATTCACAGATGCCGAAAATGATATGAATGTGATAAAAGAATATTATACAAGTATATGACAAGAGAATGGAAAAAAATAGAAGGGTTTGATTTCAAGGAAATCCTCTTCGAGGAATATAATCATATTGCAAAGATAACGATTAACAGAGAACGTTATCGCAATGCTTTCACCCCATTGACAACATGGGAAATGAGTCTGGCTTTTAATTATTGCCGTGAATGCACTGACGTTCGTGTAGTGATTTTAACAGGAGCTGGAGATAAGGCATTCTGTTCAGGTGGCGATATGCACGTGAAGGGACGCGGAGGATATGTTGGTAACGATGGTGTGCCACGCCTAAACGTACTTGATGTTCAGATGCAAATACGTCGTTTGCCAAAACCAGTTATTGCAATGGTTAATGGCTATGCTATAGGTGGTGGACACGTACTTCATGTGATGTGTGACCTCACAATAGCTTCTGAGAATGCAATCTTCGGACAGACAGGTCCTAAAGTTGGAAGTTTTGATGCTGGTTTCGGCGCAAGTTATCTTGCACGTATGGTAGGACAGAAGAAAGCGCGTGAGATATGGTTCCTATGTAAGCAGTATTCTGCTAAGGAAGCCGAAGAAATGGGCATGGTAAACAAGGTGGTTCCTTTTGATGAGCTAGAAGATACATGCGTGGAATGGGCTGAAATTATGATGGAGCGCAGTCCGCTTGCTTTGAGAATGATTAAGGCTGGATTGAATGCAGAACTTGATGGTCAGGCTGGAATACAAGAACTAGCCGGTGATGCCACAATGTTGTATTATACGATGGACGAGGCGCAAGAGGGTGGAAAGGCTTTCCTTGAAAAGCGCAAGCCTGATTTTGATAAGTATCCTCAATTTCCTTGATATTAAGGGTATATCGTAATTGTGTTATCTTGATTTAGAATCTTTTAGAATATGAAACATATAGAAATTTCAGAACGAACATTGCATTTTAAACAACCTGCTGGTACTTCGCGTGGTGTTTATACAACGCGCCAAAGTTATTATCTCACGATTACGGATGATGACTGCCCAGGAATAAAGGGTGTTGGTGAATGTGCAACGTTGCCTGATCTTTCATGTGATGCTGTTCCTGAATATAATAAGATTTTAAAGGATATCTGTTTGATGGTTGAACAGACTGGCAAGATACCTTATGATATACTTCGTCCTTATCCCTCAATATTGTTCGGATTGGAAACGGCTTTTGCCCAGTTGGATGCAAATGGTTCTACACGTTTATACGACACGCCTTTCGCCCGAAGTGAGGAAGGAATAACTATTAACGGACTTGTATGGATGGGAACATTTGAAGAGATGTATTCCCGCTTGGAAACAAAGTTAAAGGCAGGCTTTCATTGCGTGAAATTGAAGATTGGCGCAATAGACTTTGATAAGGAACTTGATTTGATCAAGCATATCCGTGAGGCTTTTGATAAAAATACGATAGAGTTGCGAGTTGATGCCAATGGTGGATTTACTCCTGACAATGCGATGGAACGCCTTGAGGCATTAGCTCAATATGATATTCATTCAATAGAACAACCTATCAAGCAACATCAATGGAAAGACATGGCACGCCTGTGCAAGGAAACTCCATTGCCAATAGCTTTGGATGAAGAACTTATTGGTGTGAATGTGAAGAGCATGAAAGAATATCTTTTAGATTCGATACGTCCACAGTATATAATTCTCAAACCAAGTCTTCATGGTGGAATGTATGGGTGCGACGAATGGATAAAGCTGGCTAAAGAACGAGGTATCGGCAGTTGGATAACAAGTGCACTGGAAAGTAATATAGGACTGAATGCGATTGCTCATTATTGTGCGAAGACTTACGGTCCTTCTGTTTCCATGCCACAGGGACTTGGTACAGGACAACTGTTTACTGATAACATAGATATGCCATTGGTGGTTGATGGAGATAAAATTTGGTACAGAGAATGACACTAGATGAATTTTTGACAGAATGGAACAATGAATCTGATATGATACTTGTTCATACTAGTGGATCTACAGGAAATCCTAAACCAATGTATGTTGAAAAAAAACGTATGTTGAATTCTGCAAGAATAACATGTGACTTCCTTGGGTTATGCCCTGGTGATACTGCTTTCTTGTGTATGCCTTTAGATTATATCGCCGGGAAAATGTTGGTCGTGCGCAGTATTGAGCGCAAACTTAATTTAGTGAGTGTAACTCCAAGTGGTCATCCGTTGAAGGATATATCTTTATCTTTTGATAAACCCTCTTTGGCAGCAATGGTGCCTTTACAGGTTTATAATTCTTTGAATGTTGCTGCTGAAGCAGAGACATTACGTAGCTTCACCCATTTGATTATTGGTGGGGGAGCTATTGATGATGAACTGGCAAAGGCATTACGCAGTTTCCCTAATCATGTATGGAGCACTTATGGCATGACGGAGACGCTTTCGCATATAGCCCTTCGTAGACTGAATGGCGATAGTGCTTCAGAATGGTACACTCCTTTTGACAGTGTTGATGTTTCGCAAAACGAAGACGGATGTTTAGTTATTGATGCACCTTTGGTACATGATGGCAAACTTGTAACCAATGACATCGTTGAACTTAAAGATGGGAAATTCAGAATATTGGGCAGGAAAGATAATGTGATCTGTAGCGGTGGCATCAAAATCCAGATGGAAGAAGTTGAGCGTGCTCTTAGACCTTATATGGAGTCGAATTTTATGATCACAAAACGTAGTGATAAGAAATTCGGCGAGATTGTGGTCCTCATTACTGAAAACGACAATATCGCCGAAGTTGAAGCTATATGTAAACGTGTGCTACCTAAATATTGGTGTCCTCACGATTATCTTCATATTGAAAGTATTCCTCTCACAGAAACTGGTAAACCAGCACGTGTCAAAGCATTATCCCTCGCGAAAGAAATCTAAAGTTTCTTTTATTTCCTCGATAGTAGCAGTTTGGTTTATCTTTATATTACCTACATTTTCAAGAAGTGTGAAATTGATGATTCCAGCTTTGTTTTTCTTATCGTGAGTCATCAGCTCTATAAGTTCGTCATAATCATCACACGTTATTCCTAACGTGCCATAGTTCTCACGTATAAAATTAACGGTCTGTCGCATCTTGTCGGTAGGGAATCCAGCCTTTATGCTACTCAGATATAATTCGCATATAAGTCCGTAGGCAACAGCATAACCATGAAGTATAGGCTTACGCTTTAATGACCAACTTTCAAAAGCATGTCCGAAAGTATGTCCTAAATTCAAAGCCTTTCTTATGCCATTTTCATAAGGATCTTTTTTCACTATGTCCTTTTTCACCTCTACAGAGTCGGCAACCATCGTTTGTAGTAAGCCGAAATCAGGGTTGCTGATTTCAAAATTAACCAACTGTGCCCACATCTTATCGTTTGATATAAGACCGTGTTTAAGCATTTCGGCATATCCAGAAAGAATATTCTCACTGTCAAGTGTCTTTAGAAACTCAGTGTCAAGGATAACAAACTTACTATCGTTGAATACGCCAACCTCATTTTTTAATCCATTAAAGTTCATGCCTGTCTTTCCACCAACAGAAGCATCAACCATAGCGAGAAGGGTAGTTGGAATATTAATGAAATCAATACCTCTTTTAAAGGTAGAGGCAGCAAAACCACCGAGGTCTGTAACCATACCACCACCAAGATTAACCATACATGAATGTCTTGTAGCACCGCCTTTGCCTAGTTCCTGCCATATTTGGGCAAGAGAATCAATATCCTTATGTGAATCTGTAGCCTTTATAGTGATGACTTTGGCATTTCTCATTCTTATAAGTTTGCCAATGGTGGGCCAGCACTTTTCATGCGTAGTTTCATCAGTAAGTACAAAAAGCTTGTCGTGCTCACATTCTGAAATAGCCTTAGCTAATTCTTCTCCAATATTTTTGGATATTATTATTCTTTGTTCCATATACCGTTATAACGTAAGTTTCCTATGCAAAAATATATCATTTTGGTTTAATAACAAAATTTTAACTCATATTTTGACATTTTTGATTAAACTTGTTGCAAAAAATAGAGTCTAACCTATCGTAAATAAATTATACATTAGATGAAAAAATCTTTAATACTATTTCTACTGGCGTTTTTTGCCGTTGCCTCGTATGCGCAAAATCGCCTCATCACAGGAAGTTTATCCGATCGTGATACCAAAGAGCCACTAACGCAGACAACAGTGCAATTGCTACGTGCGAAAGACAGTACTTTTGTTGCCGGTACAATTTCTAATAACGAAGGTAAATTTTCTGTCAAAGCAAATGATGACGGACGTTATATTGTTCGTATAACTAGTATTGGTTATAAGCCGGTTGTAAAGCGTTTAAATATTGCGAATTCAGGTAATGTTGATCTTGGTAAAATTATTCTTGGATCAGATGCTGTTATGTTGAAAGGAGCGACTGTAGTTGGACAAGCTGCAAAGGTGACGCTGAAGGAAGATACATTTGTTTATAATTCCTCGGCATATCGTACTCCTGAAGGTTCTACTATTGAAGAATTGGTGAAACGACTTCCTGGAGCACAGATTGCTGACGATGGTACAATTACTATTAATGGTAAGCAAGTCAAGAAAATTCTTGTTGAAGGAAAAGAGTTTATGACCGGCGATACGAAAACGGCATTAAAGAATATCCCAACATCAGTGATTAATAAGATTAAGGCTTATGACAAGAAAAGTGACTTGGCAAAGGTTACCGGTATTGATGATGGTGAAGAGGAAACGGTATTAGACTTTGGTATGAAGCCTGGAATGAATAAAGGTATGTTTAGTAACATAGATCTTTCAGCAGGTACTAAGGATCGTTATTCAAACAGGGCTATGGGAGCTTATTTTAATGATAAAAATAGGTTGATGGTTTTTGCCAATGCTAATAACACCAACGATAAAGGATTTCCTGGTGGCGGTGGCTATGGTAGCTTTGGTGCCGGACAGCAAGGTTTGAATGCATCTAAAATGCTAGGTTTGAATTATAATTTTGAACAGAAAGATAAACTTCAAATTGATGCTTCTGTACGTTGGCAACATGCGGATGGTGATGTAAACACGACGAGCTCTGTAGAAAATTTCGTAAGTACTAAAGGCGCTTTTTCAAATAGTATTAGTCAGAGTTTTAGTAGAAGTGACAGTTGGGATGCAAGAATGAGATTGGAATGGAATCCTGATTCTATGACTGATATCATGTTTCGTCCTTCATTCACATATTCTAATAATGATGGTGTAAGCAAGAGTACGTCTGGTTCTTATAATGCAGATCCGTATTCGTATGTTTTAGATCCTTTATCAGCGGAGTCAATAAAGAAACTATCAGATGAAAATCTGATGGTTAACACTCGTGATAACAGCGGTATTAGCAATAGCAATAATAAAAATATTGGCGCTATGTTGCAATATAATAGAAAATTTGGAACTAAAGGACGCAACTTGACATTAAAGGGAGATGTAAGTTATGGTAAGAGTGACAGCAAGAGTTTGTCATTAAGTAATGTGCATCTATACCAGATAATGAACTCTAGCAATGTGGATTCAACCTATCAGACGAATAGATGGAATGTTACTCCTACAACAAACTCAGGGTATGATTTGCAGTTCACATATAGCGAACCAATCATGAGGGCTGTTTTCTTGCAGTTTAGTTATAAATATGAATATAAATATAGCAAGAGCGATCGCTCAACTTATGATTTCAGTAATCTTGGTGAGAACTATTTCTCTGGTCTACCTTTGATGTATGGCGATTGGAATTCTTATCTTTCAAGATTGGCAAATCCTGTTGAATCATATATTGATACAAATCTTAGTCGTTATTCAGAGTATAAGAATTATATTCATGACTTCGAATTGATGTTGAGAATAATCCGCACAAAATATACGTTTAACGTAGGTGTGATGGTTGAACCTCAGAAGTCTAGTTATATGCAGAATTATCAAGGGGTGCATGTAGATACAACCCGTACTGTTACCAACGTAACTCCAACATTGGATTTCCGCTATCGTTTCAGTAAGGTAAGTAATCTTCGTATTAACTACCGTGGAACGACATCGCAACCTAGTATGACACAATTACTGGATATAACAGATGACAGTGATCCATTGAACATCTCAAAGGGTAACCCAGGATTGAAGCCTTCGTTTACAAATAACTTTAGATTATTCTATAATAATTATATTGAGAAAAAACAGCGTGCAATAATGACATTCATCAATTATAGCAATACCAGTAACGACATAAGTAGTATGGTTACCTATAATGAGGCTACCGGTGGACGAGTTACTCGCCCTGAAAATATTAACGGTAACTGGAATGTAAGAGGTGCATTTATGTTTAATACGGCTATTGACTCAGCTGGTGTTTTCAATGTGAACACATTCACAAATGTGAGCTATAATAATTATGTTGCGTTTAACTTCTTGAATAACGAATCAACAAAGACAACTACTCGTTCTTCATCTTTAGGTGAAAGAATTGAAACAAGCTATCGTAATGGTTGGTTGGAACTTGCTGCAGACGGTTCGTTGAACTATACTCACAGCCGTAATGATATCTTGAATAATAATAATCTTGATACGTGGCAGTTTGTTTATGGTGGTTCGGTAAACATAACTCTACCTTGGGGTACAAGTTTGGCAACAGACCTTCATAATAATAGTCGTAGAGGATATAGTGATAACGCTATGAATACGAATGAACTTGTATGGAATGCTCAGTTGTCACAAGGCTTCCTTAAAGGCAGTCCACTTACAGTGAGCTTGCAATTATACGATATTCTACACAATCAGAGTAATTTCAGCCGTACGATAAGTGCGATACAGCGTAGCGACACACAATATAATAGCATAAACAGTTATGCAATGTTGCATGTTATCTATCGTGTTAACATCTTTGGAGGTAAGGATGCACGCATGAATATGCAGCATGGTCCTGACGGGGATGGCCCTGGTAGAGGAGATCGTCCACGTGGCGGTATGGGAGGCGGAGGACACCGTGGCGGTTTCGGCGGTGGACGTCCTTTCTAATGAAATGATTTAATGATATATTTATGAATGCCCCCCGAAAGTTTTATAACTTTCGGGGGGCATCTTTTATGTATATAGATATTAGAAGATACCCAATCTTCCGAATATGATTAATGTTCCTAAACCTAGAACCAAAGTGATGATGCCTACTGATAGTCCAACTTTTACCATATCGTTTTGCTTAATCAAACCAGTTGAGAATGCAATAGCGTTTGGAGGTGTACTTATTGGTAAACACATGGCAGCACTTGCAGCGATGGCGATGCCTACAAGAACGGTTACTGTTCCGCCGATTGATCCAAGACTGTCACCCATTCCTTTACAAACGACTGCCAAGATAGGGAGCAAAAGTGCAGCAGTTGCCGTGTTGCTGATGAAGTTGCTCAGACCATAGCATATCAGACAAGCTGTGATGAGGATGACAAACGGATTCCATTGACCGAAAGGAATACTGTTTATCGCATTCTCTGCAAGTCCAGTTCCATTCATTGCCATACCTAATGCGAAACCTCCTGCAACCATCCAGATTACCGACCAGTCAATTTCTTGTAAGTCTTTTGCTGTGATGACACCAGTCAGAGCGAATACTGCAATAGGCAGCATTGCTGTTGTATTTGCGTTTATGCCAAAAAGTTGACTGCCGAAAATCCATAGTAATATTGTTGTTATTATTGTAACTCCAACAACAACTGTACGCCAATTATGAGAGACTTCTCCATCAATTTTAAGATCTATTGTTTTTTGTGTGAAAGGGAAGAAGTAAAGAATAAGCCTCCAGGCAATGATAATTAGTATGATGACTAAAGGAACCATTATAATCATCCATTGGGTGAAAGTAATACCAAGATTAATGCCTGTGGGGTCGTTAAGATATTTTAGTGCGAATATATTTGGAGGTGTTCCGATAGGCGTTCCCATACCGCCAAGGTTAGCACCAATAGGGATAGCCATCGTTAACCCCATACGTCCTCTTCCGTTTGCTGGTAAAGCTTTAAAAACAGGTGTAAGAAATGTTAGCATCATAGCTGCTGTTGCAGTATTTGAAATAAACATAGAGAAGATACCCGTTATAAGCAGAAAACCTAATAAAACATTTTCACTTTTTTTGCCGAATGGCTTCATCAGAGTTCTTGCCATGAGTACGTCAAGTCCACTTTTAGTGGCGGCAATAGCTATGATAAATCCACCAAGAAACAGGATGATTGTAGGGTCGGCAAAGCATGCCATGACACCAACATGATCAAGCAGTTTGCCATATTGTCCTTCTGTTCCCTGAAGAAAAGAAAACGAGGAGTCGCTGACACAGAACAGTAAAACAAAGATTATTGTAATGGAAGTTGCCCAAGCCGGTATGGCTTCGGTAATCCATAAAAGCACAGCCATTGCAAATATGGCGATGACACGCTGTTGCACGATAGTTAAACCATCAATGCCGAATACATTTATCGGGAGATTCCAAACTAATAATGTTATAAAAGCCGTAATGGCAAACATCAGAAACTTTTTCTTGTTAAAATCTCCCGATAAAACTTTTTTTAATGAATCTTGCATAATATATGTTTTTATGGTTATAACGATGTTAGACATTGGCAAATATACAATTTATATATGTTGTCGTCAAGTGATATAGCCGTTTTTTTTTCATTAAAAAGTTTCTTTTGCTTGCATATCTCACTGTTTTATCGTAAATTCGCCAACGCAAATGGTTCAAAAGAATGATTAAAAGGGAATAAGGTGAAAATCCTTGACAGTCCCGCTGCTGTAAGCGACATTGATGAATAAGCTTATACCACTGGTTAATACCGGGAAGGTGCTTGTTTTAAGTCGTGTAGTCAGAAGACCTGCCTTTGTAATTTAATATTTTCCAATTCTCGAGGAAGAATGAGAAAGATCTTATTGTGTATTATATTATGTTTGACTTATGACAATTCTGTCATGGCTCAAAGTGACTCTATATTACTTGATGATGTAGAGGTTATAGCTAGTGCTCATAAAAGTAGTGTACTTTCAACGGCTCCTGTGCAGTATCTTGGAAGCACCGACTTGTTGAAGTTCGGTGTTACTGATATTTCAGATGCTCTTCATCGTCTTGCTGGTATCAATATTCGTGATTATGGAGGTACGGGTGGAATGAAGACAGTATCTGTGAGGGGATTGGGAAGTCAACATACTGGTGTTTCTTATGATGGTATTATATTGAGCGAATGTCAGAATGGTGAAATAGATTTATCACGTTACGCATTAAATAATGTAGGGAGCGTGAGTCTTGCTATAGGAGACAATGACGATATATTTATTCCAGCTCGTCAAGCAGCCTATCCAGCTGTTCTTTCCATAGAAACTCTTAAAATGTTACCGTCGGATTATCGTGCTCACTTGCTTACGGAAGTAAAGACAGGCTCGTTTGGATTATTCAATCCTTTTGTGAAATATACTCAAAGATATAGTGACTCTTTTGTCGCGAGTGTTTCTTCTGAATATACGCACGCAGATAATAACTTCCCCTTTACGCTTAAAAATATAAGTTTGATTACTCACGAGAAACGTACCCATAACAAAATGGATAGCTATCACGGAGAGATGGATCTGAGATGGAGCATTAACAAGTTGTCTAATCTGTGGACGAAGATATATTATTATGATAACAGCCGCCTATTGCCTGGTCAGGTGATATATTATACGAATATAAGCGGTCAGCGTCTGCGTGATAGAAATGCTTTCTTGCAGACCTTTTTCACGACACGAAACAATAGTGGAAATCTAAGTCTGAAGGTGAATGCTAAAGTAAACTGGGCAGCTTCTATATATAAGGATGATGTTTATCCGGATGGGATTAAGGATGCCAGCTATTGGCAACGTGAATATTATGGAAGTGCAAGTTTGTTGTATACACCTGTTGATCATTTGGCTTTTGACTATTCGTTGGATTATGCTTATAATAATCTCAATAGCAGTCTTGCTACTGATACACGACCTTATCGCAACACCATCATGCAGAGTTTCACGGCAAAATATTCCATCAGTAGGTTTACTGCCATGGCACGTCTTCTTCATTCTGTTTATCTTAATGATGAAAAGGATGGCGAGGGTAGTAAGGATATGAGAAGATTGTCACCTAGTTTCTCATTATCATATAAATTACTTCAAAATCACGACTTGTTTGTGAGAGCTTCTTATAAGAGTATTTTTAGAGCTCCAACGTTTACTGAAAGCTATTATTATCTTTATGGTAGTCGTGATTTGAAGCCAGAAATTACAAAGCAATTTAACTTAGGCGTTACGTGGAGACAGAGTATCTCTCATCGCATGGATTTTGAAGCTACATTAGATGCTTATATTAATAATGTAAAAGATAAAATTGTTGCAGTTCCTTATAATATGTTTGTATGGACACATATTAATGTTGGTAAGGTTCTTGTTCAAGGTGTTGATGCGTCTATTCTTGCCTCATATCATTTAGATTCACGGCAGACCATTTCGTTATCTAGTAATTACACATATAATAAATGTGAGAACCGAACAAGTAAGACTTCTGAATACTATCATAATCAGTTGGCTTATATGCCGGTTCATTCTGGTAGTGCCTCGTTGAGCTATGAGAACCCTTTGGTTAATTTTAGTATTCATGGGACGGGAATGACTATGAGCTGGGCAAACAATGAACATTATAATGGAAATAGTATTCCTGGATATATAGAAGCAGGATTGTCTATGTATAAGACGATTGATATAGGTGGCAAACTTACTTTGCGTGGCGATATACTGAATATATTTAATAAGCAATACAATATTATATATATGTATCCTATGCCAGGAAGAAGTTTTACGATGTCGGCAACGTATAGTTTTTAAGTGTAATAATTAATAGAAAATAATATGAATAGAAAATTTTTGAGTGTTTTGTTTATTGTAACAGCCATCTTAGGATTGGCTTCTTGTAGTGATGACGATAAATATGAGGGTGTGGGACTAAAAGCTGTTAGTGATGGCGCTTATGTTGTAGCCTATGGCACATCTACAAATCCTGCTAATCTTTCGTATATTGATTATACAAGCGGTGAGTCAACTACTAGTGTATTTGCTAAGGCTAATGGTAGTTCTCTAGGAACGGGAGCTAATGATGGACTTGTATATGGTAGTAAAATGTATATCGTAGTTGATGGTTCGGCAACTATTGAGGTCGTAGACAAAACCACATTGAAGAGTATCAAACAGATTAAGACTACTGATTTGCTGGGTACTGATCTTGGTACTAATCCTCGTCATATCATTGCTGGAAACGGTAAGATCTATTTTACCACCTACCATGGTGTTGTCGCTGCAGTAGATACAACAACTTATGCTCTTTCAAATAAATACACTGTAGGATCTTATCCAGAGGGACTTGTAGGAGTAGGTAACTATATTTATGTAGCCAATTCTAATTATGGTATGGGCAATGGTACTATATCAGCAATCAATCTTACCAATGGATCTGTTGAAACACAGGCTGTCTCTGGCGTAACTAATCCTGTAAAGTTATTCTATGCTAATAATAGTTTGTATGTTTTGGATTATGGTTCTTATGATGCAAGCTATAAGCAAGTTGGTGCTGGGGTGAAGCTGATATCAGGCACATCATCAACTACTTTGTTTGATGCAACGATGGCAGACTTGTATCAAGGTAATTTCTATTTTGTTAATGCTGCTTACAAAGCTAATGCTGTTACTTACGGAATTTATACTCTTGCAACCAAAACAACAACTGCTTTTGCTGGAACAGTAGATAGTCCAGCACAAATTGCTGTTGATCCAATCACTGGTCGTGTGTTTATTGCATCAAATGGTATAAGCTCTGAAACTCATAAGCCTGATTATAATATGAACGGATATGTAAGAGAGTTTACTTCTACTGGTACAAAAGTAAAGGATTATGTTTGCGGTGCATCACCAGCGGCAATATTCTTCAACTATGGATATGAAAAGGTAAATTAATGAAGAAATATTTATTATTATTTATTTCATTTTTAGTATGTATCTTCTCCTCATGCAATAGCGGCAAAACAGACCGTTATGCAATGGGAGGTGATACGTTGCATTTCAAGTATGCAAAGAATATAGAGGCAGTGAAATATGATGGATATAGTGTAGTAAAACTTAAAGATCCATGGAAGCCGTCTCGAATATTGCATACTTATGTGTTGGCTGAAAATAAAGCTTTGGATTCCAAAGCAGTTAATAATCTGAAGTCAGAAGGCGCTTCAGTAATAAACGTTCCGGTTAAGCGTAGCGTCATCTTTTCAACCGTACATTGCGCTCTTCTCTACGACTTGAATAGCGCGAAGTCAATAACTGGAGTCTGTGATCTTAAATACATTAATATTCCTGATGTTCACAAACGAATAGGTAAAGATATTGTTGATTGCGGAAACGGCATGAGTGCTGATGTTGAGAAAGTTATAGACAGTAAACCGCAGGTTCTTATCATCTCTCCATTTGAAAATAGTGGTGGGTATGGCAAACTTGAGGATATAAATATTCCTATTGTTGAGGCAGCTGACTATATGGAACCCACAGCATTGGGTAGGGCAGAGTGGATGATATTCTATGGTATGCTCTATGGTAAGGAAAAAGAAGCAACAAACTTATTTAAGTCTATTGACAATAATTATAAGGCTTTGAAGGCTGAGGCAATAAAATCAAGGATCAGACGTTCAGTTATTACCGAACTTAAAACAGGAAGTGTATGGTATGTTCCTGGAGGAAAGAGTACGATAGCCCAGATGATTAGCGATGCAAACGGCAAGTATGTATATGCTGCCGATAAGAGTGCTGGTTCTCTGAGTTTGCCTTTTGAAAGGGTGCTCGATGATGCTGGTAAAGCTGATGTGTGGATGTATAAGTATGATATTCATCCGTCTACTCTTGGCGAACTGAAAGCTGATTATAACGGATATGGCGAGATGAAAGCTTTTAAGAGTAATAATGTGTATGGTGCAAATTGCACTTTGACTAGATATTATGAGGAAGCCAGTTTTCATCCAGACAGATTATTAAAAGACATGATTATCATACTTCATCCAGATTTAAGACTTGGTAAGTTGAGATATTATCATAAGTTAGGAAATTGATATGACAAAAGGTGCAATATACCTTATATGGTTATCTTTAGGCATCGTATTGATGTTTATAGCTAACATAGTAATAGGATCTGTAAAAATTCCTATTGAGGCTATTGTTACTATATTGTCAGGAGGTGATTGCTTACGGGAGTCTTGGAAATTTATTGTTTTGCAGTCAAGACTTCCGCAAGCTATAACGGCACTTCTTTCAGGAGCTTCTTTGGCGACATGCGGATTGATGTTGCAGACAACGTTTCGTAATCCATTGGCTGGTCCAGATGTCTTTGGTATCAATAGTGGTGCTGGTTTAGGAGTTGCTTTCGTTATGTTGGCTTTGGGTGGGAATATGGCAGTGGGGATGTTCTCTGTTTCTGGATTTATAGCTATATTCTTGGCTGCTTTTGCAGGAGCGATGATAGTTACGTTTATCGTCTTTGGTTTTTCATCAATGGTTCGCAATAATGTGATGTTGCTTATCATCGGACTGATGATTGGTTATCTGGCTAATTCTGCAATATCGCTTCTTAATTTCTTTGCAACAGAGGAAGGTGTGAAGAGTTATATGGTATGGGGAATGGGAAACTTTGGTGGAGTCACGATGGATAATATTCCCTTATTTTCTGTTATAACTTTGGTAGGACTTGTTGCCTCGCTGATGATGATAAAACCCTTGAATGCCATGTTGCTAGGAGATCAATATGCTGAAAACTTAGGAATCAATGTAAAGCAGACACGAAACATATTATTGATAATCACTGGTTTGCTTACTGCTATAGTAACCGCTTTTTGTGGGCCTATTGCTTTTATCGGTTTAGCAGTTCCTCATATAGCGAGACTTCTTTTAAAGACCGATAATCATCGCATGCTTCTGCCGGCAACGATGTTGTGTGGAGCGTTGATAGCTCTTGCGTGCAATGTGTTGTGCTATTTGCCGTCTAATGGAGGAATGATACCGCTTAATGCTGTTACACCGGTAATGGGGGCTCCTGTGATAATATATGTTATATTAAAGAAACGATAAATTTAATTGCTATGAAAATATATACAAAGACTGGTGACAAAGGATTTACATCATTGAAAGGTGAGGCTCATGTTGAAAAAGATGATGTAAGAATTGAGGCTAACGGTGCTCTTGATGAGTTAAATGCGTCATTGGGTCTTGTCAAAGTTTACATTCATGATACTGATTCAAAGCAGAAAATAGAGTTGTTTCAGAATATCATCATGCGTATAATGGGAGTTGTTGCAGGTGGAAGTATGGATCCAAAATTTGATTTGGATAGTATTACATTGCAGTTGGAACATGATATAGATGAAAATAAGAATGATGGTAAATTCTGTTTCGTCATGCCAGGCGAAAACATCTCTAATGCTTATCTTCATATAGCAAGGACAAAATGCCGTACCGCAGAACGTAGATTGATAACCATGCGCCGCGATTATGAACTAGCAGATAATATCATGTCTTTCATGAATCGCCTTAGCGATTGGTTGTTTGTAGAGGCAACAAAAGAATAAAGATACATGACGCAATATTTTTTAGCGCTAATCTATTCCAAATAAAAAGGTTGAAAGAATAACTTTCAACCTTTATCTATATATTTATATCTGATTAATTTGCAGACTCAAATTCTTTAAGGAAACGGGTGTCGTTTTCAGAGAACATACGCAAATCGCTAACTCTGTATTTCAAATTTGTTATTCGTTCAACGCCCATACCAAATGCATAACCAGAGTATACCTTGCTGTCTATGCCACATGCTTCAAGAACGTTTGGATCAACCATTCCGCAACCTAGGATTTCAACCCAACCGGTATGCTTGCAGAAACCACAACCCTTGCCACCGCAAATATGACAAGAAATATCCATTTCAGCACTAGGCTCTGTAAATGGGAAATAGCTTGGACGAAGACGGATTTTGGTATCAGGACCAAACATCTCACGTGCGAAAGTAAGTAATACTTGCTTTAAATCGGTAAAGTTAACATTCTTGTCAACATAAAGACCTTCAACCTGATGGAAGAAACAATGTGCTCTGGCACTTATAGCTTCATTACGATATACACGTCCTGGGCATAAAATTCGGAAAGGAGGCTCGTGTTTCTCCATAAAGTGACTCTGGTCACCAGAGGTGTGTGAACGTAAAAGAATATTCTTTGTTACGTCGTTAGGGTCGCTTTGCTCGATGAAGAATGTATCTTGCATATCTCTTGCTGGATGATCAGCTGCGAAGTTAAGCATAGTAAAGACATGCTTGTCGTCGTCAATCTCTGGACCGTCAGCAAGAACAAATCCCATACGTTGAAAAATATCTATTATCTCATTTTTTACGATAGACAAAGGATGACGTGTTCCTAATTTAATAGGGTAGGCAGTACGTGTCAAATCAATATCGTCGCTTTGGCTTTCAGCTTCAGTAAGCTGTTCACGTAGGCTGTTGATTTTTTCCGTTGCAGTCTGCTTAAGTTCGTTAATCTTGACACCAATAGTTTTCTTTTGTTCAGCAGCGATATCGCGGAAATCAGACATAAGTGCATTGATTTCTCCTTTTTTGCTTAGATATTTTAGACGAAGCTGCTCTACTTCATCTGCATTCTTTGCAGAAAGGCTACTGACTTCATTAAGAAGTGATTCGATTTTCTCTAATAGCATATTTAAAAACGTTTTTATTCTTTTTGAATGCTTAATCAAATATGCCATCCAGATAAATTGGCGTAGCATACATGTTAACTAGTTTGCAAAGTTACGTAATTTTATTGGAAATAGAAAATAGAGAAATAATAAATTTATAAGGTATCTATATTTTTCTCACACTTTATTGCGCCAATCGAAATAAAGTTGTATTTTTGCATGAAAATTTGAGAGTATTTAGTTAGGCAAAAGGAATTAATGATGAGAAAATTAATATTATCTTTCATTGTAGTAATGATAATTGGTGTTGCTGTCTTTTCTACGACAGGTTGCACAGATAAAAAGTCTACATCTGCTGATAGTGCAGTTGTAAACACAGAGGAGGCTGACAGTACGTCTGCTGATACTTTGAATAATATCATTTCTGATACTCCTATGCCAAAGGCTGCAGATGAACTCTTTGATGATTTCTTCTTTAATTTTGCAGCTAACCGCAAGTTGCAGCGTAAGCGTATTCACTACCCACTACCTGTATATAGAGATGGCAAGGTGAAGAAATATATTCAGAAAGGACAATGGAAGATAGATAACTTCTTTATGCGTCAGGATTTTTACACATTAATCTTTGATGACATAAAGCAGATGCAAGTTGTTAAAGATACATCTATAGATCATGTTGTTGTAGAAAAGGTGTATTTTAAGAAACAGGTAGTTAAGCAATATCTGTTTAACAGAATTAATGGTCAATGGATTATGACTTCAATAAACTATAAGCCATTGTATCAGAATATGAATGCGTCTTTCTTGAAGTTCTATCAGAATTTTGTCGCTGATTCAGCATATCAGGTGCATAGTGTAAATGATCCTCTTATGTTTACAGGACCAGACCCTGATGATGATTTTGGTACGATGACTGGTACTTTGGCACCAGAGCAATGGCCGTCTTTCGCGCCCCAGCTGCCAAGAGGACTGATATATAATATAATTTACGGACAGAAATATACAGAAAGCAGTCAGAAGATCTTTGTTGTAAGAGGTATTGCAAACGGTCTTGAGACAGAACTGACATTCAAGAAACGTGGTGGAAAGTGGAAACTTACAAAACTTTCTATGTAAATTGCTTATGAAAGATTATAAAGACTACAGCTTGCTGACCCACAATACTTTTGGTATTGATGCTAAATGCAATCGGTTTATAGAATATTCATCTATTGATGAAGCCCAAAAAGTATCTGAAATAATATCAAATGATAATTTGCCATTTCTTATCATAGGAAGTGGAAGCAATCTTCTGCTTAAAGCTGATTATAAGGGGAACGTGGTTCATTCTGATATTCATGGTATAGAAGCTAACTGTGTAAATGGTGACTATCTTTTGCGTTGTGGTTCAGGTGAAGTTTTTGATGATGTTGTGGCTTATTGCGTGGAAAATGGATATTATGGAGCTGAAAACCTATCACTAATACCCGGTGAGGTAGGAGCTAGCGCAATCCAGAATATTGGTGCATACGGAGCAGAGGCAAAGGATATTATAGTAAAAATCGAAGCTGTAGAAATTGCGACTGGAAATGTTGTTGAATTTGAAAATTCTGACTGTGATTATAAATACAGGCAGAGTAAATTCAAGAATGAGTGGAAGGATAAGTATCTTATGACGTATATCACTTATAAATTGGACAGCACATTTAAGCCCAAACTTGATTATGGCAATATAAGAGCTAAATTAGCAGAAAGAAACATATCTGAACCTTCAGCTAAAGAGCTTCGAGATATAATTATAGAAATACGTAATGCAAAGTTGCCTGACCCCAAGGTTACAGGAAATGCTGGAAGTTTCTTTATGAATCCTATAGTTGGGGTTGATAAGTTTAAGGAACTGAATGATGAATATCCAAATATGCCTTATTATGAAGTTTCTAAGACTTCGTATAAGATTCCTGCTGGTTGGATGATTGATCAGTGTGGATGGAAAGGTAGGCGACTTGGTAATGCTGGAGTACATGACAAACAAGCTTTGGTACTTATAAATTGTGGAGGAGCTACAGGAGAGGATATTATAAAACTTTGCGAAACTATCAGGCATGATGTGTTTGACAAGTTTGGTATAGAAATTAATCCGGAGGTGAATATACGATGAAAATAACGTTACTTGGGACCGGAACATCACAAGGTGTACCTGTGCTAGGGTGTTCTTGTGAAGTATGCAAAAGCAATGATAGTCATGATAAACGTTTGCGAACATCTGCATTAGTAGAAACTGAATCTACAAGAGTATTGATAGATTGCGGTCCTGATTTTCGTGAACAGATGCTAAAGCAACCTTTTCGCAAGATAGACGGAGTGTTGATTACTCATATTCACTATGATCACGTAGCTGGACTTGACGATTTACGCCCTTATTGCCAATTTGGTGATATAGAAATATACAGTGAGGAAGACGTAGCTAATGGATTGAAAAATAACATGCCGTATTGTTTTCCTGATGATAATGAGAATAAACTTTATCCAGGTGTTCCTAAATTAAATCTTAATACTATTCATGTTCATGAAACATTTAAGATAGGGGATTTGGATATAATGCCAATAAGAATTAAACATGATACGATGTCTATTCTTGGATTTAGAATAGGGAAATTAGTCTATATCACAGATATGAAAAGTATTGATGATGACGAATTAGAATATTTAAAAGGGATAGAAATTCTTGTTGTTAATGCATTAAGATGGGATAAACCGCATCATAGTCACCAGTTGGTGGGTGATGCTATCGCTTTTTCTAAAAAGATAGGTGCGAAAAAAACATATCTCACGCATCTTACTCATTCAATAGGACTTGACAAAGTTGCTAATAAGCGATTGCCAGAAGGTGTCAAGTTTGGGTTTGACGGAGAGATAATCATAATATAAAATCAAGTCGTCAAACCTGTAATTATTTTCTGAATTTACGGTACAGTTTCCAACCGAGGATAGCTCCGTCAAAAAGTGCAGCACTGGTATTTATTAATCCCGTAATACGTTTTGAAGGAGACGCACTTTTGGAAAACAAATCAGATGGACGTGACATTTCATCCCATAGATTCTTAATCTTCTTGTCGTCCTCCAGCAGTTCTTGGCGCAATGTCTCTTTGCGCCTTCTGATGTCATCAAGTGATTTATATTCAAAAAAATTCTCCATTATTTACTTAAAAATAAGTTCGCCAAAAATTTAACAAGCGGTTTTTCAATCCATTTATGGCGGAAGCTAACACATAAAATAAGTGCTAGAACATATCCACCGCCTACAATAGTGAAAGCCATTACATTTCCTACTATAGTGGCTAGAGCAAACGCACATGCAAAACTAAGATATATTAATGCTAACATCAACAATACTACAAATATTGCAGATATCGTTAAGGCAGTTAGCAATCGGACAATTTTATCAACTACATCGAGTTTCATATATTCTTTTTGAAGCCCGATGTAGTGTTTGATAATTTCTACTAATTGTCCAATCGTTTCTATATTTCTGTCGTTTGAAAACATAAATATTTATTCTGCGTTTTCAGGAGTTGCGTCCTTGATGTCGTCAACAAGGTCGTCAACTTCTTTACGGGTGAGTTTGATATTATGTTTCTTGCAAAAATCATCAACTGCGTCTGTAATTTTACAACGAGTTTCTGTTCCTTTTTCAGGAGCAACTAAGAGACCAATAGCAGCACCGGCGATAGCACCACCTAGGAATGCTCCGATATAACCTAATGTTTTCATAATCTTGTAATTTTTATTGTTAAACAATCTATATGATAAATATCCTTATGTCTTAATTTATCTTATTGGCAAATATAATAAATCTTTTGTTTGCAAGCAATAGAATTTATATCATTTTTTGTTAAATCACGCGTATTTGTTTGATTTAACAAACTTTATGCGGTTTGTTGAATCGTTTTTGTGATATATTTTGTAATTTCGCACGATATATTAATGAATTAAGGTCTAATTTCAATAAACAAAAAGATTATGAAAAAAAGTTTGGTTTTATGCGCAGGATTGTGTGTAGCATTTGCGTTTACAAGTTGTAAATCAAGTGAAAGCGCTTATAAAAAAGCTTATGAGAAAGCTAAGGCTCAGGAACAGGCTCAGTCAGCTGATGTGGCTCAGACCTCTGCACCTATCGTTACTCCTTTGGAGCAAAAGCCTGCCACTCAGACAACTGTTGTTGATAATGCTGATAATGCTGTTGTTCGTCAAGAGAGTGTTACTGTTGTCAGTGGTCCTGCATTGAAAAACTTTGGAGTTGTAGTTGGTTCTTTCTCTTTGAAAGCAAATGCAGAAGGTTTACAAGGTACTCTTAAGAGTGCTGGTTATGATCCTTCTATCGTTTACAATAGCGAAAGAAATATGTATCGTGTAGTTGCAGCTTCTTTCGATGGAAAGGTTGATGCTGTGAAGGGTCGTAATACTCTTCGTGCAATGTATGCTGATGCTTGGTTGCTTTTCAATAAATAATTATTTGCTCTTTCATGGGCACTAATAAATATTTATGGCACGTATTCTTTCTATAGATTACGGTAAGAAGCGTACTGGACTGGCAGTGACTGATCCATTGCAGATTATAGCTAATGGACTAGTCACTGTTTCGACTTCTCAACTGTTTGATTTTCTAAAAGACTATACTTCAAAGGAATCTGTTGAGTGTATGGTGATTGGTAAACCTACACAACCAAATGGTAAACCAAGTGAGAATCTTGCCCGAGTTGAGCAGTTTGTGAATAGATGGCGTAAGGCGATGCCTGAAATTCCAATAGAGTATTATGATGAGCGTTTTACATCAGTCTTAGCACATAAAGTGATATTGGACTGTGGTGTGAAGAAAAAGGCTCGAAGAGAAAATAAAGGGCTTGTGGATGAAATATCTGCAACGATCATTTTGCAGGATTATATGCAATATAGACGCTCTTCATTAAATGTATAACTTAAATTTTCGCGAAGCGAATGATTTTACCTATTTATATATACGGTCAACCTGTATTGAGAAAGGTTGCTCAGGATATAACACCGGATTACCCGGAATTGAAAGAACTTATAAGTGATATGTTTGAGTCGCTTACAGCAAGCGACGGTGTTGGATTAGCAGCACCACAGATAGGCAAGGACATAAGAGTCGTTGTTATTGATTTGGATGTGTTGAGTGATGATGCTCCTGAATACAAGGATTTCAGGAAGGCTTATATTAATCCTCATATTTTGGAATATGATGAGAATGCTCCAAAGGAAACTATGGAGGAGGGATGTTTATCATTACCAGGTATTCATGAAAATGTAACTCGTCCAACTCGTATACACGTAGTATATAAGGATGATGAATTTAATGATCATGACGAGTGGGTGGATGGATATTTAGCTAGAGTCATGCAGCATGAGTTTGATCATCTTGAAGGAAAAATGTTTATTGACAGAATGCCTCCTTTTCGTAAGCAATTGATATTTGGAAAGTTGAAAGCTCTGCTTAAAGGAAAGGTTCGCTGTGGGTATAGAACTAAAATAGCTCATAAATAATAACATTATGTTTAAGAGGCTGCTTATATTTGTTGTTATATTTGTATTTGCAGGAAGCAAGTCATTTGCTCAGTATAATACAGACAGACTGCTTCAGTCTGGAGAGTTAGCTCTTGAAAACAATGATTATGTAGTAGCTATACAACATTGCAATAATGTTATCTCAAATAAGCCGTATCTCTATAAACCTTGGTTTTATAGGGGTATAGCTAAAAAAAGTCTTGGTGATTATGTCGGTGCTGAGGATGATTTTAATGAAGCAGTGAGACTTAATCCGTATGTGCATGAATTGTTTGCAGAAAGGGCAGGCAATAGATTAAATCTTAGAAGATATTCTGATGCCATTGATGATTATACAAAGGCATTAAGCTTGAATCCTGATGAAAAAGGATACTGGTTTAATAGAGCTTGGGCTAGATTTCAGAGCAAAGATGTAAAGCAGACAAGACAAGATCTTGAATATATTATAAAAAGATGGCCTGATTTATCAAACTCTTATGGTTTGATGACAGAGACTTATATAAATGCTAACGATACGGCTTCTGCTTCAAGATGGCTTGAAAGAACGTTGAGAGTCAACCCATATGATGGTAATTCTTGGTCAATATTGGGTAGACTTAATCTTCAGCGAAAGAATTGGAGGATGGCAGACGAAGCATTTTCTAAAGCCATTCATTATTCACCAAAAGTAGTGAATAATTATACCTATAGAGCTATGGTTCGTGTAAATCTCAATAAACTTCGTTACGCAATGGAGGATTATGACAAGGCTATAGACATGGATCCAAATAATTTTATTTCTCATTACAATCGGGGGCTGTTACGGCAGACTTTAGGTGATGATAATCGTGCAATACAAGATTTCAGCTTTGTACTGAGACTGGAACCTAATAATTTGCTGGCTTTATACAATAGGGCTATATTGCTTGACAAAATCGGTAATTACCGATCTGCTATATCAGATTATACAAGAGTTATAAATAAGTTTCCTAATTTCTGGTCGGGCTTGTTAAGTCGTGCCAAATGTTATCGCAGGCTTGGGATGACTGCAAAGGCGGAACTTGATGAGTTTAGGGTTTTTAAAGCTCAGATGAATAAACATCTAGGAATGCAGCAGAGATGGACTAAGGGAAAGTTACGTCAAGTAAGGAAGCTAAGTGATATTGATGTTGAAAAATATGACCAATGGGTTGTGCAGGATTCAGAAGTTACCACTCCTGAATATAAGAATGAATATCGAGGTTATGTGCAAAACCGAGAAGTAGCCACTAAGTTTATGCCAATGTTTATATTGTCATATCAGAAATATACTAATGGAATAAATGATTTCCAGTTGATCGACAAGGATGTAGACGCTTTTAATTCAAAAGTCAATCCTGTTCACGTGTTATATATCACATGCAGACCGGACGCTATTTCAGAAACAGATACGAAAGATTATTTCACAACAATTCAGACGTTAACCGATAAGATAAAGATGACGAATGACGTGAAGGCTGCTTCTCAACTTTTGTTGCAGAGGGCTGTGGCATATTCTACGATATATAATTACGACGAGGCTATAAATGACTTGAATGATTATTTAAGTATTGATAGTATGTCGGAATTAGCTTATTGGCAGCGTGCTGTTTGTTTGTCTCTGGTAAGAACTTATGATTCTCAAAGTAATTCTGGAGTTAACATGATGTTGGCAAAGTCTGTAAGCGACTTTAAAAAAGCTATTAGCATAGACAAGGATAATGCATATTTGTATTATGATTTGGCAAATGTGTATTCGTCAATGAAGGATTATAAAAATGCTATTGTAAACTACGATATGTCTATTGAGCTAAATTCAAGATTGGCTGAAGCATATTATAATCGTGGTATTGCAAAAATATTTGCTAGCGACATACGTGGCGGATTGAAAGACTTAAGTAAAGCGGGTGAATTGGGTATTTATGATGCCTATGCCTTGATGAAAAAGTACTCAGTTGAGAAATAGCCAAATTATGTCGTTTATAATTTTGTTATTTCATTGATTTAAATTACCTTTGCGTCAACTTTGATTTATAAAACTAATTTGTAATATGGTTAAAATCACATTTCCAGACGGATCTGTTCGTGAGTATGAGCAGGGCGTAACTGGCTTTCAAATCGCAGAGAGTATATCACCTGCTCTCGCTCGCAACGTTGTATCTTGCGGGGTTAACGGTGAAATCGTGGAATTGAATCGCTCTATTAATGAGGATTCTTCAATTGCACTTTATAAGTTTGAAGATGAAGAAGGAAAGCACACATTCTGGCACACTTCTGCACATCTTCTTGCTGAAGCTCTAAAAGAATTGTATCCTGGTATACAGTTTGGCTTCGGCCCAGCTATAGAAAACGGATTCTTCTATGATGTAATGCCTGCAGAAGGACAAGTTATCTCGGAAAACGACTTTGCTAAAATAGAGGCAAAGATGTTGGAACTTGCCAAGAAGGACGAGGCTGTAGTTCGCAAGGATGTAACTAAAACTGATGCTTTTAATGAATTTAAGGCAGACGGTCAGGAATATAAGTGCGAGCATATCGAACAGGATCTTGAGGACGGAACAATATCTACATACACACAAGGAAATTTTACAGATCTTTGTCGTGGTCCACATCTTGTTTCAACAGGATTAATAAAGGCAGTAAAGATAACAAGTGTTGCTGGTGCTTTCTGGCGCGGTGATGCTAAACGCGAGCAGATGACTCGTATATATGGTATCTCTTTCCCGAAGAAAAAGTTGCTTGATGAGTATCTTGTGATGCTTGAAGAAGCTAAGAAACGAGATCATCGTAAGATTGGTAAGGAGATGGAACTATTTATGTTCTCAGAACGTGTAGGCAAAGGCTTACCAATATGGTTACCAAAGGGAACACAGCTTCGTCTTCGTTTGCAGGAAATGCTTCGTGGACTTCTTCGCCCATATAATTACCAGGAAGTTATAACTCCGGGTATCGGTGGTAAGAGCCTGTATGTGACATCTGGTCACTATGCTCATTATGGTAAGGATGCTTTCCAACCTATTCATACTCCGGAAGAGGATGAGGAATATATGTTGAAGCCAATGAACTGTCCTCACCATTGTGAAGTTTATGCACGTAAACCTCGTTCATATAAAGATTTACCTCTTCGTATTGCAGAATTCGGAACTGTATTCCGTTATGAGAAGAGCGGTGAATTACATGGATTGACTCGTGTACGTACATTCACACAGGATGATGCACATATATTTGTTCGCACAGATCAAGTAAAGGCTGAATTTGAGAATGTTATTGATATTATTCTTAAAGTTTTCAAGACATTCCATTTTGATAATTATGAAGCACAGATATCACTTCGTGATCCTAGTGATAAAGAAAAATATATCGGTTCTGATGAAGTTTGGGAAGAAAGTGAAAATGCTATCAAGGAAGCTTGCAAAGAAAAGGGACTTAATGCTAAATGCGAGATAGGTGAAGCTGCTTTCTACGGTCCAAAACTTGACTTTATGGTAAGAGATGCTATCGGACGTAAATGGCAGCTGGGTACTATTCAGGTAGATTATAATCTTCCTGCACGTTTCAAATTGGAATATACTGCAGAGGATAATACAAAGAAAACGCCTGTAATGATTCACCGTGCCCCATTTGGTAGTCTTGAGCGTTTCACAGCTGTCCTTATCGAACATACAGCAGGACACTTCCCATTGTGGCTTACACCTGATCAGGTTGCTATTTTGCCTATTTCAGAAAAGTATAATGACTATGCAAAGAAGGTTGGGCAATATCTTGATTCTGTTGGCGTTAGAGCAACGATTGATGACCGTAACGAGAAGATAGGACGCAAGATTCGTGATAACGAGTTGAAGCGTGTACCTTATATGGTTATTGTGGGAGAGAACGAAAGTGCAGAAGGTCTTGTCAGCATGCGTAAGCAGGGTGGTGGCGAACAGGCAACCATGAAAATGGAAGAGTTTGCACAGCGTATCAATGCAGAAGTAAAGGAAATGCTTTCTGCTGTTAATGAGTAATTATATATAATATATAAGAATAATAATATAAAAAAGTCGGGATTTATTTTGGTACTTCCCGACTTTTTCGTAATTTTGCACCCGTTTAGTGTATAAACGAACATAAAATAGTTTAATGAAGAATGACAAATTGAAAAATCAGTACCGTGCGAATGAACAGATACGTGTACGTGAAGTCCGAATTGTAGGAGAGGACGAGTCAGAAGTGGTTCCTACACGAAAAGCTTTAGAAATGGCACGCCAACAGGGGTTAGATCTTGTTGAGATATCTCCTAATGCGCAGCCTCCTGTTTGTCGTCTCGTTGACTATTCTAAATTCCTGTATCAGCAGAAGAAACATCAGAAAGAGATGAAACAGAAGCAGATAAAGGTTGAGGTGAAAGAAATTCGTTTCGGTCCTCAGACAGATGAGCATGACTATCAATTTAAGTTGAAACATGCACAGGAATTCCTAAATGCAGGCAATAAGGTTCGTGCTTATGTGTTCTTCCGTGGTCGTTCTATCCTTTTCAAGGAGCAAGGTGAGGTTTTGTTACTCCGTTTTGCTAATGATTTGGAAGGATATGGTAAGGTTGAGCAGATGCCTAAACTTGAAGGTAAGAAAATGTTTCTATATATTGCACCAAAGAAAATTGGTGTTGTAAAGAAAAGCCAACAGAAGTTGGATAGGGAGAAGCGTGAGAGTGGAACTGATTCTGTAGAAAGAGTTGAAAAACTTACTGAAGATAATAACGAAAACAACGATTAATTCACAAAAGTGAAGGTTGGTGTGGATGTTCTTATAATTTGTAAGAAGATTAAACTTTAGAAAATTAAAGAAAAATAAGTGCGTAACGCCTGGTATATGCGTTGCCACTCATAGATAATAATTTAAAATTTTAAAAAAATGCCAAAAGTTAAGACAAATTCCGGTGCGAAGAAAAGATTTACTTTCACCGGTACTGGTAAGATTAAAAGACATCATGCTTACCACAGTCACATTCTGACTAAGAAAACAAAGAAGCAGAAGAGAAATCTTGTTCACCAGACACTGGTTGACCAAACTAACATGAAGCAGGTTCGTGACTTGCTCTGCCTCCGTTAATTTAACTTAGTAGAATATTTAAAGAAGAAAACTATGCCAAGATCAGTAAATCACGTTGCTTCAAAAGCAAAGAGAAATAGAATTCTAAAGCTCACTAAAGGTTATTATGGAGCTAGAAAGAATGTTTGGACGGTAGCTAAAAATACCTGGGAAAAGGGTCTTACTTACGCTTACCGCGATCGTAGAAACAAGAAGCGCAATTTCCGCGCATTGTGGATTCAGCGTATTAACGCTGCCGCTCGTCTTGAGAATATGAGCTACTCTACACTTATGGGTGCTCTTCATAAGGCTGGTATTGAAATTAACCGTAAGGTCCTTGCTGACCTAGCTGTTAACAATCCAGAGGCTTTCAAGGCTATTGTTGATAAGGTTAAGTAAATTATCTTATTACATATTAAAAGTCGCATTAGTTTGTTCTAATGCGACTTTTTTGTTGGTTATAGTTTCATGCTAAGACTTATTCTGTTTCTTTTTCTGTCAACTTCAATCACCTTAACCTTTACTTGTTGATGGAGCTTCACAATTTCATTTGGGTCTTTAATATATCTGTCTGCCATTTGGGAGATATGAACCAATCCGTCCTGATGAACGCCAATATCAACAAAAGCCCCGAAATTTGTGATGTTGGTTATTATTCCAGGAAGTTCCATACCAATTATTAAATCTTCAACTGATTTTACGTCTTTGGCAAATTCGAAAGTCTCAATTTGATCTCTTGGATCCAATCCTGGTTTTTCCAATTCTTTCAGTATGTCCTGTAGTGTAGGTAGTCCAATACTGTCGGTGATATAATTTGATAGCTTTATGCTTTTTAAAATCTCCTTATTATTTATAAGTTCTTTTACCTTACAGTTGTTATCTTTTGCCATTTTCTCAACAACTTTGTAACTCTCAGGATGCACAGCACTATTGTCTAAGGGATTCTTTGCATCAGGTATGCGAAGAAATCCTGCGCATTGTTCAAAGGCATTTGTACCAAGGCGGGCAACTTTTTTAAGTTGATTTCTGCTTTCAAAAGCTCCATTCTCTTTTCTGTAATCAACAATATTTTGTGCAATGGTAGGACCGAGTCCACTCACGTATGTAAGCAAATGTTTACTTGCGGTATTAAGATTTACGCCAACTGTATTTACACAACTTTCTATAACCGTATCAAGGGTTTTCTTTAGTTTCGTTTGATTTACATCATGCTGATATTGTCCAACTCCAATACTTTTAGGGTCTAGTTTCACAAGTTCAGCTAATGGATCCATAAGTCTTCTTCCAATAGAAACAGCTCCACGTACAGTTAGGTCATATTCAGGAAACTCCTCTCTAGCGATTTTTGATGCCGAATATATAGAAGCACCATCTTCACTAACAACATAAGTTGGTATGTTTTCAATTTTTCTAAGTATGTCTGAAGTTTCTCGGCTTGCTGTTCCGTTACCTACAGCAATAGCTTCGATGTTATAGTCTTTTACGATATTGTTGAACTTACTTAAAGCGTTGCTACTTGCTTTGTCACCAACCGCAAATACTACGTCGTGAAAAATTAGTTCTCCTTGGGCGTCAAGACATACAACTTTGCATCCGGTTCTTATACCTGGATCAACTCCCATAACTCGTTTTTGACCTAAAGGTGCAGCTAATAGTAATTGTCTCAGATTTTCAGCGAAAACTTTTATTGCCTCATCATCAGCTAGTTCCTTACTTAGATTTGCGAACTCAGTTTCAATAGATGGTTTTATTAATCTTTTGAAAGAGTCATTGATAGCTTCGTCAAGAAGTTGCTGACATTTGCCATATCCATGAATGTAATGTCTCTTTATATTATCTATACACTCATCTTCGTCTGTATTAATGCTGATGCGTAAGATTCCTTCGTTTTCACCTCTTCTCATAGCTAATAATCTATGACTACTGCAACGCTTTAAAGGCTCTTGAAAATCGAAGTAGTCAGAAAATTTCTGTGCTTGTTCATCATCGCTCTTATTCTTTATTACTTTAGATATAATCATCGCATCTCGTTTAAAAGACTTTCTTACAGATTGTCTTGCTTGTTCATCTTCACTTATAGTTTCTGCAATAATATCTTTAGCTCCTTCTAATGCTTCTTCTACACTTTTTATATTGTTCTTTACAAATCTTTCTGCTACTTTTTGTGGGTTTTGTTCACGTTGCATCATTATTATTACAGAAAGTGGTTCAAGTCCATTTTCTCTTGCAATTTGTGCTCTAGTTCTTCTTTTTGGCTTATATGGTAAGTATATGTCTTCCAGCTCATTAGCATTCCAACATTCATCTATCTTTTTTGATAGTTCTGATGTTAGCTTACCTTGCTCTTCAATAGTTTTGACTACAGTTTCTTTTCTTTTGATAAGCTCTTTCAGTTTATCATACATTACACTTATGTCTGTAATTTGTACTTCATCCAAAGATCCTGTACGTTCTTTTCTGTATCTTGAAATGAAAGGGATTGTACATCCTTCATCGAGCAACATTATAGTATTTGAAACTCCTATAATAGGGATATTCAAATTCTTTGATATTATATCATTTACGTTAGTCATATTACTTTTTAGTTTATACTTGGTATGCAAAGATAATACTTTTATTAAATTTATAGAATTAATTTTGTAATATTATTGATAATGTCTACCTTTGTAAACAATAATAAAATAGTAAAATTGAAATGATTTCAGTAGAAGGTTTAAAGGTTGAGTTTGGCGTGAAGCCATTGTTCACGGATGTTAGTTTTGTTGTGAATGATCGTGATCGCATAGCACTAGTAGGTAAAAATGGTGCGGGAAAGTCAACCATGCTTAAGATATTGTGTGGTTTACAGAAACCTACAGCTGGTAATATAGCTATCCCCAATGATTCTACTATAGGATATCTCCCACAGGTAATGAAACTTCAGGATGATACAACAGTTAAAGAGGAGACAAGAAAGGCTTTTGCAAATAACACCAAACTGAAGCTGCGTCTTGAAAAAATGCAGCAAGAAATGACTGATCGTACAGATTATGAAAGCGATTCTTATGCAGATTTGGTTGATAAATTCAGTCAGGAACATGAACGTTATACGATGCTTGGTGGTGAAAGTTACGAGGCAGAGATAGAAAAGACTCTTCTCGGACTTGGTTTTTCTCGCGAGGATTTTGATCGTCCAACAAAAGAATTCTCTGGAGGTTGGCGTATGCGTATAGAATTAGCTAAGATATTACTTCAGAAACCAGATGTTCTCCTTTTGGATGAACCTACTAACCATTTGGATATAGAGAGTATTCAATGGCTAGAACAATTTCTTACGCAGAGTTCAAGTGCAGTTCTCTTGGTTAGTCATGATAGAGCTTTTATAAACAACGTTACTAATCGCACGTTGGAATTAACATGTAGACACGTAGAGGATTATAGAGTTAAGTATAATCAGTATCTTGTGTTACGTGCTGAACGTCGTGAACAGCAGCTACGTGCTTATGAAAACCAGCAAAGAGAAATGGCTGACATAAAGGCTTTTGTAGATAGATTCAGATATCAAGCATCCAAAGCTGTACAGGTACAACAGAGAATAAGACAACTCGAAAAAATTGTACCAATAGAGGTTGATGATGTTGATAATAGCAGAATGCATCTAAAGTTCCCTCCTTGCCTCAGAAGTGGAGACTATCCCGTAATATGTGAGGAGTTAAGGAAGGATTATGACGATCATACTATATTCTCGGATGTGAATCTCACAATAAAGCGCGGCGAGAAAGTAGCCTTTGTAGGAAAAAATGGTGAAGGAAAGTCTACTCTCGTAAAATGTATCATGAATCAAATTTCATATACAGGAAAACTGAAAGTTGGACATAACGTGCAAATTGGATATTTCGCTCAGAATCAGGCACAATTACTTGATGAGAGCCTTAGCATATATGATACAATAGACGAAGTTGCTACAGGTGATATGCGTCTTAGAATTAATGATTTGTTAGGTGCATTCATGTTTGGTGGTGAAATTTCTGATAAAAAGGTAAAGGTCTTAAGTGGTGGAGAGCGTAGTCGCTTGGCTATGATAAAACTATTATTGGAACCTGTAAATCTTCTTATCCTTGATGAACCTACAAACCATTTGGATTTGCCATCAAAAGATGTCTTGAAAGAAGCTATAAAAGCTTTTGACGGAACAGCTATTATCGTAAGTCATGACCGTGAATTCCTCGATGGACTTGTTGATAAAGTTTATGAGTTTGGTGGAGGTAAAGTCATAGAGCATCTTGGCGGAATCTATGATTACCTTCATGCACATAATGCAGAAACAATACATGAGGCTATAACTAATGCCACCGTTCAATTTGATGCTTCTAGCAAAACAGTTGAATCTCCTGCTAGCAAAATGTCTTATGCAGAACATAAAGAGCAGCAGAAAAAGCTAAAGAAG
This sequence comes from Prevotella sp., assembly GCF_051059605.1. Lineage (GTDB taxonomy): Bacteria > Bacteroidota > Bacteroidia > Bacteroidales > Bacteroidaceae > Prevotella. Next base: position 595,795 of record NZ_CP050883.1, read on the forward strand.
GCTGAAAAGAAAGTCAAAGACTGCGAGACAAAAATTGCAACGATGGAGAAGAGGATAAAAGAACTTGATACTTTATTGATGAATCCTAAGAATTCTACGAATATGAAACTTGTAACAGAATACAAGTCAATAAAGGATTCTTTAGAGAAGGAAAATGAAGAATGGTTCATTTTATCTGATGCTTTAAGTGAATTACAGAAATAGTAATATTATAAACATAAACTATTTAGATGATGAAAATGAAAAGTTTATTTCCGATTATGATGTTTGCTGCAGCACCTATGGTTGGTGTAGCACAGAATAATTCGGGACTTGTGGAGAAAAACTTCGACAAGTCTGTTCGTCCTCAGGACAATTTCTACCAGTTTGCTACTGGTGGTTGGCAGAAAAACAATCCGCTGCCAGCTGCATATAGCCGTTTTGGTAGTTTTGATCAGTTGCAGGAAGACAACAACAAGCGTATTAACAGCATTCTTAGCGATCTTCAGAAAAAGACGTTCAAGAAGGGATCAATTGAGCAGAAGCTATCTGATTTCTACAAGCAGTCTCTTAATGTAGATGTACGTAACAAAGCTGGAATCGCTCCTGTAAAATCAATGCTTGATGAAATCGAATCAGCAAAGACTGTTAATGATTTGCGCGCTATGCAAATCAAATATGCTGAACAGGGCTATGGTATCCAGTTTGGTTCGTATTTCAGTGCAGATGAGAAAGATGTAAAAAACAACATATTGTCTATTTCTCAGAGTGGTCTTACTTTAGGACAGAAAGATTATTACGTAAATAATGATTCTGCTACAGTTGCTATTCGCGAGGCTTATAAAAAGCACATTGCACGTCTCTTTAAGCTATATGGCTTTGACGAGGCTGCTGCTCAGGCAAAGAGTGCTGATATCTTCCGTCAGGAGACATTGGTTGCTCTTATTTCTAAGAGCATGACAGAACTTCGTGATCCTCAGGCTAATTACAATAAGATGACTCTTACTGAGTTTAAATCTGATTATCCTAATATTCCTTTGGAACAACTTGCTAATGCTGAGGGTGTAAAGAGTGAATATATTCAGTCAATGGTTGTTGGTCAGCCTGCATTTATGACAGGTCTTGACAAGTTGATATCTTTGCAGACAGCCGACGAGATCAAAGCTCTTATGGAGTGGGATGTTATTCAGAACAGTGCTAGCTACCTTTCTGATGAAATCCGTGAAGCAAACTTCGATTTCTTTGGTAAGGCAATGAGTGGCCGTAAAGAGGATTATCCTCTTTGGAAGCGTGCTACGAATCAGGTAGAAGCACAGATGGGCGAGGCTCTCGGTCGTATGTATTCAAAGCGTTTCTTCCCAGAGTCTTCTAAGAAGATGATGACTGAGCTCGTAAAGAATCTTCAGCTAAGTCTTGGAGAGCGTATTGACGCTCAGACATGGATGAGCGATACAACTAAAGCAAATGCACATAATAAGTTAGACAAATTCTATGTTAAGATAGGTTATCCTAACAAGTGGACTGATTATAGCAAACTTACAATAGATCCATCTAAGAGTTACTACGAGAATATAATGGCATGTCGCAAGTTTGCTCATGATAAGCACATTGCTGACAAAGCGGGTAAGCCTGTTGATAAGGATGAGTGGCTTATGACACCTCAGACTGTTAATGCTTATTACAACCCTACAACAAACGAGATTTGTTTCCCTGCAGGTATTCTTCAGTATCCTTTCTTTGACCCTAAGGCTGATGCTGCATTCAATTATGGTGCTATCGGTGTTGTCATTGGACATGAGATGACTCACGGATTTGATGATCAAGGTCGTCAATATGATTCTGATGGTAATATGAAAGATTGGTGGACTGCCAATGATGCAAAGGGCTTTGATAGTCGTGCTAAGATGTATGCTGACTATTTTGATGGAATAGAGGTTCTTCCTGGACTCCATTCTAATGGTAAATTTACATTGGGCGAGAACCTTGCAGACCACGGAGGTTTGATGGTTGCTTACAATGCATTAATGAAGGCTACTGCAAATAAGGCTTTGAAAGATAAGGATGGTTTCACTCCTGCTCAGCGTTTCTTCCTAGCTTATGCTGGTGTTTGGGGACAGAATATCACAGAAAAAGAAATTCGTAATCGTGTGAAGCGTGATCCTCATTCTCTTGGTGAGTGGCGTGTAAACGGTGCACTTCCTCATGTTGCAACTTTCTATAAGGCATGGAACATAAAGAAGGGTGATAAGATGTATTTGCCAGAAAGTGAGCGTTTGCAACTTTGGTAAAAAGCTATTTTTAATAATTATAATTGGTGCTGGAAACATGTTTCCAGCACCTTTTTTTTGTACAAAGATAAGTTACCTTTTAAAGATAAGAGAGAATGGATTCTTTTTTGTATTGTATTCAATTTGCGTTATCTTTAAATAAGATAAGCTGCATCTCAACAATAAAAAAGAAAGATTTCTTTTTGTATTGTATTCAATTTGCGTTATCTTTAGATAAGATAAGCTGCATCTCAACAATAAAAAAGAAAGGATTCTTTTTGTATTGTATTCAATTTGCGTTATCTTTGCATATAATTTTATAAGTGAAAGGATAAACTATGCCGTTAAGATTGCCGGATAAATTGCCGGCTATTGAAATTCTGAAGAAAGAAAATATATTTGTAATGGACGAAACCCGTGCTCACAGCCAGGAAATTCGCCCGTTGAGAATCGTTGTCTTAAATCTTATGCCATTGAAGATAACGACAGAGACTGACTTGGTACGTTTGCTCTCAAATACACCATTACAGGTTGAGATATATTTTATGAAACTGAAAAGTCATACTCCCAAGAACACACCTATTGAGCATATGATGATGTTTTATAAGGATTTTGACGAACTCAGCAAGCAGAAGTTTGACGGGATGATAATCACAGGTGCTCCGATAGAGACAATGGATTATGAAGATGTTCAATATTGGCCCGAGATAACAAATATTTTTGATTGGGCACGTACTCATGTCACCAGTACAATGTATCTTTGTTGGGGTGCAATGGCTGCACTTTATCATTTCTACGACATACCAAAATATTCATTATCAAAGAAAATGTTTGGAATCTTTGGACAATATCCTTTAGAACAGACATTGCCAATATTCCGTGGTTTTGACGACTTATTCAATATGCCACAGAGTCGTCATACAGAAGTTCATCGTGACGATATAGAGAAGGTTGATGATTTGAAGATAATAGCCGAATCTCCTGATAGTGGAGTGAGTATGGTTATGGCACGTGGTGGCAGAGAATTCTTCATTACTGGTCATCTTGAATACGCCCCTGATACTCTTGATAAAGAATATAAGCGAGATCTTGGCACACGAGATGATGTAGAATTACCTTTTAATTATTACAGAGATAACAATCCTGACAATGATCCTCTTGTAACTTGGCGTGCGCATGCTAACCTTTTGTATAGCAATTGGATTAACTATTATGTATATCAGGAGACTCCATATAATATTGATGAGATTCGTTAATAAGTAACTGTAAATTAAGAAATTAGATATAATGCGTTCACTTGAATTATTAGCTCCGGCAAAGAATGTGGAATGTGGAATGGCTGCAATCAGTCATGGCGCTGATGCAGTGTATATAGGAGCATCACGTTTTAGTGCACGTGCTGCTGCAGGAAATTCTGTTGAAGATATTAAAACTTTGTGTGACTATGCTCATCAGTTTGGTGCAAAGGTGTATGTAACTGTCAATACGATTATATATGATAACGAAATTGACGACACACGTAAGCTTCTTTTACAGTTAAACGAAATCGGAGTTGATGCTTTGCTTGTTCAGGATATGGGTGTTCTGAAACTTGTTGAAGAACTGAAAGAAAAGGATGGTCTTAGCATAGAACTTCATGCTTCCACACAAACAGATAATCGCAGTTCGGATAAAGTTGAATATCTTCGTGAACTTGGCTTCAAGCGTGCAGTACTCGCACGTGAATTGTCTGCTGAAGAAATCGCCGCAATACATCAGAATGTTCCAAACATTGAATTGGAAGTATTTGTTCATGGTGCCCTTTGTGTTAGTTATTCAGGTGTATGTTATGCTTCTCAATATTGTTTTAATCGTAGTGCCAATAGGGGAGAGTGTGCCCAATTCTGTCGCATGAAATTTGATCTCGTAGATTCTGAAGACCATGAGATAGAACATCAGCGTCACTTGTTGTCATTGCGTGATATGTGCCAGATTGATAATTTGGAACTGCTTGCTGAAAGTGGAGCTTGTTCTTTCAAAATCGAAGGTAGACTCAAAGATGTTGATTATGTTAAGAATGTTGTGGCTGCTTATAGTTCACAGCTTGACAAAATTGTCAAGAAGCATCCTAGAGATTATCGTCGCGCTTCTTTCGGAAATGTTGAATATACATTTGAACCTAATCTCAAAAAGACTTTTAATAGAGGTTTTACTACCTATTTCCTTAATGGTCGTCAACCTGATATTGCTAGTTTCGATACTCCAAAGGCTATGGGCGAGTACGTAGGCAAGGTGAAAGAAATAAGTTCTAATTCATTTAATGTTGCTGGCACAGCTATGTTTGCAAATGGTGATGGATTGTGCTTTATCAATGGCGAACACGAATTAGAAGGCTTCCGTGTTAATAAAGCTGTTGGCAATAGATTGTTCCCATTCAAGATGCCAGAGCATTTAAAATCGGGAACAGTTCTTTATCGTAACAATGATGTTGCTTTTAATAAGGTGTTGGCTGGTGATACTGCTGAGCGAAAGATAGCTATTAAAATGTTTTTTGAAGCCATTGATGGAGGTTTCTCATTAAGGATATTTAATGATGAATTAAACTTCTCAGCTACATCAACGATCGTGTTTGAACATCAGACAGCCAATAAGCCACAACATGATAATATTGTAAGACAACTTGGTAAATTGGGAAATACAGTTTATTATTGTTCAGATATAATTATTGCTGAAGGTGCTGATCAGTATTTCATCCCATCAAGTCTGTTGTCTGATTTGCGTCGTGATGTAATCGAAAAACTTGCAGCGGTAGGACTAACCGCAACAAATGTTGAACATAGCTTTTTACCTGAAAGCTCTATTCAAGAAAATACATTCCCAAAAGAATATGGTAAACATCCATACCTATATAATATATCAAATGAACTTGCACGTGATTTTTATGAGAATAAGGGATTGATTAAATATCAGCCAGCTTATGAGCTTTCACCGGTAAAGCAACCTCTCATCATGCAGTGCAGGCATTGTCTACGTTATACTTTTGGATATTGTGTGAAACGTGGTGGACAAAAGCCTCAATGGAGCGAACCTTTATATCTTCGCCTATACGATGGTAGAAAGTTCAGATTGGAATTTAATTGTGTTGAATGTCAGATGAATGTCTATGCTGAATAATAAGATTAACAATAATAATTTTTGGTTGGTGAGCTTGCTGGTCACAGTTCTCCTACTGTTTTCTTCTTGTTATCATCACAAGCCTGTAACGCATGGTGCTATGGTAACATATAGTGCGAAACAGAAAGACTCATTGTCTTTTGAAAGTAATCATTACTATACCAAGAATTATAATTTTATTGTTAAGTCTGATTCTCTGGCTCTAATAAGGCAGCAGCCTGAGGAAGTTTCTGCATATCTACCTACAGACACTATATATCTGCACAAGCACGATCATCTAGTTGTTGCTGATATAAGAATTATACCTACAGATTCAATTGATTCTGTATGGGTACAGGTAGCACGTGATCAGTCTACATTCGGTTGGCAGCGTGAATCAATACTACTGCCAAAAGTGGTTCCCGACGATCCCATCTCACAATTCATTTCAACATTCTCAGATGCCCATTTGTTGATATTCCTTGTTGTATTGGCATTGATATCATTCAGTTATATGATTCGTACTATTATGCGTAAAAATGCCAAAATAGTACATTTCCGTGATATAGATTCGTTTTATCCAACTCTCTTGGCTATCATCGTTGCATGTTCTGCTACTTTTTATGCCAGTATTCAGAATTTTGTTCCTGATGTTTGGCGTCATTTTTATTTTCACCCTACATTGAATCCATATTCAGTAGCTCCATTGTTGTCTATATTCTTGGTTTCTGTATGGGCTATTCTTATTGTTGCAATAGCAGCAGTTGACGATGCACTTCATAAACTACCATTCTCAGAAGCTGTGCTTTATCTTGGTGGCTTGGCTGGGGTATGTGCTGTAAATTATATATTGTTTAGCATCACAACTTTATATTATATAGGATATATATTCTTGGTAGCTTATGTATTTTTTGCATTATATAGATTCATTTCAACTAATCGTACAACGTATATATGTGGAAATTGCGGGGCATCTATGCGTCATAAAGGCCATTGTCCTGTTTGTGGTGCCGAAAATTCATAATAAATAAGGATTTCATAATATTAATTAAATCGTTACCTTTGCATCCGTAAATTATTATTACGGAATATGAATAAGCATATATCTCTGGCAATTTTATTTGCCGCGACTTCTTTTGGTAGTGCAATGGCAGGAACATTGCGCAATCCTTTTGCCAACATCAGTCTTCTTGACTCTTCACGTGTCCATGACTTGGATGAGGTTGTTGTCATTAGTCAGCCTAAAGAATTTCAAAGACTTCGTCAGCAATCTTTAAGCAGTAGTGTGTTTTCAAGTAAGGAAATATATAGTTTAGGCGTTCGCGACATTCGCGAGTTGTCTGTATTTGTTCCTTCTTTTGCTATGCCTAATTACGGTTCGCGCATCACTTCTTCTATGTATATGCGTGGTATCGGCAGTAGAGTAAATAGTCCTGCAGTAGGATTCTATCTTGACGGGATGCCACTTATAAGCAAGAGTGCGTTTAATTTCCATACCTATCAGCTTGATCGTGTTGATGTATTGCGTGGTCCACAGGGAACACTTTATGGACAGAATACCGAAGGTGGTTTGGTAAGACTTTATACAAAGAATCCTCTTAATTATCAGGGTACAGATGTCAATCTGGGTATTGGTTCACGCTTTTATCGCAATGTTGAGTTTGCTAATTATTCAAAGTTCAGCGATAAGTTTGGTATGTCTTTGGCTGGTTTCTATAATGGACAAAATGGATTTTTCCGTAATACTTATTCTGGTGAACATGCAGATAAGTATGATGAAGCAGGTGGTCGTTTAAGATTAGTTGCTGAGCCAACCGACAGAATAAGTCTTAACTTCCTTGCTGATTATCAATATGTAAATCAGAATGGTTTTCCTTATGGAATGCTAGATGCTAAAACAGGTTCTACGGCAATGCCAAATACCAATAGACAGTCTGGTTATCGTCGTAATATGTTGAATACTGCATTTACCGTTGGTTTCAAAGCTAATTATTTTGATTTCACAAGTACTACAAGTTATCAGTATCTTCGTGATAACATGCTTATGGATCAAGACTACCTTCCTCAGGATTATATGCACTTGGAGCAGCATCAACTGCAAAATGCAATTACTCAGGAGTTTGCACTTAAAGGCAATCATGCTGTAGGAGGTTTCTGGCATTGGACTTTTGGAACATATTTCTCTTCACAATGGTTGAAAACAGATTCTCCAGTATATTTTGATGACGACATGAACAAAATGTTGTCTAATAGCATCACTGCCTATGCTTACAATGGTATGCTTCAGTCTATGGCTAAGCGCATGGGGGAGCAGGCTGCCGCTGCGCTTATTCAGCGTATGGGTGGGTGTAACATAAATATGGCAATGTCAACAGTTCCAGGAATGTTCCACACACCGACAACAAATTTGGCTTTTTATCATGAGTCTGCTTTTGATATAACAAAACGTCTTACTGCCACATTGGGTTTACGCTATGACTATTCTCATGTTGCTATCGACTATGCTACAAGCGCATCAGTAAAGCTATCAGAGGATGTAATGGGACAGCATGTAGACGCACTTGTTTCTACATATCTTAATAATAAGAATCATAATGATTTCGACCAGTTATTGCCAAAGTTTGGTTTAAACTATCGCTTTAGTGATGATGGCAGCAACGTTTATGCTACTGTTAGCAAGGGATATCGTGCTGGTGGTTTCAATATGCAGATGTTTTCAGACGTGCTTCAAACAGAACTTTCAGCAAGTGCTCAGTCTGCACATGGAAACATGGTATTACAGCATGATGCTCAATATTATGATAATATATCAAAGACAATATCATATAAGCCAGAGACCAGTTGGAACTACGAGATTGGAACTCATATGAACTTATTCAATAATTCTATCCACTTTGATTTTTCTGCCTATTACATGCAGATTAATAATCAACAACTTTCTGTTATGGCTGGAAATTACGGATTTGGTCGTATGATGACTAATGCTGGCAAGAGTTATAGCTGCGGTATTGAGGCATGCCTTCGTGGTAATGCGTTCAATGATCACATGACTTGGGGTGTAAGCTATGGTTTGACACATGCTGCTTTCAAGGATTATATTGATGGTGAGGGCGCTAAGGCGGTTGATTATTCAGGAAAGTATGTTCCTTTTGTACCAATGCATACTATTGGTGCTTACACAGATTATCGTTTTGATATGTCATGTGGTATGCTCAAGAGTATCACTTTGGGTGCTAATGTCAATGCTCAGGGCAAAACATATTGGGATGAAGCAAATACTTATTCTCAAAACTTGTATGCAGTGCTAGGTGCTCATGCAGATGCAGACTTTGGTAAAGTTCTCGTTAGTTTCTGGGGACGTAATCTGACCGATACAAAATATAATACCTTCGCAGTTCAGACAGCTGCTACAGGAGTAAATTATACTTTCGCCCAATTGGGAAATCCTTTCCAATGTGGTGTTGATGTAAGATTGCATTTTTAAAATATTATAACTGTTAGAGTAAACCGCCCAATAGGTAATTCTATTGGACGGTTTTTTGTTTTCTTTGCCTTATACTTTCTTTACAAGAAATACATCTGTTTTTTTTTGCCGTTCTGTTTTTTATCTAAGTGTATTATCATGCACTATTGTTAATATTGTTAATTCTAGGTTAATGATAGCTTTTTATAGCATAAAGGCATCAGCTATCTAAAAAAAATACTTTAAGTTTGTAGTCATTAATACAACCTGAATAAATAATACAATAGACTGATCCAATGAAAAAATATGGAATTATATTATTACTATTATTGAGTAATCTATACCTTTCAGCCCAAACGAGAATGATTGTTATGTCAGATATTGGTGGTTCCGACCCTGATGATACACAATCGTAGTATTCTCCGAGTCGTTGATGATGGTGTTCCTATGTTGACATCTTATAAGCGAATCCTCTTGAAAGTTTTGCCACTTTGATGCCATGAAAAGTAACCGAGAATAAAAAAACAAAATATTTTATGGTTTTGTGTGGGGGAATTTGATTTCTATTCGTTTTATATATAGACATGATATAACTATTGAAATTTTAATAACATGAATAAAAGATATTTATTAGGCTTTGATGTAGGCAGTAGTTCAGTAAAAGCATCTCTTGTAGATGTTGAAACTGGTGACATATCTGCGACAGCCTTTTACCCTGAAAAAGAAGCACCTATTATAGCTGTAAAAGCAGGATGGGCTGAACAGAATCCGCAAATGTGGTGGGACAACGCTAAATTATCCCTTCAAAAGATAATGGTACAGACCAATGCTAAAGGCGAGGATATTCTTGCTATTGGTATTTCTTATCAGATGCATGGTCTTGTATGTGTTGATAAAAATAAAGAAGTGTTGCGCCCAAGTATTATTTGGTGTGACTCTCGCGCTGTTCCTTATGGCGAGCGTGCATTTAAAGAACTTGGTTCTGAAAAGTGTCTTGGTCATCTGCTTAACTCTCCAGGTAATTTCACCGCTGCTAAGTTAGCATGGGTTAAAGAAAACGAACCTGAATTGTTTGCTAAGATAGACAAAATGATGTTGCCAGGTGATTATATTGCCATGAAGTTGTGTGGTGATATTCGTACAACAATAAGCGGTTTGTCTGAAGGAATGATGTGGGACTTTAAGGCTAAGAAGCCAGCAAAGTTCTTGCTTGATTATTTTGGCTTTGATGAAAGTATGCTTGCTGACATCGTACCAACATTCTCTGTTCAGGGTGAAGTTTCACTTGAAGCGGCTAAAGAATTAGGACTCAAAGAAGGCACACCTATCAGCTATCGTGCTGGTGACCAGCCAAACAATGCTGTCAGCCTTAATGTGTTTAACCCTGGTGAAATAGCAAGTACAGCCGGAACATCTGGTGTTGTATATGGTGTACTAGGTGATGTAAATTATGATCCAAAGAGTCGTGTAAATACATTTGCACATGCCAACTATACAACAGAACTTGACCGTCTTGGTGTATTACTTTGTATCAATGGTACTGGTATCTTAAATGCATGGGTACATAGAAATGTCACTCCAAACTATAGCTATAACGAAATGAATGATCTTGCATTGTCTGTGCCTATTGGCAGTGAAGGTGTTAAGATTATACCATTTGGAAATGGTGCAGAGAGAGTACTTGAAAACAAGGAAGTTGGCTGCTCTGTTCAAGGATTGAGTTTCAATAAGCATAATCAGGCACATCTCGTTCGTGCAGCACAAGAAGGTATCGTATTCAGTTTCTGTTATGGTATGGAAGTTATGCAGCATATGGGAATGAATATTAATGACATTCATGCAGGCAAGGCAAACATGTTCCTTAGCCCAATGTTCAGAGACACGCTAGCTGGTGTTAGTGGTGCAACAATTGAATTATATGATACAGACGGCAGTGTTGGTGCAGCTAAGGGTGCAGGTATTGGCGCAGGTATTTATAAAGATAATGTAGAAGCATTCTCAACATTGAAGAAATTGGATGTAATAGAACCTGACGAAACAAAACGTGATGCATATCTCAGTGCTTATGCTGAATGGAAAGAAGCTTTAGTAGCGTCTATTAACAAATAAACCTAAGATAAATTTGATTTAAAAACCTAAATATTTAAAATTATGGCAAAAGAGTATTTTCCACAGATTGGTAAGATTCCTTTTGAAGGAACAAAAAGTAAGAACCCTATGGCTTTCCACTATTATGATTCAGAAAAGGTCGTAATGGGTAAGAAAATGAAGGATTGGTTGAAGTTCGCTATGGCTTGGTGGCATACACTGGGTGGAGCTAGTGGAGACCAGTTTGGTGGACAGACTCGTTCTTATGAATGGGATAAGGCTGCAGACGCTGTACAGCGTGCTAAAGATAAGGCTGATGCTGGTTTCGAGATTATGGATAAGTTGGGTATCAACTATTTCTGTTTCCATGACATCGACTTGGTAGACGAAGGTAAGGATGTTGAAGAGTATGAGGCTCGTATGGTAGCTGTTACAGATTACTTGAAAGCAAAACTTGCTCAAAATCCTGACAAGCATCTTCTTTGGGGTACAGCAAACGTATTCAGTAACAAGCGTTACATGAATGGTGCTTCTACAAACCCAGACTTTGATGTAGTTGCACGTGCTATCGTACAGATAAAGAACGCTATTGACGCAACTATTAAGTTGGGTGGTACAAACTATGTATTCTGGGGTGGACGTGAAGGTTATATGAGCCTTCTTAACACAGATCAGAAACGTGAGAAAGAGCACATGGCACAGATGCTTACAGCTGCTCGTGACTATGCTCGTTCTAAGGGCTTTACAGGTACATTCCTTATTGAGCCAAAACCAATGGAGCCAACAAAGCATCAGTATGATGTAGACACAGAGACTGTTGTAGGTTTCTTGAAAGCTCATAATCTTGACAAGGACTTTAAGGTAAATATCGAAGTAAACCATGCAACTCTTGCTGGTCATACTTTCGAGCATGAACTTGCTGTTGCTGTTGACAATGGTATGCTCGGTTCTATCGATGCTAACCGTGGTGACGCTCAGAATGGATGGGATACAGACCAGTTCCCAATTGACAATTATGAGTTGACACAGGCTATGCTTGAGATTATTCGCAACGGTGGTCTTGGCAATGGTGGTACAAACTTCGATGCTAAGCTTCGTCGTAACTCAACTGATCCTGAAGATCTATTTATTGCTCATATCAGCGGTATGGATGCTATGGCTCGTGCTTTGGAGAATGCGGCTGCAATCTTGGAAGAAAGTGCACTTCCTAAGATGAAGAAGGATCGTTATGCTAGCTTCGACAATGGTCTTGGTAAAGACTTCGAAGCAGGTAAACTTTCTTTCGAGCAGGTTTACGAATACGGCAAGAAGGTTGAAGAGCCAAAGCAGACTTCAGGCAAGCAAGAACTCTATGAGACAATTGTTGCTTTATATGCGAAATAATTGAATATATGCCGAGATGTTAAGGTTTCAACTCGGTTTATTATATGGAAAGGGCAGATTTTATCTGCCCTTTCTTTGTATATAGGAAAAAATTGTTTAACTTTGAAGCATCTTTAAAAAACTATAATATAGATATGGCAGATAAGAATAACCATTTAGTTATAATGGCTGGTGGAGTTGGGAGCAGATTCTGGCCGATGAGTACTCAGGAATGCCCCAAGCAATTTATTGATGTTCTTGGAGTAGGCAAATCGTTGCTTCAGCTAACAATGGATCGTTTCAAAGATATTTGCGACCCTGAAAATGTGTGGATTGTTACTAACAAGAAATATTTTGATAAATGCCACGAGCAACTGCCTGAGGTACCATTAAAGAATATCCTTCTTGAACCATGTCGCAGAAACACTGCTCCATGTATAGCTTATGTTAGTTGGAAGATAAAGTCAGTAGATCCTAAAGCTAATATTGTTGTCAGTCCAAGTGATCATATTGTTACAGATACTGCCGAGTTTGCGCGAGTAGTGAAGTCTTGCATGAAATTCACTGGTGAGACTGATTCTATTGTAACCCTTGGCATGAAACCTAATAGACCTGAGACAGGGTATGGTTACATTCAAGCAGACCTGTCTGTGCATTCTCCTCGCAACAAAGAAATATTTCGTGTTGATTCTTTCCGTGAAAAACCAGATTTGAATACAGCCGAACAGTATATCCGTAAGAATAATTATTTTTGGAATGCTGGTATATTCATTTGGAATGTCAGTACTATTGTAAATGCGTTCAGAGTTTATCAACCTTCAATGGCAAAGTTGTTTGAAAGCATGCTTGGTATTTATGGAACTCCACAAGAGCAGGAAATGATAGATAAGTATTATTGCGAATGCGATAATATCTCTGTAGACTACGCCATAATGGAAAAAGCTGAAGAAATTTTTGTTTGTCCAGCTAATTTCGGATGGAGTGATCTTGGTACATGGGGAAGTCTACTTATGCAAAATCGTAAGGATCTTTATGGAAACAGTGTGATTGGTGATAACGTATCTTTGTTTGATACGCATAATACCATCGTTCATGCACTGAAAGAAAAAAAGGTAGTAATTCAGGGACTGGATGGGTATATTGTAGCAGAAGATGATGGTAAGTTGTTGATTTGCAAGCTTAGTGAGGAACAGCGTATCAAGCAGTTTGCTGAAGACCTAGAAAAATAAATAATTAACCTTTATTTATAAATAAAGGTGTATAAAGAATATAAATAATTCATGGAAAAGAAAGTTGCTTTAATTACCGGTATTACGGGGCAGGATGGTTCTTATCTTGCAGAATTTTTGCTTGATAAGGGTTATGATGTACATGGTACAATCCGTCGTTCATCAGTAGATTATCGTGAACGTATCGCACATTTGGAGGGAGAACCAAATTTCCATCTTCATTATGCTGACCTTGGTGATTCAATGAGTATATTGGGTGTTATAGGAAAGGTTCGCCCAACAGAAATATATAATCTTGCTGCACAGAGTCATGTTCAGGTGAGTTTTGACTCCCCTGAGTTCACTGCTGATGTTGATGCAGTTGGTGTATTGCGTGTCTTGGAGGCTGTTCGCCAGTTAGGTATGACTGATACATGTAGAATTTATCAGGCATCAACATCTGAGTTGTATGGAAAGGTTGAAGAAGTTCCTCAGAATGAGAATACACCATTCCATCCATACAGTCCTTATGCTGTAGCTAAGCAATACGGCTTCTGGATTGTCAGAGAGTATCGTGAGGCCTATAACATGTTCTGCTGCTCTGGTATTTTGTTTAACCATGAGAGTGAGCGAAGAGGAGAGACTTTCGTAACAAGAAAGATTACACTTGCTGTAGCTCGCATTAAGCAGGGTAAACAGGAAAAACTATTCCTGGGTAACTTGGGTTCACTTCGTGACTGGGGATACGCAAAGGATTATGTAGAATGTATGTGGCTGATTCTTCAGCACAAGAAGCCTGAGGACTTTGTTATTGCTACTGGTGTTCAGCATAGTGTGCGTGAATTCTGCTACCATGCCTTCAAGCGTGTTGGTATAGAACTTGAATTCGAAGGTGAAGGAATGGATGAGAAGGGAATTGACAAGGCTACTGGAAAAGTAGTTATTGAGGTTAGCCCAGATTTCTATCGTCCAACTGATGTTGTCAATCTTTGGGGTGACCCAACAAAGGCTAAGGCTGAACTTGGTTGGAATCCAAGTAGGACAAGTTTCGAGGAACTTGTAAATATCATGGTAGACAGTGATATGGCAAAGATTGCTTCTGATGGTGCAGCTGAACGTGTGAGAACTAATTTGGCAGAATATCTTGAGAAGGGTATTGTGAAATAATAATTATGTTGGATAAGAATAGTAAGATATATGTTGCCGGTCATCATGGACTTGTAGGATCGGCAATTTGGAATAACCTTAAATCAAGAGGTTATAATAATCTGATTGGTCGTGGTCATCATGAACTCGACTTGACCGATCAGTATGCTGTAAAGAAATTCTTTGATGAAGAGCGCCCTGATGCTGTGGTTCTTGCTGCAGCATTTGTTGGTGGCATTATTGCCAATTCTCTTTATCGTGCAGATTTCATTATGCAGAATATGAAGATTCAGTGTAATGTAATCAGTAATGCATATTCACATGGGGTGAAGAAACTTTTGTTTTTGGGTAGTACTTGTATATATCCTAAAAATGCTCCGCAGCCAATGAAGGAAGAGTCTTTGCTTACTTCTCCATTGGAATATACTAATGAAGAGTATGCAATCGCAAAGATTGCCGGACTTAAAATGTGTGAGAGCTATAACTTGCAGTATGGTACAAACTATATCGCTGTTATGCCTACAAATCTTTATGGTCCTAATGATAATTTCCATTTGGAGAATAGTCATGTCATGCCAGCCATGATGCGCAAGATTTACTTGGCTAAACTCATCCATGACAATAACTGGGATGAGATTCGTGTAGATATGGACAAGCGTCCTATAAATCCGACCGACAAGTTGATTGCAATAATCGGTGAGGGTAATGTTGATGGCAAGAATGATGAACAACGTATTCTCAAGGCTCTTGCTTTCTATGGAATAGAAAACAATAAGGTTACTCTTTGGGGTGACGGAAGTCCGCTTCGTGAATTCTTATGGAGCGAGGATATGGCTGATGCCAGCGTTCACGTATTACTAAATGTTGATTTCAAAGATATCATTGGTATTGAGAAGTATTCAAGCGTATTCTATGGCGCAAAGATCAATGGTGCAGTTGATAGAAATAATAGTGAAGGTCGTGGTGGAGCATTGCCTAAGTTGGGTGAGATTCGCAACTGTCATATAAATGTTGGTACTGGTAAAGAACTAACCATTAAGGAACTTGCAAACCTTGTTGTAAGGACTGTCGGCTTTGAAGGCGATGTTATCTGGGATGATAGCAAACCAAATGGTACTCCTCGTAAGTTGATAGATGTTGATAAACTTCATCGTCTCGGTTGGACTCATAAAGTTGAGATTAATGATGGTGTAGAACGTCTTTATGAATGGTATAGAGATTCATTGAAGAAGTAATCAATTAAAAACATATTAATGTTCGTTTTTACGTTCATTATTTATAAAAGAGGTGGGTGACTGCCTCTTTTTTTGTTTCTATTTATTAATAACCCCTTTTTAATATCCAAACATTTAATTCCGTTATGTTGAGGTTAACTGAAACAGTAGTTGTCTCCAACAGAAAAAGTTTTTTTAATGCCACTAATGTCACTTTGTCACAAACCCTTTGTTTGTAAGGGATGAGCGAGTGACATTAAGTGACATTATCAGGGTAAAAGTGACAACAAACTCCAAATCATACCTGTTATTGGCGTTTTTTTTCGTAAATATGATATTTAATAATTCATCATACGATTCTCTCCAATATAGTTCTTTTCATCTGTAAAGTTATGAAACCAATTGAATCATGACTATCAAAAAAAATATTTATTTTGATTTTACATGCCGTTTCCTACATGTTTTTGCGAAACGTATTGTTATACAATATGTTAGCTTATGTAGGAGAGTCCGTTGTTATACATTTTAGGGAGTGATTAGGCCCTAATCACTCGGTAATCCTACATGCTTTATAGAGTGATTAGGGCCTTATTACTCAAAGTCGTACCGAAAAAGGTGATTTTATATTTGTTGTACTTCATGCATTTTGACTATAAGAGGATTTGATTATAAATATTTGTGGTTATACTTACTAAATCACGATACATTTTTTTAAGTTGTTACTGACTAACTTTATAGTTTCTGAAATCCCTTACGGAAAAGGTAGACATATCGAAATGTTTTATAAATCAGTTTTGTTTCCAAATTTCATTTACAAAGAGAAATGAGATTTCTATATTCACAATTCCATGAAAGGCATCATAATGATTTGCTTTACTGATGAAAACATGACTTAATGGTCCAACCAAAAAAGCGACTTTCGTATTACGATTGGGGTAAAATTCACCGTTTTTAGTACAAATACGTGCTTATAATGTAGGAATCATGTAGGAAAGATGTAGGAAAAGGCACTAATATACATGGGTTAATGTATTGATTAGTAATCATTTAAGTCAAAAATGTAGGTAATGTAGGTTTGTTTTATGTTTTTTTTGGATTCTTCTTTTATTTAGGGGGGGGAGTGTTCTCTGTAAATGGTCTTTGGACTTAGTAATTTTTATACCTGATCTGTTAAACATAATTTGTCCGATGAACTATAAATATGAATCGGATGTTCAAATTATCTTATCTGTAGTTACAAAATAGCATTAGTAACATTAAAAAAAACTTTATAACGTTTTGAAGTCTGATGACAACGTTATAAAGTTTTTTGCTTATTGTACAAAATGTAAGTTCTAAAATGACGAGCTTTATTTAGCTTCATTCATCACACCTTCTATATAAAGGCGTGTCATCTCAGTCTTGCCGTTTGTGCGTATTGTGATGCTCTTTTTGAATTTGCCCGGGAATTTGCCAGCACCATTATATGTAACCTTTATTTCACCTTTTTGTCCTGGCATTATAGGTGCCTTTGGATAAGAAGGAACTGTACATCCACAACTTGCGACAGCCTGATTGATAACAAGAGGACCATCACCTACATTTGTAAATACAAATGTAGTTTTCTGGACAGGATCTTTTTCAGAAAAAGTGCCAAGATCAACAGTCACTTTGTCAAATCTAATGTCTGCTTGCTTTTGTGCAGAAGCCATTGTGAAAAATGCCATCAGCATCATTGCTATTGTAATAATCTTTTTCATTGTCTCTAATTTTTGTAAATGATATTAATGTTATCGCAAAAGTAATAAAGATTTTGAATACTCATACGATAAAATCAGTTTTTTATAAAATATTAAACGTTTAATAAATCGTGATATTCTGATTTAATATATTGTGTATCATCAAATAATAAAAATAAATCCCTTCATCAATTAAGAGAAGGGATTTAATTCTGTTTTATTTGATTACTATTATTAGTAACTTCTTGCTATAATTACACGACATTTAGCAGGTTTGCCTGATACCATGTCAATGCCTTCTGTTTGCTCGTAAGCAAATGGAACACATCTTATAGTAGCCTGAGTGTCTTCTTTAATCTTTGCTTCTGTTTCTTCAGTACCATCCCAGTGACATAGATAGAAACCACCATCTTTAACACGTTCCTTGAATTCATCATAGTTGTCACATTCGTAAACGTGAGCATCACGATATTTTCTTGCTTTCTCAAACATGTTGTTCTGAATATCATCAAGCAAATCTTTAACTCGCTCAACAATTCCGTCAAAGCTAACGTTCTCTTTTTCCAAAGTGTCACGTCGCATGATTTCGATCGTGTTGTTTTCCAAATCACGTCCACCCATTACTAGACGTACAGGAACACCTTTCAGTTCATAATCAGCAAATTTGAATCCAGGTCTCTTATTGTCAGAGTCATCATATTTAACGCTTACTCCAAGTTCCTGTAGTTTGTCTATTACAGGTTGCAGTTTAGCTGAAATAGCATCATGCTGTTCGTCACCCTTGAATATAGGTACTATTACTACCTCAATAGGAGCTAGCTTTGGAGGAAGAACAAGTCCATTATCATCGCTGTGAACCATTATGAGTGCACCCATAAGGCGTGTGCTTACTCCCCATGATGTTGCCCATACATATTCAGGCTTGTTTTCTTTGTTTAGGAATGTCACATCAAAACTCTTTGCGAAGTTTTGTCCAAGGAAGTGACTTGTTCCGCTCTGTAGAGCCTTTCCATCCTGCATCATAGCCTCAATAGTGTAAGTATCAAGTGCACCGGCAAAACGTTCTGTTTCGCTCTTTACGCCTTGTAATACTGGAACGGCCATCCAATTTTCAGCAAAGTCAGCATATACTTTGAGCATCTTCTGTGCTTCTGCTTCTGCTTCTTCGCGAGTTGCATGTGCAGTATGACCTTCTTGCCACAGGAATTCTGATGTGCGAAGGAAAGGACGTGTGCGCATTTCCCAACGCATAACGTTACACCACTGGTTGCACATTAGAGGAAGATCCCTCCAAGAATGTATCCATCCCCTATATGTATTCCATATAATAGTTTCAGAAGTAGGACGGATTATCAGTTCTTCGTCAAGTTTAGCAGCTGGATCAACAACAACAGTGTTTCCATCTTCACTTGATTTAAGTCTGTAATGAGTTACGACAGCACATTCCTTGGCAAATCCTTTAACGTGTTCAGCTTCTTTGCTAAGGAAACTCTTTGGAATTAAGAGAGGAAAGTATGCATTTTGCACACCTGTTTTCTTGAATTCTTTGTCAAGTTGCTCCTTCATTTTTTCCCAAATAGCGAAACCGTATGGTTTAATTACCATACAACCACGGACAGGTGCCTGTTCAGCTAGGTCTGCCTTTGATACCAAATCGTTGTACCACTGACTATAGTTGTCAGCTCGCTTGGTAAGTTCTTTAAGTTCTTTTGCCATTATATTAAGTTCTTATATTTTAATTTGTTTGCAAAATTACAAAAAAATGTTGGTAACCATCGTGTACAAATTAAAAAAAACATTATTTATTTTATTCTTACTCATAAACTTGGGGCGTATATTCTATGAAAGAAGCTGTGCTCGGTAAAATAAAATTTAAACATGTTTTATTTTGATTTTCCACTCATTTACTTTATCTTTGCAGTCAGATACGTGTAACATAAATTATTAGTGATTATGAAAAAAATAAAGATCGCCACATTAGGACTTTGTTTCCTAACAGTTTTTAGTTGCGCAACAAAGCAAGGTACAGGAGCTCTTATCGGCACAGGTGGTGGTGCTGTTCTAGGCGCAATCATAGGTAAAATAGCTGGTAACACCGCAGTTGGTGCTGCTATTGGTGGTGCAGTTGGTGCAGGAACTGGTGCCGTTATTGGACATCATATGGATAAAGTTGCTGCAGAAGCTGCAAAGGTTAATAATGCTAAGGTTGAAGAGATTACAGATGCCAATGGTCTAAAGGCTGTTAAAGTAACATTTGACAGTGGTATTCTGTTTGCTACAAACAAAGCTATTTTGAATTCAGGTTCAAAGAATGACCTTTCTAAATTCTCTTCTGTATTAAAGAATAATTCTGATTGCCACGTAGATATCTATGGTCATACTGATAACACAGGTAATGATGGTATCAATATCCCATTGAGCAACAGTCGTGCACAGAGTGTTGTAGATTATCTTAAGAGTTGTGGCGTTTCGCCTTATCAGTTCCAAAAGGTAGAAGGCAAGGGAAGTTCTTCTCCTGTTGCTGACAACGCAACTGCTACTGGACGTCAGCAGAACCGTAGAGTAGAAGTTTATTTGTATGCTAGTCCAGCTATGGTTAATGCGGCAAACAACGGAACTCTTTCAGAATAAAATAAGTTAAACAAATTTTAATATTGGGGAGCATACTGTTTTGGTGTGCCCCTATTTTTTTAGTAAATGAAAACTAAAGTCTGGAAAATTGTTAGATGGGGGGTATCCTTGTTTTTTGCTTCAACTATCTTTGCGGTAGTTGTACTTCGTTTTATTCCCGTTTATTTCACGCCATTAATGTTTATCAGATGTTTTCAGCAAGTAGCTGAAGGCGAAAGTATGACGCTTCATCATCATTGGGTTCCCATTGATGAGATATCAGAACATCTTCCTGTTGCTGTAATGGCAAGTGAAGATCAAAGATTCCTGCTGCATCATGGTTTTGATTATGATGCTATTGAAAAGGCTGCTAAAAGAAATCTTCAGGGAGGCAAGCACAAACTAGGAGCAAGTACAATTAGTCAGCAAACTGCTAAAAATGTATTTCTGTGGCCAGGACGTTCATGGGTGCGCAAGGGATTTGAAGTTTATTTCACTGCTCTTACAGAATTGTTGTGGAGTAAGCAGCGTATCATGGAAGTGTATCTTAATTCTATTGAGATGGGGGATGGTATATATGGCGCAGATGCTGTTGCTGAGTATAATTTCGGTAAAAAGGCTGAAGATCTGAGTCGTTCTGATTGTGCGCTTATTGCAGCAACATTGCCTAATCCTCGTAAGTTCAGCAGTAAGAATCCTGGACGTTACATGCGTAAACGCCAAAGACAGATATTGAGTAATATGAAATTTATTCCAAGTTTCCCTAAAGAGGGTGAGGACTATAATCCTTCAACTTCAGCGGGCGGTGTTTACTCAAGATAAAATGTTTCTATATTTTTATAATGCTCCTAGACGAATTAAATAGCGGACAGCGTGCCGCAGTGGAATTTTGTTCTGGTCCGCAGCTGGTAATTGCCGGTGCAGGATCGGGTAAAACACGTGTGCTGACATATAAGATAGCTTATCTGCTTGATGAGTTGAACTATACGCCATGGAATATCTTGGCTTTGACCTTTACAAATAAGGCTGCTGCGGAGATGAAAATTCGTATCGGTGGACTTGTAGGGCATGAGAGGGCTCGTAGTTTGTATATGGGAACCTTTCATAGTATCTTCTCACGTATTTTGCGTTTTGAGGCTGAAAAGATTGGATATAATTCTACTTTTACCATATATGATGAAGCTGACAGTAGATCGCTTATCAAGAGTATTGTAAAAGAAATGGGCTTGGATGATAAAGCTTATAAACCAGCAAGTGTTCATTCGCGTATCAGCATGGCTAAAAATCATTTAGTGATGGCAGAGCAATATGCTAATGATAGGGAAGTGCTAGAACGTGACAGAAATTCAAAACAACCTGAAATTTATAATATATATTTAGCTTATCAACAACGTTGTCAAAATGCTAACGCAATGGATTTTGATGATCTGCTTGTAATGACTTGGCGATTGTTTAAGGAACATGAGGATGTAAGGAAAAAATATTCTGAGCGTTTTAAGTATGTTCTTGTAGACGAGTATCAGGATACAAACTATGTGCAGCAATGTATTGTGCAGCAACTTACTGAAGATAATAGACGTGTTTGCGTTGTCGGGGATGATGCACAGAGTATTTATGGATTTCGTGGAGCTAATATAGATAATATACTTGATTTTCAGAAGATATATCCTGAAAGCAAATTATTTAAACTAGAACAGAATTATCGTTCAACGCAGCGAATCGTTCAGGCAGCAAATAGTCTTATAAGTCATAATCAGCGCCAGATTCATAAGGATGTGTTCAGCGATAATGAGAAAGGCGAAAAATTACTCTATAAGCCTGTTTACAGTGATAAGGAAGAAGCTACCGTGGTCTGTCGAGACATCAAGCGAATTAAACGTAATGACTGTTGCGAATATAGTGATATAGCAATATTGTATCGTACAAATTCTCAGAGCAGGAGTTTTGAGGAAGAGATGCGTAAACAGGGAATACCTTATCGTATATTTGGTGGACTGAGTTTTTATCAGCGAAAGGAGATAAAAGATGTTCTGGCTTATTTTCGTGTTATTGTAAATCCAGATGATGAGGAAGCAATAAAGAGAATTATCAATTATCCTGCAAGAGGAATAGGAAATACTACAATAACAAAGATAGCATCTTGTGCACAGCAAAACGCAATTAGTTTTTGGGAAGTTATTTGCCACCCAGTTAAGTATGGACTTTCTGTGAATAACGGAGCGATAACGAAACTTTCAAACTTTGCAGAACTGATTAATGGTTTTATTGCTCGCTTAAGTATAGATAATGCCTCAGATCTTGGTACCGATATTATAAAACAAAGTGGGATGAGTGCCGATATATTCGGTTCTAATGATCCTGAAAGTCTTTCTCGTCAGGAAAACTTATCTGAATTTGCTAATGGACTTAAAGATTTCGTAGATATACGAATGGAAGAAGGTGATGTGGAACATCTTGGATTGATAGATTTTATACAGGAGGTTGCTCTTCTTACAGATTTGGATAGTGATGACGGAGAAGATAGCCGTGTAAGTTTGATGACTATTCATGCCGCAAAAGGACTTGAATTCCCAACTGTATTCATTGTTGGAATGGAAGAAAATATTTTTCCAAGTCAGATGAGTCTCACTAGTATGAGGGAACTTGAAGAAGAGCGTAGATTGTTTTACGTGGCAATAACTCGTGCTGAAAAGCATTGCATTCTTACAAGTGCCAAAAATAGGTGGAGATATGGCAAGATGGAGTTTGACACTCCTAGTAGATTTTTGAAAGATATTGATCCAAGATACATTGATGTTGAAGATGAAAGTTCTGATTTCGGTGGAACTAAGATATTTGAACGTCCAAGACAGACTCATCAGATAGATACTTTCAAAAGTATATCAAATAAACCGCAAAATACAGAAGAAAATTTTCAGCGCTCGACCCTACATCCTTTGAAAAAGCAAGTTGAGCCTGCTGCTAAACCTATGGAATTGCCTAAAGGTCTGCATTTAGGCAGTGTTATCGAGCATCAGAGATTTGGTGTCGGGACAGTTGATAAATTAGAAGGAGAGGGCGAAAATCTTAAAGCCACAGTTAGTTTCAAAAATACTGGAACTAAAATGCTTCTTCTTAAATTCGCCCGTTTCACAATATTGAGTTAAAAGAATGAAAAGCTAACTGCTTTTCATTCTTTCGCTTTCACTTTATTTTCCCTATATTGAGTAGGAGTTTTTCCTTTTTTCTGTTTAAATAAGCGAGTGAAATATACTGGATCATTGAATCCTGTGCGGTATGCAACTTCGGCAATAGTACATGAGTCATTTTCTAGATACATGCATGCTTTCTTCAACCTGAATTCACTCACAAACTCTTTTGGTGACATGCCTGTAAGTGTCTTTAATTGAGTATAAAAAGCTGTGCGAGACATATTTGTCTTGTGTACCATATCCTCAATCTTTATGTTGGCATCTGCATAGTGCAACTCAAGCCAGTCTTGTAGACTCTTTACAAAATTAAAATCTTCATTATTCAGAAATGCTATTTCTTCGGGGCCAACTTTTAGAACCCTCATATTATTTCTTGTATTTTCGTTTATATTCTTTCTCCATAATATGACACCGAATATGCCTCCGATAAATAAAATAATATAAACCCATAATGCAATAGTTGACCTAAACGCATAAGGAGGAACGATAATCTTTATTTTTCGTTCGTCATATTTATTCGGGTTTTCAAGTAAAAAAGCCTTTACTCTAAAAGTATATTCACCAGCAGGTACATCACTATAACTTACGGTCCTTGTATCATTGGCATTCATCCATTTATCATCATATTTCTCTAGCATATACATATAGTGTACACGATGTTGCAACTGATAATTAAGAGATGCAAATTTTATAGCGAATACACTTGACCTTGATGGTAATTCAACTTCAGCACTATCAGGTATGTAATAATCATAAGTCTTATTGCTGCGTGGAGTCATCAATTTATCATTAACATAAAAGTCTGTAATTGCAAGTTTAAAGTCAGAACCGCTTGTCGTAGTTAGTAAGTTCTTGTTGATAATATAGTATCCATTTAAAGTGCCAAACAACATTCTGTTATCTGGCAATGTGTAAGCTGAACATTCAGAACAGGCTATATCCCCAACGCCATCTTGCATAGAGAATGTTGTAAACAACTGCTTTTGTGGATCATACGAACAGATTATTTGGTCACAAGAAAACCATACATGTCCTTCTTTAGTAAATGTTATTCCACGTAATTCTTCGCTAGGCAGACCGTTTGACTGTCCAAAGTTCTGAAATCTCCATCTATTTTCATTATCCTTACCGATTGATTTTATTAGTCCTCCACCGTTTGTGGCTATCCACATGTCTCCATTTGGTGATTTTTTTATCTCAACTATATCATTATTAGCCATTTGCTCATCAATGTTTTTTGTTTGTTTTAATGTATAAGCTTCAACGGCTTTTTTGCGATTATTGAATTTAAGAAGTATTATTCCATCTGAAGTTCCTGCCCAGACAACACTTTCATTATCTATTTCAATAGTTCTCACTTTTAAAAATTGATCTTTCCCGTAGCCTTTTATATACTTTGGAGTAATAAGTTTGTACTGATCATTACCTTTGTTTATAAGTATATTTACACCTCCGTTGTATGTTGCAATCCATATATTGCCATACTTGTCTTCTTTAGTATTGTATATATTTTGCGAAGTGAACGGATAATCTACTTTTATTGGAGAACTTTGTCCATATTTAAGTATATATAATCCATTTCCTTTTGTACTTATCCATATATTCCCGAGATGATCTTCCATCATGCCGTATATTCTGCCTTTTATCTTGAACATAGGTGTTTTGCTAGCAAGATTTAAATCTTTACTTCGTAGTTTATATACTTCTCCAGCTTTGTTTGATATTAGAATACAGTTGGCTTTTTTGCCATAAATGATAGCCCTTATTTCATTAATGCCATATTCATTACTTTCTGGTATTGGAACAATTAGTTTTATTTTGTTGTGTACTATAGATAGTTTCTCTAGCCCGCGTCTTATGGTCGACATCCATACCACTCCTTCATTAAGTGCCATATATGTTGTTACGGTATTGCTTAGATTCCAAGTGTCTTTTGGACTGTTATAGAAATAATTCATCTGTCCTGTTACTCTGTCGTATACTCCAAAGCCACCATGATTCATCCTTGCCCATAGTACGTCGCCTGTTTCGAAAACAGTACATCCATTTATGTCATTCTCAGGTATGTTTACTTTCTGTGTAAACGATTTTACTTCTTTCGTTTTAGTGTTAAGCATAGATATTCCTTGTTTTTTTGTGGTAAACCAAACAAGTCCTTTGGAGTCAACATGCAAAGCTGTAATAGGAGAGTGGTCTGCATTCTTAATGTCGAGATATCTACTTGTGCATCTTTTTGTATCACGTATTATTATTTTTCCGCTTTGGGTACCTAGATATAAATCAGAGCCAACAAAGCCCATCGTATTGTAATGTTCGCCTGGAACCATTAATTTACCAATTGTTCTGCCTGTACTTTTGTCAACCATAATCAGACCTTTTTGTGTTCCAAGCCATAAGTTGCCGTAAGCATCGCATGTCATATTATAAATATGCCTTCTGTCATCAAAAATCTTTTTAATCGAATGTACATTTCTATTGACATAAAGCTGGTAAATTCCTTTCTTTGGTATTATAATATATACATTACCGTCTGGAGATATTGTTAAAGCATTGCTGATTTTATATTTATTCTCAGTAAGCGTATCGTATATTTTCATGTTGTCGCAATCTTTAATACCATTAAAAGCATTAGTTATGCAATCTGTGTGACGATTGAGTACAAACACTCTGTTGTCATACATTATCATCCAGATATTTCCCTGTAGGTCTGTTTGTAAATCAAGTATTCTGTTGTGGAAGTTCTTTATACCACTGGCTTTGCCAGTAGCGTAGTTTTGAAAATTATATCCGTCAAATCTGTTTAAACCATTCCATGTGGCTATCCACATAAAGCCGAACTTATCTTGTATAATATCGCTGATGGAATTGCTCGTAAGACCATCTGTTGTGGAATAATGGTCAAGACGTGCTTGCATTTGTTGTGCATTAATATGGCAGACAAATGTTGATAGAAAAAGGATAAAGAATAGTGTTTTTTTCATTGTATAATAGTTCCACATGTTAATTGTGTGCTAAATTACAAAAAATAATGACATTATCCAAACCATTCTTTTATATATATTGTCATGCATGTAAATATTTGTAGCTTTATTTATATGCAATAATGTCATTATTGCACGTGTTAACATCTTTTTATAGTAAAACGATATATTAATATTATGTAATACCATAAAAAAAGTGTAACTTTGCAAGTCAGAAAAGAATAATAAACATACATATTATGTATAGAAGTAACACATGTGGAGAGCTAAGACTCTCTGACACTGGCAAGGATGTTACTCTTGCCGGTTGGGTGCAGCGCTCAAGGAAAATGGGTGGTATGACATTTGTTGATCTACGTGATCGATATGGTATAACTCAGTTAGTTTTTAACGAGGCAGATGATAAAACTCTTTGTGATGAAGCTAATAAATTGGGTCGTGAATTTTGCATTCAAATCAAAGGTGTTGTCAGTGAACGTCAGAGTAAAAACTCTAAGATAGAAACTGGTGATATAGAGATTCTTGTTAAAGAGCTGAATGTGCTTTCACCAAGTCTAACCCCTCCTTTTACTATAGAAGATAATACAGACGGTGGTGACGATATTCGTATGAGGTATCGTTATCTTGATCTTAGACGTGCGGTTGTACGCAAGAATATGGAACTTCGCCATCGTATGACAATTCTTATACGTAATTTCCTGGACAGTCAGAATTTTATGGAGGTTGAAACTCCTATTCTTATTGGTAGTACTCCTGAGGGAGCTCGCGACTTTGTTGTTCCTAGCCGTATGAATCCAGGACAATTCTATGCTCTTCCACAAAGTCCACAGACATTGAAACAGCTTTTAATGGTAGCTGGTTTTGATCGTTATTTCCAAATAGCAAAATGTTTTCGCGACGAGGATCTTCGTGCTGATCGTCAACCAGAGTTTACACAGATTGACTGTGAAATGAGCTTTGTTGACCAAGACGATGTTATCAACTTGTTTGAGGAAATGGCCCGTAACTTGTTTAAGGAAATTCGTGGCGTTGAAATTCCAAAACTAGAGCAGATGACTTGGCATGAAGCTATGCGTCGCTATGGTAGTGACAAGCCTGATACCAGATTTGGTATGGAATTCGTAGAACTTAAGGATGCTTTTACAGGAAAGGGAGACTTCTCTGTTTTCAATGAAGCTAAATATATTGGTGGTATTTGTGTTCCTGGTTGTGCAGACTATAGCCGCAAACAGTTGAACGAACTTACTGATTTCGTTAAGAAACCTCAGGTTGGTGCAAAAGGACTTGTATTTATTAAATATAACTCTGATGGTAGCATAAAGAGTAGTATTGATAAATTCTATTCTACAGAGGAACTTAACGAGATTAAGACCGTAATGGGCGCCAATGATGGTGATTTGGTTCTTATATTGAGCGGTGACAATGTTAATAAGACACGTGTTCAGTTGTGCTCTCTTCGTTTAGAGATGGGTGACCTTCTTGGACTTAAAGACAAGAACGTGTTTAAGTGCCTTTGGATTGTTGACTTCCCTCTATTTGAATGGAGTGAAGAGGAACAGAGACTTATGGCAACTCATCATCCATTTACAATGCCTAATCCTGATGATATTCCTTTGTTGGATGAACATCCTGAGCAGGTGCGTGCAAAAGCTTACGACTTTGTATGCAATGGTATAGAAGTAGGTGGAGGTTCTTTAAGAATTCACGATACGAACCTACAGGAGAGAATGTTTGAGGTTCTTGGTTTTACACCTGAACGTGCTGAGGCTCAGTTTGGTTTCTTGATGAATGCATTTAAGTATGGAGCACCACCTCATGCTGGTCTTGCTTTTGGTCTTGATAGATTCGTTAGTATCTTAGCCGGTCTTGATTCTATTCGCGATTGCATAGCTTTCCCTAAAAACAATAGTGGCCGTGATGTAATGCTTGATGCTCCTGGTGAAGTAGACGCTAAGCAACTTGATGAACTTCAGATAAAGCTCGATTTGAAGGCGTAAGGTTGACTTAAGTCAAGAAATCAAGTTGCCAAATGCTAAAATGTAAGTTTTATAGAAATAAACTGTGCAGATTGAAAATTATTAAGTAATTTTGTAGCATCAAATTTATAACATATATTTAATTTGGTGTGGATTTAATTATTTATTAAATTATGGCAGAAAAGAAAGCAACAACAAAAACAGCTACAGCTAAGAAAGCAACGGCTTCAAAAAAGGCAGTGGCAAAGGATGCGTTAATGTATGTAAATGCAGAGAGTGTAGGTTTTCGTGCAGGTGATGTTTATCAGACACTTGCAGCAGCTGGTAAAGCTCTAAGCATTGCTGAGATTGCAAAAGATGCAAATATTAGCGTAGAAGAAGCTTATCTCGGTATTGGCTGGCTCTATAAAGAGGGTAAGGTTAAGGACGAGAACAACAACTTGATTACACTTGCATAATATTCCTAGTAGGATATTTGATAAAGGAAGGGGGCTGAGAATTTTATTTGTCAGCCCCCTTCTTTTTTGTTTATTAATTACGAAATGAATTACGATCAAGAGATATTGCGCTTTTTGCTGGAAGCTGGCGATGAAGGAATCGCAGTAAAGAAATTAGCACTACATGTTCAAAATGCTTGTAACAATCTGTTTAACGTTGTCGACTTTGACGACGTTTATGTCTATGTTAGGCAATATCTTATGCGTAATTCCAAGAATCCAAACTCTGTTATTGAAAGAACAGATTCCCGTGGAATCTACCGCATCAATACGAATGTAAGCGAAGGGCAGCAGTTGATGTTGCATTTTAGAAGTAAAATGGATGAAGAGCTAGAAGAAGAAAAAACTTTTGATGTAGACCAATCGTTGAGCTTGTTTTAAAATAAAAATTAATCATTATAAGATAGTTCTATTGGCTTTGATTAATATGATCAAAAAAGGCATGAATGAAATAAAATTCATTCATGCCTTTTATATTGGATTATATTTATATTAAATATTGCGTCCGTGGCAATTCTTAAATTTCTTGCCTGAACCACATGGACATGGATCGTTAGGACGTGGCATCTTGTCTGCAACATACGGAGTGTGATTTACTTCAGCACCTTCGCGTGTGTCTCTGTTAGCTGCTGCATGTTGTGCTGCACGCATTTCCTCTTCAACAGATTCAGCCTTTTGCTCAACGTATCTTTGTGAATGTTGTTCTGGGGCAGCCTCATGAAGTTCATTTTGTACAACTGGCAACTGGCAACGCATCAATACGCTAGAGATGCGGTTGTTCATATCGTCAATCATGTTATCCCAAAGTTTCACACTTTCGAGTTTGAAAATCAATAATGGATCTTTCTGCTCGTATGAAGCATTCTGAACACTATGACGAAGTTCGTCAAGCTGTCTCAGATTTTCTTTCCAGTTGTCGTCAATAATCCTAAGCATTACTGTCTTCTCAAATTCCTTAACAACGCTTGCACCTTCTGTCTTATAAGCATTCTTTAGGTTGCAAGGTATCTGATACATATGTCTTCCGTCGGTGATAGGAATAAGTATGCGCTCGAACATTGTACCTTGAGTTTCCTCAACCTGCTTTATAACAGGGTAGGCATCAGCCTGAATTCTTTCAGTATGGCGCTTGAATGCAGCCATAGCATCTTGGAATGCACGCTCTTCAAGAGTATCTTTTGTGCTGTTTTCAAATTCAGCTTGATCGAAAGGTATTTCCATTGCAAGAACCTTCATGAATTCTTCTTTGGCTCCTTCGTAATCGTTTTTATCAACAATGCCGACAACACGGTCCCAAATTACATTAGTAATGTCCATTCCGATACGTTCACCCATTAGAGCATGGCGACGTTTTTCGTAGATGACAGTACGCTGCTTGTTCATAACATCATCATATTCAAGAAGATGCTTACGAATACCAAAGTTGTTTTCTTCAACCTTCTTCTGGGCGCGTTCAATACTCTTTGAAATCATTGGGCTTTCAATACGCTCTCCGTCTTCAAATCCAAGTCTGTCCATTACCTTAGCGATTCTTTCTGAAGCGAAAAGACGCATAAGTTTATCTTCAAGACTTACGTAGAATACAGAAGAACCTGGGTCTCCCTGACGACCAGCACGACCACGCAACTGACGGTCAACACGACGGCTTTCATGACGTTCTGTACCGATAATTGCAAGACCACCGGCAGCCTTAACTTCTTCTGTAAGTTTAATATCGGTACCACGACCTGCCATGTTGGTAGCAATGGTTACCGCACCTAGTCCATTTTCAGAGCGACCAGCCTCAGTAATAATTTGAGCCTCCTTTTGGTGGAGTTTTGCATTCAATACGTTGTGAGGAATCTTACGCATGTTAAGCATCTTACTCAACAATTCACTGATTTCAACTGATGTTGTACCTACAAGAACAGGACGACCTGCATTTCTCATATCATCAATTTCATCAATTACGGCTGCATATTTCTCACGTGCAGTCTTGTAGACTCTGTCTTGAAGGTCATGACGTGAGATAGGACGGTTAGTAGGAATCTCAACAACATCAAGTTTGTAAATATCCCATAGCTCACCAGCTTCAGTACTTGCTGTACCAGTCATACCTGAAAGTTTGTGGTACATACGGAAGTAGTTCTGCAAGGTAATAGTTGCGAAAGTTTGTGTGGCTGCTTCTACCTTAACGTGCTCCTTAGCCTCAATAGCTTGATGAAGTCCATCGCTCCAGCGGCGACCGTCCATAATACGGCCAGTCTGCTCGTCAACAATCTTAACCTCACCATCCATAACGACATATTCATCGTCTTTATTGAACATAGTGTAAGCCTTAAGAAGTTGCTGAAGAGTGTGAACACGTTCACTCTGTACACCATAGTGTGCCATGAGTTCGTCTTTTTGGTCAACACGCTCCTGATCAGACAAAGACTGCTCATTTTCAAGTGCAGAAAGCTGTGAAGTAATATCAGGTAATACGAATAGGTATTCGTTACCAGTCTGCTTTGCAAGCCATTCTGAACCCTTGTCTGTAAGGTCTGCGCTATTAAGCTTTTCATCAACAACAAAAAACAAAGGTGCAATAGCCTTTGGCATTTCACGGTTGTTGTTTGCCATGTATGTTTCTTCGGTTCTTAGCATTCCAGCCTTGATACCATCTTCAGAAAGATACTTGATAAGTGGCTTATTTTTAGGAAGAGCTTTGTAAGATCTGTAAAGTGCAAGGAAACCTTCTTCAAGAAGCTTCTTATCGTTTTTATTCTGTCCTTCGGTTATCTTTTGTTTTGCTTCTGCAAGAAGCTCTGTAGCTTGTTTGCGTTGTACTTCATAAAGCTTCTCTACAAGTGGCTGATACTCTTCAAACATCTGGTCATCACCCTTTGGAATAGGACCTGATATAATAAGAGGTGTACGAGCGTCATCAATAAGCACAGAGTCAACCTCATCGACGATAGCGTAGTTATGTTTGCGCTGTACAAGGTCACTTGGATTTAGTGCCATGTTGTCGCGAAGGTAGTCGAAACCAAATTCATTGTTTGTTCCGAATGTGATGTCTGCTTGATAAGCCTTGCGACGAGCTTCAGAATTAGGCTGGTGCTTATCGATACAGTCAACAGAAAGACCGTTGAACATGTAGAGAGGCCCCATCCATTCAGAGTCACGTTTTGCAAGATAATCATTTACAGTGACCATGTGTACACCGTTACCTGTAAGTGCATTCAGGAATACTGGTAGGGTAGCAACAAGAGTTTTACCTTCACCAGTTGCCATTTCAGCAATCTTACCTTGATGAAGTGCAATACCACCAAACAACTGTACATCATAGTGTACCATGTTCCATTTGGTTTTAGCACCACCGGCAGTCCATTCATTATGGTATATAGCTTTGTCTCCGTCAATTGTAACGAAATCATTAGCTGGATCTGATGCAAGTTCGCGGTCGAAATCTGTAGCTGTTACAATAGTATCGTCATTTTCTGAGAATCGGCGTGCTGTATCCTTGATGATGTTGAAAGCTGTAGGCATAACATCCATCAAAGCCTTTTCGTATATTTCAAGAACCTCATTTTCCAACTTGTCTATCTGGTTGAAGATATCTTCGCGTTGGTCAATAGGAGTTTCCTCAATCTTGTCCTTTAGTTCGGTAATCTTATTTACCTGCTCTTCTGCAGAATTCTGTACGTAGTGCTGTAGTTCTTTAGTTTTAGCACGCAATTCGTCGTTTGTCAGTTTCTGTATTTCAGGATAACCCTCTTTCACCTTCTCAACTAGAGGTTGAATGAGCTTCATATCACGAACAGATTTATCGCCAAACAATGACTTTAAAAATTTGTTGAAATTCATATTCTATTTTGTTTTGTTATTTTTATAATGTATATTCTGTGCAAAATTACTAAATTTAATTAGTAATATGCACTTTGTTAATGAAAACTTTGGATACTATCCAATATCCTTTATTCTACAATATGTTAGAATAAAGGAATGTTTTCACAAGCGTTTGGCGCTCTGATGCGAATGCTTTTTGCAATGGTAGGCGCAATTCTGTCTACCGTTACGGGTGTGGTAATGCGTTCGGCTTTTATATTCATTCCATATATAATGATAGGGAAGGGAATAACAGCTGTACGACTAGTATATGTTTCTTGTGTATTTTCGTTTAAGAGTTTCCAACCTGGTGTGACATCAATGACAATGTCTCCACTAATGTTTGGACTGAACGCATTGCGTATTTTTTTTATGTCATTGTTTCCTCCAGCAAGCAGTTGCTCGCTAGTGTATACATTTGATACCCCGGCACTTTGGGTAAGTATTTCCTTGCATCGGTTTTCAACATCATGAAGACTCAGACGTTTCTGCTCTATTAGTTTATGATTAAGAAATATCTGATTACCGAATACGGCTTCAACATAGTTTCCCTGTCCATAAATAGCGCTTATATAAACGTTCAGCAGATTGGCGGTTCTGTTTATATAGAATGTTCCTGTAGGAATCCTGTATAAAGCATAATCATTGCTTTCATCTGTTTCTGCTCCAGTACTTGTAATTACAAATATAACATGTTCCTTGCCTATGGTCTTCTCTATAGATTTTACAAGATTACCAAGTGTGTTGTCTAGCTTTGTGTAAACACTTTGCATCCTGTTTTGCCAATTACCAACTGCGTCGTCAGAAGATGTTGCCGATAGGGTTATTGACAGCATATCAGTGATATTGTCAGTTCCCATTGATGTCTTGTTGACAATCTCTCCGGCTTTTACTGCAATGTCGTCGTTATTTATGTCGTGTGAGAATATTCCGTTGTTCAGCCATCTTGGTGATGCACCATAATATGGACTGGTCTGCCATTTTCTTCTTGTACTGTCAAACCATATTGCGTTGTCAGCTGCATGACCTGCTGACAGTATGGCAGAACTCTTATCTGCGGCTATACTATAGACAATACTTGCACCTGCTGATGAAATCTTCATTTCATCACTTACCGTAGATGTCTTTAGATTTGCGGGTGAATCCCCATATCGATTGTCATCAACACAATATATCTGTCTTAGTGTATTTCTGTCAAGCCACTGTGGTGAAACTATCCCGTGGTAATATGGAATTGATCCAGTTGCTATTGTTGCTATTGCGGCTGGCTCTGTAACAGGTTTGAATGGATATGATGCAGTTTCGTAAACTTTGCCTTCTTGCATAAGTTTGCGAAAACCATCTTGATTGAACAGTGGTGAGAAAGCCTCTACATAATCAGAGCGCAACTGGTCAATAGTAATATTGACCACAAGGCGTGGTGCAAGCTGGAATGCTTGCATTTCTGCTGATGTGAGCGCTGCTATTAGTATGGCTATATATCTGTTCACTATAGTTGTTTCTTATGTTTTAATAATTGTGATAATAAATCACGTTGGGATACAATGAGCAAAATAAATGCCAAATATTCCAAACCGTCAGCATAGCTCTGTATAATCCCTCCGAAAATGAACAACACCAAACAGGTAAGTATTGTCAAATTATACTTTTTGTTGCGGGCCAATGCTGGAACAAGCATTCCAAGGTTGAGAGGATTAAGAAGTAATATCTGTAAATTCAGACTCACCGTAGGGTGCTGACTGAATATCATTGCCGTTATTATTATTCCGCAAAGTCCGGTGATAAGCCATACACTCCACATTACTATTTTATAAGGAAGTGGATGTTTTGTTTTTTTCCAGCTTGCCAATAGTATAATCACAATGATTACACCGATAAGATAATATGGACTGAATATGTTTGAGTCAACGGCATTATTTTCAACAGAAGATTTGTTCTTAGCAATTAGATAATGCTCTTGGCTGATGAAGTTGTAAACCTTTCCGTCTGCATATCTTATTTTTGCAGTTTGCCAGTCTCTGCTTAGATTATCAGGAAGAAATTGCTGTTCTTTTCCGTCAATACTTCTATCTGCGTTAACTCCAAGTAGTAAATCGTTTCCCCAACGTGCCCAACAATGGTCCCCGTTCCATTTGTGAATTTCTTTTCTGTATGAACTGCTAATCTTTTGATTATCTTGTGTTTCTACGTTTCCGCTAATGTTTTGGATTAAAATATCACGAGCTCTTGTCGTGCAGTTGTCATAGAAATAGTTGTATCTGTAAGTTCTGTTTTCTGGCAAGTAATTCTTTTCTATTGCCATTGCAATTTTCATTTTGTCTTGCAATGGAATATTTAGTATCTGTTCTTTTACCCATCTTCCCTCGCTATCATATTCTTCCATGAAAGCGTCAAAAGGCATAATACCCATTTCATAATCTGTAAGTCCGAATACGAAACGAAGTATGAAAAATCTTTGACTAAAAGAAAACATACCATAGTTGACCACAAGATCCTGATTATTCTTTAAGTCATGAAACCTTATGGCTGTGTGTCCGTAGAGAGAATAAACTTCCTCACCAGGTCCGCAAGTCAATAGACTTATTTGTATAGAGTCATTTTTGCTGTTATGATAATGTTGCTGTGCCTTAACATTACTTGTTAAAGACAGTAAAAAAACAACCAATGAGCTTATAAAAATATATTTAAAACGTTTCACGATGCAAAAATAACTTATATTTCTGACTTAACGTGCATTTATTTCTATTTTTTTTGATAATTTTGCAAGCGATTATTTAGAAAAATATGAAAAAACTAATATTGTGCGCTGCTTTGATGGCTATATTTTCATCAACAGCTTTAGCCCAAAGTGGCACGAATTCACCATATAGCCAGTATGGTCTTGGTGTGTTATCTGATAATGGAACAGGGTTTAGCCGAAGTATGAACGGGCTGGGCTTAGGTTTTCATGATCATAATCAGATAAATACTCTTAACCCTGCTTCGTATGCATCGTTAGATTCCTTGTCTTTCATTTTTGATGCAGGGTTCTCTGGACAGGTTACGAATTTCCAAGAAAATGGAGTTAAGAAGAATGCTAATAACGCTGACTTCGATTATGTAGTTGCTGGATTCCATCTTGCAAAGCATTTGGGTGTTAGCTTCGGTGTTCTACCTTATACTAATATTGGTTATAGTTATTCTTCTACAGGTAAACTCAATGCATCTTCTAGCCCTACAACATATACAAACACATATAGTGGAACAGGTGGTATTCATCAGATATATCTAGGAGCAGGCTGGGAACCGATTAAGGGTTTGTCTTTTGGTTTTAATATCGGTTATCTGTGGGGAAACTATGAGCGTTCTATTATTAATTCATATAGTAATGCTTATATCAATACTCTTTCTAAATATTATACAGCCACAGTCAACAACTATAAACTTGACTTGGGCTTGCAATATACGGCAAAGATAAACAGTAATGATAATCTTACTCTAGGTCTAGTTTATGGATATGGTCATAAGTTGAGTTCTAATCCAAAATGCCAGATGATTTCTACAAATTCGAGTACTGGTGTGTCGGATACTACAGCAATATCAATTTCTAACGGACTTTCAATACCTTCTACGTATGGAGCAGGCTTAATGTACAATCATGCTAATAAACTTAAGTTGGGTGTAGATTATTCTCTTATGAAATATTCAGGTATGGGATATCCTATGTCTACACTTACAACTGACGGTAAACAAAACTATGAACTAGTTAATGGAGTTTACAAAAATCGTCAAAAACTTACTGTTGGTGCAACATTCTGCCCTAACGAGAACGGACGTCATTTCATGGACCATGTAAGATATAACATCGGTGCTTCTTATGCTACACCTTATTATAAAATAAATGGACAGGATGGTCCTAAAGAATATGGAGTGAGTGCCGGTTTTGGAATTCCAATCATCAACGGATGGAATAATCGCTCTTATATTAATATCAGTGGTTCTTGGACAAAACAGGAAGCTGTGGGGCTTATCAAGGAAAATACGTTTCGTATTAATATAGGATTCACCTTTAACGAGCGTTGGTTTGCTAAGTGGAAGGTTCAGTAAAATTCCGTACACACAATTGAAATCAATATCATCAATTATATTATTGTCGGCATTGCTGTTCTTCGTTTCATGCGAGGAGCAGCATGAGCATACAGCACCGGCTATTCATGCACGTGACTCTGTAGCTGTTATGACAAGTTATGGAGTCAATACTCTTATTTCTGATTCCGGAGTCGCAAAATACAGAATTGTAACAGAGGAGTGGGAGATAAATACAAATCTTCATCCGTCACGTTGGTTGTTTAAGAAAGGTGTCTTTTTGGAACAGTTTGATGAGAAATTTCATGTTCAATCATATATCCAGTGTGATACGGCTTATTATTATGATCAGATAAAACTATGGGAGCTTCGTTCACGAGTTCGGATATTGACTAAAGACGGAATACGTTTTTCAAGTCAGCAACTCTTTTGGGATGAGAACAAGCACGAACTTTATTCTTACGTGTTCTCAAAACTCGTAACAAAGGAACGTACCCTTCAGGGAAATTTCTTCCGCAGTGACGAGAAGATGACGAAATATATCGTTACTAACACAAAGGGTTCTTTCGAAAAGAATGACTTCAGTAATGATGGAAGTACCACACCAGGAGCAAATACGGATTCTGCTCGTCAAGCACAGGATTCTATAATGAAGGCACAGCATCCGTTTGCAACACCGCAACGTAGAAATACGTCAATACCTTTGATGCATTAAATAATGACAGAAAATGTAGACATATTACTCATATTGGGCATATTTATAACGATGCTCTTATCAGCGTTCTTCTCAGGCATGGAGATTGCCTTTATATCAGGCAATCGAATGTTGTTTGAGATGGATAAGGAGGAAAATGGTCTGTCTACTCGTATCATAGATTTATTTTATAGGCGTCCTAACGATTTTGTTAGTACTATGCTTGTAGGTAATAACATTGTGTTGGTTGTGTATGGTATAATGATAGCCAAACTATTCAATACAACGATTTTCTCTGGAATGGATGCAACTTTCACTGTTACTGCCGATACCGTGTTATCAACTCTTATAGTGCTGTTTACAGGAGAGTTTCTCCCCAAGACACTATTTAAGAGTAACCCCAATAGGTTACTGAAATTCTTTTCACCTTTAGCTTATTTGTTTTATGTCTTTCTTTGGCCTATAAGCCGTTTTACAACATCCCTGTCAAAAAATATTTTGCATGTTTTAGGAGTGAAGTTGAAAAAAGAGGAGACAGGTGATGAATTTTCAAAGGTAGACCTTGATTACCTAGTGCAGTCAAGTATAGACAATGCAAAGAATGAGGACGATGTGGAAAATGAAGTAAAAATATTTCAGAACGCATTGGAATTTTCTGATACTAAGGTCAGGGATTGTATGATTCCGCGAACCGAAATCAAAGCTGTGGAATACGATAGTTCTAAAGAAGACTTGATGCAGAAATTCATTGAGAGCGGAAATAGTAAAATTATTGTATATCATGATGATATAGATCATATAGACGGTTATATCCATTCGTCAGAAATGTTTCGCAATACTACTGGTGATTGGCATACATCAATATGTAAGATGCCTTTTGTGCCAGAAACAATGACAGCCCGCAAGCTGATGAAGATTTTTCTTCACGACAAGAGAAGTCTTGGTATTGTTGTTGATGAATTTGGTGGAACAAGTGGTATCGTGTCACTTGAAGATATTGTGGAAGAAATATTCGGAGATATTGAGGATGAACATGATAACAATAAGTATATTGCGCAAAAAAAAGCTGAAGGCGAGTACATGCTTTCAGCAAGGCTGGAAATTGAAAAAGTTAATGAAATGTTTGACTTAAAAATACCCGAAAGCGAGGAATATAAAACTGTCGGAGGTTTTATACTTTATCATTATCAAAGCTTCCCTAAACTTAATGAGGTGGTGAAAATCGGAGATTTCTCTTTTAAAATAGTAAAGGGTACAATGACAAAGATTGAACTCGTGAAATTGAATATCAACAGATAACACTGTGAAAAAATACCTTAATCTACAAATTTTACATGAAAAATTGGGTCGTTTGCTATTTTATTGTTATTTTTGTAGGCACTTTGAGTATAAAGTAAAGAATATAAAATAACTAAAAATAAAAACAAATTTAAAGTAATGGCAGCATTAGGAAAAATTAGAAGCAGAGGCGTCATACTGATGTGTATCATCGGTTTCGGTCTTTTTGCATTCATCGCCGAAGAGGCTTTCCGTTCTTGTGAGTCTTCTCGTAACAACGAACGCCAGCAGGTTGGTGAAGTTCTGGGAGAAAAAGTTAATGTTAACGACTTCCAGAAACTCGTTGATGAGTACAGCGATGTTATTAAGATGCAACAAGGCACACAGTCTCTTAACGATGAACAACTGAATCAGGTTAAAGACATGGTTTGGAATACTTATGTTCAGACAAAGATTGTTGAGAATGAAGCTAAGAAGCTTGGACTTAAGGTTACTGATGCAGAAATGCAGAATATTCTTAAGGAGGGTACTAACCCAATGCTTCTTCA
Organism: Prevotella sp.; assembly: GCF_051059605.1. GTDB lineage: Bacteria > Bacteroidota > Bacteroidia > Bacteroidales > Bacteroidaceae > Prevotella. The sequence continues at coordinate 635,061 of NZ_CP050883.1, forward strand.
GACTCCTTTCGTAAATCAGCAGACAGGACGTTTCGATGCAAACGCATTGCAGAAGTTCCTTGCTGAATATGATTCTCAAAAGAATACAAATCCACAGGCTGCTCAGCAGTATGAGACAATCTACAAGTATTGGACTTTTATTGAGAAGACACTTCGTCAGCAGACTCTTGCACAGAAGTATCAAGGTCTTCTTTCTCATTGTTTCCTTTCTAATCCTGTTGAGGCAAAGATGGCTTTCAAGGATGAGAATGAGGAAAGCCAAATTCAGCTTGCTGCATTCTCTTATAGTACTATTCAGGACGATAAGGTTAAGATTACAGATGATGATTTAAAGGCTAAATATAATGAGTTGAAACCTCGTTTCCAGCAGTATGTTGAGAGCCGTGACATCAAGTATGTTGATTATCAGGTTAAGGCTTCTGCTGCAGACCGCATGGCTTTGCAGAATCAGTTTGCTGGTTATGCTAAGGAATTAGCTACAGCTACAGATCCTGCTGTTGTAGTTCGCAAGAGTACTTCTTCAATCAACTATTTAGGTATTCCTGTTGGCAAGACAGCTTTCCCAGCCGATATCACAGCTAAACTAGCTACAATGACTGTTGGTCAGACAACAGGTGTGTTTGAGGATAAGGCAGACAACTCTCTTAACATTGTTCGTCTTATAGCTAAGCAGCAACTTCCTGATTCAATTCAGTATAGACAGATTCAAATTGGTGGTGCTACTCCTGCAGCAGCTCACAAAACTGCTGACTCAATTTATACAGCTTTGAATAACGGTGCTGATTTCGAGGCTATCGCTAAGAAGTATCGTCAGGAAGGTCAGAAGACTTGGATGACTACTCAGCAGTATCAGAGTGCTCCTTCTATGGATAATGATACAAAGAACTATATTAATAGTCTTAACACGATGGCTGCCAACGAGACCAAGAATATTGCTCTTACTCAAGGTAATATTATTGTTCAGGTTTTGGACCGTAAGGGTATGACTGATAAGTATACAGCCGCTGTAATAAAGAAGAACATTGAATTCTCTAGAGATTCATACAGCTCAGCATATAATAAGTTTGCTTCTTTTGTTAGTTCAAACCAGAAATCAGGTGATATCCTTAAGAATGCTTCTAAATATGGTTATAGAGTTCAGGAAGCTTCTGATGTAACAACATCAACTCACTATCTTGCAAATATCCACGGTACTCGTGATGCTTTGAAGTGGCTGTTTGATGCTAAGGAAGGTGCTCTTTCTCCAATGTATGAGTGTGGTGACAATGATCATTTGCTTATCATAGCTCTAACAAAGATTAATGAAGTTGGTTATCGTTCACTTGATGATCCTCGCGTTAAGGAGATGGTAAAGGCTGAAGTTATGAAGGACAAGAAGGCCGAGATGCTCATGGCTAAGGCAAATGGAGCAAAGAATATTGGTGCTGCAAAGGCTAAGGGTGCACGTGTTGCTACAGTAAGCCAAGTTACTTTCGCTGCTCCTGTATTTGTTTCTTTGACTGGTGCTAGTGAACCTGCTGTAAGTGGCGCTGTTGCTGCTACTGCAAAAGGTAAATTCTCTAGTAAGCCTGTTAAGGGTAATGCCGGTGTTTATGTATTCCAGGTTGTAAATAGAGTCAATCGTGCTGCTAAGTTCGATGATAAGACTATGGAGCAGAAACTTCGTCAGAAGACTATGCAGTATGCTGGAAACTTCATGAACGAGCTTTATATCAAAGCAAACGTTGTAGACAACAGATATTTATTCTTCTAAATTATTGAAGAGTTTACAGTTTAGCCCCATCTGATTTATTTCAGATGGGGCTTTTTTGTAGTTGAATCATTAGTTGAATCATTAGTTGAATAAAGCCTAGAGATTACTAAAACAACGTTTTTTGATTATACCATATTAATTTGTTCCGTATTATCAATTAAGTAGATTAAGTATGTCTACCATGCGTTTCTAGTTTTATTTAGCTTTGTAGCTCGATATCCCCCTCCAAAAGCCAACAAACAGAGGGTATGAATATATGTAGCTTGCAAGATTTAGCTACGCTAAGCTACTTTATTTTGTGACGTTTAAGAACAGACTGTATTTTATGAGTAAGTTTGTCAAAGAACTGTTGACTGCATCGGAAGGAATAGATTCAGTAAACACTATCAGAAATTTCAAGCTTGTTTAAATGTTCTGCCGAATTCCGCTAAATTCTCGGCAAAGATACTGCGAAATTTTTGTCCATGCAATGGGATTTGGGGCAGATGGTTAGCCAAAGTATTAATTGCTAATGCTATATATTGGCACGTGTGTGCGCATGCGCACTCTTCCTTTTTCGTAAAAACAAGTGTCGATGTGTCTATCCATTGAGCATCAATTTATTAGAACTCTTTTCGGGTTGAATAAAGTGATGGCTATTTGTCGGTAAAATATGGGTGAAAATGCTCCTCGTATAGCATTGCACTTTATGAAGTAATTTGGTGCGTTTTTCAATGTTTCGTGGTGCGTTTTACGATGAAATGCACTGCGTTTTACGAAGCAATAGGAGGTAAAACATCGTAGAAACGTTTGCGTTTCTATATGAAAACAGTTACGTTTCTATATAGAAACGCATACAAAACTCGAAATTTATCCATCAGATCAGCGCCACTTTATTTAGAGAATTTCGTCGATAAAATACTGATATTCATTATGTTGACTCTTCGACACTTATATTTTTCAAAACCCTAAGTGCGCGCGTGCATGCGCGTACATTATATAGGAAGAAATAGATGACGTAGCTCATCGAAGCTAAATAGACCTAGCTACGTGTCGTCAATCCTTCTGTTTATAGGCTTTGCGAGAGATACCGTAGTTGCCGTAGCTAAAAAACACTTAGAATTCTGGGAGTTTGGCTAAATGTACAAAATTTAAATCGTTACGAAGAAATCTAAGCTCCAAATATTTAGATTATCATACTTAAAACTAAATATTGCTGTCCGGTAAAACTTTTGTTTAAATTTAGTTGTTGCTAAAAGTACTCTAAAACGAGTATATTTGTGCTTTTCCAAGGCTTTTATGTCTAATATATGGTAATATAAAGCAATTTACTCTTGTTTACTATTCAAAAGAAAAAGTAAGCCCCTTAGTTTGGAAAGCGCTTGAACTCCCTATAAATAAAGGACTTTAAGACTTTCAATTTGTTTTTACCGGACAGCAATAAAAACTAAACATTAATCATATATTGGCCATAACTTAAAATTATAGCATAAAAAAAGAGCTCATCGTTAAATGAACTCTTTTGGTTTATATAATTTTTATTTAAAAATCTTCATCATCAGTTACTTCTGTTGCCTCAAGGTCTAGTCCCTCCGGATCAGCATCATAAGTTGTACGATAACTCTCTTCTGTAAGTTTATCCTCATCAAAGAGATCATCTTCTTCGTCAGGATCATTATAATGGTCTTCAACTACAACATCCTCTTCGTCGTTTTCATTCTCCTCTTCAATTTCTAACTCGTCTTCATTCTTTTCAAAATCGTCTTCTGACTCAAACTTGGTCTTAGGCTTTTCAAACTCAGGTTTTTCCTTAGCAAATATAGCTTCAACCCAGTTGCCTTTTGGAATTTCAAGAACTTCAAATCCGTCTTTTGTTTTCTTATCATACATTCCGCCGACTTTCTTAAGTCTGTCCTTTGGCAATGTAGTGGTGCTGATATCAAAACCACTTTCTATTATATCTTGAATGCTTTGTGAAAGGCTATCCCAGCCACCGCCGAAGTTACGGTCGATGACCTCTAGTAGCTTTGTTGCTGAAATATGGCGAATGTTTTCATAGGTCAGGTCAGTGACTCTCATTATTGGGCGCTTTTTTATAGCCCATTTCATTTTTGTATTTTCGTCAACCTTTACATAACCTATTCTAAATCCACGTTCCTCATATTTTGAAATAACGATTGGATTGTCAGTTTTAATTTCTTCAATTTCGAATGCGCTTCTGATAATGTCAGTATATCTGCGCACATTATCCTTTAGGTCTGCTTCTTTTTCTGCAGCTTCCCACATCCTATAGACATCATTCTCCTGTATATCCCAAACGTTGCTCTTATTTAGAGTCTTGAAAGTTAGAACTTTTTGCTGTTTCATAAATGTAATTTATCTTTGCTGCAAAAGTAAATACTTTGCATCATATTCACAAATTTTTAGCCTAGATTTTTTTGTTATATTCAACTAATTCCTTATTTTTGCATATAATTATGAGTGAACCATTAGCAGAAAGAATGCGTCCACGCTCGCTCGACGACTATGTTGGACAAAAGCATTTGGTAGGAGAGGGTGCTGTTTTGCGCAAGATGATAGACTCCGGAAGGATCTCATCGTTTATATTATGGGGACCGCCCGGAGTTGGTAAAACTACTCTTGCGCAGATTATTGCCCACAAACTAGATACGCCATTTTATACCCTTAGTGCGGTAACGAGTGGAGTTAAGGATGTGCGCGAAGTTATTGATAAGGCTAAAAATGGAAAGTTCTTCAGTTCTGCTTCTCCTATATTATTTATTGATGAGATACATCGTTTCAGTAAGTCGCAGCAGGATTCTCTTCTTGGTGCAGTGGAGCGTGGAATAGTTACATTAATTGGCGCTACTACAGAAAATCCATCGTTTGAGGTTATCCGTCCTTTGCTTTCTCGTTGTCAGATGTATGTACTGAAGCCGCTTGAAAAAGATGATTTACTGAATCTTGTGCAAAGGGCGATAAATGATGATGTTGAACTTTGTAAACGCAAAATAACACTTACTGAGAGTGGAGCACTGCTTAGATACAGTGGAGGTGATGCCCGTAAACTCCTTAATATTCTAGAACTTGTGGTTGAGTCAGGTGACAATGCTGATGTTAATATTACTGATGCTCTTGTTGAGAGCAGGTTGCAATCTAATCCACTTGCTTATGATAAGGATGGAGAGATGCACTACGATATTATCTCGGCTTTCATAAAGAGTATTCGTGGAAGTGATCCTGATGCAGCATTGTATTGGTTGGCAAGAATGATAGAGGGAGGAGAAGATCCGCAGTTTATTGCCAGAAGACTCGTGATAAGTGCAGCTGAGGATATAGGACTAGCAAATCCAAATGCACTTCTTCTCGCCAATGCCGCTTTTGATGCAGTGATGAAGATTGGTTGGCCTGAAGGACGTATTCCGCTTGCCGAGGCTACAGTCTATCTTGCAACAAGCCAGAAGAGTAATTCTGCTTACCTTGGTGTGGATGCTGCTTTGGCAAAAGTTAGGCAGACTGGTAATCTTCCTGTGCCTTTGCATTTGCGCAATGCACCTACGAAGCTTATGGCTGAACTGGGTTATCATGATGGTTACAAATATCCTCATGATTATCCAGGTCATTTTACAGAACAGCAGTATCTTCCTGACGATTTAAAGGATGATAGCTTCTGGAAAGGACAACATAGTTCGGCTGAAGAAAAGCTCAACAATTGGATGAATCAATGTTGGGGTGATAGATTTAAATAAGATGTAGTTTACATTTATATATTGAAAAGATGAAGATAGTAGAGTTAGATGGATATGGAGTAAATCCTGGCGATTTGAGTTGGGACGCAATAAGCAAACTTGGAGAATTCAAGCTTTATGACCGAACATCACAGGAAGATGTAGTGTCAAGAGCTAAAGATGCAGAGGTAATTCTTATTAATAAGGTAAATATTACTGATGAAATAATGGCTCAGTTGCCAAAATTGAAATATATAGGAGTACTTGCCACTGGTTACAATGTTGTGGATATTGAGGCGGCTAGCAGACGTGGTGTATTGGTTTCAAACATCCCAGCATACAGTACGGACAGCGTAGCACAGATGACATTTGCCCACATCCTTAATATGGTAAACCGTGTGGAACATTATGCTGATCTTAATCGTAAGGGACGCTGGAGCAATAATCCTGATTTTTGCTATTGGGATACTCCGCTAATGGAAATAAGCGGAAAGACTATCGGTGTTTTGGGATTAGGAAGTATTGGTAGCAAGGTAGCACGTATTGCCCAAGATTTCGGTATGGATGTGTATGCTTTTACTAGTAAAAGTTCAAGTGACCTTCCTGCTGGAATACAGAAGACCACTATAGATGGGCTTCTTTCAGTGAGTGACATACTAACACTTCACTGTCCTTTGACATCAGAAACAAGAGAACTTATAAATCAAGAATCTCTTAAGAAAATGAAGCGTGGAGCATTGCTCATTAACACTGGTCGTGGACAATTAGTGAACGAACAGGATGTTGCAGAAGCTTTAAATAGTGGACAGCTTGGTGGATATGGTGCTGATGTGATGTGTGAAGAACCTCCATTGGCAGACAATCCTTTATTTGCTCAGCCAAATGCATTTATTACTCCACATGTAGCTTGGGCTACCATAGAGGCACGCACAAGATTAATGAATATATTGGAGGAAAACTTGAAGTCATATATTGACGGAAGTCCTAAGAATATTGTAAATAAAACAAAATAATGATAGGTCCTAATCCTGAAGTTGCACGCACAGTGCAGCAGATAATAGAATTTGTAGGAACTTTTACTTTTGCTATTTCTGGAATAAGAATGGCCGCTGCCAAGCATTTTGATTGGTTTGGTGGTTTTGTGTGTGGTTTTGTGGTTGCAATCGGTGGTGGAACAATTCGTGACGTTATGCTTGGGACAACTCCTTTTTGGATGACCTCAACTATTTATGTAATATGTTCCGTGATAGCATTACTTGTTTATATTCCATTTGCTAAGTCGTTAAATCGACTTGAAAATGTGTGGTTGATATTTGATACATTGGGACTTGCACTCTTTACGATAGCAGGAATTCAGAAGACGCTTGAATTCGATTATCCTTTTTGGGTGGCAATAATTATGGGTGGCATAACGGGTTCGGCTGGTGGAATAATTCGTGACGTATTGCTTAATAAGGAACCTATTGTTTTTCAAAAGGATATTTATGCTATGGCTAGTGTCGCTGGAGGATTGGTGTATTGGCTGATGATGACGTTAGGCATTAATGTGGGACTTACTGCAATTGCAACCTTTTTAGTAATATGTATAATACGGTTTGTTGCAGTTAGATTTCATATTTCGCTTCCAACACTCAGGAATGAACAATAATAAATATACATTAAATGTAAAAGGGCAGTATAGATTATACTGCCCTTTTCTTGTAGATATATTTTTACCTTGAATTATGTTCCAACCAATCATCGATAATCATACGTGCAATACTTAACTTTTCTGGTATTGTTGGCAGATTGTCTTTTTTGAACCAACGACCGTTAGCTAGTTCCTCGCGCTGCAAATGGAGTTCTCCTTCAACATAATCGGCATTGTATCCAACCATTAATCCGCTAGGATATGGCCATGGTTGACTTCCAAAATACTTTATGTTGTTGATAGTGAGTCCTGTTTCCTCAAGTACTTCTCTGTTTACAGCTTCCTCTAAGGTTTCACCAGTTTCAACAAATCCAGAAACAAGTCCGTAAAATTCTCCTCTGAAAGTTTTTGCGTTAACCAATAAAACCTCATCTCCCTTATGAATAAGTACTATAATCGCAGTAGCCAATGATGGCCACACCTCTTTACCACAATTAGTGCATCGCTTGCTGATGTCGGTATGCATCTTCATTGGGGCTCCGCATACACCACAGAATTTGGTGTTTTGATCCCAATAAAGCAATTCGTGACATTTACCAGCTTTATCATAAAGTGACTTAGGAAGTTTATAAAAACTCTTCCTAAGTCCACACATTTCAAATTTTTTGTTGTTGGTAACAGGACTGTCAATATAAAACGTCTTCACATCGTCTTCATCAGCAAAGGCCACGTTCATTACGTGAGTCCATTCTTTTGTTGCAACCGGTGATTCTTCGCTTTCTGGAATAGAGTAGGTTCCATCATCATGCTTTTCTAGCACAATTTCATCTTTACAGAAAATAAACCAAAGTTTCTTCATTTTTTATTTCTCATCTTTAGCGTCTGCTTTATGTTCAAACAGAATTACGCTGTCACGTTTTGCTGCTGGAACCGTCCATTCTTCAGGAATAAATTTCCAATTATTGTTTGGCTTTGCATAAACTGTTCCCATTTTTTCAATTTCCTGCATCAGGTAATAGCGTTGATCACGTGGACTGCGATAAATAATTCTGCTGTCTAAGCTGTCTTTAGGTATACCGGCACCTTTAGTGAGTAATTCTCCACCACCATTTCCACGGTAACTATTAAGTGCTACCTTATACCATTTATTTTCGTCAAAGTGTCTTCCATCGCTCATACACATAATCTTGACTTTCTCGCCATCTGGTTTAGTGACATCAACAACATAGTCAATACCTGCGGCTGAGTCAAAATTGAATGTAAAATTCTTGAAACCAAGTCTTTGTGCGTCTCCACGAGTATCTGACAATAATAATAGGTGATCGTCAGCACTCTTCATTGTGTTTACCCATAAGTCGTAACTCATTTCAAGATGCTTCCTAATTTCTTCACCTGTCATTCTCATTACATAGAGTTGGTTTTCAAATCTGTAGAGATTGAACATATCTGCAACTCTCACTGGTCCGGCCTTTATAGATGCGTCAAACTGAAGTGGGGCATTGAAGGCTACATCTGCATTAGTGATTTGCAGCTGAAGATTTAGTATGAAGTCGTTGAATGCAGAAGAACCAAAATAGCAGTCGCGTGTTGAGATTGTGTTATTAAAGTTTCCAATAATTCTATCCACATAGTTGTTTATCTTTTCAATCTGTGGTTTGAAGTGATCCATGTATGCAGAGTCAACATCTTCCTTTGTTACGTCAACAAGATTTCCTGTGATATTTTTTCTTATAACTCTTCCATGTCTATATGTAAGTTCGATCTGAGCTTCAGCCACGGTAAGAGCATTGTTGGCGGGGTCAATGCAAAGCACATTTTTTCCTGCGACATTCTTTATCATCTCGTTATCTCTCGTATGATCATGTCCAAACATCACAACATCAAATCCAGGTACCTGTGTCGCAACTTTCAAACTTGCATCCTCTTCATATTCTGAGGTAGTTATTCCACCAGACTTTCCACTGTGGAAGAGACCGATGATTAAGTCTGGATGTTCTTTCTGCTTGATAACTCTCATCCATTTTTTTGCAGCAGTCACCATGTTTTCAAATCTCAAACCCTGCCAAAGATTCTTTGTAAGCCAGTTTGGTATTGCTGGAGTAAGCATTCCCATTACCGCAATCTTAACACCATTGCGATAGATGATAGTATATGGTTTAACGTATGGTTTGCCAGTCTTGGCGTTCACAACATTACAGGCAATCATTGGGCATTTCACCTCTTTAATCCATTTATCGTAAACAGCGTGTCCAGGTTCTACATCGTGGTTACCCAAAGTTTCTGCATCATATTTCATATAGTTTATCACGTTGGCAGCGATGTTGCTATCATTGGTAGCCACATAATTGTAGAAATAGCTAGTGGGTTGTCCTTGCAAAATATCTCCATTGTCTAGCAATACAACGTTACCCGCATTGCGCTGTCTTTTAACATAACTGCTGACACGCGCCATTGAACCTTGTCTAGGCTGTCTGTTAGCAAAGTCGTAAGGAAAGAAACTACCGTGAACGTCACTTGTTTCAATAATTTTTAGGCTGATGGTCTTTTGCTTAGCAAAAGCACTGCTACACATAAATAATGCTATAATAGCAAGAGTTATATTTCTCATAAATCTATTGTTTTATATTTTGCAAAGTTAGCACATTTTTTTCCATTAAACGTAAAACACATAAAACAAAAATAGGAGAAAAAACATAATGTTCTTTCTCCTATTTGATTTGCAGATAGTTATCTATCTGATGATTTTAATATCTTCTGCGGTTGTAACCACCATCGTTATTACCACCAAAACCACCTCCACGGTTGTTACCGAAAGAACGACGCTCAGGACGATCTTCTTTAGGACGTGCAACGTTAACACCGATAGTTCTTCCGTCGAAATCAGTCTCATTAAGGGCATCTATAGCTGCTTGACCTTCTTCATCATTAGCCATTTCAACGAATCCGAAACCACGTGAGCGGCCAGTCTCTCTGTCTGTAACGATTTTAGCAGACGTAACTTCGCCAAACTTTGTAAATAAATCTGATAAGCTTTCACTCGTGGTGTTCCAGCTCAAATGTGAAACATAAATGTTCATTTTCTTTTCTTTATATTAATTAATTATTGATACAACGCCAATGGCGCATGTACCTTCTCTTTCTTTTGTTGTATATCAATATGTGAAATTTTGAATCACGATACCAATATCTGGTTTTTACAGCTTGTGGCTGTTTCTTCGAGAAAAGACGGGAAATAGATTTTTATCATAATTGACCGCTAATTCTCCATTAACATCGGAGTGAACAATGATGTCGATTCGGAATTGAATTAACCGCAATATGAAACAGCGAAAAACTCACACTCAAATAATATCCAGTATAAACTCGTTTGTTTATGGGTTCAAAGTTACTTTCTTTTTTTTATATATCAAAATTTGAAGCGAAAAAAAACACATTAAATTAGATTTATTTTGCTTTATTGGGCAAAAAGCACATATTTAAACCTAAATATGATAGTTTTCTTCACTCACTTGAGTGATAGTGAAGCGTAGTAATCCTGTTTTCAAACTTGAGTAATCATGTTTTTGGAGGTGGTTGATTACTTAATATAAAGAAGTTATACATCGTTTTAACAAAAAAATGAAGAGAAAAAAGAATTATTGAAGTTATTATTTAGATTTTAAGTTCAAAGTATTAAATAATATATGTGATTATTATTTGTTCTGCCGTTTTAATGCATGTCAATATGGTATATAGTCTACTTGATATCAATGAATAGTCTCCGTATCAGATATTCTAATATATTGATAGAATACCCAAATAGCCTTTTTGGCATGAGTAGGCTATTATGCAGTAAGTATAAGGAAAAGAATAAAAAAGAAAATCACCAAGGTTGTGTAATCCTGCAACCCATATTAGAATGTTCCGTATTATTTTTTTTAATAAGCCATAAAGGTAGTATCTTGAATAGTTTAATGTTACTTTTTCCCGATCATATTACTAGTTAAAGTCCTATAAATAAAGGGTTTATGATATTAGAGATATTTCAAAAACTTTTATTGTAGAGTGAAATAGAAAGCTATAGGTAATATCACTTATATTAATATGTGTAAAGTGACTATTGAGAAAGTTGTCGATAGAAAGTTTTGCGATTTAATTTATTATTCATATATTTGTGCTATGAATTCATTTAAACATCATACAAAAGAAGAAAAGATGCAGGCTTTTGGTCGCCTGCTTGACGTACAGGACAGATTGAGAAAAGAATGTCCATGGGATAGGAAACAAACTAATGAAAGTCTGCGACCTAATACTTTAGAGGAGGTATATGAACTTTGTGACGCATTAATGAAATGTGATGATAAGGAAATATGCAAGGAACTTGGCGATGTAATGGAACATGTTGTGTTTTATGCATTGCTGGGGGAAGAAAAAGAAAGTTTTGATATTACTGATGTTTGCGACAAGTTGAGCCATAAACTAATGTTTCGTCATTCTTTTATTGATTGGACGGGATGGGAAGGTGATCCGAAATCAGAATTAGCTGAAGCTCCGATTGATTCTTCTGAGGTAGAAATGACATGGGAGCAGATGAAACAAAAAGAAAAAGATGGAAATAAAACTGTACTTTCTGGAGTTCCGTCTGCTTTACCATCATTGATTAAAGCTTATAGAATACAGGATAAAGCTCGTAATGTTGGTTTTGACTGGAAGCATAAGGAAGATGTTTGGGATAAGGTGCGTGAAGAACTTGGTGAGTTGGAGGTTGAATTAAACAAGAAAGATGTAGAAAATTCTACGCGTGAATTGGGTGACTTTATCTTTAGCGTAATAAATGCAGCACGCCTATACCATCTAAATCCCGATAATGCATTGGAATTGACTAATCAGAAGTTTATAAGTCGCTTTGGGTACATTGAAAGCAAATGTAAGGAACAGGGAAAGGATTTGAAAGACCTTACTCTGAAAGACATGGATAAACTTTGGAACGAGGCTAAGAAATTTGATAGATAATAAATATTATTGATGATATGAAAAAAATATTTTATGTTTCTTTTATGATGATTGCTGTCATTTCAATGATAGGATGCAATGGTAAGGGAAAGAAAAGCGCACTGTTAAGCGATAAAGATACTGTTGTGTCTAAAGCTGCAGCTGATACTACTGTTTATGGTGTGTGTGGCGAAGGTACTGCAATGCACAGTCTTGAGCTCATCACTGATGGTGGCGACACGATTAACTATATTATTATGGATGAGGGAGCAGACTCAGCCAGTGTTCTCGGAGGGCTTTTGGTTGGTGACAGATTAGCTGTTGTCGGACATAAAGTGGATAAAGAAAATTATGCAACGACAGTTTTAAATATAACAACTCTTCAAGGAAACTGGACAAGTTTAGACCGCAATTTCGAAATATTGGAAGGTGGAATCGTAAAAAGCCATGTGAAGGCAGAGTCAAATCCTTGGACAGAATGGAAAATATGGAATTGTAAGTTGTTGCTTAATAAAGATACTTTTGCAATTAATAATCTTGGTGCAGACTCTCTTTATCTTGAAAACAAAGATGGCATCTTTGTTTATAAGCGTCAGAAATAACTTGGATCGTAAATATGCAACCATTTAAAATCCATATTTTAGGCTGTGGATCAGCCTTGCCGACAATGAGACATTATGCTTCATCGCAAGTCGTAGAGATAAGAGGTAAACTGTTTATGATTGATTGTGGTGAGGGAACACAGATGCAGTTGCGTAGAAGTAAAATACGATTCACCAAAATTCAGGCAGTGTTCATCTCTCATTTGCATGGTGACCACTGCTTTGGGCTTATTGGTATGATAAGTACTTTCGGTATGCTTGGTCGTGTGGCAACGCTTCATATTTATGCACCAGCAGAACTAGGTGAAATACTTCAAAATCAGATAAACTTTTTTTGTCAAGGACTTGAGTTTAAAGTTGAATTTCATTCTGTAGATACAACAAAGAAGGCTGTTGTATATGAAGATAGGAGTCTTGTCGTTGAGACTATTCCTTTGCAACATCGTGTACCAACTTGTGGTTATTTGTTTCGAGAAAAAGAGGGCTGTAGACATATAGATAGGGAGATGATAAACTGCTATAATATACCGATAAGCCAAATTAATAATATTAAAGCTGGAGCAGACTGGACTGATGAAGATGGAGAAATAATTCCAAATAAAAAATTGACAAAGCCTGCTGATAAGGCACGTTCTTATGCTTATTGTAGCGATACAAAGTATATTCCAAATCTTTATAAAAGTTTGGAGAATGTAGATGTGCTTTATCATGAAAGTACATACGCAAAAGATAATGAAAGTCGTGCTAAATTGTATTATCATTCAACTGCAGAGCAAGCTGCTCATGTAGCAAAAGATGCAGGGGTAGGGAAGTTGCTTCTTGGACATTTCAGTGCTCGTTATGAGAATGAAAGCTGCTTACTGGATGAAGCAAAAAGTATATTTGCAAATAGTTTCCTTACAAATGAGGGAATGGTTTTTGATGTTTGAAATCGTAAATATTGTTAAGATTATAATATTTTCCTATTTGAGTAGTTGTACTGTGTCTGTAAAAAGATTACCTTTGTCTGGATATTAATGTATGCACTATGTTTTAATAATGTGATAATAAGCGTGATAGACATTGCATGTATTATTTCTTTTAATACGGAATCAATTTCAAAAACAAGATGGCAAGACATTGGTATTATATATTTATCTTCATAATAGCATTCTGTACATTGTCAACTCCGTTGCTGGCAAGTAACACGAGTGGAATAGAGCAAATAGCTGAGTTTAATGATATAAATATCTATTTTGAGCAGAATAATTTGCGCGTCACAGGTGGTGAGGGACTAAAATTGCAAATATTCAATGTTACTGGAGTCTTGGTGGTTAGTCAAAATATAGATAGTACCGACAAACGATTTGGTCTTGACTTACCACGAGGATGCTATATTGTTAAGGTTGGGAAGTTAGTGAAAAAGATTTCAGTAAAATAGTATTTTTATAAAAACTGAGTTTTGAGAGTATTCAAGATAAAATTGTGTCTTTTTCTTTCGGTAATTATTATCTTTTGCATGTTTTCATGTAGAGAGAAAACCACAAATCCAAATATTAATTTGACTTTGTCTGACTTTGATAAGTTGGACACTTCTGCTTATGCACTTAATTCACATCGGATTAGAGAATATCTTGACGTGATGATAAATGCAGATAATGATTCAATGGCTGCAGACAATCATCTTAAAGGTTATTACACAAATAAAGGTGGATTCTTGTGGATAGACCGTTGCGGTGTGGATAATCGTGCAGAAATTCTTTTGAACTATATCAGTAAGGTCAATGAAATGGGATTTAGCAGAAATAAGTTCAGATATAGTCAGATTGAGCGTGATTTAAGAAGAGCCCGTGAGTTGGATTTTGACACATCGCATAATTCAATAAATAGGGTAATGGCGAGATTGGAGTATAATCTGACTAAGGCTTATTTACGTTATGTTGTAGGTCAACGCTTTGGATTCTTTAATCCTTCATACGAATTGAATAGATTAGATCCATATGATGGAGATTCTACCGTTGTGACATATCGTAAGTTGTTTGATATTCCAATGGAAAAACCTGACAAGACATTTTATAGAACTGCTATACGAAAGATAGGAGTTGACAGTGTTGCTGAATTTTTGAAAGATATTCAGCCAAAAGATAAATTGTATTGGCAGTTTAATGAAAAGCTAAAGCAAACTAATTCTAAGTCTCAGAGAATAAAGATATTATGCAATATGGAAAGGTGTCGCTGGAGATTAAAAGACTATCCTGATATGCATGAAAAGTATGTGTTGGTAAATATTCCATCATTTCACTTGAGGGCTGTTGACGGTAAGAAATCTCTTGAAATGAGAATCGGATGTGGTTCTTTCGAAACGAAGACACCATTGCTTACTAGTGCAATAATGCGTATGGATATTAATCCACAATGGATAGTTCCACGTAGCATTATAAAAAAGAGTATTATAAATCATATAGGAAATCGTTCTTATTTTGAAAGTCATAGATTTTTTGTTAGAGAACGACGTACTGGTAAGAAACTTAGTTTCGATAAGGTTACTTGGGGGATGCTTAATAGCGGTGATTACCTTGTTGTGCAGGCTGGTGGCGTTGGTAATTCTTTAGGAAGGATAATCTTCAGATTCGATAATAGTTTTAGCGTGTTTATTCATGATACCGATCAGCATGGAGTCTTCTCGCAAGAAGATCGTGGTGTCAGCCATGGTTGTGTACGTGTTCAGAAACCTTTTTCTCTTGCGGTGTTTATGTTGAACGACAAGAATGAAGATATTATAAGTAAGATAAAATATTCCATGACTGCTCAAATTGGGGGTGATAATACAGTTTCTGCAGATGATAAAAAGAATGAAAACTCAGAATTCAAGAAAGATACTTTGGATCATTCTCGCATACTAAGTATGATTAATGTGACTCCAAAAGTTCCATTGTTTATCACTTATTTTACTCTTTATCCAGACTTTGAAGGCAATATCAAATCGTTTAGTGACGTTTATGGATATGATAAAGTGATTTTCTCCACATTGAAAAATTATCTGGGGTATTAATAAAATGGAATACAACGAAAACGAAATATTAAAGGAACTGAAGAATGAGCAAACCTGTAGGCGGGCTTTTTCAAAGATTGTAGAACACTACAGTCAACCCCTTTATTGGAAAATTCGTCATATCGTTGTAGAGCATGAAGATGCTAACGATATTCTTCAAAATACCTTTATTAAGGCTTGGAGTAAGATAGATGGCTTTCAAAATAAGGCAAGTCTATATACTTGGCTTTATCGTATAGCTATAAATGAAAGCCTAGATTTTATTCGCTCACAAAAGAATAACAATAATGTCAGTGCTGATCAAAATGAAGGATTAGCATCAAGGCTGATTGCTGATGAATATTTTAATGGAGACGAAATACAAGCCAATCTTCAGGAGGCTATTTCGCATTTGCCTGATGTACAGCGCTCGGTGTTCTGTTTAAGGTATTATGATGAAATGAAATATAGTGAAATGAGTGAAGTGCTAGGTACTAGTGAAGGCGCACTGAAAGCAAGCTATCATTTGGCGGTTAAGAAAATTGTGGAATTTTTTAAACTTCATGATTAAACTTTCCGTATAACGATTCGTCAAACATGTAATATAACAAAAACGCAGATATGGATAAAGATGAGGAAAAGCTAATAAAGCGATTTGGTAAAGTTGAACCTTATAATGTGCCTGATGGCTATTTTGAAGACTTTACCAGACAGCTGATGAGTAAGTTGCCAGACAAATCCCATAAAACCGGAATTGTAGAATTTCATCCAATGTTGTGGAGTTCGCGTTTGCGTGGTGGTATCGCCGCAGCAGTTATTGCCGCAGCATTGACAATAGGTGTTTATACCTATATTGGAAAATTCAATGTAATTAACTCATACGAAAGATCTTCTATGCCACAAAAAGAGAATATAGAGCAAAGTAAGACTAACTTTGATCAAATGGCTGATTACACGATGATGGATAATGAGGATATATATGCCTCTTTGGTGGATAATAAGTAAATAAGAAAGGTGTTTATTATGAAGTATTATGTAATGGTATTTTTATCAGTGATGTTTTTGGCTATTCCCGCTATGGCTGATACTCCTGAAAATTCTCGCCCGAAGTTTGACCCAGAACGTTTCGAAGCTTCATTAGAGCAATTTATAACAACAAAGGCTGGGCTTACACCACAGGAAGCAGGGCGATTTTTCCCTGTATATAGGGAGATGCAGAGTAAGATAAGAGTGTGTTTTAATGAGATGCGACTTCTTCGTCATACAGATGTTAACGATAATGTTATGTCTGAAAAGGCAATTCGTAAAATAGACTTAATAGATATTGAAATTAAGAAGATACAGCAGAAATATCATAATAGTTTTTTTAAGATATTGCCTGCAGGCAAAGTGCTTGAAATATTAAAGGCAGAGGATAAATTTCACAGACAGGCTTTTAAGCAGGCTTTTGCTCCAAAGAATTAAGATTGATGCAGAGATATTTTATATATTTTAGCTATGACGGTACTGGATACCACGGTTGGCAGATTCAACCTAATGGAATATCCGTTCAGGAAAGATTGCAGGATTCTCTCTCAAAGATATTGAGACAGAATATAGAGGTAGTCGGTGCTGGTCGTACAGATACTGGTGTACATGCACGAATGATGGTTGCGCATTTTGATTACGATGAAGTAATCGATGGTGCGCAATTGACGTTTAGGTTAAATCGTCTTCTTCCTCGTGATATAGGAGTATATAAAGTGGAACCTGTTGATAATGAAATGCATGCTCGCTTTTCTGCAAAATGGCGTACATATCATTATTATCTTCATGTAAGAAAGGATCCATTCTTACGCCATTATTCTTTAGAAACTCATTATGAGTTGGATTTTGATTTAATGAATGTTGCTGCCCAGATAATAGTAGAGCACGATGATTTTGCTGCTTTTTGCAAGACGGGAGCTGATAACAAGACAACAATTTGTCATGTTAAAGAATGCAAGTGGGTTCAGATATCAGATTATTCTTGGTATTTTACGATTACAGCCAATCGGTTTTTAAGAAATATGGTTAGAGCTACCGTAGGGACGTTGATCTTGCTTGGTCGTCATAAGATAACACTTGACGAGTTTAAGGATATTCTTGATAATGGTAATAGAAGTGATGCAGGTGAGAGCATGCCTGGCAATGCCTTGTTTTTAGAGGATATTGAATATTAGAAAATTTATGCTTGGTGCATAATACATAATTTATATTTATAGTACATGTGGTTAATATTAGCATTTTTGTCAGCAGCTTTGCTGGGTTTTTACGATTCATTTAAAAAGAAAGCACTTCATGATAACGCAGTTATTCCGGTTTTGTTTTTGAATACATTGTTTTCGTCCCTGATTTTTATTCCGTTTATAATCCTTTCTTCGTCAACACATTTACTTGATGGAAGTCTTTTTTACGTTACTCAAGGTGGTTGGGAAGTTCATCGGTATATAATTCTTAAAAGTTGTATCGTTCTTTCTAGCTGGATATTCGGATATTTTGCGATGAAGCATTTACCGCTAACAATCGTTGGCCCTATCAATGCAACTCGCCCAGTTATGGTTCTTGTTGGTGCCTTACTCGTTTTTGGAGAACGGTTAAACCTTTGGCAGTGGATAGGTGTAGCTTTGGCAGTGATGTCTTTCGTTATGCTCAGTAAAAGTGGTAAGAAAGAAGGTATAGATTTTAAACATGATAAGTGGGTTTATTTTCTAGTTTTGGCTGCTATGTTAGGGGCTGTGAGTGGACTATATGATAAGTATCTTATGGCTAGTCCCGCAGATGGTGGAGTAGGCTTAGATCGTATGATTGTTCAGAGTTGGTATAATATTTACCAAATGGCAATGATGGGTGTTATGTTGGTGCTTCTTTGGTGGCCTACTCATAAAAAGACAACACCATTCCATTGGGATTGGTCTGTTATATTCATATCCTTATTTCTTAGTGCGGCTGATTTCGTATATTTCTATGCGTTGAGCATGCCTGGTGCTATGATATCAATCGTAAGTATGATACGACGTGGTAGTGTTATCGTAAGTTTCTTGTTTGGTGCGGCTTTGTTCCATGAAAAGAATCTTAAGGCTAAAGCTTTCGACCTTGCCTTAGTCCTTTTAGGTATGATATTCCTATACATAGGATCAAAGTAGAATAAAAATTGCAAATAATGCCTTTTTGAAATTATTTCATAAATTTCTTTTGCAAATTGATGTAAAACATGTAACTTTGTGCACAAGATCGAAAGTTAATTAATAGTAATATGGCACGTAACATCTTTAAGGGCTTAGGTATAGCCCTGATAACTCCTTTCACGACAGACGGAGAGGTGGATTATAAATCACTTAAGCGTCTTGTGGAATATCAGCTTGATAACGGAGCTGATTTTCTATGCATTTTGGCTACAACAGGAGAGGCTCCATGCCTTACTAAAGCTGAAAAAGATGAAATAACTGTTTTCATAAAGCAAATAGTAAACGGTCGTATTCCTATTCTTAAATATTGTGGTGGTAACAATACTGCTGCTGTTGTTGACGAAATAAAAACAACAGACTGGAGTGGTATTGATGGAATATTGAGCATTTGCCCTTATTATAACAAGCCATCACAAGAAGGTTTGTATCAGCATTTTAAAGCTATTGCTGAGGCTAGTCCTTTACCAATAGTTCTTTATAATGTTCCAGGTAGAACAGGTGTCAACATGACTGCTGCGACTACTGTCAGAATAGCTAAAGATTTCCCTAATGTTGTTGGTGTTAAGGAAGCTAGCGGAAGCCTAGAACAGGTTGATGAGATCATCAAGAACAAACCTGATAATTTTGATGTTATCAGTGGTGATGATGCTTTGACATTCTCAATGATTGCAAGTGGAGCTGCTGGTGTTATTTCTGTTATCGGTAATGCTCTTCCTAAGGAATTCAGTAGAATGATAAGGCTTGAATTCAAAGGTGAATACGAACCAGCACGTAAAATCCATCACATGTTTACCGAATTATACTCACTGCTGTTTGTAGACGGTAATCCTGCTGGATGTAAGGCTCTGCTTAACGATATGGGCATGATTGAGAATGAGTTGCGATTGCCACTTGTTCCAACTACCATTAAGACAAAGCAGAAAATGTCTGAAATCCTGAAGGATTTGCGTATTTAGAATAACTAAAATCAAATATATGAGTGAAGAAAGAAGGGTCATTCATGAGATAACACCTCTTATGGGTAAGGATGTGCTTTATATAGCCGATCGCCATAAGAAGGAGTTTACATATCCAATACATAGCCATGAAGTTTATGAATTGAATTTTGTTGAGCGTGCAAAGGGTGTGAAAAGAATAGTTGGCGACTCTTCTGAGGTCATTGGTGATTATGATTTAGTATTGATTACAAGTCCTGATTTGGAGCATGTTTGGGAACAGCATGAATGTACAAGTGATGATATTCGTGAGGTTACTATACAGTTTGATTTTAACATGACCAATGAGAATATCTTCGGACGTAATCCTTTTATGAGCATGCGCAAGATGATGACAGAAGCAAAGAAAGGACTTTGCTTTCCTTTAAGTGCAATCATGAAAGTATATACGCAACTTGATTCTCTCAGTCAGGTTAAGGACGGGTTTTATGCTGTGATGCAGTTTATGACGATTCTATATGAGTTGTCTAAATGCGATGGAGCAAGAACTTTGGCATCTTCAAGTTTTGCAAAAATTGTTGTAGAAGATGATAGTCGCAGAATCTTAAAGGTAAAGAATTTCATCAGTAAGAATTATATGGATGAGATTCGTCTTTCCACACTTGCTGATATGGCTGGTATGAGTCCTAGTGCCTTTAGTAGGTTCTTTAAGCTGCACACAGGACGTAATCTTAGTGAATATATTATTGATATTCGTTTGGGGTATGCTTCACGAATGCTTGTTGATACAGCTCGCAGCATATCAGAGATAAGTTTTGATTGTGGTTTTAATAATTTGAGCAATTTTAATCGTATCTTTAAGAAGAAAAAGGAGTGTTCTCCTTCTGAGTTCCGTGAAAACTATCACAAGACACGTGTGATAGTATAATTTATCAGATACTTATTTCTCCTGCAAGAGATTTGCACATCAATTCTCTTACTACATTTGTATCTTCATATTGTCCATGAAGATACATAAGTTTTGTAACGGCAGCTTCAACAGTACTGTCGTGTCCACTTATCACTCCAGTATCTTTTAGCTGATATCCATTGTCGTATCTGCTCATTTCCACAAATCCTGCACCGCATTGGCTTATATTTACAATTGTAACACCTCTTTCTGATGCATCCTTTAATAGTCGCATAAGCCATGGCTGTTGTGGTGCATTTCCACTTCCGAAACTACGCATTACCACACCTTTCAATTCTGGGGCATCAAGAACGTGTCCGAAAATGCTAGCCTGAATACCAGGAAACAATGAAAAAACCATGACGTTTGGATTCATGTCAAAATGTGGAATCATTGCCTTTGAATAGTCTGGTTTAAGTATGTGATGCTTGGCAAATGTGAATTTTACACCGGCTTCGCATAGGTGAGGGTAGTTAAATGAGTCAAAGGCATTAAATCCGTCTGCATTTTGCTTTGTAGATCGGTTTCCTCTTAGTAGTCTGCCACTAAAATAAATGCAAACTTCAGGAATAAGAGCATTGCCCTCTTTGTTTTGTGCTGATGCTAATTCTATACTTGTCACAAGGTTTTCCTTTCCGTCAGTTCGCATTTGTCCGATTGGTAGCTGACTACCAGTGAGAATTACAGGCTTGGTAAGATTTTCCAACATGAATGAAAGTGCAGATGCCGTGTAAGCCATGGTATCTGTACCATGAAGTATTACGAAACCGTCGTATTCATCATATTTTGTGCTGATAGTTCTAACAAGGTGAGCCCATAGCCTAGGATTCATATCACTGGAATCGATTGGCTCTTCAAATTGATAAACATCTATGCCGACAGATAGGTATTTAAACTCTGGCATATTGCTTATTAAATGATTGAAATTCAATGGCTCTAATGCTTTTGTTAAAGTGTTTCTTCCCATGCCAATTGTGCCACCTGTGTAGATGAGAAGAACTTTTCCCGTATGATTCTTATTATTGTTATTATCCATAATGTACGACATCGTTTACGTAAAAAACAATGCAAATATAGTTTAAATTTCTCGTAGTTCCAAAAAAATATACTATATTTGCATAGAAAACAATATCTAGAAAACAAATAAATCAAATATAAAAATCGATTATGAAACAGTTTATGGATGAAAATTTCCTGTTGGAAACAGAAACAGCACAGGAGCTTTTCCACAATCATGCGGCTAAAATGCCAATTATTGACTACCATTGTCATCTTATTCCTGAGATGGTTGCTAATGATCACAAATTCCGCAGTATTACAGAACTTTGGCTTGGTGGCGACCATTATAAATGGCGTGCTATGCGTACAAATGGTGTAGATGAAAAATACTGCACGGGTGAGGATACCAGTGACTGGGAGAAATTTGAAAAGTGGGCAGAAACTGTACCTTATACATTCCGTAATCCTCTTTATCATTGGACACATCTTGAACTCAAGACAGCTTTTGGCATAGATAAGATTTTAAGTCCTGCCACAGCTCGTGAAATTTATGATGAGTGCAATGAAAAGTTGAAATTGCCAGAGTATAGTGCTCGTGGCTTAATGCGTCATTACAATGTAGAATGCGTATGTACAACTGATGATCCTGTTGATGACTTGCGTTATCACAAGCAGACACGTGAGAGTGGGTTTGAAATCAAAATGATTCCTGCATGGCGTCCAGATAAGGCTATGAATATCGAAAAGCCTGATTTTGCTGATTACATAAATACTCTTGCTCAGGTTAGCGGTGTTGCAATTAATAAGTTTGCTGATATGGTAGATGCTCTTCAGAAGCGTCATGACTTCTTTACTGAGAATGGATGCAAACTTTCTGATCACGGTATTGAGGAATTCTATGATGAACCATACACAGACAGTCAGATTGAAACTATATTTGAGAAATCTCTTCGTGGCCAGCAACTTAGTGCGATGGAGATACGCCAGTATAAGCATGCATTCTTGAAGATTTGTGCAGAGATGGACCATGCTGCTGACTGGACTCAGCAATACCATTATGGTGCAATCCGTGATAACAATACATCTATGTATAATAAGCTTGGTGCTGATACCGGTTTTGATTCTATCGGTGAATTTACAACAGCTCGTGCAATGAGTAATTTCCTCAATGAGTTGAATCTAAATGGCAAGCTTACACGTACAATTTTATATTGTCTTAATCCTTGTGCTAATGAGGTTATCGCAACAATGCTAGGCAACTTCCAAGATGGTTCATGTCCTGGTAAGATCCAGTTCGGTTCAGGTTGGTGGTTCAATGATCAGCTTGATGGTATGACAAAGCAGATGAATGCACTTTCTGTATTGGGCTTGCTCAGTCGTTTTGTAGGTATGCTTACAGATAGCCGTTCATTCTTGAGCTATCCACGCCACGAATATTTCCGTAGATTATTATGTAATCTGCTTGGAAACGATGTTGAGAAGGGGCTTCTTCCAAATGACAAAGAAACTTTGGCTCGCATGGTTGAGGACATTTCTTATAATAACGCTCGAAACTATTTCAAGTTCTATTAAATACCAAAACGGGAGATTCTTTCTCCCGTTTTTTTGTATCTAAGAGTGAAAAGAATAATATTTTAAATCAGTCATTAATTTAAAAGCTCAAATATTTGCCATTTCCAAATATTAGAGCTAAATTTGCAAAGGTTTTAACGATTACCGAGTTGTTGATATGAAGAAATCACTCATTTCACTATTTATTATGGCAATTGTTTTGCTACTGAGCAGTTGCTCTGATAGCAAAAAAGTGGCTGATGTTGTTGTTACCGATTGTCAAAAGTCTTTAGCAATAT
This sequence comes from Prevotella sp., assembly GCF_051059605.1. Taxonomy (GTDB): domain Bacteria; phylum Bacteroidota; class Bacteroidia; order Bacteroidales; family Bacteroidaceae; genus Prevotella. The sequence continues at coordinate 658,673 of NZ_CP050883.1, forward strand.
CTTATTTCCACGTCGGCAATCTAAAACAGATAGACAATTACTTTTCACAATATATTTTTATAGGTAAAGGCATCAAGAAAGATGGTTTGATACAAACCGCCTCGCATGCCGATATCGACAATATGAATTTTATGCAGGGAAAGGTTATTAGTAGTTAGTTACGATGATTTGGAAATAAGGATGACAATTGATTTATTCGGTTTCATCTTTTTTTTTTAATATAAATTTAAAAATAATATTAGATACAAATAATTTATGTGTGGTATTGTAGGATATATTGGTAGCAGAGATGCTTATCCAATTTTAATCAAAGGATTAAAAAGACTCGAATATAGAGGATATGATAGTGCTGGTGTGGCACTCATAAATAATGATGATCTTAATGTTTACAAGACAAAGGGAAAGGTTGCTGACCTTGAGTCTTTTTGTGAAGCCAAAAACATCAGTGGTCATGTAGGTATTGCCCATACTCGTTGGGCTACTCATGGTGAACCCTCATCTCTAAATGCCCATCCTCATTACTCAGAATCAAAGAATCTTGCCATTATCCATAATGGCATTATTGAGAACTATGCTGAGATCAAGAATAATCTTATCGCTAAAGGTGTGAAGTTCCGTTCTGATACCGATACAGAAGTGTTGGTTCAGCTGATAGAGTATGTTCAGGTCAAGAAAAATCTTGATACACTTACTGCCGTTCAGGTTGCTTTGCATCAGGTCATCGGTGCTTATGCAATAGCATTGCTTGATAAGCGCGAACCTAATCAGATTATTGCTGCCCGCAAGCAGAGTCCACTAGTCGTAGGTATTGGTGAAAATGAATTCTTCCTTGGTTCAGATGCAAGTCCTATCATTGAATTCACTGATAAGGTTGTTTATCTTGAAGATGGCAGTATTGCTGTGATGCGTCTTGGTGAAGAGCTAAAGGTCGTAAATATCTTAAATCGCGAACTTAATCCTTTGGTACATACTATCGACATGAATCTTGGACAGATAGAGAAATGTGGTTATCCACACTTCATGCTTAAAGAGATTTTTGAGCAGCCTGAATGTTTGAAGAATTGTATGCGTGGACGTATAAATGCAGATGCTGATCAAGTTACGCTGAGTGCAGTAATTGATTATAAAGAAAGATTACTTGCTGCTAAGAGAATCATTATTGTAGCTTGCGGAACAAGTTGGCATGCAGGACTTATTGGTAAGCAACTAATCGAGACATTCTGTCGTATTCCTGTAGATGTTGAATATGCAAGTGAGTTCAGATATAGAAATCCTGTTGTCACCAAGGACGACCTAGTTATAGCGATGTCACAGAGTGGCGAGACAGCCGATACTTTGGCTGCTATAGAGTTGGCAAAGCGTTCTGGAGCATTGATATATGGTATATGTAACGCTGTTGGTTCAAGCATTCCTAGAGCCACTGATACAGGTAGTTACATCCATGTTGGTCCTGAGATTGGTGTAGCTTCAACAAAGGCATTTACTGGTCAGGTTATCGTGTTGGCAATGTTGTCTCTAGCATTAGCAAAAGAGAAGGGCACTATTGATGATCAAACATATAATGGGGTAGTGAAGGAGTTGTCTTTGATTCCTGAAAAGATGAAAGAGGTGCTTGAACAAAACGATAAGATAGCTGATTTAAGCCGTATCTTTACTTATGCTCACAACGTTATTTATCTTGGTCGTGGTTATAGTTATCCTGTTGCTTTGGAAGGTGCTCTGAAACTGAAGGAAATCAGTTACATACATGCTGAAGGCTATCCTGCCGCAGAAATGAAGCATGGTCCTATTGCGCTTGTCGATTCAGATATGCCGGTAGTCGTTATCGCTACACATAATGCAATGTATGAGAAGGTACTCAGCAACATTCAGGAAATCAAGGCTCGTAAGGGTAGGGTCATAGCTCTTGTTACTAAGGGAGATGAAACCATCAGCCGCATTGCCGATGAGGTGATCGAATTACCTAAGACGCTTGAATGTCTGGAACCATTGCTGGCAACAATCCCACTTCAACTCCTTGCATATCATATTGCTGTCTGCAAGGATAAGAATGTAGACCAACCAAGAAATCTTGCTAAATCAGTCACTGTAGAATAGAATAAAATATAATATGGAAGAAATAAAGGAAGACTGTGGTGTAGCTTTAATTCGTCTGCTCAAACCACTTGAATATTATCAGGAGAAGTATGGCACTTGGATGTATCCCCTGAATAAACTCTATTTGATGATGGAAAAACAGCACAATAGAGGTCAGGAGGGAGCAGGAATGGCATGTGTGAAACTCAATACTCAGCCTGGGAACGAATATATGTTCCGTGAACGGGCTGAAGGCTCTAACGCCATTACTGAGATATTCGACAATGTTCATAAGGATTATGCTAACATCGCTTCTGATGATGTTACTAATGTGGAATTCGCAAAGGCGAACCTTCCTTTCGCGGGAGAGTTATACATGGGACACCTCAGATACAGTACTACAGGAAAGAGTGGAATAACTTATGTCCACCCTTTCTTAAGAAGAAACAACTGGAGAGCCAAGAATTTATGCTTCTGTGGTAATTTCAATATGACGAATGTCGATGAAATTTTTGATAAGCTCACTCTTCAGGGACAATGCCCACGGGTATATAGTGATACCTATATAATGCTCGAGTTGATGGGACATCGTTTGGATAGAGAAGTTGAACGAAATTTTGAAATTGCTAAAACTAAAGGACTTACTAATGCCGATATCACAAAATTCATAGAAGATAATGTCAAGATGAGTAACGTCTTGAAAAAAACAATGGCCGACTTTGATGGCGGTTATGTTGTTTGTGGCGTTACTGGTAGTGGAGAGATGTTCTCCATGCGTGATCCTTGGGGAATACGTCCAGCATTCTATTATAAGAATGACGAAATTGTTGTCCTTGCAAGTGAGCGCCCTGTCCTTCAGACTACTTTCGATCTTGATAGTGCCGATATCAAAGAACTTGCCCCTGGTGCTGCTCTTCTCGTTAAAAGAGATGGAGAATGCACTGTTGAGCAGATTCTTCAGCCTAAGGGTGATTCAGCATGTTCTTTTGAAAGAATCTATTTCAGTAGAGGTTCTGATTGTGACATATACAATGAACGTAAAAAATTGGGTGAGCAACTCACAGAGCCTATTCTTGAGGCTGTTAATTATGATACTGCTCACACAGTGTTCTCTTATATCCCAAATACGGCAGAAGTTGCTTACTATGGCATGCTCAATGGATTTAAGAGATATCTCAACGACGAGAAGATAAAGAAGATAGAGAGTCTCGGACATGCTCCTAGTCACGAAGAATTAGAAGACATTCTGAATGATTACGTTAGGTCAGAGAAGATTGCGTGGAAAGATATCAAACTGCGTACTTTCATCACCGAAGGCAATAGCCGTAACGACCTTGCGAGCCATGTTTATGATATCACCTATGACAGTATTACGCCTAATGAGGATAATCTCGTGATTATCGACGATAGCATTGTTCGTGGAACAACTCTTAAAAAGAGTATTCTTAGAATTTTAGATCGTCTGCATCCAAAGAAAATGGTTGTTGTCAGCAGTGCTCCGCAAATACGCTATCCTGATTATTACGGAATCGATATGCCTCGCTTGGAGGAGTTCTGTGTGTTCAGAGCAACAATAGCTTTGCTTAAGGATCGTGGAATGGATAATGTCATTCGTGATACTTATAATGAGTGCAAGGACGAACTCAAGAAACCAAAAGAAGATATGGTTAATGTGGTTCGTAATATCTACAAACCATTTACGATAGAGGAAATAAACAATAAGATTGTCGAGATACTTCGCCCAGAGGGTGTTACAACTCCTATCGAGATTGTCTACCAGAGCATAGAGGGACTCCACAAGGCTATACCAAACCATAAGGGTGATTGGTATTTCACAGGACACTTCCCAACACCTGGTGGAACAAAACTATGTAATCAGGCTTTTGTAAACTATGTTGAAAGTGTAGAAAAATAATAAGCTTGTTTAAATAGAGACGATGATTGAAAAAGAATATTTAAAGTTATATATATTATAGAATGATGAAGAACGTAACTTTGGTCTTAAGTGACGGAACAAAATTTCACGGCAAGAGCTTTGGCTATGATGCGCCAGTTGCCGGTGAGGTCGTTTTCAACACAGCCATGATGGGCTATCCGGAGAGTCTTACCGACCCTTCTTATGCCGGACAGCTTATGACGCTGACTTATCCGCTTGTCGGAAATTACGGTGTGCCTCCTTTCACTATCGAGAGCAATGGCATCCCTACTTTCATGGAGAGCGATAAGATTTATGCTTCAGCAATAATCGTTAATGATTATAGCGAGCAGTATAGTCATTGGAATGCTGTTGAAAGTCTTGCTGATTGGCTTAAACGTGAACATGTTCCAGGCATTACTGGCATTGATACAAGGGAACTCACTAAGGTTTTGCGTGAGCATGGTGTGATGATGGGTAAGATTATCTTTGATGATGAACCAAGCAATATACCTGAAGCTGATTATGAAGGTGTGAATTTTGTTGATAGAGTTTCTTGCAAAGAAGTTATCAGATACAACGAAGGTGCCGGAAAGAAAGTCGTTCTTGTTGATTGCGGTGTTAAGGCTAATATTATCAGAAGCATGATCAAGCGTGGTGTTGAGGTTATAAGAGTTCCTTGGAACTATGACTACACTGATATGCAGTATGATGGACTTTTCCTTGCCAATGGTCCTGGTGATCCTGATGTTTGCTCTGATGCTGTTGATATAATCCGCAAGCAGATGAACATTAGCACAAAACCTATCTGTGGTATCTGCATGGGTAATCAGTTATTGGCAAAGGCTGCCGGTGCTGATATCTATAAACTTAAATATGGTCATCGCGGTCATAACCAGCCTGTTCGTCTTGTTGGTACAGAGAAGTGCTATGTCACAAGTCAGAATCATGGTTATGCTGTCAACGCTAAGACTCTGGGAAGTGATTGGAAAGAGTTGTTCGTTAATATGAATGATGGTTCTAATGAGGGTATCTGCCACAACACTAATCCTTGGTTCTCAAGTCAGTTCCATCCAGAGGCTTGTTCAGGTCCTGTTGATACAGAGTTCATGTTCGACAAATTTGTAGAAACTTTAAAGTAAAGCTATAATGAAAGACGAAAATATAAAGAAAGTATTGCTGCTAGGTTCAGGTGCGTTGAAAATTGGTGAAGCAGGCGAGTTTGATTATTCTGGTTCACAGGCTTTAAAGGCTCTTCGTGAGGAAGGCATCAAAACCGTACTTATCAATCCTAATATTGCTACTGTTCAGACTTCCGAGGGAGTGGCTGATCAGATTTACTTCCTTCCTGTTCAACCTTATTTTGTTGAGCGAGTAATTCAGAAGGAAAAGCCTGATGGTATTCTTCTTTCATTCGGTGGTCAGACTGCTCTTAACTGCGGTGTTGAGTTGGACCGTTCTGGTATATTGGAAAAATATAATGTCCGTGTTCTTGGTACGCCAGTTGCTGCCATTATGAATACAGAAGACCGTGAACTGTTTGTTAATCAGCTCAACGAGATTGATGTTAAGACAATCAAGAGTGAGGCTTGTGATGATATCGTCAAGGCTCGCAAGGCTGCTGCTGATCTGGGCTATCCTGTCATTGTGCGTGCTGCTTATGCACTTGGAGGTCTTGGATCTGGATTTGCTGACAACGAGGCTGAATTGAATGTTATCTGCGAAAAGGCTTTCGCTTTCTCTCCACAGGTTTTGGTAGAGAAGAGTTTGAAAGGCTGGAAAGAAATAGAATATGAAGTTGTGCGCGACCGTTACGATAACTGTATTACGGTATGTAATATGGAAAACTTCGACCCACTTGGTATTCATACCGGTGAGAGTATCGTTATCGCTCCTTCTCAGACACTTACAAACAGCGAATATCATAAGTTGCGTGCCCTTTCAATAAAGATTGTACGCCACATCGGTATCGTCGGTGAGTGTAATGTGCAATATGCTTTCGACCCTAAGAGCGAAGACTATCGTGTCATCGAGGTTAATGCCCGTTTGTCTCGTTCTTCTGCTTTGGCTTCAAAGGCTACTGGTTATCCTCTCGCTTTCGTTGCTGCCAAACTTGGTATGGGATATGGTCTGTTTGAGTTGAAAAACTCTGTAACAAAGACCACAAGTGCATTCTTTGAGCCTGCTCTTGACTATGTAGTCTGCAAGATTCCTCGTTGGGACCTTTCTAAGTTCCGTGGAGTTGACAAGGAACTTGGTTCTAGTATGAAGTCTGTTGGAGAGGTTATGGCTATTGGCCGTAATTTTGAAGAGGCTATCCAGAAGGGACTCCGTATGATCGGGCAGGGCATGCACGGATTTGTTGGCAATAAAGAATTAAAGATTGATGATATTGATGCTGCTCTATGCGAGCCAACTGATAAACGTGTGTTCGTTATCTCTAAGGCTATGCACAAGGGATACACTGTTGACCAGATTCATGATCTTACTAAGATTGACAAATGGTTCCTTCAGAAACTCAAGCATATTATCGACATTGATGAGAATCTTAAGAATGCCAACATCAATACGATTGATAAGGATCTTCTGCGTACAGCAAAGGTCTATGGATTTACTGATTTCCAGATAGCTCGTGCTATTGGTCTTGAAACCGAAATAGGAAACATGCATAAGGCTGCTATCATCGTGCGCAACAAGCGTAAGACTTATGGAATCATTCCTGTTGTTAAGCAGATTGATACCTTGGCTGCCGAATATCCTGCACAGACTAACTATTTGTATGTCACTTATAGTGGTGTCAAGAGTGATATAGAGTTTGAAAAAGACAAGCGTTCTGTCATCGTTCTTGGTTCGGGTGCTTATCGCATCGGTAGTTCGGTAGAGTTCGACTGGTGTGGTGTTCAGGCTCTTAACACGATTCGTAAAGAAGGCTGGCGCTCTGTCATGATAAACTATAATCCAGAGACAGTATCTACAGACTATGATATGTGTGATCGTCTTTATTTTGACGAACTCACCTTCGAGCGTGTCATGGATATCATTGATTTCGAATGTCCTCATGGTGTAATCGTAAGTACTGGTGGTCAGATACCAAACAACTTGGCTATCAAACTTGATGAGCAGAATGTTCCTATCCTTGGTACTACAGCCCAGAATATTGATGGTGCTGAAGACCGTGCTAAGTTCTCAGCCATGCTTACAGAGAATGGCATCAATCAGCCAGAATGGAGTGCCCTCACAAGCATGGACGATATCGATGCTTTTGTAGACCGTGTCGGTTTCCCAGTTCTCGTTCGTCCTTCTTATGTACTTTCTGGTGCAGCCATGAATGTATGTTCAAATGATGAGGAACTCAAACGCTTCCTTCAGCTTGCTGCTAACGTGGGTGAGGATCATCCTGTTGTGGTATCTAAGTTCATCGAGCATGCAAAGGAGATTGAGATGGATGCTGTTGCCAAAGACGGTGAGATCATGGCTTATGCCATCAGTGAACATATCGAGTTTGCCGGTGTACACTCTGGTGATGCTACAATTCAGTTCCCTCCACAGAAAATTTATGTTGAGACAGTAAGACGCATCAAGCGTGTGAGCCGTCAGATTGCAAAGAACCTTCACATCAACGGTCCTTTCAATATCCAGTATATGGCTCGCGAAAATGAGATACTTGTTATTGAGTGTAATCTGCGTGCCAGTCGTTCATTCCCATTCGTAAGTAAGGTGTTGAAGATAAACCTCATCGAACTTGCTACAAGGGTAATGCTTGGACTTCCTGTTGAGAAACTCAAGAAAAACTTGTTCGATCTCGACTATGTTGGTATCAAAGCTAGCCAGTTCTCTTTCAACCGCTTGCAGAAGGCTGACCCAGTACTTGGTGTAGACATGAGTTCTACTGGTGAGGTTGGATGTATTGGTGACGATACTAACACAGCATTGCTTACAAGTATGTTGTCTGTAGGTCATCGCATACCAAAGAAGACCATCCTTTTGTCAACAGGTAGTGCAAAGCAGAAGGCTGAGATGCTTGATGCCGCTAAACAACTTGTAGCCAATGGTTATGAATTGTTTGCTACGGGTGGAACAAGCAAGTACCTAGAGGAAAACGGTATAGCTAATACACGTGTATATTGGCCTTCTGAGGAAGGACAACACCCACAGGCTATAGACATGCTTCACGATAAGAAGATAGACATGGTAGTAAACATTCCAAAGGATCTTACTGCTCATGAGCTAACAAACGGATATAAGATTCGTCGTGCAGCAATCGACTTAAACGTGCCATTGATCACCAACAGTCGTCTTGCGAGTGCCTTTATCAATGCATTCTGCACACTGTCTCTTGATGATATTGACATCAAGGCATGGGGTGAATATTAAATCATAACCCATAAATCATATTAAGCATAGTTATCGGAGAAATCCAGTAACTATGCTTATTTTTTTTCAATATTTACTAACTTTATCAGATGACATTGAGTTAGTGAATATGTGGCGGACTTCGATCTCATTTAATGTCTCTTTTACCTTGATAATGTCATAAGCTAAACAAAGGGCTTGTGACATGAATGGCATTAAAAAAAACTTTTTTCTGTAGTCTAACGTGTGTCTCAAAATATATTACCACTCTTTCACATAGAGAATTTGGTTTCTCTTTTCATAAATGATAGCTGTAGCAAATGTGGTAGCTAAATATAAACTCTTAGTACTTTTATTTTACAAGCTTTATCAAAAAATGGATATATTAAGTAAATATTATCAAATTTTGTAGTAATGATACATGCAAATTGTGATAATGAAACAGATGAATATATCGTATTTATTAACTTTGCGACCTTAATTGTAGTTATGATTTCATTTTAATAATAACCCCAATAAATAATGATTAAATTTAACTGATAATGAAAAAATATATACATTATTCTTGTTGTTTACTTTATTATTTATGTCTTGTAGCTTAGATAATGATGTAGCAGAGATTGTCAATCCCTTTGACCCGACAAGCGAACTTGTTGACAGTGTTCTAAGAAATAATATAGTTGTTATTAGTGATACCAATACTTATGAGAGCAAAAGTCAGTTTGATTTTTATTATATAAATAATATACGCACGTAAATAATTTAATTATATGCAAATGAAAAGAAAAGAGTACAAAAGCCCTTCAATACACGTTATAGAAGCGGAAGTACAGCTACCAATCGCAAATAGCAATGTAAATGCATTGCCAGTTACTCCTTGGTCACCTGCTCCCAGTGGTGATGGAACTATTGATGATGCTTAACAGCTCAGTATTGTATAAACATTATTAAAGTATCACGACAAAAAAAACAATTTATGAAAATCAGATTATTCAACCTTGGAATATTAGCCAGTGTGTTATTAATGACGTTGAGCGGTTGCTCTTCAGACGAGACTTTTACAAACGAGAACGACACAGCCGTTAAGAGTATGAAGATAAATATATCCGACGGCTTATTTACTTCAGTAGATGACAGTGGTGCAAAGACACGCGCCACAGATAATGGCACAGGGACCACATTTGCTAGCGGTGACGCCATCGGTATATTTGCAGTTAAGCCTGATGGAACTGTTGTTCTGGCTAATGCCAAATATACCTATGATGGTACTTCTAAATGGCTTAACAGTAATAGTACAGAGAACTTGCCATATTTTGAGGGTGCAAAGTATTTTGCTTACTATCCTTATCAAGCAAGTATGGATGGCAAATATTCTGCAAGTGGCACTTTCAGTGATTTAACAGCCCAGACCTTCTTTGGATCGTTAATCAGCAGTTGGACTCCAGCCGCCGATCAAAGTACGCAAGCCAAATACACAGCTCAGGATTTGATGGTGTCTATGGCTACAGTCGATGCTTCTACATACAGCAGTTCATTCACACTGTCTCACCAAATGTCAATAGTTGAAATAGACCTTCACCAAGTTCATTATACATATAATGGAACAAACAAATATCGTTTTACATTTGATGCTACCAGCAAACCATTTAATATCGCTGATGGTAAATACCGTTACTTAGTTAATCCAAATAATACACTTTCTGTTACAGGCAATAATCAGTATAATAGTACTGACGTAGCAAAGACTAAGGGATGGAAAATAAGTGGGGCAGCTCCTGCCGCAGCTAAATATAAGATTTATAAATATAAAGGTGCTTCAGCTTGTCTTACTCAAACTTCGCGCCAAAATGTGTGTCTAGGTGATGCAAACATCGGCGATTACCTTTATGCTGATGGAACAACAGGAACAACCACAGGTGGTAAGACAATTGTGGGCATCGTATTCTCCAACGAGATTAGTTCTGCAGAATATAATGCTGGCTATACGCATGGCTATGCGATTGCCCTAAAAGATGCAAGTATAGGATATTATTGGGGACCTGATGGGGTTAATGCAAATTCCACCAAAGTTGTCAGCTCTTCAGATTGTTATAACGATATCAGCTCAGGTTATTATGGAACATTTACCCTAAAATACAATACTAGCAGCTATCCAGCATGGCAGGTTGCTAATAGTTATAATGTAGATGTATCCAAGTTTACTAATAGTGGTTGGTATCTTCCAAGTATCGGCCAATGGTGGGATGTTTTTGCTAACATAGGCAAGTTGTACTTGATAAATATGCAGACATCTGCTAATTCTTTCGGTGTATTGTTTATAGACGACCATATATTAAACAATGTAAACAATGCATTTATAGCAGTTGGAGGTGAAAAAATAGCTGATGGCGATGGTTATTCGTCTTCGTCTGAAAATACTGTTGATAACTTTATTGAATTTTACTTTTCTCTTGGGGAATTAACGATATTTGAAAACTCTAAAAGTAGTACTACTGCTAATGTAAGGTCTGTTCTTGCATTTTAATCATTTCATCAATAGAAATAACATAATAATATGATAAAAAAGATGACCTTTTAGCATTTGCCGAAAGGTCATCTTTTTATCATATTTAAGTATAAATACCTAGAGAAAAGTACATTAGCATAAACAGTATAGTCTCAAAAGACAGTTACCACATGGTGGAGACAAAGCAGTTCATGCTGTTTATCTGCGTAAATCAGCGAGAGACTTATTGGGGTTTTCTTGTGCACTAGCTTGAGTCCTCTTGCGTGTTATTCTCTCGCAGATAACGCAGATCACGCAGATGAATGCAGCAGGCTGCATTATTTCGCAGAGAAAGACAGTTGGTAGTTAATGTGGTTTTGTGGTTTATCTGCGTAATCAGCGAGATCTGCGAGAGACATTGGGGTTTCATTGTGCAATAGCTTGAGTACTCTTGCGTATTATTCTCTCGCAGATAACGCAGATCTCGCAGAGGAATGCAGCAGGCTGCATTATTTCGCAGAGAAAGACAGTTTGTAGTTAATGTGGTTTTGTGGTTTATCTGCGTAATCAGCGAGATCTGCGAGAGACATTGGGGTTTCTTTGTGCAATAGCTTGAGTACTCTTGCATGTTATTCTCTCGCAGATAACGCAGATCTCGCAGATGAATGCAGCAGGCTGCATTATTTCGCAGAGAAAGATAGTTGATGTAGATGTTGTTGTTTTGGGTTTTATCTGCGACCTTAGCGAGATCTGCGAGAGAAATGGCCGTTTACGTTGATAAATTCAATCTGCGTGAGCCAACGCCGTTTGTACATGCAAAGAAAGAATCTCTGCGTGAACAACATAATCTCTGCGTGAGCAATGAATCAGAATTTATCTAGCATAGATTAGTGACTTTTTTGTATTGTAGGGGAAAAGCCATGTATTAAAAAATGCAACATCTGGTTCAATATCAACTATTTCACATGGCTGATATTGCTTGTTTATCTCTTTAATCAAATAGCGATGACCATTTTTTTCTATCAGCGTTAAAAAGGATTCTCCGAGAAGATTATACACACGATCAGGCTTAATGCTATCCAAATAATCGAATAATTTATCATTGACACTTTTGGTATAGCAGAAAGAATCATAATTGTCATATACACCTGCTAAATACCAAATGCCTTCAGGAGTCTTTGCCAAAATACAATCGAGTTCTAAATGATCGAAATCTATGTATTGGTCTATCTGATTATACGTAGGCATCTGTGAGAAAGTAATCTTGCGATATTCCTTTTTTGTTAGTACGTTGAATATAGGATATGATGCCGTAACAGCTTTGCGATGAAAATCCTGAATATAGTATTCGGCTTCAATCATCATCTTATTCACACCCTTCTCTTGTTTGCTAATCTGTTGGGTAAAAGCAGACAGGCTTACGATTGATAACAATATTAAAAAATAAGTTCTTTTCATATTTCAATGTTTTTTTAGTTTATGTTAGAGTCAGATGTTTTCTGGTCGCAATGTCATGAATTGATTTAAAAAGGTTGTATCATAACATATTTCACTAAAGTCAAATAACTCTTAAAGTGCTATTTCCAACTTTGCTTAATTTAGAATACAAATATAGTAATAAAAAAATATAATTACAACTTTTGAAAATATTTATTTATAGTATAAGTAATTTGCAAAGAGATCAATACCAATATGTTGCCGGAAATAGACATGAGTTTTAGTTCGTTTTCTTTGTCCATATATAAACTGCATAGTCTCCCGCAGATAGATATTTATTAAATAAAGAAAACATAAGAAAAAATGTCAATAAAATCAACATAATTAAAAGATTAATTTTTAATATAGCAAGTGTGAAATGACTTAAAATCAAGGGCAATTTATGGAGGATATTCCCCCTAAATTGAAAAAGATTTCAGAAAAAAAGAAAAATAACCTACATTATATATATTTTTCACTTAAATGGCTGTTTATCAATAGATTAACTTATGTATAAGGGTGCGTTTTCCTACATCTTTCCTACATGGTTCCTACATTATAAGTACGTATTTGTACCTAAAACGATGGAATTTGATCAAATTATTATACTCAAATCTTTTTTTTGCTGCCATAAGTTTGTTCCTCTGCCAGTAAAGCAAATTACAATGATGTCTTTCATGGGAATTTTAAATCTAGAAATGTTATCTAAATTTGTAAATAAATTTTATAACAAACGGGTTTGTGTGGCATTTAAATATATCAACCCTTTCAGTAAAGGATTTCATACAATTATACCGATTATCAGTAACAGTTTTAAAAAATGTATAGTGATTAAGAATGTATAACTACAAATGGTTATAATTAATTCCTATTATAGTCAAAATGCATGAAGCGCAGCGAGAATAAAATCACCAATTTCGGTGCGTCTTTGAGTAATAAGGGTCTAATCACTCTGCAAAGCATGTAGGACAACAGAGTGATTAGGCCCTAATCACTCCCTAAAATGTATAAGAACGGACTTATATACATTAGCTAACGTGTTGTATAACAATGCGTTTGGTGAAATCATGTAGGAAACGGCATCAGAAAATTAAAAATAAAAAAATATTTTAGATGCTCATGACTCAATTGGTTTCATCATTTTACTAACTGAATGAACTAAATTTGTGGAGAAGCGTGTGCTAATTTTTGATAAAGTTATATAGAATTTCTAACTTAATATGGTTAATCGCAGCGCTCACAGCGCTACTTAGCTGCACGGTATGGATTGTAGGATAGCAACAGAGGGATGTGCTAAAGCACATCCCTTTTATTGTTTTTATGGTTTCATGCAGATGATTATTGTTTGTTTTCCCGCAGATTAAATGCAATGGCGTGCATTTGGGTGAACGGCCTATTTTCCCGCAGATAACGCAGATCTACGAAGAGAAAAATGCAAAAGTGTTTCTTTGCTATAATTATTTTTTGTGTAATCTAATCCTAATGCAGTAATACTTAAAAATAGGAAAGAAATTGCTCAAATAAAGTATAAAAGTAATTATTCGTTATATAATTAGATAAACAAATGATGTTTATTTTTGACAAAATCCACAAGTATGTGTTGATAAGATGCTTTTTTACCATTAAATTAGGATATATTAAAAAAAAATAAGTAACTTTGGAGATGAAAATGTTGTGTATCATAAAAGATACAAACAAATATAGAAAAAGTAGTTTATGACTAATACACTTTTAGATAATACCACTGACAATTTAAAACTGGTAAATACAATTAAGCAATGTATAATCAATTCTAGTTGCAAAAATATAAAGATTGCAACTGGATATTGGGATATACCAGGTATGGTGTTGATATATGATGAGTTAAAGAATTTTCTTTCAGAGACAGATACGAAAATTCAGTTATTAATTGGCGCTGATCCTGTTATACGTCAAAAACAATTAGCTCATCCAATTCATAAAAGTTCAAAATTTCCGCAAGATTATATTAAACGAGATATTCAACAACTTGATGTAAAAGATGATTATGTTGATGTTATTCGTCTAATTAAAGAGTTTTGTCAGGAGAAGGAAGAGAATAGTAAATTTCAAATCCGTATTTATAGAAAGGATAATGATGGGGATGCGCAATTTTTTCATGCTAAATGTTATATTTTTTGCGGAAGTGATTATGCTGTAGGTATCATTGGTAGTAGCAACTTTACACAAAAAGGACTTGAAGGTAATTCTGAACTGAATTATTTGGAAACCAACCAGATGATAGTTTCTGCTCAACCAAGTGCAACTTCTTATAGTAAAGGACATATATGTTGGTTCGATGAAAAATGGGAGCTATCAACTCAGTGGAATAAAATATTTCTTGAAGAAATAATAAAAGGTGCTCCTATAACAGTAAAAGCCGAAAAAACGAAAGAAATAGCACCATTAACACCTTATGAACTGTATATAAAACTTTTGCAGTACAAATTCGGTGATATAGTAGACTTAAATCAGCAACAACTCATAGAAAGCTACCTTCCGCCAAGCTATGATCCATTAGTTTATCAAATGGATGCTGTAAAGCAATGTTTCTCTATAATGAAAGAACATGGCGGTTTTATGCTTGCTGATGTTGTAGGTTTAGGGAAAACTGTTATTGGAGCTTTGGTAATTAAGCATTTCCTTACTTTGCCTGATGATGATGGACGCGAGCGAAAGATTCTTATAATAACTCCACCTGCTATTTTATCAGGATGGAAAGATACAATAAAACAATTTGATGAGCATAATATCAATAAGATGAAGCCATCTATTGATTATGTAACAACAGGTAGTATCAATAAACTTGTGGATGATGTAGATGTCAATGATTATAATGACATTGACGATATGGATTCAGAGGAATTCTCTTCAGATTTTAAAAATAACAATTACGGATTAATTATTATTGACGAAAGTCATAAATTCCGCAATAGTAGTACTAGTATGTACAAGTCTTTGGATGGATTAATAGCACAGATAGGTAGTACTACAGGAGTATATCCTTATATTGGGTTACTATCTGCAACACCTCAAAATAACAGACCATCTGATATCCAGAATCAAATATACTTATTTGAAAGAAATCATGCAGATAGTACTCTAAAAAAAGCTGCAGGAGGTAATCTTGAAGGATTTTTTGCTGATATAAATAGGCGTTATGGAAAAATTATTTCTTCAAGAGAATTGATAAAAGATGGGGATATACTACAAATGACTCCTGAAGAATGTAGAAGTGAATTAAAAAAGTTGTCTGCAGAAATCCGTGATTGTGTTCTTCAAGATATTTTAGTGCGTAGAACACGAACTGATGTTAGCAAATATTATGAAAATGACTTAAAGAAACAACAAATCATTTTTCCGCAAATAAGTGGTCCACATGGACTCGAATATAAAATGGAAAGCGGACTTGCTAATTTGTTTGCTCAGACAATGAATCTTATTGCTCCTACAGATAATTTCCGTTTTGATAATAGTGATTACCTTTGTTATTATAGATATAGAGCTATTGAGTTTATAAAATCAGAAGAAGTGAAATCACTTTATAAAGGGAGAAATATTGATCCAGACAGATTTTCACAGCAGTTAGCAAAGATTATGCAAATTAATCTGGTAAAACGTATTGAGAGTAGTTTCTCTGCCTTTAAAAAATCACTCAGAAATCTGCGAAGATATACTCAGAATATGATTGACATGTGGGAACACGATACTATTTTTATTTGTCCAGACATTGATATAAATAAAGAACTTAAACGTGACAAAAATTACGAGATTACTAAAAAGTTATGCACTTTTGAAGATTGTGCTAATGATATACGTTTAAAAATAGCGAAACTTAATGATAAAGGTAGAAATAATAAAGGTCGTAATCAAGAATTGAGAAGGAAAGATTTTTCAGAAGACTATATAGAACTACTTCGCAAGGATTTACAGTTAATTTCCTTTCTATGTACTAGGTGGGAAGAATACAATAATGACCCCAAACTAGAAAAATTTAAAAAAGAATTACGAAATACGCTATTTGATAAACAACGTAATAGAGCCCAAAAGCTTGTTATATTTAGTGAGGCAATCGATACTGTTAAAGCGATTAAGTCAGCAATAGAGGCTTCAGATGATGAATTAAAAGTGCTTGCTGTAACATCTGAGAATCGTCGTGCCTGTGAGACACTTATACAAGAAAATTTTGATGCGAATTATCAAGGAGAATGGAAAAATGTCTACCAAGTAATTGTTACTACAGAAGTTTTGGCAGAAGGAATAAACCTTCATCGTGCTAACTGCATATTGAATTATGATACCCCATGGAATTCAACACGACTTATGCAACGAATAGGTCGTGTAAACCGTATTGGTTCTAATGCGCCATATATTTATGTATATAATTTTATGCCAAGTGCAGAAGGAGATGCCCAGATTAAGCTTGTGCAAAAAGCTTATACTAAATTGCAATCTTTTCATACATTATTTGGTGAAGACAGTCAAGTTTTTACTGAAGATGAAGAAGTGATGCATTACGGTCTTAATCAGCAAATCAATGGCGAAGAATCACCATTTGAAAAATATGTTTTTGAACTAAAAGAATACAGACATGCGCATCCAGACCGTTTTGTTCAAATAGCTGAGACAGAAAATGGATTGGAATTAGCTATTAATCCAAAAGATAATTGTAGCTATTTTCTCGTTCGCAATCCTCAGATTTCAGGCTTGTTTGTAAAGGTTGATGCTGAATTGAATTGCACTATGCTTTCTGGTATTGATATGTATAAATCTTTTCGTCCAGAAGAAGATACTTTAGTAGTTCCGCTTCCAAAAGATTGGGAACAGCGCAAAGCTAAAGCAGAACTTGCTGTAAATCAGTCATTATCACGTATGAATATACATATAAGAAATTCACAGAACGCAACTAAAGCTAAAGAGATAATATTAAGAATGAAAGATAATATTATGATGTCAAAAGAATCACGTAGTCTTCTTGCATCTGCATTCAATTTAGTCAATAAAGGTAATTTTGATATTATCAAAAAAATTATAGCTTTAGATGAGCTGAAGAAACAAAACGGTAATACGCTGTTTGATCTTACCCAAGACGAATTTGATATAGTCATAAAGAGAGATATTGAAAACATAGTTGCTAACGTTCAATTACGTTATGGCAAAGCTCAAACTTATATTGCACTGAGTAAATAACCACAAAATATAAATCATTATGGAATTCAAAGAATATTTTCAGCAACCATATCAAGGTGGAGAGTCATTTTTACACGAAGTTGTTTATCCAATATTTGGTGAAGACTCTTTTAATAATATGTATAATGTTTCATTAATAGAGCAAGATCCTGAACTGAAGACAATTGCAAATGCAACAGGTATAAAATCTATCTGCCATGTCGGTGACATCGTTAAAGATTTTTTCTCTTTAAATATATTTGATGTAACTGTCACAGATCATGTTGTTATGAATCGTAATCGTGTTGCCATTCAAAAGTTGATACGTAATATTATGAACACATATTCCAGTGCATTTATGATATTTCATTATGAAGATACAGATAATTGGGATTGGCGTTTTACATTTTGTAGCAAGAATGGTGGAAAGGATGAAATGACTGATGCTAAAAGGTACACATTTCTGCTTGGTCCTAATCAGTCATGTAGAACTGTATCTGAGAATTTCAGTAAACTACTTCTCAAACATGGAGAAATAGAACTGGTGGATATCGAATCCGTATTCGATGTTGAAGCACTATCTAAAGAATTCTTTGAAAAGTACAAACAACAATATCAACTGTTTGTAGATTATATGTGCGATTCAAATAATGGCATGCGAGAGAACTTCATTGATGCCACTTTTGATCATACTGAATTATCAGAAAGTACGATTAAGGAGCGTGAAGAAAAGCCAATACGCGATTATGTTAAGAAAATGTTAGGTAGAATAGTGTTCTTGCATTTCTTGCAAAAAAAAGGTTGGATGGGTGTTCCTAAAGATGAGCCTTGGGGGAAAGGTGATCAAAATTTTATGAAAAATCTATTTGATAATTGTTCTGACTCACAAAAAGACAATTTTCTGGATCAAATTCTAGAACCATTATTCTCCTACGCTTTGGATAAAGACCGTTCAAATAATGATTTCTTATTTGATACAAAAGTTTCTTTAGATAATGGTTCTACAGTAAAGATACCGTATCTTAATGGTGGACTTTTTGAACGTGACTCATTAGACGAACCATATTCCAAATTTCCAGCAAAGTATTTTGAAAATCTGTTTGAATTCTTTCATCAATACAATTTTACAATTGATGAAAATGACCCGAACGATGCTCAGGTTGGCGTTGATCCTGAGATGCTTGGGCGTATTTTCGAAAACCTCTTGGAGGATAATAAGGACAAGGGAGCATTCTATACCCCAAAGGAAATCGTTCAGTATATGTGCCGTCAGTCTCTCATAACCTATCTGCAAACAGATGTTAAAGAAGAGAAGACGAAGACTTCTATTGAAAAATTTGTAAAGACCTATGATATTAAGTCCATTGGCGGTATAGATAGTGAATTGACGCATTCAGTCAATGAAAAATTAAAAAATATCAAAATATGCGATCCTGCAATAGGTTCTGGAGCATTCCCGATGGGATTATTAAAAGAACTATTCTTATGCCGTGGAGCTATCGAAAATTTTGATGATGCTGCAGAAATTAAACGTCATATTATACAGCATAATATCTATGGAGTAGATATTGAAAAGGGTGCTGTTGATATAGCGCGTCTTCGTTTTTGGCTCTCATTAATTGTAGATGAAGAAACACCACACTCATTGCCTAATCTTGACTATAAAATAATGCAAGGAAATTCTTTGTTAGAACAATATAAAGGCGTTGATTTAAGTAAAATAGCCATACGCAAACAAGAAATGATAAATAAAAAAATGTCATTAGACTTTTTTGATGAAATTATGGATGTTTATCGTCAAGAACTCTGCGAAAAGATCATTGCTTATTACTCTTGTAGTGATCACACGCAGAAGCATCAACTCCTTACGGAAATACATAATAATATTAATAAGCAGATAGATGAGCAAAGATTGCAGTTAGACCTAAAAAATATAGATATTCAAGCCAATGATAAATTCTTTTTATGGCACACATGGTTCTCTGATGTATTTAATAGGCCGAATGGAGATAATGGTTTTGATATTGTAATTGGGAATCCCCCTTATGTACAATTACAGAATAATGGTGGAGAATTAGCTAAAATGTTTCAAAAATGTGGTTATGATACATTTGCACGTACTGGTGATATTTATTGCCTATTTTATGAATGTGGTTGGCAATTATTGAAGAAAGGAGGGATATTGTGTTTTATAACATCTAACAAATGGATGCGTGCTGGTTATGGCCAATCAACGAGAAAATTTTTTGCTACAAAAACCAATCCAAAACTTTTAATAGATTTTACAGGTGTTAAAATTTTTGAAAGTGCAACAGTTGACACAAATATATTGCTCTTTTCAAAAGAAAATAACGAACATAAAACTACTTGTGCTGTTACTAATAAACTCAATAAGGGAAGTATTAATAATTTGAGCGTTTTTGTAGAGCAAAACCATACAACATGCGATTTCTCAACTAGTGATAATTGGGTAATTCTGTCACCTATTGAGCAGAGTATCAAACGAAAGATTGAGGCTGCAGGTACTCCTTTGAAGGATTGGGATGTTCAAATCAATTACGGAATAAAAACAGGCTATAACGATGCATTTATTATTTCTACTGACAAGCGTGAAGAAATACTAGCCAATTGTAAAGACGATAATGAGCGCAAAAGAACTGAAGAACTAATTCGACCTATTTTGAGGGGCAGAGACATAAAGAGATATGCCTATGAGTGGGCAAACTTATGGTTAATATATATACCATGGCACTTCCCTTTACAATTTGATAATAAAATACAAGGCGCTTCAATTAGAGCAGAAACAGAATTTAAACGTTTGTATCCTGCAGTATACAAACATATGCTAGAATACAAAGAACCTTTATCAAAACGTAACAAAGCAGAAACTTGTATAAGATATGAATGGTACGCAATGCAAAGATGGGGTGCAAAATATTGGGACTTATTTTTTAAGCCAAAAATTTGTTGGAAAGCTGTTGGTCGAAATCTGGCTTTCGCAATTGTTGAGCCTGGGACGTTTTTAACAGCCCCTGCTAGTTTTATTTCAGCTAACAGTAGCAACGAAATAATTTTAGCTTATTTGTGTAGCTCGTTAGGAAAATATTACATTTATCAAAATAGTGACACAACAGGGGCTGGAGATATTATGTTAAATATTCAATCTTTAATACGATTTCCGATACCTAAAAATGCATCGGAAGATCTTTTGTTATCAATAAAAGCCAAAGATGAATTAAAAATAGACAATTCTATTTTTAATTTGTATAATTTCGATGAAGATGAGATTAACTTTATAAAAAAACATATATAAATAATATCGCATTGATTGTTAGTATTGGACTAACAATCAATGCGATTTACTTGTTTGCACGATAAAATATAATCCGATTCTTCTCTTGTCAATTCATAAGCTTGAAAAATTATATTATCCATTTTACTATCAGAGATTTTATTGTTCATTTTATCTTCTATCAATGACTCGAAATTACTAGGAAAATCTAATTTTAAAGGTGTTTTTTCTAATGTTGTAACATATAATTGTATGCCCCCACCTTGGACTTCTGCTTCAGTCGTGAGTTTTAGGTACCAATCAAAAAGTTTACTGTTCATCAAACCTACGAATTGTATAAGTTGTTTTCTATTACCTGTCATAATATTAACCGCATTATTACAAAACATGGAATTATCATCAAAAGCAAAATTGATGTTACAACCTATTATTTTCCACATAACTTTTGGCTTAGAAAAATCCTCCCAATAACTAATACTATCTTGTGTTTCAAACCACTTATTAGAGGTTTTTTTTCGTGCCTTAATTTTCTCTCCATTGATAACATTAATATTCCCAGTTTGCTCTAAACGTTCTATCCCAAATAATAACAGATAGTTTTTTACAGATGGATATGATTCTATATTATAATGTTTTGATGGAAAAGTTGCAATCAGCCATAGATTTGCCCACTCATAGGCATATCTCTTTATGTCTCTGCCCCTCAAAATAGGTCGAATTAGTTCTTCAGTTCTTTTGCGCTCATTATCGTCTTTACAATTAGCTAGTATTTCTTCACGTTTCTCCGTAGAAATAATAAATGCATCATTATAGCCAGTGAGCACACCACGATAAATATTTATATCCCAATCCTTCAAAGGAGTACCTGCAGCCTCAATCTTTCGTTTGATACTCTGCTCAATAGGTGACAGAATTACCCAATTATCACTAGTTGAGAAATCGCATGTTGTATGGTTTTGCTCTACAAAAACGCTCATTTTGTAGTGGACATATTTGTTAGAATATATCGAGTTAAAGTGTTTCTGTTAACTTTACAAATATTAGCTATTTGACGTTTTGATATGTGTTCATTAAGTAATTCACTTATTAAAGTTTCTTTACCAAATAACTTATGTTTCTTTATATCTGTTTTTTTACCTTTTGGCCTTCCAAGAATGACTCCCTCGGCTTTTTTTCTTGCCAAAGCTTCTTTAGTCCTTTGGCTAATTAGATTTCTCTCTATTTCAGCTGACAACCCAAAAGCGAAAGCTAGCACTTTACTTTGAATATCTTCGCCTAAGCGATAGTTATCTTTAATGGTCCAAACTTTGCATTCTTTGTTCATACAGATATTAAGTATCTCCATTATCATGAATAGGTTACGACCTAGACGTGAAAGTTCGGCACAAATGATTAAATCGTTCTTCTTTACTTTATTCAACAATTTGCCAAGTTCTCGCTTGTTGTATGCTTTAGTTCCGCTGATAGTCTCTTCTATCCAACCATCAACGCATAATTCTTTGCGATTGCAAAAATTGTTTATCTCGAAACGCTGATTCTCTACTGTCTGTTTGTCACTGCTAACTCTAATGTAACCGTATATCATAATTATATTTTGAAAATTGATTCGTTAGTATACTTAACGGAAAAATACGCACTATCATTTGTAATGTCTAGATTATTTGGTAATTTTAATTACTTAAAGTCAAATTATCATTTGAATATTCGTTTTGCTAATCATTTTTTTATATATTTGCATTATTAACTAAGTAACATGAATCTTAATAATGGGCAGATTAAGTAAACTTTATGAGGCTATAGAAACCCTGAGAAAGGAAGGTGTTTCTACAGATGATTTGGAAGCAAAGGTAAACCAAGCAGAGGAAGAAATTATTAAGAACGAAATACTTCCTATTGTAACGAAAAACATTGCACCTGCTTTGAAAGAAGTACAACGTGAATTAGTACTCGTTGTAGATTATATTCCTGGTGAAGATATTAGTGTGCACCTTTCTCGTAAACGTGACTTCACTGCTAACATGAAAGATGCTAAGGAGATAAAACTTGATGATGCTGTGGAACATAGTACGCATGTAGTTACAAGTCAGCTACATAAAAAACATGCTACATATTTATCCGTTATATTCCCTGATGGTACGATTATTTCAGATCAGATAGCTGCTGAAACTCTTTATAAAGTGGTAAAAAGGATAGGGGTAACTCGAGTGCGGAAAGTTGTAGAGGAACAAAATCTTGTATTCTGTAAGGTTCCTGTTATATCTAATCGCAGAGATGCTAAATATGGTAAAACTCAAAAAGATTTAGGTAATGGGTGGTTGCTTATCACGCACAGTAATAATAAAATGAAAAAGGCTTTCTTAGAAAAAATATCGGATGCTTTGCACTTAGATCTTTCTGTGAAAATTAAATTCTAATCTTTAATGAGCAATTTATCTCTATTTTAGAGTAACTACCGTGCTATTTCATTTGCTTCTGATGAACTAGTAACGCAATTAGTATGTAATAACACCCAGTTACTTATTAGGTACATGAACTAATATTTTATCTTTCTGCCGTATAAAGCTTAAAACCGTGATCAATAGTCACGGTTTCTTTTTCTATAAGTCTTTTCAAATAGAGAGGTGTATTCATTTGTTTGTCAGATACTATTCAATTTGAATGCTTCATTATATGAAATGAGATTGTCGCAGTCGTGATATTCTTTCCATGCATCTTCTTTGTGACTCATTGCTGATATTTCCGCTGAAGACATATCTTTGAATTTATCAACGATAATATTTAGTATTCCAATTTCTTGTGGAGTGAGTTCTTCTAAATCTGGTTGCTCTGAGATATGCAATTCTGTTCCACTGACACCAGAATTAAACTCAACTAATTCTGATTCTACACCATCAATTAAACTATACACCCGATCCCATCTTAATGGCACTGGACCATATTGTATTGCTTTGTATGATAAACCGGTAATACCTTTACCATAAGTCTTATATGATAAGAAATCAGTATAGAAAAGTAACTTGTTCATCTTCGTGTTAAAGACTCTACCGCATCTGTCCAACAGAAAGAGAATTGTGCTTCTTAATTTATCATACGACTGCGTAGCATATCCGTTGCACAAGCCTCGTGATGATGTGGAGAAGATCATTTTTTCTTCTATCTTATGATCATTCATAGAGACTTTATGTAAAGCAGTAAGGAGCTTTTCGTAGTCTTTTACCTCAAACTGATTTTTTGCATTTTCAACGAATGTACGAAAGACTTCTGGATTCTTGATTAAATTCAATATCTTTCCGTTAGCCTCACTTGGGATATCTCCATTTTCGTATAGGCGATATTGATTATCTCCAAAACCAAGTATCTTTGACATTTTAGATGCAGGCAAGTCATACATCCTTCTTATTTTCTTTATTTCATCAGGAAACGGTATTCCGTATTTCACCCTATATTGATTATAGACTTGAGAAAGATTTGCAGTGTCAATTTCGGTCGTTGTAAATCTTTCTTTTGTATCTTCACATAAGTAATATGATGAAATGTACTGGAACTTCTCTTTGCGGAATTCCAATTCTGCTTTTTCTGTTTTAAGTATTGCGTTTCCTCCTGTGAATGGACTTTTCATTGTTTTAATCTTTAAATGGGTATTTGATTATTTTCTGCAAAAATACGAATAAAGTTGAATACTTGCAATTATTATTGTTAATAATTAACTTTAAAGTTGTTCTAGTCTATTATCATGGAACTTCACAAGAACAAAGGTTCTATCTTTGTGTATTCCTGGTAATGGTTTGTTTATCGTCTATTCTTCCACAGATTTAATTCATTGAATGTGTAAACGGCCGATCCTCTTGCTGATCTCGCTGACAAAGACCGTATAGTGGAGATACTGCCGTTCATGCTGTTTGCTGTTTATCTGCGAAATAATGCAGCTTGCTGCATTCATCTGCGAGATCTGCGTTATCTGCGAGAGAATAACATGCAAGAGGACTCAAGCTATCTGTGAGATACGCTCGTTCTTTCCTTATTCTTTCCTTGTTCTCTCCTTATGTGTTTAAACGGCCGTTCACGCGTTTCTCGCGGAAATAAAATGCAGAAACTAAAGAAATTTCGTGCCAGTAAGAGCAGAGCCAAGCTAGCTTGAGCTATGCCGAACGCAGCCGAAATTCTTTTATAAAGAAAAACGGCCTTTATTGCTCACGTAATTTCAGAACAGCTATCATGAAACCGCATCTAAAGATGCCACGAAAAGCCAGCAGAAAAGCTTCCTCTGCGCATGACTTAGCGAAAACTTTCCTATTACATAGCTTCTTTACTTTACATGTATGAACCCCAATGTCTCTCGCTGATCTCGCGACAAAGACAGATACCACACTGCGGGAGGCAATGCCGTTCACGTTGATACATTAAATCTGCGGGAGAAAACATCTGCTTTAGCAGATGCTATAGTTACATGCAAAGAAAAGAATATCTGCGGGAATTAGCGGGAACAGTATATTCATTCAATAGTCAGACTGCATTCAACTTGAATGCTTCAGTATATGAAATAAGATGGTTGCTGTTATGATCATCTTCAAAGAGAAGACTAGGGGAGTGGTATAAACACAAAAAAAACCGCTAGACTCTTGGAGTCCAGCGGTTAATCTCTCATTTTTCAGTTCGAGCTTCTGTTTACTTAACAGCAGCAGCAGCAGTGTCAGTAGCAGCTGTATCAACAGCAGCTGAATCATTAGCTGAATCAACAACAGCTGTATCAGAATCAGCGTTTGCAGCAGGAGCTGCAGTTTTGTTACCACATGATGCGAAAGAGATAGCTGCGATAGCTACGAACATTAAAACTAATTTCTTCATTTTCTTTGCTTTTTTAAATCTGTAAAACAATCATTTGTTTATTAAAACGTTGCAAAGGTAAGAATTTTTTTAATACGTTGTTCACTTTTTAACGATTTTTTTTGCACCCCTTTGTAACTTTTTTGTAATCTATTGTAAATCAATGCTTTATGAATGATAAATAAATGTTAATGATTTTGTGCACCCAAACAAAAGTGCATTTTAGCATTATTGATTATCTATCTTCTTACCATGATAATACATGTTGAAGCCGTCTGAAGCGTATCCGTTGCCCTGATATTTGAAGTTGTTTGCACTAGAAACATCTGGTAATTTTTTTCCTCGATAGTATGCATTGAATGAATCTTTGGCGTATCCACCCTCAATAATCTGGAATGAACTGGCTGTAGCATCTTCGACTTTGTTTCCACGATAATACACGTTGAACGCATCTTTGGCATATCCACGACCTATTTCTTTGAATGTGCTTGCGCTAGCATCATCGAGTTTCTTTCCGTTATAGAAGACATCAAAATTTGTTTTATGGTATCTTGATGTTTCGTATCCGTTATTATCGTAGTCTTCGTTATCGTCTCTATTATATATAATGTCATCGTCATTATTTATTCTATAGCGGTTGTCTATCCTGAAACCGTTGGGATCAACATATTCCAGAATGTTACCGTTTTGGTAGACGTGTCGGGAATCCTTGGCATATCCGTAGCCTAAGTCCTGGAATGTTTCTATGTTGGCACGTCTTACTACCATCCCATGGTAGTAAACATGATTATCGTCGTGTGTGTAATCATGTTGAGCGAATGCCGTGATAGACATTGCTAGAATAATTGCGGTTAAAATGGTTTTCTTCATATTATTGTTTGTTATTAGAATTATTTTTATATGCTATATATCATGCAAATTTACAATATATTTTGTTATTATACAAATATAGATGTTTACTTTTTGAAGTTACTTTTTACAGAAAAAGTATTGAAACTAATGAAATTATTCATAACTTAGCGGAATAATTTAAAAAATACGGTATCCATATATGATAAAAATGAATGTCGCTATCGTCGGTGGTGGTGCTTCGGGATTCTTTGCAGCGATAAGAGCTAAGAGTAAAAATCCAAACGCCAATGTAACTATCTTTGAGAAAAATCAAAACGTTTTGGATAAGGTGATGATTACTGGTGGGGGACGATGTAACCTGACTAATAGCTTTGAAGAAATTTCTGATCTTAAACATGCATATCCTAGAGGGCATAAGCTGATGAAACGCTTGTTTAAGCAATTTGACTATCATGAAGTTTATAAATGGTTTGAGGATAATGGCGTTCCTTTGGTTACCCAAGAAGATTTGTGCGTGTTTCCTGAATCACAGGAAGCGGCATCTATCGTGAATTGTCTTATCAATAAGGCAAAGCGTCTGGGAGTAAACATTATGACCGGATATAAAATGGAAAAAGCTATACAGACTGAGGACGGACTTTTCATGTTGTATTTTAAAAACGGGAAAACGCAAGTCTTTGACAGAGTCGCAATTACGACAGGTGGATCGCCTAATATAAACGACTTGCAGCATTTGCGCGAAATGGGACATGGAATAGAAACACCGATACCTTCACTTTTTACGTTTAACATATCAGATAAAAAGATATTGGCATTGATGGGTACTGTGGTTAATCCCGTTATAACTTCAATTCCTTCAACCAAGTTTCGCTCACAAGGACCGCTGCTTGTTACACATTGGGGATTCAGCGGACCTGCAATATTGAAACTATCATCACATGCTGCACGATATTTGCATGAAAACAATTATAATGTAGACATATCGGTGAATTGGGCGAATGTGGTAAATCGTGATGAAATAGAGGAATATATAAAGAATATTGTAAACGAAAATCCAAACAAACAGCTTGCTTCGCTCAGACCTTATGACATGCCTTCACGACTCTGGACATATATTATAGATAAACTAAGTTTGCCAAAGGAAAAGAAATGGTCGGAATTGGGCAAGAGTGGTATAAATAGAATGATAGAGGCTTTGACAAATGATATTTATCACGTAAAAGGGAAGGGCGCATATCGTGAAGAATTTGTTACTTGTGGAGGAGTATCATTAAGCGATATTGACTACCATACTCTTGAAAGCAAAATATGCCCACACTTGTTTTTCGCAGGAGAAGTGCTTGATATAGATGCTATAACAGGTGGTTTTAACTTGCAGGCTGCCTGGACTACGGGGTATATTGTAGGGCAGAACATCGTGGAATAGCTAGTGAATAATATGTGCAAACGTACAGAAAAGAATAATTATGATGTGTAATATCTAGATATATGCATATTGATGAACTAAAAATCAATGATTCTTTTTGTGCATGTGATGATTTTTTTGTATTTTTGCAGAGTTTTTGAGTAAATATAAAAATCATTATAATGAATATTTCTTATAAATGGCTTAAAGAATACGTCGATTTCGACCTTACACCGCAGGAAACTGCTGATGCATTGACATCTGTGGGACTTGAAGTAGACGCTCTTGAAGAAGTTCAGACTATAAAGGGTGGGCTTAAAGGATTGTATGTCGGCAAAGTTCTGACATGCGATAACCACCCAAACAGTGATCATCTGCATATAACAACGGTAGACTTGGGAAAAGGCGAACCACAGCAGATTGTTTGTGGCGCTCCAAATGTGGCTGCTGGTCAGAAAGTAATCGTTGCCGATTTGGGCTGCGTTTTATATGAAGGTGAGGAGTCATTTACCATTAAGAGAAGCAAACTACGTGGTGTTGAGTCATTAGGTATGATTTGTGCCGAAGACGAGATTGGCGTAGGTACAGACCACGACGGAATAATCGTTTTGCCAGAGGATGCTGTTGTAGGAACTCCTGCAGCTGATTACTATCACCTTGAAAGTGACTGGATAATAGAAATAGATATAACTGCTAACCATGGAGATGCTTTGTCTCACTATGGTGTAGCGCGCGATTTCTATGCTTGGTTAAAGCAGAACGGATATGCAACGAGTTTGCATCGCCCTGATTGCTCTGCATTCAAGGTAGACAATGAAGATCTTGAAATAGATGTAGACTTGCAAAATACTGATGCTTGCAAGCGCTATTCATGTATAAGCATTTCTGGATGCGAAGTGAAGGAGAGTCCTGAATGGTTGCAGAATAAATTGCGTGTTATCGGTTTACGCCCTATTAATAATATTGTGGATATCACAAATTATATAATGATGGCTTATGGTCAGCCTATGCATTGCTTTGATGCAGACATGGTGAAAGGTCATAAGATCGTTGTGCGCACTCAACCAGAAGGAACAAAATTTGTTACTCTAGACGGTGAGGAGCATACACTAGGTGCTCGCGACCTGAGTATATGCAACGCAGAAGATCCGATGTGTATCGCTGGTATCTTCGGCGGAAAGGGTAGTGGAACTTATGATACTACGACTAACGTGGTATTAGAAAGTGCATACTTCCACCCAACATGGATTCGTAAGAGCACTCGTCGTCATGGACTAAGTACAGACGCAAGTTATCGTTTTGAGCGTGGTATTGATCCTAATGGTAATATCTATGCATTGAAGCAGGCTGCTATCTTGTGTAAGGAACTTGCCGGTGGCAAGATATCTATGCAGATAAAGGATGTATATCCAGAACCTATTGAAGGCTTTAATGTAGATTTATCTTATGAATACGTACATAATTTGATAGGTAAGGAAATAGGCAAGGAAACCATCAAAGAAATCGTTACAAGCTTGGAAATGAAGATTGTATCTGAGACAAATGAAGGTATTTCAATTGTTGTTCCTCCTTATCGTTCTGATGTTCAGCGTCCATGTGATGTTGTTGAGGACATCCTTCGTATATACGGATATAATAATGTAGAAATTCCTACTCAGCTAAAGAGTTCTCTAACAATAGCTGGTGATGAAGATAAGAAGCATCGTCTTCAAAATCTTGTAAGTGAGCAACTTGTAGGTTGTGGGTTCAATGAAATATTGAACAACTCGCTTTCAAAACTTTCTTATTACTCAGACAACGATTATAACGCATACAGTCTTGATACAACCGTAAAGGTGATGAATCCGCTTAGTGCTGATTTGGGTGTTATGCGTCAGACAATGTTGTTTGGTGGCTTGGAGAGTATTTTAAGAAATGTGAACCGCAAGAGCAGTAATCTTCGTTTCTTTGAGGTTGGCAACACTTATAAATATGATAAGTCTAAATGGACTGAAGAGGATCCTGCAAGAGGATACGGTCAGGAACAGCACATGGCTCTCTGGGTTACAGGAAAGCGTGTAGAAGGTTCTTGGATTCATCCTGATGAAGATTCTAGTTTCTATGAGCTGATGGCTTATGTAAAGAATATCTTTGCTCATGTAGGTCTTGGAATAACCAAACTTGTGCTTGAAAAGAGCGACAACAATATATTCTCTAAGGGGCTTGTTTACAAAAACCGCGGAGGTAAAGTATTTGCTGAGATTGGTGTTCTGAATAACAAGGTTCTTAAGAAGTTTGATATAGAACAGGCGATCTTCTATGCTGATATCTATTGGGACAATGTTACGAAGGCTGTGAAGAAGGAAACTTTGGAATATCAGGAAATAAGCAAGTTCCCAGCTGTGAGCAGAGACTTGGCATTGCTGATAGACAAGAACGTAGAGTTTGAGCAGATTGAGCAGATTGCATTGCAGACTGATAAGAAACTATTGAAGAGTGTAGACTTGTTTGATGTATATGAAGGCAAGAATCTGCCTGCTGGCAAGAAGAGCTACGCCATTAACTTTATCCTACAGGATGATACAAAAACCCTGAACGACAAGGCCATTGACGCGATCATGCAGAAGTTGATTAAGCAGTTGTGCGCTAAGCTAGGTGCTGAATTGCGATAAAAGATAAAGATAATTTAAGTAAAAAAATAATCGATAAATTTAAAATTCAATGGGAAGAGCATTTGAATATCGTAAAGCTACGAAGATGAAAAGATGGGGTCACATGGCCCGTACATTCACAAAATTGGGTAAGCAGATTGCTATTGCAGTAAAAGCTGGTGGTCCTGAACCTGAGAATAATCCAACACTTCGTGCTCTCATTGCAAACTGCAAACGTGAGAACATGCCTAAGGACAACGTCGATCGCGCAATCAAGAATGCGATGGGCAAGGACCAAAGTGATTATAAGGATGTTACTTATGAGGGATATGGCCCTCACGGAATAGCTGTGTTTGTTGAGACTCTTACAGACAATACTACACGTACTGTAGCCGATGTTCGTTCTATATTCAATAAGTTTAGCGGAAATCTTGGTACACAGGGTAGTCTTTCTTTCCTTTTCGACCACAAATGTGTATTCACATTCAAGAAGAAGGATGGTATTGACATGGATGAACTTATCCTAGACCTTATTGATTATGGAGTAGAAGATGAATATGATGAAGACGAGGAAGCTGGAGAGGTAACTATCTATGGTTCTCCAACAAGTTTCAGCGATATTCAAAAGCATCTCGAGGCAGACGGTTTTGAGGTTACAGGTGCAGAGTTTACTCGTATTCCTAACGATTTGAAGGCGGTAACTCCTGAAGAGCGTGCAACGATTGAAAAGATGGTTGATAAATTGGAAGAGTTTGAGGATGTGCAGACTGTATACACCAACATGACGCCAGAAGAAGATACTGAAGCGTAAAAATTATGTCTCGTCATATTTCATACAAGCCAAAGGGTGTTTGCTCTCGTATGATAAATATTGATGTTGATGACAACAATATAATCACAAATCTAGAGTTTGTGGGTGGTTGCGATGGCAATACGCACGGAATTATGGCATTAGTGAAGGGTACGAAAGTTGATGATGTCAGATCAAGATTAAAGGGAATTGCTTGTGGAACAAAAGCTACAAGTTGCCCGGATCAACTTGCAATAGCTCTTGATGAACTAGAAAAGGGATAATAATTTATACAGATAAAATAAAAAAACAGAAATCTTTATTTGATAGAGATTTCTGTTTTTTTTATTATTTTATTTCTTTGTTATTGAAGTCATGCTTAAAAAGAATTTCCTGTGGGTTCTTGTGTGAATGAACAACATATCTGAAATTCAATCCTCCGTCAATATAACCTTTTATACCAGTGTTATCAGAAATGCCTTTCTTCAATCCGTCAATAATCTTCTTATTGTTTTTGTTGATTATAACAGCATTGTCCATCTTGTCTGAGAATGAACAGTAGTATATAATTGTTCTGGTAGAATTTTCGAAAGTCATACTGTCAGTACGAGTATAGTTGATAAAGGGTGTAGGACAGTACTTCTGAGTGTATTCTTTAGTCTCTCTTTTTGCCCGTTCATCAATGGTTTCATGGTGGCAAGCTGTGAGAGCAAGCACCGAAATAATCAAAATAAATGTTTTTTTCATAATGCAAATGCTTTATTTTCGTGCAAAGATAATAATAAATTGCGGAAAAATCGTTATCTTTGCGCTTTAAAAGGATATAAATTAACATGGATAATATAAATAAAATACGTAATTTCTGTATCATTGCTCATATTGATCATGGTAAATCAACATTGGCTGATAGACTTTTGGAGCGAACAAAGACGATCCAAATTACGGGAGGTCAGATGCTTGATGACATGGATCTTGAGCGTGAGCGTGGAATTACTATTAAGAGTCATGCTATACAGATGGCATACAAGGCTAAGGATGAGCAATCATACATTCTTAATCTTATAGATACTCCGGGGCACGTGGACTTCTCTTATGAGGTTTCTCGTTCTATTGCGGCGTGTGAGGGTGCTTTGCTTGTAGTTGATGCTACACAGGGTGTTCAGGCTCAGACTATATCTAATCTATATATGGCGATAGAGCATGACTTGGAGATTATTCCTGTAATCAACAAGATTGATATGCCTAATGCTATGCCTGACGAGGTAGAGGATGAAATTATAGATCTTATTGGTTGCGACAGAAGCGACATATTAAGAGCATCTGGAAAGACTGGTGAAGGCGTTGATGATATACTTGAAGCTGTAGTTGCCCGTGTTCCTCATCCTGTTGGTGATGTGAATGCTCCAGCTCAGGCTTTGATTTTTGACTCAATATTTAATAGCTTCCGTGGAGTTATCGTACTTTGTAAGGTTGTTAACGGTAGCATAAAGAAAGGCGACAGAGTAAAGTTCTTCAATACAGATATGGAATATACTGCTGACGAAGTAGGTGTGTTGAAAATGGATATGGTTCCATGCAGCACATTGTCTAGTGGTGAAGTGGGATATATCATAAGTGGTATAAAGAACGCTACTGAGGTAAAGGTAGGTGATACAGTAACTTCTATCGTGAACCCATGTAAAGAGGCTATTGCTGGATTCCAGGAAGTAAAGCCTATGGTGTTTGCTGGTTTATATCCTATAGACCCTAATGATTATGAGAATCTAAGGGCTTCTTTGGAGAAATTGCAGCTTAACGATGCTTCACTTACATTCTCACCAGAGAGTTCTATAGCTTTGGGATTTGGTTTCAGATGTGGATTCCTTGGACTTCTGCACATGGAGATTGTTCAGGAACGTTTGGAGCGTGAATTCAATATGGATGTAATTACAACAGTTCCTAACGTTTCATATATGGTATATGATAAGCAGGGAAATGAGAATGAAGTTCATAATCCATCTGGATTGCCTGATCAGACAATGATAGAACGTATTGAAGAGCCTTATATCAGAGCTAGTATCATTACTGGTGCTGAATATATAGGTCCGATAATGAAGTTGTGCCTAGACAAGAGAGGCGAACTTTTAAATCAGGAATATGTGACTGGAAACAGAGTTGAGTTGCACTTCATGATTCCGTTGGGTGAAATTGTGATAGACTTTTATGATAAGTTGAAGAGTATATCAAAGGGATATGCCTCATTTGACTATCATGTAGATTCTTTCCGCCCATCAAAATTGGCTAAGTTGGATATTTTGTTGAATGGTGAACCGGTTGATGCCCTTTCTACGTTGACACACGAGAGTAATGCTGTGAACTTTGGACGCAGAATGTGTGAGAAACTGAAAGAGTTGATACCTCGTCAGCAATTCGATATAGCAATCCAGGCAGCCATAGGAGCTAAAATTGTTGCACGAGAGACCGTAAAGCAGGTGCGTAAGGATGTAACAGCCAAATGTTATGGTGGTGACGTCAGCCGAAAGCGTAAGCTCTTGGAAAAGCAAAAACAAGGTAAAAAGCGCATGAAGCAGGTTGGAAATGTGCAAGTTCCGCAGAAGGCATTCTTAGCTGTCCTTAAACTTGATTAATTTATACTATAATACTTGGAAGATAACTAAAATTTGGAGGAGACTTTATGAAAGAACTAGTAAACACACCACGCGATATTGCACGTGAATTAGCACGAAAGTATAGCACGATGACACATGAAGAACTTGATACTTTGGAAAGTATTCTTGTTCCAATGAAAATCGCAAAGGGTGAAATGATTCTCAAAGATGGTGAAATCTGCAAAAACCTCTACTATATTGATAAAGGACTTGTGCGCCAGTTCTATTTTAAGAATGGCAAGGAAGTTACTGAACATCTTGGTGAAGACCGTACAATTTTTATGTGTATAGAAAGTCTTTTTAAAGAGACTCCATCACATTTGCAGGTTGAAGCTTTGGAACCATGTATGATTTATGCTCTTCCGAAACATCATCTTGAAAGTGTGGCTCTTCATAATGTCAACATTCAGATTCTTTATCGAAAAATACTTGAAGAAAGCCTGATACTTTCTCAGGTACATGCAGACTTAGTAAGATTTGAAACAGCTGGTGATAGATATAAGAAAATGTGCAAGTTGATGCCTCAAGTTGTTTTGCGTGCTCCATTAGTGTTTATAGCAAGTTATCTCCAAATGACTCCAGAAACTTTGAGTAGGGTAAGGGCTTCTACTCTGGTAGATTAATCGTGATATAACAGTTTAATATCTGAAAGGATATATAAAAAAAGAAGGATGAAGTATTTTTACTTCATCCTTCTTTCATATTTAGGCTTATTGTCTTATTTGTTATTCTTAAGTTTTTCAACATAAGCGTCAATTACTGCAACAGCGGTAATATTTACGACATCGTTTACAGAACTTTCAAAGTCGGTGAAATGTATAGCCTTGTTTAATCCCATTTGGATAGGGCCTATAATCTCGCAATCAGGATCTAGTGCCTGAAGAAGTTTATAGCTACAGTTTGCACTGCTCATGTTAGGGAATACAAGTGTATTTACATCCTTGCCTTTGAGACGGCTAAATGGATATTTGTCGTCACGCAATTCTTTGTTGAGAGCAAAGTTAACTTGCATCTCTCCGTCGATAGCGAGCTCTGGATATAAATCCTGCATGTGCTTTACTGCTGAGTGCACTTTAACAGGACTTCCCTTTTCGTCTGTGCCGAAGTTTGAATAACTAAGCATAGCGATAACAGGTTCCTCATTGAAGAACTTCACCGTATGTGCGCTTAGTTTTGCAATGTCAGTAAGTACATTCTCGTCAGGATGTCTGTTGATAAGTGTGTCTGCAATATAGTATGTGCCCTTCTGAGTGTTCAGAATATGCATAGTTCCAAAAGTATTGAATTCTGGTCTTACTCCAATAACTTCCTTTGCAACCTTTATTGTATTACTATATTTTGTGTATAGGCCAGTGATGAAAGCATCTGCATAGCCATTTTCAACCATACTCATACCGAAGTAATTGCGCTCATACATCTTGTCGTAAGCTTCATCAAAAGTGTAACCTTGGCGAGAACGCTTTTCTGTAAGATGTTTAGCGAATGTAGCACGGCGACCTTGTTCCTGGTCTGCTCTCATATCAATGATCTCTACACCGGTAAGATCTAGTTTCAAACGAGTAGCAAGACGTGTGAGGCGATCTGGATTACCAAGAAGTATAGGGTTGCATATACCTTCCTGCTTAGCTTGGACAGCAGCCTTCATCATAGTAGGGTGTCCACCTTCGGCATATACAACCTTCTGTGGGTGTAGACGAGCTGAGTCGTGAAGTTTGCGAGTCAGTGCAGTCTCTTGTCCAAGAAGCTGGCGCAAATTCTTCTTATATGCTTCCCAATCAGTAATTGTCTTACGTGCTACACCACTTTCAATAGCTGCCTTTGCAACAGCTGCACTAACTTCAGTGATAAGGCGTGGGTCAACGGGTTTCGGAATGAAATATTTAGGACCGAACGTAAGGTCGCTAACATGATACACGTCATTGACAACGTCAGGAACAGGCTGTTTGGCAAGGTCAGCAATAGCTTTTACTGCAGCCATTTTCATTTCTTCGTTGATAGCTCTGGCATGCACATCAAGAGCTCCGCGGAAAATATAAGGGAATCCAATTACATTATTTATCTGATTAGGATAGTCACTACGTCCTGTGCTCATTAAAACGTCAGGACGACTTTCCATAGCATCTTCGTAAGAAATCTCAGGAACAGGATTGGCAAGTGCGAATACGATAGGGTTGTTAGCCATAGAGCGAATCATATCCTGTGTGAGGATATTACCCTTGCTAAGTCCCAAGAATACATCAGCACCCTTCATTGCTTCTTCCAAAGTATGAACATCCTTGCGGCTTGTAGCGAACAATGCTTTCTGTGGACTAAGTCTTTCTCTGTCTTTTGTTATTACCCCCTTAGAGTCAAGCATTACGATATTTTCGACTTTAGCTCCAAGTGCTACGTATAGTTTTGTACAACTAATAGCAGCGGCTCCTGCGCCATTTACAACAATCTTGACTTTACTGATGTCTTTCCCTGTAACTTCGAGAGCGTTAAGAAGTCCTGCAGAAGAGATGATAGCAGTTCCATGCTGGTCATCGTGCATTACAGGGATGTCTAGAGTCTTCTTTAATCTTTCCTCAATATAGAAACATTCAGGAGCTTTAATATCCTCAAGATTTATACCACCGAAAGTAGGTGCAATCTTTTCTACAGCTTCGCAGAACTTTTCTGGATCTTTTTCTGCTACTTCGATGTCAAACACATCAATACCACCATAAATTTTGAATAGTAAGCCTTTACCTTCCATTACTGGTTTACCACTCATAGCACCTATATCACCAAGGCCAAGAACGGCGGTTCCATTACTGATTACGGCAACAAGATTGCCCTTGTCAGTATATTTGTATACACTGTCTGGATCAGATTGAATCTCAAGACATGGGTATGCAACACCAGGTGAATAAGCTAAACTCAAATCAGTTTGTGTGTGATAAGGCTTAGTTGGCTTTACTTCAATTTTGCCCGGACGTCCATTCTCGTGATACTCCAGAGCAGCTTCCTTAGTAATCTTTACCATTTTCTAGTAATTAAAGTTCAATTCTCTACTTTTAATTTTCCTTCTAACATGCGCAAAGTTAGTAAAAAACGTTTAAATGAGTGCGAGTTTTTTGTTATTTTTTGTAACTTTGCAGAATAATATTTAAACTCATAACGGTGAACGGTTGCTTATGCATAAAATTAATATTCAAACTGAGTATCGGGAACAGTTGAAAGACCGCATTCTGAATTTAGCCATGCAAGAATTCTATGTAAATGGAATCAAGCGTGTTAAAATGGATGACATAGCGAAGAAACTGGTTATATCTAAGCGTACTCTCTATGAAATATACAACAAAAAAGAAGATCTTTTACTTGAGGGTATAAAGATGTCTGAATGTTTGTGTAATAATCATATGGAGAAATTTCAAAAGGAAAAGGCTCCAGATGTGATGGATATTCTCGTGGAATTTTATAAGGTACAAATGGAGAAGGTTCGTACTGTAAATCCTTTGTTCTTTGCAGAATTACATAAGTATTCTAAAATTGTTAATTATCTTTCTAAACAGCACGAATTGCGTAGAAGCAAGTCGCATATGTTTTTCAAGCGAGGTATCAAGGAAGGATATTTTCGTGATGACATTGATTATTCTTTGGTTGAACGTTTCAGCAATGCAACAATGGAATATGTGATGGATAATAAGTTGTATGAGACTTATAGCATGCAACACATCTTGTATAATGTAATGTTCTTGTTTATGCGTGGTTTCTGTACTGATAAGGGACTGGCTATAATGGACATGAAAATTAAGAGGCTAAAATGAAAATTTCATTGATTGGCTCAGGAAACTTGGCTACAAATATAGGAGTGGCTTTATTTAATTCAGGTAATAAAGTTGTTCAAATTTATAGTCACACTCTTTCTCATGCCACTTCTTTAGCTGATAAAATAGGGGCAAATGCTGTTGATGATATTCATAGTGTAAGTGATGAAGCTGATTTGTATATCGTGGCTTTGAAGGATGATGCACTAGAGAAAATAATTCCATCGTTATGTAAAAATAAGTCTGATAAGTTCTTCTTTCATACAGCAGGTAGTATGCCTATGGATATCTTCAAAGGATATGCGGAACACTATGGAGTGCTTTACCCTATGCAGACTTTCTCGAAACAACGCATTGTTGATTTTAAAGTAATACCTTGTTTTATAGAGGCTTCTGATGAGTTGGCTAAATCTGTACTTGAAAATATTTGTAGTGATATATCTGACCGAATTTATGAGCTTTCAACAGAAAGGAGAAAGTATTTACATTTAGCAGCTGTATTTGCATGTAACTTTGCTAATCACTGTTATGAAATTTCGTCAGAGATATTGAATGATAATGGTATACCTTTTGATGTGATGCTGCCTTTGATAGACGAAACTGCCAAGAAGGTGCATGATGTGAAGCCAAAGGATGCCCAAACGGGTCCTGCTGTGAGATATGATGAAAACGTAATTAGTCGTCAGATGCAATTACTGGATGGTGCTCCATTTAATCAGAAGATCTATGAACTTATGAGTAAAGCTATCCATTCTACCGCAATAAATAAAATTTCAGACCTATGATAAACTATGATTTGAGTAAGGTTAAAGCTATCGTTTTTGATGTGGATGGAGTTCTGTCTGCCGAGACAATAGTATTGTCGCACGACGGAGAGCCTTTGCGCACAGTGAATATAAAGGATGGTTATGCTATTCAACTTGCTGTTAAGATGGGTGTTAAAATCGCTATTCTTACTGGTGGAAATACAGAAGCTGTGAGAATGCGCTATCAGCATCTTGGTGTTGAGGATATTTACATGAACTGCGCAGTTAAGGTTACTGTTTATGATGAATTTCTTAAAAAGCATAATCTTAAAGATGACGAAGTGATTTATGTAGGTGATGATATTCCTGACTATGAGGTTATGCGACGTTGTGGTTGCCCTTGTTGTCCAGCAGATGCATGTACTGATATTAAGAGTATCTGCGTCTATATAAGTTCTCGTAATGGAGGACATGGTTGTGGACGTGATATCATAGAACAAGTACTTCGTGCTAATGGCAAATGGCTAAGTGATGCGAAGGCTTTTGGATGGTAATATATAATTATGAACTATAAAATAATACTTGCCAGTAATTCTCCACGTCGTAAAGAATTACTTTCTGGTTTGAATATCCCCTTTAAAGTATTCGTAAAGGATGATATTGACGAGACTTATCCTGAATCTACACCTGTAGACGATGTTTCTTTGTATTTATCAAAACTTAAATCTTCTGCTTATTTGCTGGATATAAAAGAGGATGAGTTGATTATTACAGCTGATACTGTAGTTGTTGTGGATGAAGAGATCTTAGGCAAACCTAAAGATAAAGAGGATGCCGTTAGAATGTTGCGAATGATTAGCGGACGTACACATAAAGTTATTACTGGCGTCAGTCTTACAACGATTTCTAAACAGCATAGCTTCAAGGTTACCACTGAAGTTACGTTTAAGAAATTAGAAGACGAAGAGATCAATTATTATATCTCAACTTTTAAGCCCTATGACAAGGCGGGTTCTTATGGAATTCAGGAATGGATAGGGTATATAGGGGTTACATCTATTAAAGGAAGTTACTTTAATGTGATGGGATTTCCTGTACAGAGAATATATGAAGAGTTGAAAAATATGTGATGCATATTGTCACTTAATATTCAGAACGGTCATTGTGTTTTTGCATAGTGACCGTTCTTTGTAACCTATACTTAGCAAAACCTTGTTCATTGTGGTTACAATCTTACACATTATCGTTAAACCAATATAAAAAACTAATATCATGTTTGAATGTTTCAGAATAATTGTTAACTTTGCCACTAAATAAAATAAACTATGACGCTTATAATAGTCGCTATAATACTGCTGAGTTTCTTGCTCATCGCTACAGAAAAAATCACCAATGTGAATAAAGCTGCTATAGCTATTTTCGCTGGTACTGTAGGATGGGTATTGTATATTTGCTATGGCACTGATTTCGTAATGAGTCAGCATTATGGTGAATATGCAAGTTTCTTAGACAGTGCGACTTCTTCAAGCGTAGTAGTGAAACAATTTATTGCCAAACGTATTTTTCTTCCTTATGTAGGTGAGGCTGCCGAAATAGTTTTGTTTCTGTTGTCAACGATGACAATTGTTGAGATATTGAACAACAATGGATGTTTTGATTTTGTTTCTCAATTGCTTAAAACAAGAAACAGTAAGAGAATGCTTTGGTCGCTTGGAATTATTACTTTTTTGATTTCGGCAAATCTTGATAACCTCACTACAACTGTTATGATGATTACAATGATGCATGAAGTTGTTCCAAGTCGACGTCAGAGGATGATATTTGGTTCTGCTATAGTTGTAGCGGCAAATGCAGGTGGAGCTTTAACTGTAATAGGTAATCCGGAGGGATTGGTGTTGTGGAATATCGGAGCCGTGAGTGCTACTAATTTTTCAATGTCTCTTATAATTCCTTGCATTATAGCTTGGGCTATACCAACTTGGATGCTTGGTCGCATGCTTCCTAGTAGATTGGATACCGAATGGGTGGTGATGCCATATAGAGGAGATGATACAAATCTTAATACTTGGCAAAGATTATTGATGCTATTCGTTGGAATAGGTGGACTTTGGTTTATTCCGACTTTCCATAATATAACAAAGTTGAGTCCATTCCTTGGTGCATTATGTGTTCTTTCAATCTTGTGGATTGTTAATGAGATATTCAATCATAAATTGATGAATGCCGACCAAATGATACAACGCCGTACCCCACGCGTGTTGCAGTATGGAGTGATCCAGATGATGCTTTATGTAATGGGAGTCATGCTTGCCCTTGGTGTAGTTAAAGAGACTGGTGCAACTAAATTGTTGTGGGATTTTCTTCAGGAAAATATAAATAGTGTTTGGATTTATGGTGTTATAGCTGGTGTTGTTAGTTCTGTCTTGGATACATTTGCAACGGCA
This sequence comes from Prevotella sp., assembly GCF_051059605.1. Lineage (GTDB taxonomy): Bacteria > Bacteroidota > Bacteroidia > Bacteroidales > Bacteroidaceae > Prevotella. The sequence goes on from NZ_CP050883.1 coordinate 699,587, forward strand.
ATGAGTTTTATTCAGATAAAGCAGAATGTTGTAATGAACGACATATATTATAAGGTGATAGCATTTTGTGTAATGTCTGGAGGAAATGTGTTAGCAATAGGTAGCATGAGTGGTATCGCTTTATTAAAAATGGAACGTATGCATATTGGTTGGTATTTCAGGAATGTAGGATGGAAATGCGTGCTTGGAACTGCTGTAGGCTTTATGGTACTGATGTTGGCGAATATATAAATACGAGAATATAAAACTTATCAAGAATAATTAAAAATTAAGGTAATAATTTGATTATGGCAAAAATTAAAACAATAGGTATTCTTACTTCTGGTGGTGATGCTCCAGGAATGAATGCGGCTATTCGTGCGGTTACGCGTGCCGGAATTTATAACGGTTTCAATATTAAGGCTGTATATCGTGGATATGATGGCCTTATTAATGATGAGATTGTTGATTTCACGACAGAGAATGTAAGTGGTATTATCAATCAAGGAGGAACGATTCTTAAGACTGCTCGTTCGACAGATTTTATAACAGACGAGGGAAAGAAGAAGGCTTACGATAATATTGTAAAAGAAGGTATCGACGCACTTGTTGTAATCGGTGGAAATGGTTCTCTTACAGGTGCCATGTTATTTGCTCAGGAATATGATGTTTGTTGCATCGGACTTCCAGGAACAATTGACAATGACCTATATGGTACAGATAATACCATAGGTTATGATACAACAATGAATACTATCGTGGAGTGTGTTGACCGTATCCGTGATACAGCCCAAAGTCATGAACGAATATTCTTTGTTGAAGTTATGGGACGTGACGCAGGTTTCTTGGCACAGAACTCAGCTATTGCGAGTGGTGCAGAAGCTGCTATTATTCCTGAAGACCGTACTGATGTAGACCAGTTGGCTCAGTTTATGGAACGAGGAATACGTAAAAGTAAAAAGAGTTGTATCGTGATTGTAAGCGAAAGTCCTAAATGTGGTGCTCTTTATTATGCTGACCGTGTAAAGAAAGAGTTCCCTGAGTATGACGTACGTGTTTCTATCTTGGGACATCTTCAGCGTGGTGGTCGTCCATCAGCACGTGATCGTATTCTTGCAAGTTGTACAGGCTTAGGCGCTGTTGAGGCTATCATGCAGGGACAGCGTAATATTATGGTCGGAATGAGAAATAATGAAGTTGTATATGTTCCGATGAGCGAAGCGATACGAAGTGATAAACCTTTTGATCGTAAGTTGATACAAGTACTAGATGAACTCAGTATCTAATATTAAAAGGTATTAAAAAGTGGTTAATATGTGGTTAATAATGGTACAAAACTCGGATTTGTTTTGTAGTTTCCACAAATATTCGTACTTTTGCTATATCGAAAATAAATAGAACATTAATAAAAAATAGTAGCTTATGTCACAAATTATCGGACGCATTTCTCAGATTATCGGTCCTGTTATCGACGTTTATTTCGATACAAAAGGACAGGATGCTGAAAAGGTGTTGCCAAAGATTTTTGAAGCTCTTAAAGTTAAGCGCACTGATGGCAGTGACCTTGTGATTGAGGTTCAACAGCATATCGGTGAGGACACAGTGCGATGCGTTGCTATGGACAATACGGACGGTCTTCAAAGAGGACTAGATGTAATTCCTGTTGGAAGTCCAATAACAATGCCTGCTGGTCAACAGATAAAGGGCCGTATGATGAATGTAATAGGTAAGCCTATTGATGGAATGGAAAACCTTGACATGCAAGGTTCTTATCCTATTCACAGAGATGCTCCTAAATTTGATCAATTGTCTACCCATAAAGAAATGTTGGCGACAGGTATTAAGGTCATTGACCTTTTGGAGCCATATATGAAAGGTGGAAAGATTGGTTTGTTTGGAGGTGCTGGTGTAGGTAAGACAGTTCTTATCATGGAGCTCATCAATAATATCGCCAAAGGCCATAATGGATATTCTGTATTCGCTGGTGTAGGAGAGCGCACACGTGAGGGTAATGACCTATTGCGTGATATGCTTGAAAGTGGAGTTATTAAGTACGGTGAGAAATTCCGTAAGGCAATGGATGAAGGCAAATGGGATCTTTCTCTTGTAGATAAGGACGAACTTGCAAAGAGTCAGGCTACACTTGTTTATGGACAGATGAATGAGCCACCTGGTGCACGTGCTTCAGTTGCTCTTTCTGGTCTAACTGTTGCTGAGGAATTCCGTGATCACGGAGGTCCTAATGGTGAGGCTTCTGATATAATGTTCTTCATTGACAATATCTTCCGTTTCACTCAGGCTGGTTCTGAGGTGTCTGCACTTCTTGGACGTATGCCTTCTGCTGTAGGTTATCAACCAACATTGGCAAGTGAGATGGGTACTATGCAAGAGAGAATTACATCAACAAAGAATGGTTCAATTACATCTGTTCAGGCTGTTTATGTGCCTGCTGATGACTTGACTGACCCTGCTCCTGCAACAACATTTACCCATTTGGATGCTACAACCGAACTTTCACGTAAGATTACTGAACTTGGTATTTATCCTGCTGTAGATCCGCTTGGTAGTACCTCTCGTATTCTTGATCCACTGATTGTTGGTAAAGAGCATTATGAGTGTGCACAGAGAGTGAAAGAAATTCTTCAGCATTACAATGAATTGCAGGATATTATTGCTATTCTTGGTATGGATGAACTTTCTGACGAAGATAAACTTACCGTGAACCGTGCACGTCGTGTACAGCGTTTCCTTAGTCAACCATTTACTGTTGCAGAACAGTTTACCGGACTAAAGGGTGTAATGGTGCCAATCGAAGACACAATTAAAGGTTTTAATGCTATATTGGATGGTGAGGTTGATGACCTTCCCGAACAGGCATTCCTTAACGTTGGTACAATCGAAGATGCCAAAGAGAAGGGTAAGATGCTGCTAGAGTCAGCAAAGGGTAATTAAACTGATGACGGATATGAGTTTGAAACTAAAAATCGTATCGCCAGAAAAGGTGGAGTTCAACGGTGAAGCCGACATTGTGAAGGTTCCTGGATTAATGGGGATGTTTGAAATCCTCAGCAACCATGCTCCGATAATATCGGCACTTCAAGAAGGTATTGTTGAATTTGTTACCAAGGAAGGCCGAAAAGAGGTGGCTATAACCGGAGGTTTCGTAGAGGTCCAGAAGAATGATGTCAATATCTGTGTAGAAAAAGCACAATGAGTATATTGATAATTTTTCTATCTGTATTCTTTTATGTCCTTTTAGGTACAGCTTACGTTAAAGGATATGATTTCGTAAAAAGTCATGCTCCGGGTAATTTAGTAAATTTCTATCTTATTATGGCAACAATACGCATATTGCTCGTGGCTACGATAGTCGCTGTTTATGTGTTGTTGTCTAAGGATAGGAACGATTCTATCCATTTTGCGGCAATGTTTCTAGGAATGTATGTCGTAACAATGGTAGTAACGCTGATTTTAAAACATTAAGTAGAAATGAATCACATCAAACGACTGTTAGGTATTTTAATGGTAATGCTTGCCGTGTTGCCGACTTTCGCAAATGGCAAAGGTGGGGATCCAAATATTAAGGATGTGGTGCTTGAGCATATCAAGGATTCTTATGACTGGCACATTACAAATATTGGAGATAAGCCTTTGGTAATACATTTGCCGATAATAGTAAACAGTTCAACTGGTTTCCATGTATTTTGCAGTTCGCAATTTTCAGAAGTTGCTGATATCAAGGGATACCGTCATGGACCGTTTAATTTAGCAATAGCAAGTAAGGGCGACAATGCTGGTAAAATAGTTGAGATTGATAAGTCTGGAGCAGAATTGCGCCCTTTTGATATCTCTATTACTAAGACCGTAGCGGTGATGTTTATAGATGTCATCCTGTTGCTTTGTTGCATTCTGATACCTGCCAGATGGTACAAGAAACGTAAAGCCGGTGATCCTGCCCCTAAGGGATTTGTAGGATTTATTGAAATGTTGGTGATGTATGTTATTGACGAAATCATCAAACCTGGTGTAGGAAAAGGTTATGAGAAATACACTCCATATCTGCTTACATGTTTCTTCTTTATATTTACATGTAATTTAATGGGCTTGATGCCATTTCCTCCTGGTGGTGGAAACGTGACGGGAAATATTGCCGTTACATTCCTATTGGCATTGTGTACATTTATAATAGTACAGTTTAGTGGAAACAAGCATTATTGGAAAGATATATTCTGGCCTAATGTTCCTACATGGTTGAAAGCACCGGTACCAGTTATTCCTGTTATTGAATTTGTAGGTATCTTCACTAAACCGTTTGCTCTTATGATTCGACTTTTCGCCAACATGATGGCTGGACATGCTATCGGACTAGCTATAACATGTATAATATTCCTTGTCGCAAGTAAGACTGCAGCAGTATTTCTTAGTATGTCTGCCTTGAGTATTGTGATGAGTATATTTATGATGTGTTTGGAATGTTTGGTATGCTTTATTCAGGCAATGGTATTCACTATGCTTAGTGCAGTATTCATTGGATTGGCAAGAGTTGAACCAGAACACGAATAATTAATATAAAAAATAAAATAACAATTTAAACATTCAAGATTATGATTTCATTATTATTAGCAGCAGAAGGTGTTGCAAAATTAGGCGCCGCAGTAGGTGCAGGTCTCGCAGCTATTGGCGCAGGTCTTGGTATTGGTAGAATTGGTGGTCAAGCCATGGATGCTATGGCACGTCAGCCAGAAGTTATGAATAAGTTATTCACGAATATGATCGTTGCAGCCGCACTTATTGAGGGTGTTGCCCTTTTCGCTGCCGTAATCGCATTCTTGTGTATTTAATATAAAACTTTTTTGGAGGAATGTTGCTATTGGATTAGTTCCAAATGTATAAAAACATTCCTCTACATATAATTAAAACAGTGTATGGATTTATTGATTCCTAGTACTGGCTTGCTATTTTGGATGTCTCTGACGTTCCTTGTCGTACTATTTATCTTATGGAAGTTTGGTTTTCCTGTTATCGTAAAAATGGTAACAGAGAGAAAAGCTTTCATTGATGATAGTCTACGTCAGGCTCATGAAGCAAACGAAAAACTAGCTAATATACAGAAAGAGGGTGAATCCATCTTGCAGGAAGCGCGTGAGAAGCAAGCCGTAATATTGAAAGAGGCTGCTAACACACGTGATGCAATTGTTGAAAAGGCTCAGGATAAAGCACGTGAGGAAGGTGCCCGCTTGATTAACGATGCCAAAATAGAAATTGACAACGAAAAGCAGGCCGCTATAAGTGATATCCGAAAGCAAGTAGCAACATTGAGTGTTGAAATAGCTGAGAAAATTCTTCGTGAAAAACTTGGTAAAGACAAAGCTCAGATGGATTTGATTGACCGTATGCTGGATGACGTTTCTTCGGCAGAAAATAAATAATTGGTTATGGATATAGGAGTAATATCGGTAAGATATGCGCGTGCACTGCTAAAAAGCAGTACAGATGCTAAAATCGAGGATTCGGTGTATAAAGATATGCAAATTCTTGCAAAGAGTTACATCGATGTACCTGAACTCAGATTTACGATAGACAATCCAATGCTTTCAAAAGACAGTAAGGAAAATCTTCTCGTTACTGCGGCAGGAAGCAATGTATGCGAACTTACGAAGACTTTCATTTCTCTTGTCTTGAAAGAAGGTCGTGAGGGAATAATGCAGTTCATGGCTAATTCGTATATCACACTTTATAGAAAACAGAAGAATGTCATCCGTGGCAAACTCATTACCGCTGCTGCCGTATCTGATAACACAGAGCAGAAAATGCGACAGATGGTGGAGAGTAATACTAATGGAACTGTGGAGTTTGAGACCGAGGTAGAACCTGATATTATCGGGGGCTTTATCCTAGAGTATGATACTTACAGAATGGACGCTAGCGTGAAATCAAAGCTTAACGGCATCCTGACACAGCTTAAGAAATAATTTTTAAAATACAAATTATGTCAGATAAAATAAAACCAAGCGAAGTGTCTCAAGTTCTTCTTGAACAACTCAAAGGTATCAATGGCAGTGAGAAGTTTGATGAGGTGGGTACTGTGCTCCAGGTGAGTGATGGTGTTGCCCGTATCTATGGACTTCGCAATGCTGAGGCCAATGAATTGTTGGAGTTTGAGAACGGAACAAAGGCAATTGTGATGAATCTGGAGGAAGACAACGTAGGATGCGTGCTTCTTGGATCTACCGCTGGCATTAAGGAGGGAATGACTGTTAAGCGCACAAAGCGTATTTCTTCAATTCTCGTTAATGACAACATGCTTGGGCGTGTGATCAATCCTATTGGTGAAGCTATAGATGGCAAAGGAGATCTTGATTTGACTGATGCCTTTGAAATGCCTCTTGACAGAAAAGCTCCAGGAGTTATCTATCGTCAACCTGTTAAGGAGCCGTTACAGACTGGTTTGAAGGCTGTCGACTCAATGATTCCTATTGGCCGTGGCCAACGTGAACTTATCATTGGTGACCGTCAGACAGGTAAAACTGCAATTGCTGTAGATACGATTATCAATCAGAAAAGTCTTTATGATGCAGGTAAACCAGTATATTGTATATATGTAGCGATAGGTCAGAAGGCTTCTACCGTAGCAACATTGGTAGCTACTCTTAAGGAGCATGGTGCAATGCCATATACTATTATTGTTGCTGCCACAGCTGCAGATCCTGCTGCTATGCAATATTATGCACCTTTTGCTGGTGCTGCTATTGGTGAATATTTCCGTGATCGTGGATATAGTGCTCTTGTGGTATATGATGACCTTAGTAAACAGGCTGTTGCATATCGTGAGGTATCTTTGATATTGAGACGTCCTTCTGGACGTGAAGCTTATCCTGGTGATGTGTTCTATTTGCACTCTCGCCTTTTGGAACGTGCTGCACGTATCAATAATCAGCAAGAAATTGCAGAACAGATGAACGATCTTCCTGAATGTATGAAGGGACATGTTCGTGGTGGTGGTTCTTTGACAGCTTTGCCTATCATTGAGACACAGGCAGGTGACGTTTCTGCTTATATTCCAACGAATGTTATTTCCATTACTGATGGTCAGATATATTTGGAAACAAATCTGTTTAACCAAGGTTTCCGTCCAGCTATTAATGTTGGTATTTCTGTATCTCGTGTAGGTGGTTCTGCACAGATTAAGAGTATGAAGAAGGTTGCTGGTACACTTAAGATTGACCAAGCTCAATACAGGGAACTAGAGGCTTTCTCTAAATTCTCAAGTGATATGGATGCCGTTACAGCAATGACTTTGGATCGTGGACGTAAGAACAATCAACTTCTTATCCAACCACAATATAGCCCAATGTCAGTAGGTGAGCAGGTAGCTATCCTTTATTGTGGAGTACATGGTTTGATGCATGATGTTCCTGTTGAGCAGATTCGCGAATGTCAGAATCAGTTCTTGGATGCAATGCGTTCTTCTCATAACGATATACTTGATACCTTGGCTGACGGACAGTTGAGTGATGAGGTCATAAAGGTTATTGAGGACACAATGGCTAATGTCGTTGGACAATATAAAGGTTGATAGTTTTAACAATTAAGATTAATAGTTAGCAATGCCGTCATTAAAAGAGATAAAAACACGTATCGAATCTGTTAATAGCACTCGTAAAATTACAAGTGCTATGAAGATGGTGGCTTCTAGTAAACTTCATCATGCCCAGACTGCCATTCAGAGTATGCTGCCTTATGAGAATTTACTTGAGCATATCCTCAAGTCTTTCTTGTTGACAGTGCCTGAAGCGTGGAATGAGCTTAAATCTGAGCGTCAGGTAAAAAAGGTTGCGTTTGTTGTTTATACCAGCAATAGTTCTTTGTGTGGTGGATTCAACAATAACATAATCAAGATGCTCGGTTCGGCTATTGATGATTATAAGGCTCGTGGCATTGATGACATCATTGTTTACCCGATCGGTAGAAAGGTTGAAGAATATGTTGTTAAGCAGGGGCTAACTAAAGCTGGAAGTTATCTTGAACTTGTAGATAAACCAAATTCAGCAGGATGTGCGGCTATAGCCAAGGAACTGCGTGATAAGTTTATGGCTCATGAAATAGATAAGGTTGAAATTATCTATCACCATTTCAAAAGTGCTGGTTCGCAGATTCTTACGCGTAAGACTTATTTGCCTATCGACTTGTCTACAGAGTCTATCGGTAATGAAAACGATCGTGATTTGAGTGGTAACACAACTACTGCTAAGGCGCAGGAATATCTAAAGAAACGTAAGCTAGAGGAAGAAAGAGGGAAGGCAGAGGCAAAACCTCTTAATGATAATTTCATTGTAGAGCCTGATCTTAATACTGTTTTGGGTATTTTGATACCAAAGCAGCTTAATCTTCAGCTATACACAGCGTTATTAGATAGTAATGCAAGTGAACATGCAGCTCGTATGGTCGCAATGCAGACTGCCACAGATAATGCTAATGATTTGTTGCGTGGATTGAATTTGCAGTATAATAAGAGTCGTCAGCAGGCAATTACTAATGAGTTGCTTGATATTGTTGGGGGAAGTTCTAACAGATAACGATTTCTTCAAATAAATTTAAAAAAGGAATATTGCATTATAGCAGTATTCCTTTTTTGTTGTTCACCCGGTACGAATCCTTTCTAAAGTCTGAAAGTACCCATGCACCCTAATAATGGGAAGCATGTAGTAGCTACGTTAAGTTACATTAATTTGTGGTGTTATTACGAAGAAATAGATAATTAGCTTGAAATTTATGTTGCTTTATAACGATATAATGCAAACGTTTGATCGATATAATGCAAACTTTATGTCGTAGAAAAGGAAACGTTTGATCGTAGGAATAGAAACTTTATGTCGTAGAATCAAACCTGTTTTACAGTTGAAACAATTTTCATTAATTACAAACACAAATTTATAATTTAACAACTTGAAATTAGCACACACAAAATGTACTTTTTATTAAGTCAATATTATGCATTATAGCATATTTATATCTCCCTAAATCTTAAATTCTCTACATAGGTTTTTCGAAAATATAAGTGTCTAAATGACGTTGTGCTGATTATCAGCAAGTTATAGTGCTTTTTCATATTTTTGTAGTGTCAAAGAAACGCCGCATATAATAAATCAGCTATAAAACAAATCATAATTTGCATTACATCGTGTAAACGCAAGTTTTAACGCCACTTGCACGTAACTAATTATTATCACAAAAAGCTTCTAATTAGCTGATAGTCAGCGTGTCGGCACTTAGACACTAAAAAAGACGAAAAGCCTGTAGTGCGCGTGTGTGCGGACATTATATATAATTGATATTACATTTTTATGTTCTGGTATCACGTTTGTTGCAAAATCGTCTCTTATTTTGCTTCAAATATCTATTACGTGGAAACGCATTTTCATGAAGTAGCTAAAATTCACTTTCGCATTCTCTCATCAGTTTGGTTTAAAGGCGAAGAGAGTAATGACGTAGCTCCGTAGCTAAAAAAAAGAAAGGGTAGATAGCTTTAAAATTGCGGATGATCGATAATTAATAGTTGTAATGCCTAAAATAAATGAAGGAGGGATTGTACAAAAATAAATAAAAATTTGTATATTTGCATCGTACCAAAAATAATCAAGCAATATGAAGAAAATTATAATGACTTTGACATTGCTGCTTGCTGTAATAGCGGTTAATGCACAATCTAAAGTGTATCTGATAAAAGAAATATCACCTGACGCACTTGTGAAAGCATATAATGCATTAGGAGTAAAGGCTAAAGGTAGGGTGGCTGTGAAAATAAGTACAGGCGAAGGCTCTAACCCTAATTATCTGAAACCAACATTGATAAAAAAACTCGTTGATGATGTTGATGGTGTTATTGTAGAAAATAGAACAGCTTATCCTGGTGACCGTATGGAAACAAAGGATCATTGGGAAGTGATACATCAACATGGCTTCGACTCTTTGTTTGCTGTTGACCTGATGGATGAATATGACGAAATAAGAATACCAGTGAAAGATCATACACATCTGAAATATGACATCGTGGGAGGACACTTGGCTAACTATGATTTCATGGTTTGCCTTAATCACTTTAAGGGACATCCTATGGGTGGTTACGGAGGTGCTCTGAAAAACCTGTCTATTGGTTGTGCGTCACGAAACGGTAAGGCTTATATTCATTCTGCAGGTAAAATTACAACTCCTGATAATCTTTGGACAAAAGAAAATGTAGGTGATCAAGATGGCTTTCTGGAAAGTATGGCTGCTTCTGCTCAGGCAGTGGTGAACTACTTTCAAAAGCGAGACGGAATAATCTACATCAGTGTGATGAATAATATGAGTATTGACTGTGACTGTGTGGCTCATCCGCAACCAGTGAAACTCAAAGATTATGGAATACTCGCCAGTACAGACCCTGTGGCTCTTGACCAGGCATGTGTTGACATTATTAATCAACAGAAAGTGACTGCGGAAAATGATCCTACTGATATGCTGAAACGCATAGACAAGCAGCATGGTACCCATACCATTGACTGGGCTCAGAAGATTGGACTTGGAAGTGAAAAATACAAATTAATTGAAATAAAATAGATTATATTGCGCTTATGGCAGGAAGTGACTAAATGTGCATGAGGTCGCTCATGATGTCGTCTGAAACAAACAAGCCATTACGGGTGAGTGAAATCCTGCCATTCACATTTTGCAAGGCGCCGTTGTTGATATGCTTGTCGGCTTCATTCATAAAATATGTGTATAGATCATTGCCGAAATCAATCTTAAGTTTTTCGGTGTCAATCCCTTCACGTGTACGCATAGCAGTTGTAATAAGATCATCGTATTTAGTGTTTTTGTCGATAGTCTCTTCCTCGAACGGTAACGTGTAACTCTCTATGCTACTGATATATTTAGTGATATCGCTAACATTCCAACGTCTGCTCTTTATGTCGTAGCTATGTGCAGAGGCACCTATACCTATATATGGTATGTCGTGCCAATAGCTATTGTTGTGTTTGCTCTGAAATCCATGTTGGGCAAAGTTGCTTATCTCGTATTGCTCATATCCAGCAGAAGATAATTTATCAATGAGCATATTATACATCGTAAGACTTGTTTCCTCGTCGATGGTCTTTACCTTATTTTGATTGAGAAGTTTGAAAAGGGTAGTGCCCTCTTCATACATAAGGCTATAGGCAGAAATGTGTTGTACTCCTAACGATATAGCTTCATCTATATCGCTTGCCCAGTCGTTAATACTCTCATCAGGAAATCCAAACATGAGGTCGATGCTGATATTCTTGATGCCATATTTCTGTAGTCGGCTAACAGCAGATCTCACTTCGTCAGAACAATGACGGCGATGTAGAAACTTTAGTCTGTCATCGTTGAAAGTCTGCGCTCCCATACTTACGCGATTTATAGGAAGTTGGGCAATGGCTTTTGCAAACTCGTCGGTTATATCATCGGGATTGCATTCAATAGTTACTTCTTCAGCATCTACTTTGGGTCCCCATACATCATATATATGTGTGAATATCTTTGTGATGTTAACAAGCGAAAGTTGACTTGGAGTGCCACCACCTATATATATAGTATTAATTTTCTCGTTAGCTAAAACAAGTTCATTTTTCCTTAAATCCATCTCCTTGCATAGTGCTTCGACGTATCTGTCTTGAAGATTAGTCTTAGTGGTGCTGTAGAAACCGCAGTATATGCAACGGCTTGCGCAAAAGGGTATGTGAATGTATAAACCTGCCATAATCTTATTTTTGTGCAAAATTAATAATTTTCTTAAAATATACTTGGATGTTATTGGATTATTTCATATCTTAGAGCCCAATAAAGGCATATTAAACCTTTATAAACCATGAAATATTACTAACACTTTAAATCTTTTTGATATGAGAGTTTATCAAACTAACGAGATTAAAAACATTGCATTGCTTGGCAGTGCGGGTTGCGGCAAGACAACTCTTGCCGAAAGTATGCTTTTTGAAGCCGGTGTTATAAAGCGTCGTGGAAGTGTAGAAAACAAAAACACCGTAAGCGATTATTTCCCGGTTGAGTTGGAATATGGCTACTCAGTATTCCCAACCGTTTTTCATGTTGAGTGGAACAATAAAAAACTTAATATAATAGATTGCCCAGGAAGTGATGACTTTGTGGGAGGCGCTATCACGTCGCTCAACGTTACTGACCAAGCGGTTATACTGATTAACGGGCAATATGGTCCGGAAGTCGGAACACAAAATAATTTCAGATATACTGAAAAACTACAGAAACCTGTTATTTTCTTGGTCAATCAGCTTGATAGTGACAAATGTGACTTTGATACTGTTATTTCAAGTATGAAGGAGATATATGGTTCAAAGTGCGTACAGATACAATATCCTATTACTACCGGACCAAACTTTAACGCTCTTATAGATGTGCTTCTGATGAAGAAGTATTCTTGGAAGCCAGAGGGTGGTGCACCTATAATAGAGGATATTCCTGCAGAGGAAATGGATAAAGCTATGGAACTCCACAAGGAATTAGTGGAGGCTGCTGCTGAGAATGACGAGACTTTAATGGAGAAATTCTTCGACTCAGATACTCTTTCAGAGGATGAGATGAGGGAAGGTATTCGTAAAGGACTTGTAACAAGAAACATATTCCCAGTATTCTGTGTATGCGCTGGTAAGGATATGGGCATACAAAGGCTAATGGAATTTCTTGGCAACGTGGTACCTTTCGTTAATGAAATGCCTAAACTGCATAACACAAGAGGTGAAGAGGTTTCGCCTGATACAAACGGACCTACAAGTTTGTATTTCTTCAAAACAGGAATGGAGCCTCATATAGGTGAGGTTAGCTATTTCAAGGTGATGAGCGGAAGCATCAAACCTGGAGAGGATCTTACAAATTCAGATAGAGGCAGCAAGGAGCGCATAGGACAGATATATGCCGGAGCTGGCGCTAACAGAATTGCCGTGGAACAACTCAATGCTGGAGACATAGGTTGTACTGTGAAATTGAAGGATGTAAAGACTGGAAATACCCTTAACGGTAAGGGATGTGACTGGAAATTTAATTTTATTAATTATCCTAACTCTAAATATAGTCGTGCCATAAAGACTCTAAACTCTCAGGATATAGAGAAGCTTATGGCTGCAATGCTGAAGATGCGTCAAGAAGATCCTACGTGGGTTGTGGAACAGAGTAAGGAACTGAGGCAGGTTATTGTTCATGGTCAAGGTGAATTCCATTTGAGAACTCTTAAATGGAGACTTGAAAATAATGAGAAACTGCAAGTTAAATTTTATGACCCAAAGATTCCATATAGAGAGACTATCACCAAAAAGGCTAAGGCTGAATACCGACATAAGAAACAGAGTGGTGGCGCAGGACAGTTTGGTGAGGTTCACTTGATTATAGAACCTTATGCAGACGGCATGCCAGATCCTACTACTTACAACTTTAATGGTCAGGAGTTCAAGATGAACATTAAAGGCAAGGAAGTTGTAAATCTAGAGTGGGGTGGAAAGCTGGTGTTTATTAACTCTGTTGTAGGCGGTGCTATCGACGCACGTTTTATGCCAGCCATATTAAAAGGTGTTCTGGATTGCATGGAGCATGGTCCGCTTACAGGTAGTTATGCCCGAGACGTGAGAGTTATTGTATATGATGGAAAGATGCATCCAGTAGACAGTAATGAATTATCGTTTATGCTTGCGGCACGCCATGCCTTCTCTGATGCATTCAAGAATGCTGGTCCAAAGATACTTGAACCAATCTATGACTTGGAAGTTTATGTTCCTGCTGATTTTCTGGGCGAAGTAATGAGCGACCTTCAGGGTAGACGTGCTATGATCGTTGGAATGGACTCTGAGGCTGGTTATCAGAAACTATTGGCTAAGGTTCCATTGAAGGAACTTAACAACTATAGTATCTCATTAAGTTCAATCACTGGTGGACGAGCTTCGTTTATAACAAAGTTTGCTAGTTATGAACTAGTTCCTAGTAACATTCAGGCTGAACTTATTTCAGCTCATGAGGCTGAGCTTGCCAATGAGAATGAAGATTAGTTTAATAATACTACTTATAATAAGAAGGTAGAGTATATTCTCTACCTTTTTGTAGTTTTATATATAAAACTATAAATGTGCTATATTGTTAATTATGATAAAAACGACCCAAAAGTTTAACATTCTAATGTTAACGATTTAAGATTTAGTATATCTTTGCGATATGAAGAAAAGGACGATATGGACGATAGCCATAATAATGGGGCTCTCATTTATGGGGCTGCTTTTCCTGCAATTGAGTTATATTCAGGAAATGGCAGATATGAAGAAAGAACAGTTTGACGAATCAGTCAATCGTTCGCTCTATCAAGCTTCACGCAATCTTGAACTTAACGAGACTCTTAGATTTCTAGAAAAGGATGTAAAAGAGACTGAACGCCGTTCTTTTAGTCAGGATTCTGTTGGTACACGTTCTGGCAAACCTAATGACGGAACTTTCCAACAAAGTCATCAATACTCGACGGTAGGAAAAGACGGAACAGTATATTCTTCATTTGAATTGAAGACAATAGCAACAAAGCCATCTTCAATGCCAAAAGCAATGATATTGAAGACTGATAAGAACTCAATATCTGAGGCATCAAGATCTCTACAGGAAATTGTTAAGAATAGATATGTATATCAAAAGGCTCTGTTGGATGAAGTTGTATATTCAATATTATATTCAGCTTCAGACAAACCTCTGAAGGAGCGTATCAATTTCAAGCTGCTTGATCAGGACTTGAAAGCGGAACTGATGAATAACGGAATAAATATTCCTTACCACTTTACAGTCTCAACACAAGATGGACGTGAGGTATATCGTTGTCCGGACTATAACGAAGACGGCGAGGAATATACATATTCACAGGTACTGTTCAGAAACGACCCACAGACAAAGATGGGAGTTGTGAAAATTCATTTCCCGGATATGAACAGTTATATATTCTCTAGTGTGAGATTTATGATTCCTAGTATCATATTTACATTGGTACTGCTAGTGACATTCATATTCACAATAGTAGTGATATTCCGTTCAAAGCGTTACAGCGAAATAAAGAATGACTTTATAAACAACATGACGCATGAACTAAAGACACCTATAGCAAGCATATCTCTTGCAGCGCAGATGCTTAACGACAAGAGCGTGACAAAGACCGAATCGCTGATGATGCATCTTAGTGGTGTGATAAACGACGAGAGTAAACGATTGAGATTTCTTGTTGAGAAGGTATTGCAGATGAGCATGTATGACAGGAAGAAGGCTGTGTTGAAGAAGCGCGATATAGATATCAATGAAATGGTGGAAAGTATCGGTAACTCTTTCTCTTTACGTGTAGAGCACACCGGAGGTAAGGTATATACAGAGATTGAAGCAATAGATTCTACTATATATGTAGACGAAATGCACTTCCAGAATGTTGTCTTTAATCTATTGGACAACGCTGTGAAATACCGTAAACCAGATCAACCTTTGAACGTTTACATCAGAACATGGAACGAAGGTAAGAGAGTTTGCCTCTCAATAAAAGACAATGGAATTGGAATAAAGAAAGACAACTTGAAGAAAGTATTCGATAAGTTCTTCAGAGTTCATACTGGCAACGTGCATGACGTGAAGGGATTTGGACTTGGTCTTTCATACGTGAAGAAAATGGTGGACTTGCATGAAGGTGAAATTCATGTAGACAGTGAATTTGGCGAAGGCACAGTTTTCACGATCAAATTACCATTTATGGATGAAAATTAATTTGTAGTTTATATAAATGAAGTATTAACATTAAAATATAAGATTATGGAAGAAAAACTGAAAATTCTTTTGTGTGAAGATGATGAGAATTTAGGAATGCTTTTGCGTGAGTACCTTCAGGCTAAAGGATTTACTGCTACACTTTGTCCTGACGGTGAAGTTGGCTATCGTGAATTCTTGAAAAACAAGTTTGATATCTGTGTTCTAGATGTCATGATGCCTAAGAAGGACGGATTTACACTTGCACAAGAAATTCGTCAGGCAAACGCTGAAATTCCAATTATATTCCTTACAGCCAAAACTCTTAAGGATGACATTCTTGAAGGCTTCAAGATTGGAGCTGATGATTATATCACAAAGCCATTCTCAATGGAAGAATTAGTATTCCGTATAGAGGCAATTCTGCGTCGTGTACGTGGTAAGAAGAATAAGGAAAGTACTCTTTATCATATTGGCAAGTTTACATTTGATACTCAAAAGCAATTATTGGTTATCGGTGATAAGCAGACAAAACTTACAACAAAGGAAAATGAGCTTTTGGCTCTTCTCTGCTCACACGCAAACGAAATACTACAGAGAGATTTCGCTCTGAAGACAATATGGATTGATGACAACTATTTCAATGCGCGTTCAATGGATGTGTATATTACAAAATTGCGTAAGCACCTAAAGGACGACGAACAGATAGAAATTATCAACATACATGGAAAAGGATATAAGTTGATTACTCCTGAAGAGGAATAAATCATAAATAATATCAACATATGCTCTGGCGCTTGTGGTTTGCGGTGTAACAAATTATACCAATAACGACAAGCGTCAGAACTTTTTGCTAATATTTGAGATAATATTGGCACAAAAGTGCTGATTTATTTGTTTATATCATAAAAAAACAGTACTTTTGCAGCGCATTTTGAGAAAAAGTCTTTAGAGGCTTAGAAGAAATGTGTTTTAAATAACAATTATTTTTTTAATTATTAATTAGTATGAATCAATACGAAACCGTTTTCATTTTGACTCCCGTTTTGTCTGATGAACAGATGAAGGAAGCGGTCGCTAAATTCAAGCAGATTCTTACCGACAACGGTGCAGAAATCTTGAATGAAGAGGCTTGGGGACTCAAAAAAATGGCTTATGCCATTCAAAAGAAATCAACAGGCTTCTACTGTCTAGTTGAGTTTAAGGCTGAGCCTACTGTTATCGAGACTCTCGAAACAGGCTATCGCCGTGATGAGAAAGTTATCCGTCACATGACAGTACGTCTTGACAAGTATGCAGCAATGTATGCTGAGAAGCGTAGAAATAAACTAGGTAAAAAAGAGGAGGCTTAATTATGGCAGATCAGAAAAATTCAGAAATCCGTTATTTGACAGCTCCTTCTATCGATACCCGTAAGAAGAAGTATTGTCGTTTTAAGAAGAGTGGTATCAAGTATATCGACTATAAGGATCCAGAGTTCTTGAGAAAATTCTTGAACGAGCAGGGTAAAATCCTTCCTCGTCGTCTTACTGGAACATCTTTGAAGTACCAGCGTCGTGTGGCTCAAGCTGTTAAGCGTGCTCGCCAGATAGCTTTGCTTCCATATGTAACCGATTTGATGAAATAATTTAAGGAGGAATAGACAATATGGAGATTATACTTAAAGAAGATATCATCGGTCTTGGATACAAGAACGATATTTTAAATGTAAAGAGTGGTTACGGTCGTAACTACCTTATTCCAACAGGTAAAGCCATTATAGCTTCTACTTCTGCAAAGAAAATGCTTGCAGAGGATTTGAAGCAGCAGGCACACAAGATTGCAGCTATCAAGGCTGAAGCAGTAAAGAAGAGCGAAGCATTGAATGATGTTGCTCTTGTTATTGCAGCTAAGGTTAGTGCAACTGGTGCTCTTTATGGTTCTGTAACTACTGCAACTGTAGCTGACGAACTTGCAAAGAAGGGTATTGAGGTTGATCGTAAGATTATCACAATGCACGACATCAAGAAAGTTGGTGAGTTTGAGGCAACTATTCACTTCCACAAGGAGGTTGAAGTCAAGGTTCCTGTAACTGTTGTTGATGAGAAAGCTGCTAAAGAGGCTCCTAAGACAGAGGAAGCTCCTGTTGCAGAATAATATATAGTAATATACTATTGCACTGTAAAGCAAATTTATATAAGTCCCGAAAGCTATATTGCTTTCGGGATTTTTTGTGTTTAATGCCAATTTACTTATTGCAGAGGCTGTTAAGGACCATTTTTTTATTATATAGTTCTTGCTTTGCATTTTTTTTTGTAATTTTGCAGAACATATATAATTATAATTAAACTAAGAAATAATGAAAGCATTTGTATTCCCTGGTCAGGGATCTCAGTTTGTAGGTATGGGCAAAGACCTATATGATAATAATTCTCTTGCAAAGGAACTTTTTGATAAGGCTGATGAAATTCTAGGCTTTAAAATTACCGATATTATGTTTGCGGGTACTGATGAAGACCTAAAGCAAACTAATGTTACACAGCCAGCTGTATTCTTGCACAGTGTAATCTCTGCTTTATGCATGGGCGAAGACTTTAAGCCGGAAATGGTTGCTGGTCACTCTTTAGGAGAATTTTCAGCTCTTGTTGCATCAGGTGCATTGAGTTTTGAAGATGGTTTGAAGCTTGTTGCAGCACGTGCCAATGCAATGCAGAAGGCATGCGAGGCAAATCCTGGAACTATGGCTGCTATTATTGGTCTATCAGACGAAAAGGTTGAAGAAATATGCAGCGAGGTAAGCACAGAAGGTAACATTGTTGTTGCAGCAAACTATAACTGCCCAGGTCAGCTTGTTATTTCTGGTAACACCGATGCAATAAATATCGCATGTGAGAAGTTGAAGGAAGCTGGTGCAAAGCGTGCTCTCCCTCTAAAGGTTGGTGGAGCTTTCCACTCACCACTTATGCAACCAGCGAAGGATGAACTTCAGGCTGCTATCGAAGCAACAACATTCAATGCACCTAAATGTCCTGTTTATCAGAATGTAGATGGCAAGTCTTACTCTGATTCAGAAGAAATAAAGCATAATCTTATTGCACAGTTGACAAGTTCTGTAAGATGGACTTCAAGTGTACAGGCTATGATTGCTGCCGGTGCTACTGATTTTACTGAGTGCGGTCCAGGTAAGGCTCTTCAGGGCATGATTGGACGCATCGATAAAACTGTTAGTGCGCATGGCATTGCATAATGAAGGATAAGATAACAATATATCAGGTACTTCCCAGACTTTTCGGCAATCGTAATAGAGTTCTAAAAGAATTCGGCACGATTGCCGAAAATGGTTGTGGGAAGTTTAATTATTTTGAAGAGTCTATATTAAAGCGAATACATAATATGGGATTTAACCATATTTGGTTTACAGGTGTTATTCGCCATGCTACACAGACTGATTATTCATCATACGGAATCCCTGTTCAGCATCCTGAAATCGTAAAAGGAAAGGCAGGTTCCCCTTATGCGATAACAGACTATTATGATGTGGATCCTGATTTAGCTCAGGATGTAGACAAAAGAATGTCTGAATGGGAGACTTTGATTAAGCGAACGCACAATGCGGACATGAAAGTAATAATGGACTTTGTCCCTAATCATGTTGCACGTGAGTATAAATCGATATGTAAGCCCTTAGGAACACGTGATCTTGGAGAAGATGACGATGTAACGATTAATTTCTCTACAAACAATAATTTCTATTATTGTGATGGTCAATTGGATTTGAGTGATATTTCTGTAGACACTAACTATGTTGAAAATCCTGCCAAAGCTACTGGAAATGATAAGTTTACATCTAAACCTTTTGTAAACGACTGGTATGAAACCATTAAACTGAACTATGGTATAAACTATTGTGATGCTGGAGGGCGCAGTTGCCATTTCAATCCAATTCCAAATACTTGGATTAAGATGACAGACATACTATTGTTCTGGGCTTCAAAAGGCGTTGACGGTTTCAGATGCGATATGGCTGAAATGGTTCCTACTGAATTTTGGAATTATTCAATAAATATAGTAAAGAAGAAATATCCTAAAGTTATTTTTATCGGTGAGGTTTATGATACAAATCTTTATCGCACATATATAGCTAATGGCTTTGACTACCTGTACGACAAGGTAGGAATGTATGACTGTTTAAAATCTATTGTCAGAGACGAACGTCCTGCTTCTGCTCTTACTTATGAGTGGCAATATACAGATGATATACACGATCATTTGCTTTATTTCCTTGAAAATCATGATGAGCAGAGAATTGCCAGTGATTATTATGCTGGTGACGGTTATAAGGCTATTCCTGCTGCAATAGTGAGCATACTGATGCGTAGTAATCCTTTTATGCTTTATAGCGGACAGGAATTTGGCGAGAAAGGTATGGATAAGGAAGGCTTCAGTGGAAAAGACGGAAGAACATCTATCTTTGATTACTGGGCACCAGATACATTGAGCCGTGGATATTCAGATCGCCGATTGATGACGGCAGCTGAAAAGCAATTGGCTATATCTTATAGGCATTTGCTGCTTATTGCGAATGGTGAGGATGCTGTACGCGAAGGAGATTTCTTTGATTTGATGTATGTTAATCCAAACAGACCTACATTCAACACACGACGTGAGTTTGCGTTTCTGCGCAGCAAGGGTGATACAGTAATTCTTGTTGTAGCAAACTTCTCTTCTCAGGAAATGCTCACGGATGTTGTAATTCCTTCACATGCTTTTGATTTTTGCAAAATCCCCGAAAGAAAATTTATGCTGTTTGACTTGTATTCAGACGAAAGTATATTGGCAGATTTCAAGCGTGATGGAGCGATATCTATAAAAGTTCCTGCCTATGGTGGCAGAGTATATAAATTCAGTACGAAGATGAATAATAATGATTATATATTCAATGAGCACAACAAGGATGAATTTCCTCCGGCTCATACTGCTGAACATCTGCTTAACCAGTTGATGATTCGCATGTTTGGATGTGAAAGAAGCAGAAATGCCCACATTGAACGCAAAAAGAGCAAGATCAGTTATGTTCTGGATCATAAACCTTCACGTCAGGAAGAACATGAGATAGAACGTAATATGAATAAGCTGATTGATGAAGACATTGATATCAGATATGAATATGTAGACAGATATAATATTCCTGATGATGTTAAGATAGACAGATTACCGAAAGATGCATCAGAAATGATTCGTATTGCGAGAATTGGTGATTATGATGCATGCCCTTGTATAGGAAAGCATGTAAGGTCAACATCGCAGATAGGAAAGTTTGAACTTTTGGGCACTAATTGGGATGAGATGACTCATACATTTAGAATTCGCTTTAAAGTTGTGCAGTAAAGAAGTTTATACAAAATGATGTTTTCTTTGTCAAAAAGGGAACATCATTTTTTTATGTCATAATTTTTAGTTTACTTTGCAAATGTAATCATATAATAATATGGAGAAATATACCATTTTGACCATTACAGGTAGTGACAGCACTGGAGGTTCCGGTGTTCAGGCTGATATTAAAACCATATCTGCTCTGGGTGGTTATGCGCTTTCGGCTATCACTTCCATAACGGTTCAGAATACTTTGGGTATCCAGCAATTTTATGATGTTCCTGGAACAATAGTTTCTGGGCAGATAGAAGCTATTATTAATGATATCAAATTAGATGTAATCAAAGTTGGTATGATAAGGAATAACAGCACGTTGCAAGCTGTTGTTGAAGCAATCGTTAAATATGGACCAAAGTATGTAGTATACGACCCGATAGTTTATTCCAGTCTTGGTGAAAAATTGATGACCACTGAAGTAATAGAAAGTATTCGTCAGAAACTTTTGCCTTTATGTTCGCTTATCATCATACGTCAAAAAGACTTCAATGTTGTTATAGGTGACAATAAAGAAGCTAATGTGTATTTTTTAGATGATAATGGTATGCATGGTATGGCAAATACATTCTCAAGTGCAGTTTCACTGTATTTAAGTAAAGGTTTTTCTATTGAGGATTCTATCTCTAAAGCAAAAAATTACGTTAATCAGCAACAGGTTATTACAAGTGATTTGAAGGGTAGGAGCAGTGAACTTTATAATGATTTTCTGGATTACATAGAACAATATTATACATCAAACAGTGATGTCGCATTTTATGCTGATTGCCTGAATGTAAGCAGTAGATATCTTGCGCAGGTCTGTAAAAAGATAGCAGATAAATCACCAAAGACTATTATTGATGATTTTCTTATTGATAAGATTTGTGCCAAGTTAAAGACTTCTACAGATACTATACAGCAAGTAGCTTATGAATTTGGATTCTTGAGTCAGGCACATTTTGCAAAGTTCTTCCGCAAGTTGAAGGGAGAATCACCTAGCGATTATAGAAAAAATATATAAAGATTATGAATGAAAAGAGACAAGAATTAAACCGCAATTTGGCACAGATGCTAAAGGGTGGTGTTATCATGGATGTTACAACTCCTGAACAGGCAAAGATTGCTGAGGCAGCTGGTGCATGTGCTGTGATGGCACTTGAAAGAATACCTGCTGATATCAGAGCAGCTGGTGGCGTGTCAAGAATGAGTGATCCAATGATGGTTAAGGGTATTCAGGAAGCAGTTTCTATCCCTGTAATGGCAAAGTGCAGAATAGGACATGTTGCTGAAGCTCAGATTCTTCAAGCAATAGAAATTGATTATATTGATGAGAGTGAAGTCCTATCACCTGCAGATAATATATATCATATAGATAAGACTAAGTTTGAGGTGCCATTTGTTTGTGGAGCAAAAAACTTGGGTGAAGCTCTTAGACGTATTTCTGAAGGTGCCACAATGATAAGAACTAAAGGTGAACCAGGAACTGGTGATGTAGTTCAGGCTGTGACACACATGCGTCAGATTCAGAAAGAAATGCGTAATCTCACAGCTACTAGCGAAGATGAACTGTTTGAGGCTGCAAAGCAATTACAGGTACCTTACGAACTAGTTAAGTTTGTTCATGATAACGGCAAACTGCCTGTTGTGAATTTTGCTGCTGGTGGTGTTGCAACTCCTGCTGATGCTGCGTTAATGATGCAGCTTGGTGCAGAAGGAGTATTTGTAGGAAGTGGAATCTTTAAGAGTGGCAACCCTGAAAAGCGTGCTGAGGCAATCGTAAAGGCTGTAACCAACTACAATGATCCAAAGATGTTGGCTGAATTAAGCTGTGACTTAGGTGAAGCAATGGTTGGTATAAATGAGCAGGAAATAGAACTCCTGATGGCAGAACGCGGTAAATAATGAGAATAGGTGTTCTTGCATTACAAGGAGCTTTTATAGAGCATGAACGCATCTTGAACAAAATAGGTGTAGATAGCTTTGAAATCCGTAATATAAAGGATTGGTCACGTGAAAAGGACGGACTGATTATTCCCGGAGGCGAAAGCACTACACAGTTTAAGTTGCTTAATGAACTAGAGCTTCTTGAGCCGATAAAGAATGATATAGCGAACGGACTACCAGTATTTGGAACATGTGCCGGTCTTATATTATTAGCTAAGACGGTTGAAAATGAAAGCTTTGACAGGATTTCGACAATGGATATTAATGTCTGCAGAAATGCGTATGGTCGACAGCTTGGAAGTTTTTATACTGAAGATACGTTTGCTGGCAATAAGGTTCCGATGACTTTTATTCGTGCACCATATATAAAAGGTGTAGGGAAAGATGTAGAAGTGTTGTCGAATGTTGGTAATCACATTGTTGCTGCCAGAGAGAAAAACCAATTGGTTACGTCTTTTCATCCAGAACTAAATGAATCGACATTTGTTCATGAGTATTTCATAAACATGGTCGCTAATAAGAAATAACATAAAAAAGTCTGCCGTAAAAGATATTACGGCAGACTTTTTTGTTTTATATTTATTTTCCTGTATAGAAATTAATAATATTGCTAATAGCTCGGCGACAAACAGGGCAGAATTCTGGATATTCGTTTGTTCTCATTCTACAGTCGAACATGGGACGATACACGCCTTTAACTGCATATCCACCACCTTCAAATACTCCTACCTGCTTTTTAGTCTTTTCGTTTATAGGTGTAGGAATCATTGTTTTATGTGAAATCATATCTTCCCATTTACCATGAAAATTAGCTAGGGTAGTGAGGTTAGGTTCCCACGGTTCTACATCCTTAGGATACATAGGAATAAGCTCAAAATCATATCCGTATTCATCACCAAGTCCTGCAAAGCTATGTCCGAATTCATGTACTACAACTGGTTTGGTACGTGGATTATGAGCGGTAGTAAGATTATATGAATTAAGAACGCCGCCACCACCATAACGTGAAGAGTTAACTAGTACTATAATGTGCTCATAAGGAATTCCTGCGAGCCAATCATGCAGGTCTTCAAGATTTAGTGTAGTCAGATACCTTTCACTGTAAAATGTATCAAAATGACTACTAAGTGCAGTCTTCTTCCATATTCCTTTACCAGGTTCACTAGTACCGCTTTCTATAGAAGGAGATTCTACCGCAACGATACTGAATTTTGACTTCAGACTTTTAAATGGTTCGTAATAGAACAATGATTCAACAGCTTTATTCACATCATCTACAAATGTATTCATTTCGCTATCCTTGTAACCTTCAGCTACATAAGCGATGTGAATACAGTTTGACGTATCTTCAGGTTGTAGTATATTTATATATTTTGTGCGCTCCTTGAATCCTATTTTTCGTATCAATATATCTGTAGGAACTACCTGATGCGTGAAGGTTGACATTATTTCGCGTCTATTGTTTCTTAAATCAACAGTTATGTCAACAGTATCTTTCGGCATCGGCACGATAAATACATTTTGAAAACTCTTACTTGTCGTCTTTGCTTCATCGTAAGAAAGCCATTCCTGAAATAAAGTTGAGAAAGAGTTTTTGTATATCGTTTTATGTGATTTATGATCACGTACGGTAATCTGTCCGTTACCTTCAACAGGAATTTCAGAAAGTTTATTTCGTTTTCCGTACCAGCGTGGAGAACAGTTTAGCTTGTCAATGCTTATGTGCTGTTGTTTTGCGTCTCCAGAGAACATGTAGTCTATACGCAATGTACTGTCATTGAAGTATTCATCAAATTTCTGCGAATAAGAATGAATACAAAAAGCAAATGCAAAAAGCAATAATATGTTTTTTTTCATTTTATATTAATGTTAAGTTCTTTAAGTAACTGTATTATATATGGTCTTTTCCAATCATCATTGTGCATGATAGTGTCACCATACTTCAATATGTCGACATCCATAATAACTTTACCGCATTTGCGCTTTTCAATAGTGTTGCCGCATAAATCTTCAATATCCTTAAGAGAGGATAACACCGTATTTAGATCAAATGATGTTTCGGCAATGGCGATACAGTTTATGAATTTTTCAGACTTTATATTAATAGGATCAGTCCATATTTCAGATGAAAATTCAGTCGTCTCAAAAGCAGACGAAAGCTGTTGTTTTGCCTTTGCAATATTTATCTGTGGCTCAAAGTTAGACCCAAAAGCGATTATTAATTTTGTTTTGTCAAACATAAAGCAAAATTACTAATAATTATTAAAGCAGCCGTTTTTTTTTGTATTTTTTATGATATTTCGTAATTTTGTAGAATATACATATTATTATGAGGAAATTGAACGTTTTGTTGCTTATTCTTTTCATCTATTCCATAAATGGTGTGGCGCAGATGAAGTGGAATTCAGCATATCAGTCATATATAAACCAATATAAAGATCTTGCGATTGAGGAAATGCTAAAGTATAATATTCCAGCAAGTATAACTCTGGCGCAGGGTGTATTTGAGAGTTCTGCTGGAAGAAGTTCCTTAACAATAAATGGTAACAATCATTTTGGTATTAAATGCCATGATTGGTTAGGGGCTTCTGTTTATACTGATGATGATGCTGTTAATGAGTGTTTCCGTGCTTATGACAATGCTTTGCAGAGTTACGAAGATCATAGCAAGTTTCTTAAAAATAATGTTAGGTATAGTCGTCTGTTCTCATTAGACAGGACTGATTATCGTGGGTGGGCTTATGGACTAAAGGCATGCGGCTATGCAACAAATCCGCAATATGCCCCAAAACTCATAGGTATAATAGAGCTATATAAGCTATACCAGTATGATACAGCCAATTCTTATGATAAGTTTATGGCAAAGCATGGTATAGAAAGGTCAAATGCTCGCAGTGGCATGATTCTTCATCCTATCTATATCTATAATAAAAATTATTATATAAAGGCACGCAAGGGTGATACCTTCAAGAGTATTGGTGATGAGATTGATATCTCATACAGAAAGATTGCTAGATACAATGAACGTAATAAGCGTGACATACTTCAGGAAGGAGAGGTTATTTATCTGAAGAAGAAACGCTCTAAAGCTGATAAGGCATATAAGAGACGTCCGCATATTGTTAGACCAGGAGAAAGTATGTATAGCATAGCTCAGTTCTATGGCATGAAACTAAAGAGCCTATACAAGAAAAATGACCTTACACCTGATTATCAAATCAGAGTGGGGGATTCTCTAAAAGTTTATTAATATATATCGGGGTAAGCCATTTAATGGTTTACTCCATATCCGAATAGTGCGAAGTCGCCTTTCAATGGATCTTCTGGGAAAATATCAAGCATGAGACTTGTAAGTTTCTGAGCAAACTTCATGCTTACACTTTTGCCGGTCATCAGCCCAAGTCTAACGGCTTCTTGAATAACGTGTACATCCATTGGCATGATTAGCGTACGCTTATCTACAATGTCGCTCCACAATCCTAAGTCAACAGGAGATGAAGTTCTCACCATCCAGCGCAAGAACATGCATAATCGCTTGCAGCTTGATTTTGTATCTTTAGGAATAACGTGTGATACTTCATTATTATTAAAGTATTTTGTGAACGCTTCTATAAGTGTAACTGCGTCGTTATCTTTTGTGTTGCTTACGGCAAACTGACGTAATGAGCCATATTCTTCAAGCAGACTTTTTATGCGTCTGATAAAAGTATTTATGATTTTGTTTGTATATAAGCGATAATAGCAATTGTCATTATCGGGAATATCTTTGCAGAAATCGTTGGAAAGAATCCATTTTTCAACATCACCATGTGAACAATCAATTATATACTGAATCTTTGGAAAGAACAATTCTCTTCTACCATAACTTAGTCCGGCTGCAATAAAGGCTATAATCTCTTGATTGCTTTCACCTTGTACTTTGTGCATGAATATTGAAGGGTCTTCAAATAGGAACGTTTCTGTTTCGTATCGTTCTGCGTATTCTCTCAAAGATTGTATAATGAATTGGTCCATAAGTTTTGCTTATACCATTATATTATAAAAAGCAATTAGGTGAAAAAATCTTTTCACCTAATTGTTTTATTTCTGTTTTAAAGAATTGTCTTAACAGCTTCAAGCATTCCCTTTTCCTGAATTAGGTCAAGATCTTTCTTTACTAGTTCTGCAAGTCCTGGAACCGTCTTGTTCAGGTCTTCATGCCAAACATAATCGAATGCAAGAACACCTTCTGCTATCTTCTTAGTATCGTTTGTAGCCCAAAGCTCTGCCAACTTATCCATTATTTTCTGATCGTCATTAGGAACGATTGGTGTACCGTCTTCGCGCTTACCACCCTTGTAATATGTAATGATGGCTGCAAGACCGAATACAAGTCCCTGTGGAAGTTCACCCTTGCGCTGCAAGTAAATCTTTACTCCTGGTAAATCACGAGTCTCAAACTTAGGGAAAGAGTTAAGCATAATACTTGTTACCTGATGGTCTACAAATGGATTCTCGAATCTTTCAAGTACATCGCCTGCGAACTTCTGAAGTTCATCCATTGGAAGGTCAAGAGTCTGCATTAGTTCATCAAACTGAACCTTATGTATATACTTGCCCAATACAGGATGCTCACATGCGTCACGTACAATGTTAACTCCGCTTAGGAATGTAACAGGAGACAATACAGTGTGAGGACCATTAAGCAATGTAACCTTACGAGCATGATATGGCTTTTCGTCATCAGTGATAAGAACGTGAAGTCCGGCTTTGTCAGCTGGGAATTCATTCTTTAACTGTTCTACGGTCATATTCTCTGCTTTCTCGATTACCCACAAGTGGAAGCTTTCTGCCTTAACAACGAGATTATCCTTGTAAGATATCTTCTGCTGTATCTCATTGATGGTATCGCGTGGGAATCCAGGAACGATACGGTCTACAAGAGTTGCGCAAACATAGTTATATTTTTCAAACCAAACCTTGAAGTCAGCGTAATCAGCACCAAGATCTTCTTTCCAAAGTTCAATATACTTTTCAATACATTCCTTCAAGTGATGACCGTTAAGGAATATAAGTTCACAAGGCATTAAAATCAATCCCTTTGTAGGATCGCCATTAAAAGTCTTATAACGATGATATAGCAATTGAACCAATTTACCAGGATAGCTTGATGCAGGAGCGTCTGTGAATTTGCATGTGTCATCATAAGCAATACCAGCCTCTGTGGTGTTTGAGATAACAAAGCGAATTTCTGGCTGCTCAGCAAGAGCCATGAAAGCCTGATTCTGAGTGTAAGGGTTTAGTGCTCTGCTGATAACGTCAATGCGCTCGAGAGTATTTACAGGCTGTCCGTTTTCCTTACCTTGAAGGTTAACGTGATAAAGGCAATCCTGTCCGTTGAGCCAGTCTGCCATACCTCTTTCGATAGGTTGAACAACAACAACGCTACCATTGAAGTCTGTTTTCTGGTTAGTATTCCAGATAATCCAATCTACAAATGCACGCAAAAAGTTGCCTTCGCCAAACTGAATAATTTTCTCAGGCATAACGCTCTTAGGAGCTGTACGCTTGTTCAAAGCTTTTAATTCTTTCATGATTAGTTTCCTATTTATTTTGTTTCTATTTTACTCATTTTGAATTGTGATGCAAAGATAACAAATAAACCTTTACGATGGTCTCTATTTACATAAAAAACATGCGTAAAGGTTTACGTAATTCATTAGTTCCTAATTTTTCAATATAGTTTTTATATCTTCAAGGTTTCCATCATTCTTTGCTGGAGATATATTTAGTAGATGACATAACAAATCATATACGTCAACATTGCGGAAATGTGGAATCTCTGTTTTCTTAAAATCTGGTCCCATTGCACGGAATAATGCATGCATGTCACTATATTCTGGATCATACCCGTGCATACCTCCCGTTGTAACCTTTTGGTCGTATATAAGCCAGCCTTCATCAGGTGATACAACAACGTCGCCAATATTATTGTTGCTGTCATAGTGCAGATAGGCTGGTATCTCATTTCTGCGCCAAACTCGCTGATGAGGAATATCTTTTAATGCATTATACACAGAATCAATATATTGTTTTTTGCAGTATATCTGTGCTGGCAGGTTTCCTTCGATGCGCTCAAACCAATATGGCTTTAGATATTTTCGGCATTCAATTTTTCTCTCAGGAGTTACAAGAGTCATTCCGTGATCAGATACTACAATAAGGTTTACGCTGTCTTTGCGTGGACCGTTTTGGACATTGTCCCAAAGGTCTTGAAGCATCCCATCCATATTACGCAGTGCATTCTTTGTATTTGGATCCTGTGGTCCGAAATTGTGTCCGCTATGGTCTGGCTCCTCAAAGTAAACCATAATTAGGTCTGGTGCTTGTTTGCTGTTGATAGCTTGTGATGCAAGAGTAATCCTTTCAGATACAGAAAGATGGTTGGTGTCGTAGTTGAAAAACACGTCTGGATATCCATCTTTAAGTTTCACATCAGAGCCTGGCCAATGATATGTATATACTTTTTTACCTTGCTTTTTTGCAGTAATCCATACAGGTTCACCTTTATAGTATTTGCTGTCAGTCTTTGTTTTAGGGTTACTCAAAGAGAAAACTTCTCCGTCTTTTCTATTTACAAAAGAATTGGCAATAATTCCATGATGATCAGGATATAGTCCAGTTGCCAATGTATAATGATTAGGGAAAGTCTTTGATGGATATGATGGTATAAGACCCGATTTT
Source organism: Prevotella sp. (assembly GCF_051059605.1). Taxonomy (GTDB): domain Bacteria; phylum Bacteroidota; class Bacteroidia; order Bacteroidales; family Bacteroidaceae; genus Prevotella. The sequence continues at coordinate 729,401 of NZ_CP050883.1, forward strand.
ACGCCATTCTCAGCCATGTAGTTTATAAACGGAGTGTCATAGAATTCAGGATAATCCCATCTGCATCCATCCAAAGATACAATAATTGTATAGAAATTTTTACGAGCCAACGCTGGTATTGTAAAAATAACGATAAAAAGCAGTGTAAGAATTTTTTTCATATTTTATTTTTTGTTATTGATTTTGTCTATAAAGACTTTTCCGTATTTAATTTTCTTGTATTCACCGATACCAGGTATGTTGCCGAATTCTTCTATATTCTTAGGCCTTATTGTTGCTATTGCATGTAACACCTTGTCAGACATGACAATATAAGCTGGGAAGCCTTGTGAGTCGGCAAGCGTTTTTCTCACTTTCTTCAAAGCCTCATATAGCTGAATATCTTCTGGCTCAACAGTGTAGGCTTTGTTTATTAAAGAAACGTGCAATTCTGGAATCTTATTGCGTTTAGCAGTTGATTTTGTATTTTGTGATTTTGTAGTTTCTTGTTGAGGTATAATCAGTGAAGCCTTTTCGCGCCCATACAAGATATCTTTTCCTAAAGTAGTGGTTTTCACTTTGTTATGGTCGTTATAAGCAATCTCGATGAATCCCATTTGAAGCATCTGCAAAAGAAAATCCTGCCATGTAGAAACACTCAAGTCTTTCCCCACACCGTAAGTCTTAATCGTATTGTAACTATTACGTAATACACTTGTTGTGTTCATCCCTCTTAAAATCTCAACGATTGTACCTACGTGTATCTGTTCGTCGGTTCTCACTATTGCACTAAGTGCTTTTTGAATGGTAGTGGTGCCGTCAAACTTCTTCGGTGGATGACTGCAAACATCACAATTATTACAATCGTGATCGGCTGGTTCTCCGAAGTAGTTAAGTAGAATTCTGCGCCGGCAAACCTGGCTTTCGGCATATTCCTGCATACGGGTTAGCTTTTCCTCGTTTATGCGCTGCTGACCGCTATCGTGGGCAAACTTTCTAAGAGTTATTATGTCTGCCATGCTGTAGAATAGAATTGTTTCTGCTGGTGCTCCATCTCTTCCTGCACGACCAATTTCCTGATAAAAACTCTCAATGGATTTTGGTAGGTTATAATGTATCACCCATCTCACGTTACTTTTATCAATACCCATACCAAAAGCAACGGTTGCACAGATAACTTGAAGCTGATCCATTTTAAATAGATTCTGTATTCTGTTTCGCTCATCATTGCTCAGCCCTGCATGGTAAGGCTGCGCTTCAATACCCATCTTTTGTAAGTCTGTTGCAAGACTTTCTGTCGTCTTTCTTGCCATGCAGTATATGATTCCTGCTTGGTTTGAATGACCTGTTATAAAAGACTCTATATAGTTATTTTTCTGTCTTTTGTTAAAGTTTCTCTTTACATCAAGAGATAGGTTCGGTCTGTCAAAACTACTGATGAAAATATCTTTCTCTGAAACTCTTAAGTTTAGTTGTTTAACTATGTCAAGTCTGGTTATCTTGTCGGCAGTAGCGGTGAGTGCCATAACTGGTACATTTGGAAATTTCTCATGCAATATTCCAAGTTGGTTATATTCCGGTCTGAAGTCATGTCCCCACTGGCTTATGCAATGAGCCTCATCAATTGCAAACAGACTTATTTCTATGTTCGCAAATAAATAAGGTATCTCTGATATAAGGCGTTCGGGTGAAACATAAATTAGTTTAAGATCACCACTTATGCATCTTCGCCTAATAATCACGTCTTCACTTTCGTCATTTCCGCTGTTTAAAGCTTCTGCAGGAATACCGTTCGCCTTGAGAGCTTCCACTTGGTCATGCATCAAACTTATGAGTGGTGAAACTACTATGGCGGTACCTTTCATCGCAAGTGCCGGAACTTGATAGCATAGACTTTTACCACCTCCGGTAGGCATCAATACAACAGTGTCCTTACCTGAAATGATATTATTTATTATTTCTTGTTGATTTGGTCTAAAAAAATCATACCCGAAATACTTCTTTAAGATGTCCTTAATACCCATAAAAGTTAAAATTTCAACAAAGATAATGCTTTTTTTGTAAAAAAGTTGCACTAAAACTTGATTTATTAATTATTTATATTTAAATTTGCAACATGTAAAGGAGGTAATTAATCTAAATAATTATGGCAAAATATAACATTACCGAGAAAAAGGAGAAAGAGGCTGCGTATCGCACCCTTGTTAGCCCCGGACTCATGGATGAGTTTAAAGAGAAAATTCTTGAAATTATTCTAATTCAGAAGAAATACAAGGATAAAGATTACTCTGCCAAGAAACTGGCTGAGGAGTTGGGAACAAACACTCGCTACATCTCTGCTGTTGTGAATGTGAGATTTCACATGAACTACACGTCTTTTGTCAATAAGTATAGAATAGAAGAAGCTATGACATTGCTCGTTGATAGAAGATTTAAGGATTTGAATATGGAAGATATTTCAGATATGGTCGGCTTTTCAAACAGACAGTCTTTCTATGCATCTTTTTTTAAGTTGAATGGATGTACTCCAAGAGACTACAAGCTGCTCCATCTGAAACAGCATCCAACTTTGTTGGAAGAGCCTAAAAAACGTGGACGTAAGCCAGGTTCTAAAAACAGAGCAAAGTCTTCAGTAGAAGATTAATGCGAAGAAGATAATAAAACAATGAGTCCGCAGGTAAGGGTTAATAACTTTTCCTGCGGACTCTTTTGAGTTAATAACGATTACAATTAAATTAGGTGGTTGATAAAATGAATTATAATGATGAAAGATTTGCAGATTTGCAAATGTTGAGATATAAACTTTCAGGATTTGAAGATTTATCATTAAAACAAAAAATATATATATACTATCTTTCCAAAGCTACTCTTGCCGGACGTGATATAACATTCCAGCAATTCGGAAAATACAACTTGAAAATTAGAAAAGTTCTTGAGTCTATATATATCAACTATGCTGGCAACAGAGATGATGAAGAGTTCAAGTCTCTTGTGGTGTATTTGAAGCGTGTATGGTTTTCAAGTGGAATTCATCATCATTATGGATGTAATAAATTCGTTCCTGAGTTTACTCGTGACTTTTTTGTTAATGCCTTTAATACTCTTTCTGATTCACAGTTAGGCATAAATTCAGACGAAGACAGAGATTCTCTTCTTAAAGATATTCTGCCAGCTATCTTTGATGCAGATTTCATGTCTAAAAGAGTTAATCAGGCAGATGGTGCTGATTTGATAGAAACATCTGCTTGCAATTATTATGAGGGAGTTAATCAAAACGAAGTTGAACAGTTTTATGCTAAGTTGAAGGATTCAGATGATAAGCATCCTGTATCTTATGGACTTAACACAAAGCTAGTGAAGCAGAATGGAGAGATTAAAGAATTAGTTTGCAAAGCTGATTCTTTGTATGGTGACAAGATATGCAATATAATTCATTGGCTTGGCAAGGCTTCTGAATATGTAGAGAACGATCAGCAGAAAAAGGTTATATCAACGCTCATAAAATATTATAAAACAGGAGATTTAAGAATATTCGATGAATATTCTATTGAATGGTTGAAGGAGCAGGAAGGCATGGTCGATTTTATCAATGGTTTCATTGAGGTGTATGGCGATCCGCTCGGTTTGAAGGGCTCTTGGGAAGGTATTGTTGAATATAAAAATATAGAGGCAACAAAGCGCACTAAGACCATTAGCGATAATGCTCAGTGGTTTGAGGATCATTCTCCTGTAGCACCAGAATTCCGTAAACCTAAGGTGAAAGGCGTTACTGCAAACGTTATTTGTGCAGCTATGCTTGGCGGTGATGAATATCCAGCTTCGGCTATAGGCATCAATCTTCCTAATGCTGATTGGATTAGGGCAGAACATGGATCAAAAAGTATCACTATCTGTAATCTTACAGAGGCTTACAGTAAGGCTGCTCATGGAAATGGTTTCATGTCTGAGTTTGTTATAGATAAGGCTACAAACGATTTGATTGAGAAATATGGTGATATATGTGATGACTTACATACTGATCTTCATGAATGTCTTGGACATGGTAGCGGAAGATTGCGTCAAGGTACAGATCCAGACGCACTAAAGGCTTATGGAAATACGATAGAAGAGGCTAGGGCAGACTTGTTCGGACTTTATTATATCGCTGATGATAAATTGGTTGAGCTTGGACTCGTACCAAATAAAGAGGCTTATAAGAGCCAGTACTATACTTATATGCAGAATGGTCTGCTTACTCAGTCGGTACGTATTAGTCTAGGTTCTGATATCGAAGAGGCTCACATGAGAAATCGTGCGCTGATAGCAAACTGGGCACTTGATATGGATAAAGATAATAGCGTTGTTAGCATTGTGGAGCGTGACGGTAAGCATTATGTTGAAGTCAAAGACTATGAAGCTTTGCGAAATATCTTTGCTCAGGAACTTCATGAGATTCAGAGAATAAAGAGTGAAGGCGATTTCGATGCAGCAAAGAGTCTTGTGGAGAAATATGGTATTAAGCTCAATCCTGATCTGCATCGTGAAGTGCTGGATAGATATGCGTCACTGAATATTGCTCCATACAAAGGATTTATTAATCCTTGGATGAAGCCACAATATGATACTGATGGAAATATAAAGGATATTGTCTTAGATTACACAGAGACCTATTCACACCAGATGCTCAGGTATTCTGGGGAATATTAATAAATGAACTCAATTAATATGGAAACAAACGATAAATTAAAGAATATAAAGCAGAGTTTCAGACTTGTAATGAATGGACCTGCATCGCAGTCAATGCGTGAGAAAGGACTTAACTACAAGATAAATTGGGGCGTTCCTTTCACAACATTGCGTGACATGGCAGCAGAGTATGGCAAAGATTATGATCTGGCAATAGCTCTGTTTAAGGAAAATATCAGAGAATGTAAGATCCTTGCTACGATGATAATGCCAGTTGAGAAGTTTGAAGCCGACTTGGCTGATTTATGGATGGAGCAGACCGACAATCAGGAACTAGCAGAGATGTTGGCGTTTAATCTGTTGCAATATACACCTTATGCGCCAGCTGTAGCCTATAAATGGATTGCGTCAGACAACAATGTTTATCAGATATGTGGTTACAGTATTCTTTCACGTCTTTTCATGAATGGTCAGGAACCAAATGACAGAGGAATGGATGAATATCTTGATCAGGTTTCTGTTGCTCTGCGAGCAGAAAATACTGGTTTGAAGCATACTGCACTCAACAGTGTAATGAGATTTGTGGAATTGGGAGATGCATTTGAAAAAGCAGCACGTGTCACGTTAAAGGGCATTGTAGAAATTTAAATTCAAAAAAGTGTTGTTATATTCTTCATTTTGATTTAAAATTCGTAATTTTGTGCGTCTTTAAGTTACTAAAGTGTTTTAATGGAAAAAGAGGTAATACAAGCAGTTCATGAAATTCTAGATAAATATCTAGAAACAAACAAGCACCGCAAGACTCCAGAACGATATGCTGTTCTTGACGCTGTGTTTGCTATGAAAGGACGCTTTTCCATTGAAAGTCTCAGTGAACAATTATTAAAAAAGAACTTCAGAGTTAGCAGAGCCACCTTGTACAATACGCTAAAGCTGTTTTTAAAACTAAGGCTCGTCGTTAGACATCATCTTCCTGAAGGTATAAAGTATGAAGCTTCATACATAGACAGCGGACACATACATTTGGTATGCAACGTATGCGGAAAGGTAACAGAGATCATTTCACCCGAAATTAAACAGGCAATAGACGAAACTAAATATGGACGATTTCATAAAGACAGTTTCATGCTCTATGTTAACGGTGTGTGCAGTAAATGTCAATCAAAGCTTGCAAGACTCAAAAGTCGAAAGTCGGAAAAGTCTAAAAAGCAATAATCTACAAATAAAATGAACACAACAGGAAAAGTTGATGTCCTGCTCGGTCTCCAGTGGGGCGATGAAGGTAAAGGTAAGGTAGTTGACGTCTTAACGCCAAACTATGATGTAGTAGCACGTTTTCAGGGTGGTCCTAATGCTGGTCATACACTTGAATTCGAAGGAGAGAAATATGTTCTCCGTTCTATCCCTTCTGGAATCTTCCAGGGTGGTAAAGTGAATATCATCGGTAACGGTGTAGTCTTGGCTCCTGATTTGTTTATGGATGAAGCCGTAGACTTGGAAAAGAGCGGTCATCCTTTGAAAGATCGTCTGCACATTTCTAAGAAGGCTCATCTAATCATGCCTACACATCGTATTCTTGATCGCGCTTACGAGGCAGCCAAGGGTAAGGATAAGGTTGGCACAACCGGTAAGGGCATTGGTCCTACATATACCGATAAGGTAAGTCGTAACGGACTCCGTGTAGGTGATGTTCTTGACAACTTCGAAGAGAAATATGCAGCTCATAAAGAGCGTCACATGCAAATGCTTAAGGCTCTTGGATGGGACGATTTTGAAGGATTTGAGGAAGTTGAGAAGAAGTGGATGCAGGGCATTGAGTATATGCGTCAGTTCCAATTCGTAGATTCAGAGCATGAAATCAACAATATATTGCGTTCTGGCAAGAACATCCTTTGCGAAGGTGCTCAGGGCACAATGCTTGATGTTGACTTTGGTTCTTATCCTTTTGTAACATCATCAAATACTATTTGTGCAGGTGCTTGCATCGGTCTTGGTATAGGCCCTAATAGAATCGGCGATGTTTATGGTATCATGAAGGCTTATTGCACACGTGTTGGTGCAGGACCATTCCCAACAGAACTTTTCGACGAGACAGGCAAGACTATCCGTGACCTTGGTCATGAGTATGGTGCTGTTACGGGTCGTGAGCGTCGTTGTGGTTGGGTTGACTTGATTCAGCTACGCTATTCAATCATGATCAATGGTGTAACAAAGCTTATTCTTATGAAGAGCGATGTTCTTGATACTTTCGATACGATCAAGGCATGCGTTGGTTACAAGTTGCCTGACGGTACAGTAACAGAAGAATTACCATACGAGATTGATGATGTAACACCTGTATACAAGGAACTTCCAGGTTGGAAGACAGATATGACTAAGTTTACTGATAAGAAGCAATTCCCAGAAGCATTCGCTAATTATATCAAGTTCCTTGCAGAGTTCCTCGAAACTCCTATTAAGGTAGTTTCAATAGGTCCTGACAGAGATCAGACAATTGTATTATAAATAAATATTATATGGCACAGAAACCTTCCATTCCAAAGGGAACCCGTGACTTCGGGCCTATGGAAATGGCTAAGAGAAATTATATTTTTAATACCATAAAGGACGTTTACGCCCTTTATGGTTTTCAGCAGATAGAAACACCAGCAATGGAAACTCTCCAGACTCTTATGGGAAAATATGGAGAAGAGGGTGATAAGTTGCTTTTCAAGGTGCTTAATTCAGGTGACTTCATGAATAAGGTATCAGATGATGAATTGCGCGAGAAAAATTCACTTCATCTGGCAGCAAAACTTTGTGAAAAGGGATTGCGCTACGACTTGACAGTTCCTTTCGCACGTTATGTGGTTATGCATCGTGAAGAATTGCAACTACCTTTCAAGCGTTATCAGATTCAGCCAGTATGGCGTGCTGATCGTCCTCAGAAGGGCAGATATCGTGAATTCTATCAGTGTGATGCTGATGTTGTAGGTTCAGATTCTCTTCTTAATGAGGTTGAATTGATGCAGATTGTAGATACTGTATTTACTAAATTCGGCGTAAGAGTTCAGATAAAGATCAACAACCGCAAGATTCTTACAGGTATAGCAGAAATCATCGGTGAGGCTGACAAGATAGTTGATATCACTGTAGCCATAGACAAGTTGGATAAGATTGGACTTGAGAGTGTAAATGCCGAACTTAAAGAGGATGGTATTTCAGATGAGGCTATTGAGAAGTTGCAGCCTATAATTTCTTTGAGTGGCTCTAATAGTGAGAAGCTTGATGTTATAGCTAAGATTCTTGCAGATTCAGAGGTCGGAGTCAAAGGTGTTGAGGAAACTCGTTTTATTCTTGATGCATTAGAGAAGACTGGTCTTGATAATGAAATTGAGTTGGATCTTACTCTTGCCCGTGGTTTGAATTACTACACTGGTGCCATATTCGAGGTTAAAGCTCTTGATACTCCTATGGGAAGTATCACTGGTGGTGGACGATATGACAACCTTACTGGTATATTCGGTATGCCGGGACTTAGCGGTGTGGGTATTTCTTTCGGCGCAGACAGAATATATGATGTCTTGAATGAACTTGACTTATATCCTAAGGAAGCAGTAAACTCAACCCAACTTCTTTTCATTAACTTTGGTGAGAAGGAAACAGACTATTGTCTGCCTTCTGTAACAAAGGCTCGTAAGGCTGGTATCAGAACAGAGATGTATCCTGATAGCGCAAAGATGAAGAAGCAGATGGGCTATGCAAATGCGAAGAATATTCCTTTTGTTGCGCTTGCTGGTGAGAATGAAATCAATGAGGGTAAATTGACTCTCAAGAACATGGCGACAGGAGAGCAAACTATGGTTACTCCTGATGAACTTATCGCTATTGTAACTAAATAATTTGATTACATAAAATAATGGGTAGTGGATTCTTTCCGCTACCCATACTTTTTAAACAAACTGTATACTATGAAACGAATCATAAGATTATTATTATTTTTTGCTATTCTTATGCTGATGATATCGGCAGACAATCATCATCCTGTTATATATATCATAGGTGACTCTACTGCTGCTGAGAAACGCGATTTCCAAAACAACCCTGAACGTGGTTGGGGCATGGTATTGCAAGGATTCTTCACTGAAGATGTTGCAGTGAGCAATCATGCTGTTAACGGTCGTTCAAGCAAGAGTTTCATTGATGAGGGAAGATGGCAGAAGGTGCTTGACGAACTCAAACCTGGGGATTACGTTGTTATTCAGTTCGGACATAATGATTCAAAGCCTTCACCTGATCGTCATACAGATCCAGGCACTACATTTGATGCAAACTTGGAACGATATGTTAATGAGACAAGAGCAAAGGGTGCTACACCAATATTGATGAGTCCTGTTGCACGCAGATCTTTTTATAATGTCGTCGACACGGTTACTGAAGATGAGGCTTTGCGCAGCGTTGCCTATGGCGATGAAAAGATAAATAGTGATACACTTGTCGACACTCACGGAAAATACAGGCTATCGGCCTCTAATGTGGCTCGTAGACTAAATGTAGTTTATGTTGATGCCAATGCCATAACAACAAGGATTGAGCAACAATATGGCATACAGGGTAGTCGTTATCTTCACATGTGGTTGAAACCTGATGAGTGTGCTGCTATTCCAAAAGGAAGGAAAGACAATACACATTATAATATATATGGTGCAAGAGTTGTTGCCGGAGCATTGGTAGATGCAATTGGTGAGGTTATTCCAGAACTCAAACCTTACATTAGACATTATGATTCTGTTGTGTCTACACAAGGTCGTGGAAATTATCTCACTTTACAGGATGCAATAAATGCTTTACATCCCGGACGAACTTATAAAATATTGGTTCTCGACGGTACATGGCAAACTCCTAAAATACCAAAAGGTGTGAAAGTTGAAATAGATAAATACAGTTTTGTACAAATTCAATAAACTAAAAAAGGCGAGTTCTACACTCGCCTTTTTATATATTGTATAGTGCACTATTCACCAAATATGAATTTATCAATAACATGTGCCACACCATCTTCCTCGTTGGAATAAGTAATAAAGTCTGCCTTGGCTTGTATATCTTCAGCTGCATTTGCCATAGCAACACCAAGACCAGCAAATTCAATCATGCTAAGGTCGTTGTATCCGTCACCGCAAGCAATAATCTCTTCTTTATTGATATCAAGCGTTTTGATAAGCCTATCGAGTGATTTAGCTTTATCTATTCCTAGAGGCACACATTCAAGGAAGCAGGTAGCCGAACGATATATATTCATCTTACCTTCAACTTCCTTTGCCAGTTTTAATTCCAGTTCGTGAAGTAGGGTAGGTTCTCCCACGATAAGGCATTTGTTAATCGGGTAAACAACCTGTCCAAGAAAGTCATCATATTGTATAACAGGCATTTGGTTTATAAAAGCCTCGTAAGCAACATATTGATCATCTTTTTTGCTAGTAGCGATGCTTTCTCCTTGATATGTAAGAATAGGCATATTGTTATTTGTAGCAGCTTCGTATAGCTTTGGAACAAGGTTCTCGTCAAGGATTTGTTCAAAGACCACATTCATATCTTTGCAGCTAATAATCTTTCCACCATTGAAAGCCAATATGTAACCACCATATTCTTTCAGGTTCAGTTCATCTGCTAGGGCAGTAATGCCATACGTAGGTCTTCCTGAAGCCAAAACAACTTTGATTCCGTTTTCTTGTGCACGCATCAGAGCTTCCTTTGTCTTCGGAGTAATCTTCTTTTTCTCGTTAGTCAAAGTACCGTCCAAGTCGAGTACAATCATTTTATATTTCATATTCCTCTTTTTGTGACAAAGGTAGTGCAAACGAGCGGAAAAGCAAAATTAAAACTTGTTTTAATTTTAATTTTCCCGAGTGCAGCCTACTTTCAACGTAGTTAAAGTATGCAAGTCGAAGACAATACAAAATAAAAATGCTTTTTTATTTTTATTACATCATGTGAATTTCATCCTCACCTCAATATACCTCAAATAAATTTGGTTATATTTCGGTTCGTCGAAATTTGTTTCGGCGTAGCCTACCTTATTTAAAGGTAGTGCAAACGAGTGGAAAGTCCAAATTAAAACTGGTTTTAATTTGGGCTCTCCCGAGTGCAGCCTTACCTTCAACGTAGTTAAAGTATACAAGTCGAAGACAATACAAAATAAAATTAGGTTTGGTATTTATGTAGTCTCCTCCCTAAGTTATCAAAGCCTTCCCTTATGCTATTTAATTTTTAGCTACGTAAGCTACGTTATAGCTTCAATAGCCTTTAAACAAAGAGAATTGTAGAAGTTAAGCAGACCATTTAGCTACGATAGACAACGTTCTAGCTACGTCATTGAAGAGTGTTTCTATATAGTAATGACTGTTTGAAGTAAAACAAGAGGTGATTTTGTAACAAACAAGATGTATGAACATAAAAATGTAGTATCAATTATATATAATGTACGCACGCACGCGCACTACGGGTTTTTCGTCTTTTTTAGTGTCTAAGTGTCGACTCGCTGACTATCAGTTAATTACAAGCCGTTCCTGATAATGACTAGTTACATGCAAGAGTCGGCAAAACTTGCGTTTCTACGATGTAATGCAAATTATGATTTTATTTATAGCTGATTTATTATATGTGACATATCGTTGCCACTACAATAATACGAAAAAGTACTATAACTTACTGATAATCAGTAAAAAGTCACTTAGACGCTTGCGTTTTCGAAAAACCTATGTGGAGAATTTGATATTTAGGGATATATATAAGCTATAATTCATAACATTAACTTAATAAAAAGTAAGGTTTCGTGTTGGATAATTTCAGATTTTCAAATCATGAATCTGCATTTTATATTTACGAAATGCGTTTCTACGATCAAACGTTTTCGTTTCTACGACATAAAGTTTGCGTTACATCGATCAAACGTTTTCGTTTCTACGATATAAAGTTTACGTTTCATCGATCAAACGTTTCCGTTTCTACGATATAAAGTTTCCATTCCTACGATCAAACGTTATTACTAGTCATTACACAGTCGCTATATTTAGCGTGATTCTAGTCACGTATTTTTGTAGATAAAAAACATTTAATTTAATGGGTTTATTAAAAAATATATATTACCTTTGTATTTCATAATACTTTAATAGTAAATTCTTTACTATCATAGATATTGCTAATGTATTATTAGTTAACGAATTAACTGCTGAAAAAGTAAACCTGAAGAAACAACTTATGATGAACTTGAAAGACAATATGATGATTATCACTTCTCTCAGGGTAGTGGAAAAGTCTTTGAACTATTTAGTTTGCTCAATGTTTTGGAGAAAAATATTTCTCCCACAACCTTTAGTTGTATCTGGGTAATTATATTGCCCTCAATTTAGAATGACTTTAACAAGACCATGAACATACTTACAAAGTTTACCGCTATACTTCCTTTAACTCAGCATGTGCATAGTACTTGAAAGTTATAATCACAACCGATTATTAATGCTAATATTGTAGATAAAATTTAATTCTTATATACCTAAAATTATGAATATGTTTTTTAGAAAGTGTTTTATAATCATTTTAGTAATGATATCAAACAACTTATTTGCTCAAACTAACTTGAACACTAATACAGATACGTTGTCCAATAAGACTGGTTTTCTTTGGGAAATAAGTGGTAACGGATTAACGAAGAAATCCTACTTGTTTGGAACATGTCACGGAGATGGTTATAACTTTACAAAAGAAGAGATTTTTAAATTTAAAGGACTTGCAGATGTTTTTCAAAAAGCGGACGTTATTGGTTTTGAATCAACGATGGAACCAAAGCCAAAGCATAACAAAGCAGCAGATATGTTGTTTTATAAATGGATAAGAAATCCAGATCCTAAGTATTTGATGCCACGTGGAGTTTATTATAAGCGTCTTTGTGACAGCCTAGCCGAATTTCGAGAAATTGATAAATACTTAGCCGATAAGATGTTTGATACAGAATATTGGAAAAAGAAACCAAGTTATTGGGTTTCACGAATAGCTTTATCGGAATTTGTAAAGCAAAGAGCTGGCATACAAATGGTAGATAAGGTTTTATATGACGAAGTTATCAAAACTAAAGCTAAAATTATAGCTTTAGATGATGATATAGTCCAGTTGTCTCTTCTTCATTTATCTATGAATGTCGGCAATGGTCTAGATACACTCTCTTTAAAGAAACAAGTTATAGTTCTTTATGAATGTATACATGCATTAAATTTAATGCCTGATCACCCTCTACAAGAATTAACTAATTTATATTTAGAAAATGATTATTATAAAATGGAAAGTTATTTTGATAAATCACCAATTCAAGAATCTAAAGAGGAAAAAGAAATATTACTACGTGACAGAAATAAAAAATGGGTTCCAATTATCGAAAAAAACATGACCAACCATTCTTGTTTATTTGCATTTGGTTGTAGGCACATGATGGGAGAGTATTCTATCATCAAGATGCTTCGTAATCAAGGATACACAGTAAAACCAGTTTGATGATTGTTAGAACAAATTAATACGAAAAGACACATGACTGTAATTAATAACTCGAATTATCTTTCTAGAAGGTTTGCTAGTTTAGGTATAGTATTACTTCTACAAGCATGCTTTTTTAGTGATTATGATTACCATACTGTAATATTTTGGATTAAAATATTAATCAGCGTTGCTCTATGGTGTAATTCATATAGGTTAAAACAAAAACACTTAAGCTAAGTATATATTTAAATTCGAATGGAAAATAAAACTTATAAAATTTATTATAGTTGGAAAATGATTATGATTGCACTTTTTTGTGCGCTCATGGGATTTTATGGAGTAATTGTGGCCAATGCTGAGCAATGGTCAAGTTTTACAGATTTGATTATGGGCGTTTTTGGTACTATTTTGGTTCTAGTTGGATTACTCATGTTTATTTATTGCATCAACTCTCGTATTCGCCAAATACCAGCATTGGAAATTTGCGATGATAGAGTAAAAATGCATGTTCCATTGAGGAATGTTTATAAAGATGTAATGTTTGAAGATGTTGATGTCTTTCAAATTCGTAGCATGAATAGTAACAAGTTGATAGCCATCATATATAAACCTTCAGGTTATCGTAAAATTGTCAATAAATCAAATGTTGTAAAACGGCTACTTATTAAGTTCAATCTTTATAAGATTGGTGCGGTAGGTAGTCTCAATGCATCTAATATGACGATGAAACCCAAGGATATTTGTACCCTGCTTAATAAGCAACTTAAAAAACATCAAGAATTGCACAATGCATAAGAGTATTTTATACAGTTATTCTTATAGGTAAAATAAAAATAGCAGAGCTAAATGTTTATATAAAATCACTTTAATATTACCTCTTATTTTGCGTTTCATCGTAATAACGCAATTTATGACGTAGCTAGAACGTAGCTTGTCGTAGCTTAAATACATACTTCTTCATCGCTGATTGCTTTGTTTAAAGGCGATTCAAGCGATGACGTAGCTACGTAGCTAAAAAAAATAAAAGCGTGGGGACACTCCCTAAGTTCATTTTGAAGCAGGTAATTATTGATGTATCCTCCATTTTGGAACAAAAAACAGTGTTTGTATCCTATGTTTTGAAACAAATATGGTTAAATGTATCCTATGTTTTGAAACAATTGATTATCTTTGCATAAGATTTAGCAGCACTCGACAAAATCCAAACAGGTTCGTTTTGTGCTCGTTTGCAAAATTGTTTTAGCATGAATCTTAAGATATATCGCTTATGTTTGAAAGACAAATAATGACGCATTTACGTCAATGGAAGGAAAAAAGTAATCGCAAACCTTTGGTATTGCGTGGTGCACGTCAGGTAGGTAAAACTACCGTAATTGATGCATTCGGTAAGGAATTCGACAATTATCTTTATTTTAACCTTGATGTAGATGGTGATAGGGTGCTTTTCGAACGAAATATTCCGCTCGATGACCTTATTGATTCTCTCTTTGCTCGTCTAGGTATGAGAAAGAAAGAAGGTAGCACTTTGCTTTTCATAGATGAGATACAGAGTTCACCTCAAACTATATCACTTCTTCGTTATTTCAAGGAGAAGCGTCCGGATATTCATGTCATATCGGCTGGTTCTCTTCTTGAGAATGTGGTAGACGTGAAGGTGTCTTTTCCTGTAGGTCGAGTTGATTATATGGCCCTGCGCCCATGTTCGTTCTATGAATTTCTCACAGCTTTAGGCAAGAATAATCTTAGATATTTCATAGATCATCCAGAACAAAGTGTAGCTGTGCATTATGAACTAATGTCACTATTCAACCAATACACCATTGTTGGAGGAATGCCTGAAGCGGTACAGGAATATGCTAATACGCGTGATGTGTTAGCTCTTGATGATATCTATGAGAGTTTGTTACAAGGATATAAAGACGATGTAGAGAAATATGTTCAAAGTGGTAAACTGGCAGAAGTCGTTCGCTTTCTAATCAGTACATCTTGGACTAAAGCTGGTCAGGCTGTAACGCTGGGAGGATTTGCCGACTCAGCTTATAAGGCTCGTGAGGTTGGTGAAGCTTTCAGATTACTTCAGAAAGCTATGCTCTTAGAGCTTGTTTACCCTACAACATCAGTAACTATACCTGCATTGGGTGAAGAGAAACGTCAGCCTAAAGTAATCATGCTTGATACAGGTCTTACAAACTATCAGGCTGGAGTTAGGCGTGAGCTGATAGGTGCTAATGACATACTTGATGTATGGCGTGGACATTTGGCAGAGCAGGTCGTAGCTCAGGAACTTCTTACTCTGAGCGATAAAGTGAGTCAACGTCGTCAGTTTTGGTTAAAGGGAAATTCCTCTGCTGAAGTCGATTTTGTGCTAACATTTGATTCACATCTTTTTCCAATAGAGGTGAAGAGCGGTCGCAATTCCCACTTGCGTTCTATTCATTCGTTTATAGACCAATCACCAATTGATATTGGAATCAGAGTTTGGTCTGGTCCATATTCTGTTGATGATGTTCAAACAGCTATAGGTAAGAAGTCTTTCCGTCTTGTAAATATCCCATTCTATATGATTGGCAATATTGAGAAGATAATAAGTAAACTATAAGGTCGTGCATTATTGATATTTGTATTGAGTGAGATGGGAATCTTACTGCCACTTTCTTGATTATTTAGCATATTTTTAAAAAATATACATATTTTTTATGTGATCAAAACAACTTTTTGTAATTTTGTAGTCAAAAGATAATATTATGACAACGAATATAGATCTTACAACTAATCAGATTCATTACAATTGTTTAGATGAACTCGTCAATTGGTCAACAGAAAATGATATTCTGATATTGGTAAATCAGAACTTGTTAGTTTGTGTTCCAAAAAAGGAATATAAGAAGATTGCTTGATTATGCCAAATAGAAAGAAGAAAATACATAAAATAGGTCTGGTAGATGCGGATTTGCTCTGCAATGGTACACGCCATCCGAATTTAGCATTGCTAAAAATCGCTGGATATTTTCGAGATAATGGATTCAAACGTAATAATGAAGATATGGAGCTTGAATGTGAAAGCACATATGAATTATTGACTAATGATTGTAATTTTGAAAAACTACAATCATTTGACTATATATACGTATCATGTGTATTTACATTTACACGTGACAATCCACCAGCGCTTTTGTCTTATCTTATGTGCGACAAAAAGTTGAAAAAACGAGTGGTTATGGGTGGGACGGGAAGTTATGCTAATCTTTCTGTAGAGGACGGTTTTATAGAAAAGAGAGCAGCGGATATGGAAAATTTGGAAAAAGATAAGTATTTACAGTCCTTGCCTCATAACGGAATCAATATGCGTACACAAATGCCAGATTATCATTTGTATGATGATTTTGTTGGAGTGATGGAGATGACCAGAAAATCTAAGAATTACTATAAAGACTATAAAAAATATTCTATAGGCTTCCTAACAAGAGGCTGTTTTCGCCGTTGTCCTTTTTGTGTGAATAAGATGGAGCATATCACTTTGCCCTATTCTAAACTAGATGATTTTCTTGATAACGAGAAGGATGAGAATACGGGGAAACTAAAAAGACCATATATATATTTATGGGATGATAACTTTCTAGCTTCTCGATATTGGAAGGAATTGCTGCTAGCACTTATAAATACTGGTCGTCCTTTTCAATTTCGCCAAGGTCTTGACGAACGTATTCTTGCTCAAAGCAAGCATGGGGAAGAGATGGCAAAGATGTTAGCTAGTTCTAATTACCATGGTGATTTTATTTTTGCATTCGATAATTGGTTTGATAGAAAGCTAATTGTTAGGGCTTTGAAAATATGGAAGTTTCACTGTCCCAAAAGGGAAACAAAGTTTTATCTCTTCTGTGGATTCAAACAAACTTTAAATGATGATAAATCATTCCAGCAAGACATTGCGAGAATTTTTATGCGTATCAAGATTCTAATGAATTATGGATGCTTGGGATATATTATGAGGCATGAAGACTATAAAAGTTCACCAATGCCAAATATTTATATCCAGATTGCAAGATGGTGCAATCAACCTGGCTTCTACCGTAATCTATCTTTCTGGCAATATTGCTATAAAAATCAGACTTACTGGGAGGAGCATAGATTGGGTATCAAGCATGATAGATTGAAAACATACGAGGAGTTCTTGGATGATTTTAAAAATGGTTACTACAGTGACAAGAAGATTTGTAGAACCCTTCAAACCGTTCATGATTTTCTAGAGCAGCATAAAGAACATAAGGACTTGTTTCTTAGCTTTTTTAACCTATCATTCAGAGAAATGATAGAACCGTCATTATGGGAAAGAAATAACTAAATAATAATAATATATGGAAAATTCAGAGTTACTAGTACTACCAATTGATTCTATAGAATTAGACAAGGAAAATCCTAGAATTAAACAATTTCTAGAGATTTATGATGGCGTGATAACTGCAAAACAAATAGCATTGGCTCTATCAGGTTGTGGGGAATCTTCAACTACGTATAGAGCCTTAAAAGAGTCTATAAAGGTTAGTAAAGGGATAATTCATCCAATAGTAGTAAATAAAGAGCCTGATGGCAGATATATTGTAATTGAAGGTAATACCCGTTTACAGATATATAAGGATTTTCATAAAAGCGACCCTGAAGGCCCATGGGATAAAATTGTAGCATTGGTTTACGATAGGCTAACACAAAATGAAAAGCATAAAATAAGACTTCAATCTCATCTTGTCGGACCGAGAGATTGGGATCCATATTCAAAAGCAAAATACCTTCACCAATTAAGCGAGGTTGAACATATTCCTATGAATACTATCATATCTATGTGTGGTGGTAATACTAGTAGCATACAGAATTCGATTGAAGCATATAATATTATGCAAGAATCATATTTGCCATACGTAAATAAGCATGCTTATGATCCTGATCCCAGAGAATATTCAAAGTTTGTAGAATACAATAAAAGCAGCATTAAACAAGCTGTAGCAATAAATGATTTTAATGATAATGACTTTGCAAAATGGGTTGCCGAAGGCAATGTAGATGTGGCTCAAAAAGTGCGTATCATTCCTCGAGTATTAAAAGATAAAGATGCAAAGGCGGTATTTCTTAAGAAAAACTTATCTGAGGCAGAAAAAGTTTTGGCTGTAAATGAAGTAGATTCCAAAATTAACTTGTCTACTGTTTCATATGAGGCTTTATGCCAAGAGCTTATCAAGAGATTTGAGAAGATAGAGTTTAAGGAAATAAAAGGCTTGGCAAATGCGGATACTGCAGCTTATGAGTCTAAGTATAATATGATGGAATCTCTATCAGAGGTTTTGAATGATACTTTGTCTGACATAGATTCTATAAAAAATGCCTGAATCTAGAATACATATGAATTATGTAAAGATGATAGTTTCTTATATAGAGAAATCATTCCCTCACATTGATATGTGTTTATTAAATGTAGACTCTCCTGATAGTGAATATAGACCATCACAAGTTGTTGGCTTAGCTGTTCCAGATGTGAGCTATACTACACGTGAACTTTCTATAATAGGTGAAGCAAAGACAGAAGGCGATATTTCTAATAATCATACTAAAAAGCAAATAAATGCTTACATTGATTATCTCAGATTACAATCTCGAGAAAAACATTTAATTCTATGTTCATCTATGTATTCATTTCCGTCATTGAAGAATTATTTTATACGATACAAAAGGTCAAATAACATAAAGGATATTACAATTCATATTATTGATGATTTTGATAGAGAAGTAACGATATGAGGAAGATAATTTCAAGTTCATATTATAACTATAGTGCTCAATATGATGCTTTTCCGTATCAGCATGAAGCATTCTTAGAGCTTAAGGATAAATCCTATTCTGCTATATTTCATGAACAAGGTCTTGGTAAAACAAAAATTGCCATAGACTTGCTTCTTTATTGGCTTCAGTATAAAGATATAGATACTGTTCTAATTGTAACAAAAAAGACATTAGTACAAAATTGGTATAATGAGTTTGGCGTTCATACTCATTTAAGACCTAAAATAATGGATAGCAATAAAGGCAGTAACTTTTATATTTTAAATAGTCCTGCTAAAGTTATAATTACGAATTTTGAAACAATATCAGGAGAAAAGGACAGATTAAAGCTATTTCTAGAATCACGTAATGTTGCTATAGTTATTGATGAATCTACTAAAATTAAAAATCCTGAATCAAAGCTGACACAAGACTTCTTTGAGTTGGCTCCCTTATTTAAAATTAAAAATATCATGACTGGTACGCCTGTTGCAAACCGTCCTTATGATATATGGGCACAAATTTATTTTCTTGATCAGGGAAAATCACTAGGTACCAACTTTGAAGAATTTAAAAAGAATACTGATCTCTCAAATGATCTTTCTTTATCGAAAACAAAACAAAAAATATTTGAAGAGTCTGTTGCATCTATCTTTAAAAAGATTAAGGATTTCTCGGTTAGGGAGACTAAGAATAGCAGCATCGTAAGTTTACCATCAAAGGTATATGTAAATGTTGTTGTTCCTTTTGAAAAATTACAAGAAGAAATGTATGAACAGATACGTAATGACATGGAAATAGAATTGACGCATGGAGACACTATGGTGCTTGATGAATCAAGTACCACTATTAAACGATTATTGCGATTAGTTCAAGTTGCTTCCAATCCTAAACTGATTGATGATAAGTATCTCGGATTGTCAGCCAAAGAAACTGCTCTTGATGAATTATTAAATGATATCCTTCAAAAGAGTGAAAAAGCTATAGTATGGTCTATTTTTACAGGGAATATTGACTCACTATGCGCGAAATATAAGAAGTATAATGCTGTTAAGATTACTGGTAAAATGAGTGTAGCAGATAGAAATAAATCTATTGAAGCATTTAAGAATGGAGATGCACAAATTCTCTTTGCAACACCACAATCAGCCAAGGAAGGATTAACGCTTACCGTTGCAAATAATGCGATATTCTATGAAAGAGGATTTAACTTGGATGATTATCTTCAAGCTCAAGATAGAATTCATCGTATATCTCAGAAGAAGGAATGCTACATTTACAACCTTATGATTGATAATAGCATTGATAGATGGATAGATATGCTACTTAAAGCAAAACAGAATGCTGCACATCTTGCGCAAGGTGATATAGGTATAAGTGAATATAATTCGATCGCAGATTATAGCTTTGCGGATATAGTAAAGGGAATATTAAAAATTGATTAAAAAATAATAGAATATGAAAAAGATACCATTAGGAACCGGAAAAGAAATTGAAGTTCAGGAAGTTGAATTAAAGCAAGATGACCTATTGTTTGATCCCAAAAATCCTCGTGTTTATAGTGTGCTTAACATGACAAAAGATGGGGCTCCTGACCAGCCTGAGATCCAAAATTATATGATTCGCCAAGAACATGTAAAAAAATTAAAACAATCTATTGAGAAAACAGGATTATCAGATCCTGTTTTTGTTCGTAGGAATGTAGTAGTTGAAGGCAATTCTCGTCTTGCTGCGTATCGCATCTTAGCTGCTAAAGATCCTATAAAATGGGGTCTTATTAGGGCGTATGTATTACCTGACGACACGGACGATAATGCTATTTTTATTTTATTGGGACAATATCATATTATTGGCCGAAAGGATTGGAATCCATTTGAACAAGCTGGCTATCTTTATAGGCGGAAACAAGAATCTAAAAAGCCTATAGATGCTATAGCTGAAGAGTTAGGTTTGAAAAGTTCAGAGGTAAAGAAGTTCCTTTCTGTATATACAACCATGGTAGAAAATAACGATCTTAGTGCTTACAAATGGAGTCATTACCTTGAACTATCAAAAATTGAGAATAAAATAAAAAAACGCGAGAAAACGATTCCCGATTTAGATCTAACAAATTTTCTGAAAAAGCAGATAAAAGAAAGTAAAATAGAGAATGCACAAGATTTTCGAAAAATTGGTACTATATTAACAACAGATGGAAAAGTTGCTAAAAAAGCGATTGTTGATTATAAAGAAGGTAAGTGTAGCCTTGAAAATGCTAGCGAAAGAGTTGATAGCACTGGAAAAACGGACTCTTTATATAAGAAAGCTCAGAGCTTTCGGGACATGATTGTCGATGCTGACATAGAACAAGAGATTGCCCAAAATGAGCAGCTAAAATATACTCTTCGTAAAATATATAAGAAATTAGAAAAAACATTTGGTGGAAAATAGCAATATAATTAAGGACTTTTTCTCTTATATGTTTGAGAAAGAGATCAACGAGAAGATGTTGGAAAGAAATTATATCTTTCCTAAGGATGATGTTATGGCATATATTTGTACTATAATAAGTGTCCCATATTCAGAGTTTCTATTTTATGTAAACACACATTTATGTATGAAGAGATTAGATGCTTCAGATATTACCCAATGTAGTTCTTTTGAGGCTTGTACAACTCGTATGTGTGAAGCCCTCAATTCGTGTGATGATAAAGGAGTATCTTTTATTGAAGTAGCCGAGATATTACTTAATGATGGAGTTGAACGCAAAGTAGGGGCATTAAGAAAGTTTGGTGAGAATCAGCTTAAAACGGCAAAGCAAGTTGGTTTAGTTTATGACCTATATAATACATGGTTCCTTACATGTATAGGTAAAGTTTATAATGAATTGTCAGAGGAGCAACGAAACTCCATAATGGCAAGAATAATATTGCGCTCACCGTTATATTATCAGATTTTTTCTGCTGCAAAGCAAAAGAATATAAATGTTTGCACTTACTATAGATTCTTATCCCCAGCTACTATTATACGTAGGACTACGAGCGTAAAGAAGTTAGTGGAAATATGCCTGAACGAATGCGCAAAAGAGCACGTTAGTCTTCATAAAATCACATTTGATGTGGACATGAACCCTGTCAATGAAGATGATGATATTTCCCTGTTAGATGATCCAATTAAAGCTCGCATAATAGATATAGCTGATGCTGGGCAGCGTTTCGTTACACATCTACCTTATTATCCTTCTATCAAAGCAGCATGTCATGGTCTTGATGAAATAGAGATACCTTTCAACGATGTCCAATGGATTAATGTCTCTAATGACATTAGTCATATTGATAATACAATGTTTGTTGTGAAAGCGATGGGGACTAGCATGATGCCAATGATTAACGATGGTGATTATTGTGCGTTTTCATCTAATGTTGGTGGCAGCCATGAGGGTGATATATTGCTTATTGAATCATATAATATTCATAATACTGATAATGATGATGTGGCTTGCACTATTAAGAAATACCATCGTGCTGAGCATATAACCGAAGATGGTTGTAAATACAAATACATAGAACTGATACCTCTCAATAAAGACTTCAAGTCCTTCTGTTTAAACATGAATGACGAATACAGAATTCTTGGTATCTTTAAAAAAGTAATACGTAAATAATCTGAAATTCCTCATATAGGATATATCGACGAAAACCTAGGTGAATCCTTATTTTTCTTATTGCTGTCCGATAAAACTTTTATTGTTATTACTCAAAAAGTTTTATCGGACAGCAATATCTGAAATACTTCCTCTGCATTAGCTACGTTTAGTGTGGCTAACTTAGTTGTTCATTCTACTCTGACCATTATATCGGTAAAATGATCTTTCATGCGTGAGTTTGCATCTAAAGTTTTCTTAAGTATCACTCGGTTTATAATAGCTGATATATGTAGATAATACATCAACTATGATTTTATTGTTCGGATTTTTTTGTGGATAATTCCTTCAGTAATATGTCAATGATATTATATAGCTTCTCTTCCTCATAAAGACTTAAATGAAGGTATACCTTATTTAATATATTGTCTTTTGGATAAAAGTCTATTAGTGATTCAAAATTTCGAAATACTGATTTTATATCTTCTTGATCATTTTGAGGATTCCAGAAATACAAATCATATCCGTTTTCATTGCACCATACATCCAATTTATAATATTGGTTATCTCCATTCAAAGTAAATCCTTCGAAAACAGTATCTGAATCTTTGTATCTCCATATTTTTACAAATGGAGAATAATTGGACATGTACCTGTCTTGAACTCTAGCAGCAAGAAAAGTTGGTAATTCATTCAGCATATTACGAATAGATATTGCTGTATCTAAATTCTCTCCAATCTTAATATTCTTATAGAATTTTTCTAATATTATATTATCCATATTATTGATGTTTAAATATTTAATCAATTTTACATATTGTCTTAGACCTGATATGCAGTCAATATTATCACTACTGTTAATACAGCTTTTAAGCCAATTATTACAAAGATTTCTTTTTTTGTTATTTGAAAAAGCTGGAATAATATTGAGACATTCTTTTATAGAAATTCTTTCGCATTCTTTCCAATTAGTCCTATCAGGAACTTTGTTATTTGATAATGGGATATAAACAATACTCATTATTTCATATCCTAAGTTACGAACATAGTTATAATAATCTGGCAATTGGCGATCCATATCACTGGCATTATTCATTTTGTTTTCAATAATGATAGCCTTCATAGTGGTATTATCGGTTATTAGAGTATCAATTCTTCTACCATTTTCAATTAAATACTCTTTCTCAACTATTGCATTCTGGAAGAAAGAATAGTTAATGTTAAGCATATCCAAAAATAGCATTAGATATTTATTACCTTCTTTATGACTTCCTTGTGGATTGAGAAAATCATAAATAATATCACGGTGAAAATTTTCACGATAATAGAAGTCTGATATTAGCTTAAATACATTAAATCCCAATTCTGATTTATCAGACTTTTGTAATTTATATTCAGTTTTAATTTGAATAAAGATATCAGATTCAATCATCTTAAATACTGAGGTAATATACGATTCAATAATTCCATTCCAATCTGACAATGCTTGATTTATAGACTCTATATTTATTTCTTTATTCTGCATAGATGATCAATTTTGCTTTATATGTAAATAGAATCCTTTCTCTCGATAGCATAAAATCTACAAAAGATCATATAAATGTGAGAGAGTTCCTATTCTATATTTTTATACAGTCATCAGATTATTTTTAGTACAGTTTATTTTGTCCTAGCACTTTAGACTGTTTTATGCTTGTCTTATTTTTATGTAGAAACTTTTAATAGTTTCTATTTTACTACAAAGATACATAAATTATATTTTATAATTAGGAACTAATATGATAAATCTTTAAAAATATGCTAAATAATATGTTTTTATTGATATTATTTTATACAGTACGGTATTTCTAACTTAAAAAATGAATCATTACTATTCAAATAATATAATACCCAATATTATTCATGACATTGGGATTAAAGGCTTTTATCAAACATCTATTATGTCAATATTTAGCACTAAATTTGCCTAGCTTAGAATGTTTTTGTACCTTTGCAATACTTATAAAGATAACCACTATATTCCTAAATGACAATGAATAAACATATTTGCCTTATTATCGCTTTACTGCTTGCAACCATCCATATACATGCTCAGGACGTGGCTCCAATGATACAGACAAACTGGGGACAAGGTAATCCTTATAATTCTCTGTGCCCTTTAGACAGTACTGGTAATCGTACACTCGCTGGATGTGGACCTGTTGCAATGGCTCAGGTATTAAATTATCTTGGTATCAAAAGTAATTCGGTGCCGCAACTTATTCGGGATTGTGGTATCTCTGCTTTTACACGATACGGTAAGGATAATAGTAATACATTTACTATGCAGGCTATGAATGCCATGAAGAAGTTGTTTCATTGCAGCCCTTATATGAACATAGTGAAGCGTAATGAGTATCTTGGCGAAGAGGGAAAACTGGAGTGGAATAGTCTGATTACGAATGAACTCCGACATGGTAAACCCGTTATCATTTCTGGTAAGTCGGAAAAGAACGAGCATATATTTATTCTGGATGGTTTGAAAGGTAACCTAGTACATGTGAACCTTGGTTGGAATGGACATCATGACGGTTACTATCCCTTGGACTGTCTCTATGAATATTCTCAAAATAATGCAGCTATTATAGATATAGGTGACTCCACTTATGTGCCTCATATCGATACTATCAATGTAAAACAGGCTGGGACACTCCAGGCTATTATGCAGAATAGGCCTTGGAGGCAGATACGACATCTTTCTATCGTGGGCTCCATTAATGATGACGATATACGTTGGCTAAGAACAATAGCAATGTATGATAAAGAACAGTCTAGTCACCTTAGAACACTTGATCTCAGTGCCACGGATATGACTTATCTGCCTGATAGTGCATTAACCTACTGTGTGGGGCTCACTTACATTAAACTGCCAGAAAAGTTGGAGACGATAGGCAGATATGCTTTTAAGTTTGGTTATGGTATCAATCAGGTAGACATACCGCCTACGGTTAAGAAAATCAGGTTGGATGCTTTTGCTCTTTGCTCGCAGCTGCTTGATATCAAAATTCCAGAAGGGGTCTCAAATATATTGAGCTATAGTTTTATAGGTTGCTCATATCTCACGAACGTGCAACTTCCCGCTACAATTGATACTATTGGTGTTTCTGTATTTGAAAGATGTTCTCGTCTTGAAAACTTGTATATTCCGGCATCAGCCACACAGATAGGAGTGTCTATCACGAGAAATTGCCCAAACGTCAAAATTCATATAGATGCTCATAATCCAAAATATGAGATCGTTGATGGAGAAATATATGATAGAAAGGCGCATAAGCCTCTTGATAAAAGTTATCCAACGCCGGAACCCATGACTAAAAAACCTTTCTTAGTTGTTAATGGGGTATATAAAAGTACATATAAGATTGTAAAAGGTAAAAGGGTTCTGGTGAAGCGTGTGAGAATAAACTAAGTAGGCTAAAGCTCTTTTGTTTCTATGTTTTTTGAAAACTGTATAACAGAATTCAAAATATCTTTGTATCTTTGTAGCGTTAATTATTTGAACGATGAACGAAGAAAAGAAGGAAAAGCGTGGGGGCAGACGTGAAGGAGCCGGTAGACCGAAAGGCGATAACAAATTGTATGCGTTTCGGGCAGATAGAGATGTCGCCGATTTTATTGATGCACACGACAATAAAACCGAGTTTATACGTGACTGTATTTTGCAGGCTCGAAAAACATCCGTTGAAGAAACGAAGATTCATAAGCTAGGTGAGATGATACCTGCCAATAGGGTGAAGCCTGTTAATGTGCCTTTCTTTGATGTTAAGATTGTGGCTGGTTTTCCTATTCCTTTGAATAATGATGAAATGGCACAGGATATTGAACTGCTGAAAATGCTTTGTCCGAATCCTGATTCTTCTTACTTGATTAGAGTGCAGGGAAATTCGATGATCGAAGCAGGAGTTCATGACGGTGATATTCTGATTGTTGACAAGAGCAACAGACAACCAACTGAAAAACAGATTGCGGTATGTGAACTGAATGGGGAATATACTGTGAAGCGTGTCAAGGAAATTGCTGGGAAGAAATGGTTAGTTCCTGCTAATCCTGAATATCCAAATATAAAGTTGAACGAAAATGATTCGTTCAGCGTGTGGGGCGTTGTTACTTATATCATAAGTAAACCTAAATATTAAATATATGATAGCACTGGTTGACTGTAATTCATTCTTCTGTTCTGTGGAGAAGGCTTTTCATGCCGGATTGAATGGTAAGCCGGTATGCGTGTTGTCATCTAATGATGGCTGTATCATCGCATTGACTCCAGAGGCTAAGGCGATAGGGCTGCATCGTGGTGATCCTATATATAAGGTACGCGATATTGTGAAGTATAACAACGTTGCTATTTTTTCAACAAATATGTATCTGTATGCTGCGATGTCCAGAAGAGTTACAAATATTCTTCGCTCGTTTGTTAACCATGTAGAGAATTATAGTATTGACGAGAGCTTCTGCTTTCTTGACGGTTACGATAAACTATATGATCTGGAGGATTATATGAGAATGGTTGTCAAGAAAGTGAAACTATATACTGATATACCTGTATCGGTAGGGATTGCTCAATCAAGGACTTTGGCAAAGATGGGCAGTAAGTTTGCGAAGAATTATAAAGGATATAATTCTGTATGCATGATAGACACAGACGATAAACGACGTAAAGCACTTTCAATGATGGAACTTTCTGACGTATGGGGAATAGGAAGGCGAACATTACCTAAACTGGAATACTATGGAGTGCACACTCCATTAGAGCTGGCTGACAAGAAAGAGGCGTGGATTAAAAGCAGGTTTAGTCTTCCTATGGTGCAGACGTGGAAGGAACTTAATGGGATTTCGTGTATAGACACATCAGAGATAGCAGGTAAGCAATCAATATGTACGAGTAGGAGCTTTGGTGAAAAAGTGACCGACATTAGTTCATTAAGAGCAGCAGTGGCGAATTTCGCTGCAAGCAGCGCAAACAAACTTCGTGGTCAACATTCTGTAGCCAGTGTAGTAACGGTGTTTATCATGAGTAGTAGATTTCGTGAAGACTTGCGGCCGTATAGTAATTCACTTACAGTAACTTTGCCTGTTCCGACTTCTGACACAATCGAGATAACAAAAGCCGCCCTGCAGATTATTGATGACATATATATAAAAGGTATCTGTTATAAGAAAGCTGGAGTCGTATTAAGTGATATAAGGAAAAATACAGCTGTTGAGCAAAATCTATTTGATAATATAAAAAATCGCCCACAAAGATTTAAACTGATGAATACAATAGACAAACTTAATCACCGCTATGGAATTAAAAGCATTAGGCTAGCCGTGGAAGGCGCTGATAAAGAGGCGTGGCATTCAAAAAGTGAGCACCGAAGTGGCAACTACATATCAGACCTCAATGAGATAATGACAATACAAATTTAAAGACAAATAGATAATTCTTATTTCTGTATTCATAAATTCTATGGGGTTATTTTTGTCGTTTGAAAATATTAAATCTATCTTTGCAATACAAAAAATAATAATAGACTTAATACAAAAACGATTATGAAAAAGAAATTTATTTGTACTGTATGTGGATATATCTATGAAGGCACAGAAGCTCCAGACCAATGTCCAATTTGTAAAGCTGATAAGAGCAAGTTTAAAGAAATGGAATCTGTTGACGGTGATTTAACTTTCGCTACAGTCCATTATCTAGGTGCAGCTTATAAGGAAGGTGTATCAAAGGAATTGATTCAGCATTGTAAAGAAACATTCGCTGGTGAGTGCAGTGAAGTGGGTATGTATCTAGCGATGGCCCGACAGGCAGATCGTGAAGGCTATCCAGAAATTGCAAGAGCTTTTGAACACTATGCTTACGAAGAGGCTAATCACGCAAGTCGCTATGCTGAACTTCTAGGTGAGGTTTTGGCTGATACAAAGGCTAACCTAGAGGCTCGTATCTCTGCTGAGAAGGGTGCATGCGCTGAGAAGTTTGAATTTGCAAAGATGGCAAAGGCTGAAGGTAACGATACTCTTCATGACACAATTCATGAAATGGCTAAAGACGAAGCTCGTCATGCGGCAGGTTTCGCTGGTTTATATAAGCGATTCTTTAAATAAGATTTCAATTTTGCAATAGCTGGAAGGATTGGATTTACATCATGTGAATTCAATCCTTTTTTTGTATTGGAGTGTTTCTCAATTCTCGCTATCACTTTAATATTAGCATAAATCAAAAAAGTTTATGGAGTCGTTGTCTGTTTTCTCTATCATATAGAAATGTTTGATAAGGATTCTCTATCGACTGTAAATGCGCTAATAACACGACAGATTTGGCAAAGAATAGATAAATCTTATTTTGGCATTCATAAATTCTATAGGGTTATTTTTGTAGGTTGAATGTTTTTATCCTATCTTTGCAATAGAAAAAAAATAACAATTAGTAATCAACTAAATAACAAAACGATTATGAAAAAGAAATTTATTTGCACCGTATGTGGTTATATCTATGAAGGTACTGAAGCTCCTGAAAAGTGTCCAATCTGTAAAGCTGACAAGAGCAAGTTTAAAGAACTAGACGTTGCTGACGATGACTTGACTTTCGCAACTGTTCATTACCTAGGCGCAGCTTACAAAGAAGGCGTATCTAAGGAACTTATTCAGCATTGCAAAGAAACATTTGCTGGAGAATGTAGTGAAGTTGGAATGTATCTAGCAATGGCTCGACAGGCTGATCGTGAGGGTTACCCTGAAATAGCAAGAGCTTTTGAACACTATGCTTATGAAGAGGCTAATCACGCAAGCCGCTACGCTGAACTTCTAGGTGAGGTTTTGGCTGACACAAAGGCTAACCTTGAAGCTCGTATCTCTGCTGAGAAGGGCGCATGTGCTGAAAAGTTTGAATTCGCTAAGCTTGCAAAGGCTGAAGGTAACGATACTCTTCACGACACAATTCACGAAATGGCTAAGGACGAGGCTCGTCATGCAGCAGGTTTCGCTGGTCTATACAAGAGATTCTTTAAATAATATTTTCCGACGATAATAATGAAAGGACTGAATCCATGAAAATGGGTTTGGTCCTTTTTTGTTCATTTATTATTCTTGAGATTTGCATAACCAACTAGTCTGTCGGTTCGTTCTCCGTTTCCTCGATAATACACCAACGACTGATAGCTGTTCTCCGTTTGGAAGAAGCTGCCTTCTGATTGCAGATCATTGGCTTTTCCATTGCTGTCGAGCATGATATATTTATATGAATAATACCCTTGTTTCAATAATACAGAGTCTTCATAATATCCTGTAGACGGATTGTAGGTCATTTTGTATTTTGGCAGAAAGCTGTTGTTTGTAAATCCGCCGTCAATATATATGTCATGATCAGTAGGAGGGGTCTTCAATGTGAAATGGGTTATCACATATTCTGAAAGGCGATCGTTCTCATTGTTGTCGCTATTTCTTATGCAATATGCACCGTTTGCATCCTCATCATATATATAGTTTAGCCTTGGTTCATCACGCCAGATATATGCATTATAGTGATTTCCGTCCCAATCTGTTGTTTCAATACCCATCGTTGGATGAGAGACATCAAGAATTTCAAACTTTCGATATTCGTTTCCTGCATCAAAAATATACTCCTTGCAGTGTTTCCATTGCATTCCATTAGGCATGATATTGTCTGGTCGGGCATTGGTGCGAGCATTGTCCCAACGGCCATTTTGCATAACAATGGTCTTTATCTGTGTGTCGGGATTGGAAACGGTCACATTGTTATATGATACGGTCATATCAACCTGCTGATGCGTGCTGTTTATGTCAATATCGGTATTGGTTCTATATGCCATACCAACATTCATAAGCGGTTCGACAACCATAAAACAGGCAACAAGGATAGCTCGGTTGTTATCGTCTTCATCCATAACAGTGATCTTGTAGTTGCCACTTAGCTTTATACTGCATCTGCTGTTGGGTATCGCAAATGCGTAATGGCTGTATTCAACAGTTGTGTTTACCGACTGAGAAATGTCTTCAATAGGTATTCCTTCTGAAAATCCCGTGACATAATCACTTGTAAACAGTTGATTGGAAACAGACCAGTCTGATTCGCAATGCTCTATCTTATATGTATATCTATGATACTCTTGGTTGAAGTTGTCGAAACCGATGTTTACTACATCACTGCTGTTGAGGGTGATAATGGGTAACAGACTTTGCCAGTCGTTACCATTCATAACCTTTAATGAGGCAATGTTATCATCTAATATCTCATTGCGCTGTGACAGAGCTTTAAAAGGCACTGCCAGCATTAATAATGATAATATGGATAACTTAACGCTTCGCATTTGTTTCTATATTAAAACCATTCCAATTTGATATACAACCGTACTTACCGTCCATGCTAGGACTGTGGTGTAGCCTGCTGCAAATAAAGCCCACTTCCAACTTCCTGTTTCTCCCTTTATAGCTGCTATTGTGGCTATACATGGGAAATAGAGTAATACAAACAATAAGAAGCAATAAGCTGTGAGTGTTGCCACTGGTTGGGCGTCTTCATATTTTATATTATGTACTCTTGCTATGTCTGATGTCATCTGGCGATGTAGGGTTGCATATTTACTGCCAGAATCTGGATTTTCAGCTACGCTCTCGTCATTACTGTAAAGTACACCGAGAGTACTTGCTACTATCTCTTTTGCGCCAACGCCTGCAATAAGTCCGACATCAAGTTTCCAGTCAAAGCCCATAGGTCTGAAAACTGGTTCTATAGTCTTTCCAATCTTTCCGATATAACTCTGTTCCTGTTGCTGCTGTTTTGACAGATGTTCGTCGTGAGGGAAATATCCCAATGCCCATACAATAATGCTTGCAACGAGAATGATACCACCCATCTTCTTAAGATACTGTTTTCCCTTTTCCCAAGTGTGTCTGCCTATAGCCTTCCATGTAGGGAAACGATAGGGTGGAAGCTCCATTACAAACGGAGTATCTTCGCCCTTGACAATGAAAGAACTAAAAATACGACTGATCACAACTGCCATTAAGATGCCAATTACATATAATGACAACATAATGAGAGAGCGATATTTCAGTGCAAAGAATGTTCCGGTTATCATTACGTAGATAGGGAGGCGGGCTGAACAGCTCATCATCGGAATGATAAGCATTGTTATGAGGCGTGAACGCTTGCTCTCAATGGTTCTTGTTGCCATTACGGCTGGTACATTACATCCAAATCCCATTATAAGCGGAATGAACGACTTACCGTGAAGTCCCATCTTGTGCATTATTTTGTCCATGATGAATGCCGCACGTGCCATATATCCTGAATCTTCCATGAAACTGATGAAGAAATAGAGGATAAGAATCTGTGGTAAAAATACGATTACGGCTCCAACACCTCCTATAATTCCGTCTACAAGCATCGCCTTAACGGGTCCATCTGGAATGTTGTTAGCTATTAAATCACCCAACCATGATACTGTAGCCTCAATAGCGTCCATTGGATATTGACCTATTATGAATGTCGCAGTAAACATGATAAACAGCATAAGAATAAAGATAGGGAATCCAAGATATTTATTTGTGATGATATTATCAAGGTAATGAGTCATCTGATAAGTATCTTTTTTCTTTCCAGTCTCGTATTCTGCTTCTTGAAGTGCGCCATGGATAAAACCATACTTTGCGTCCATCACTGCGGTTTCGCTGTCGTCTCCAGTTTCATCCAGTACCCTCTGAGCAGCTGCATCACGTGCCTTCAATATTGCATCTGCTGTTGGCAAAGCCCTTATTTTCTTTTCAGCTTCAGCGTCATTCTCAAGGAGTTTTATTGCTAAGTAGCGTGTGGAATATCGCTGGCGTAGGGCTTCATCTTTCTTTAGATATTCCTGTATGTGGCTTATTCCGTTTTCAATTTCGTGTCCGTGATTGATATGTATATGGCGGAAATGTGGCTTGTCATCCTCATTACTTTCATATAACTCTATTATCTGGTGAAACATTTCATTAACTCCGCTTCCATCCTTAAATACAGTAGGAACCATGGGAACACCAAAAAGCTCGGAAAGTTTGTTGTAATCAACATTATCACCACGCTTCTGGGTCTCGTCAAACATATTTAACGCACACACCATACGAAGGTGCATATCAATGAGTTGCGTTGTGAGATAAAGGTTACGTTCAAGATTACTTGCATCAATGACGTTTATAATAACATCAGGCGTCTTTTCGATGATCTGCTTGCGCACATAGAGTTCTTCTGGTGAGTAAGCAGAAAGGCTATAAGTGCCAGGAAGGTCGACAAGATTAAACTCATAACCTTCATATTCTGTGTGGCCAACCTTCGCATCAACTGTTACGCCAGAGTAGTTGCCTACACGCTCGTGGGCTCCTGAAGCAAAATTAAAAAGCGATGTCTTACCACAGTTTGGATTTCCAACAAGGGCGACATTGATAGTATGGCTGCGTTTGATTGCAGCTTCTTCCAACTGTTCTTCAGTTAGCGGTTGCTCGTCAATATCAGTGCTATCTATAATCTCTGCAGTTTTATATTCATGCCTTGAAACTCTGCTCATTTCCTTGGCTTCAGATTCTGATATAATCTCTATCATCTCAGCTTCAGTACGACGTAAAGATACTTCGTAGCCCATTATTTTGTATTTCACAGGATCCTGAAGAGGTGCATTTAATAATACATCAACCTTCTTTCCCTTGATAAAGCCCATTTCAACTATGCGCTTTCGGAAACCTCCATGACCTGTTACTTTTACAATAACACCATGCTCTCCGGTTTTTAAATCTGATAATTTCATATTTTATACCTGCTATTTTCTATTTGCAAAAGTACTAAAAATAAGTGCAATATAAACAAATATTTATTTATTTGCTATTAAAATACCTAGAAATTATGATGCTATGACACTATTTCCGATGATTATTATTACTGAAATTAGGATTATAACTCTTTTTGTTCTTGCCTTTATAACCTTTTGATTTTGAAGTCTTGTCATAAGAGCCAACACCAGGATTATCGTAGGTGCTGCCTACAGGGCGATCTTCATATTTAGAATTGCGACCATGCGCAGGCTTGCGACTGCTTCTTTCATTGTCAGAATGAAATTTGTCTGTGCGTGCAGGACCGTTAGGATATAACTTCTTTATCAAATCATCTCTGCCTATACGACGCAATTCCTGTTCTATGTTTCTTCTTTCCTCTGGCTTATACCAGAAGAAGAACTGGCGCTGTGCGAGCTTTTCTCTTGGAGTCTTGGCGCTGAATACCGGTTCCAATGTGTAAGGATCGTAGCCAGTGTACCATGTTTCTGTGGAGATAGTCATTGGAGTAGGGGTGAAATCCTGCACTTGCTCAAGATGAAAATCAAGATCCTTAGTCTGTACAGCTAACTCTGCCATATCTTCTTCCTTGCATCCAGGATGCGAACTAATGAAATATGGTATAATCTGTTGCTTCAATCCTGCTTCTTTATTAATGCGATCGAATATCTTCTTGAATTCATAGAACTGGTTGAAAGAAGGTTTGCGCATAAGTCCCAAGACATCATCCTGAGTATGTTCGGGAGCAACCTTTAATCTTCCGCTTACATGATGTTCTATCAGTTCACGAGTGTATTCGCGTGCTGAAGCATTTGCTTTTTCATCTTTTCCTTTATGCAAAAGCAAATCATAGCGAACACCACTTCCTATAAAACTTTTCTTTATTCCTGGTAATGCGTCCACAGCATGATAGATGTCGAGTAGGCGTGTGTGGTCGGTATCAAGATTAGGACATACCTGAGGATTGATACATGACGGGCGTTTGCAATGCTCACATGCCTTATGATTCTTTCCTTGCATACCATACATGTTGGCAGACGGTCCTCCAAGATCGGAAAGATAGCCTTTAAAGTCTGGCATACTGATAACCTTCTTGACTTCTCGCAATATACTTTCCTTACTTCTGCACACAACAAATTTACCTTGATGTGCAGATATTGTACAGAAGGCGCAACCACCAAAACAGCCATGATGCATGTTGATGGAGAACTTAATCATTTCGAAAGCCGGAATCTTCTTGCCTTTATATTTTGGATGTGGCAGTCGGGTATATGGCAAATCGAAAGAAGCATCTAGTTCCTCGGTTGTCATTGTTGGATAAGGAGGATTTACAACAGCATATACTTTACCCGTCTGCTGGAGCAATCTTTGTGCATGAATCTTATTTGATTCTTCCTCAATATGTCTGTAGTTTTCAGCTTCAGATTTCTTATTAGCTAGACACTCTTCATGAGAATGCAGAATGATATCGTCTTCTTTTATTCCGCCATAGATATCGCCCTCTTTTGCGAGATAGACTGTTTGGGGAATGTTGTGCATGTCATTGATAGACATTCTTGACTCAATATCTTTGCTTACCTGAATAATTGATTTGGTACCTGAACCATATAATATCATATCTGCGCCACTGTCACAAAGAATGCAACGGCGTAGTTTGTCCTGCCAATAGTCATAATGGGTGAGGCGGCGCATTGATGCCTCTATTCCTCCAAGAATGACTGGTACGTCAGGATATATCTTCTTTAATATCTGTGAATATACAACAGTTGGATACTCCGGACGGCAGTCGTGACGACCGTCCGGACTATACTCGTCAACAGAACGTAATCGCTTATTGGCTGTATATTTGTTTACCATAGAGTCCATGCATCCTGGTGAAATACCGAAGAAGAGTTTTGGACGTCCTAATTTCTTAAAATCTCTGAAATCGCCATGCCAGTCAGGTTGTGGCACTATGCCTACACGATAACCTGCTGCTTCAAGGGCTCTGCCGATAACAGCAGCACCAAAAGAAGGGTGATCAACATACGCATCACCCGAAAATAAAATAACATCGAGTTCGTCCCAACCACGGAGTTCGCACTCTTTCTTTGTCGTTGGAAGAAAATCGGTCAATTTGTATTGTTCTGAATCCAATCTTATCTTAAAATTTTAATGCTTGACATGCCGAAACATGTCAAGCCATATTATTACTACGCTTCCTGTGGACTATCCACTTCGAGTTCTTTGTGCTTGCTCTTCCAGTCAGCATACAGCAATACGAAATTGTGTAGTCCAACTGCTTTCATGTTAGCGTTATAGATTACGTCAAGACATAAATCAAGAAGATTCTTGTCGTTGCCGTTTTCACTCTCAATGAGTGAGCGCACATTGAATTTCAACTTATCAAGTACAATCTCGTCGATGATACCATTGCTGTCGACTAGATTGCGCATTAACTGATATTTGTCGATAGTCTCTAGATGCTGGTCAGTGATTTCTATTGAACGTGTACCAGACTGATTTGCTTGAATTTTATACATGGTTTTATTTATTTAAAGATTAAACATATATTTAACTGTATTTTCTACTTAGATTTTACGGTATCAGGCATGACATAATTGAGAATACCTCTCATAATGTCGTTGCGTTCTTTCTTTGAAGCAATGCACTCTAAAGGGAATGCAACGGTAAAACTATTGTAGTCTTTGCCTTGATAACCAACCGCTGCACCGCTTCCGTTGTTGTATTGCATGGCGCATATAGCTCCCGATGCAGGTGTTATTTCGTCTGATGATGTTGCTGCATAATGAGTATCGTTAAGAGCTCTAAATAAATAGAACTGCTTACCAAGTCCGTTAATCTGCATGTCACTATTTGTAGAATCCGTTTCAGCAGTAGTTACTTTCAATGTATTTTTCAAGAACATCTTTTCGCTATCTGTTGTCATATCGCTTGCAATATAACTTCCACTGACGATAATATTACCGTGATTTTGTGAATAGGTTTGCAAAGCGTTCTGCATTTCAGGAGTGAATGTCTTGTAATATTTCAAAGAATGTACATCATATTTCTGGAGACCAAGTATCAAGTCTATTGCATTATAGTTCGATAGTTTGATGTCTCCGCTTTCTATTGCATCTGCGGAACAACTTACTACATTATATTTTCCAGCTGTGGCTATAGCCTGAGTATGCTCTTTAACATAATCAAAGTCGTTACCAGCTATAAAGCTACCTGCCAGTTCATCTCCACAATATCCGAGTCCACCAGGACCTTCGATGCCTATTTTCTTTTTGTCAAAACATATTTGCTTGCCATTCCAACCAGCTGTAAGACCATAAGATACACCCGGATCTTTGTTGAAATCGAAACCTTGAATGCTATCATTGTCGATAACGGCAGGAGCCGAAAGACGGTCAAAGCCATTTACAACAAGTACTGTTTTAGTTGCAGAAGGTTGATAAAGGGCTGATAAAACTTCTGTAGGGAAACTCTCACCTCCGCGATTAACAGCTGTTACCTTGAAATTATATTGGACGCCAGGTGTTATATGCAGAATAGTATTGTTCTTTAGTACTAACGATCCATTGTCGAAATCTGATTCTCCCGTAGCTGTGTACACATTGTAAGTGGTAGGGCAGGCAGAAGGTTCTAACTTATCTTCCGTAGCCTTCCATGACAATTTAATGTTGTTATCACCTATAAATTCAATCTTGAACCCATTAGGTGCAAGTGGTTGAATTACAGTTGGTTTGCCATGCGCATTATTGATATATCTGACAATTGATTTATACAATGATCTGGCCATGCAAAATTTGAAATTAGGATCTTGTCCCAATTCCATGTCAGGGAAACTTTGATGTGACAATGTCTCAATAATTGCCGAAGGAACTTCTGGATTTTTAGTCTCGGAATAATTCTTATCCCATAGATATCTGCGACTCCATTTACCGACAAAAGCTCCTAGGTCTCGATCAAATCCATCAAGAAGTGACTTCGCAAAATCATGTGATGACATTCTTGAAACTCCAGAGTTAAGTCTACCTTCATTAAAGTTTGTTGTGCATATAGCTAGTGAACCGATAATGCTATTTCCGATTTTATCAAATCCAGCATCGCTATGTACTGCTAAAGATAATTCTATAGGAACCTTCTTTCCCTCAATAGTAGGGACGTAACATGAACCGCCAGCAAGCCAATTGCTCATGTAGGGTCTTGCATTGATATCATCGCCGTAGTCATTGCCGTTTTCCTTGCTGTCATAAACAGTCGTTGGTGCTCCTGCCCATTGCGCAGAATAGCGTGCACCCTCAAGGCAACGAGGAAATCCGCTTACGCTTCCACCACGTTCAATGTTTCCCATACCACCACCAAATCTAACGGCATCAGCTGTTACGACTCCATGGTTGTGAGAATTATTTGTTATTACGACACGATTGTATTGATTGTTTCCTGAGGCAAAGTCAAATGTTCCGAGATACACCCAAGTTCCACCACCCATAGTCTGATTGACTCTGAAATGGGTTTCACCTCCATTATGATATACGATATATTCAGCATCAGGAACACTGTTTTCAGTTGTCTGATAACTTACATATACAGCATATCTTCCTGAAGATGCGAATGTAGGTTGGTATGAAATTAGAGAAAACTTCTTCTTGCTTTTGGTCGCCTTTATCATTCTGGCAGTACCTTGCTCAAAAGGATTTTCTCCATCCTTATACGTTCCTTCATGGAACGAGAATCCTTTACCTTCAAACTCTTTCCAATCACCCTTAACATTGACTTCAAGATAGTTTGGAGCCTTAGAAATATCGTTGTCAACTATATATTCATTTTTTTGCCAATCACGTTCCTTAGGTGTAAATACACAAGCTCCGGCATTTTGCAGCATTGGAATAAGATAGGGTACAACGATAGTTTGTGTGAACAGATCTTCGGTAGTTCCAAACATATTAGGACGCTGCCATTTCCATTCTCTCTTGTCGTTGTCATAATATCGTCCATGACTTGCCCACAAAGAGATGTGTCGGTCATAGAGTCCATGTGTAATGCTGTATGGTTGGGATGAATTTGTAACCCAAGGTTCGTCATGATAATCTATATCTCCCCAGAACTTATTACACTCATTATCAGCAATAGTAGCATCTGTGGCAAGTTGCTCTATTGGCATGCCACAAGATATTATTATCATCTTATACTGATTGTATTGAGAAAGAAAGATATTGCTAATTTTCTTATATATTTTCTTTACCGATTTCAGCGTAAGTTCTTGTGAGGCAAAAGAATTGCTAACTTCTAATCTAATAGTTTTAGCATTGTCATCTACATCGAAATTTAGGATTCTTATTTGTTCTGGTAAAGCGTTTTTGCCATTATCATATCTTAAGAAATAGTTGCTAATTTCCCTTTGGATAGCTAATTTATCATTTGGTGGCAATGCCATTAAAGATGTTGATAAACAAAGGGTGAAAACAGTAACTATTATTCTATTCATATCTTAACGTAATTAGTATGCAAAATTCTTAGGCTTTTTGCCTTTGAAATTCTTAAAATATGCCTTGATGATAGGCATGTCTTTATCTATATCACCTGTAGGAATAAATGATTCAGTACAAGTAATAGTCTTTTTTTCGTAGTCTACGCCATAAAGAAGGATAGGAATATTGGCTTTTAGCGCAATAAAATAAAATCCCTTTTTCCAGTCTGGGTTAGGAGAACGAGTTCCTTCTGGTGTTATACATAACTTGAATGATTTTGCTTTAAAAGCAGTCTCTGCCAAATTGTCTGTCATACTTGTATGCTTTGATCTCCAAACAGGGATTCCTCCCAATTTGTGGAACATCTTACCGAATGGCCAGAAAAACCATTCTTTCTTCATAAGAAAATTCGTTTTTAGACATTCTGCACGTGTGTAAAGCTGTCCTATGACGAAATCCCAATTGCTAGTATGTGGCGCAAGGCAGATTATAAACTTATCAGGGTGGTCAACAGTAACATTTTTTGTCCATCCCATTTTATTATACAATATCCAATTACAGATTCTGTTTATCATTGCATGAATTTAAAGATTCTGTATTTGGTCTACGATCTCGCTAGCATGTTTATTGAAATCCTCAATAATAGCTTTGTAATAAGTCTTTGTTTTCATACCAGGTTCTGGGTGTGAAATGCGGCTTATGAAGTCGTTATGTATAATGATTATTGATGTTAACAGTGCATCTACATTATCCTTATTGGGTTTTTCACCATACAAAGAAGCTGCTACAGCTTCAGCAAATAAATCGCTACAAATATAGTTTATAGTTCGTTTTAAAATTCTCTTGTTTGCCATAATTATTCCTTTATTATTGTCTTTTACTTGCCAAAGATAGAAAAAAAATAGGAAAAGCAATACTTTAAATCAAAAAAATGTTTCTAATCTTCGGTTTTATCATTTTTTCTTTCATTATTTCATGGAAAAGTCTTATTTTTGCAAGTGTCTTATTGGAAATTCAATTATTCGTTGATTTATAAAAACTAAAAGTAATTATGGAAATTAGCGCATTGCAAAAAGAAAGAGCTGCATATCAGCCAAAGCTGCCTAAGGCTCTTCAAGGTGCAGTAAAAGTTAAAGAAGGTGCTCCTACCAAGAGTGTGGACAATCAGGAAGAAATCAAAAAATTATTCCCAAACACTTACGGTATGCCTCTTATCGAGTTTGTACCAGGTGAGAACGCTGACAAAAAGAAGATTAACATCGGTGTTATTCTTTCTGGTGGTCAGGCTCCTGGTGGTCACAACGTTATCAGTGGTTTGTTTGACGCCGTAAAGAAACTCAATTCAGAAAACCGTCTTTATGGTTTCCTAATGGGTCCTGGTGGTCTTGTTGATCATAACTATGTTGAAATCACAGCTGAATTCTTGAACCAGTATCGTAACACAGGTGGTTTTGATATGATTGGTTCTGGCCGTACAAAATTGGAGGAAGAAGATCAGTTTGAGAAGGGCTTGGAAATTATCCGCGAACTAGATATTAACGCTATTGTTATAATCGGTGGTGATGATTCAAATACCAACGCTTGTGTTTTGGCTGAATATTATGCTGCCAAGAAATATGGTGTACAGGTTATCGGTTGCCCTAAGACTATTGATGGTGACCTTAAGAATGAGCAGATTGAAACAAGTTTTGGTTTCGATACAGCTACTAAAACATATTCTGAACTTATCGGTAATATCGAGCGTGACTGTAACTCAGCACGTAAATACTGGCACTTCATTAAATTGATGGGTCGTTCAGCTTCTCATATCGCACTTGAGTGTGCTTTGGAGACTCAGCCAAATATCTGCTTGATTTCAGAAGAGATTGAGGCAAAGGATATGACTCTTAATCAGGTAGTAGAGAACATTGCTAATGTTGTTGCATATCGCGCTAAGCAAGGTGATAACTTCGGTGTTGTACTTATTCCAGAAGGTCTTATTGAATTTGTCCCAGCTATCGGTAGATTGATTCAGGAATTAAATGACTTGATGGCTGCTCATGGTGCAGACTATAAGGATTTGGATAAAGATGCTCAGCGTAAATATATTATCGCTCATCTTTCAAAGGAAAATGCAGATACATTTGAAACTCTTCCTGAAGGCGTTGCAAGACAGTTGAGTCTTGATCGTGACCCTCATGGAAATGTTCAGGTTTCTCTCATTGAGACAGAAAAACTTCTTAGCGATATGGTTGCTTCTCTTCTAGCAAAATGGGCTAAGGAAGGAAAATTCGATGGTAAGTTTGCAGCTCAGCATCACTTCTTCGGTTACGAAGGACGTTGTGCAGCTCCTTCTAACTTCGATGCTGACTATTGCTATGCTCTCGGAACTAGCGCAGCACAACTTGTTGCAGCTGGAAAGACTGGATACATGGCTATCGTAAAGAATACTACTACAAATGCTAATGAGTGGAAAGCTGGTGGTGTTCCAATCACAATGATGATGAATATGGAGAAGCGTAACGGTGAAATGAAACCAGTTATCCGTAAGGCTCTCGTTGAACTAGATGGTAAACCATTCAAGGCATTTGCTGCAAAGCGTGACGAATGGGCAAAGAATACAGCCTATGTTTACCCAGGTCCTATTCAATATTGGGGTCCAACTGAAGTTTGTGATCAGACTACAAAGACTCTGAAACTTGAACAAGATTAATATTAAATGATATATCAGGGATAGGGTAGTCGTTTGAAAGATAATGACAACCCTATCCTTTTTTCATAAATCAGGTATGACAAATAGTAAAAAGAGTATAAGCAGTGGGAAAAGTCGTTCTACGCAGACTAAAAGTAAGCGTAAAGGACAAACCACGCATCGTAAACTGTCATACCCATTTCATAAATATCCTAGATGGGCAGTAATGCTCGGGGCAATAGGTATTATTGCTTTGTACGTTTGGTGTTTTTACTATTTTTTTGTTAGTCCTACAGGATTCAGATGGCGTGCGCTATATGGTGACGCAAAATATCCCGAAGGTTATGAAATACATGGTATTGATATTTCACATTATCAAGAGAATATTGATTGGGACGCACTTTCAAATGCTATGATTAAAGGCTGTCCGGTGAGATTCATAATCATGAAAAGTACTGAAGGTGCTGATAATCTTGATGAGACTTTTTATGGAAATTATCAAAGTGCAGGTGATTATGGCTTTATAAGAGGAGCTTATCATTTTTGGAGTAATAAGTCGTCGGCTCGTGAACAGGCTTATTATTTTCTGGACAAAGTGCATCT
Source organism: Prevotella sp. (assembly GCF_051059605.1). Lineage (GTDB taxonomy): Bacteria > Bacteroidota > Bacteroidia > Bacteroidales > Bacteroidaceae > Prevotella. The sequence goes on from NZ_CP050883.1 coordinate 771,558, forward strand.
GAATGAAGGTGACCTTCCTCCTATACTTGATGTTGAACATAAGCCAAAAGACGAAAGTACTGAGGATTTCCAACGTGATGTTTTGACATGGCTTCATATTGTGGAAGATAAATATCATGTAAAGCCTATTATATATACATATTATAAGTTTAAGCAGAGTTATCTTGCTGCTCCAGTCTTTGATGATTATCCATACTGGATAGCCCACTATTATGTAGAAAAGGTGGAATATAAAGGACCATGGAAGTTCTGGCAACATACTGATGCCGGAAGACTTCCAGGTATAAAAGGATATGTGGACTTTAATATTTACAATGGTAGTTATTATGATTTAAAGAAACTTACCATTGGAAATGATAATTGGTAGATAATTGCTAAACTATTGGTTTAGCAACAATACCAAACAAGCCCATTCTCCATCTTGCTTTCTGCCATATTCTTCAAGACCAAGCTCTTTTGCCTTATCTAAAAGTACAGGAATGTCACTCTGATAGAACCCACTTAAAATAAGTAGAGAACCTGTAGTCATTACACTTTTAAAAGTAGGCATGTCATTTAAGAGAATATTCCTATTGATGTTTGCCATCACTATATCAAAAACACCAGAGATATGGTTGAGTACATTTGAATCACCATGATATACGCTGATGTTCCCAATAGCATTGATCTCAGCATTGTGCCTAGCATTATTCACGCTCCAATCGTCTATATCATATGCTACAACATTTCCTGCACCAAGTTTTGCGGCTGCAATACCTAATATACCTGTACCACATCCACAATCCAAAACCATCTTATCTTTTAGATCTAGGTGCAAAAGGGTAGAAACAATCATTCTTGTTGTTTCGTGTGTACCTGTTCCAAAAGCTAGTTTTGCATCTATGAAAATATGCTCTGTATTTGATGGCATTCCCTTTGGCAATGGCTTCTTGGCATCACATACCATAATCTTATTGTCAATGTTGATTGGCTCAAAGCCTTTTTCTTCCCATTCTTGATTCCAATCTTTGTCATCAGCATATTTGACATTATAAGATATCTCAACATTCGGAATTATGAAATCCTCAATAGACTTTTTAATTAAGTCTTCATCCCAATTGTCCACCTGACAGTATGCAATCAGACCATCAGATGTTTCTTCGAATGATTCACAACCAGCTTCACCTGCAGCGTCAGCTAGCAAGTCTCGAGCTGTTTGAAAAACATCTGTACTGCTCTTAATACTATAACTAATTTCAAAATATTTCATAATGTTGTTAAATTTGAATGCAAATATATAAAAAATAGGGAAAAACCTATCACGGATTAGGGATTTTCCTTACATTTGCACTAAAATAATATATATTTTTGTAATTGAAATATAGTGTAAACAAATAAAGAGACAAGAAAATGAAGAAATTTATTCTCATCTCAGTCCTTGCTGGAGTTCTACCATTGTCTATGATGGCTCAGGACGACGACCTCTACTTCACACCGAAGAAGGATGCCGCAACAAACTCCTATAGTAAGTATGACAATTATTCAGGCAGCAACAGAAATGTTGATGAATATAATCGTCATGGAAAGTTCTGGAGCCATTACCAAAAAATTGGCACAGATAATAAAGGGAATGATATCATACAATTTACACAGGGGAATGGATTATATCCAGATTCAACTTATGTGGATACTACATTTATAGGTAATTATTATTCTCAAATGGCAGATAATAATGATGATGATTATAGATATAGCCAACGTATGAGCCGTTGGGATGGTTTCTACGATCCATGGTATTATAGTTGGAGTTATGGATTCGGTCCTTCATGGGGCTATGGTCCTCGCTGGCGTTATGGATTCTATGATTCTTTCTACGACTCTTGGTATGATCCATGGTACTCAGGTTATTATGGCTATCCTTATAGTTATGGTGGTTGGTATGATCCTTGGTATTATGGTTATCACGGATATCCATATTATGGTGGAGGATATGTTTCATATAGTCGCCCAACAGGAACAAGAAATCATTCTTTTAATGGTAACAATTCTGGCTCTTTTGCGCAGGGTACCTTTGGAGGCTCACGCGCATTTAATGGAAGTAGATCTTCTGGATTCCAAGGTTCTGGTAACAGAAGTTTTGGAACACAAAATAACTCCGCACGTTTTGGTGGATCACGTGCTATAAACAATCAGAACAACAATACACGTACATTTGACAATTCACGCTCATTCGATAGAACTCCTTCTCCTTCATATGGATCAGGCAGCTTTGGCGGCGGTGGCGGCAGCTTTGGTGGTAGTCGTTCTGGTGGAGGTGGCTTTGGTGGTGGCGGAGGTCACTCAGGCGGTAGTTTTGGTGGACATAGATAAAAGTAACAAACTGAAATTCACAAGAATATGAAAAAGATATATTATTCAATTGCCTTTATGGCTTTTGCTGCACTTCCGATGAGTGCTCAGGAAACATATGAGAATACAAAGTTGATAGATAACGACCTTAATGGTACTGCCCGTTACGTAGGTATGGGTGGTGCTATGGAGGCTTTAGGTGCAGACCTTTCTACAATGAGTACAAACCCTGCTGGTATTGGATTGTTTCGTAAATCTAAAGCAGAAACATCTTTTGGACTTGTAAATCAACAAGATGTTAATAAGTTTAATTCGCTAGGTAAAACTAATGCTAGTTTTGACCAAGCTGGATTTGTTTATAGTTTGCGCAATGGTAGAAATTCGTTTCTAAACTTTGGATTTAATTATCATAAGAGTCGCAACTTTGATCAGATTTTAAATGCATCAGGTGCATTATCAAATGCTTCTCAAAATAAGTTGACATATCAGAAATTTCGTAGTAACATCATAACACAACCTACTGACCTTACTTATAGCCAGGTAGATAATCTATATTATAATAATCTTATATATAATTCAACAGATAAGACTTTTTATAACTATCCGGCAACAGGTTATCAGTTTAACCAGCAGTCTAAAGGATACATTGGTGAATATGATTTTAACATCAGTGGAAATATTCAAGATCGAATTTATTTAGGTTTGACTTTCGGTATTCATGACGTTCATTATAAAGGTTATTCAGAATACACGGAAAATTTTGCGGCCAACTCTGCTAATATTAGTGGGGCGACATTGGCTGATAATCGTGATATTACAGGTACTGGTTATGATATTAAAATAGGTGCAATATTTCGCCCAATAGAGAATAGTCCATTTAGAATTGGTATGTATATTAACACACCAACTTGGTATGACTTAACAACTTCAAATTATACGACTCTTAATACTGGTAAAGCTTCTTCAAGCTCTTCAGAGTCTTACGACTTCAAGCTCTATACTCCCTGGAAATTTGGTTTAAGTCTTGGACATACTATTGATAATTATATCGCATTAGGTGCTACTTATGAGTATGCAGACTATGGAAGCATGGACACAAGAGTGAACGATGGTGGATATTATGATTACTATGATTCATATTATGAGACAAGTAGTAGTGATAAGAATATGAACCGCCACACAGAAAATACTCTTAAGGGTGTTCATACCTTTAAAGTTGGTGCAGAAGTAAAGGTTACTCCCCAACTTGCTGTTCGTGTAGGTTATAATTATCTTAGTGCAATGTATGATAAAAATGGATCTAAAAATGGATCAATTTCTTCTCCAGGTTCATATTATGCAAGTGAGACTAGTTTCGTGAATTGGAAAGATACAAATAGATTTACTTGTGGTATAGGTTATTCAATTGATAAATTTAATATTGATTTGGCTTACCAATATTCAGCACAGAATGGTGATTTCTATCCTTTCATGAACTATTATGAGGGACAAGCTCCATCAACAGAAGATAATGTAGCTTCTGCAACAAAGGTTAGCAATAAGCATAGTCAATTGCAGTTGACCTTTGGTTACAGATTTTAATTATCTTATATTCTAGTTGAGAAAAGTATTTAAATAATGAAAAAAATGCGTTGAAATTTTGGGTAGTTCAAAAATATATATTACTTTTGCAGTTACCTAAATACGCAATGTGTTTAGAGATAATAAAAAGATTAAAGACAATAACTTTAAATAAGATTAGTTTTTTTAGTGGTTAATTTAGTTTTAGTAAGTATGTGGAAGGAATTTGTCGTGAGACAGGTTCCTTTCATTTTTTATATCATTTATGTTTGATTAAACAAAGCCTTAATATATAGTCAGTTCAGGAGTTTTAAATCAACAATTAAGAGTCTTCTCTTTAATTTCGAAAGAAGGATTCTTTCATAAATAGGCACTGTACTCTACCAAAAAAAGTTTTTCTAATGCCACTAATGTCATAATGTCACAAACCCTTTGTTTATAAGGCTTCAGCCAGTGACATTAAGTGACATTATCGGGGCAAAAGTGACATTAAACTGCAAATCATACCTGTTTTTGACGTTTTTTTGCGAAATATGCAGTACATATATAGACACAATTTCGTTTATTATGGTCTGTACTTGTCTTCAGGTATGCAACACTTAGCATTATGGTTCGTTTACATATTAGAATCAAACTGCAATAATAGTAAAATTTCATCCATCCTATTCATGTAGTTTTGTTGATAATCATTCGTTTACCTATGCCATGTAATATCTTTTTTCACGTTAGGTAATTCAATTACCTAACGTGGGTAATTGAGTTGTTCACGTTGTGTAACCCGATTACCTACGTTGTGTAATCGGATTGCACACATGCTGAGGTAATCCAATTACTCACGTGTTGAGGTAATTTGATTACCCAAAGGTTGCGAAAATTTAGGTAATAGTTTGAGCGCTCAGTTTCTTAATCTATTTGCATCCTTCAAATTCATTCTTTCGTATTCATATATGTATGGAGTAGAATTTTTAATTATTTATGCTATTCAGAAAGCCAGCCTTTATTTTCGATAAAACTCTATTTGTACAAATTATGTATTATGCAAATAGCACAATTGCAAAAAAAACGCCTAAAACAGGTATGATTTGCAGTTTAATGTCACTTTTGCCCCGATAATGTCACTTAATGTCACTGGCTAAAGCCTTATAAACAAAGGGTTTGTGACATTATGACATTAGTGGCATTAAAAAAACTTTTTCTGGTAGAATGTATGTTTAATAAAAAAGAGAAGACTATTATCAGTCTTCTCCTAAATAAAGCTTTAATGATTAATTTATTATTTTGGTATTGCTATTTTTTTTACGCGACGCTCATGACGTCCGCCTTCAAATGTAGTTTTGAAAAACTCATCTAAAATAGTTTCAGCTGTTTTGTTATCGATAAAACGACCAGGAAGTACAATAACATTTGCATTATTATGCTGACGAATCAATTGAGCAATTTCTTTATTCCAAACAAGTCCAGCACGTACACCTTGATGCTTGTTAAGAGTAATAGCCATACCCTCGCCACTTCCACAAATACCGATACCCGGATAAACTTCGCCACTTTCAATAGCCTCTGCCAAAGGGTGAGCAAAATCTGGATAGTCAACGCTCTCATCACTATATGTTCCAAAATCTTTCACTCCGTATCCTTTTTTGTCAAGATACTCTAAAACAAATTGTTTCAAAGGGAAACCTGCGTGATCGCAAGCTATTCCAACAGTTTTAACTTCCATAGGCATATAAATTTAAGATGTTAAAGGGGAACGACTGATTACAGTCACTCCCCAAATATGTTAACTATTACTTTTCTGCAAGTAGTTCCTTAACCTGATTGTACACATTTTGACCTGTGTAACCAAGTTTCTCATCAAGTACCTTGTATGGTGCAGAGAAGCCAAAGCTTTCCATACCCCAAACCTTACCGTAAGCACCTACTAAACCTTCAAGTGTTACAGGCAGTCCTGCTGTCATACCAAACACCTTTGCATCTCTTGGTAGAATGCTCTCTTGATATTCCTTAGGCTGACTTCTGAACAAGCCTTCTGAAGGTACGCTTAATACGCGAACCTTGATGCCATCATTGTTAAGTAACTTTTTACCAGCCTCAAGGGTAGAAACCTCTGAACCAGATGCAAGTAAAATTACATCGAAGTCTTCATCAGAACCAGCAACAATGTATGCGCCCTTTTCAGCTTGATTGTAGTCATTACCCTCTGGCAGCATTTCTATATTTTGTCTAGACAAGATAAGTGCTGTTGGTGTAGAAGTATTTTCCATAGCCATTCTCCAGCATACAGTTGTTTCTTCTGCATCAGCAGGACGTAGAACTCTTACGCTGTCTTTGCCATGATGATTCTTCAACTTCTCCATAAGTCTGATCTGAGCTTCCTGCTCAACTGGCTCATGTGTAGGTCCGTCTTCACCAACGCGGAATGCATCGTGGGTCCAAATAAATTTAATAGGAATTTCCATTAATGCAGCCATACGAACTGCTGGCTTCATGTAATCAGAGAATACAAAGAATGTACCACATGCAGGGATAACGCCACCATGAAGTGACATACCAATACAGCAGCAAGCCATTGTAAGTTCTGAAACACCTGCCTGGAAGAATGCGCCGCTGAAATCACCACGCTCCAAGTTATGTGTCTTCTTCAGGAATCCGTCTGTCTTATCAGAATTTGAAAGGTCTGCTGAAGCGCAGATCATATTAGGAACTTGCTCTGCCAGTACAGTAAGAATAGTAGCAGAAGCACCACGTGTAGCAGCACCAGCTTTCTGTTCAACCTTTGACCAATCAACCTTAGGAGCATTACCGCTAAACCATTCTTTTAACAATTCTGCCTTTTCAGGATTAGCCTTAGACCAACTATCCTTTTCTGCATAACGTTTAGCAACAATATCTTTAAGTTCTGCAAGACGGTCAGCATAAAGTTTCTGAACATCAGGGAATATTTTGAATGGATCTGTTGGATCACCACCAAGATTCTTTACTGTGTTGACAAATGCATCACCGCCTAAAGGAGCACCATGTGTCTTGCAGTTATGCTCATAGCTAGAACCATCATCCTTGCGAGCGCCTTTACCCATAACGCAATGACCTATAATAAGGGTAGGGCGTTCTGTTTCGGCTTTAGCCTCGTTAATAGCTTTGCGGATTTGTTCGCAATCGTTGCCATCAATCTTAATAACTTTCCATCCCCAAGCTTCATACTTCTTGGCTGTATCTTCTATTGTAACAACCTTAGTTTCTGTAGAAAGCTGAATGTCATTAGCATCATAGAACATGATTAGATTGTCTAGTCCTAGTGTTCCGGCTATACGACCAGCACCTTGAGAAATTTCTTCTTGTACACCACCATCAGAGATATAGGTATATATCGTCTGGTTCATTACATCTCCAAGACGTGCCTTCAAGAATTTTGCAGCGATAGCAGCACCTACAGCAAAGGTATGTCCTTGTCCTAAAGGTCCTGATGTGTTTTCTATTCCACGTGCAATTTCACGCTCTGGGTGACCAGGAGTTACTGAACCCCATTGACGAAGTTGTTGTAAATCCTCTAAAGTGAATTTTCCGATTAATGCAAGTTGTGAATAAAGCATCGGAGCCATATGACCTGGATCCAAGAAGAAACGGTCACGTCCTTCCCATGAAGGATTTTCAGGATCAAATACTAGGAATTCTGAAAAAAGTACATTAATGAAATCTGCACCACCCATAGCACCTCCAGGATGACCAGAATTAGCTTTTTCTACCATTGAAGCAGCAAGAATACGAATGTTATCAGCTGCGTGGTTCATTACTTTAATATCGTTCATTGTTGTATTATTGATTTTACAAATATACTATTTAATATTTAAAACTACAATTGATTTAGCTGGAATTTTAACTTTCAAAGTGTTTCTCTTGATCTTAACATCCTTGAAAGCAGTTGGTTTTACCACATCAGGATTGTTGAAATCATTATAATCACTTATATTCTTACTTGTAAGAATTTCTCCAGTAATATTTTTAATACCAGCATCCTCGATGTCAACATCAATATTTTGTGCTTTATCAAGACTTACGTTTGCTAAAGATATAACCATGTTGCCATCTTTAGTCTTAGCTGCACTTGCTGATACCATAGGAATAGTTCTGTTATCACGAACTTTCATAGAATCGCACTTTATATCAAGTGGAAGATATGTAGCATCCTGAAATGGCTGATACATTTTAAATACATGATATGTCGGAGTTAGTACTATGTGACCATTACCAGTTGTGTCTGTAAGAATCATACTCTGTAGGACATTAGCTATTTGAGCTATATTTGCCATACGTACTCTGTCGGAATGACGATGGAATACGTTTAGAGATAGGGCTGCTACAAAGGCGTCACGCATTGTATTCTGTTGGAATAGGTGTCCCTTAATTGTTCCAGGTTCCTCATCCCACCAAGTTCCCCATTCATCAACAAGAAGTCCGATGCGCTGTTTAGGATCTTTTTCATCCATTATGGCACTGTGTTTCTTTATGACGTCTTCTATTTCAAGGCATTTACCTAAAGTCCAATAATAATCATCATTAGAGAATTTAGTAGCAGATCCTTTACTTCCATTCCAGCCTGTTACAGTGTAATAATGTAATGACAAGCCATTCATGCGGTTGCCAACATTATTCATCAACACCTTAGTCCAATCATAATCGTAGTCGCTTGCACCTGATGCAATTTTAAACAATTTATGGCTGTCGTAATTTCTGCAATAAGTGGAATATCTACGAAACAAATCGCTGTAATATTCAGGGCGCATGTTTCCTCCACATCCCCAGCTTTCATTTCCTACACCAAGATATTTAACGTTCCATGATTTCTCGCGTCCATTTTTACGGCGTAGGTTTGCCATAGGTGTATCACCATCGCTGGTCATGTATTCAACCCATTTTGCAAGTTCCTCAACAGAACCAGAACCTACATTACCACTAATGTATGGTTCTGCACCTATTTTTTCGCAAAGATTTAAAAACTCGTGTGTGCCAAAAGAGTTATCCTCAATAGTGCCACCCCAGTTATTATTTTGCATTTTTGGTCGCTTATCTCTTGGTCCAATACCGTCAGTCCAATGGTATTCGTCAGCAAAGCAACCTCCAGGCCATCTAAGTACTGGAACTTTTAAATCTATTAATGCCTTTAGCACATCATTACGGTATCCATCGGTATTTGGTATATTTGATAGTGGACCTACCCAAAGACCACCATAGATACAAGAGCCGAGATGTTCGGCAAATTGCCCATATATTTCTTTGTTAATTATATTCTTACCTTGATTGGCATGAATAGTTACAGTTGTATTCTGTGCAGATGCCATAAATACGCATGCGGCAGAAAATACAGTTGAGATAATAAGTTTTTTCATTACTATTACTTTTGGTTATTGGCAGTTTACTTTATATATAATACGATTGCGCAGGGAAATCCCCTACGCAATACATATTATAAAGTAGGCGTCTAGTCCTTATATAGTTCCGTTTCAGTGAATTTACCCAATTTGATATATGATTTGTAAATTTCACTATAAGCTTCTACATTTTCAGGATTAGGTACGTAAGTCTTAGCGAATCCGCTATTCATTGCTGCGATAGCATCTTCTACTTTGCCATACACTCCAGCTGCTGTAGCTGCAAACATTGCTGCACCAAGAGCACATGCCTGATCAGTCTTGCAAACCTTTATTGGTTTGTTGATTACATCACACATTGTTTGCATCACGAAAGGTGATTTAAGTGCAATTCCACCAATTCCGATAACATCGTCAATACGTACGCCTTCGTTTTCAAAGCGGTCTACGATAGCTTTTGTACCATAAGCTGTTGCTTCAACAAGAGCACGGAATATCTGTGGAGCAGTAGTACCCAAAGTAAAACCGGCAATAGTTCCCTTCAACAGTTGGTTAGCATCAGGAGTACGACGACCATTAATCCAGTCTGTTGCAAGAACAGTAGACTCAGATACAGGAATTTTCTCAGCTTCTTTTGTAAGCTCAGGAATTATTTTGTCGCATGCAGCATCAATAGCATCTTGGTTGTGCTCACCAGGTATCAGTGTACGCAATGGCCATTCCAATATTCTACGGAACATTGCATATACGTCACCGAATGAAGATTGACCAGCTTCGAGTCCTACCATTCCTGGTATTACGCTGCCGTCAACCTGACCACAGATACCCTTAATGCAATTGTCACCAACTTCTTCATAGTTAGCTACCATTACATCACATGTAGATGTACCGATAACTCTAACTAATGTATGAGGAGTAACACCTGCACCTACAGCACCCATGTGACAATCGTAAGCACCACCAGCAACGACTACATTTTCAGAAAGTCCAAGTTTATCAGCCCATTCTTTACACAAATGCCCGATTGGCTTTTCTGCTGTTTCTGCATTGTTACCTAGATGTTCGCGAACACTCTTGAGTTTTGGTTCAAGACGCTCAATGAAGTCTACAGGTGGTAAACCTCCCCATTCTTCATTCCACATAGCCTTGTGACCTTCTGCGCAACGAGAGCGTACCAGCTTGTCAAGACCAGTAGTTCCTGTCAATACAGCTGGCAACCACTCACAATATTCAACAATAGAATATGCTTTCTTTGCAACTTCTGCATCCTGACGGATTACGTGCATTGCCTTTGCCCAGAACCATTCAGCAGAATAGATACCACCTTCATATTTAATATAATTAGTTGGTTCTAATGCAACTTTTTGGTTAACTTCTTCAGCTTCCTTTATTGCTGTGTGGTCTTTCCATAAAACAAACATTGCATTTGGATTTTCCTCAAATTCAGGAAGTAAAGCAAGTGGTGTACCATTCTCGTCAGTAAATGCAGGCGTTGAACCAGTTGTGTCGAAGGCTATACCAACAACATTCTTAGCAACGTCCTTATCACATTTTGACAAAGCCTCCTTTACAGAGTTTTCTAGAACCTCTAGATAATCTTTTGGATGCTGACGCCACTGGTTAATTTTAGGATTACAATATAATCCTTGTTTCCAGCGAGGATAATATTTTACACTTGTTGCAAGTGTTTCACCGTTTTCAGCATTAACAATAAGTGCGCGTGCTGAATCAGATCCATAATCAAGTCCGATTACGTATTTTGCCATAATTATCTAAGTGCCTTATTCAACATGTAATATACCTCATTAACTCTAAGATCCTGGCGGAAACGCTCAATATCAGTATCTTTGTTGATGATGCAGCACTCGATGTCAGCGATTTCTGCATAATCACGCCAGTACTCATCTGTCAAGCCAAAGCTGAAGCAAGAGTGATGTGTACCACCTGCATTCATCCAGCAACCAACACCAACTTCAAATGTAGGCTCTGGTATCCATAATGCTGATGCAACTGGCAACTTTGGAAGTGGCTTACTCTTTATCAAGTTTACATCGTTTGCTATCAAACGGAAACGGTTACCCATATCAACAACAGTAGCAGTAGTACCATGACCCTGTTTTGTTGTGAATACCAAGCGAGCTGTCTGTGACTTGCGAATACCTATGCCAAGGAAGTGAACTTCAAGACGTGGCTTCTCTTCTGCGATGTCTGGGCAAACTTCAAGCATGTGAGATTCAAGAATAGATGTATTCTCACCATCAAAGTTCAATGTATAATCCTCAAGGAAAGATGTACCACCTTCAAGACCCTGACTCATGAACCAAACAGTACGATATAAAGCTGCGCTCTTCCAGTCACCTTCAGCACCGAATCCAAATCCGTCATGCATCATGCGCTGTGAAGCCAAACCTGGAATCTGATCGAAACCTTTGCCAGTCTCTTCAACGTTTACGTCGCCAAGGTCATCAAAGTTAGTTGTGAATGCCTTTGCACCCTTAGCCTTCATTACTGCACGAAGTGTAAGTTCTGCTTTTGCTGCATTCCATACTTTCTTGTATGCTTCTGATTTTTCATCCTTTATTGTGGCATCAACCTGATAATCGTTGAAATATGTATTCTTAACCAAGGCTGTTACTTCCTCATCTTTGATAGCATCAAAGAACGGCATAACCTCAGAGAACGGCATGTAGTCTACGTGGTAGCCAAGAACCTGCTCTGCAGCAACCTTGTCACCATCTGTTACAGCAACATTGTTCATCTGGTCGCCGAAGCGAAGGATAAGCATATCCTGAGAGTCAGCCCAACCAGCACAAACTCTTTCCCAAACTGCGATATGACCCTGAGTCTTTTCGTCTTTCCAGTAACCGATAACGGTCTTACGTGGCTTACGTAAACGAGAAAGAATGTGAGCATATTCGCGGTCACCATGAGCACTCTGGTTAAGATTCATGAAATCCATATCCATTGTATCGTAAGGAATCTGCTGGTTATATTGTGTATGAAGGTGGAGTAGAGGCTTTCTTAGAATCTGAAGTCCGTGAATCCACATTTTTGCAGGTGAGAATGTATGCATCCAAGTGATAACACCGATACACTTCTTGTCATTATTAGCTTTAGCCATAACATCAGCAACTTCTGCAGAACTGTTAGCTGTGCCCTTATAAACAACTTTTACAGGAAGGTTACCAGAATTGTTAAGTCCTTCAACCATTTCCTTTGAGTGACCGTCTACCTGAACAACTGCATCACCTCCATAAAGAAGTTGTGCACCTGTTACAAACCATACTTCGAAATTTTCAAATGCTTTGATCATAGTTTTGTGCTTTTAATTATTATTTAAATTTTGTTATTTCTTTTTCTGTCCGTAGTATGCGTTAGGACCGTGTTTGCGGTTGAAATGCTTTTCTACTAGCAGAGAATTCATCTTTGTTTGTGGATTAACGCTGAATGAAATAAATGACATTTTTGCTACTTGTTCCATTACGACTGCGTTATAAACTGCATTGTCAGGAGTTGTACCCCATGAGAATGGTCCGTGATTTTTCACTAAGACACCTGGAGTATGAACATAATTAATATTATTCTTCTTGAATTTATCAACTATTATGACACCTGTATTCAGTTCATATTCTGCCATTTGTGATTCTACCATGTCATCAGTGCAAGGAATTGCATCATGGAAATAATCTGCATGCGTAGTTCCGATATTTGGAATATCGCATCCAGCCTGTGCCCAAGCTGTAGCATAAGTAGAATGAGTATGTACAACTCCTCCTATTTCAGGAAAGTTGCGATACAATTCCAAATGTGTAGGGGTATCTGAAGATGGGTTCAAGTCGCCTTCTACAACCTTACCAGTTGTCAAATCAACGACTACCATATCAGAAGCCTTCATGTTGTCATAGCTAACACCAGATGGCTTTATAACAACTAATCCTTTTTCGCGATCTATACCTGAAACATTGCCCCAAGTAAAGATAACAAGATTATGTTTTACAAGATCAATATTAGCCTTGAATACTTTTTCCTTTAATTCTTCCAGCATAATTATGTTTGTTGTTTATAGTTTGAAATTAGGATCATCCTCGTAAGCGCGTTTGTTAAATCTGAAAAGAGCAGCTCCACGCTTAGATGTTATTTTATCAACAAGTTCTGTCTTTTCGATAAAATCTATTGTCTTGATGCGTTTTCTAAAGTTACGCTTATCTATTTCTTCTCCCAGTATTGCTTCATATACGTGTTGTAGCTGGGTGAGTGTAAATAAATCAGGCAACAGATTAAAGCTCAAAGGTTCAGTGTTGATTCGTCTACGTAACATATTTATGGCTTTATTGACCATTATGTTATGGTCAGAATATAACTTTGGCATATTTTCCAAGTTAACCCATTCCAAACCATGTTGATTCCTTATATTATCATCGTAATCCTTGACGTTAATAAGTGCGCAATATGCTATAGATATAACTCGCTCTCCAGGGTCACGGTCAATGTTACCAAATGCACCAACCTGTTTTATATACAGTTTGTCCAATCCGGTCAAATCCCTTAGCACTCTGTTTGCTGCATCAGGAAGACTTTCATCTATGCCGACGAATCCACCGTATAGTGAGAATTCTCCACGTCCTGGATCCATTTGTCGTTTACCGATAAGCAGCTTTAGCTTATCTTCTTCAAATCCAAATACGATACAGTCCACAGAAACTAACAGTCTTGTGTGTTCGCCATAAAATTGTGTCATAGTTTATATTGTTATATGCTTTCAATAAATAATGTGGAGAGCTTCATTTTGATTGATGAAACTCTCCTACATATTTTACCAGAAGTAGATATAGAATGCTGCACAGAGTGCTACAACTCCTAGAGTTGCAACAATATCCCATATATTAAAGCTTTCTTTTATTTGCTTCTTATAGTCACCTGTAAATGTGATAGCTTCAACTTGTTCCTTGGTTGGAGCAGGAGTGAAGAAAGATACTACAATCATAAGTACGATAATGAATACCAGAAGCCAGCATTCGAAAATCAACCAGTTGGTCTGCCAGAACCATGCTGTTGAATTCCAGAATGAGCCATTCATTACAGCGTTGCCTGAATCTGTTATAACATTTGTCAGTAGTCTGAGCATACCGATGATGAAACCACCGATAAGTCCCCATTCACCTGCTTTAGGAGTAACTTTCTTAGAGAATATACCTAATGTGAATACTGCAACCATAGCTGGAGCAAGTAGTGACTGGATTCCTTGTAGATAACTATATAGGTTGCCCATGTTCATCATTATTGGAAGCCAAAGTAGACCTAGAATTACGACTACAACAGTTGCGATACGGCCAACATGAACATAGTGAGCTTCACTCATGCCTTTCTTCATTGGCTTATAGAAGTCTTCTGTGAATAGTGTAGCACAACTATTGAAGAATGCTGCTAGAGATGTGACAAGTGCACAAATGAAACCGATAGTTACAAATCCTTTAACACCTACTGGAAGAATATTCTTAACCATCATTGCAAAAGCTCCGTCTGTATCATGTTGGTTTGTGATGTCCATTGTGATACCGCTTCCTGTTTTACTAGAAAGTGCAATTGCAATCATACCTGGAATAAGGAACATAAAAACAGGAAGAAGTTTGAAATAACCTGCTGCGATAGTTCCACGGCGTGCACGCTTCATGACTGTTACATTGTCTTCTCCACGAGTCTGACCAAGTACACGTTGAACAATGTGTTGGTCAGTACACCAATACCAGAAGCCTATAATTGAAGCCCCGAGGAATACTACAAATCCTGGATACTCATGATACATCGGATCACCTGTTTCCATGTGGAACATGTGAGTAGTTCCATATCCGTCATGCAAGTGTCCACAATATGTCATCATGTTAGACCAACCAGCTGTGATGCTTCCATCACCAAGGGCTGAAAGTCCAAGGAACAAAACAAGGAATGAACCGATAATAAGTATAGGAGTCTGGATAGCTGACATTGTCATTACACCCTTCATACCACCGAACACAGTGAATATGGCTGTGATAGCAATAAGACCTAGTGCGCCATACCAGAAAGGTAGTCCCAATAGATACTCAAAGAAGATACCACCTGTGAATGCAGTTACGCTTACTTTGGTAAGGATATAGGCAATCAATGTAATGATACTCAACCATGAACCTGTTCTTTTTGTATATCTATATTTCAGGAAGTCTGGCATGGTTATAATCTTGCCCATTTTATTATTCAGTAACTGATAGAAAGGTACGAAAAGCCAACCTAATAGTAGAATCATCCAGCCCTGCATCTCCCAGTGAGCCATACCGACACCATCTTTGGCACCTGTACCTGCTAGACCTACAAGATGTTCAGAACCAATGTTTGCTGCAAAGATTGCTGCACCAATAATATACCAAGGTTCACCTTTACCAAACAGATAGTCTTGGCTATCTGCGCCTTTCATTTTTTCCTTATCTTTCTTTAAAGTACGCCAAACGTACCATACGATGAGTACGAAGCCAACTGCTAGAATAGTCCAGTCTTGCCATACGAATTCATGTGCATTCCAATTCATTTTGTTAATAGTTTTATATGTTTTGATTAAGTTTAATTACTTCTTTACTGAGAATTTATAAGCAAGATGACTGTAATATTTCTCACCTGGTTTAAGATATGGATTAGATATTTCCCATCCCTTTGTCTTTGCAGCAAACTTAGTTGGAGAATCAGGATATTTCTGACTTTCAAAACATACGCTTACATGCTTTGGATACTTAATGCCATGCTTACAGCTAATGCCTGTTCCTTGAAAATTACCTGTATATACTTGAATACCAGGCTCATTTGTAAATACTTCCATGAAGATACCCGTCTTAGGAGAATACAAACTAGCAGCGACAGTCTTGTCATTACCCTTACCATCCTTGAATGTATTTAGACACCAGTTATGATCATAACCTGTAGCATTCTTTATTTGGTCGTAAGATGGATCGTACTTATTTGCGATAGCAGTTGCTTTGCGGAAATCCATAGGAGTTCCTGTTACATCCTTTATTTCGCCTGTTGGAATATAGAATCTATCGCTAGGTGTAAATTTGTCTGCATTTACGTACATCACCTGATCGTAACCTGCCTTTGAAGGATCTCCATTCAAATTGAAGTAAGAGTGATTTGTCATATTGATAACTGTTTCCTTGTCTGTAGTAGCTTGGAAAACAATATCAAGTGTGTTATTGCTTTTTACAGTATATGTAGCAGTTGCTTTTACCGTTCCAGGGAAACCGTTTTCACCGTCTTTAGCAGTAATTGCAAACACAACAGATGAATCATTCTTTGATTTTACATCATATATTTTATTCAACCAACCAGTGTTGCCACCACCATGAAGGCAATTCATCATGTCGTTAGCTCTCAATTTATATGTCTTTCCTTCAACAACAATTTGTGCGTTCTTGATTCTGTTAGCATAACGTCCAACAGAAGAACCGTAATCTGACGGAGTTCTTGCAGTATCTGCATATTGCGCGATATTGTCATATCCTAGAACGACATCTGTAGGCTTGCCGCTCTTGTCCGGTACAGATAAAGAAACAACGCGACCACCATAGTTGGTTAGGCATACTTCCATACCAGATTGATTTTTGATTGTAATCAACTCTGTCTTTTTTCCACCGATAATTGAATCGAAGTTAGTAGGTTTAAGACCAGATACTGTCATTTGTGCACCATTGTTTGTGCTACAAGCTGAGAGAAGAATGCTCGCCATTCCTGCTCCCAATAAAATTCCTTTTAGGGTTCTCATAACTGAGTGATTATTAGGTAAATTAATATTATGGGTGTAAATTTACTACTTTTTGTAATAAGTCGTATCGTTTGCGGACTCTTTTTTTTGGCTAAAGTGTAAAATTAACACTTTTAAGCAATTGATTTATGTCAATCAACATATAAACGCTAAATACTTTACAATACTTCGTAATTTACAAGTGGAGTAAACCTATAAAATAAATCCCCATAATCAGTATTTCTCAGCTGATTATGGGGAATATGTATTATCTATTCTATGTCAGAATATTAGCAAACCTTGTGTGAACCCTGACTAATAACTACAGGATAAACCTCTGGCTCGTGACCGTATTTAGCGGCAAACTTAACTTTTGCGTCAGCAATAAATTTGTCGTAAATATCGTCTTTTACGAGGTTGATAGTACATCCACCAAAGCCACCGCCCATGATACGGCTACCAGTTACGCCATTTACGCGTGCTATATAATTCAAGAAGTCAAGCTCTTCGCAAGAAACTTCATATTCTTTGCTTAGTCCTTCGTGGGTTTCGAACATTTTTTTGCCGACTGTCTCGTAGTCACCTTTTTCCAAAGCGTCGCAAACAGCTAGTACACGGTCTTTCTCGCCAAGAACAAAGTGAGCTCTGTTGTAATCTTCTTCGCCAACGATAGCCTTAACTTCTTCTAGTTCTTCCCATGTGCAATCACGAAGAGTCTCATATTTATTTTCAGGATGTTTTGCGGCAATCTGCTTAACAACATTCTCGCAACTATTGCGACGGTCGTTGTATGGGCTACCAGCTAGTTCGTGCTTAACCTTTGAGTTAATAAGAACTAATTTATATCCTTCTGGATTAAATGGGAAATAAGCAAATTCGCGGCTGCGGCAATCAAGGCGCATCAATTTGCCTTCCTGACCGAACACACTTGCGAACTGATCCATTATACCACAATTTACACCAATATATTTATGTTCTGTTGCCTGACCTGCAAGAACTAAATCCCATTTAGCAACTTTATTGTCACCAAACAAATCGTTAATAGCAAAAGCAAAACAACTTTCTAAAGCAGCACTTGAAGACATACCTGCTCCCAATGGAACATCGCCATAGAATGCAGCATTAAATCCTTTTACATCTACTCCTAAAGCCTTCATTTCTTT
This sequence comes from Prevotella sp., assembly GCF_051059605.1. GTDB lineage: Bacteria > Bacteroidota > Bacteroidia > Bacteroidales > Bacteroidaceae > Prevotella. The sequence goes on from NZ_CP050883.1 coordinate 789,737, forward strand.
GGCTACACCATATACATAGCGTGCCCAGCTAGCCTTAGGACCTTCTGGGTCATCAATCTCAAATTCCACGCGGTCTTTTAAGTCGATAGAGTATAGTTGTATAGTGTTGGTATCATTAGGGCGAATTTCAGCCATAATACCCTTATCTACAGCACCTGGGAAAACAAAACCACCATTGTAGTCTGTGTGTTCACCAATCAAATTTATACGTCCAGGAGACATATATACGTTACCTGTTTTTCCGTCGAAATGTTTAATGAAACGGCTTCTTACTTTTTCAATATCCATAGTCTTGATAGTTATAAATGTTTTTATTATGTATAAAAAAGCTCCTTCCTTATCCAGGTTGGAGCTTATTTATTTGGGTTTTAATCAATAGGAATATCCTTGTTTACATTCTTGCTTCCAAATACTGCGTAGTATAACATGAACGCTATAGCCAACAATGGAACAATATATGAAACCATATAGTTAGAGTGGTCTGCGATGAAATTTTGAACCAAAGGAAGGAGACCTCCACCAACAACCATCATCATGAAGATACCTGATGCTGCTGCTGAATATTTACCTAATCCTTCTGTTGCAAGATTAAAAATACTACTCCACATAATAGAAGTACATAGACCACAAAGAACAAGCAATAATGCTGCAATAGGAACGGTTACCAATGTGAATGAAGAACCTGTGAATACAGGCATTGATACTGTTGTTGTCTTGCCAAGAACCATGGCTGCGATGATAAGTACCATACCTAGTGTTGTTGTTCCAATCATCATAGTTCTACTTGATACGCTTCCACCGATAAAACTTCCGATGAAACGACCAACAAGCATCAACAACCAATATGTACCAGCAACGAAACCACCAACAGCAGCTGCGTTACCTACCAAGCCAGCACCCTTTGCAGAAGCATCTGAAATATAGAAATTTAATGTTCCTGGGATGCCAACTTCAACACCTACATATACGAAGATTGCGATTGTACCCAAAACAAAGTGACGGAAAGCCCAAGGACTATGCTCGAATACAGTGTTACTTGTAGTCTTACCCATTTCAGGGTCAGCAATAGGGATAAACAACAATACGATAAATGCCATTGCAAATACACCCAAAGCAATGAAAAGTACAAAGTTGATATCTGCCATCTTTGTGTTAGCAGTTACTGTACCAATCAATGCACCTACAAGCATAGGAGTCAATGTTCCTGAAAGTGAGTTAAGCGTACCACCAATCAAATTAAGCTGGTTACCTCTGTTACCACCACCACCAAGAAGGTTAAGCATTGGGTTTACAACGGTATTCAAAATACATACAGCGAAACCGCTGATGAATGCACCGAATAGATATATAGCGAAACCACTAATGTCAGCACCAAACTTTCCTGAAACAAACTGAATCAAAACACCAACAAAACCTGTAGCGATACCTGCAAGTGCAGTTTTCTTATAGCCAATCTTTGTAAGTAGTTTTCCTGCAGGAATACCCATGAATAAATATGCAAGGAAGTTCATTGCATTACCAAGCATACCAATCATGTTAGCACTACCTGTGCCACTGAATACATTTTTCCATATCACACCTATTGGTGCAGCTAGATTGGTTACGAAAGAGATCATTGCAAATAAGAACATCATTGTTATGATCGCAATGATATTCCCATGTTGTGTATTGTTATTTTCCATTTTCAATAATTATTTTTTTACTCCAAATTTATAAATAGTTTTTTGCTTGTACTGTTCACCGGGATTTAATATTACCGATGGGAAGTAAGGTCTGTTTGGACTATCAGGGAAATGCTGTGCCTCAAAGCATATAGCACTTCTGCGAGGGAAAGTTGCTCCGTTTTGTCCTTTGTATCCGTCAGCCCAGTTGTCTGAATATACCTGAACACCAGGTTCTGTGGTATAAACTTCCATTGTTCTGCTGCTTACAGGTTCTGTAATTCTTGCTGCAAAACTCAGTTCATCTTCTTCTTTCTTGTTAAGTACAAAGCAATGATCATATCCTGCGCCGTTCTTGATTTGCTGATCGTCAGCATCAATATCTTTACCAACGGCTTTTGGAGTGCGGAAATCAAATGGTGTGTTGTCTACCTTCAGAATCTCACCAGTTGGAATACTGGTATCGTCAATAGGTATATAAAAATCTGCATTGATTTCACAAATAAGATTGTCAATTGTTGGTGTTGGGTTAGCAATACCTGCCAAAGAGAAGAAACCATGATTTGTTAGGTTGATAATCGTCTTTTTGTTAGTGCATGCTAAATACTCAATGATCAACTCGTTATCATTATTAAATGTATAGATAACAGTTGTCTTTAGTTCTCCAGAGAAGCCTTCTTCTCCATATGCACTAACATAGTGCAGAACAAGGCTCTGGTCGTTCATCAACTGTGCGTCCCAAACTCTTGCGTGAAAACCAGTTGGTCCTCCGTGAAGTGCGTTTGGCCCATTATTGATTGCCAATTGGTAATCTTTACCATGTAACTGGAATTTTCCTTTGTTAATACGATTGCCGTATCTTCCGATAAGAGTACTAAGATAGGGTTCAGGAGAGTTGATTACATCCTGAATGTTATCGTGTCCTTGAATTACGTTGGCACGATTGCCATTCTTGTCAGGAACCATAATAGCAACGATAGCACCACCATAATTTGTTATGGCTACTTCATTTCCATTAGCATTCTTTAGGATGAACAAGTCAGTTTCCTTTCCATTGATTGTGGCTTGAAAGTTTTCACGCTTTAAGCCACAGACGTTTTCATTTGGATCTGAGTTCATAATATGTTTTAAGTTTTTAGTTACAATATTTATATTGCAAAGTAACTGAAAAAAAATGAATAACCCAAATTATACACCGAAAAAATTCATCCGTATTAAGTTTTTTAAGCAATGTCTAAAGCTAACTTAACAGGTCGGCAACGATATAACTTGATCCTCCAACAAATATGAAGTCATCTTTGCCTGATTCTGCCAGTGCATTTTTATATGCCTCTTTTACATTATTATATATATTGCCATTCAAATGGTGCATAAGTGCTTTTTTAGCAACGGTCTCAGCAGGTATGGCTCTTTTATTTTTTGTTTGAGTCCAATAGTATATGGCGTTTTGTGGCAGCATATTCATTACGCTGTCAATATCCTTATCATCAACCATTCCAAATACGATTCTTAGTTGATTACATTTTTGTGCCTTAATCTGTTTTGATAGATATTGCCACCCACCAACGTTGTGACCTGTATCGCATATTGCACATGGATTTCTGTTTATCTCCATCCATCTACCCACAAGCCCTGTTGATTCTACAACATTATCTAAAGCTTTAATGCAGTCTGTTATGTCCAATCCATTATCTTTCAATACATTAACAGCATTAAGAATAGTGTTCATGTTACATACTTGATAGTCGCCGCCTAGTTCGCTATGAAAAGTTCCGAAATGTTTAGTGACATATTTCCTTCCACACAATTCATCAGCTTCACTTGATATAATCTCATTTGATTCTTGTGCAAAAGTTATCTGAGAATTGTTTTCTGTAGCCTTATTTTCAAATACGGGGCGTGTCTCAGTTACATACTCTCCAACAACAACAGGAGTATTTGGTTTTATTATTCCAGCTTTTTCTCCTGCTATTTTTGCTAATGTATTTCCAAGAAACTGTGTATGGTCTAAACTTATGTTTGTAATTATTGATAATAGAGGATTGATGATATTGGTACAGTCAAGTCTTCCGCCTAATCCAACTTCAATAACTGCTATATCTATATGCTGATCGGCAAAGTATTTGAATGCCATTGCTGTAGTAAGTTCAAAGAAACTAGGGTGGAGGGGCTCGAAGAATGAACGTTCTTTTTCTACAAAGTCAACCACGTAATCTTCGTCGACGCATTTTCCGTTAACCCTTATTCGCTCACGAAAGTCAACAATATGTGGTGATGTGTAAAGTCCAACTTTATATCCCTTATATTGCAGCATTGCGGCTAAAGAATGCGAGCATGATCCTTTGCCGTTAGTTCCAGCAATATGAATAGTTTTGAATTTCTTGTGAGGATGTCCGAAGTGTTCATCCAGCACAATAGTATTGTGCAAACCTTCCTTATAAGCAGAAGCACCCACATGTTCAAAAACAGGGGTGCTATTAAATAGGTAATTTACAGTTTCTTTATAGTTCATAATCAATTGAAATAGTTTTTAAACTTTTGAAAGATGGTTTGCTTTGTGTTAGCATCGCCCTTAAAGTTATCACTATCCTTGAATTTTTCTATTTCTTTTCTTTCTTCTTTTTCAAGAGTCTTAGGAACATATACACTTATATTGACAACCAAGTCGCCCATACCGCTGCCATAACCTTGCACGGCTGGTAGACCTTTTCCCCTTAATCTAAGGGTCTTTCCTGGTTGTGTGCCTGCGTCTATCTTAACTTTAACCTTTGTTCCTTGAATGGTAGGAATTTCAACTTCACCTCCAAGTGCAGCTGTAGGAAAATCAAGCAATAAGTTGTATATTAGGTCTTTATCATCGCGAACAAATGTATCGTTATCTTGTTCCTCTATATATACCTGAATATTTCCGTTTACTCCGTTATGAGGACCAGCATTGCCCTTGCCTGGTACATTTACTACCATACCTTGAGCTACACCTGCTGGTATCTGTATCTCAACAACTTCTTCTCCTTTTACGACACCTGAACCGCCACACTCTTTACATTTATTTTTTATAACTGTACCTTCTCCGTGGCATTCAGGACATTCAGTTTGTGTCTGCATCATACCCAGCATTGTGCGTACGGTTTTCATTACAACTCCATGTCCACCGCAAGTCTTGCAAGTTTCACTTGAACTTCCGTTTTCTGCACCTGTACCATGGCAATGACTACATTCTACATCTTTTCTTAACTTGAATTTCTTCGTTACGCCTGTAGCTATTTCTTGAAGAGAAAGAGTTACTTTCAATCTCAGGTCGTTACCACGATATTGTCTTGAGCGACCTTGTTGACCTCCTCCAAAGCCACCAAAGCCTCCGAATCCGCCACTGTGTCCACCGAATATATCACCAAACATAGAGAATATGTCGTCCATATCCATGCCTCCGCCACTGAATCCTCCTCCAAATCCTCCGGCTCCTTGTGGACCTTCGAATCCGAATTGGTCATAAGAAGAACGCTTCTGTTGGTCATGAAGTATATCATAAGCTTCAGCTGCCTCTTTGAACTTCTCTTCAGCCTCTTTGTTTCCCGGATTTCTATCTGGGTGATATTTGATGGCAATCTTTCGGTATGCCTTTTTTATTTCGTCATCTGTGGCAGTTTTTTGAACGCCAAGAACTTCGTAATAATCTCTTTTTTGTGCCATTGATTATTTCTGTTTATATGTTACTGTCCTACGGCTACTTTAGCATGTCTGATAACTTCGTCATTCATTGTATACCCACTTTGAACGCAGTCAATGACTTTTCCCTTCTTGTCATCACCCATTCCTGGAACCATAGCAATAGCCTCATGAAAATCAGTGTTGAAATCAGCATCTTCTGTTTCAATCTTCTTTACGCCCAAACTTTCAAGAGTTTTAATGAATTTATTGTCTATCATCTTTACGCCTTCTTTTATGGCAGTAGGATCTTCGCTCTTATCCATAGCAGCACGCTCTAAATCGTCAACTACTGTAAGAATTTCTTTTATAACTCTTTTACCACCATTAAGTATCAGCTCAGACTTTTCTTTTGCTGTACGTTTTCTAAAGTTATCAAATTCAGCAATAGTGCGCAATAACTGATCTTTAAGTTTTGCGTTTTCCTCTTTAAGAAGTTCAACAGGATCTTTTTCCTCAACAGTTTCTGTTTCTTCTTTTTTGTCATTCTCTTCTGCGCAATCTGCATTTTTGTCAGTCTCTTTGGCAGTATCGTTGTCAGTTTGTGTGTTGCAAGCTGTATTACTGTCAAGAGTTTCTTTGTCCAAATTCTCTGTATTTACGCTATTTTCTTGTTTTGCCATAATAATAATAATTTTTATATGGTATGTGCAATAATCATGCCATAGGAAAAGGTCTTCTCTATTTTTAAATGGGAGAAGACCTTTATCTTATTTGATGTCTGCAATTTTCTTATTGCATACCATACATTTTCATTCTTTGCTCTTTGATACCTTCGTCATGAATAAACTCATCATAAGGCATCAATTTGTCGATAGTTCCGTTTGGTGTCAGTTCTATTATTCTATCAGCTACGGTCTCAATGAATTCGTGGTCATGACTTGAGAATAATATGTTACCTTGGAATTGTACAAGGTTGTTGTTGAACGCCTGAATACTTTCAAGGTCCAAATGGTTTGTTGGAGTATCAAGAATAAGACAGTTTGCGTTTTGCAACTGCATTCTTGCAATCATACATCTCATTTTCTCACCACCTGAAAGAACATTTACCTTCTTGAGAACTTCTTCGCCGCTGAACAACATTCTTCCAAGGTATCCTTTCATCATAACCTCATTGCCTGTGCCATATTTGCCGAGCCAGTCTACAAGAGTTTCTTCGCTATTGAAGAAATCTGTATTGTCAAGTGGAAGATAGGCTGTAGTTATTGTTACGCCCCATTTATATTCGCCTGCGTCAGCCTTGCGGTTACCATTTATAATATCAAACAATGCTGTCATTGCCTTATGGTTGTGACTCAAGAATACCACTTTCTGTCCCTTCTCAATATTGAAGTTTATGTCTTCAAACAAGACTGTTCCGTCTGGCTCAATAGCTTTAAGATTTTCTACTTCCAATATCTGGTTACCTGGTTCACGTTCCATCTGGAAGATAATTCCCGGATATTTACGACTTGATGGACGTATTTCATCAACATTCAACTTATCAAGCATTTTCTTTCTTGATGTTGTTTGTTTGCTCTTTGCAACATTGGCAGAGAATCTGCGGATGAACTCTTCTAACTGCTTACGCTTTTCGTCAGCCTTCATCTTCTGGTTCTGTGCCTGACGCAATGCAAGCTGTGAACTTTCATACCAGAAAGAGTAGTTACCAGAGAATACGGTTACCTTTCCAAAGTCAATATCTATTGTCTGAGTTGAAACAGAGTCAAGAAAGTGACGGTCGTGACTTACAACAAGCACGGTCTGACTTTCATCTATCTCTCCAAGATAATCCTCAAGCCATTCTACTGTGTCCAAGTCCAAGTCATTGGTAGGCTCATCGAGTAGGAGGTTGTCTGGTTTTCCAAACAAAGCCTTGGCAAGCATTACGCGCACCTTTTCATTATTGCTAAGTTCAGACATCATTTTCTGATGCATTTTATCAGGAATACCAAGATTCTGCAATAGTTGTGCTGCATTACTTTCAGCCTCCCAACCATTCATTTCTGCGAATTTTTCCTCCAGTTCAGCTGCACGGTTACCGTCTTCTTCTGTCATCTCAGCCTTTGAATACAAGCGATCACGCTCGTTCATGTTATCCCACAAAGGCTCATGTCCCATTAGTACGGTATCTATAACACGAAATTCATCGTATTTGAAGTGATCCTGTTCCAATACAGACAAACGCTCGCCCGGACCTAACTCTACGGTTCCGTGGTTTGGTTCCAAGTCACCGCTTATTGCACGTAGCAATGTGGATTTTCCAGCACCGTTGGCACCGATAACTCCATAAATATTACCGCGTGTAAACTTAATGTTTACGTCCTTGTAAAGCACTCTCTTTCCGAATTGGATCGCAAGATTTGTAACTGTTATCATTTCTTATTTTCCTCTTTTTATAATACGGGTGCAAAGGTAAGCAAAATAATTCGTATTATTAAATTTTTAAGCGAAATTATCCTTAAAGCTAATGTTACATAGAGTTTTTATTTTTTATAAAGTTACGTCGCTACTGTATCATAACAAAATATTGAAAGACAATTAGTTGCATGCGCTTTGGTAATTTATAGCTATTCCATAGCAACATTCTTGAAAAGTGTCTACTTGCTAAATCAGCCTATCGACACTTTTTTAGAAATTTCATAGTGCCTAGATTCATTATAAACTAGATTAGTTTATAATAATATGAATCATCAACAGGCTCTAACCATTCATTACTGGCACCTTTACCAACATTTGTTGTATAAGTTAGATGTTGGAACCAGCTATCCTTAGATGCTCCGTGCCAGTGTTTTGTCTCTGCCGGAATTGAAATAACTTTACCTGGGAGCATTTCAATAGGTTCTTTGTCCCATTCCTGATACCAGCCACGACCCGTTACACATATTAATACTTGAGTCGACTCATGATGAATATGCCAATTGTTGCGACAAGAAGGTTCGAAAGTTACATTCACTGGACCACCATTTTCAGCATCCATAGATGCAAGGTAACTATGTCCGATGAAATATTTAGCATAGGCATCGTTTGGCTCTCCGATAGGATAGGCACTCATCATCTCAAACTCCTCGCGTGATTGTAGTGAGTCTTCTCCCCAGATTTCTTTGGCCATATTGAATGCAGCCCATGCTTTAGGCCATCCTGCATAGAAAGCCGTATGAGTAATAATCTCTACTATCTCATTTTTTGTAATACCATTTGCTTTAGCACTTATAAGATGAAATTTGAATGACGAATCAACTAGACCTTGAGACATTAATGCTACAACGGTAGTAAGTGAGCGATCACTAAGTGACATCTCATCTTGTCGGTTCCAAACTTCCCCGAAAAGAATGTCATCGTTTAGATGAGCAAACTCTGGTGCAAATTTTCCAAGTTGTTCGTGTCCAGCAGTCTGCTTAATTTCTTTTTTCATATTGCAATATATATTAATTTATTTACAAGTGCAAAATTATAAAGTTTAAACCGCACTAAAGGTGCATATATTCCCTTTATTTTTATCACTTTTACGGAATATAAGCTAATAAAGTAAAAAATAAGCGTCACAGATAATCTTTTATGCTTGCCTATCTAATAGGCACGCATATTTCGCATAAGTGCTTTCTTATCATTTTCATAGCATATCGCTCAATGATAGGTCTTGAAAAATCTATGGTATATCCAAGTGCTGATATATTGGTAAACATAGTAGACCAAGCCTGTTGTATGGATTCTGTGGTATGATCAACAGTAAATACACAATATATACCACCATTAAGTTCACGTGTAAGAACATTGTTATCATCTGTATGAAAAGTATTTGAAACAACTAAACATGCATCATAACGACAACTTTCTGGTAAAGTTACTTCAGGATTATCAAGAGCTATGCCTAATACAATTGAATCGTCATTTAAATTATTTGTTTTTCTTGCCCACGACTTCAATTGTTCCATTACTGTTTTACATTCGGTACCATAAGCTCCTGTTCTTCTTATATAAGCTATTGAGCAGGGATGCATAGTTTCTGTTCTTGTATCCATTTTAATTTGTTTATAATTCTTTCTGCAAATGTATAACATAATGATATCAGCGCAAAATGAATTTTAAAATAATTTAAAATGAAATAAAAAAATAACGAAGCGTAAATGTATCTTTTTATTTATCCAAATTAATTTGATGATTGAATATCAAGATAGCAATTGGCTAAAACAAATAGGAGAGGAGGGGAAGCGCAAGATTTTGTTGTTAATTTCAATCTACACAAGTTGCTTCATTTCTTTAACTATGAAGTGGCAACACTCAAAGAGTAAAGACACTTGATAGACTTATATTGATAATACAAAAAAAATAAGCGTCACAGATAATCTGCAACGCTTATTTTTATTTTGTTTCTATTTCTTCTTTCATATCAATAAACTCGCCCTTGCTATCATAGAATTCATATTGCAAGAAAGCCAGTTTTTGAGAAGGAATGATATGCACACCAAATCCATATTTTAATTGCCATTTACGTTTCAGGGAGATAAATCCCTTGTCAATAAATGCGGCAACATACGGATGAACATGCAAATAGAATTTAGAGACGCCAATCTTGTTAACTAGGTTGTCTATCTTTCTCTCTAGTTGATCTGTAAACAAAATGCTTGACTTTATTTTACCTGACCCATTACATGTAGGACAAGTCTCGTCAACATTAACATCCATTGCCGGACGTACTCGTTGACGTGTAATCTGCATCAAACCAAATTTACTTAGCGGAAGGATGTTATGTCTAGCTCTATCTTTCTGCATGTTTTTACACATACGTTCATAAAGCATTTGTCTATCTTCAGCCAAATTCATATCAATAAAATCAACGACTATGATTCCTCCCATGTCTCTTAGTCGCAATTGTCTTGCTAGTTCATCGGCTGCGCCAAGGTTTACATCCAAGGCATTCGCTTCCTGTCCGTTTTCGGATCTAGAACGATTTCCACTATTTACATCTACAACATGCAATGCCTCAGTATGCTCAATAATAAGATAAGCGCCATGCTTATAATTTATTGTCTTACCAAAGCTTGACTTAATCTGTTTTGTAACGTTGAAGTTGTCGAAGATTGGAACTTTACCTGTGTAAAGTTTAACAATACTAGCCTTATCAGGTGAGATAAGGGTTACGTAATGTTTTAGCTCTTCATATACATCTTCGTCGTTAACATAAATATTTTCGAAACTAGGATTAAACAAATCGCGTATCATCGCAATAGCTCTTCCTGTTTCTTCAAATGCTAATTGTGGTCGCTTTTGATTTTTTTGAACTTTTGTAATAGCGTCCTCCCAACGCTTTGCAAGTACTTTCAGTTCAGTATCAAGTTCTGCAACCCTTTTACCTTCAGCTACGGTTCTAACGATAACTCCGCAGTTTTTAGGTTTAATGCTGTAGATGAGCTGTTTTAATCTGGCACGCTCTTCTCCGCTTTTGATTTTTGACGATACTGAAACCTTATCTCCAAATGGAATAAGAACTAAAAATCTTCCAGCAAAAGACAGTTCTCCTGTGAGTCTAGGTCCTTTGGTTGAAATAGGTTCTTTTACGATTTGCACTAAAACATCTTGGCCAACAGTTAATGTCTGTTGAATACTACCGTCTTTTTTTAAATCAGGTTGCTTTGATGCTTTGTTAAATAGATAAAGTTTTTTTCTGTCACTGTCTACCTGTTTAAGGTATTTACAATAAGAGTTAAATTGACTACCTAAGTCAAGATAATGAAGAAAAGCGTCGCGTTCATAACCTACATCTACAAAGCAAGCGTTAAGTCCCGGCATGAGTTTCTTAACTTTTGCAGCATAAATGTTACCTACAGAAAAAGATGCCTGTCTAGGCTCGTTCTGGTACTCTACAAGGCTTTTATCCTCCAGCAGAGCAATCGAAATCTCTTTTTCCCTAACATCAATTACAACTTCGCTGGTCATTTTTTTTCAGTTAATCTTTTCTTAAGTTATACAAAGAGGGCATGTCACAGCTTCCTGGTGGATGCATTGACATGCCCCTAAGTCCTAATAGGCTGTCGAGCACTTACTTGCTCTTATGTCTATTCTTACGTAATCTCTTCTTACGCTTGTGAGTTGCCATCTTGTGGCCCTTCTTCTTCTTTCCGTTTGGCATAATTTTAAATTTTTTAAAATATAATGATTTAATTATTCATTCTTCATCAACTCAACAAAAGACTTTGCTGGCTTAAAGCTTGGCAAATCGTGAGCATCGATAGTCATCGTAGTATTTTTTAAAATATTGCGAGCGGTCTTGGCTGCTCTGTGCTTGATGACAAAACTACCGAACCCACGCAGGTATACATTTTCTTTTTTTTCAAGTAAACTGTTCTTGATAGTCTCCATGAAGCCTTCAACAACAGCTGTTACGTCTTTTTTCTGTACGCCTGTTGCCAAAGTGATTTCGTTAATGATATCCGATTTCGTCATTTGTATATCTGTATTTATTATTATTTTGTTGTATATTTTTATACGCTTTACCTTTTCAGGTTTGCAAATATACAAGTTTTTCGTTTCATATAAAAATTTATTGCTACTTTTTTGCGAATTCTTGCGCTCTTTTTTTTCAGAAGTGTTTAATTTTCATGCATTTAGCAATCCAAGTCAAACAAAAAGTATGCTGAATATTTCTTTGCAGCGTTGAATATATGTAAATATTTACGAATGTTACAATTCTATTACCCACATATTAATTTATAAATGCATGTTTCACATCGACTCTTATCATCTGTTGGTAAAAATGGTTTAGATGAATCTAGAATATCTTCTATCAATCGTTTTAGTCCGGCAACAAAATCATCTTTAAATTGGGCTATATCTGTAATTTTTTCTTTATTAAGAAGTAATGTTGGATCGTAGTCTTTTGCAAGAGTATGTTGAATAAAAAGCAGGGCAGGGCTTACTTTTATATTTTCAGGATTAATGTTCTTATCATCTCTTATTATCAATGCATATAGCATTGACTGCAAGAAATAGTTAGTATGATTGTTTATCTTTGAAGGATCAAAAATGTCATCAATAGAGTTTACTATTGCTCTATTGTTGTTTCCTGTTTTATAATCGATTATTCTTATCCTGTTATTTCCTGCTTCTTCTATTTCATCAATTCTATCTATGTTTCCATACAACTGTATAGTCTTTTGCTCATTGTCAGCACTTACCGTCAAATCCATTTTAACTGTTTTTTCCAATCCTAATATGCTGAAAGGTGCTAATTTTATGTCTATTCTAATCATCTGTTTCAGATAATCAAGAATAACTTGACGGTTGATTATTTGAAGTCCGTTATAATCTATTTTGGTGTTTTTAGGAATATTAAAGAGTTCTTCCTTGAATGCGGCATCAATTATTCTACTAAGTAGCGCCTCATTCTTTACATCGTCCTCCAAATCACTTTGATGAACAATAGAACCATTTAAATATTTCTGATAGAACAATTCTGCAGCCTTATGAAAAATATTACCGAATATGCGGTTATCAATTTCATCATCTTCATTATCAGGTTGCTTTATACCTGCTATGTATCTATAATAATATTGCAGCTGGCATCTCAAATAAACAGAAAAGGCAGTAGGTGACATCTTTTGGATAGATCTTATGATTGTCATCACTTTCTCGTCTTTAACAATAGCTTCTTTTATATGTGTCAGAGGATTTTGATTTGCATTAACGTTCACCTTTTGTATGTTATGATTGCCTTCTACCATAAGCTGCATCATAAATCTGCTCATTTCGCCCGTATTGGTATTACTTGTAGATTTATTATACATCAAAGTAATATCTGTAGCCCTTTGTAGCAGACTATGAAAATAATATGAGTAGATGGCTACCTTGTTATCTATGGTTGTAAGTCCATAAGCTTTTCTGATAGAATAGGGGATAAAAGAGGAATCATTTACGCCTTTAGGCATATTCCCCTCGTTGCATGATAATACCAAAACATGGTCAAAATCAAGATTACGAGTTTCAAGTACTCCCATAATCTGAATACCCACCACCGGTTCTCCATGGAAAGGTATACTTGTTGTTGATATAAGTTGATTTATTAGTTTGGTATATGTTTTTATATCTGCTTCAAGATCACCAGACTTTATCAAATCTCCCAATCTATTAAGCAATGTATACATTCTGAACAGTGATTCCTGCATTAAAGGATCAGATTCATTTTCTTGCGAGAAATTATTGCCGACAAGTTGTAACACTTCGGTTAACCAGATATTCAGAGAAAGAATATTCAGATTATCCTCTTTGAAAAGCAAAGAAAGTCCTTCATCCTTAGACAGATCTGTAGATGACTGATAAAATGAGCGCAGTTGTTTGTAATCATCCAATATGTTTTGAGCCTTATCTGACACATATTTTATATAAGGATGTCGTAGTAAAGTTTCAACCCATTTCATTCTGAATTTTCCAATGTCAGAGCGATATCCCATTGTTCTCAGCGAGATAAGCATCTTAACAAAAGAAGATACGGGCGATTGCTGTAGCGGATAACCTGTTGTGATATTAACATTTTCCACTTCAGAAGGAATACAATGAATGACTGTCTGTAATAGTTTTTCGTCAGCTAAAACAATAGCTGTTAGTTTGCCATCTTTATACCTGTCGTTATCAGTCAACCATTTTGATATATATCTAGCTTGTATGTTTTCAGTAGTAGCACTAAGATATTTGATATCTTTTTTACCGTCCAAGTTATGATATATCTCAGAATTGGAAATATCAAGTTCGTTAGGGAAGTATTTTAGATATTGCCTAATATATGTGCCAGCTTCGTGATTGACAATACCACGTGATTTCATAAAATAGTCATCAAAATCCCAATAGAATTTTGCACGTCCCAACTTCATAAGTCTACTGCACATTTCTTGTTCAACCTTCTGCATCATGTTGAAACCAACAAACAGATAATTATCATATTTGAAGTCCAGATTTTCAGTTTCAACTACTTCACGATATAATGCGCCTTCGTATGCGATGTTTTGGGATGCAAGTCGCTCTTTATAACTGCTATATATATTGCCGAAATTACTCCATAGAGTTAAAAACTTACGCTTAATCTCTGAGTCTTGTTCTTCGCTAAAGTTACTAAAGAACTGTTTTAGTATATCTTTCTGTGAATCTGTAAGATATGATAAATCATCAAACTCGTGGATATCTTTCAGATTGGCAAATACTTTTTGTGAATCTGCCATGTTCTTATCAATATCATCAAAATCAGCCAACATCAATTGTCCCCAACCATAGAACATGTCTAGGGTCTCATTCATTCCAGTGCATTCATTATATGTCTTATGCAAATCACAGATAAGTTTTATCTGTTCACCAACAGTCTTATCTGAATGGTTACGGAACAAATCACTAATTGTAATATACGTAGGACTCCATATAGGTTTGTCAACCAATCTAGCCAGTTCCTCATTCAGAAATAAAGCAGCACGTTTGTTTGGAAACACAACAGCTATACGTGATAGGTTGGTTCCATATTTCTTTATGATGTCTTCTGCAACGAAGTGTAAAAATGTTCTCATTTTATTTCAATTATATTTTTAGAGTAAATATACCACAAGTAACCATTTACATCAGAATATCCCATATCATGTAATAGTTGCATGTATTCCTTGACTTGAACCTTATGTTCTTCTCTAGGTGCGGCAAACTTAAAATCGACGACGATCATCTTTTTGCCATCAGTCATAACTCTATCTGGACGCTTAGTCTCAACTTTGTTATTTTCTGGATTTACTTTTAATATAGCGCATTCATTAAATACTTGCCATTTATCAGAAAACCATTCTTTAACTAAGTCATTGTTAAAGCTGTCACGAAGCATTTTCTGCAGTTTATCTGAAGTTATATTATTGTCGTAAACTACGCCTTCTTCTTCCAACTTTCTTAAAGAAGAATCTATATCTTTTTCTGTCTTTATTTCAGAAAGAATAGAATGCATGACATTGCCGACATTTATAAATTCTTTTTTCAGCATAGCTTGCTCATCTTCTATGCCGGCTTTAACAAATTCATCACTCTTATTACTCTGACGGAATTTCACGTTATTCTCATAATTTTTGATGCTTAGTGTTTCGTTTGTTGAAACGCCTTTAAATATATTACCGTCATCTGCCTTTTCCTTTACAGACAAGTCTTGTGGCAATTCTCCAAATTCAAACTCTATCGCTTGTTGATAATCGGCGTAATCACCAACAACCTGAGCCCCAAGAATATTGCTAACACTACCTAAACATCCTTCTATTATAGCAGATCTGGTTGTGCCGTTTTTATCACGCTTGCCATATATGTATAGCCCTATTTCTGCTCTTGTCAATGCAACATAAAGCAAGTTTAGATTGTCTACCATATTCTGCAAGTGCTCATGTGTATAGTCAGCTTCATAAATAGACCCCATCATCTGTTTCTTACTGAAATCAACCGGAACGACAGGTAGTTCATTATATGGCGAAACATTAGGTTGGCACCATATAACATTGTTTTTTTCAAGTTTCCAATCGCAAAACGGCATAATAACAAATCTGAATTCCAATCCTTTACTCTTATGAATTGTAATCAGTCTAATTCCATTTTCATCACTACTTTGTATTGAGCAATTGTGAATATTATCATCCCATTTAACAATGAAATCCCTCAAGTCGGGAATTCCGTCCTGCATATACTCGCTAAGTTTGTCGTAGAAAGCACAAATGTATGCATTCTGACTATCAAGAATATTTAAATCAAAAATTGAGAACAGAGCCTCTGCCAAATCCATTAATGGTAATCCTAAAAGAGCATCTTTATTCTTAAGGAATGCTTCTGGTAAAAGAGATTCAGAATATTCAGAACCTTGAAATATATCATTATCTTTTAACGTGTTACCTTTAATTGACTTAATATATACTTTAACTAATGATGCTAATGCTATTTCATCATCTGGCATCGCCAAGACTTTCATTGCATAGACCATAATATTAACAGCCTGAGATGCATCCAGATGAAAAGCCTCATCAGATACCAATTGCACTTCAGGCATATTTTGCATAAAATAGTCACCAATCTGTCTTATCAGTGGGTTGGTTCTAACCAAAATAGCGATATCCTTATCTGCTACACCCAATGATTTCAGTTCCTTCACTTTTTCTAGCGTCTGAGCAAGCATACTTTCAGTATAGTCTTCATCAGGCAACAACTTTATTTCTACCTTACCGATATTTTCGTTATCTTTATTTTCAGGAATTTGCTGTTCTACATCAGCATAAGCCTTTCTCATCTGTTCAGCTTCTTGACCATTTATTTCTGATAGCTCATTATATTCTATCTCGCTGGCACATTTGAAAAATTCATTATTAAATCTTACTATATTCTTTGATGAACGGTAATTGGTCGCCAGACTGCATTCTGAAACTTCGCCCTCGCTGAATTGTTTGTCAATATCGTTTAAAAGTCTCCAATCTCCAGAACGCCATCGGTAAATACTTTGCTTTACGTCTCCTACAATAAGATTCTTACCTTCACGGCTCATCGTTTCTTTTAATAACACCTTGAAGTTTTCCCATTGTACGGTACTGGTGTCCTGAAACTCATCAATCATTATATTTTGAAGTTGTGTGCCAATCTTCTCAAATATAAATGGTGAGTCGGAATCTTCTATCATAGAACTGAGCAATGTCTGTGTATCACTAAGCATAAAACGATTCACCTCATTGTTTAACTCAGTTACTTTGTCACCTATACATCCCAACAATCGTAACTGACTGAGATGGCGCAATGTAAGGTCTGCACTCTTATATAATTTTACCTGCTTTATCCTGATGTTCTCTGCATTATTAAGCATTTGCATCAATGTATCGCATACAAAATCATAAATAGGTTCACCCGGTTTGGCTAATTTCTTAACGACCCATCTCTCGGGAATAAATGCTGCTTCTTGTGCTGTCTTATTAAATATCTTTTCATCGTCAACAAAATCACCGCTTTTCAATTTAATGAAATATCCACATGGCCCAGAAGACTTACGTGAAAAGTCATCAACGCCATAACCATTTGCCTCAATTGTATCAAAGAAATTATCTGCAACCTCAGCAAGCTGGGCTTTAGCTTTACTTCTTATGTTTCTCAATTTTTGACTATAGTTCTTAAAGAAATCTTTTTGGTCAAGGATTTGTGAAAGTTCTTTCTGATTTTTCTTATAGTAGTCCTTGAAGATATTTAAACCGAAATTCTTAATCTGTGAAATCACATTCCATGATTTGTCATCTTCTATATTCTCATGAATATAATCAAGTATCCAATATAGTAGGAGCGAAGTTTCATCAAGACTCTCAATGAGTTCGTCAACAGCTTGCTGTTCTACTTGTGCATCATTAAGTTCAATCTTAAGATTCGCAGAAAGATCAAGTTCTTTTGCTAGATTTCTCAATACAGTCTGAAAGAATGCATCAATAGTCTCCACGCGGAAATAATTATAATTGTGTATTAGCAGTTGTAATGAAAGCCATGCACGATCACGTATTTGCTGTTCGCTGAAAGCAGACGACTCTTTTATTTTATCCAATAATGTATCAGAGTTCTTCAATCCTTTTGCAATGCCATACAGATCACTTAGAATTCGCATTTTCATCTCTTCTGTAGCCTTGTTTGTAAAGGTTACAGCAAGAGTCTGCCTAAATGATTGAGGATTTTCCACTAATAACTTGATGTATTCTAAAGCTAAAGTGAAAGTTTTTCCTGAGCCTGCACTGGCTCTATATACTGTTAAATTTTTCATTACCAATGTCTAAATAGTTCAAAACCGAATTTACACCCAAACTCTTTTACTTGACCGCTATCATTGCTGAGAAATACTCCCATTGAAAAGAGTCGGGTAGTGAACCCGTATCCCAATTCTATATATGGTTTGCAATCTTGTGAACCAAGAATACTAGCATAAATTCTTTCCATTTCAATAAAATGCCCTAGCACAGGAATGTGTGCACAAAATAGCAACTGATTTTCATACGTTACGTTTGCACGCGCATACCATTTTGAATCGTTATATTTATTAGAGTTAAGAAGTTCAAACTCTCCACTCCAATCATCATTCCAACCGCCAGGGATATGATTTTCTCTGAAATTACTATAATCAAGGAAGTAAGTGTGTTCGCCTTTTAAAGTATAGAAACCACTTCCTAATCTCATTTGCAGGGTTTCAAGTCGCTTTAATTTTAACTTCCATTGTGTGTCAAATTCCATTCTCTCGTAATTGATGTTGCCACCAAGAAATCCCTTTATTCCACGTTCGTAGTCTACAGCTACACTAGGACCATTCCAACCAATTGGGCGATATTGCAATTCTACGAGTGGAGCTACAGAAATATATCCTTCTGGCATTCCTGCAAGTTTGTATCCAACTTTATCAACAGCCAATCTGTTATGAAATATAACTCCAGCCTGTAAACCTATGTAGTCATTAAAGTCATAATTGTTCACAAACTTGATGTATCTATCCTTGAAATAAATCATTTTTGCATGATTATTTATGATGGAGTCACCTAATACCTGTTGCGCCTTATCAAGAACTTTGCTATTGCTTATCCAGTTGCCGTTTCCGAATTCAAATTCCAAGAAGCCATTTTTTCTCTTGTTATACCAAAAAATAATTGGAACGGTATAGTACAATTGCTTTTGCTTAAACGAATAACCGGCTCTAAAACGTGTTGACAACAAGCTGTTAGGCGTAAACATGTAGTTAAGTCTGACATCAACCTTATAAGTGAATCCACGCCTATGGTCATATCCCATATAAAGAGGGTTCAGGATAGGATTAATTTTAAGATAACCTTCGTTATTCTTGCCGAAATTACTTTTTATTCTGTTTACAACATTATCGCCAACAATATCCCAAAGAACCTTTTTTATTTTATTCTCATTCCTATTTACGTCAGTGGAATCAACAGAATCTTTCCTAGCATTTGTTTCTTCATCAATCCTGTAAAGTAACGATTCTTCAGAAGTAAGCGGCACAGGACGTACCTGTGCAAGAATATCCTTTTGGTTTTTTATGCTATCTGATATCAACTGAGGCAAACCATAAAAAGCTTGGAATTGTCCTTCGGTTACATTACCAAAGAATCTGAATCTGCATAATAGCTTTACATCGGTAGGGAGTAGCGATTTGATGCCATCTTCCCCCATGTTAATATCGAGAGAGAAATTGACCATATCATATTCCCCTTTCATGCTTGCACTAATAATCTTTCCTGAATTATAATCAACCAAAGCCTGTCCCTTAATAAGTTGGGTGTTGTTCATCTTTGGCTTGAAGTCTATTTTAGCAGTGCCGTTCAGTAAAAAGGTAACAAGATATTTATAATAGACTCTGTTTGCAGAATTAAATGGTGACAATATATCTCCATTGAATATGGTTGGACTATATATTTCTGGTGTGAGATACTTCAATACGGTGGTCATCGTATTCCTGTTGTGTGGAATAGTAGACAACTCAGTAATCTTTTCTACGTTATAATTATTAAATCCTTTGAAAATTATTTTTTCATAAGTTTCACCTAGATATCTGCGCTTTCCTCCATGGGCAACCGACCACATTGTAGGAACTGCAAGCAAAGTTATATTACGTTTCTTTACGAACAGTGAGTATTTGGTATAAGAATAGGCACTGTACTTTGGTATGTTTACAGTATCAATGCTTCCTTCATATTTGAAAATTCGATCAAGTAACATTTTATCAGGACGAGCTTTGTCGCTCGCCTTGACACATATTGTACTATACAGTATAATCAATATTACCGTAAAACATCTGATATATATGTTTGATAATCGTGTTTTCATTTTATCTTAGCGACAAAATTATAAAAAAGGCTTTAAATCACCAAATTTATGCATCTTTTTAATGAAGTTAGTTAGTATTCTTTCTTTTTTTAGTATTTTTGCATTTATAAAAATATAATTATATAATGAATCGCAGATTACTATTTGTTTTTTTATTATCAGTGTTAAATATATCCGTGTTTCACGCTCAGCAGAAAAGAGAATTCCGTGGAGCATGGATTCAGTGTGTTAATGGACAATTTATAGGGCTAGGCACAGAAGGTATGCAACAGACACTAAGAAGTCAACTTGACGAGATGCAACGTGATGGTGTCAATGCTGTTATATTTCAAGCGAGAGCAGAATGTGATGCCCTATATCAAAGTAATTACGAACCTTGGAGTAGATTTCTTACAGGACAGCAGGGTGTTGCCCCACAACCATATTGGGATCCTTTAAAATGGATGATAGATGAGTGTCATAAAAGGGGGATGGAACTCCATGCATGGATAAATCCTTATCGTGCAAAGACAAAGACAACATCTGTATTGGCATCCAGTCATATTGCAAATACAAATCCAGAGCGTGTATTCGAATATGATAATCAATACATTCTAAATCCTGGACAACCAGAAAATAGAGAATATATTTGTAAGATAGCAACTGACATTACTCGTAGATATGATATAGACGGTTTTCACATAGATGATTACTTCTACCCATATCCAGCACCTGGACAGACTATTCAGGATGATAAAGAGTACCAAAAATACAATAATGGAATTAAAGATAGGGGAGATTGGAGACGATACAATGTCAATCTTTTTATCAAGCAATTATCAGACAGCATACATGCTGTTAAGCCATGGGTGAAGTTTGGTATTTCTCCTTTCGGTATTTATAGAAACAAGAAAAACTCTCCTATTGGAAGTCAAACAAACGGACTGCAAAATTATGATGATTTGTATGCTGATGTTTTATTGTGGGTAAATAATGGTTGGGTTGACTATTGCGTTCCTCAATTATATTGGCAAGTAGGTCATAGTTCTGCTGATTATGAAGAGCTTATTAAATGGTGGAATAGATATGCAAGTAACCGACCATTATATATAGGTGAGGATGTAGAAAGAACTGTCAAATTTGCGGATCCACAAAATCCACAGAGCAATCAATTGCCATATAAGAGACGTCTTCACGATGAAATGAAGAATGTAGACGGAACAGTGTTATGGTATGCAAAATCATTTGTTGATGACATTGGCAATTATGCAACCACAATGCGTACAACTTACTGGCGCAATCCGGCATTGCAACCTCTAATGCCATTTATTGATTCAAAAGCTCCTAAAAAGCCTCGTGGTTTAAAGCCTGTTTGGACAAAGGACGGCTATATTCTATTCTGGCGTGCTCCAAAAGGAAAGAAATGGGGTGATGTAGCTACAAAATATGCTATATACAGATTTAATGCTGGTGAGAGTATCAATATTTCCAACCCGTCTAAAATAGTAAAGGTAACATCAGAAACTATTTATAAACTACCTTATGAAGACGGTAAAACAAAATATACATATATTGTTACTGCTCTTGACAGAATGAGTAATGAAAGTAAGATAGCAAAGAAGAAAATCAAATTGTAAAGATGATAAGAAACAATTATAATCGCCCTGGTGAATACGACTATTATGTCGTTGAACATAAAGGGATGTTGTTGGAATGGCTCTTGGAAAATGTCAAAGGCATGAGTAAGTCTAAAATAAAGTCTACTCTTCAAGGTCGTGGCATAAAAGTTGAGAAAAAGATAGTTACTAGATTTGACTACCCTTTAACTGAGGGTATGAAAATAACTGTAAGTAAGACTAAACAAAACAACAATACTTTTAAAAGTCGATATCTTAAGATCGTATTCGAAGATCAATACCTTGTCGTTATTGAAAAGAATATCGGCATATTATCAATGGCAGCAGGCCACTCATCACTAAATGTCAAAACTGTCCTTGATGACTATTTTAAAAGAAGTAATCAAAAATGTAGTGCTCATATTGTTCATCGCCTAGATCGTGACACGAGTGGACTGATGATCTATGCTAAAGATAAGGAAACAGAAATGTTGCTCGAAGAAGATTGGCATAACATAGTCTTTGATAGAAGATATGTTGCTGTTGTATCTGGTGAAATGGAACAGAATGAAGGCACTATCGCTAGCTGGCTGAAAGATAATAGTGCATACATCACATATTCTTCTCCTGTAGACAATGGTGGAAAATATGCCGTTACACATTTTCACGTGCTAGACAGAACTACAGAACATTCACTTGTAGAATATAAACTGGAAACAGGTAGAAAAAATCAGATTAGAGTACATTCAGCCGATATGGGTCATCCTGTATGTGGAGATATAAAATATGGTAATGGAGATAATCCTATAAAAAGATTATGTCTACATGCTTATGTGCTATCATTTTATCATCCAGTAACGCATGAGCCACTGAATTTTGAAACTCCTATTCCCCCACATTTTCGTCACATTTTTAAATAGAATATATGGTACATAATTTTGGATATTTTATCTTTATACTTATTGCGATAGTAGTAGGAATAATTACGATTAAAAAAGTTACAGGTTGCCTTATAAAAGGCATTATTGGTGTTGTGTTAATTGCAATATTAGCCCTGTTATACTTTTTATATTTCAGTTAAAACTCAAATGTAATTTTTGTATTAAGTAATCTACCAGAAAGGTAATTAGGTACAGCATATTGCTGGTTCGTTACATCTGTTATCCAGTAATAACTGTTGACATTATTTATTCCAAAAAGATTAAGACACTCTATACCAAGCCAAATGTTTTTAAAGACATTTGGCTTTTCTTTGTTTGCATTAGATAGAAGTCTATAACTCATACCGATATCGGCTCGTTTATATGCAGGAGCTCTAAACGAACTGCGGCCGTATTCATTATGTGGAGTTGAAAAAGGTAGACCGTCAGCATAACTCAATGATAGTGACATCTTCCATTTATCTGTTCCTGGGAAGTAGTCGGTATAAAACAAATTGATTGCGTATCGTTGATCTGTTGGCAAAGGAATGCTATAACCCTGAATATTCATTTTGGTATTCATCAATGATAGCGTAATCCATGAATTGGTATTCGGCACGAATTCACCATATAGTTTGAAGTCTATGCCTGCAGTGTGTCCTGAAGCCTCATTACGTCCATCGTATACCACCTTTACATTATTTACAGAATAGGGAATCAAATTGCTTAGTATCTTGTAATATGCATCAGCACTAAACTTGAATGGTCTATTTGCAACATTGAATCGGTAATCCATTCCTGCAATAAGATGTATAGACTTCTGACTTTTAATTTTGTTGTTCAACGAAACTGTAGTTATTCCGTTAGTGCTTGTTGTGTCGCGCAGTTCCTTGAAGAATGGGGCTTGGTAATACACGCCTGTTGCCAGTCTTAATGTGATGTTCTTGTTGAAAGATGGGATTACAACTAATGATATTCTTGGAGACACGATCGTTTCCTTGTTATAACTCCAATGGCTTATTCTTGCACCATAATTTAGTGTAAAGAGTGTATTCTCATTAGGACTTGTGAACTTCCATGAATCTTGAATATAACTTTCTATACGTCGTGAATTAATCTTATTGTTTGCATTTAAAGAGTAAATCATATTTAGGTCGGTTCCCGTATGTGGTATGCTGTAACCACTTGAATCCCTCATTTCATACTCATTACTGTATTCTTTTATGTGTTCATCTTTGAAAGTTATTCCTGCTTCAAGATGATGTTTGTCTATACTATGCTTTAATATCAGCTTTAGAATATTGACATTAGCCTTTAAATAGTTTCGTGCATGTTCAAAAAAAGTACCGACTCCAAGATTCTCTTGGCTTTCAGTTTGTGTAAGCCAATACTGACTTTGTATATCATATTGTTCCTTTTCATTTGATGTGAATGATGAAGCTGTTAATGAAATACTGCTGCTAGGGGAGAATAGCCTCGTTATTCCAACTGTAGCACTAGTAGTTTTGAAGATATCATTCTCCTGACCGTCAAAATACACATTAAATGATTTCACATTATCCATTGTACCAAATGTAGTCTCACGAGTTTTAGGATAAAAATTATAATGGTTGCTATTATAGTTTCCTATGATATCAAAGCTCCATTTCGAATTCGGTCTATAAGAAAAATATGTTTGATAATCTGTGAAATTCGGTCTGTATTCACCTGATGTTTGAAGTGAATTAAGTAAAAAACGATTATTGTTATATCGAAAGCTGTTAGTCCAAGAAAACTTCTTATTACCGAATCCAATATATGCATCAGCAGACATTAGACTTGCGGATACAACAGATTCAAATTTCTCTGGTTTCTTATAGGTTATGTCAAGAACTGAAGACATCTTATCACCATACTTTGCTGTAAAACCACCGTTTGAGAAGTCTATATTCTCAACCATATATGGACTAATCGCAGATAAGCCTTCTTGTTGTCCGCTTTTTATAAGGAAGGGACGGTATATTTCATTGCCATTAATATAGATACTATTCTCATCAAACGAGCCACCTCTTACGTTATACTGTGATGAAAATTCACTGTGTGTTGATACACCTGATTGCAATTGAACAAGTTTTTCAACTGTATTTGAATTAGCTCCAGAATTAAGATTCTGTAAATCGGTTTTCTTAAGATCCTGTAATAAACCAGATTGTATTTTCTGCCCTGTAACTTCGACGGTTTCTAGTGTATTGTCATTTGGGTACATTGTAACCAAAAGCGTTTGTTTCCCTCTTGGTTTAATTAAAACTTTTGTCTTGGTCTTATAACCAATCATCGAAAACTTAACCTTTATACTATCAGTAGAAAATAAAGAAATAGAAAATTCTCCTTTAGAAGAAGTCAAAGCAAGTTTACCCTGATTCAGTACTGAAACAGATGCAAATTCTATTGGCTTATTGTCAGCGTCAAGAACTCTTCCATGAAGAAGAAAACTTTGCGCGTCAATATTCAGCACAAATCCAATTGATATTATAAGTAGGAATAGCTTTAACCTCATATACTATATACAAACGAAAATCACATTCGATTATTGTATATGGGGTGCTAATGATGATAACGTCATCTCTGCTTGAAAAAGTTTTTTGATGCCACCATTGTTATAATGTCGCTAATCCTTTATTAATTGAGAAGATAATATTCTCTTTAACACAAGGTGGTAATTTGATATAGTAAGTTGAAATATCAAATCTAACTAATATTTTTTTTGGGGGCTGCTTTAAGGAGGTGCTAATTTTAAAAAAATAAATGGTAGAGTATACTTTTTTACAAGTTTATATGTTTGATTGGTAAAAAAATATTATATTTGCAATTGAAATATAACTTAACGAAAGTAACATGCCTGAAAAGTATTAAGCATACCATGTCTGCAGTGAGTCTTATAGGTTCTATGTTAGATGGTAATTGAGAGGTTAAACAAAGTGATAAAGTCACAATGTTCTAGGATTTCTCAGAAAGCTCAAACTATACTAGTATGCAATTAGATTTTAAACATTAACAATTAAAATTAATTTAGCCCTATGGAATTAATAACTTTATTATCTACAACGATGACATTTCTTACGCCATATATTGCAACTGCTGGCGAGGAATTCAGTAAACAAATTGGGAAAGATCTTTGGGGATGGTTAAAAGGGAAAATTGGAACCAAACTTCCTGGTAATCCATCCATCAAAGATCAAGAAGATATCAAGAAAATTATTGAAGAGGAACTTGACAATAATAATTTTTTTGCGAAAGAGCTTTTACTGAAAATAGATGAATTGCAGAAAGCTAATTCTGGTCGAGGTGATCAAATTGTCATAAATAATGCTGAGGTCGGTAAGCAAGTGAATTTTGAAGATAATTATGGACCCATCTATCTATAACTATGTGTTTAGTTCAAAATTGCGATAAAGTCGTATCTCAAGTAAATATTGGGAATAATTATGGGCCTTTCTATAATGGGGTTGTTCAGTCTCGAATATCATCTTATTTTGAACGGTTGTGTAATGAAATCGAGAATAATACAACTGAAGAAATAATTGATGAGCTTCGTGAATATCATACTGTACTTGATGGCACAAAAGGGTTAGAAGATAAACTGCAGGATGGATGTTTTCCTCGATTAAAGATCGATGAAGCTAGAAGACAAAAAGAAGCATATGCCAAAAAAGCCACAAGATTCGAGTGTTACCCATCGGCTCAGAAAATAAATCTTCTATTATTTGCAAAAATAAAAAACGAATTTAATGCGTATATCTTTCCTATGATACAACGCAACGAACCTATTAATGTTGTTATACAAAAGGTTTATGAGCAGATAGTTACGCCAATCATGGATAGGCTAGATGTTGATGGTTGCCATGATGAGTACCTTAATTATACTTCAGATCACATTTATGGCATGATATACTATCTTACAGGTATGTGCCATCTTAATTGGAAAGATTATGATAACATATAATCCAGCTTTTGATTTATATCATTGTATTTATCGCATGGCTCATATCATTGAGCGTTTCAACGATGGTGAGTGCTTTGAGATTGACAAGGTACGTATATGGGACTTTTATTTACTATTCCCGTCAAAACTATACAACTTGTCGTTGAAGAAGACTGAAAAGGAAGTTAGAGAGGCTCGCAAACAATTAGCAATAATCAAAAACAACCCATATGATTATAGCGGAGATAATAGAAAGCTTTTTGAATGGATAAAACCTTTTCAGATATCAGCTCTTAACTGCCTTGTCTCATGTGGTATTATCAATAAAAATGAGTATTTAAATAATCGCGTTTGCATTGCAAGTCGCCAAGCACTGAATGATTTTGTTAATCAAGCGGGGCATTTCTCGCCCTCGGAGAATAATACTCTTTCTTTTATGAGTATCTTTTCACGCCATATGTCTTTATCAGGGATAGATGGACTTAAGGCAAGAACTAAATTACTAGAGTTTAAATATGATGCAGAATAATCTATTTCTTCGTCGTTTGGTCATTCTCACAGAACAAGACAATGTTGCATACGACGAAAAGTTTCACCGAGGTGTAAACATCATTCGTGGTCAAAATAGTAGTGGAAAATCCACCATAATTCGCTTTATCTTCTACATTCTTGGTGGATGTTATGGCGATTTTGTTCCTGAAGCTCTTCGTTGTAAACTTGTTATGGCAGAGGTGGAGATAAACGGGCAGATACTTATGCTGAAGCGATATTTGGAAAAGACAGAAGATGGGAGTAAAGTGAATAGGAAAACCCCATTGTATATTTATTATGGCAGTATGGCCGAATGTAAAAATGATCGAAAACCAGAAAAATGGCAAAAATATGGTTATAATACCACAGCCGACCGTCGCAGTTTTTCCAATGTGCTGTTCGAGATTATGGGATTACCAGAGTTTAAGGCCGACAGTAATATTACAATGCACCAGATATTACGACTAATTTATCTTGACCAAGAATCCCCTTTGTCTTCTTTGTTCTTCTTCGAGATATTTGACAAGGAGATTATTCGTGAAACTGTAGCAGAATTATTGATGGGGCTTTACAATGAGAATTTGAGCAGTGATAAGCTTACCCAGATAGAAATTAATAAGAGGATAGATGAGATAAAACAGTCTATCAAAATTTCACTTGAATTTCTTTCGGACCCTACGCAACAATCTCCCACAATTATTAAAAGATTTATCTCAAGTTTGTCAGATGAAATTCAGAGAATTACCGAAGAGGTTAGTAGTCTTCGTAAGAGTGATATGACGAATCATAAAGTACAATCTCTAGAATATCAGCGCCTGCGGTTAGAGGTGACCAAATTACGTAGTAACTATGTTGGCATTGATGATAAGATAGAACTCCTTAAAGCAGATATTGAAGATTCCAACTATTTCATCAAAACACTTGAAAAGAAAATATCTGCTCTTGACCGTTCTATAGCTACTCGTACTTATTTTGACAAACTTCATTTGGCATACTGTCCAGAATGTCTTTCCAAAATTGATGAGGATAATGTAGAAGAAGGGCATTGCCGTCTATGCAAATCACCAATCGATAATTCTAAGGGTAAGTCACAGGCAATACGTATTAAATTGGAATTGGAATTCCAGATTAGAGAGTCTCAATCACTCTTGAATAATAACAATAAAGTTTTGCAAGAATTGAAAACTCAACGTAAAGGCTATAAAGATCAATTGAATGTAGCTCAAAAACAATACGATACTGCTATCAGCCATGTTAGAAGTACTAGAGAAGAGCAAATAGATAAGCTCATACAGGATAAAGGCTACAAAGAGGGTGAAATCAGACAATACCAAACTATGCTAGAACAAGCTGAAAAGTATGAAAAACTGGTTAACGAGCTTAAAGAACTTAAGACAAAAAAAGATAAGTTAGATAGTCGTATTAAGAATGCGGAATTAAAAATCAAACAAAAACGTATTCAGATTGAAAACGTTATTACTATGAATGGTGTTTACCTGCTTAAGAACGACCAGGATCGTCAGGCAGAATTTCGCAATGCCACAAGTTTTAAAATGGACTTTGGTCAGAATGTAGCATATATGACAGATCGGCATGTTAAATTGTCTGCATCATCTAGTTTCTATCTTAAGATGACAGCTCGCTTTGCGTTGTTTCTAGCTTCAGTAGAAACAGAGACAATGATGTATCCACGTCTTATTTTCTCTGATAATATGGAAGATAAAGGATTGGAAGAAAATCGCTCTCGCAATTTTCAGAGCACATTGATCAAGCGTTTAGCTGATATTGGCAATCCTAATTACCAGGTAATTTTCGCAACATCAAGTATTGCTAAAGAGCTGGATAATCCGGAATATACTATAGGCGAATATTATACTGAGGAAAATAAAAGCCTGAAAATAAAATGTTAGTTTTATTCACCTGCTTTGTTTTCTGAAATATTCTTTTATTTTTGCGATATAAAAATAAAATTATTAATCTAATTGTATTATATGAAAATTATTGGAATTAAAGTGCACGATGGATTTGACTCTGTACTGAAAGTACTTAAAAAAAAAACATGGTATTCTTTTGGGGAATACCAAGAACCAACCGAAGAAAATAGCTGGAAATTTGAGAAGAGTGACAATACGGAATTCTATTCAAATATATACAAGTCAGTAGTCAATAAAGATTTTTCTTCTACATTTAGTATATCAGTCTCAAGCATTGTTGGTAAAAATGGATCAGGCAAATCTTCTTTATTGGAAATAATGTTCCGAATAATTAATAATTTTGCCTACAAAATTATTGACGTTAATGATATTGATAAGCAAAAAGATAAGAATAAAAGTTATAGTGGTAGGACGCTATGCCACGCTGGTGGTTTCTCGGCTTCTTTATTTTTTGAAACAGACGGAAAACTTGGAATTATAAAGAGTGATTATGAAAAAATTTCTTTTAGGTACATTGATGCACATAATCAAAAGAATATACATATTAAGGTAGATGAGAATTTTTCTAAGTATATATCAAAGACCAAGCGAAATACAATTCTTTCTTATTTCTTTTACACGATATGTACTAATTACAGCATATATTCGTTTAATGAAAATGATTTCTGTTCTTCAACCTTAACTAACCCTGACGGTGATGATGGAGTTGATGGAAAGTGGATTAGTGGTATATTACATAAGAATGATGGCTACTTATCTCCGATTGTTGTTACACCATATAGGGATGAGAGTGGAAATATAGATGTAGAGAATGAACAAGAATTGGCGGAGCAAAGATTGGCAACGATGGCTGTACTGTTTCAATCTCAAGGCAAGGATTTCATGGATTCATATAAGCCAGCATATATTGAGTATAGATTTAATGAGGGAATGAATAAAATATTTGAGAAGAAATTCATAAATTTATGTCAGGACAGATTGCCTATGGATTTTAAAAAGTACGACAATATTCTTAGTGAATTTAGAAATGAATGGACAGAAGTTTTATCGCACAAGCCTTATTCATCTAATACGTATCATTCTGCTATAATAGAGTGTAGTATTATGTATCTGACATATAAAGCACTTAAAGTCTGTCTGAACTATCCATCTTTTGGCGAAATATTAGGAATAAGAGGATTAGAGCAAGACGAGATAGAGCCATCAAAAGATTGTTGGAGTAAGTTCCATAATTCGAAGCAGCCATCCAATTCAGACCTTAGATATATGTGTAGAGTTGAAACTTCAGATGAATGCTATAAAAATGTAGTATCAGAATTATTATCTGATAAAGAAAAGACTCATATCACAAGAAAAATTAGGCAAGTATTAAGTTTTGTAAAGAGAGGTGTATTTAAGGTGACATATGCACCCAAGGCTGATCCGATGTATATTACAGGAGTTCGCAAAATTACAATAAAAAAATTGATTGAAAGTAATCTTCAATTTGATAATCGGCATCGTAATGCGAAAGCTATAATTGCTAAGTATTCAACATACGATGAGGCTGCTCAAATATTACCACCTGCATTCATAGAATGGCATGTCTATTTCCTAAAAACAGGAGAAGAGATAAATCCTGCTACGGATAATGGTATTACTCTTGGCAAAATGAGTAGTGGAGAAAAACAGTTTATGGAAAGTGCTAGTTATATTCTCTATCATATTAAGAATATCGAGAGTATTAGGAAGGATGATAATAGAATGGCGTATCATCATATTAATATCGTATTGGATGAGGCAGAGTTGTACTTCCATCCTGAATATCAAAGAACGCTAGTGTATAAAATGATTGAAATGCTTTCGTGGAGTCATATTGATGGGACTAAAATACGTTCAGTCAATTTTCTTATTGTAACCCATTCGCCATTCGTTTTGTCGGATGTGCCTATCAATCGTGTTCTGTACCTAGAGGATGGAAAAGCAAATTCTAACTGCGAAAGAAAAGAAATCTTTGCTGCGAATGTTAACGATATTCTATATAGTAAGTTTTTCTTGAATAACACCATGGGAGAAGTTGCAAGGAAGAACGCGGAAATTATAGTTAAAGCTTATAAGGATATTAAAGCCAATAAGGATATTAAAACTAATGAGCCCAAATTATCTATTGTTGACAAAATATGTAATAATAAAGAGTATTATCAGCAATTTATTGAACTTGTGGCTGATCATTATATTATGAAAACCTTAAAAGATATGTTAGATAAAATTTTAATTACTAACGATGACATAGGTGATAGAATAGCAAGACTTAAGGAAAAACGTGATATCTTGGATAAGGAGATAAGTGGATTGGAAAACTCTCAAAATAATCATAATGAAAAGAATAATCTATCCTACTAACGCAGTTACGAAAGATAAATTCGAGGGTGACTATAAAGCCATTTTCTCAACTAATTATACGAAAATGCAGGGCGTTTGGGAAAAATTGTGCAATCAACTTCGGGACTATAGCCAGCATAGTGAGTATTATCCTGACGATATCCAATCATTATTTATATCCCCTTATCATGATTTAGTTGATGTTTACATTGATTACATAACAATTAAGAATATAAGTAAGAAAAAGAATGATTCGAATTTTTTAGATCTTCATAAAAAATTAGTTAAGTTGTTCAATTATTCTGGAGAACGAGCTACTATTGTTAGCGCATATCAGCCTAGAATAGCAAAGTTCTTTATGGATAATTCTGATTTGCTTAATATCCATTCATGTTTCTATTGTGAGACAAGCTATATCAATAGCTATGGATTTAATACTGTCTATCAAGATTTTGGCGATTTCTTATTGAACGCAACAGAGGAAAAAATATGTTATTATATCCGTTCAAAAAATGGGAATGTTCTTAGTGATAGTACAATAAAAAAAATAATGGAGCTTAGGAATAATAGTGATAGAAAAAGTATAGTAATAAATTTTGATAAACTAGGTGTTTGGAGGCATGGGAATCCGAGCAAGAGTAAGCAAGTAAAGGGCACCCTATATAATCATTTTGATTTGGATCACTTTCTCCCAAAGGGTGAGTGCCCTTTAGTTGCATTGTCATTATATAACTTTGTCCCAAGTTGTTCTGTATGCAATGAAAAACTGAAGCACTCAGATAGGGTCGGTGGTTTAGACAAGAATAAATTGTTAAGGTTTAGTCCAACAAGTGACCATTATAAATTTGATAATGAAATATCTATAGTGGTTACTCCAAATCCTAGTATTTCAACGTTACGTGCACAAATGCATGATAAAGATTTTAAAATTGAATTTTTGCCTAACGGTTCAGATCGTGATTATTTGGCAATAGTTAATGAATTCAGGCTAGAAGAGAGATATAATTATCATAAGAAACTTGCCTTAAAAAGATATGATCTCTATCATGACTATAGTGATGCAACCATAACGGCTATAAAAACAACATTGGGGGATATTAAGACAGAAGAAGATATTAAGGAAGATATATTCGGTGAGCGTTTTATCAATGATAATAATAGATGTTTTGGAAAATTGATTAGAGATATCAAGAAACAGTGTCAAAATAAATAAGTAACAAAATTATGGATGAATTAGAAAAAAAATCATTAGAGTTGAAAGAGCTATTGTCAATATATGATACGCAATGGTTTTTGGGAATGCTCTCTTTTTTAATGACCTGTATTACAAATGGTACAGCAGAAAATGAGTTAGGCAAGTTGTCTTCGCCTATGCGTCAGTTATATTTCCTTGGTGGTTTAATGATGACAGGAAAAGAATCAGATGAACACCGAATCGAGTATACAGATGAAGAATGGGAAAGGATAGTACTGTTGTTAAATGATATAGAGGCAGAATATTTTAAAATATTTATGCCAAAAGAAGGTGAACAAGTTACGGAGGAATGGAAAAAGAAAAGAATGGTGGCAATGCCTTCGTTCTTGTCGTATTTTAACCAAGGTCCTTTGAATTTTGAGGAGCAATCTATTTCTTGGATAAGGAAGGTATATACTCCCATGGATAGTATTGTCAATGAGCGACTAGGACTTACCACAGATGATTTCTTGGCTTATTATGATAATGTCGATAAATGGTGCAATGATAATTTTCAAATGTTTAGTTTGACAAATCCCAAAGAATATCCAATGAGGGATAATTGGAAAGAGTATACTAACATGCCTGCAGTAATTAGTGTTAATGTATCTGAATTAATAAAAGACACTATGGCATCCAGATTACCATTAATGACATTTGTAAGAGATTATGGAATAAAAACAAGGTTCCGAACTTCTAATGTGGTCTCAGAAAGATTAAGCAATGATAAAGTAGATAAGATAACATCTTTGCTTTGTTGCAAGCGTAAAGAATCTAATTTCCTTTATTATACTTCTACAACCCCAGGAAATCCTCTGTATTCTACACCTATCATTAAGATAGCGGAAGACATGTATCAGGTGTTTGAAGTAAAACAGCTCTTACATGCAATTGAGGCTTTACTGAATGATACTTGTTCTAGTGATGTTCAGACTGAAACAAAATTGAATAAAAAGAAAGGCGATGTTTTAGAAGATGGTATTGAGGAGCTCTGCAATCGATTTTTTGGCAATCGTGTTAAGAAATATCGTAGTTACTATGTAGATGGATGCGAGCAGGATCTTTTAGTTTTGTGGAAGGATTATGCTTTTATTATCGAAGCTAAAAATTATAAAAAGAAGGAGCCGTTTCGTAATCCTGAGCGTGCATTTAAAAGGATAAAACAAGAATTTGATAAGAGTATTGGATATGCGTTTACACAGTGCAAACGAGTAAGTAAATATTTCAATGATGGAACTCTATTTGATATATGTGATAGTAATGGTAATGTTATAGAGACGATTGATCCAACTAAGTACCAAGATGGTGATTTTTCAATCATTATTAATGTAGCTTCGTTTGGGCAGATTCAAACAGATTTATCTTATCTGCTTGAACTAGAGGATGGTGATAGGTATCCATGGGCTATAAAGTATGATGACTTTGAAGTATTTTTGCTTACCCTTATGCAAAAGAAGAAGAATCCTTACTTCTTAGTCGATTTTCTTATTATGCGTGAATACTTGCATAAGCATTTGGTATGCTCTGATGAATTAGAAATATGTGGTGCTTATCTAACTGGTGATATTACAGATGATATGGCAAAAGATGAATCTACTAGTATAAGCACTATGCCTAATCTTGCAGACATTTTCGATGAGCAATACCGTAAGGGTATGGGATTTGTAAACGAGAAATATTGGAAAGAAAAGCATAGTGGTAAAACTTTATTCTGGTGATAGAATATATGAATATATCTGAAATGGAAATGTTCAATCAATCTTATATAGATTCGTTTCGTGCTGTCTATAGTCTAGTGGGATATGAAGCTGAGCAGTTGTATGAGCTGTACCATTCTACCGCTATAAATGACATTAAAAGCTATCAAAGTAAAATCTTACATAAGGTAGTTCGTGCTACATTTACACTTTTTAAAATTATAACTAGTTTGCGCGATTATAATTCAGCAAGTACGATTCTTCGAATGATAGCAGATAATATGACATCGTATCATATTATTTATCATGAAGAAGATGAGGAGACACGCTTACTTCGTCATTTCCTTTTCGTCATTGATGGGTTGAAGACTAGACTTAAATTTTTAAGTGAACATGACCTTCATTATGATGGTAAGATTAGTAGAAAAGATTATGATGAGCTCTGTTCTAATGTTACAAATGCAATAAGTGATTCTGAGGAAGGTATAATTTTGTGTATTAAGCAGATAAAAAATCTCAGTTTGTATACCAAATACCAGAATAGTATTGATACTTATATAATAAAGAAGAATTGGCAATTCATTAGTATTGATAACCCTGTTGGGCGCTACAAATGGGAGGACATGTATAAATTGTTTGATTCAAATAAGTCTATGGCTGAGATGTTTGTATTTTTATCTCAATTTGTTCATGGATTGAGCATAAGCAATCTAGTTGTTGATGAAACTATCGATAAAACATTTGAACCTTATTATTCATTTGGCATTGCATTGTTGGGTAAAGTTCAACGATATATTGAAAACGATTTCGGATTGTCAAGAGATGAACTTATAGATGGATTTCAATATTCTGATTTTTGCCATAATCTTATACTTTGCCTTAGCGATGACAAGGTAAAGGAAATATTAAAAATGATTGATGATATTGAGAAATAGAAATATACTATATAAATTGTTTATGTGTTATAAATCCTGCTCCCAATGTAGTAGGATTCATAAAAATACAGGATTCAATGATGAAGCTCTTGTTGGATAGATAAGTCGTATATCAATTGCAGCTAAAAATTTAATACCTATTTATCTTAGAAATCAATATATTTAAAACTATCTTAGGGATTTCCAATCAATAGCTGCTAATCCGTTGCAACATTAACTATATAAGTAGGCTAATAATATATGCAAACAAAAGCTGTATATTACATCCTCTGTTTTTGAGAATTGAATTTTGTGGTAGGATTAAATAAGTCAATCTCCAAGTTTACTGTATTTATCTGAAAAGTCCAATCTACACACTTCACAAAATAGTTTTCCGTTATGTGTTGATTTCAAAAGATGTTTAGCTTCTTGAATAACTTTGCTATTGCGTTCTCGAACTAAATGAGTTCTAGTTTTCCATATACTTTTCTCAAATGATAGTGCAGTTAATTCGTTGTGTATATCATGATCAAGCAATCTAAAAGCCCTCCCTACATCGACAAAAAAAAGTTTTTGTTAGAGTTTTTAGTCCTGTTTCCTACATGATTTGGCGAAACGCATTGTTATACAATACGTTAGCTAATGTATAAGAGTCCGTTCTTATACATTTTAGGGAGTGATTAGGCCCTAATCACTCTGCTATCCTACATGCTTTACCGAGTGATTAGGGCCTTATCACTCAAAAGCATTCCGAAAAAGGCGATTTTATTCTCGTTGCGCTTTATGCATTTTGACTATGACAGAATCTGTATACATATTCGTAGTTATGCATACTGAAACACTATACATTTCTAAAAAACGCTACCGATAGCCTTTACATATTCTGAAATCCTTTACTGAAAAAATTGATATGGTGAAATGTATTTACAAATTAGTTTGGTAGCTATATTACATTTACAAAGATAAATGAGATTCCTTTATTTACAATTCTTATGAAAGGCACCATTCTGATTTGCATTACTGATGAAAACATGACCTAATGGTCCAAGAAACAAAAGCGACTTTCGTATTGCGATTGGGGCTAAATCCACCGTTTTAGGGACAAATACGTGCTAATAATGTAGGAATCATGTAGGAAAGATGTAGGAAAAGGCACTCTTATACATGCCTTAATCTATTGACTAGTAATTATTTAAGTCAAAAATGTAGGTAGTGTAGGTAAATTTTCTTTTTTTCTGGAAACTTTTTCAATTTAGGGAAGGTTTACCTGCTAAATTAGCGATGAATCTTTTTATTTTATCAAGTAGCTTTCTGCTTCGCCGACTACTTTAATAGCTAAATATAAAGTATTTAATTGGCACAATAAAAGTGTACAAATTAATTTAGTTATAAACTATAATATTGCTAGCATCTTTTGATAAAGTGGACTAGGGGTTTTGAGAACTTCAAGTGTCTTCTTTTTCTTAATCGAAGAATCTTTTAATACACAAAGTAATTGGATTACGACCAACAGTCATAACATGAATTAAAAAGACAAGGTAACTTTAAAATTCTCAAATAACAAATCAACCTTTAATCACGTTCTTTAATCAAATTATCAAGGAAGTCATCCAAATCTTGGTTCAAACCTTCCATTAAATCACCACCAAGAATAACAGTTTCATCATCAGCAAGGTATAGTTCTGCGATGTTTTCGTTGTCATCATTTTCAAGCACAAAGCTATATGGCTTCAATAAACCAAAGTTATCAACAATTTTACTATTATCATGTAAAATAGAGCGGAAGATATTTGTTATCTGATCATAAAAATCATCATCTTTATTCTCAATCCACTGCTCAACAACACAACGAGTAATTTCCACATCATCATCATCAAAAGCAAGCATCTCACCACTATCCTGACTGACAATAATATGTATATCAGTTAATAATGAAGGATCTTCATTCTCAGGAAACTTCTGAGCTATTTTATGGATGAATCTCTCGATCTGCTGAGTGGTCTGTTCTGTTGGTTTCATATTTGATAATTTAATTGTTAGCAAAGGTAAGAGAAAGGAAAGAGATATCAAAATTTTTTTGACCTTATTTTTTATTCATTCATTAATTTAGTCAATTTTTTCTTAGCCTCAGATATGGTTGGATATAGTTCAAGGGCTTTTTGATAATTTTTGATAGCAGCTTCTTTCATATTCGCAGCTTCACATTCCTTAGCCATGATGACATATTCAACAGCAAGTTTTTTAAGAAATTTCTCTCTCTTTTTTATATTTTCAGTTAATACATCATTCTGTCTTTTCAATTCGTTGATTAAATTCAGCTTTTTGCGGATGTATCTGATAACAGATGGTTTTTCAATATCATATCTGCTATGTATTGCAAGAAAGAAATTATCTAGTGCGGACTGCATATTTCCATTGTCAAAAGCTATGACAGTATCATGGTATTGTTTATCAGCTTTGCTTTGTTTTAAGGCGGTGTTGAGTATAACATCGTCATTATATCCCTTAGCAAAGTTAACGACTTCTTTTCTAATGAAAATATCTTCCCATCTTATAGGTTCCTTTAGACTGATACCTTCCATTGACGTGCATCTAGATAGGGCTACATAAGCTTGTCCACCTGCAAATACGCCACCAGTAAAATCAATCTTCACTCGGGAAAATGTCAATCCTTGACTTTTGTGTACCGTTATTGCCCATGCAAGTCTGAGTGGGAACTGTCTATATGTGCCAATTTCATCTTCTTCAATTTTCTTTTCTTTGGCATTAAAGGTATATTTTACGTTACTCCAAATTTCCTGTTCTACCTCGACATCATTACCATTCTCTGTTCGGATCAAAATATAACCATCGTCTGCGCAGTCAAGTCCAATAACTGTACCTAACGTGCCATTTACCCAACGCTTCTTTATGTCATTTTTAATAAACAGAATTTGAGCGCCAAGTTTAAGTTCGAGTTCAATTGGAGTGGGGAGGCTACTTTGAGGAAACTCACCGTTAATGATTCCATAAAACATGGTAGGTTCTTCATCAATCAGCTTCAGTTTCTCATTATTAATGAAATCTACAGTGTCTCTTCTTGTTGATAAAGTAATAGCAAGGCTGGAATCTTTTTCATCCAGTTCTTTGCCCACTCTTTTGTTTAAGATATCCAGGTCTGCTTTCTTAATGTTTGAAGTGCGGATGCGATCAAGAATATCAATAAATAACGGATCGGTTTGTCTATATACCTTTTTTAATTCAATAGATATTAGTTGGAAACTACGGAATATCTTTGCATCAAAGAAGAATTTTGATGGGTAATAGGGTTGTAATATTTTCCATTCATCCTCTTTTAAAACAGGTTCCAGCTGGTAGATATCACCAACAAAGAGCATTTGTTTTCCACCAAATGGCTCTCTCATGTTCCTACAATATATGCGTAAAACCTTATCAATGAAATCGATGATATCCGATCTAACCATACTTATTTCATCAATAATGATTAGTTCAACCTCTTGGATAAGTTTTATTTTCTCAGAATTATACTTTAATGTATTACGTATATTTCTGATAGAAAACTTAACATCATCAGGAAGCAAAGGATAGAATGGCAACTTGAAAAAACTATGCAGCGTTGCACCCCCTGCATTGATAGCTGCTATTCCAGTAGGCGCAAGTATTATATGTTTCTTTTTTGTCGTATTTGCAATATAACGCAAAAAAGTAGATTTACCCGTCCCAGCCTTTCCTGTTAAGAAAAGTGAGCGATGGGTAAAATTAATAATCTGGAGCGCATTCTGCAACTCCAGATTATCTATATCTATGTTCTCGATATTTTCTATTTTGAATAAATTAATTACAAGTTATCAAGATTCACTTGCTGTTCTGTAGCCTTATGTTTCTTTTTTGGCTCGACCGATTTGATAGACTTGTCAGTTACCTTACTTGCCTTTGGAGTTGTACTCTCGTCATCTGATTCTGAATTTCCAGTAATAGGATTTCCATTTTCATCTAAAAGTATTTCCTCTTCAGTAATCACACTATCACGTCGTGCTGTATCTTTCTTAACCGGTTGATAATAACTCTGACATGTATACATATCTCTTGTAATGTCGTCATCATGAGGTTTATCAAACTTACCGTGATATCGCTGGAATGCAGGATCTTTAAACAGTGCTTGTAAGAAATAGCCACAAATCGGCAATGCCGTTCGCGATCCTTGCCCCAAAGCTCCCGTTCGGAAGTGGATGCATCGATATTCTCCACCAACCCATGCACCCACAACAAGTTTAGGACTTACGCCCATAAACCATGCATCAGAGTGATTATTACTTGTTCCTGTCTTACCACCAAATTCTGTATCTCTGTAGTCACCAACATATCCCCAAAGAGACTGTGATGTACCTCCTGCTTCGCGCATACCTCCCTGCAACATCTGCTGCATCAAGAAAGCACTCTTGTAAGGTATGACCTGCTCACTCTTTGTTGGTCCTACGTAAACTTCATTACCATCTTTGTCAACAATTCTTGTAACCAATACAGGATCATGATGCTTACCATTATCAGCGACAACGCAATATGCATTGACCATTTCAAGAAGATTCACATCACTAGATCCTAATGCTAACGAAGGTGTATCATCAAGAGGGCTATTGATACCCATCTTCTTGGCAGTTTCCATGATTCGTTTAATGCCCATTTCTTGTCCAAGACGTACTGCGACAGAATTGACACTCTTTGCAAACGCACTCTTTAGAGGCATTGAATCACCACTGAAAGAACCATTCGCATTACCTGGTGTCCATGTAACAACCTTGTGCTTTAACTTATCATATACTTGCATAGAAATATATTCATCTCTGCGCTTATCACATGGTGTAAGTCCTTGATTCATTGCCTCTGTATAAACAAAGAGCTTAAATGTAGAACCTGGTTGACGCATAGCTGTAGCCTTGTCATATTTCCAAGAATTGAAATCTATATCACCGACCCATGCTTTGACAGCTCCAGATTGAGGTTCCATTGCAACAAATGCACAGTGCATAAATGTTGTCATATATTTGATTGAATCCTCGGAAGTCATAACCTTTGTAATTTCTCCCTTGTCATAATCAAACACTTTCACAGGATGCTTCCATTCTTTGTAATAGTAATTTACAGAGTCTGGGTTATGTGGAAAACGATTCAACAACGCTTTATAGAAAGGCTGATGCTGCGCTATGTTCTGTATGAAATTAGGAATGACCTTGTGATTTTCATCTTGCCAAGGTTCCTGACGCAGCCAATTTGAACTTTGATTGCGATATATATCCCAATGGTTATTAAAATTCTGCTGAACTTGTTTCATCTGCTTTTGGGCAGCTTCTTCAGCATATTTCTGCATACGAGAATCAACAGTAGTATATATCTTTAAACCGCTAGAGTAGAGGTCATATCCATTTTCATCACACCAACTTTTTAGGTAAGTTGCAATTGCTTCACGGAAGTACTTTGCCTGACCATCATAATTCTCTTCAATCTTAAAGTCAAGTTTTATTGGTAATTCCTTTAAAGAATCCATTTCAGTGCGACTTAAATCACCATGAGTTACCATGTTGTTTAGCACTGTGTTACGTCTCTTAATACAATTCTCAGGATTAGTCTTTGGATTATAGTATGATGTTGCCTTCAACATTCCAACCAATACCGCAACTTGATCAGTACTAAGATTTCTAGGTGTCGTGTTATAGTATGTTTTGGCAGCAGTTTTGATACCATAAGAATTTGATCCGAAATCAACTGTATTGGCATACATTGTGATAATCTCTTTCTTAGAATATACTGTCTCAAGTTTTGTTGCAATAATCCATTCCTTACTCTTAACAACAAGGATTTTCAATCCAGGTATTCTTCCCAAAATTCCAGAAG
Source organism: Prevotella sp. (assembly GCF_051059605.1). GTDB lineage: Bacteria > Bacteroidota > Bacteroidia > Bacteroidales > Bacteroidaceae > Prevotella. The sequence continues at coordinate 830,953 of NZ_CP050883.1, forward strand.
AGTACTGTGATCTCACACGGAACATATTTTTGGCAAGCTGTTGCGTAATCGTAGACGCTCCACGACCATCATGATGCAGTATAGCATCTTTCATCGCACCAAACAATCCAATAGGATCAATTCCCATGTGCTTGTAGAAACGCTCATCCTCTGTATCAATCAGTGCCTTGAAGAATTTAGGATTTACTTCTTCATATTTTACAGGAGTTCTATTCTCATTAAAATATTTACCGATAAGTTTACCATCTGCACTGTAAATTTCAGAAGCTTCACTGGTTTCAGGATCTAGGATACCAGAAAAATAGCCTGGTGATCTACCAAACAACCAAAGAAAGTTCATATCTACCATTCCCAGATAGATAATAAATGCTACAATGCATGAAAGGAAGCCTACCATTGTCTTCGTATACCAAGCGCGCCCTTTATAAAGGGATTTGTACCACGGCCAGAAATGGTGAGCACAACGCAGACTCCATTTAAATAATCTTTTTATCTTATTCATAATTCTATAATTATCTTTTTATGGTGCAAATGTAATAAATATATTAATACTTACACGTTTTTGTCTATGTATTTTAAAATTTCTTCAACGTTGTCTGGGTTAAACCATTTAATAGTCTCGTCTCGTTTAAACCATGTAAGTTGTTTGCGCATGTACCTGCGTGTATTTGATTGAATCTGTCTGATGGCTTCATCTAGTGTTAACAATCCATCTAGATAATCTATAATTTCCTTATAGCCTACAGTGTTCAGTGAATTTAAATGTCGGAAGTCATACAGTTTTAATGTTTCATCTATAAGCCCTGAATCAATCATCTCTAAAACACGATTATTGATTCTTTCATATAACTCTTCACGATCACGATTTAATCCGATTTTTAAAATATTAAATGGTCGGTCCTTATGTGTGTTTCGTCTAAAAGATGTATATGTTTTCCCTGTCATTAAACAGATTTCCAAAGCATGTATAACCCTGCGTGGATTTTTTTTATCTACAATATTCCAATGCTCAGGGTCCAATACTTTTAACTGCTCAACGAGTTTATCCAACCCGTTTTTTTCAAAATCATTTTTTAATTTTTCCCTAGTAACTTCATCGATAGTAGGGATGTCATCAATACCTTTGCAAACAGCATCGATATACATCATGCTTCCACCTGACATTAACAAACTATCGTGTTTATCTTTGAAGAGCTGATCTATCAAATTGATAGCATCCTCTTCAAACATGGCTGCGCTATAATAATCAGTAACACTGTGATTACCAACAAAATAATGCAAAACATCACGTTGTTGTTTTTGGGTTGGAGCCGCTGTGCCAATTGGCATCTCGGCAAATATCTGTCTAGAATCAGCATTAATAATAGGTGATTCTAGATGTTTGGCTATGTTCAGACATAATTCAGTCTTTCCAACGCCAGTGGGTCCAAGAACAACAACGAGAGTTTTCATCTATCTGATAATGCCTCGTTTAGAGGTTTCTACAAAATCTATTATATATTGGATTTCAGGAGTGATTTGTAGATTTTTCTTTATTTCATCAATACCTTCAGCTATGATGCCTTTTGAATATAGTAATCTGTAAGCTGAATGAATATGCTCGATCAACTCGTTGCTAAATCCTCTACGTCTCAGTCCAATAAGATTTAATCCACAATATTTTACAGGAAATTTACCTACAATAATATATGGAGGTATATCTTGAGAAAAACGACTTCCACCTTGAACCATAACATATCCACCAATATGACCAAACTGGTGGCATAATACAGCAGCACTTATAATGGCATTATCATCAATAGTAACTTCGCCAGCCAATTTAGTAGAATTTCCGATTATCAATCCATTTCCCAACAAACAATCATGAGCAACATGCATATTCTCCATAAGCAAATTATTGCTTCCAACTATTGTTGTTCCTTTAGATGCAGTACCTCTTGAAATGGTTACATTTTCACGTATACTATTGTTGTCACCAATTTGACACGTTGTAATCTCTCCGTTGAATTTTAAATCCTGAGGTTTTGTTGAAATGCTGGTACCTGGGAAAAATTCATTTCCATTACCAATTCGTGCACCAACACTGACTGTTACGCTGTTCTGCATTATATTGTTATCACCAATGACTGTATCACGGTCAATATAACAGAACGGGCCAATAATATTATTATCTCCTAATTTTGCCTCGGGATGAACAAAGGCAAGTGGACTAATTTGATTCATATATAAATTACTTATTTTTTACTATTTGTGCTGTAAATGTTGCTTCGGAAACAACTTGATCTCCAACAAACATATATCCTTTCATTGAACTTATGCCGTGTCTTACAGGGCTTAAAAGTTCAACTCTAAATAGTAAAGTGTCTCCTGGAACAACCTTCTGGCGAAACTTCACATCGTCAATTTTCAAAAAATATGTTGAATATCTCTCTGGGTTTTCAAGTTGGCTAAGAACCAACAGACCACCACATTGAGCCATAGCCTCAATCATTAAAACACCTGGCATAACTGGTTCGTTAGGGAAGTGACCTGTAAAAAATGGTTCATTAGCCGTTACATTTTTTACGCCAACGATGCTTGTTGAGCCAATAGATGTAATTTTATCCACTAGCTGCATAGGATATCTATGTGGCAACAATTCGCGAATGCGAATATTGTCCATAATAGGCTCATCATTAGGATTATATATCGGAGCTTGAACTTCGTGCTTGCGTATTTCTTTACGCATAAGTCTGGCAAACTTATTGTTGATCGTATGACCAGGTCTTGTAGCTATAATTCTACCCTTAATAGGTTTACCTATAAGAGCCATATCACCGATAATATCAAGAAGTTTATGACGTGTGCATTCGTTTTCCCACATAAGTGGCTTATGCTGAATGTAACCAACTTTAGTGGCATTCATGTGAGGAACTTTCAATACGTCAGCAAGACGATCAAGTTTCTCTTGACTAACCTCACGTTCGTATATAACAATCGCATTATCTAAATCGCCACCTTTAATTAAATTAGCTTCAAGCAAAGGAACAATATCACGTACAAAAACAAAAGTTCTTGCAGCAGCAATTTCTTCATCGAAAGTACTTGTATTATCAAGTGTTGCAAATTGACTATTGATAAACTTAGAATTAAAAGAGCACATTGCTGTTAAACTAAACTGATCATCAGGAAGAATAGTTATAACAGAACCTGTTTCTTCATCCTTTATTTCTAATTTATGGCGAATGATATAATAATCTTTAGCAGCATTCTGCTCTACAGTGCCAATTTCTTTGATTTTCTGGATGTACATTGCTGCAGAACCATCCAATATAGGAAATTCTGGTCCGTTTACTTGGATAAGGCAATTATCTATGCCTGAAGCATAAAGAGCAGCCATACCATGCTCTATTGTAGAAACCTTTACATCACCTTTTGCAAGGACTGTACCTCTTTGAGTATCAACCACATTTTCTGCAATAGCATCTATAATTGGTTGTCCATCAACGTCTATTCTCTGAATTTTATATCCAGTATTTTCTGGAGCAGGATTAAATGTAACCGTAAGATCTAATCCAGTATGCAATCCTTTTCCAAAGAGAGAAAAACTACCCTTTAGAGTTGTTTGCTTTGTAGTTTCCATATCTTATCGTTATTTTTGTTTTTTAAGTTCTGCAACTTCTCTTTTTAAATCTGCCAATTCCTTATATATTTCAGGCAATTTCTGAACCAAGGCTTGTGACTTAAAATAAGAAAGTTTACTCATTGGAGGAGTTCCTATAAGCATTTGATTACTTTTTAGATTGCCGATAATACCACTTTTTGCACCTAGAAATACTTTATCACCAATCTCAATATGTCCAGCTATACCAACTTGACCTCCAAACATACACCATTGACCAACCTTTGTGCTGCCTGCAATACCAACTTGTGCTGACATTACAGTATTTTCACCAACTTCAACGTTGTGTCCTATTTGTATAAGATTGTCTAATTTGACACCTCTGCGTATAACAGTACTGCCCATAGTAGAGCGGTCTACACATGTGTTAGCACCAATTTCAACATCATCCTCGATAGTTACTATCCCTATTTGTGGAATTTTGTCATATCCATCCTTTCCATTAGGAGCAAATCCAAAACCGTCAGCGCCAATAACGCTTCCTGAATGGATAGTTACACTGTTTCCTAATTTACATCCTATATAAATAGTAACGTTTGGATATATGATACAATCATTGCCCAATTTTACATTGTCTCCAATGACTGTATTCGGATATATTTGGCATCCGTCACCAACAACAGCTCCGTCACCTATACATGCAAAGGCTCCAATATATACATCCTTGCCAATTTGAGCAGTAGGAGAGATGAAAGCTAAAGAATTAATACCATTCTTTTTAGGGCGCATAGCTGCGTCGTACATCTGTAGTAGCTTTGCCACGCAATCACGAGCATTGGCTACACGAATTATAGTGGCTTCGACAGGCTTATCTAATATTAAAGTTTCATCAACAAGAACTACTGATGACTTTGTATCATAAATGTAATGAGTATATTTGGGGTTCGAAAGGAATGAGATTGCTCCCGGTACACCTTCCTCTATTTTTGCAAATGTATTGATTGTTACGTTTTCATCACCCTCAATACTACCCTGAATAAATTGGGCTATTTGTTTTGCTGTAAATTCCATATTTATATATCAAATTCTATAATAATTTTGCAAATATAGCAATTTTTATTCAGTTATAGTTAATAACTAAGATATTATTTGATTTTTAATGCTGTGATAGTCATAGAATACACATTGTAATATGACTGAAGATGAGTTTATGCAAGCTTTGATAGTTCGTTAGCCATTTCTAGCTGAATATCATGAGCCTTTACCGCAGCTACATCTGCATAATCAGTGCCATTGCTGGCAAAAATTATACCACGTGAAGAATTTACAAGTAATCCGCAATCCTTTATCATTCCATATTGGCATACTTCCTGCAAACTACCTCCTTGAGCACCGACACCAGGAACTAACAAGAAATGATTAGGTGCAATTTTGCGAATGTCTTCAAACATTTTTCCTTGTGTTGCACCAACAACATACATCATGTTATCTTCATTTCCCCATTCCTGACTTTTACTCAATACTTTTTCAAAGAGTCTTTCACCATTTTTATCCTCAATAAGTTGGAAATCATGGCTTCCCTTATTGCTAGTAAGAGCCAATAATATAACCCATTTATCTTTATATTCTAGAAATGGTTTAACACTGTCCTCACCCATATAAGGAGCAACAGTCAAAGCATCTAAATTATATTCTTCAAAAAATGTTTTAGCATACATTGTGCTAGTATTACCTATATCACCTCGTTTAGCATCTGCTATAATAAAATGATCAGGATATGCTGACTTTAAATAACTTATGGTGCGCTCAAAAGCGATCATACCTTTAATACCATAGCATTCGTAAAAAGCCAAATTTGGTTTATATGCTACACAATATTCAGCAGTAGCATCAATGATGGCTTTATTAAAAGCAAATATCGGATCTTCTTCTTTCAATAAATGTTTAGGTATTTTATTCATATCGACATCAAGGCCAACACACAAAAAACTTTTTTTATTGAATATCTGCTTTACTAAATCCGTTCTATTCATAATAAGTAACTCTTTTGATTCTTATATTTACAAACTTTCGGCCTTAAGTTTCTCGGCATTTTCAGCCACTGTTAAGGCATCTATCATCTCTTGAATGTTTCCACCAAGAAATCCCTGAAGGTCATGGGTTGTAAAACCGATACGATGATCTGTGACACGTCCCTGTGGGAAATTATATGTTCGAATTTTTGCAGAACGGTCACCTGTTGATACAAGACTTTTTCTTCTGCTAGCAATATCGTCTACATATTTCTGATGTTCACGATCATGGATGAAAGTATACAAACGACTTAAAGCACGTTCCTTATTCTTTGGCTGGTCACGTGTCTCAGTACATTCAATAAGAATCTCTTCTACTTCGCCTGTATTTGGATTTTTCCAAGGATAACGCAATCTTACTCCAGATTCCACCTTGTTAACGTTCTGACCACCAGCACCACTAGAACGGAATGTGTCCCATTTGACGTTACCTTCATTGATGTTAACTTCAAATTTGTCAGCTTCAGGCAACACTGCAACAGTGGCAGCACTTGTCTGCATTCTACCTTGAGATTCTGTAGATGGCACACGTTGCACACGATGCACACCACTTTCATATTTCATAGTGCCATACACATCTGGTCCATTAATTACGAAATCAATCTCCTTGTATCCACCGACAGCACCTTCAGATATATCAGTAATAATAAGATTCCAGCCCTTTATATCGCTATATCTTTTATACATGTTGAATAAATCACCTGCAAATAATGCAGCTTCATCACCACCAGCACCAGCTCTAATTTCCATTTGGACATTTTTAGCGTCTTCAGGATCTTTAGGAACTAAAAGCATTTTGATTTTCTCTTCAATTTGTGGTTGTAGAGTTTCATTTTCTTGCAATTCCTCACGAGCCATTTCTTTCATGTCAACTTCATTCTCATTTGTAAGAATATCTTTTGCTTCCTTGATAGAATTCAGGCAAGCAAGATACTCCTTACGTGCATTCATTAGGTCACCAAGGTCTTTCCATTCCTTTGTGAGTTTTACATATCGTGATTGATCTGCTATTACATCAGGATCAGTGATAAGTGTACTGACTTCTTCGAAACGGCTCTCAAGTCCGTCTAATTTCTCTAATATGTTATTATTATCTGGCATATATGTATATTAGTTGTTATCTTTTTGTGATATATTATCCTAAAGGTTTTGCAACCTTTATTTTAATATTCATAAGTTCCGAATTCTGACTTAATTGTCAGACTCTTCTTTCCTTCTTCAATGTGACCTACAATTTGTGCATCAATGTTAAACTCTTTGCTAATTTTGATTATCTCATCAGCAAATTCTGGTTTAACATATATCTCCATTCTATGTCCCATATTGAAGACTTGATACATTTCTTTCCAATCAGTTCCAGAACACTCTTTTATCGCTCTGAATAATGGTGGAATAGGGAACATGTTATCCTTAATAACTTTACAGTTATCGCTTACGAAATGTAACACTTTGGTTTGTGCACCACCGGTACAATGCACCATACCATGAATTTCTGGACGTAGCTTATCAAGTATTTTCTTAATAACTGGCGCATAAGTACGGGTAGGAGAGAGTACTAATTCTCCAGCGTTCAAAGGACTACCTTCTACAGCATCAGTTAATTTATATTTACCACTGAAAACTAATTCTTCAGGGACAGCATGGTCATAGCTCTCTGGGAATTTTTCTGCAAGATATTTTGAGAATACATCATGTCTAGCACTGGTAAGTCCATTACTTCCCATACCTCCATTATACTTCTTCTCGTATGTTGCCTGACCAGTAGAACTCAATCCAACAATAACATCACCAGGACGTATGTTTGCATTGTCAATAACATCACTGCGCTTCATTCTGCAAGTTACTGTAGAATCAACAATAATAGTTCTTACAAGATCACCGACATCAGCAGTTTCGCCTCCGGTTGGATAAATACCGATGCCCATATTACGCATTTCTGCTAAAAGTTCATCAGTACCGTTTATAATAGCAGATATCAAGTCACCAGGAATCAACATCTTGTTTCTTCCAATTGTACTTGATACAAGAATGTTGTCTACAGCACCAATACAAAGTAAATCGTCTGTATTCATTACGATTGCATCTTGGGCGATACCTTTCCAAACATCCAAATCTCCAGTTTCTTTCCAATACATGTATGCAAGCGACGATTTTGTACCTGCTCCATCTGCATGCATAATATTGCAATATTCAGGATCTCCACCTAGAATATCAGGAATTACTTTACAGAATGCCTGTGGAAAGATTCCCTTATCTATATTTTTGATCGCATTATGCACATCCTCTTTTGCAGCGGATACACCGCGCATCATATATCTATTATCCATAATATTTATATATCATTATCAATCTTCGTTCCAAAATTCCCAACTGGCAAAGGCCTGCAATAACAGCATTTCTAAACCATTTTTTACAGTAGCGCCTTGTTTTGCCCCTTTTTGCATAAACAATGTCATGTCTGGATTATATATTAAATCATACAATAGCGTATGATTATCCATATATTCGTATGGCAAATCAGGACATTCGTCTGCACGTGGATACATTCCGCATGGGGTACAATTCACTACTACATTATATTCCTTAATAAGTTCGGGTGTAATTTTATTATACTGAATAGCATTAGGGCGTTCACTTCTACTTACAAAAAGGGTTTCAAGTCCTAAAGACTTCAAACCATAATTAATAGCCTTTGATGCACCGCCGGTACCTAAAATTAAAGCCTTCTTATGACATTTTTCAATTAAAGGTTCAATACTCCTCGTGAATCCAATAACATCACTATTAAATCCTTTTAGAATCGTATTCTTACCCTTATGTGAAATACGGATAACATTTACAGCACCTATAGCCTTTGCTTCTGGACTGATTTCATCAAGATAATTAATAACTTTCTCTTTATAAGGGATAGTTACATTAAGTCCTTTCAGTTCAGGATTGGATGCTATAATCTCAGGCATTGTCTCAATGTTAGGTATCTCAAAATTGATATACTTAGCATTGATATTTTCGTTCTCGAACTTTTCATTGAAATAGCCAATAGAAAACGAATGCCCCAGTGGCATACCTATTAATCCATATTTATCCATATTTGTGATGTTTAAGAAAAATAATAATAGCTTTTATTTAGTAGCGAAATACATTGTGCATATACCAAATGTCAATCGCTTGAAACTAGCCTTTTCAAAACCGGCCTTATGTAATATTTCCAACATCACTTCCCCTTGTGGGAAAGCTTCTATTGTAGCTGTTAAATACTCGTATGCGTTGCAATCTTTTGAGATTAGCTTTCCATAAGTCGGAAGAATAGTATGTGAGTATATCTTAAATAACTGATGCATTGGGAAACCAACAGGTTGGGTGAGTTCTACAATACTCAGGTGTCCACCTTTTTTGAGTACTCTATACATTTCGCATAAGCCCTTATCTAAGTCCTGAAAATTACGAATTCCAAAAGATGCAGTTACAGCATCAAATGTGTCATTTTCGAAAGAAAGGTTTAAACAATCTTCTTTTTTAAACGAAATAACATCTTGCAATCCTTCCTTTAGGACTTTTTGTCTGCCGACATTCATCATTCCTTCTGAAATATCAGCTCCAACAAGAGCTTCAGGCTCCAGCATCTTTGCAGATAAAATTGCAAAGTCACCGGTTCCTGTCGCTATATCTAAAATGTTCATAGGCTTGAAAGGCGCCAACTGTTTTATAGCTTTTTTACGCCATCCTTTGTCTATGTCCCATGAGAGCCTATGATTTAGAGCGTCATAAGTTGGGGCAATATTATCAAACATCTGTTCAACTAATTTGCCCTTGTCTTCGTCTCTGCCATAAGGCTTTATCTTCTCTTGTTTATACATCATTTAGTATTATGTACACCACTAACTATTTTTAAGCTATTTAGTGTTTTGCAATTTTGAGATACTCAGATACGTTCTTCTCAATTCTAGCAGAAATATCTTCTGAATCTACAGACTTGTCAAGCTTCTCACCAGTAATATGCTCATAAAGTTCAATATATCTCAGGCTAACGCTTTCTGCATATTCGTCAGTAATTTCAGGCATTGTCTGACCTGGCTCATTCATGAAATTGTGTTCGATAAGCCATTGACGAACGAACTCTTTAGAAAGCTGTTTCTGAGGCTCACCAGCATTGAATTTTCTTTCATATCCATCAGCATAAAAATAACGGCTTGAATCTGGAGTATGAATCTCATCAATTAAGTAAACCTTATCATCACGCTTTCCGAATTCATATTTTGTATCAACAAGAATAAGTCCTTGTTTCTTGGCAATTTCCTGACCACGCTTAAATAGCTTCTTAGTGTAGTCTTCCATTACCTCATAATCTTCTTTTGAAACAATACCTTGAGAGATGATTTCCTCTTTTGAGATATTCATATCATGACCCTCGTCAGCTTTTGTAGTAGGAGTGACTATTGGCTCTGGGAAATACTGATTTTCTTTCATTCCGTCTGGAAGTTTTACTCCACAAAGTTCTCTGCATCCTTCGCTATAAGAACGCCATGCACTTCCTGTAAGAATTGAGCGAATAATCATTTCAACACGAAATCCTTCACATTTAAGTCCTACTGTAACCATTGGGTCTGGTGTAGCAAGTTTCCAATTTGGACAGATGTCGCTAGTTGCATCAAGAAATTTTGCAGCTATCTGGTTTAGCACTTGTCCCTTAAAAGGAATACCTTTTGGCAGGACTACGTCAAAAGCCGAAATTCTGTCTGTTGCAACCATGACCATGAGGTCATCATTAATGTTGTAAACGTCACGAACTTTGCCGTGGTAAACACTCTTCTGTCCATCGAAATGGAAATCCGTTTTAGTTAAAGCCTTCATTTTAAATATTAATTAATATCGTTGTCAATCTTTTCGAATATCGTAAACTCTTCCTCATCATTAAAGTGTTCACGTCGTTGTGCTTTCTTAATATTGTTTTCTTCCTTTTCTTTTTCCTTTGCCTTATCATATTTGTCATAAGCATTTACAATGCGAGTAACAAGTTTATGTCTGACAATATCCTTTTGAGTAAGATTCACAATACTAATGCCATCAACATGTTCAAGAATCTTCAGTGCTTCCTTGAGTCCACTTCTTTGGTCTCTAGGTAAGTCTATCTGTGTAACATCTCCAGTTATAATCATTCTTGTGCTAGAGCCCATTCTGGTCAGAAACATTCTGATTTGTTGAGATGTTGTGTTTTGTGCCTCATCAAGAATTACAACTGCATCGCTTAGAGTTCTACCTCTCATAAAAGCTAATGGAGCAATCTGTATGATACGTTTTTCCATCATGTCCTGTAATTTTGCCGCAGGAATCATGTCTTCCAAAGCATCATACAGAGGTTGTAAATACGGATCGATCTTGTCTTTCATGTCACCAGGAAGGAAACCAAGTTTTTCACCAGCTTCAACTGCGGGACGACTCAAAATAATCTTTTTTGCAGTCTTCTCTTTCAAAGCCTTTACCGCTAAAGCTATACTAAGATAGGTTTTACCAGTTCCAGCAGGACCAACAGCAAATGTCATGTCGGTCTTTTCAAATGCGTCAATAAGTTTTTGTTGATTTTCGGAGCGACTCTTGATAGGTCTTCCGGATATATTGTAAACCAATACACCTTTAGTTGCGTCAGACTTGGTTTTCTTTCCTTTTATGATGTCAAGAATATCCTCGTCTGTAATCGAATTGTATTTCAAAACGTGCAGACGCATAGTTTCAATGTCTTCTTCTATTTTAGCCATTTCCTCCTCATCGCCTAAAACCCTTATCACATTATCACGTGCAACGATCCTGAGTTTGGGGAATAGTGATTTAATCATTTGTAAATGACTATTATTGACGCCATAGAAGACTACCGTGTCAATTTCTTCCAGAACTATATGCTTCTCTATCAAAGTGTGAGATACTTAAATTTTAGGTGCAAAATTATTGTTTTTTTTTGAGATTACCAAATATTTAGTATATCTTTGCATGACTAAAAATGAAGTTTATAGAATCATGAAGATATCAAAGAATAGATTTTTACAGGGTTTTGGTATTATTGTTGTGCTACTTGGCATAATTAGATGCTCGTTTCCGAATATTGTAAAAACGCATATTAGTATATCAAAGTCTGATAGTTCATGCAATAAAACGCCCATAAAATCTATTGAAAATACAGATAAGTTTTCACAAAACATACCTGTAGCTTCTAAATTCTTTAAAAAAGATGGCTCGTTAGTGAAAAATAAAATATATAGCGTTCCTAATTTTGGTGTAGCTTTCCCTGATCAGAATGACGTTCAATTGATTTCTGCAAGGAAATATGGAGTAAATCCTGTTCAGAATCGTAACGAAGCTGGACAACGAATTAGTGAACTTGTATATATTGGCAGCAATCCATATTTTTATGTTGACAACTTAAAATCGAGTATTCCATACCTTGTACCACGTGCTGCAGTTTTACTTCAAGACATTGGACGTAACTTCTTTGATTCACTGCAAGTTAAAAGAATTCCATTGCATAAAATTATTATTACTAGTGCCATGCGTTCAAAGTCGGATGTTCAAAAATTAAGAAGTCATAATGGTAACGCTACACAAAATAGTTGTCACCTTTATGGAACCACCGTAGACGTATGTTACAACAGATATAAAACTGTAGAAGCTCCTGGTGAGAATAGACGTAAAGTAACAAACGATACCTTGAAGTGGGTTTTAAGTGAAGTCCTCAATGATATGCGTAAACAAAATCGCTGTCACATCAAATATGAAGTTCATCAAGGATGTTTTCATTTAACGGTTAAATAGGAATCTCCTTGCTTGATGTTTTTATCCTTTAGATAATTCATAAAAAGGTTTGTAAATTCATAATTTTTCAGACCCCATTTTGGTGCTATAAGCATATCTGCTGGTGACTGACTAACAAAGCGCTCCAACACTATATTTGGATTGAGATTACGAATATATTCTGCTAATAATTGTATATATTCATCAACGCTGTAAACACCAAACTGCTTTTCTGCATATTGCGTGGCTAGTTTGGTTCCTTTTATTACTTGCAGCTGATGAATTTTAAGAATATCTATTGGAAGTTGTGAAATTGTTTTGGCTTGCTTCAAGCATTCTTCAGCATCTTCACCAGGCAAGCCTAATATTACATGGGCACAGCATAAAATTCCGCGTTCATGTGTTTTCTGTATTGCTTTGCGGCTACACTCAAAGTCATGCCCTCTGTTTATATCTTTCAGTGTTTTGTCGTTAGCGCTCTCAATACCATATTCAATTATAACGAAAGTGCATTCTTTTAGTTCTTTAAGAAAATCAAGCAACTCATCGCTAACGCAGTCTGGACGAGTACCAATTACTATTCCCACAACGTCTTCTGTTTCCAAAGCTTCAAGATACATTTTCTTTAACTCGTCAAGTGGCGCATAAGTATTTGTAAAAGCTTGAAAATATGCTAAGTATTTCATGTCAGGATACTTGCTCCTAAAGAACTCTTTGCCTTCTTCAATCTGTTGAGATATAGATTTTTCAGGATTACAATACGATGGATTAAATGTTTTGTTATCGCAAAACACACATCCTCCGTAGCTGATTCTGCCATCTCTGTTTGGACATGAAAATCCTGCATCAATACTTATCTTTTGCACCTTATAAGGTAATACAGTTTTTATCCAAGTAGAAAAATCATTATAATATCCATTCATGTTGCAAAGGTATGAAAAAAAATGTCCACGAATTATTACTTTTACTTTATTTTGCTGTTATTTAGTAACAAAAATACGAATATTATAAATTATTTGTTTTGTTTTTTATCATTGCTAGCTTATAATAGATATTTTTTCATTAATTTTGTATTCAAATTTTAAACACTTAATTTTCATCTTATGAAGAAATTTTTTGTAATGTGTATATCTTTAATTTTTGCGTCATCCCAAATGAATGCCAATAAGATAATAACACTGAAAGATGTTACAGGAAACACCTTTTCACCGCAGTATGTTACAGGCGTAAATCCACTTCCAGGAACAGATCAATATGCTAATATTAGCGAAAATAAGAAGCAAATTCTTACTTACTCTTTCAAAAGCGGAAAGCAAACAGGAGTTATGTTTGATGTGGATAATACTCAGGGCGATAAAATCAAAGACTTTGACGGATATATATTATCACCGGATTCTAAATATCTACTTATTCAGACAGATACTCGTAAAATTTACAGACGTTCTTTTACGGCTGTATATTATATATATAATGTGGCAAGTCGCAAACTTGAGAAACTTTCTGACGGAGGTCCACAACAAATTCCTACTTGGTCACCAGACGGACAACAGATAGCATTTGTAAGAGACAATAATATTTTCCTTGTAAAACTGTTATATGGAAACTCAGAAAGTCAGATTACTAAGGATGGAAAATTCAACGAAATAATCAACGGTGTACCTGATTGGGTAAACGAAGAGGAGTTTTCTACAAATAAATCTTTATGCTTCACTGCTGATAGCAAGATGATATGTTGGGTGAAATATGATGAAAGTGGAGTAAAACAATATCCATTGGAATATTATAAAGGAGAAGCTCCAAGCATTGATGGCAACTCTGTTTATCCTAGTATATATTCATATAAATACCCAAAAGCAGGAGAAGATAATTCTATCGTATCTGTTTGGAGTTATAATATAGGTAGTCATAAAACGAATAAACTTCAAGTTCCTTTAAATTCAGACGGATATGTACCAAGAATAAAGCCAACAAGTGAAGCTGAGAAGATTATTGTTTTCACAATGAATCGTTATCAAGATGAACTCAATCTATATAGTGTAAATCCACGTACTACGACATCACAGCTTTTGATAAAAGAAAAGACTGATAAGTATGTCAAGGAAGAAGCGATGGAAGATATTATCATAGGTAAGAATTCTATTATTTTCCCAAGTGATCGCGATGGTTACATGCACCTATACCAATATAGTATGAATGGCAGTTTGTTACGCAAAATTAGTAACGGGAATTATGATGTAACTAGCGTTTATGGATTTGACGAAGCATCAGGAGATGTTTATTATCAGGCAGCGGCCCTTAACGCACACGATAGACAGATATATATTTCAAAAAAGAACGGAAATATCGAAAGACTGACAAATGCAGCTGGATACAACTCTGCTATATTCTCTGGTGATTATAAATATTTCTTAAATACATGGGGTGATTATAATAATCCTTACGTTTTCACTATTAGAAATAATGATGGAAAAATCATATCAACTCCTGTTACCAACAATGAACTAAAAGAAAAGATAAAGGAATATGGTTTCACACCACGTGAAGAGTTCTCATTTACTACATCAGAAGGTGTAAAACTTGACGGTTGGATGGTTAAACCAGCTAACTTTGATAAGAGCAAAAGGTATCCTGTAATCATGTTCCAATATAGTGGTCCTGGAAGCCAACAGGTTTTAAATTCATGGAGTGCAGGTTCTATGGGAAATGGCGGTGCATTTGACCAGTATTTAGCACAACAAGGATTTATTATTGTATGTGTTGATGGTCGCGGTACTGGCGGCAGAGGTTCTGATTTTGAAAAATGCACGTATCTTAAAATGGGTGAATTGGAATCTAAAGATCAAGTTGAAACAGCACTATGGTTGGGCAAACAAGAATATGTTGATAAAAACAAGATTGGCATCTGGGGATGGAGCTTTGGAGGATTTAATACATTGATGTCAATGAGTGAGGGAACTCCTGTATTTGCAGCGGGTGTTGCTGTAGCCCCACCAACAAACTGGCATTTCTATGACACAATATATACCGAGCGCTATATGAGAACACCAAAGGAAAACGCACATGGATATGCAACAAATCCAATAGAACGTGCAAATAATCTTCATGGTGCATTACTTATATGCCACGGTCTTGCAGATGACAATGTTCATCCACAAAACACCATAGAATATTCTGAAGCATTAGTTCAAGCAGACAAAGACTTTAAAGAGAATTTCTATACGAATAGGAATCATGGTATAAGTGGTGGTAACACCCGAAATCATTTGTTAAGACAAATAACAACTTGGTTTACAGAACATCTTAAATAATAAAATGGGCAGGAATTAAGTTTCCTGCCCATTGTTTTTTTATTCTATTATTCCAGCATTTAGCCAAGACTTAACTAAACTGTTAACGTCTGATTTAGCTGTAATCTCATCTACTTCATATTCTTCTGTTAACAATTTAACAAGTTCATCTTCAGAGAAATCTTTGTCCTGAATATTTTTCCAAAGATAGGCTGAACTTTCATTCATACTAATGATATTGCTGAAATCTATATTTTCTTCACCTTCGGCGATAATTACATTTTCACCACATATCTGGCGAAGATTAAATCCTCTTTTTGTCTTCATTTCTTTTATTATATTGTTATACTATTCCGAATAATTTTATCCAAATTCTCCTATAAAAAGCCAACAAGTAACGTCTGATAGGATATAAGCTCATCCAAATGAACGAATACACTTTCCATTTCATTCCGTCAGTACTATCAACTCTGTCATGTCCTTTTCTGTAAAATCCAATAGCTTTTCCTAATATATCGCTTCTAAGGCAATGCTCGTCACTAAGATTACCATCACCTCTGAGTGTTATTGCGTCATTGTTTATTTTTACAATTCTATGTAACACAAATTTGTGTGGCAATATTTCGGCAAGAACAGCATCACCAACTTTTATACAGTCAGTCTTTTTCAATAAAGCCTTATCACGGTTATCTTCCAAAAAAGGACGCATACTATAGCCTCTAAGTGTTAGGGTTACAGTATGTCCTTCTTTAAGGATATTAGCAATTTCAGGCAATAGCAATGCATTGCTAAAAGTTTTTTTTATTGTTTCGATATCGTCTTTTGACATATTTCTGCAGCTTCCTTCTCTGGTGTACAATGTAAAGTGTAAATAGATACTTTTTCAATTATCTTAGTTACTACATTGCATATATTATTAAATATTTCTTTATCCCATTTCATTGATGAGCATGATGGTAATACTGAGGCAAACGACTGTACAGGTGATAATCTCTCTACACTGTTTGATTTAGCTCTGTCAATACGTGTGATGGCTCCGAGTGGCGCTTTTACATCTCTGTAACATGGAGTCTTACCGCTCCACGGGCTACCATATATATATGGGCTACCATCTATTAACCTTATCACAGGATTATCATCATTCATAAGGTCACAATTTGGTATATATCTCAACCATAAACTGACCTGAGTACTTTTACCCGTACCACTTTTTGCTATGAAAGCATAGCCATAGCCGTTGTGTCTAACCAATGAAGCATGCACAAGAATGGTGTCTTTAGAGCTTCCCGCAAAAGCCATAATAAGCATTAGGGCATTGTTTAACCCAAAACTTTGCATCGTGCGTGTGCCATAAAGTCTGCATTTGCAATCAGAAAAATCTTTGTTCGTGATCAAAAGTACGCAGTCATTATCCTTGATATTCTTGATAACAAACTGATATCCACCATCATCAAGTAGGTCAACAACCGTATCCCCATTCCCTGTATCAAAAGCCCTTATTCTATGAACTCTATCACCTTCAATAAGTGTAATAGACTCATCAATGGTAAGTTTAAATAATAGTTCTTCGTTTACCGGCTTCTCGCATTTGAATGGAATAAATGATGGCAATAAACTTAAAATATTAAGTTCATTGCCATCATTGTTGATGTTTATTATATGGTCAGCGATCCTATAATATGAATTCATAAAACTATATATTTTATAGTTTATATTAGTTCATAGGACCATTTCCTTGACCACCCATCATACCGCCATTTCTATGACCGCCCATCATTCCACCTTCTCTTTGATTAGGTTTTTCTCCTTTAGGCGCCATGCGTTCGTGCTTTTTGTTATTTTTCTTAGCCTCGATGGCATTTTTCTCAATCTTCTTTGCAGTTTCATCATCAGGGAAAATACCCTTGAATTGGAATTCACTATTAGATATATCTTTTATCAAATAATGAAATTTGCTCTTTTTCTTGGTATTCGTAAATGAATACTTCTTTTTCATATATAGCAACTTCTTTTCCAAATCTTTACGATCTTTACTCCATGTAGTTACACATGTAGCATGCTCCATATGCAATTTCGCAAGATAATCGCGAAGTTGATATGAATAGTTGTCACGACTATACAAGAATCCTGTCTTTTCTATCCAAGCAGAATCAACTTCTTGAATATCAGTGAAATATACTGTGGAATCATTGAATGATGCACCAAATCCATACATATAAACTTTGTTTATATTTCCCGCGAAAACAGGCTGCATGGCTACAGATGCCAAAGCCGCAATTATTAATCTCCTCAATCTCATTTACCTTTGATTTATTATTCTATATTCAGTTATAACGTATTGTTAATTGTATTATTGTCCAAGATAAGACTTTAGATATTTATTTTTTGTATTATGGCGAAGACGGCGTATGGCTTTTTCCTTTATTTGTCTGACGCGTTCACGAGTAAGACCATATTTGTCACCAATCTCTTCCAATGTCATTTCTGACTGATTAATACCGAAAAATGCTTCTACAATGCTACGCTCTCTCTCATTGAGAGTTTTCAAAGCCCTTGATATCTCGTCGCGCAAAGACTCCTGCACAAGCTGATTGTCAGCCATTGTAGCATCATTGTTTGGAAGCACATCTAAAAGACTATTATCTTCTCCATCAATAAAAGGTGCGTCTACAGACACATGTCTACCATTGACCTTCATAGCATCTGCTATTTTGTCTTCTGGTAAATCTATTTTGTCAGCAATCTCCTCGATACTCGGATAACGTTCATTTTCTTGTTCAAATTTGTTCAGCATCCGATTTATCTTATTTACAGACCCAACTTGATTCAACGGCAATCTAACGATTCTGCTTTGTTCAGCTATAGCCTGTAAAATACTTTGCCTAATCCACCACACCGCATAGGATATAAATTTGAACCCTCTAGTCTCGTCAAATTTCTCTGCAGCTTTTATCAATCCCAAATTTCCTTCGTTAATCAAATCTGGCAGACTAAGTCCCTGATTTTGATATTGTTTTGCAACAGAAACCACAAATCTTAGATTAGCTTTCGTAAGTTTCTCTAGAGCAATGTGGTCACCTCTTTTAATACGTTGCGCAAGTTCAACTTCTTCCTCAACAGAAATCAAATCTTCATGACCTATTTCCTGTAAGTATTTATCGAGCGATGCACTTTCTCGATTAGTTATTGATTTTGTGATTTTCAGTTGTCTCATTAAGCGTTAAATTTATTATGTGCGTGGCAAAAATACGGTTTTTATATTTCTTATGCAAATATTTTGTCGTTTTTTTATATTGAATGCCAACAAATTGAAAGACAAACACATACATAAAAAACATGGTGGACATCTCTGCCCACCATGTAAAATTATATTGTTCACTATTATTCTGAAAGTTTTACCACTTTATAGTCACGTTTTCCTGTCGGCCAAACACCCTTAATAATTAAAACAGGATCCTTACTTGTAGAAGTACTCTTTACTAAATCCTGAAGGTCACTGATGCTCTTTAAAGGTGTGTCATTAGCATATTGCATAATGAATCCTTCACCTATGCCGCCATCTTTAATAGAACCTTTGCTAACTTTAGTTACTTCAAGACCGAAACTAATATCCAAATCCTTCTTTTGCTGTTCGCTAATAGGACGGTAGCTAGCCCCTAATACATCTAGGTCTGCAGTCTTAACAACCTTAGTGTTACCTTGTGCATTCTTTAGCTGTATGGTCTTTGACTTTTTGTTTTTATTGTGAAGATAAACAATGTTTACCTCATCACCAGGACGCTTCTTTGACAATAGCTCCTGAAGTTCCGACATTTTTGTTATCTTCTTACCGTCAGCATTGATAATAACATCTCCCTTTACTATACCTGCTGCAGCTGCAGAACTACCTTCAACAACGTCTGCTACGTATACACCTTCATTTGTGCCGAGGTCAACATCTTTGTGATCGTCTTTTTGGCTATTGATGTAATTAAGTACATCGCCACCCTGAATACCGAGTACGGCGCGTTGAACAGTGCCATATTGTTTCAAGTCACCAACGATTTTATTCATAATTGTTGTTGGAATTGCAAAACCATAACCACTGTAAGAACCAGTCTGTGAATACAGCATTGCATTGATACCAACAAGTTCACCACGTGTATTTACCAACGCACCTCCAGAGTTTCCAGGATTGATGGCTGCATCAGTCTGTATGAAACTTGAGATAGAAGGGCCTTCGCCACCTCCGCCGCCAATAGAACGGGCTTTTGCACTTACAATTCCTGCAGTCACAGTAGAACTAAGATTATATGGGTTTCCTACAGCTAGAACCCATTCGCCTACCTTGAGGTTGTCACTATCACCAATAGGAAGAGTAGGGAGATTCTTTGCATTAACTTTTATAAGTGCCAAGTCTGTATTAGGATCTGTACCAACAATTCTTGCAGAAAACTCTCTGTTATCGTTCAATGTAACGGTAAGTTCATCAGCACCATTAACAACATGATTGTTTGTTACGATATATCCGTCTTCACTTATAATAACACCACTACCAGTAGCTTCTCTTTTTGGAGTCTGCATCTGACGCTTCTGGCTGCCACCATTATTTTGATTTGGGTTACCGAAGAAGCCAAATGGATCGAAGAAATCAAAAGGATCGCTTTCTCCTGCATCAACAGTTTGCACTTTTGAATTCTGTACATATTTAATATGCACAACGGCAGGAACAGCTTTCTCGGCTGCATAAGTCAAATCTACAGGCTGAGCCGGAGCAGCATTCATAATAGCAGGTGCAGCATTTGCACTTACAAATGTACCCGCTGAGAGACCAAGTGCAATTATGCACGCGGTGACATAAACACGATTACCGTAATTTTTCATAATCTAATATTATTCTAGTTTATACTTTCAATTATCAATTGCTTGCAAATATATAAGCAATAATCGTAAAAGAAGTATTTTTGTTTAATTCTTTATTCGATTTTAACACTTATATTTAACACTTTAACGGCTCTTAAACGTGCAAAATATAATTTTTAAACTTATTAATGACCTTTTTAAAACATTATTGATTAAAAGCCCAAAATAGATAATTCCTTATTCTCAATTATAATACAAGAGTTGCAAAACAATAGTTAATTTATAATGTCTATATTTGATATCCACTATTGCTTTTTTTTAGATTTATAATACGTCTCCTTCAAAAGATTTTTATAAGTATTGATATGTGCCATAATATATGGGTGAATATGAAATTCAAACGACAATATAATAAAAAAGCCTTTATTTATTTTGAATTACGTCTATCTTGCACTATCTTTGCATTAATGATTTCTATAGATAAAAACATACTAAAGCTTGCAATACCTTCGATAATATCAAATATTACCGTACCACTTATCGGACTTGTTGATCTCACGATAATCGGACATATAGGATCCGCATCATACATCGGTGCCATTTCTGTTGGAACAATGATATTCAATGTAATATATTGGATGTTCGGATTTTTGAGAATGGGCAACAGTGGCATGGCATCACAGGCGTTAGGCCGTAGGGATAATAAAACTTTAAGACAACTTCTTGTGCGCTCTATGATAATAGCCGTTTCTATAGGATCAGCACTTATTATATTGCAGCATCCGTTGCGTGAATTGGCTATCTGGGCAATCAGTCCGTCTAAAGATGTAATATCTCTTACAGCTGTATATTTTAATATCTGTATATGGGGTGCGCCTGCCGTATTATCCTTATATGGTTTGAATGGATGGTTTATCGGAATGCAGAATACCAAGATACCAATGTATGTTGCTATTTTGCAGAATATAATCAATGTAATTTTCAGTCTGCTGTTTGTCTTGGTTTTCAAAATGAAAATAGAGGGTGTTGCCTATGGCGCATTGATTGCACAATGGAGTGGCTGGGCTATAGCTATGTTTTTTGTTATGAAGCGGATTAAACTGATTGAAGGTTTCGGCAAGATACATATAGCCCTGAAATGGATGGATATATTTAGTGTAAACCGTGACATATTTATAAGAACATTATTTTTGGTTTCGGTGAATCTCTCATTTATCGCAGTCGGAGCGCGCCATGGTGATATAATACTTTCTGTAAACACGTTATTGATGACCTTCTTCACTATATTTTCATATATCATGGATGGCTTTGCATTTGCTGCCGAAGCATTATGTGGTAAAGCCTACGGCGAACAAGATAAGGCTAAATTTAGTCTTACAGTAAGCCGACTCATGCGTTGGGGATTATATATGGCAATCGCATTCACATTATTATATATAAGTGGTGGTCATAATTTTTTGGCATTGATAACTAATAATAAAGATGTTATTGCCGCTGCTTCACCATATATGTTTTGGGCAATACTCATACCAATATGTGGATTTATGGCATTTGTTTTCGATGGCATCTACATCGGTTCTACTGCCACGCAATATATGTTGATTTCATCATTCATAGCTACAATATGTTTCTATTCGGTGTATTTTTCCTTGGAGTCTAGATTTGGGAACCATGCACTATGGATCGCCTTCATATTGTTTTTATTGATGCGTGGAGTTATTCAACAAACATTATTAAATAAGGTAAAATCTAAAATAGTTCAATTATGATTATATTATATGTTTTGGTAGGATTAATACTCGGAGGTGGTGTTGCCTATATGTTTTTAAATGGTAAACTGACACAGGCCAAAGTTGCTTATGGAAGTTTGGAAACACAACTCAATGCTGAAAAGACATTGCATGAAAATGATGTGAATGCCTTAAAGGATAAATACGAACATGAACTGGAACTGCGTAATGAGCAGAATTCTAAAGAGAATGCTATGCGCCAGCAACAATTCAACGAACAACTTAATACAATCAAGGAACAATTCCAAAATCTTGCAACAAAAGTTTTGGAACAGACTACTGCTAAACTAAAGACTGATAATATTGAATCGATAGACAATATTACCAAACCACTGAAACAGAATATAGTTCAACTTCAAGATGCCATTAGTAAGACGAATAATGAGACTGCAAAGAATACAGCATCACTATCTGAACAACTAAAGACGATGGCTGAACAGACTGATAAGATTAACCAATCAGCTACAAGACTTACAAATGTGATGCGTGGTGCAAATAAGGTGCAGGGAAATTGGGGAGAACTTGCGTTGATGAATCTTCTAGACAGTCAGGGACTCCGTCTCGGTATAGATTATGATGTGCAGCAGACTATAACTGACGAAAAAGGTAATGCTGTTATCAATGATGAAAGTGGAAAGAAAATGATCCCCGACGTTGTGCTGCATTATCCAAACAACGAAGATGTCATTATCGATTCAAAGATGACAATTGATGCTTATGCTAATTACATGAATGCAGAAGACGAAATTGCAAAGAAGAAGTATACCGATGATGTTGTTAAGAGCATACGCACTCAGTTCACGCAACTTTCAAAGAAGGATTACAGTGCTTATGTGAAGGCCCCTAGATGTGCCATCGACTTTGTTATTATGTATATTCCTTATGAGGGAGCTTTGCAACTGGCTTTAGCATCTGATCCTAAATTGTGGCATGATGCATTTGAGAAACACGTGTTTATCACCAGTCAGCAAAACCTCATGGCTATATTAAAGATCATACAGATTGCATGGAGACAGTACACACAGTCTGAAAATCAGAAACGTGTATTCGATATGGCTGACGAACTGCTTAAACGAGTAGGGGAATTCATTAAGCGATTTGATAAGGTTGGAAAGGATATAGAGATCTTGCACAAAGATTATGATGAAGCTAATAAAAAGGCTCATACTGGAAGACAGAGCATCGTGCAAAAAGCAAACGACTTAAAGTTGTTGGGAGCAAAAGAAAGTGCTAACCTTCCAATCCCAGAAGCTGACCCTTCACTTGAATGATAATTCATATTTAGCTCTGCTTTTTGAATTATCATGCATGTATTTGCCTTTTTATGCAATTTATTTACACCTAAAATAACTATTTTATTAAAAAATAGTTGCAAATTGACAAATAACCACTCAAAAATGTTACAGTTATACAATTATTTAGTATATTTGCATGCAAGTTAATACATAAAAGGTAAAATAAGATATGATACTGGATACAGAAATGTTACGAAGCTTTTATGCTTCATATTCAGAAAGCGTAGATAAAGCTAAAGAAACAATCAAGCACCCGCTCACGTATGCCGAGAAAGTGCTTTTTGCACACATGTATGATAATTCAGATCTTAAACCATTTAAAAGGGGTGTTGATTATGTGAATTTTCGTCCTGACAGAGTTGCTATGCAAGACGCGACAGCACAGATGGCTTTGTTGCAGTTTATGAATGCAGGAAAAGATAAAGTTGCTGTTCCGGCATCCGTGCATTGTGATCATCTTATCCGTGCTGATGTTGGTGTAGAGAAAGATTTACCTTCAGCTACAGCTACAAATAAAGAAGTTTATGATTTCTTGAAGTCTGTATCTAAAAAATATCATATTGGTTTTTGGGGTCCTGGAGCTGGCATCATTCATCAGGTTGTTTTAGAAAACTATGCGTTCCCTGGTGGCATGATGGTTGGAACAGACTCTCATACTCCTAATGCTGGTGGCTTGGGTATGGTTGCCGTTGGTGTGGGAGGTGCTGATGCTGTGGATGTTCTGACGGGACAACCATGGGAACTAAAGATGCCTAAGTTTATTGGAGTTAGACTTCACGGCAAATTGTCAGGATGGGCTAGTCCGAAAGACGTTATTTTAAAGATATTGGGCATACTTACTGTAAAGGGTGGTACCAATTCTATATTGGAATACTTCGGTGACGGACTTGAATCAATCTCAACAACAGGCAAAGCTACTATTTGTAATATGGGAGCTGAATTGGGAGCAACATGCTCTATATTCCCTTATGACAATAACGCCGACGAATATCTTAGAAATACAGGACGTGAAGAAGTTGCAACTTTCGCGAAAAACAATATAACGAATCTTCGTGCAGACGATGAGGTTTATGCTACACCAGAAAAGTATTACGACCAGATTGTTGATATCAACCTAAATGAAGTTGAGCCACATCTTAATGGTCCATTCACTCCAGATGCAGCAACTCCTATATCACAGATGAAAGTTAAGGGACCAGCCAATGACTATCCAATGGATGTTGAGGTGGCTTTGATAGGAAGTTGCACCAACTCTAGCTATCAGGATTTGGCACGTGCCGCAAGTGTTGCCCGACAGGCATATAAACAAAATATTCCAGTAAAGGCACAACTTATTATAAATCCTGGATCTGAACAGATTAGATGTACTGCAGAACGTGACGGAATTCTTGATGATTTGAAGAAAATCGGAGCCGTGATAATGACAAATGCTTGCGGACCATGTATTGGGCAGTGGAAACGTCATACTGATGATAACAATCGTAAGAACGCTATTGTCACATCATTTAATCGTAACTTCCGACGCCGTGCAGACGGTAATCCAAATACATACGCTTTTATTGCTGGGCCTGAACTTACAACGGCGATAGCAATATCTGGCAGATTGGACTTCAATCCTGCAACAGATATGGTTTGCGATAAAGATGGAAACTATGTGAAGCTTGATGAACCAACTGGATTTACATTCCCTCCAAAGGGATTCACTGTTGAGAACAACGGATTTATCGCACCATCAGAAAGCAACAGTGATATTAAAATAGTTATATCAGAACAATCTGATCGACTACAAAAGTTGGAACCGTTTGCAGAATGGAGCGGTAAGGATTATAAAGATATGCTTTTACTTATAAAGACGAAAGGCAAATGCACTACCGATCATATCTCTATGGCAGGACCATGGCTTAAATTCCGTGGCCATCTGCAAAACATATCTGATAATCTTCTTATGGGCGCAGTTAATGCTTTCAATGATGAAAGTAACTGTGTGAAAGACCAATTAGACGGAGAATATAAGGAAGTATCCAGTGCTGCTAAAGACTATAAGCAGAATAACATAGACTCTATTGTGATTGCTGAAGACAATTATGGAGAAGGCTCTAGCCGCGAACACGCTGCAATGGAACCACGTTTCCTAAATGTAAAGGTTATATTGGCAAAGAGTTTCGCACGTATACATGAGACAAATCTTAAAAAACAA
Organism: Prevotella sp.; assembly: GCF_051059605.1. Classification (GTDB taxonomy): domain Bacteria; phylum Bacteroidota; class Bacteroidia; order Bacteroidales; family Bacteroidaceae; genus Prevotella. The sequence goes on from NZ_CP050883.1 coordinate 856,817, forward strand.
GGTATGCTAGCGCTTACCTTCGTAAACAAAGATGATTATGACAAGGTGCAGGAAGATGATCGTATTTCTATTTCTGGTTTGACAGGTTTCGCGCCAGGCAAACATCTGACTGTGATATTGAAACACAATGACGGTTTAACAGATGAGATAGAGGTTGAACATACTTATAATGATACGCAAATAGCATGGTTTAAAGCCGGAAGTGCTCTTAATTATGCAAGGTTAAACAAATAAGATTAGGGTAATTATTCTAAGGATTTTACTTTTTATCTCTTTGCTTTTTTTACTTTATTGATTATGAAGAAGGAATATTTAATTTACAAACTGTCTGATGCAGTTAAGAACACGTGCAAGATTCCACAGGAAACTTTCCAGGAATATGGCGTGAAAAGAGGACTTCGCAACGAAGACGGTTCCGGTGTCCTTGTAGGACTTACCAATATAGGTAATGTTGTAGGGTATGACCGTGATAAAGACGGCAAACTCCAGCCATGCCCAGGAAAACTTTTCTATCGTGGTTATGAAGTTGACGACTTGGTATCTCCGCTTTTAAAAGAGAAGAGATTTGGATTTGAGGAAATAGCTTTTCTTTTACTTTCTGGCAAACTGCCTGATAAGGAAGAATTGGCTGCATTCCGTGAACTGCTGAATAATAATATGCCACTTGACCATCGTACAATAGTTCATATCATTGACCTTGAAGGATCTAATATTATGAATATATTGGCAAGATGCGTGTTGGAAATGTATACATTTGACCCTAATCCTGACGATATAAGCCGTGACAACCTTATGCGACAGAGCATTGAGCTTATTGCCAAATTCCCAACAATCATAGCTTATGCTTATAATATATACAGACATAGCGTTCAGGGACAAAGCTTGCATATACGTTACCCGAAGGAGAATCTTAGTATTGCTGAGAATTTCTTATTTATGCTGAAGCATAATCAGTATACAGAACTAGATGCGCGAACGCTTGACCTTCTGTTGATTATTCAGGCAGAACATGGTGGTGGTAATAACTCTACATTCACAGTTCGTGTGACGTCATCAACTCGTACAGATACCTATTCAAGTATTGCGGCTGGTATTGGTTCTTTGAAAGGTCCATTGCATGGTGGTGCTAACATCAAGGTTATCAACATGTTCCATCACTTGAAAGAGCAGATTAAGGATTGGAAAAATACAGATGAGATAGACACATATCTAAACCGTATGCTTAACAAGGAAGCGTATGACAATACAGGACTTATCTACGGTATCGGCCACGCTGTATACACAATGAGTGATCCTCGTGCAGTTGAATTAAAGAGACTTGCAGGTGAGTTAGCTATAGAGAAGGGACGTAGAGAAGAATATGATTTCTTATGTTTGCTTGAACAAGAAGGTGTTAAAAGTGTTTCAGCTTTCAGAAAGACAAAGAAACCTATTTGCGCAAACCTTGATTTCTACAGTGGATTTATCTATGAGATGATTGGTCTGCCACAAGAAATTTATACACCTATATTTGCGATGGCGCGCATCGTTGGATGGACTGCTCACCGCATTGAAGAATTGAATTATGATGGAAGAAGAATCATTCGTCCAGCATATAAGAATATACAAGGGCAGAAAGAATATCAGCCAATTGACAAACGATGAAGCAATTAAACAAACAATAAAGACAACAACATTATATTTACGATGAAAAAAATTATTCTATTGATGCTGCTCATGTGCACTTTATGTGCGCATGGTCAGCATAATGGTTATTATACGCAATACTATAATAACCCTGAACTATTGAAGCAAGCAAAAACATGGGTAGAATCAGGTGAGTGGCGACAAGGTTTTAATGGTGCGGCTCCTCACAGTAGTGTCAACGTTATTGATTTCTACCAGCAGTATCAGCGCAATCCTAAAGCATGGCAAGCCATGTTCCGTTGGTTGGCTACACATGATTTACTAGCTATTCCCGCCGGCAGACATGAAATTGAGGGTACTGATTTGGTTGTAAGTGTTGAGGACAGCGAAAACAGACCTTTAGAGAAACAAAACAGTGAAAGTCATTATCATCATATTGATTTTCAGTATGTTGTAAGTGGAGTAGAGAGATTTGGCGTTTTAGACCATTACACAAGTACTCCTAATTGTAAATATGACGCTCGTAAGGATGTCATACATTATAATTATAAAGCAGATCGCACACGTTTTTATGATAGTAAGCCTGATGAATTCTTTATTTTCTTTCCTAGAGATTGGCACATCGCAAAGATAAACAATCCTGGAAATAATCAAAAGATAAGAGTGATTGTCGTTAAGCAAAAAGCGATTTTATAAGTTATGATTATTCATGTTGTAACAGAATTGTAATTGATATTATTCTTTAATTCATATAGATATGCCTAAATTTGCGAAATATTAGTGTTTTATCTGTAATAGAAATTAATAATGCATTATTCAGAGATAATATTTTTTGGATGCTTTATCGCATTCATTGTAGCTATTCTATTGGTCGATCTTCTGGTTATTGACAAAGAAGCCCACGAAGTTTCAATGAAAGAGGCTGGAAGTTGGACGGCGGTATGGATAACTTTAGCTCTAGCTTTTTCGGCTTTTTTGTGGTTTCATGGTGATTTGGTGCATGGCATACATAATATGTCTGACCTGCAATTGGTCGTTTCCAAATATGCAGATCACATGAAAATCAATCCTAATGATTTTGAAGGTTCTGTGCAGATGTACCGTCAGCACATGACTATTTCTTACATAACAGGTTATTTAATAGAAAAGACTTTATCCGTTGATAATCTGTTTGTTATGATGATGATATTTACATCATTCGGAGTTAAGAAAAAAGATTATCAAAGAGTTCTTAACTGGGGTATTCTCGGTGCTATAGTCATGAGGTTTATCTTCATATTCCTTGGTGCAGCTGTGATAAGAAAATTCGACTGGGTACTGATTGTATTTGGTGGTTTCTTACTCTACAGTGGTGTGAAAATGTTTATCGACAGAAACAAAGATGAAAGTCATGTTGATGTTGAGCATCATCCTATAGTGAAACTTCTCAGGAAGTATTTCCCGTTTATTTCACCGTTAATGGTAACTGTGATATTCATTGAGTTCAGCGATTTGATATTTGCTTTTGATAGCATTCCTGCGGTATTCTCAGTTTCGTTGGATCCTTATGTTGTATTCTTCTCAAACATATTTGCGATATTGGGATTGAGAGCAATGTTCTTCCTTCTAGCTGGTGTTGCTGATCGTTTCAGGTATCTCAAACCGGGTGTATGCGTACTTCTTGTATTCATTGGCGTTAAACTGCTTATACATGAGTATGTGGAGATTGGAACTATAGAATCATTGATATTTATTCTAGCTGTTCTCACGGTCAGCATAGGACTGTCATTGGTAATTCCTGAAAAGAAAAAACTACAATAAACAATATTGAAAGGCGGCAGATTAACGGTCGCCTTTTTTATTTATTTAACAGCGATGGTAACACTTGTTACTAGCTGAATGGCAAAATATGTTTATATTTGCATCTAATTAATAAACACACATTAGATTATGATATTTAATAATGACGGAGTACGTCGCAGAGATAAATTAATGGAAGAGGATAGGGCAGTTGAACTCCTCCAAAACAGTGAATATGGAATATTAAGTATGATTGACGATAAGGGTTTGCCATACGGAATACCATTAAACTATGTTTGGGACGGCGAGAGTTCCATCTATATTCATTGCGCACCAGATGGGCATAAACTTGATGGGCTTGCTAAATATCCTAACGTAAGTTTTTGCATCGTTGGTAATGTAAATCTTTTGCCTGGTAAATTCACGACAGAGTATGAGAGTGTTATCTTAAAGGGAGTGGCACATATCAACTTGACTGCAGAGGAGCGTATGGCTGCTTTGCTAAAGTTAGTAGACAAGTTATCACCTGATTTCAAAGAACTTGGTGCTAAGTACTCTCAAAAGTCATTCCATAGAGTAAACATTATACGCATAGATTTCACAGAGTTCAGTGGAAAGTGCAAACATGTGCCTGCGGCAGATTAACAGTCTGCGCACTAGAAAAAAAGATTTTTGCGAGTTTTTAATGTGATTTCCTACATCTTTTTGCCAAACGCATTGTTATACAACATGTTAGCTAATGTATATAAGTCCGTTCTTATACATTTTAGGGAGTGATTAGGCCCTAATCACTCTGTTGTCCTACATGCTTTACCGAGTGATTAGGGCCTAATCACTCAAAGGCGCACCGAAAAAGGTGATTTTATTCTTGCTGCGCTTTATGTATTTTGGCTATAATAGGACATGATTATAAACATTCATAGTTATACTTACGGAATCACTATACTTTGTTTTAAGCTGTTACTGCTTATCATTTATAGTTTCTGAAATCTCTTACTGAAAAGGTTGGCATATTGAAACATTTTATAAATCAGTTTGGTGTCCATATTTCATTTACAAGAGAAATAAGATTCTTATATTCACTATTTTCATGAAAGACACCGCAATGATTTGCTTTACAGCCGGAGAAATGAACAAATATGTCCAAACCAAAACGCAACTTTAGTATTGCGATTTGAGCAAAACTCATCGTTTTAAGTACAAATAAGTGTTTATAGTGTAGGAATCATGTAGGAAAGGTGTAGGAAAAGGCACTTATATACATTAGGTAACCCGTTGACTAATAGTTGTTTAGGTTAAAAGTGTAGTTAGTGTAGGTTATTTTTCTTTTTTTTTGGTTCTTCGTCAATTTAGGGGGTAATATCCTCCGTATATAGCCTTGGCTCTTAATAATTCTACACTTGCTCTATTAAACATCGATCTTTTAATTGCCTTGATTTTATTGACGGTTCCTTCCATAATTCCATTACTGTAGTTTGTAAGATATGTATTCTTGATAGCTTCCTTATCTCTTGTTATATATTCAGCAAAAGATGCGAGCTTGCGGCAATTACAGTTGTAAGCCAATTTAAGCCAGGTATCAATATCGGGTGCATCCTCCTTTCCTGCAACCATATTTCTGAAGAATATGCAGGTTTGTATAATGCTGTCTATATTTGGCTGCGTTTGTTTAAGTTTGAGCAGCTTTTCTGATGTAGTCATACCTGTCATTATATATTTTCTGATTGCTTTGGCAGTTACTTTTGTTCCTTTCTTGTTCTTGGGATCTTTGTTATGTATCCTGACTTGCTGGCGAAGTATCTTATATCTGTCTCTTAGCCCTTTGGTAGCCTTACATATGAGTTTGGAACAGAGTCTTCCATCCATCTTCTTTTCAATGCTTGTTGGTGCGATGGAACCACTGCTGATTATCCGTGCCAGTTCTGGAGTTTGACGGAGTATTTTCATTTGATCATTGCTGAGTATTTTCTTTATATTTGTATTAAACAAATTGTATACCTGCTGAGATTTTACATTCAACTTTTCAGCGATGTCTTTCAAAGGTATCCCTTCTTCCTGCATATGTCGTGCTGCAAAGTAATTTCTAACCCTCTTTCTGTGCTTGATCTCTCCCATCTCATAAAGATCCTCCATGATATAACTTCTGGCTTCGTCCAGGGAAGGATAAGGATATGGCAGCGTATTTTTCTTCTGACAAATCATCTTCTGTATAACTTCAACCATATGATCTCCAAGACCTTTGTCAAGATGAAAATGATCTGAGACCTGCTCTGCATCAGGCAAGGCTTCTTTGATAATCGAAGCATATGCCCAACTGCCATCCCTGCTAACCAACTTGATTTGGGGGTGCATCTTAAACCATTCACCTATCTCAGGACCATATCGTGTATCAAACATAGCCAGCACCCTTCGTGTATAGTGGTCTGCTATGGCGCACATATACTTATGTCCCTTTCGGTATGCCAGATCATCTATGGCAACATATCCACTGCACGCGATGTCCATGGGATTCTCTTTGCCTAAAGACCTTGCGGTTCTCAGACAGGTGGATGAACTCACTTTTATATGTTGGCTGGCAAGAGTCTGTCTGGCAAGCCTTGATGGTTGCTTTAACGATTCCTTTTGCATACGTGAGACTACCTCATCTACACATCTGGCATAAGGTCTGGCGAACTTTAGAGGTTCCATAAATGTTTTCTTTGAACACTTATCGTTCGTGCAGTTCATACGGCGGCAGGTAATGATGATCTTGCTGCTCTGGGAGAGTATCTCCGTATACTGTAACTTACGATATCTATAGTCATGAACACTATGGCTAGGCTCCCCGCAATAAGGGCAACAAGGTAATCTGTTCTTTGTAATAGCATGCAATACAATACCAGAACTGGTTTGAATGAAATCAGTCAACACTAGACCAGAAGTTTTGCATTTATCTTTGATGGAAGCATTTATCTTTCGAAAAAATTGCTGATTCGAATACTTTGAAGTATCTTTGCACTGTGTAGATGTGCGTGTTGTTTTATTTTTATTTTTCACACATTAAAGATACAAAAAAAACACCACATCTACAACTTTTTAACGTTAACTAATGTGTTGATTATCAATGTGTTAGCTAATAGTTTATAATACTAAAGCACCGATATTTAACCCCCTAAATTGAAGAAGAACCTTTTTTTTGGAATCTTTGTCTGATATTCTCCATAATCTATCTGCACACATAGTTCAAGCAAGCTTTGCTCTGGCTTCATCTGTTTGATCTTACAAACGTTTTTCTAGCATTATTATGAGTACAGATATGTGTTTTGACTTTATAACACTAATGGCCAAAATAAACGTATCGTATGTGTTTTATGCTAATATGTAATCATTATTTATTTTTTCTTCGCTTTTTATAAAGCCATCATTGGATTCTATTCATTTTTTTTGTATCTTCGCAACAAATAAAGATGTTTGTGAAATATCCAATAGGGATATACAAAACATCAAGAAGATGCGCAATGATGATTATGTGTATATTGACGAGACTGCGTAGATGTATAAACTAACCGATACAGTTGTAATAATCTAACACTTTGATAGCAAGACACACAATTTATCCCGATGCAAATAACATAAACAATTAATGACTGGGGGAAAAGAACATGAATATATTAGATGGTCTAAATAACAGACAAAAAGAAGCTGTAACCGCTATTGATGGTAAAATTAGAGTTGTTGCGGGGGCAGGCTCGGGTAAGACCAAGGCCCTTACTCATAGGTATGCATATTTGGTTGAGACAGTAGGAATAGATCCTGCTAATATATTATGCTTGACATTTACGAATAAGGCAGCTCAAGAAATGAAATCTAGAATTGCGAAAATGGTGCATATCGGTAATTACAATGATTACGTATCGACCATTCATGGCTTTTGTGTTAAAGTTCTGCGTAAGGAAATTTATCGTTTAGGCTACCCTAAGACTTTTACGATATTAGATACAGAAGATCAAATTACGCTTGCAAAGGAGATTATTAAAGAGAGTAATCTAGATAAAACTACGGTAACTGCTCAACAATTTATTGAAGGAATAAAAAGGAGTAAATATTCGTCAATGCTCACCTACATAGATGAGTATCTTATTCCAAAAGAATTTCAAAAGGGGACATATGAGGATATTGAAAATGATGAGTTTAAGGTGTTTCTAATGAAGCAACAAAAAGCATTTGCGTTAGATTTTGATGACATCATACTTTTTGTACGTTATATTTTCCTAAACTTCGAAGAGGCATATTTGTATTGGCAAAATCAATTTGACTATGTCATGGTTGATGAGGTTCAAGATTGTAATCAAAATGATTGGTCAATTATAAATACTATTACTGAAACGAAGAAAAATTTATTTATTGTTGGTGATCCTGATCAAGCTATCTATGAATGGCGTGGAGCCATGCCCAAAGTCTTTATTGATTTTAAATCAGATAAAGATATCATTCTTGATGAAAATTATCGTTCTACTCAGAGTATACTCAATGTCGCTAACTCTATAATTGCTAATAATGATAATAGAATAAAGAAAGATTTACATACTAATCAAAACAAAGAACAAACAAGAATTATACACTATCACGGTAAGAACGAAACTGAAGAGGCGCAATGGATATGTTCGCAGATAATGAGCTTAATAGAACACAAGCATGCTTCTTCCTCAGATTTTGCAATCCTTTATAGAGCTTCATATATGTCTCGCGGCATAGAACAAGAACTAATGTCAAATCACCTTGAATACATTATCTATGGTGGAATAAGATTTTTTGAACGAAAAGAAATTAAAGATGCATTATGCTACCTACGTTTATTAGAAAAAAATGATGATTTATCATTTTTACGAGTTGTAAACAGACCATCCCGTAAAATAGGAGATGTCTACAAAGCAAGACTTAAAGCTATTGCAGAGCAAGAAAATTGTACGCTTTACGAAGCAATGAAAAATCATATTGAAGAACCAGAGTTTCATAAAGGTGCTGAATTTGTGAATTTAATAGAAACAGAGAAAGAAAAGGTATCATCTTTATCAATTTCAGAACTACTTCAAGACATCCTAAAAAAAAGTGGATTAGAGGAATCATTAAGAATGGATGGTGATGAAGAACGACTTGAAAGTTTGGGCGAGCTTCAACATTCAATTATTTATTATGAAAATATTAATGCAGAAAATGAAATATCATTGAGTTCTTATCTTCAAGATATAGCATTATATACAAATATGGATTATGGTGAAGAGAAAAAAGGATGCATCAAATTAATGACTATCCATCAGTCAAAAGGACTTGAATTTCCATATGTATTTGTATGTGGCTTAACTGAAGGCATTCTACCTAGTCATAAAACTATTAGGCAAAGAAAAAAAGAAGGTTTGGAAGAAGAGAGGAGACTTATGTATGTCGCAGTAACAAGAGCCGAGAAGGCACTTTTCCTTACCGAATCAGAAGGATATAATTACGCAACAAGAACAAACAAATATCCATCTCGATTCCTTCACGAAATAAAAAAAGACTACTTTGTTACTGAAGGTAAAATGGATGTAGACTTATGGAAAGCTTCAGATGAACAAGTATCAGAACTTAATGAAGAATTAACACCACCTAAATTCTCTTTCCCAGAAAATGGGAAAGTAAAACATAATTTTTTCGGTGAAGGCATAATTAAATCATTCTGCAAAGAACGACAATCTTATATTGTAATCTTTGGTAATGGTGAAGAACGAACTATTCTAGCAAAATTCTTATCACCTATCGATAACATACTATAGGCGACAAAGATAGTTCGTAATTCTGACGTTTAGGCCATAGTTAGGTTGATATCATCAAACATTGACGAGTTAAATGCTATGTCTTAACAGGCATAAGTCATTAAATGTTGTTTAAGTAATGTCGTTATCTGCAGGAATGATTTATAAACTTAAATACAAGTTGTCTAACATTAATCGGTTAAAAGTTATTGGTTATAAAGTCTATAGAAGTGTCAGCACTGATATTGATAGGCACATTATCTACATTTTGTCCGCAGCATACCAACGAATTTTTATCAAACAAGCATAAGTAATAACTTCCCCATTTCCTTAATTTTGTATTGATTATATTACAAATATAACACCGTATATTTGTTTTGTATAGTATTTATATAGCTAAAAACAAAAATAGGAACTAGCAATAGTTCCTATTTTGTGATTTCGCTGGGATTCGAACCCAGGACCCACAGCTTAGAAGGCTGTTGCTCTAATCCAACTGAGCTACGAAACCATTGATCTTTAAATCGGGTGCAAAAGTAATCTTTTCTTCCCATATATGCAAATTTTATCAAAACTTTTTCTAACTTTGCATGCATATTTCAAAATAAATTAGACTATATGAATTATTTTATTATCGAAAACGGACTACAAGTAGGACCTTTTAGTGCCGAAATTCTTGTAAAGAATAAAAATATAACAGCAGAAACACTTGTTTGGGCTGACGGCTTTGCAGACTGGACTCCAGCTTGGCAGGTTGAGGAATTACGCATAATGCTTCAAGCTAATACACAAGTACAGCAAACTCCACCTCCTGTTCCTCCTTATATTAATAATGTAAACAATCAGGAGACAGAACCAAAAGAGAAGGAAAAGAAACCTATTTGGAAAACTGTCGCAATTGTCGCAATAGCAATTATTATTATATTGGCAATAGCCAACCCAAGTAAGGATCGCCATAAGGATGCTATCAAGAAAGAACTTACTGAGGCTGTGGATAAGATTAATGAAAAAGAAGGTAATAGCGATGACTTGTTGTCTATGGGATTAAGCGTTATCTCAAAGATATTGGATGACAATACTGTTGATTCTACACTAGACGACATGATTAATTACCATAACTACATTATTTATTCTGTATGTGATGTAAAGTTTGATGGTCGTGAGCATAATGTTTCTTATGGTTTCATAGGACATGTATATACAGTAAACGCTGATGATATCGTGAGATGCTATGAGAATACGATGAATGGCTCTTCTGATAAGGAGGAGGTAAACGACGATGATAATAGCGAAGATACCCAAAGCGAATCAGTAAAAGATGATTCAAAGGATGAAAAGGATTCAAAAGATAATTCAGATGATGCTTTGGACAAAGCCGCTGATAAGATCGTAGATAAAGTAAGTAAGAAAGTTCAGGATAAAGTAGACAAGAAACTTAGCGAGAAACTTAATCAGGCTGCTGACAGTACAGACGGTATAATTGATAAGATCTGCAAGATTCTTGGTCTGTAAATAATTAAAGATTCAATAAATATTTATGATAGATAGTTCAGCTTTTCAAGGTAAGAAAGCGGCTTATTATACATTAGGGTGTAAACTCAATTTCTCAGAGACATCTACTTTCGGAAAGATGCTTTCCGAAATGGGTGTCGTAGCTGCCGAAAAGGGTGAGAATGCTGATATATGCATTATAAACACATGTTCAGTTACAGAAGTTGCAGACCATAAATGCAGACAGGCTATACACAGAATGGCACGTGAAAATCCAGGTGCTTTTATTGTCGTTACTGGTTGCTATGCACAGCTTGAAGCTGAAAAGGTTAGTAAAATTGATGGGGTAGACCTTGTACTTGGTTCTAATGAAAAGGCTAACCTTATTCAATATTTAAGTAATGCCTTTACTGAAGGTGATGATAAGGAAGCGTTGCATCAATTCCATTCCGTTAAAACTAAGGATATCAAGACTTTTCAGCCATCTTGTTCAAGAGGAAATAGAACAAGATATTTCCTTAAGGTACAAGACGGATGTAACTATTTCTGCACTTATTGTACCATACCTTACGCACGTGGATTCTCTAGAAATCCATCAATAGCCTCACTTGTTGAGCAGGCTGAGCAAGCTGCTGCAGAAGGTGGCAAAGAGATTGTTCTTACAGGCGTAAACATTGGTGACTTTGGCGAAACTACTCACGAGAAATTTATAGATTTAGTAAAGGCTCTTGATAATGTCAAAGGTATAGAAAGATTTCGAATTAGTAGTTTGGAACCCGACTTGTTGGAAGACGAACTGATAGATTATTGTTCACATAGCCGTGCATTCATGCCTCATTTTCACATACCATTGCAAAGTGGAAGTGATGAAGTGTTGAAGTTGATGCACAGACGATATGACAGTGCCCTGTTCGCACATAAGATAAATCTTATAAAAGAGAAAATGCCAGACGCTTTCATTGGTGTTGACGTTATGGTAGGATGCCGTGGAGAAGAACCTGAATATTTCCAAGAATGTTACGAATTCTTGAAATCACTACCAGTAACTCAGTTACACGTGTTCCCATATAGTGAACGCCCAGGAACTAGTGCCCTCTCAATACCTTACGTTGTTGAAGAGAAGGAAAAGAAAAGGCGTTCAAAGAGACTGCTTGAACTTAGCGACCAAAAGACACATGACTTCTATGCCAAGTATATAGGTGAGGAGATGGATGTGCTTTTTGAGAAAGCTCCTAGAGGAAAAGCTATGCATGGATTTACAGATAATTATATCCGTGTAGAAATTCCTGCTTCAAGTGCTTGCATAGAGTATGATAATGAGATTATCCGTGTAAAGTTGGGTGATTTTAATCATGACGGATCAGCACTCAAAGCGGAAATAATTTGAGAGATATGAAACTTTCAATAGTAATACTAAATTGGAACGGCAGGGATATGATGAAGAAATATCTGCCAACGGTGATTAAACATTCTGAGAAGGATGCTAAAGTTATCGTTGCAGATAATGCGTCATCTGACGATTCAATTGAAATGCTGAAGAAAGACTTTCCTGAGGTTGAGATTATTACGCTTGACAAAAACTATGGATTTGCCGAAGGTTATAATCAAGCTCTAAAACAAGTAGATAGCGAATATTATCTGCTATTGAATTCTGACGTGGAAGTTACTGAAGATTGGCTGAAACCACTATTGAAATACATGGATGAACATCAAGATGTTGCAGCGTGTCAACCGAAACTTTTATCTATATTCGATAAAGACTCGTTTGAGTATGCTGGTGCTTCTGGTGGATTTATCGACAAGCTAGGATATCCTTTCTGCCGTGGACGAGTTTTCGACACAGTAGAAAAAGACAAAGGACAATATGATGATATAGCTGAGGTTTCATGGGCAACTGGTGCTTGCTTAATGATTCGCTCAAAAGACTATTGGAACGTCGGAGCCTTAGACGGTCGCTTTTTCGCACATAACGAAGAGATAGACTTGTGCTGGAGACTTAATCTGTATGGTCATAAGATTGTATGCATTCCAGAAAGCAAAGTCTTTCATGTTGGAGGCGGTACATTACCAAAGAGTAATCCGATGAAAACTTATCTGAACTTCCGCAACAATCTTACAATGCTATATAAGAATCTTCCTGAAGAGGAATTGAAGTCTGCTATGCGTTTAAGGTGGATACTTGACTATACAGCAGCATGGAAGACTCTAATTGTAGATAAGAATATTGGTGACTTCAAGGCTATATATAAAGCTCGCCGAGCATTCAAAAAATGGCGAAAAGACTTCAAGTCAGACCGAGACCTAATACAGAAGAATAGGGTAGAAGGATGTAAAAATGACAAAATGAATATCTCCCTGCTTTGGCAATATTATGTTCGCGGCAGGAAGACATTCATTGATATTATTAATCACGCTTGATTTTAATAATCGGGCGAAGGTTAATATTTTTCTTCCATTCTTTAAGATATTCAAACCATGACTTTGAGTCGTGATATCCAAAAGACTCATCAGCACTTGAATATGTAATTTTATAATTAAGTTTTCCGTTGACCATTCGGATTACAAAACCATAATTATCTTTGTCAGCTGGCAATTCTTTTATGCGATAATTCTGCGGAATATATATTCCCATTCCAACAGTCTCACGCTTCCAATTTATTGTATCGTTACCTGCTGGCCAATCAGTTCCCCAAAGTCCACGAAGACCGGTATGATCTGAATACTCCAAAGAGTTCTTCATATTTATCAATCCAGTAGAGAATTCAATATTCTTAGAATCACGGTTAGTCCATGCTTCTACATCAACATCACGGTGATTTGCATATAGTGTATATCTTTCTGTTAAAGAAATACGTGGTTGTCCTTCCTTATATCTCCATCCGTTATCAGTAAGTTCAACGATTGTGCGAACAGGACCATAACAAACAATACGTTGTCCTCTAGACTTAACATCACTCATCATTGTAGAAGCGCTACCGTTCCAGCCACGAAGAGCACCGAAACCGAAAGTGTCTCCTACCCAAAGAATATCATCGCCATATCCCTTCAACTTTTGTTCCTTAGAAGTATAAAACTGTGTATCTTTAAGTTCCAATCCCTTGTGAAATTTACCATATAAATCAAGAGTCTGTCGCTCATCAAAATAGAATCGCATGCATATCAGTTCGTTTTCAAAAGCCACGCCGTGGTGATGAAGTAGGTGGTACTGATCTTTCATTTCATCAGTAGCAGCAATCTGTGATAAATACAAATCATGCTTATTTTTGTCTTTCACCTTTGGATCTCTCAATAATAATTCGGCAAAAGTTAAATTCTTATATTGTTTCTGATCTGACTTATTGTCAAGCAATATTTTGAATGTTTTTTTTCCTTTAGCTTTAAGATTGGTTATAAAGCATAACTCATCGTTATTACCATCACCATCAAGATCATCCACCTGTGAAGCGATTTCCGCTCCATTACAAGTTACAATAGAAGATGTTGTTAAAGGGTAATTTTTTAGACTTATAACAATTGGAGCATCACTCATCTCAATGTTATAAGGATTAGTGACATCAACACTCAGCGAATTTTGAGCCACACAACTATTTGCAGCCAAAAATAGCGCAAATGTGATAAAACTTGTTTTAATCATTGTTTATATTTCAGTTTGTTAATGCAAATATAATTATAAATGTTCGGCTTAATAAATATTTTTTATTTTCATTTGAGTTTTTTACTAATTTTGAGTTAAAAGTGTTATATTTGACCATAAAATTTAATTTTTTTAGCAAAACACTTGCATTAAAAAATATTTTTTAGTACTTTTGCGTTGTTGAATTTTAAGGGAGACTATTCGTTTGAAGAAGATTTATTACATATTATTTGCTGTAATGGTACTCTGTGTGGCTTGTGAATTAAAACTTAAGCCAAATAGTGACATTGAGAGCCACGTTGAGATATTGCGCTATGATCGTATCGAGAGCAGATATCTTACAACGGGCGACTTTTCAGCTCTTCAAGAAATGAATACAGAATACCCGATAGAAACTAGAACCTTGGTTGAAAATGTGCTAAAATTAGGAGCTGTTTATGAACCAGATATTAATAGCCGTTTTCTTAATTTCTATCAAGATACAACACTTCAAACACTTATTACTGATGCTGAAACCCAATACGCAAGTATTGATGATATCAATAAAAAATTATCATCTGCTTTCGGTAAGGCTGATAAAGAGTTATCTCATTTTAAGATGCCTAAAGTTTACGCACAGATAGGCGCTCTTGACCAAAGCATTATAGTAGGGGATAAAACTATCGGCATTTGTCTTGATAAATATCTGGGTGAGGATTACCCTTTATATACAAAATATTATTCAAAGAATCAATGCAAGACAATGTCCAGGGAATATATTGTTCCTGATTGTCTGAGTTTTTATCTTTTAAGTATTTATCAGATGCCTAACTTCGACCACCGCAGCCAACAAGAAAAGGATTTGCACATGGGGAAGGTTATGTATGCTGTTAATAAAATTATTGGAAATAAAGTGTTCACTACCAAATTTATTGATGCAGTTGAGAGCTACATGAATGACAATAAAAACGTTACTCTTGACAAATTGCTTACTAGTGACGACTATAAATGTTTTAGTCAGTATCTTTAGTCAACTTTAAATCATCAATATTTGCATTTGGTGATAGTTTGTCTAAATCTACCCAATTCCAAATTCCTGGAACATGTCCTTTTTTACTGAATTGCCACATATCATAGACTGGCTTTCCAGGCAACAATGGTGTACCTGTATAATTGGCGATAAACAAGATATAGTTATCAAATTCTGGCGAAAGATTATCTTTAAAATATGACTCGCTGCAATATATTATTGGAGCCTTTCCATATTCTTCTTTGCATGCATCAATGAAATCGCTTAATTCAGTCTGTATTTTTTCTTTGCTCCAACCAAGAGTTCCATCATCTTCTACATCTATTATTGGCAATAAGTCTTGTTGCTCCTTATCAACAACATCATTAAAGTGATTAAACTGCCTTCTACCTGAAAAATTTTTAGAAAGAAAATGGTAAGAACCAATTAAGAAACCATGTTTCTTTGCTTCAGAAACATTACGTTTATAGCATGGATCTTCATTGTATATTCCTTCTGAAGCTTTTATATAGATAAATTTAATATGATTGTTTTTAGAAAGGATATCCCAATGTATCTTTCCCTGATGTTTAGAAATATCAATTCCATCATAGTCTCCAGAAAACGGTGCATCAATATCAGTATATGGCCAATTCTTATCATATTTGGCAGTGTTAAGCATCTGCCATGGCATATAATACCATAGTAAAAACAAGACACCGCATGATAAAATAATTAATTTCAGTAATCTGTTTCCGTTTTTGTTTTTCTCTTTTCTCTTTTTGACCATCACCTGTGAAAATAATATGATGCAAAGGTACGGAAAGTTTGAATGACCCACAAATATCATTAGCACGATTTGTGTCAAAATATGCAACATTCAATTTGATTTTCCTTTTTCTTTGATAAGATGAAAAGTTTGCTTATCTTTGCAAACAATGAATTCCAGACGTGGTACATACATTCGAAACATAAAATCGGCAGGTCTTTTTGGTGGTGTCCAAATAATAAACATCATCATAGGTCTGTTAAAGACGAAATTTGTAGCTTTATTATTGGGTGCTAATGGTTTCGGTATGTTTTCCATTTATAACTCCATTGCGAGAATGGCTGGTGACATTACTGGATTAGGAATACAAACTTCGGGAGTGAAAAAAATCTCCAACTGCTATGAACAAGACAATGAAAAACTAGCTAAATCTATAATATCGGTAAGGTCATGGAGCATTTTTGCAGCCTTGTGCGGTTTTATAATTACATTAGTAATGTCTCCATTATTCAATTTTATTTCATTTGGTAAATCTGAAAACCATTTGTTTGAATTGATTTTTATTCCTTTTGCAGTATCATTAACGACTCTTTCTGGAGGAGAGATTGCAATACTTAAAGGTACAGGAAAGCAATCAAAACTGGCAAAATTAATAGTTGCAGGGACTGTAATTTCATTGATCGTTAGTATTCCTCTGCTTTATGCTTTTGGAGCAAAGGCTATTGTTCCTTCTTTAGTTTTATCAACACTCTTCACATACTTATTATGCTGCCACGCAACAGGTTTGCGTTTTAGTAATATACCATCAATAAACAATATATTGAATTGTATAAAGAGTGATATGTCATTATTAAAGTTGGGTATTGCTTTTTCTTTAGCATGTTTGGCTGGCAGTGGAACGGAATATGTCATACGATCATTTCTAAGTACAAATGCTTCTTTGGAGATAGTAGGACTATACAATGCAGGATTTATGATAACAATGACATACTCAGGCATTGCTTTTTCAGCTTTGGAAGCTGATTATTTTCCTCGACTTGCAAGAAATAACACAATGAGAGACATGATGGATATTATCAACAGACAGATAATAACTAATTTGCTTATCGCTTTGCCTTTATTGCTTGTTTTTATGCCATTGGTTTCACACATATTACCAATATTGTTTAGCAATAATTTCATGGGAGCAATACCATTTGTGAAAGTAGCATTGTTTGGTGTAATCGCAAGAGCCGTGTATTTACCAATAGAATATGTAGCTTTAGCTCAAGGCAAATCTTTACTGTATTTATTTCAAGAATTAGTTTCAGCAATATTACTTTTAATAAGTTCAATATTGGGTTATCATATAGGTGGTTTAATGGGACTTGGTATCGGCACTTCAATTTCTGCCTTCATGGAATTGCTTTTCGTAGCTGTTTATACGCATTATGTATTTGGATATAAACCCTCTATAAAAGTAATGACCGGCGCAGTGGCATCATTTATTATGTTATATGCCATGTATGTTATTAGTAAATAAAAAAACTCCTGTAACCTTTTGAGTTACAGGAGCATATATGTTGCTAATTCTAGAATTACTTCTTATTCATAGCAAGGTCAAGAGCAACAGCAATAGCTACAGTTGCACCAACCATTGGGTTGTTACCCATACCGAGGAATCCCATCATCTCAACGTGAGCTGGAACTGATGAAGAACCTGCGAACTGAGCATCAGAGTGCATACGACCCATAGTATCTGTCATACCATAAGAAGCAGGACCTGCTGCCATGTTGTCTGGGTGAAGAGTACGACCTGTACCACCACCTGAAGCTACAGAGAAATAAGGCTTGCCAGCAGCAAGACGCTCTTTCTTGTAAGTTCCGGCTACTGGATGCTGGAAACGTGTTGGGTTTGTAGAGTTACCAGTGATAGAAACATCAACGTTCTCTTTCCAAAGAATAGCAACACCCTCGCGTACATCGTCAGCACCATAGCACTTAACCTTTGCACGAGCACCATCAGAATAAGCGATTTCCTGAGCTACCTTAACTTCGCTAGTATAGTAATCGAACTTTGTCTGTACGTATGTGAAACCGTTGATACGGCTGATGATCATAGCTGCATCTTTACCAAGACCATTAAGAATGACACGCAAAGGCTTAACACGAACCTTGTTTGCCATCTCTGCTATCTTGATAGCACCTTCAGCTGCTGCGAAAGACTCGTGACCAGCCAAGAATGCGAAACATTCTGTCTCTTCGCGAAGAAGACGAGCAGCAAGGTTACCATGACCAAGACCAACCTTACGGTCGTCAGCAACAGAACCCTTGATACAGAAACTCTGAAGACCAAGACCAATAGCCTCAGCAGCCTCAGCAGCATTCTTTACACCTTTCTTAACAGCGATAGCTGTACCACAAACGTAAGCCCACTTCGCATTCTCGAAGCAGATACGCTGTGTATCCTCACACATCTGATAAGGATCAACACCAGCTTTTTCGCAAATTTCATTAGCCTCTTCGATACTATTAATACCGTTTTCCTTAAGAGTTGCAAGCACACTGTCTATACGGCGCTCCTGGCTTTCAAAAATTACTTTTCTTATCATATCTGTATCTCCTTATTCTTTACGTGGATCAATAGCTTTAACAACACCCTGCTCAGCTGTAGTACGGCCATAAGAACCTGTGAACTTCTTAACTGCTTCGTTAGCGTCCACGCCATTCTTGATAGCTTCCATCATCTTGCCTAGTTGAACATACTCATAACCACAAACCTGACTGTCCTTATCAAGGAACTGCTTTGTGATATAGCCTTCTGTCAACTCAAGGTAACGAGTACCCTTGGCTACTGTACCGTAAAGTGTACCAGTCTGGCTACGAAGACCTTTACCAAGATCCTCAAGACCTGCACCGATAACAAGACCGCCCTCAGAGAATGCACTCTGACTACGACCGTATACAATCTGCAAGAAAAGTTCGCGCATAGCTGTGTTGATAGCATCACAAACCAAGTCGGTATTAAGAGCTTCAAGAATAGTCTTTCCAGGAAGGATTTCTGATGCCATAGCAGCAGAATGTGTCATACCTGTACAACCTATTGTCTCAACAAGAGCTTCCTGAATAATACCATCTTTGATATTCAAAGATAGCTTACAAGCACCCTGCTGAGGAGCACACCAACCCACACCGTGAGTATAACCAGAGATGTCTTTAATCTCTTTAGCCTGAATCCATTTTCCTTCTTCAGGAATTGGGGCTGGACCATGATTTGGGCCCTTTGCAACAACACACATGTTGTCGACTTCTTTAGAATAAATCATATTCACTAAATTGATTATTAAATATGTATAATAGAATTTCTATTGAGTTTGACCGCAAAATTACAAAAAAATGAGGAAAAATACCTATTTCTTGGTATGCTTTTTCCTCATTTAATGTTTTTTTTATTCAGTACTTTATCGATAACGCATTATAAATACGCTTTGCAAAGTGGAGTTTGCATTTCTACAAAGACTATTTGAATGTCAACTCATCCTTGTTTGGATTTTTGCCGATATTTATAGTATCACCTTCCTTAACATCTCCGCTTAGAATACGTTCACAAACACCGTCTTCAATATAGTTTTGAATGGCACGCTTCAATGGTCGGGCACCAAATTGCACATCATAACCTTTGGTAGCAACAAATTCTTTTGCCTTCTCCGTTATAGATAATTTATAACCTAATAACTCAATGCGCGCAAAAAGTTCTTTGAGCTCTATGTCTATGATCTTTTTTATAGCGGTCAGATCCAACTGATCGAATGTTACAATCTCATCAAGACGGTTAAGGAATTCAGGAGCAAACTGTTTGCTAAGACTTTTTTGGATGATGCTACGTGCATATTCCTTATCCTTGTCATTAATGCTCAAGCCAAGAGTACCACCTGCATTAAAACCAACACCACGACCGAATTCCTTTAGTTGGCGAGTTCCAGAATTGGATGTCATTATGATAACAGTGTTTCTGAAATCCACTAAACGACCATTGCCATCAGTAAGTCTGCCTTCATCAAGGACTTGAAGTAACATATTAAACACATTACCGTGAGCCTTTTCGATTTCATCTAACAATACAATAGAGTAGGGATGCCTGCGTACTTTTTCTGTCAGCTGTCCGCCTTCCTCGTATCCTACATATCCCGGAGGTGCACCAACAAGACGAGACGTGTTGAAACTTTCGGAATATTCACTCATATCTATACGTATCAATGCATCAGAAGAACCAAACATGTAATTTGCCAACTGTTTTGCCAAATATGTTTTGCCGACACCGGTAGGGCCTAGAAACATGAAAACTCCGATAGGATGATTTGGATCTTTTATACCTACACGATTTCTCTGTATGGCTTTTACCATTTTTTCAATAGCCTTATCTTGTGCAATAACATTTTGTGTCAGCACATTAGCCATATTTTTCAGTCGAATATTTTCTTTTTCTGCAATTCTTTGAACAGGTATACCTGCCATTGTAGAAACGACATCAGCGACATCTGTATCGGTGACAACATGTCGGTCACCATTTTGACCCTTGCTCCATTTGTCATTAAGATCTTTTATCTCAGCTTCTAGTTTTGACTGATAGTCACGATAACCAGCAGCAAGTTCGAAGTTCTGATTTTTTACAGCTACATTTTTCTTGTTGATTGTTTCATCCAGTTCTTTCTGCTTATCAGTGATTTCTGTTGGAACTTCAGCATGTTGTAAATGAATATGTGAACCAACCTCGTCAAGAGCATCAATAGCCTTGTCTGGGAAATACCTATCAGTGATATATCTTTCTGTCAGATTGACACATGCCTTTAATGCATCGTCAGTGTATGTCACATGATGATGTTCTTCATATCTGTCTTTAATATTTTTCAATATAGACAATGTTTCATCAGCAGAAGTAGCTTCAACCAATACTTTCTGGAATCTACGTTCAAGTGCACCGTCTTTCTCGATACTCTGTCTGTATTCATCAAGAGTCGTTGCTCCAACACATTGAATCGCACCTCTAGCCAAAGCTGGTTTCATTATATTTGCTGCATCCATACTTCCAGGTGTACTTCCTGCGCCGATTATAGTATGGATTTCATCAATAAATACAATTATATCACTGTTTCGCTCAAGTTCTTTTATAAGATCACGTATACGTTCCTCGAACTGTCCGCGATACTTTGTTCCGGCAACAATAGCAGTCATATTAAGATTTACCACACGTTTGTTGAAAAGTAGTGGCGATGTCTTATGCTGAACTATAAGTTGAGCAAGACCTTCGACAATAGCACTTTTACCAACACCAGGTTCTCCTATCAAAATAGGATTATTTTTCTTGCGACGACAAAGTATTTCTGTCACACGCTGTATTTCCTTCTCACGCCCAACAACGACATCTAGTTTGCCGTCAAGAGCTGCTTGTGTAAGATCAGTTGAAAAATTATCAAGTATCGGTGTTTTACTGCTGTTACTTTTTACCTTTAGCGATTCTGCCTGACCCGCACCAGAAGGTTTGGCGTCAAACTCATCATCATCTTCGTCAGGTAACTCTAGCCCATTTTGTACGGGCGAATTACTTTTTTGAACCTGCAAGTATGATAGTGTATCTTCGTAATTCATATTATTCAATTCTAATATTTCCTTGGCACCATTGTTAACCTGATCGTGCAATATAGCCAATATTAAATGTTGCACGTCAACCATTTGCGTATGTTGCAATCTTGCCTCAAGCACAGCAAGCTTCAAAATGTTACTTGCTTGCTCATTCAGTACAAGTTCTGAAGTGATTATCGGTTCTGAAAATTCATCTTCACGAACTTTCTTCTCAAGCTCAAACTTTACGCTTTGCTCGTCAATATTCATTCGCTTAAACAAATTCAGCAACGGATTTTCCTTTTCACGCAATATGCCAAGTACCAGATGCTCTGGACCAACATATCGACTTGCGAGGCGTGTCGCTTCCTCCCGGCTAAATGCCAGTATTTCGGAAACCTTTGGTGAAAATTGACTTGTCATATTTAAATCTCCTTTTATCCTTTAATTAACTCCTCTAATGCAAATGTAGCGGTTTTGCGGCTAATCGCAAAACTTTTACAACAATATTATATTGTTACAAATAGAGAAATTACAATTTGAAACTTCATATTTATTTCCTTGTTGCAGATATAATGCAAAGTGCGTGCCAAAAAAATATGATAGTAAACATATTCGGCATGATTTTTGCATATTTGTTTTACAAAAAACAATAAATAATTGGAGGACATTTTATGGCATTTATAGATTACTACAAGATTTTAGGTGTTGATAGGAATATACCTCAAAAAGATGTACGCGCTGCTTACAGAAAGCGTGCAAAGCTCTTTCACCCAGACTTACACCCCAATGATCCGAAAGCCAAGGCAAAGTTTCAAGCTCTAAACGAAGCATACGATGTGATTGGAGATAGTGACAAGAGAGCTAAATATGATAAATATGGACAACAGTGGAATCAAGCTGACCAATATGCTAATGCTGGTGGTGGGTTCCAGTCTAATGGGAATCCATTTGAGGGTTTTGATTTCGGCAGTTTCGGGCAAGGTGGAGGAGGATTCTCGAGCTTCTTCAAGGACTTATTTGGAGGCGGTGGATTCCGTAATGCCGATAAATCTGGTTCAGCCGATAGGCATCAGGATAGTGGGCAGATGGAAGCCAAGGTTAGCATTGATATTTACACAGCATTGTTAGGTGGAGAGATTATCATTCAGCTAAACAATAATCAAAAGATTAAACTTAAAGTAAAGCCAGAAACACAAAATGGCACAAAAGTCAGAGTGCGGGGTAGAGGTTATAGCCGTGGAGATGGAACTTATGGTGATTTGATTATTGTCTATAATGTGAAATTACCAACAGGCTTGAGTCAGAGACAAAAAGAACTTTTGCGGCAAATGAAAGATGCTTAGTCTGGATTTCTAGACATCGTTTTCATTTAGCATAAACCAAAACAACAAAAAAATAGCGTTAGTTTACATAAACGATAAGGGAGGTGAATTTTCACCTCCCTTATTGGTATTTAATTCACAACTACTAAATCTTTATAGATAGTTGGATGTAAAAACGTCATTAAAATACTATTCAATAATCTTAGTCATATTAAATGAACTGATTCTGTCATTAGGACTGACTTTTGCGCTAACACGGAATTTAGACTTACCGTTCTTTGAAGCATCATTAAATTCCTTACTTTGGATGGCAGAGAATGTTACTGTGTATTCGTACTCACCATCTCCAACTTCTTTCTTGTCTATTTTGTAATCATTATTAACATGCCAATTCATGTTTGTCATATCTTCTTTCCAAATTTTATTCAAGAAAGTTACAACATCACTCTTTGTGGCATCATTCTTTCCAAGGAAAGAAGTAAGTAATCCTTCACATGTACTCATAAGAGCTTGCTCGTCACGAGAGTTAATGCTTTGGAAGAAATTGCGGAATAAACCATTAATTATAACGCGCTCTTCAGGTTGAACAGTATTTGCGTTAAGATTCTTTATTCCATCTTTAGCCTCATCAACATGTTCTCCGTTAGGATGATCTTCCAGATACTTATTATAAGCGTCGTTTGTATTTGTTGTTGAAACAAGCGTCCAATCAATTGAGTCTATCTTATGTTCTGCAACTGCCTTATAAGGAGAGTCAGGGTGCTTATCTAAATAGTCCTGCAAAGCTGACTTTGAATTACTTACTAGTGCATTGGTCCAATCCTTATCAACTTGTTGAAGACTGTTCAAGTGAGACTGTATACTATCAATATGAGCCTCAGAAGCATCAGTATATGTATCAAGATATGATTGAAGAACAGCAGGATCGGTGCTCTTCATTGCATATTCATAAGCTTCTTGTTCCTTACTTGATTGTGCATCGTGATAAAAATAGAATACACCACCACATATAATCAGCGCAATTACAAAACTTACGACAAGGACTCTGTTTATTCCCTTCTTTGGTTTTGGTTTTTCACTCTTAGGAGTATTAATATTTTCCTTGATATTTTGCTGTGGTATATTAAGATTTACCTTACCAGCAATTTCAACTCCACAGTTTGGACATGTCGGTGCTTTGTCACTAACAGGGTGTCCGCATTCTGGGCATTTTATAATAGCCATAAAATTAATATATTTAAAGTTTGTTTTAATGTCTGAATTTTATCTCACGCAGACCATGTCGTCCCATAAAACGACTTTTGTCCACAAATCCGTTTACACCATTTATCCTACCTTTACCAGTATATTGCCACATTATGAAGTCACGATCATCACTTAATTCTGGTTCACGTTTTGTGTATTGAGCAATCATAAGTTTGTAGCCATTTACATTTCCTAACAAATAATGGTTGTAGAAACTTGCAAAAGTGTATAATAAAGGTTTCTGCCTGTATGCTTTCTCTACCATATCTAGAAATTTGAACAAAGAATCGCAAAACTCTTCTGTGTCCATTCCACTTTTGGTTTCTATATCAATCATTGGAATCAAATCCTGTTCAGATGGTCTACATTGAGTCATAAAATTTAATAACTGGCTATTCAAGTCCGCCTTTGGTCTGAAAAAGTGATATGATCCCACTTTTAATCCGTATTTGTGAGCTAACTCAATGTTTCGCTCATATTTATCATCTATTTTACTTCCACCTTCTGTTGCCTTAAGGTAGACATAAGCCATTTTAGAATTATCACCAACTGTCTCCCAAAATACATTCCCCTGATAATGACTTAAATCTATGCCGTGTACATGTGTACATGTATCTTCACATTGAACATAGTTTTGAGCATTAGCACCAACGGTTGCAGATATTGATAATAACAAGTATAGATATATTTTTTTAAACATTTCCATAAATGCAAAAGTACAGTAAAAGACTTTAACTGCAAAATAAATTAATGTTATTTTGCTTATTCTTCTATTTCAGAAAGGCTATGAGAGAAATTAGATATGAAATTACTCGTCGTTTCTATTGGGGCATAATCGACATATCTAAGACTGCGACGCAAATTTTTTCTAAGCACTTTTTGATTATTGTGCACAAAAACACGATTTCCTTGTCTAAAATGCCAATCTTCTGTGTCTTTCTCAACATTTTCTATAGATCTGAGTGTGTAAAGCACAGCACTCTTCTCCTGTTGTTTGACAAATGGCAGTTCTTTCGCTTCAAATCCAAACAAGCTTATCAAAATGCTACCTTGAAGTTGGGCGAATCTTGAAATATGCAATTTAGATAACCAGTGGTCTAGTTTTATAAAATCAACACTATTACCTCTTGTTCTTAAATACTGTCCTAATTGTATGATACCTCTTACAGGAATACCATTATTCATTGTGGCATTGACATTACTTGCGATAATCCTTAATAAATAAACTGTCTCAATAGAAGTATCGACAGCATGACGTTCTTTCTCCTGAATATTTTTTAATCTTGCTTTCAAAACTGGATTTGACATCGTTACTTCCCCAGCGGGCATTTCTGCAATATTTTTCATCAAGCCCATTAGTTTCTTCATCTTAAACTTAGACATAGGTTCAAGTGATTCTTTTGTAGAAAAATTGTCAATTCTCAATTTAGCAAATAGATTCCGGTGTATAATGTTCATAACTATAATTTATTAAGAATACTTTTTAGGATATCTGAAAATGATTGCTAATGTAGCAGCCAATCCAATTGCTATAGGATAGTATAGATATGGCACTATTTGCATAGGATTAAGATTTGCCAATCCTGCTGCAAGAAGCATTTGAACACCATATGGAATGATGCCTTGGACGCAACATGAAAAGGTATCTAATATACTTGCAGCTTTTCTGTTATCTACACCAAAGCGATCACCTATTTTTTTAGATATACCTCCAACTGTTAGTATAGCAACAGTATTATTAGCTGTACATAAATTTACAAAAGAAACTAGAGCTGCAATAGAAAATTCAGCACCTCTTTTACCAGATATCTTATTGGTTATCTTTTCTATTATGTAATTGATTCCGCCATTTTCTTTTATGATTTCAAGCATTCCGCCTGCCAACATTGCTATTATAACCAGCTCTCCCATACTCAAAATGCCATCACCCATAGCGCCAAACCAACCATATACATTATAGTCACCATCCAAAATACCTATGATACCACATAAAGACACTCCTATTGTTAGCACACCCATGACATTAATACCCATTACAGCTGTTACCAAAACTGCTATATACGGTATTACTTTCAAGTATTCAACTTGCCCAACATGTGCCGGCGCATTGAAATCAGCTCCCATAAAAGCATATATAGCCAATACTATTATTGCCGCTGGTGCTACAATAATAGCGTTGACCTTAAACTTGTCTGACATATTGCAATTCTGAGTTTGCGTAGCCACAACAGTAGTGTCAGAAATAAAAGAAAGATTATCACCAAAGTATGCTCCACCAACAACAATTGCAGTAATTAGTGGAACATTTGAACCTGTGGAATGTGCAATGCCAGCAGCTATCGGCACCAAAGCAACAACTGTTCCTACACTTGTACCTATTGAAATAGAGATGAAGCATGCTGCCAAAAACAAACCTGGCAAGACTAAACTTGCCGGTAAAAAATTAAGAGCCATATTGACTGTAGCATCAATAGCTCCCATACTCTTTGCAGAAGCCGCAAATGCCCCTGCTAGTACATATATCCAAAGCATGAGCATCAGATTGCTAGCACCAGCACCTTTACTAAATGTATCAATTCTCTTTTTTACAGGAATGCCTCCTAAAATAATTACAGCATAGATGCTGGAAATCATAAAAGCTACACTTAGAGACAGATTTGGTTCCTTGTCTGTCTTATCTACTGAATAGATAGTAAACATGACTATGAATACTATCAAAACAAATAAAGGCGATAGTGCCAGTAATCCTTTTTTATTGCTCAATTGTTATTTCTTATTTATAAAGTAACACCATTCTTAAATATAGAGATTTCTCTGTATTCATTAATTTCATTTCTAACAAGTTCTCCACTAGCCACTGAAATGACTTTGTCTATAAACTTACTAAGAACATCTTTCATATCGTGACCTTCAATAAGTTCTCCAGCATTGAAATCAATCCAATTTGGCTTATTGTTAAATAGGGTAGAGTTTGTACTTATCTTCATTGTTGGAACAAATGTGCCAAATGGTGTACCACGTCCTGTTGTAAATAGCACTAATTGACAACCAGCTGAAGCTAAAGCTGTAGATGCAACTAAGTCATTTCCTGGAGCAGAAAGTAAGTTTAGTCCATCGTTGCATAAACGATCACCATATTCCAAGACTCCGTTTACTTTAGCACGTCCACATTTCTGTGTACATCCCAAAGCCTTGTCTTCCAAGGTTGAAATTCCACCAGCCTTATTTCCTGGTGAAGGATTTTCACCAACAGGTTCACCATGACTGATAAAATATTCTTTGAAGTTATTAATTAAACTAACAGTCTTGTTAAACAACTCTGGAGTTTTGCATCTGTTCATCAATATAGTCTCAGCTCCAAACATTTCTGGAACCTCTGTCAAAACACTTGTTCCTCCCTGTGCAACCAACCAGTCAGACAATTCTCCAACAAGAGGATTAGCTGTTATACCGCTAAAGCCATCACTTCCGCCGCATTTTAGTCCGATTCGCAACTTACTAAGTGGAACATCCTCACGTTTATCATCTTTAGCCAAAGAGTAGAGATCTCTCAAGATTTTCATGCTCTCTTTAATTTCATCACCTTTTACCTGTTGGGTAACAAGAAGCTTGATGCGGTCTTTGTCATAATCACCAAGCATTTCCATGAATGCGTCAGGTTGGTTGTTTTCACAGCCTAATGAAAGAACCAATACACCACCAGTGTTTGGATGCAGACAAATATCACGTAATATCTTGCGAGTATTCTCATGATCGCCACTTAACTGTGAACAACCATAATTGTGATGCCATGCATGTATAGCATCAACACCTTCTAATTTAGTCTCTTGCTTTAATTTTTCGACCAATTTTTCAGCGACACCATTTACGCATCCTACAGTAGGTACAATCCATATTTCGTTTCGTGTTCCTACCTCGCCATTCTTACGTATATATCCCTTAAACTTTTTATTCTCGTTTTTTATATTAAGTTCTTCATTGACAGGAGAATATGTATATTCTAAAGTGCCAGCCAAATTCGTCTTCAAGTTATTTTCGTTTACCCATTCTCCAGCTTTTAAATTGACTTTAGCATGACCAATAGGATAACCGTATTTAATAATATCAACACCTTCATCCGTGTCATGAATTAGAATTTTATGACCAGATGGAGTATCTTGTAATATGGTGATATCCTCACCGTCAACATTAATAATCTCTCCTTTTTGAAGAGGTCTAAGACAGACAACAACAGAGTCAGCCTTATTGATTTTCAGTACAGTAGTTTGTTTCATTTGTTATGTAGTATTTATAATTGAGTTCTACGATAGAAGTCAACATTTTCTTTCAATAGTAATTCTATAGGCATGTAATTTACAGGTTGTACTTTTTTCTTCAACACAATGGCCTTGAAAAGAGCTTCAACACAACTATATCCTTGTTGATATGCGTGCTGTGCTATAAGGAACGAAATGCTACCCTGTCTAAGGCACTCTGCATTTTTTCCAACCATATCATATCCCATAATTTGAACATCACGTCGATTTGTTCTAAGTAAGAATTCACCAACAATATGCGCTTTCGAGTTCAGCGTTATGCAATGATGCAATTGTGGATGTTCATTAAAGAAATCATCAAGTTTTGCCTCATATTCAGTCTTACTGCTATCGAGTGGTAAATTAACCTCTAATATTTTTATATCAGGGAAGTGGTCTCTCATATAATGTCTGAAACCAACTTCACGGTTAGCTTGCTGCTTACTAACAACTCTACCTGATTTCATCTGTTTCATAATCATAATTTCAGTATCATTTGCGGCAACCATCATCATAATTTTTGCGGCAAAATATCCACTGCTGAAAGAATCCTGACCATAGAATGAAAGCGGTAATAAGTCTGGCATATATGAGTCGAGCATTATAAAAGGAATATTAGACTCATGCAACTTATCTGTAAATTGTCGAGTGATGTCTAGTTCCGCAGGGACAACTATAACTCCATCAGGATTATTTGCAAGACATTCTTCGCTTTTTTCCGTAAAAGACTCATCACTAAATCTTTCATAATACATTATTCTAACATCAATATTGAAGTCACGTCTTGACTCCATAGCCTTATTGGCACCTTCTTCAATTTCTTCCCAATAAGTTTCCTGTTCATGATTAGGAATGAAAAGATAGAAAGTATACGACTTGTTATATGCCAAAGCACTGGCATACATATTGGGCTGATAGTTCATCTCCTTGAGAGCTTTCTCAACTTTTTCTCTAGCTGGAGGTGACACATTAGGACGATTGTGCAGAACACGGTCTACAGTCCCGACAGAAACTCCTGCCATTTCGGCGATGTCTTTAATTCTTATTTTTTCAGTCATAGTCTTAAGTAATAACCGTCAACGCATCATAACTTAATATTAAGGTGCTGTGTGCGCCCACGAGTATGTATTATTGTGGCAAATATAGTAATAATTATTGAATTGTGTGTGCGCACAACCATTTTTTTAGCTAAAACCTCATTTTTTTTTCATTTTATTTTCTAAATTGCAAAATTATAGTTATTTTTGCGATGACAAACAAGTTATAATTAATCTATAACAAACAATTAAATTTAAGATTAAAATGGGTAAAATCGTTACATTAGGTGAGATTATGCTTCGCCTTTCACCTGAAGGCAATTACCGTTTCGTCCAGACTGATTCTTTCAGAATTATACCTGGAGGCGGTGAAGCCAATGTTGCTGTTAGTTTAGCTAATTATGGTCATGATACATATTTTGTATCAAAACTACCAAAGCACGAAATTGGTCAGATTGCTGTAAACGCACTTCGTCGTTATGGAGTCAATACTGATTTCATTGCAAGAGGTGGTGATAGAGTTGGTCTTTACTATGCAGAAACAGGGGCCAGCATGCGTCCTTCTAAAGTTATTTATGACAGAGCTAATAGTGCCATTGCAGAAGCAGATACATCTGATTTTGATTTTGATGCTATTATGGAAGGTGCAGATTGGTTTCATTGGAGCGGCATCACACCTGCAATAAGTGATAAAGCTGCTGAACTCACAAAATTAGCATGTGAAGCTGCTAAGCGTCATAATGTAACAGTATCTGTAGACTTGAACTTCAGAAAGAAATTATGGACTTCTGAAAAGGCAATATCTGTAATGAAGCCTCTTATGAAATATGTCGATGTTTGTATTGGCAATGAAGAGGATGCACAACTTTGTCTTGGTTTCAAACCAGATGCAGATGTAGAAG
Source organism: Prevotella sp. (assembly GCF_051059605.1). Taxonomy (GTDB): domain Bacteria; phylum Bacteroidota; class Bacteroidia; order Bacteroidales; family Bacteroidaceae; genus Prevotella. The sequence goes on from NZ_CP050883.1 coordinate 887,274, forward strand.
GTGGAAAGACTGATGCAGAAGGATACTATGGTATTTTCAAGGGAATGATGAAAGAATTTGGATTCAAGTATGTTGTTTCAACACTTCGCGAGAGCCTATCTGCTACACATAATGGTTGGAAGGCTTTGATTTACGACGGTAAAGAATTCTATCAAAGCAAGCATTATGATATTAACCCTATTATAGATCGCGTTGGTGGCGGTGACTCATTCTCTGGTGGTTTGATTCATGGAATGCTAACATATAAGGATCAAGCTAAGGCATTGGAATTTGCAGTTGCAGCAAGTGCACTAAAACATACTATACCTGGAGATTTCAATCTAGTATCTTTGGATGAAGTTGAAAGTCTTGCCGGTGGAAATGCTAACGGACGTGTTCAACGTTAAACTAAGAACTTATAACAAAAAATATAATGGCAAGATTTAATAAAGTACAAGTTATTTGCGCTATGAAAGAAACAGGTATGGTTCCTGTATTCTACAATAGTGATATTGATACATGTAAAAATGTAATAAAGGCTTGTTACGATGGTGGTGTTCGTGTATTCGAATTCACTAATCGTGGCGACTTCGCACATGAGATATTTGGTGAGTTAGTAAAATGGGCAGCAAAGGATTGTTCAGAACTTATCCTCGGTGCTGGTACCATTCTTGATGCTGCAACAGCTGCGTTATATATGCAACTTGGTGCAAATTTCATTGTAGGACCAAATTTCAACCCAGAAATAGCACCAGTATGTAATCGTCGCCTAGTTCCTTATTCTCCAGGTTGCGGAAGCGTAAGCGAAATGAGTAATGCACAAGCTGCAGGATGTGATGTAACAAAGGTATTCCCAGCAGGTAATGTTGGTGGTCCTTCATTTGTAAAGAATGTACTTGGTCCACTACGTTGGAGCAATATCATGGTTACGGGTGCAGTATCCCCAGATGAGGAAAATCTTACATCATGGATTAAAGCTGGTGTGCTTTGTGTGGGTATGGGTTCTAAATTGTTCCCAAAAGAAACCATAGCATCAGGAAACTGGCAAGCCATAACTGATAAATGTAAAGAATCTTTAGGATATATTGCAAAAGCAAGAAATTAAATATAACATTATAAAAGGCTTCTTAATGCTTATATGCATAGGAAGCCTTTTCTGTTTTTCAGCATGTTCACCGTCAAATAAGGATGAGGTAGATTTGCTGAATACAAAATCTTACGCATTTCATTATAGAAATCTAGACTCAACATATATTTACGCACGAAAAGCTTTTTTACTTTCTGACAACTATTCTGAGGGAAAAGCAGAAGCTTTAAATAATTTAGCTTTCGTTAGTACTATCCGTATGAATTATAATGGAGCGTACAAACTACTGAAAAACATAGCAGGTTATACAGATAATCAAATAGAGCTACTCATTGCCGATATTCAATGCATGCGTCTTTGTCAAAGACAATCACGTAATAAAGATTTTTACTCATATCGTGAAAATGCATTGCGAATAATGAGGCGAATTGAGGAAGAAAAAAAAGAATTGACAGATCGCCAGATGATGCGTATCACCTATGCTAAAACTGAATTTCACATTATTAATTCTACTTACTTCTACTATGTTGGTTTGAAAAATCAATCTATAGACGCTTTAAAAAAAATAGATCCATTTGGTCCTATACAAAAAGATACAGCACAATTATTATCATATTTTTACAATATAGGAGCAGGAGGAATTATTACCAAAGGTACCAGTAAAGACATCAGTCAAGAGGAATTTGACTACTTAATGCGCTGTTACATTCTTTCAAAAAGGTATCATTATCCATTTTGGGAAGCCAACTCTTTGCAAGCAATAAGTGAACATCTTCAAGATTCGAAGATGAGAGACTACCTTATTGTGAATAATCTGCCTGACATTAAATTTGTCAATACAGACTATATGCCTGATTCCCTTTTAGCAGGAAATTTGGCTCAACGTTCTCTAAATATCTTTTCTAAATATGGTGATGTATACCAAATAGCTGGTTCGTATAGAACATTAGCTCAATGTTATTGGCAAATAAAAGATTATAATTCTGCTATTAAATGCCTTAACAATGCATTGTATATAGACCCTATTATAGAAAGAGCACCAGATCTAGTCTCTTCCATTAGAGAGCAATTATCGCTAGCATATTCAGCAATAGACAATAAGCAATTAAGTGATTATAACAGAAATATATACCTTGACATACAGGAAAAGACACGTCAAGATAGATTATTGGAAGCCCGCGCAGAGCAATTAGATAAATCTTCTTCAACTCTGAATATAATGATTGTTGCTGTTGTTATGATGATTTTTCTTGTGCTAATTCTATTATTCATATTTGATAGGATGCGTCAAAAAAGCGACAAAAATTTTTCTATTGATAGTCTGCTAAAGCCATTACGTCAGTGGCAATATGATGAAGAACAAAGCATCAGACAGAGAAAAGAAGACTATGAAGAAATCTCAGAAAAAATTCAAATGGAAAATTTGCACCTTTCAAACAATATTAAACGTAATATTGAACAACGTGCTAAAATTTCATTGGTAAACAGTATTTTACCATTTATAAATAGAATAATTAATGAGATAAAATGCCTTGAATCTCGTGACGAATCTGATGAAACACGTAAATATAGATATTCATATATAAGCGAATTAACGGATAAAATTATTGACTACAATAATATACTAACACATTGGATACAACTTCGCCAAGGTCAACTCAGCATGCATATAGAAAGTTTTAGATTGCAGTCTTTATTTGATATTGTCAGTGACGGAAGTATGGGATTCAGTCTAAAGGGAATTGATTTAATTGTCAAGCCTACAGAAGCAATAGTTAAGGCAGACAAAATTCTTACATTGTTTATGATCAACACTCTTGCTGATAATGCGAGAAAATATACGCAGCCAACCGGAAAGGTTATTATATCTGGTGAAGTGTATGATGAATATGTTGAAATATCAATCATTGACACTGGCGAAGGTATGACTGAGGAGCAGACAGCTAAGATTTTTGAACATAAAACCATTGTTGACGAAAAATTGGACGATAGTCAAAAGGCAGAAGTGTCACATGGTTTTGGATTAATGAATTGCAAAGGTATAATTGAGAGATATTACAAAATTAGTCAAATATTTTCTGTTTGTTCCATTTACGCTGAGAGCAAGAAAGGGAAGGGGAGCCGGTTCGCATTCAGACTACCAAAAGGTATCATGCGTACATTATTGCTAATCAGTATATGCTTTAGCTCACTATCTTCCTTCGCTGCTAAAGATACGAATCTTGCTGTTGCCGAAAAATATGCTGACAGTGCCTATTATAGTAATATAAAAAGAACTTATACCAAAACATTGATATATTCTAATTTATGTAGGCATTACTTAAACAAATATTACAAATCAAAATATATCAACGGAAGAGATACCATGAAATATATTGGTAGTGAGACTGTTCCTGCAGAAATAGCATGGTTTCGCTCACATCTTAAGACTAGTTATGACGTGATTTTAGATATAAGAAACGAAACGGCAGTTGCTGCACTAGCTTTGCATTTATGGGATGTATACCATTATAACAATAGATTATATACACAACTATTCAGAGAACGCTCCGCAGACAACACTTTAGGAGAATATGTAATTGTGATGCAAAAATCTGAGAATAACAAAAATGTTGCGATAATATTACTCATAATAATGCTCGTATCTATATTTCCAGCTTATTATTTTCTATATTATAGACACAGACTTTACTATAGACTATGTCTAGAGAAAGTCAATAACATTAATAATGTTCTGCTTTCTGATATAGATTCTTCGAATAAGCTAGAAAAGATCACAAAAATATGGAAAGATGCAAATAAGTTATTGAAAACAGATGATTCACAGTTGAATGATGTAGTTAAAAAGATAGAAAGCGCATTGCTAGCAAGTCTTGAGGAAGACAAAAAACAGACTGTCAGTACAGAAGCCGCTGTTGACGAACTACGCAAATTAGAATACGAGAATGAACGGCTGCATATCAGTAACAATGTTCTTGATAACTGTCTTTCAACCTTGAAACATGAGACGATGTATTACCCTTCCAGAATACGACTACTTGTAGACTCTCAAGAAGACAATCTCAATGCTATAAGTGAGACTGCAAACTATTACAGGCAGTTATACACACTGCTGAGTTTACAGGCCATGAGACAGATTGATGTTAATATTAAAATTGATGAAGCATTAATAAAATACCTGTTCGATCTGTTAAAAAAACTTAGTGGTGAAAAAACAATTGAAAAAAATATATCAAGTAGGGACTATAACTACGTTAATATAAAGATTACATTGCCATCATTACAACTTGATGCTAAACAATGTGCAGAATTGTTTACTCCAGCATCTATTAATATTGAATATATGATATGTCGACAGATCATCAGAGAAATCGGTGAAGCAACCAATTTACGCGGTTGTGGAATACAGGCTATAAATAACGTATCTAGTGGAGTAGACATAGAGTTAAGACTCCCATCTAAACTGAACATTATATAAAAATATATGGATAATTTTAAAATCATAATTGTTGAGGATGTACCTCTTGAACTAAAAGGTACAGAAGGTATTATTCGTAATGATATTCCTGAGGCTCAGATTATCGGTACGGCCGAAAACGAAACAACTTATTGGAAACTTCTAAAAGTGCAAATGCCAGATTTGGTCCTTTTGGATTTAGGATTAGGTGGAAGTACTACTGTTGGAGTTGAAATTTGCCGACACACAAAAGAAACTTACCCGAACATCAAGGTCCTCATTTTCACAGGTGAAATACTTAACGAGAAACTGTGGGTTGACGTTTTAGATGCGGGATGTGATGGAATTATCCTAAAAAGTGGCGAACTTCTTACTAGAGGGGATGTCTCTAGTGTAATGAATGGCAAGAAACTTGTTTTTAATCAGCCAATACTTGAAAAAATTGTTTCAAGATTTATGGAAAGTGTGAAAAATCAAATCATGAGACAAGAAGCATTTGTTGATTATGAAATTGATGAATATGATGAACGTTTTCTACGCCACCTTGCACTTGGATATACAAAAGAGCAAATAACCAACTTACGTGGAATGCCTTTTGGAGTGAAAAGTTTGGAAAAACGTCAAAACGAATTAGTACAGAAACTATTTCCTAATGGCAATGGCAGGGTTGGAGTAAATGCGACACGTCTTGTTGTCCGTGCAATCGAACTAAGGATTATAGATATAGACAATATTCACCCAGATGAGGAATAATCGTTTACTAAAAATTATAAGTTATTCCGCTGTAGTATTGGCATCATGTCAGGTATTACTAATTTTGGTTTCGTGGTTTATAACGGCTGCGATACCAGATTTGAGCATGCATTCTCTGCTAAGCAGTGAAGGGATACGATGGTTTATGGGGCAATTCACATATAACATCTCATCACCTGTTTTAGCTCTGATTACCGTGATTAGCATTGCTTACGGATGTTTGCTTACCTCTGGGTTACTAGATATTAAACTACATATGGATATCCGACAAAGGTTGGCTATACGCCTTGCATCATTAGAGGCAATAATATTTTTAGTCGTTATATTGCTTTTTACAATAGTTCCGCATGCTGTACTATTAAATATTGACGGACATATACTGAGTATCAACTTTCTTATGTGTATGATATCATACATCTCATTTGCTGTGTTGGTAATATCAACTACATATTCAATCTCAGTAGGACGAATTTCGTCCATTCCAAGTCTTTTTGCGGTTATGTGTGAAGGCATAAAAAAAGCGGCTCCAATATATATAATCTATATTCTCGCCGCTCAATTATATTATTCAGTTTTGTTTGTATTTTTTTAGCTAAGTTCTGATAATTCAAGCCAACGCATTCCTTTTTCATCAAGTTCATCTTTTATGATAGGTAGACGCTTGCTTTTTTCTGTCAGTTCATCAACGCTCAGAGTACCAGAACAAAGTTCTTCTTCAAGATTTTTTTGTTCAATCTCCAATTGTTCAATCTCTTCACCAAGACGTTTGAATTCCATGTTTTCTTTGAAACTCATCTTACGTTTGGTCACATTATGGTAATCTGTTTTTTGTTCTTTACTTTTGTTTTCAGCATTATCTTCTTCTTTAGCTTTCAAACTTTCCCATTCTCTATATTGAGTATAGTTTCCTGGAAAATCCTTAACCACGCCATTGCCTTTAAAAACTAGCAAATGATCAACAGCTTTGTCCATAAAGTATCTATCATGACTTACAACGATGACACATCCAGGGAAGTCTTGAAGATATTCTTCAAATATTTGCAGAGTCTGAATATCAAGATCGTTTGTAGGCTCATCCAATACCAAGAAGTTTGGATTTTTCATAAGTACTTGGCACAAGTACAGTTTTCGCCTTTCACCACCACTAAGCTTATACACATAATTATGTTGCTGTTCGGGTGTGAACATAAAATATTGCAAGAATTGGCTCGCAGTCATGTAGCGTCCTCTGCCTAGATCTATATCTTCAGCTATATCTGTGATGACGTCAATTACTTTTTGCTGATCATCAAATACCATTCCTTGTTGCGAGAAATATCCAAATCTCACAGTTTCTCCTATATCAAATTTTCCACTATCAGGTTTAACTTCGCCAAGAAGCATCTTTATAAATGTAGATTTGCCGGTACCATTATTTCCAACGATTCCCATTTTTTCAAATCGTGCGAAATTGTAATAGAATTCCTTAAGAATTACTTCGTTTTCATTCCATGCTTTACTTACATATTGGCATTCAAAAATCTTTGAGCCTATATAAACATTGCCAGCTTTCAATCTTATTTGGCGGTCTTCAATACGCTGTTTAGCCTTAGCCTGCAAATCATCGAAAGCATCCTCACGATATTTCGCTTTATGTCCACGAGCCTGTGGCATCCTTCTCATCCATTCCAATTCACTTCTATAAAGATTATTGGCTCTGGCGATCTCGCTTCTAGTATTATCTATTCTCTCTTGTCTTTTTTCAAGATAGTAGCTATAATTTCCACGATATATGTATATCTGCTCATTGTCTAACTCCAAGATGGTGTTACACACTCTGTCTAGGAAAAATCGGTCATGAGTAACCATCAGCAGCGTTTTGTTGCCTCTGTTTAAATACCCCTCCAACCATTCTATCATTTCAAGATCCAAATGGTTAGTAGGTTCATCCATTATAATGAAATTCGGTTCTGTAATGAGCACATTCGCCAAGGCAACACGTTTCTGTTGGCCGCCACTAAGCTGCCCCATCGGTTGCTCAAAGTTTTTAATCTTTAATTGTGTAAGAATCTGCTTATATTTAATTACTCTTTCTTCAGAATTATCATGATTAAAACAAGCTTCTAGTACGCTCTCAGCATTATTAAATTTAGGACTTTGCTCTAGGTAACCAATCTTTATATCATTCTTATAGACGATGCTTCCTGAATCCTTCCCCTCTTTATCTGTCAATATTGACAACAGGGTAGACTTTCCTGTTCCGTTTTTTGCAACAAGTCCAACCTTCTGGCCTTCGCTTACTGAAAATGATATATTATCGAATAACACTTGCGATCCAAAACTCTTAGTCAGATTTTGTACGTCAAGATATGGTATTTGTGCCATCTATAAATTTTTATTTATTCCGTCTATATAATCCAGCACTTCTTCTTTTCCACTTTTCTTTTCAGAAGATGTTATAAAATATGGCGGAAGAGTTTCCCATCTGTCTTTCAACTTGTTCATCCAATCCTGTGCGTTCTGTTTTGCCTTTCCTGGTCCTAACTTATCTGACTTTGTAAATATTATAGTGAAAGGCACATTACTTTCACCAAGCCAGTCAATAAACTCACGATCTATTTTTTGCTGTTCGTGCCTTACATCAATAAGTACAAAAACAGTTACCAATTGTTCACGTTGCAATATATATGACGAAATCATTTTCTCTAATCTCTGTGTTATAGATTTTGAATGTTTTGCAAATCCATAACCTGGCAGGTCAACAATATACCATTCATTATTGATAATAAAATGGTTTATCAGTAACGTCTTTCCTGGGGTAGATGACGTCTTAGCAAGCTTTTTATTATTGCACAGCATGTTTATGAGACTTGATTTTCCCACATTTGATCTTCCGATAAATGCGTATTCTGGCTTATCATCATTTGGACATTTGCTCACTAATGGTGCTGATATTACGAATTCAGATTTCTTTATTTCCATATTGGGGTTCTTTTTTGTTTGCAAAGATAATAAAAAATATTATCTTTGCATCTTAAATAGCATTATATATGAAGTTAATAAGTTGGGGATTTATTGGTTGTGGTGAGGTTACCGAGAAAAAATCGGGACCAGCTTTCAATGAAGTTGAAGGTTCACATGTCGAAGCTGTCATGAGTCGTAGCGAGTCTAAAGCACGTTCTTATGCAGAGAGACATCATATTCCGAAATGGTATACTGATGCGCAGGAGCTAGTAGACGATCCAGACATAAATGCTATCTACATTGCTACACCGCCTTCGAGTCATGCTACATTTGCTATCATGGCAATGAAAGCAGGTAAACCTGTGTATGTAGAAAAGCCACTCGCAGCTAGCTATGAGGACTGTGCACGCATTAACAGAATTAGTGAGCAAACCGGCGTTCCATGTTTCGTAGCTTATTATCGTCGCTATTTACCATACTTCCAACGTGTAAGGGATATTGTCAAAAATGGATTAATCGGTGAAGTAACTAACGTACAAGTTAGGTTTTCCGTTCCGCCACGTTATTTGGACTACAATAGCCATGAGAATCTCCCTTGGCGTTTGCAACCAGATATTGCTGGAGGTGGATACTTTTACGACTTAGCTCCTCATCAATTAGATATTCTTCAAGAGTTATTCGGAGTAATTACACGTGCCCATGGTTATTGTGCCAATCGTGCTCACTTATATAAAGCTGAAGATACCATTAGTGCATGTTTCTTGTTTGACAGCGGCCTACCTGGTAGTGGGTCATGGTGTTTTGTTGGGCATCAAAGTGCCAAGGAGGATTGCATTGAAATTATAGGGGACAAAGGTTCTGTATCTTTCTCCGTTTTCAACTATGATCCTATACGATTAGTTACAAGTGAGGGAAACATGAATATCGTTGTTCCAAACCCACCTTATGTTCAATTACCTATTATAAAATCTGTTATAGAAGACCTCCAGGGCTTTGGGGCGTGTACATGCACAAGCGTGAGTGCTACTCCTGTAAATTGGGTTATGGATAGAATATTAGGCAAACTTTAAACCATATTCTGGCTTTGAGAAAATATATATTTATATTTGCTTTCTTCATGCTGCAAGTCCAGCAAATTTATGCCGATAACAACGAGCATAACTTTCCAGACTCTATTGTTTCAGACAGCACACAACTGCCTGCAAAAAAATGTGGAAAGCATTTAAAGAATAGTTTTCTTGATCGTCTTTATGATATAGCAAAAGATTTTTCTCGCATCGACACTAATTATATAGAACCACAACATTATAATTATGCATTCATGCTCCAGAATACCAATACCTATGAGATATATAGGTTGCAAACCGGCAAGAATATGACGGTAACGTTTAAGCCTGATTTAAATGTAAAGTTTGGACCATATTTTGGATGGCGTTGGATTTTCCTTGGTTATACTCTCGACGTATCACATATAGGGGGCTCAAATAACAAACACGAATTCGACGTAAGCCTTTATAGTAATCAAATAGGACTAGATGTATTTTACAGAACATCAGGAAACGACTATCATATTAGTAATTTGACTCTTGATAAAAAAAATAACACAAGAAATATTGATGGTACACCTTTTAGTGGTCTAAAATCAAGTATAAGAGGATTTAATCTTTATTACATAACTAATCATCATAAATTCTCATATCCAGCTGCATATAGTCAAAGTACATGCCAGCGTATTAGTGCAGGTTCACTACTCTTTGGTGTTGGATTTACGAGTCAGAAACTTAGTGTTGATTGGGAGGCGTTGGCAGAAACCATGAATAAATATCTTGGCAAAGAACTGACGGAATCAGTTTTTGATAGTTCACTTGTTAAAGGTGAAGTAAATTATGATGATTTGTCATTGCAAGTTGGATATGCATATAATTGGGTATTTGCAAGAAACTGTCTTTTTAACGCATCACTTTCATTAGCTTTGGCATATAAACATTCAAGTGGAGATTCTGACCATAAGAATTTTACCTTCCGTGATTTCAATTTTGATAATTTCAATATCGATGGAGTTTCACGTTTTGGAATCGTTTGGAATAACACTAAATGGTATATTGGGTCAAGCGCTATCCTACATGCATATAATTATCACAAATCAAATTTCTACACTAATAGCGTATTTGGAAGTTTGAATTTTTATATAGGATTCAATTTCGGGCATAAGAAAAGCTAACTCATCTTACTCGGATAACTCTTATTCCTATTTGTAATGGATGCTTTTTCATATAATCATGCAGCGTCATTGATTCTTCAACGACATTTTTCCTGATTTGACTTGCATTCAGCAGATGAAGTCCATCCCTATGCCATACAGCAATGCCAATATGGCTTGTATCAAGTCCAGCCTTTGATGTTAATATTGCTATGATATCGCCATCTTTAATTGTGCTTTTACATGAATTGGTGTTAGAAATCATATTCTTAGGAATATATCTATATCTTTTCCCAGAGAGTTCTTTCTCCATAGCATTTATGCTTCCAATCCATTCTGGATGTTCCATCAGCATAGGATAACTTGCTACATGATTTGTCATATAGTTTGTATTCACTATCTGAATAGCCGTAAAAGGTGAACTATTCTTTTGAATTTCCAGAACAAAGCCATTTCTCGTGTTATTCGCTATCCAATTAGAAAAATAGTGTAGGCGAGAGGTGTACTCCACGTTTCCTCTATCATATCTTATCTTTTGCAGGTTTCGACAAAAGTCGTTAAAACTAGCCGATGATTTCTTTACGCATAGTGTCAATGCCAATACATTTTCCACGTATGTAGTACAATCTAATTGTCGTAAGTTTACAATCAACTGTTCTGTAGGGTTTACTTCCAATGTTTTTGCTACATAAGGCACACCTTTTAGTCTTCGTGCAAAATAAATCATCATATTGGTATTCTTATTTTGACGTAATCCTTCTGCAAGCAATTTTGTTACTTTTATGCTATCTGCCTTTGTATAGCTTATAGCATTTAATTGGCAAGCAAAAAGAAGAAAGAATAAACCAACGATAACTTTTTTCATCATACTTATATTCTTATAATTTGTTTGACACCTTTGACCGTCTTAAGCTTTTTGATAAGTGAGTTAAGTTTACCAGTATCTTCAATCATCAAGACAAGATTTCCGCTAAACAAACCATCGTGAGAGTCAATATTTATAGACCTCATAGTTAGTTTGTCTTGTTTTGATATAATATTTGTTATGTTGCTTACTATACCAATATCATCATTACCTATTACACGCAATGTTATAATATATTGATTAGAACCTTTTCCACTCCATTTAGCATTTACTATTCTATATCCAAACCTTTTTCTAAGTTCAGGTGCATTCGGACATGTTTTTCTGTGAATAGTTATTCCACCAGTAACTGTAACAAATCCAAATATATCATCACCGTAAATAGGGTGACAGCATTGGGCTAACTTATAATCTATACCTTTCAGGTCACGATCAATTACAAGTACGTCATCATTTTTGTATGCAAGTTCTTCGTTTGGATTTTCAAAAGCAAAGTTCTCTGCACTTTCCGTAGATTTGACCGCATTCAAATTTTGATCATGATCACGAGTCTTTAAATATTTGTCTATAACAACATTAGGATCAAGTTTCTCGTCGGCTATGTCCTTATAGAAATCAGAATTTTCCTTATATCCCATCTTTTTAATAACATGAGACATGACACTTTCTTCGATTTCTATTTTTTTATTCTTAAATCTTCTTTCTATTAGTTCCTTGGCATATAAGCCTTCTTTTGCTTGTGTTTCCTTCAAAGCAAGACGGATTTTTGCCTTCGCCTTAGAACTTTTCACAATATTCAACCAATCCCTTTTTGGTTTTTGATTGCTTTGTGTAAGTACTTCAACTGTATCTCCTGAATGCAGAACCTCTCTAAAACTAACAACCTTGCTATTTATTTTTCCACCTACACAGGTATTACCAATATTTGAATGTATGTAATAGGCAAAATCAAGAATTGTAGCACCCTTAGGAAATTTAAGCAAATCACCTTTAGGAGTAAACACATAAACTTCATCCTCATACAAATCCATCCTAAACTGATCCATCAGTTGCAGGTCATCATTGTTTTCCAGTGCTGCTCTTATGTTTGCCAGCCAGTCGTCAATACCGCCTTCACTCTTTACCCCCTTATAGCGCCAGTGTGCAGCAAGCCCATGCTCGGCTATTTCATCCATGCGCTCAGTTCTGATTTGTATTTCAACCCATTTATTTTCTGGTCCAAGAACAGTTATATGCAAACTTTCATAACCATTGCTCTTTGGAACACTTAACCAGTCACGTAGTCGCTTAGGATTAGGTTGATACATGTCGGTGATTATTGAATAAACCTGCCAACATTGCATTTTTTCCTTTTCAATAGGCGTATCAACTATAATTCTTATTGCGAATAAATCATATATACCATCAAAGCCACACTTTTGCTTTTTCATCTTTTGCCAGATGGAATGAATGCTTTTAGTACGGCTTTTAAGATGATATTTCAGTCCAGTTGATGTAAGTTTCTCGTTTATTGGTCCAACAAATCTCTTAATATATGTGTCACGTGCAGCTTTTGTTGCATTAAGCGAATCTTTGATCATGTAATAAGCATCGTGCTCGAGATATTTCAAACTCAAGTCTTCAAGCTCACTTTTCAACTTGTATAGGCCAAGCTTATGGGCGAGTGGGGCATACAGATAACTGGCTTCCTCACTCACCTGATGCTTTTCATTAACAGCATTGGTGTCACGAATTTGTCTCATCAGATTCACCCTGTCGGCAATCATGATAAGTATAACGCGCATATCTTCGGAAAACGAAATAAGTAAATTTCTGAAATTATCACTTTCGATAATTGGATTTCGTTTATACAAATCTTGTATCCTCACCAATCCACGTATTACATGAGCCACACTCTCACCAAACTTATCTTGCATTTCCTCTATTGTAGAGTAATTGTTTACGACAAGCGTATAGAGTAGGGTAGCAAGCACTCCATCTCTTTTTAGTCCGATTTCATCAACAGCTATCTGTGCTGTCCTTAAAGCATGCAATATAGGGTTTAAACCAAATACATCTCGTTGTATCTGGTTATCATATATTGCTTTTTTCAGATGCTGCTTTATTTTATCTTCGTCATCAGATTTCAAAGTGTCGCCTATAGTTTTCCTAAGATGAGACATGATTTTTCTTATCTCATCTAGCTCTGATCGTGTAAATTCAAATTTTTCTGTCATTATTTGATTTCATATTTTGCGTCACAACTTAATCGAGCCACCAATATAATCTATTGGTGCTTTTCTCTAAGCAAGTCGTTAACTGTCTTTACTGGATTAAATGTTTCCAAAGGAACTTCTACAAAAACAGTATTCCAATCACTCATTGCTCCATTCCATAATCCTGGCAATTCCAAAGCTTTAAGATCTTTACCATTCTTGCTCTTGCTGCTTATGAAGCCCGTATTTCTGTCTACATATTCAGGGAGATTAAAATCATTTCCCTTATAATCTTTTATTGCACAGACCAAGTCTACAGGATTGAAATGTGTTCCATTCTTGAACATATCCATGTATTCTGCATTATTTGTATCAATTTGACAGCTTTCCAATATCTGCAGACTAACAGTTCCGTCTTGATTATATGTCAGGAATGGGCCGCCACCAGGCTCTCCCACATTCTTTACAACTCCGCATGCACGCATAGGTCTATTTAGTTTCTTTCTTAAATAAATAACCAAATCAGCATCTTCCAAATCCTTTATATCCTGCTTTCTGCAGCATAGGTCACGTTGTACGAATCTTATTATTTCCTCAAGTTTCGCATGATTGTACTTTCCTGAGTCAAGCAGTCTAAGATATTCAAAGGTCTTATTCTGTAAATCAACTAATATTCCAGCCAATATCTGCTTATATTTCACAGTTTCATCCTTTAATCTGTCTGGCACTACATTGTCAATATTCTTAATGAAAACAATATCAGCGTCTATCTCATTAAGATTTTCAATTAATGCACCGTGACCGCCTGGCCTGAACAACAAACTATCATCTTCATTTCTGAAAGGAGTATTGTCAGGATTTGCAGCAATAGTATCAGTACTAGGCTTTTGTTCAGAGAAAGTGATATTATATTCAACACCGAATTTCTCAGAATACTTATTTATTTTTTCAGCTACTTTAGCTTTAAACAAGTCTAAGTGACTATGACTTACTGTAAAATGTACATTTGCCTTACCCTTACTACTTGCATATAAAGCAGCTTCAACAAGATGTTCTTCCATTGGAGTTCTAGGACCGTCTTCATAATTATGGAAGAGTAATAATCCCTTTGGCAAACTACCATAGTTTAGTCCGTTCTCATTAAGCATATTCGCAACAATGTTCTTATACTTGCCTTCTTTCATTAACTCAGTAATACAATGATCATCATTAGCCTTGCATTTATCACAAAGTTCTTTTTTAAATGCGAACTTCTTTATATTATCAAAAAAATCCTTTTCAAAATCTGTTGTAGGAACATTATATGTTGCACTCAGAAAAGCGAACATATTTTTGAACATACGGCTTGCAGCACCACTAGCAGGAACGAATTTAACTATTTTATGGCCTTCGTTTTTATAATCATTCCATATATTTACATATTTATCCTGTTCATCTTCTTTTGGAGCTATTATTCCTTTATCTATTGACGCAGCAGATTCCAATTTAAGAAAAGGGAAACCTTTTTCTATCTGCTTGAGCTGAAAATAAACCTGTTCTTCGCTAATTCCGTGAGCTTCAATTTGATTGATGTCTTGTTTTGATAATGCCATATTCTTTATTTTGATTTAATTTATTATATCCTTATGCAAAAATAGCAATAATATTTGATACATTAAAGATAAAACCCATAAAATCTAGTTAAATATTAAAAACATTCTTCACCCATTTGCACATTTGGAAAAAAATAGGTAATATTGCAACTATTATGATAAGAAAAACTATAATATGTTTACTTTTGATGTTATCTATCTTTGATAATATCAACGCACAAAGCATGCGAAGTCTATGGATTAACATGCCTGACTCTGTTATCGGATATATGGATAAAAACAGTCGCATAGAATCTATGGATTATTTAGAGATGAAAGTAAAAAGCGACATTAAAAATATGCTAGGTGAGACATCAACTGTTGATACTATAACCAACGATTTTATGTCAGCCACACTGAGTTCTGCGATGAAACTAACAATTAAAAAATTGCCAGTTGATGGCAATGATAGTCTGATTTGCATGGTTCGCACATATACAGCCGGTAATGAAAAAGAGAGTAGTATATGCTTCTTTAATTCCAAATGGGAGCCTATAAAAATAGACGTGAATCTGCCTAGTCAAAATAATAATAAAAACATCGTCTTGCAACAACAAATTTCATCATCTGACATTTTAGTAATACAATTACAACCAAAGGTATTTATTGAAGAAAATGATGATAAAAATGCGGCAAAATCGTTAACAACATTAAAATGGAATACTAAAAGTGTTAAATATACACCGAAATCGTTATAAATATCATGCGAAAATTTGCAGGTAACAAAACAATTATTACCTTTGCATCGTGTTTTTCATGGTATTAGATTATTAAGGTTAAGAAAAGATTGGTTGTCGTGAGACAATCAATTTTTTTTGTTTATATATGTAGCCAATTTATAAAGCTTATATAATCTATAAGATCATTATTTTAATAGGCTGTAGTATTTATAAATATCATGATAAGTATTTTTCTATCTTTTACTAATTTAATTTTGAAGCATAATGATAATTTTGTTTATAAAATAAATAGAGGCATTAAATTTATCTTCAAAGCTGTTTCTTAGTAATCTACTTATAACATAATAATTAAAGTATTGCACAAGCAGGGATCCAACTAAACTTTTCTTTCAGAAAATGCCTTTCATTGTGTAAGTATTCTTATAACAAGAAGAACTTGATAACATCTTTAGCTAAACAGAATAATTATATTTATTTATCATAATCCTGATTATATTTGTTTTTATCAAGAAATACCAAACAGAATTAATGCCTGGTGACCATACTTATTCATCGTTTTTAGCTACGGAGCTACGTTCGAACATGAAAAGCTTTAGTTTAAAGGGGCTGCAGATAAGTCAAATATAATTTTACCTACGATAAGCTACGTTCAAACTACGGCAAAAAACAAGTATTGCTACTAAATAAAATTGCTTTATAACGATAAAACAAAAACTTTTGATCGATGCTATGAAAACTTTACATCGTAGAATAGAAAACGTTTGATCGTAGGAATAGAAACTTTATGTCGTAGAAACAAATCTATTTTATCGTAGAAACGAATTTAATCAATTGCGAACATAAATTTATGACACATATATACTTATAATTAAGAACAAATAGACAATAAACTAAAGTTATTTAGCTATGGATGTGATATGATATATACTTGGTAAATAATACTGCTTTATTTACCGCAAAATTTTTAAATCTCCACATAGAGTTTCCAAAAAACAAGTGTCGAAGTGTCAACATGCTGATTTCTAAGCTATTAAATAGGATATAAGTGTCGGTAAAGTGTCGGCTAAGTGTCGGTAAATTTTGTGTTTGATGGAAGAAAAGCAAATTCACCATTATTATTATGCGATTTTATGTTTGATTGAGATAACGTAGAATCTACCGACACTTAGCCGACACTTTACCGACACTTAAAACAAGTCTAAAGTTCTGATTATCAGCCCATCGACACTTCGACACTATATTTTTAAAAACGCCTAGTACGCGCGCGTATAAATTGTTAGTATTTTAACATGTTTACCTTTTACAAAATCACCTCTTGTTTTACGTCAAACAATTATTACTATATGGAAACACTTTTATGACGTAGCTTATCGTAGCTAAAGATATATATTATTTTCTATGTAATCCTTTTAAATAGTATCGTTTCAGATATAAGCCTAGCTATGTAGCAAAAGAAGAAGGCTTACAGGTAAAGAAATCTGTAACTTTTCTGATAATAGTTTCTTTATTGAGAATTTTATTTTTATCTTTGTAAAAGATAGCTGTACGCGACGAAATATTCAATAAAATTTGATTATGCCGCCTATCATTTGCAGTATTTTATATCAAAGAAATAAAAAACAAAAACATATGATATTACAATACATTATAATAGGAATAGTTATTTTCGCTGCAATACTGTATGCTGTACAGCGAAGTTATAAATCAGTTAATGACAATATAAAATGCAAAGATTATAAATGTGCAGGTTGTGCATTCTATGATAAATGCAGAAATAAGCAAAAAAAGTAAAAGAAAAATTTGGTGGTATAATTTTTTTGTCTTACCTTTGCACTCGCTAAACAAAAGCATGGTACCTTGGCCGATCGGTTAGGTAACGGTCTGCAAAACCGTGCAGAGCAGTTCGACTCTGCTAGGTACCTCAAAAGAAAGGTTGAGATTTATTTCTCAACCTTTTTTCTATTTTTTATAACGTATATTTTTGTTATACTGGAGTATCCGTTGGATCCTCATCAAACAAATGATTTACAGCGCCTATTTCATCGTCATCAAACCATTTTGACAGTTTTTCTTTAGCTTTCAACTTAATATCTTCGCTCACGTCCCCCCATACTTTATGTATCACATAAAATAAAACAGCCAAATCATCGCTTAACCCAGCTATAGGTATTGCATCAGGCACTAGATCAAGAGGACTGATAAGATAACCGAGTGCACCTATGATAATAGCCTTGTCTTTTGTACTTACTTTATCACTCTGAAGAGTATAATACAAAATAAAAGCTGAATATACTAGTTTTACACCAGCTCTTTTAGCTATTCTAGAAATTTTCTCGATAAATCCTGAGGTTGAGAACTTATCTTTATAAGATAAAAAATCAGGTAGTTCCATACTGTAAAATTGAAATAAATGTATTATAGTCTGTATGAGAGCACTTTATTAATGTAGCTTTCATGCTTTGAATCATATATCTTTTTAAGTCGAATGTTGATTATCATTTTCATAATCAGTCTATAGATTCCAAATAGCACTACCCCACCAGCACCAGCCATCCATGCAGTATTAATTCCCCATGGCAGCTGTGAATCAGGGAAACATGCAACAATAAATATAGGGAGAACAACAAAGAATCCTAAAAGTGTGTATTGAAATCTTTCACTACCTACTGTATCGATAATAGCTTGTTTATCAAAAAGATAATCAGTAAGAGTCTCTTTACTTATTCCATAGTCATCCATTTGGGGGAAATCAACATTATTGCCCCATATCTCTATTCTTCGAAATACCATCTGCTGTAAATCGTCGACTTCACGATTCATTTTATTAAGAGTAAATGCCATATTGTTTAGATTTTTAATTTTTCGGTATTCATATAAAAGGAAAGTAGTGCTCTGATAAGCCGGGTTCCGTATTCATACAAAAATATGAAGCTCTGTCATTTATCTAGTCCATGAGTCACCTCATGGCTCAAGCGTTCTACCCTCCGCAGTAAACCGAAGTTAATCGAGCGAGCAACTCTTTGCCTGCGGTATACATGAACTTGCAGCCTCCAGATGACACAGCATGACGATCACCCGCCATCTGGTGGTCTCTTACACCACCTTCTCACCCTTACCTTAGTAGACATTACAAGTCGAGACTTGCAAGTTTCAAAAAAGGCGGTTATTTTCTTCTGTCGACACCTACTGTCACCAATAGCTTCTATTTTCGGAAGTGAAGTGCTCTATGCTGCCCGGACTTTCCTCTCGCATAAAAATGCCAGCGGCAGAGCCGGAGCACTACTTTCTTTCTGCAAAGATAATACAATTTGAAAGAATACGGAAATAATTAATCCACTTTTATCAAGGTATATAAATATTTAATAGAATTTGGCTGTCTGCTTTGGCTATACATTATAATCAAAACTAGTGGCATTAAAGCATAAATATATTAACGCTAATATGCCAATTTTATTAATCAAATCAAACAACAATAGAAAAAATACATTACCTTTGCATAGTAAAGATTATTGAGATGCCATGCACGACATAATCATTACATAATTAAACATTTCTGTAATACATTAAAATTCACTATATGATATTCTATCTTTCCGGTACTGGTAACACATTATGGGCAATGAGAAAAATTGCCAATATAACTGGTGAAAAGTGCTTTTCTATACCAACTGAAATAAAAGGAGAATGCAATTATACAATTCTTGAAGATGAAAGGATTGGATTTGTTTTTCCTGTACACGGTTGGAGACCACCAAAAATAGTAAGAGAATTCATAAAGAAGATGACCATTCAGTCCAATAATATTCAATCGCATTATTGCTACGCATTGTGTACTGCAGGGGACGATATAGGAATGACGATGGAATATCTTAACAAAGATCTTGCAGAAAAGGGACTATGCACCCACTCTACTTTTTCACTAAAAATGCCGGAAAGCTATGTTGGACTGCCTTTTATGGATGTAGACTCTAAAGAAAAAGAGATTGATAAGAAAAGAGAAGCAGCAATTATGCTACAAAATTTTGCTGAAAAAATTTATGATCAAGAACGTGGAATAAACATATTGCATCATAGTCACTGGCCATGGATAAACAGTAAGATTTTAGGCGAAGTATTTGTCAAATGGCTAATTACAGACAAGCCATTTCATGTTGACACAGATAAATGTGTGAAATGTGGCATTTGTTCAAACGTATGTCCCGTAAATGATATTAATGGTGGGTTTGGAAAAATTCCACAATGGAAACACAACAATATGTGTCTGACATGCTTTGCTTGCTATCATCACTGTCCACAACATGCTATAGAATATGGTAAAAGGACAAATGGAAAGGGACAATATTTTTTAAAATAACAAAAATAAGACGCAAATAATATATGAAAAAGCTTTTAATCGTAGCATTATTAACCATGATTGCGTGTGCTACTATGGCTGACAATAATGATTCCATAATGGGTAGTAATGGGAAGATAATACCGATGCCTAAGTATGGTAGCACTGAAGCTAACACCATAACTCCGCGTAAAAACGCAAATTATGATATAAAAACCAGAGTTATAGGACAAGATGATCCTAGCTATACTCCACACAAAGGAAATCCGAAAATACTAGTAATACTAACGAACTTTAAAGATGTGAAGTTCAGAGTGAACAATCCAAAGAAAGCATTTGATGATTTTTTTAATAGTGAAAGCGGATTTACTGACTATGGAAATGGCAATAAGCTTAATTATGGAAGCGTCAAGCAGTATTTTGAAAAAATGAGTTCCAATTCATTTTCTCCAAAATTTGATGTTCATGGTCCTATAAATCTACCTGATGTAATGAAGGTGTACGGAGGAAGTAGCACTACTTCTAATTACGATGAAAAAATTTCTAAGCTTGTACAAGATGCATTATCACAATTAAATGATTCGATAAAAGACGCATCTGAATACGACTCTGATGGAGATGGATATATTGATTGCGTATGTATTGTATCTGCATACGTTGGACAAAACAATGGTGGAACAGGAGATTGCGTTTGGGCATGTACAGGATCTACATACGGAACTTTCGGAGGGAAAAATGTAGGCTGGTATAGTCTTTCTTCTGAATTATATCCAGCATATGTAGATACAGAACAAAATATAGTTCAGATTAACAGTATAGGAGTAGCATGCCATGAATTGTCACACGCTTTAGGATTACCAGATATATATCCAATTAGCCCTTCTGCTCATGTAGATAATCAAGAAATGGAGTTGTGGGATTTAATGGATGGTGGTGAATATGCTAATAATGGATATACCCCAACCCCCTACACTGCATGGGAAAAAATGCAGATGGGCTGGAATGTAGACATTGTAGACCTTAGTAATAACAAAACTATAACTATGGATAAAACTACCGAGGAAGGTGGTACGGTATATAAAATAAAAAATAGTAAAAATAGTAATGAATATTTCTTAATTGAAAATATTCAGCAGACAGGTTGGAACTCTGGAGCTATGTATCATGGTTTGCAAATATATCATGTCAACGACCCAGCAGATAATAATATATTAATAAATACACATCTAAACGAAACACCTAACAAACCTGGTATGGGAATAGTTCCTGCTGACGGAAATTCAATGTCTTCATATCTAAAAACAAGTACTATAGCCTATGAAGAACAACATAAAGGAGACTTGTTTCCAGGAACAAGCAATATAACAGTATTAAATGATACTCTTGGATTACCCAACTTCTACTGGTACACACAAGATACAAGTAATGCAAAAGCGATATTTAATACTAATTATTATAAGGTGAACAAAGCTATCAAAAATATAACGGAAAAAGATGGGGTAATAACATTTGATTATATAAATGATTTCACTACAAACATCAATAATATATATACAGATGAAAACAATAAAACGACACGTATTTATACTATTGACGGACGTTATGTTGGAGACTCAATTTCATCACTTCAAAGGGGTATTTATATAATAAACAAGAAAAAGTTAATTATCAAATAGAAACTAAAGGCATGCATTATAAGAAAAAATGAAGTATTTTTGATGTGTGTGCCCACACAAATGATATTTTTAAAAAAAGTTTGCAAATTATTTGGTAATTTAAAAAATTGCATATATCTTTGCAAACGTTATCCTGAAAACAATCTTTTTACCTTAAAAGAAACTAATACCTATTGAAGATTTGGAGCGGTTGCCTGAGAAGGTCATCGCTTTTTTTATGCTTTATATCTTAAATCTGTTTTTATGCTTTGCTCTTGACGGTGTCATGTTTTCAAACCCGCCACTAAAGCCACCGCTGAATCCACCACCAAAAGAATGTGCAAAACCACGATACTGTGCCCAACGATTGCAGATACGAGCCACATAATCCACAGTTTCATCACCACGCATGTAACCATGCTTCACAACGGGATCATTATAATATGCTGGAACGCGCAACCTCAATACAAATTCTTGTACATCTGCCCAACGATATGGATTCTTACCAAATTTACGTGCAAGTGCCATTGCGTCACGAACATGAAAAAATCCACCGTTATAACTGGCTAGAACAAAATAACTTCGCTCCAAAGGATTTGGGATATCTCTAAAATGCGAATGGAGTTCACGAATATATTTTGCAGCAGCAGCAATATTTTTTTCAGGATCATACATATCTGAACGAGGAAGTCCTATATGGTCTGCTGTTCCGGGCATAATCTGCATCAATCCACATGCACCAGCCCATGAATGGGCACCTGAATCAAAAGTTGATTCTTGATAGCATTGCGCTGCCAGCAAACGCCAGTCAAACATAGCCAAAGGAGCATAAGTCTTAAAGTGATTATCATAACGAGATATTACACCACCCGATCTACTTAACATTGGAGAATATACATGATGGACAACACTATTCGTTGAAAGCAAGAATTTTTCTTCCTTCTTCATTGCAGCAATCATTCCAGGATTAAACCAATTGTTCAACGAGTCAGCCAATTCATCATTACCTTCTTTCACAGCCCACTGAGCATGCAAAGAATCAGCTTTCATACCACAATATTCAATATTTTTATATCCTCTTGAAAGTGGAAATGCTATAATATCAGCATCTCCCGCCTTCAATCTGTTAACCATTTCTAATGTATCCTTACATACTTCAACACGCAAAGACACACCCAACTTTTGAGCAAATTTTTCAGCTAGCATATATTGCAAACCCATACCATGCCCGTGATAGTCATAATAAGTCTCAGGTCCAGACATTGTAAGCATGATAAGTTCACCATTACTCACAATATCATTCAATGTAAAGCTCTTATTTTCTTGAATAGAATCGTTTCCAATTTCTTCTCCCCATGGTGTGATTTCGACTTTCTTCTTCTCACTGCATGACGTAACGCAAGCCCCAAAGAACATTATATATATAAGGATGTATAAATGTCGCATAATACGGATATGAATTCTTTATATTTATGAGGCATATATGCCTTTGGGTCACAAAATTACAACATTATTTGCAGATATCCTTAAAAAAGAGTATTTTTGCAATGCATTTTTAAGAAAATTAGAATTATATGTTACGTATAGCTGTACAATCAAAGGGTCGTCTATTTGATGACACAATGAACTTACTTGCAGAGGCTGATATCAAAGTAAGTGCTAGCAAGCGCACTTTATTGGTGCAATCGTCAAACTTCCCATTGGAAATTCTTTATCTAAGGGATGACGATATTCCACAAAGTGTAGCTAGCGGTGTTGCCGATATCGGTGTTGTTGGTGAGAATGAGTTTCTTGAGCGTGATGAAAATGCTCAAATTATTAGTAGACTTGGGTTTAGCAAATGCAGACTGTCACTTGCAATTCCAAAAGAAATAAACTATACCGGTCTGGAATGGTTTAATGGAAAGAAAATTGCTACTTCTTACCCTGGTATTCTTCGTAAGTTTATGAAACAGCATAATATAAATGCTGAGGTTCATGTAATAACTGGTAGCGTTGAAATTAGTCCAGGTATAGGCTTGGCTGATGGCATTTTTGATATTGTCAGTTCAGGGAGTACATTAGTTAGCAACAACCTTCATGAGGTAGAACTAGTAATGAAGAGCGAAGCCTTGCTTATTGGTAATTGGAACATGGATGAAGAGAAACATCAAACTCTCAACGAGATGCTTTTCAGATTTGAAGCTGTTCGTTCTGCTCAAGACAAGAAATATGTCATGATGAATGCTCCGAAAGATAAGATTAAGGAAATCGCAGCTGTACTACCAGGCATCAAGAGTCCTACTATTATACCTCTTGCTGACGAAAACTGGTGTTCTATACATACTGTGCTTGATGAAAAATGTTTTTGGGAAATAATAGGAAAGCTAAAAGAACTTGGTGCACAAGGTATTTTGGTTACTCCAATAGAAAAAATGATATTATAAGAAAATGAACATTATCAAATATCCGAAGAGGAGTGAATGGAGTGCTATTGTGGAACGTCCGCATTTGGATGTATCACAGCTTAACGCTACCGTGCAAAGCGTACTTGAAAAAATCAAGAGCGAAGGCGATGCTGCTGTTATTGAGTTTGAATCAAAGTTCGACCATGTAAATCTGCAGTCTTTATCTGTTTCAAAAGATGAAATGGACGAAGCAGAAAGACTTATTAGCGACGAACTTCATCATGCATTGATTCTAGCACATCATAACATTGCTAAATTTCACGAATCTCAGAAATTTGATGGTTCTAAAATAGAAACACAGCCTGGTGTTACATGCTGGCAGAAATCAGTTCCAATACAGAAAGTGGGATTATACATTCCTGGAGGAACGGCACCACTATTCAGCACAGTATTGATGCTTGCTACTCCTGCAAAGATTGCTGGGTGTGAAGAAATAGTGCTGTGTACCCCACCCAACCGTGAAGGAAAAGTTAATCCTGCAATATTGGTTGCCGCAAAAATTGCTGGAGTAAACAAAATATATAAAGCTGGTGGCGTTCAGGCTATCGGAGCCATGGCTTACGGAACAGAATCAGTACCAAGGGTTTACAAGATATTCGGACCAGGTAACCAATATGTAATGGCTGCAAAGCAACAGGTTTCACTACATGACGTGGCAATAGATATGCCAGCAGGTCCTTCGGAGGTTTGCGTTATTGCAGATGAAACAAGCAATCCTGTTTTTGTAGCAGCTGACCTGTTATCTCAAGCTGAACATGGTACAGACTCACAAGTTATTCTCATTACTACATCAGAAGACTTCCTATGCAAGGTTAATAACGAGGTTAAAGTTAAACTTGAACAATTACCACGTAAAGAAATAGCATCTAAAGCCTTAGATAATAGTAAATTTGTTCTAGTAAAAGATAAAGAAGAAGCTATGGAGTTAAGTAATACTTACGCTCCAGAACATCTTATTATATCGACAGATGATTATGATGTATTATCAGAAAAAGTAATTAATGCTGGTAGTGTATTCTTAGGTGAATATGCATGTGAAAGTGCTGGTGACTATGCTAGCGGAACCAACCATACTCTACCTACGCATGGCTATGCACTAGCATATAATGGCGTAAATCTAGATAGCTATAACCGCAAGGTTACATTCCAACACCTCACGAAAGATGGTGTGAAGAATATAGGACCAGCTGTAGAGATAATGGCTGAAAACGAACAATTAATAGCTCACAAAAATGCAATGACAGTGCGTTTACAAGCATTAAAAAATAAGGCAGAATGAAATCATTAGAAGAATTGACAAGACCAAATATTTGGTCATTAGCCCCATATAGTAGTGCTAGAAACGAATATAATGGACGTGCTGCACACGTGTTTCTTGATGCAAATGAAAATCCATACAATAAGCCTCTCAACCGCTATCCAGACCCTCTACAAGAAGATGTAAAGGCTAAGCTATCTGCTGTGAAACGAGTTAGACCTGAGCAGATTTTTCTTGGTAATGGTAGTGATGAAGCAATAGATCTACCCTATCGCTGTTTTTGTCGCCCAGGAATTGACAATGTTGTAGCCATAGAACCAACTTATGGTATGTACAAAGTGTGTGCAGACATTAATGATGTGGAATATAGACCTGTTTTACTTGATGAAAACTATCAAATAACAGCAGAAAAACTATTAAAGGCTACTGATGAAAATACCAAACTTATATGGGTTTGTTCACCAAATAATCCAACAGGCAACAATATAAACCGTGAAGAGATAATAAAACTAATTGATTCTTTTGGTGGATTAGTTATAGTTGATGAGGCTTATTCCGACTTTTCTTCTCAAAAGCCTTTGAGAGATGAGCTTGACAAACATCCTAATATGATTATACTGAACACTTTCAGCAAAGCATGGGGATGTGCAGCCATACGTCTTGGAATGGCTTTTGCAAGTAAAGATATTATTGCAATATTTAATAAGGTAAAATATCCCTATAATGTAAACAGCCTTACTCAAAAACAGGCATTAGAAGCATTAAATGATCCATATGAAGTAGACAAATGGGTAAAAATAATATTGCAAGAACGTTTACGCATGATGCATGCGTTCAACGACTTACCGATATGTGAAAAGGTTTATAACACAGATGCTAACTTCTTTTTAGCAAAAATGAAAGATGCCCAAAAAACTTATGACTACCTTGTTGACAAAGGTATCATAGTAAGAAACCGCACGAGAATAAGTCTTTGTGGAAATTGTCTTCGCATTACAATTGGCACAAAATCTGAAAATCAGGATTTACTTGCTGCGTTAAGAGATTTGTAAATTAAGAAACAAATATAAAACTATTAAAATGGGTTGACTGGTAAACTGTCAACCCACTTTATATTTAAGACTGCGAATCCAAAATTATTAGATACAGAAAGGCTAATATCAGTAAACTTACATACTGTTTTCATTTACTAATAACATAATTTACAATAAGTAGTTTTATGTTTTCGATATTTATTAGTATCTTTGCATGCTGAAAAGTGGGATTATATATTAATTCAGAAATAAGTAGACAACAAAATTAATAAATAAATTATGAGTAAGCAAGTAGAAAAAATCAAGGAGCTGATTGCAAAGCGCGAACAGGCTTGTCTTGGTGGTGGTGAAAAGGCTATCGAGAAGCAGCATGCACGTGGCAAATACACAGCTCGCGAACGTATTGAAATGTTAGTGGATAAAGATAGCTTTGAAGAATATGATATGTTCAAGCTACATCGTTGCCACAATTTCGGTATGGAAAAGAAGCAATACCTCGGTGATGGAGTTGTTGCTGGTTCTGCTACTATCTGTGGCAGACTCGTATATCTATATGCTCAAGACTTCACCGTAAACGGAGGTTCTCTTTCTGAGACTATGGCTCAGAAAATATGTAAAGTTATGGATATGGCTATGAAGATGGGCGCTCCTTTCATTTGCATGAATGACTCTGGTGGTGCACGTATTCAGGAGGGAATTTCTTCTCTAGCTGGCTATGGTGAAATTTTCGAACGCAACATTTTAGCAAGTGGTGTTATACCACAGATAAGTGCAATAATGGGCCCTTGTGCTGGTGGTGCTGTATATTCACCAGCATTGACAGACTTCATCTTTATGACAGAAGGCACATCTTATATGTTCCTTACTGGTCCTAAGGTTGTAAAGACTGTCACTGGTGAAGATATTGATGCTGAACATCTTGGTGGTGCCAGCGTACACGCAAGTAAGAGCGGTGTTACTCATTTCACAGCTAAAACTGAAGAAGAGTGCATGGAACTGATAAAGACCCTCCTATCTTATATTCCTTCTAACAATACAGAGGAGGCACCAAGAACTGAATGCAACGACCCTATCGACCGTAAGGAAGATATTCTTAACGAAATCATTCCTGAAGATCCAAATCAGGCTTACGATATGTATAAGGTGATAGCAGCAGTAACTGATAATGGAGAATTCTTTGAGGTTCAACCTAAATTCGCAAAGAACATCATTACTGGTTTTGCACGTTTCAATGGTCAGAGTGTTGGTGTTGTTGCCAATCAGCCAGCAGCTTATGCAGGTGTACTTGACGTAAACGCAAGCCGCAAGGCAGCTCGATTCGTTAGATTCTGCGATGCATTCAATATTCCTATCGTCAGTCTTGTTGACGTACCAGGATTCCTTCCTGGTACAGGTCAGGAGTATAATGCTGTTATTCAGCATGGTGCACAGTTGCTTTATGCATACGGTGAAGCTACTGTTCCTAAGATTACAATCACTCTTCGTAAGAGTTACGGTGGTTCTCATATCGTGATGGGATGTAAGCAACTTCGTTCAGACTTGAACTTCGCATGGCCATCTGCAGAGATTGCTGTTATGGGAGGAAGCGGTGCTGTTGCAATACTTTGTGCAAAAGAAGCAAAAGCTAAGAAAGAGGCTGGAGAAGACGTTAAGGCATTCCTTGCTGAAAAAGAAGAAGAATATACCGATAAATTTGCCAATCCATATCAGGCAGCACAATTCGGATATATTGATGACATCATAGAACCTCGCAATACTCGTTTCCGAATATGTCGTGGTTTGGCCCAGTTAGCAACAAAACGCGACAGCCTGCCTGCTAAGAAGCACGGATGTATGCCAATGTAAAACATTTAAACATTATATAAAATGGACAAAAATGTATATGCAGCAATTGCCATGGCTCTCTATGAGTTTGCAGGCAATAATGCTCACGATAAGGAACCGGGCATAATAACAATTAAGCCAAGGCATACACTTTGGAACGCTAAATTCCTGTCATTAACAAAGAAACCATAAAAAGATATGAAAGAGTTTAAATATACTATCGATGGTAAAGCATATAACGTTACCATTGGCGAAATAGACGAGAACAATGTAGCTAGCATTAGTGTTAATGGAGAAGGCTACGATGTTCAAATGGAAAAAGAGGCTGAACCTGAAAAGAAGAAGGTTGTTTTGGGTAAACCAGTAGACAACTCTAATGACGACGAGGCCACTCCTGCAGCTAATGTAAATACAAATAATGCTGTTAAAGCACCACTACCTGGTACAATAACAGCAATCAATGTTGAAGTTGGTCAGGAAATTAAAGCCGGTGACGCTGTTGTTGTTCTTGAAGCAATGAAAATGGCTAACAATATTGAGGCAGAAAAAGACGGTAAGATTACCGCTATCTGTGTAAAAGTTGGTCAGAGCGTCCTCGAAGAGGATCCTTTGGTTGTTATAGAATAATAATTCTATCAACTTTAGATAGATATATGAAAAAGGAAGAAGGCAATATTGTCTTCTTCCTTTTTTCATATTATCTATGTTTGGACTAATGCAAAAAAAATATGGGAAAGCTATTTGCTATCCCATATTTCATTATATAATAAAAATATTATTCGTCTATGTCTACCTTTGCACTTCCAGGAAGATGGAACTGATAGCTTCTATCAAAGACTTCCTTAACCTTATTGATTTCAAGGAAAGTGGTACCTCCACCTTCACCAAAACTTCCACTAAGATATGCAATTTTGTTTTCATCTTTGATGTATCCCTTTTGACGAAGCATTCTCAATGCAGCAAAAAACATATATTGCGGACTAACCTGTTCTCTTTGATAAATTGGAATTACTCCATAGCTAAGATTGAGCCAACGTTGAGTCTTTTCTTTATAGCATATAGCCAATACAGGAACCGGACCACGGAATGCTGCAAGATTACGAGCTGTTCTTCCTGTCTCACTATCAGTTATTATTCCTGCTACACCAGCTTGCTTGGTTGATTCAATAGCTGCATGTGCCAAAAATTCTCTTAAATCACAATCTCCATTGGTATAAACCTCTATATCATCGTCACGCATTTTATCTTTCTCTGCTTGTTCTGCAATACGAGCCATAGTCTGAACAGCTTCCAAAGGATATTTTCCGCTAGCAGTTTCACCACTAAGCATCAAAGCATCTGTTCTGTAATAAATTGCATTTGCGATATCAGTAACTTCAGCACGTGTAGGACGAGGATTATTTATCATAGTATGCAACATTTGCGTAGCTACGATAACAGGTTTCTTCTTTTGAATACAACTACGGATTATAGAACGTTGAATACCAGGTATTTTCTCAATCGGAACTTCTATACCGAGGTCACCACGAGCAACCATAATACCATAAGAAGCATCGATAATCTCTTCAATATTATCAACACCTTCTTGGTTTTCAATTTTCGAAATAATCTTAATATCGCTATTATGCTCATCCAGAATTTTCTGAACTTCCATAACATCAGCTGCATTTCTAACAAAAGAATGAGCTATAAAATCAATATCCAATTCAATAGCTAGAAGTATATTGTATCGGTCACGGTCTGTTAATGCTGGAAGATCAATATGCTCACCAGGAATATTGACACTTTTATGTGAGCCAAGAGTACCGTCATTCTGAACCTTAGCAATTAGCATTGGTCCTACGTTCTCTATAACTTGCATGTCTAATTCGCCATCGTCAAACAATATATCATCGCCAACCTTAACGTCCTTAGTGATGTCTGAATATGAAACGTTAACAATATCATGAGAACTATCCATTTCTGGGCGACCAAAAATTTTAACTACATCGCCTATTTTATATTCTAATGGTTCATCAACGCCTGTTGTTCTTACTTCTGGTCCTTTGGTATCAATCATTATACCAATATGAGGAGATACAGCTCTTACATTTTTTACAATAGTGCGTATACCTTCCTCTGTGGCATGAGCAGTGTTCATACGAACAACATTCATACCAGCAAAAAATAATTTTCTAATGAAATCTTGATCACATCTGCGATCACTTATCGAGGCTACAATTTTCGTTTGTTTCATATTAGCTATCTTGAAATTTCCTACAAAGTTAGCTCAATTATTGCACAAAACAAAGCTTTTTGAGTATTTTATTTTTAGTTCAAGCTTCATATAACAATTATGCACAATACGGCTATTAATATGTTAGAGTTTGTTTCCTTCTTTTGGGAAGATGACTTTAGGTTCAAATGTTTTAGCCTCTTCAAAATCCATTAACGCATAAGATATAATTATCACGACGTCACCAACCAATGCTTTTCTTGCTGCAGCTCCATTAAGACAGATGCACCCTGAACCTCTTTCGCCTTTTATAATATAGGTTTCAAAACGTTCACCATTGTTATTATTTACAATCTGCACCTTTTCACCAGCTATCATATTTGCTGCATCCAATAAATCTTCATCTATCGTAATGCTGCCCATATAATTAAGATTAGCTTCTGTAACCTTAGCGCAATGTAATTTGCTTTTTAATACTTCAATATACATCGTCAAATTTTGTGTTCTTTATATTTAATATGGTCTATCAAACGGATTGGAGTCTTTCCACAATTGACGGTTATACAGCCAACGACATAATCGCTGTCATTCCAATCTTTCACATTCTGGAGAGTATTACCATCAACTATTTCAAAATATTCAACATCCAATCCTTCTACTGCGTTTATTTCCTTAATGACCTTATCTCGAGTATCAGAAACACTATGACTCATAGCATATTCAACACTAGCACTAAGAGATTTGAAAATAACAGGAGCAATAGCTTTTTCGTCAGCAGCTAAGAGAGCGTTACGACTGCTTTTTGCAAGTCCGTCACTTTCTCTGACTATTGGACATTCTATAATTTTTACATCACTTCCAATATATTTCACTAGTTGTTTTATTACAGCAATCTGCTGCCAATCTTTTTCTCCAAAATATGCACAATTAGGGCGTGTTATATAGAATAGTCTACTAACAACCTGACAGACACCATTAAAATGTCCTGGACGACGAGCACCCTCCATCACGGTAGAAACAGGAGGAAATTCAAAATGGCGATTATCCCCTAACGGGTATATCTCCTTAACAGACGGAGCAAATACATAATCTGCACCACATTTCTCTATTAACTTGCAATCATCGTCCAAAGTTCTTGGATATCGATCCAAATCTCCTTTGTCATTAAATTGTGTTGGATTTAAGAAAATAGATACGACTGTTATATCGTTGTCTTTAACGCTACGCTCCACTAATGAAGCGTGCCCCTCGTGTAATGCACCCATTGTTGGCACTAAACCAATACTCTTACCTTGTTTATGAGCATTAAAAAGCTCATTCTGCAAATCTACGACCTTATTAAAAACTTTCATTATTCTTTAATTCCAATTGGTGTGCAAAATAACAACTTTTTTCTTAAATAAGAAAGAATTATTATAAAATTATGCGAATAAACAGCCATATTTGTTTGTTTTATTACATTTATGGCTCATTTTCAATAGTTTTTTTGTACCTTTGCAGTATCCAATTTGAAAATAAACATGGCAAAGAAAGTATTATTCATAAACCAAGAGATTACACCGTTCGTACCAGAGACAAATATGTCTATCATGGGCAAAGAACTACCACAAAAAGCACAAGAAGCCGGACTAGAGATTCGTACCTTTATGCCAAAATGGGGAAACATCAATGAGCGTCGCGGACAACTTCATGAAGTAATACGTCTCTCGGGAATGAATCTTATTATCGATGACACTGATCATCCACTGATTATCAAAGTTGCTTCAATTCCGCAATCAAGAATTCAAGTTTACTTTATTGATAACGACGATTATTTCACCAAGCGTCAAATGACAATTGATGAAGAAGGTAATGAATATGCCGATAACGGTGAACGTGCCATTTTCTTTGCACGCGGAGTCTTAGAAACAGTAAAGAAACTGCGTTGGGTTCCAGATATAATACATTGTCAAGGGTGGATGAGCGCTGTTGTACCTCTTTATATTAAAACTGCTTATCATGACGAGCCTTCTTTCGCAAAGACAAAGATTGTAACATCCCTATTCCACGATCAGCCGAAAGGTGAACTTGGTAGCAAGTTCCGTGATATCGTAGCTTTTAGAGATGCTAAATCAGAACTTATGAAATGCTATAATGAAAAGTTTGATTTCATAGAATTAGGCAAACTAGCACTTGACTACAGTGACTGCGTTATAGAAGCAAATAAGGATGTAAACAATGAACTCCTTAAATACGCAAACAATAAGAGCATCCCTGTTCTTGATTATCCAGGTGAAGATTTCATAGGAGCTTATAATGAGCTTTACGAAAAGATTTGCCCAACAGAAGAATGAAATAATAATTTTTATCCCTAACAAAGCAATATGAAACTTAAAAGTCTTGGTTTTGCATGCATTGCACTTGCATCATTCACTATAATTTCTTGTGATGACACCACTGACGGCATTGGAGCATCACTTACCGACAACAGAGATAACTTGGATATTAGCACTGACACATTCTATGTAAGTACTAAATCCATTATTGCAGATTCTGTGCTGTCACGTAACACAACAGGATACCTAGGAAAATTCCGTGATCCTGAGACAGGTGCATATATTACTAGTAATTTTATGACTCAATTTAGTGTACTTGAAAACTACACTTTTCCAAAAATTGATAGTATAATAAGCAAAGATAACGGCTTAGCTTATGCTGACTCATGCGAAATTCGCCTATATCATTCAAATACAATAGGTGACTCTCTTGCGCCAATGAAGCTAAGAGCTTACGAACTAGGAAAACCAGTAGAGGATGCTGACTACTATTCAAACTTTGATCCAGAAAAAGATGGGTATGTACGCCAGAATGGACTTGTCGCAGACAAGACCTATACCCTAGCCGATTTGAATTATAGTATTGACGAACGTTCTTCTAGTGATTATAATGCATCAATTCGAATTCCGCTAAATAAAGAATATACTGATAAAGACGGAAAGACTTATAAGAACTACGGCACATATATAATGCGTAAGTATTATGAGAATCCAAATAACTTTAAGAACTCATATACATTCATACATAATGTTGCACCAGGATTCTACTTTAAATCAACAAGTGGAATTGGAGCTATGGCTAACATCTATAATGCTATTATGTACGTACACTTCAGATACACATCAAACGATTCTACATATAATGTAGCAGCTACATTTGGAGGTACCGAGGAAGTTATGCAGACAACAAATATTAAAAATGATGCTTCCACAATAGAGAAGATGGCTGAAGACAGCAGTTGTACCTATGTAAAGACACCTGCTGGAATTTTTACCGAAATGACAATTCCTGTTGATGATATCGTAAAAGGCAAAGAGAACTATACTATAAATACAGCAAAGGTAACATTACAGAGAATTAACAACGATAATCCTAATGAATATGCTTTGGGAGCACCTAGTCAATTACTTATGATCCCAGCCGACAGCATCACATCTTTCTTCAAAAATCATGATGTTGCTAACAACAAGAATTCATTTCTTGCTAGCTTGAGTTCAAATGCATACACTTTCAATAACATAGGTTCGATGATTAAAACTATGAATGACAACAAGCAAAGTGGTAAGGCATCTGATAATTGGAATAAAGTTGTTATAATTCCTGTTACGACTTCTACAATGACAATAAGTAGTAGTACATACCTTACTGGTATTTATCACGATCTATCCATTAAGAGCACAAAACTCGTAGGAGGAAAAACCCCTATTAAGTTAACTGTTGTATACAGTAAATTTAAATAATAGTCACTATGGCAGACAACTATCTTGAGCGCAAACGCCGTGATTATGAAGAGCGGAAAGCAATATGGCTTAAGAAAAAGAAGTTTACGAAAGTAAAAAGCCCATCTATTCAGAAACCTGAAGATGAAGCTTTATAGAAAATCCCCATCATTTTAAATTTAAATGATGGGGATTTTTATTTCTACTATTTTATATTGTGCATTAAACTCTGCATGATATAAGTTCAATGTCTACGCATTTCTATCTTGAGACAATGCAAAGAGTCATTCATTATTCTAAATCTATTATCCGTTCTAAGTCCAGCAACCCAAACTATATCACCTTGGCTATCTGCTATAACAAGTTGTTTCTGCTTATCAAAAAGCGTAAACTTATTATCTGTTAGGAAATCACTAAGTAATTTGCTACCTTTCATACCAAAAGGAACGAATCTATCGGCATTTTTTATATGACGGATGACAAGTGGAAACTTAACTTTATCAGCATCCAATGTAACAACTTCGGCTATTTTACTTGGCTTAAAATCAGGACTAATATCAGAAACATCGAAACAAAACTCTAAATTATTATTATAAAAATAGTTTCCTGTCTCTGGTATCTTCATTATCTTATTCTGATTATCAGCAAGATTTATGCTATTAACAATAATCATCCCCCTGTCAATCAATAAGTTATGCGACTTAGACGTCCACATTTTACCAGAAGAAGCATCTAGATTTTCAGATATCTGTTCTATTTGCGATGGAGTAAATGAATAATCATGAATAATAGAATATAAAATATACTCCGATGAAATCATTGATTTCAACTTAGCTATATCTATATATATGCACGAATCAGTTTTTTTTACGACAACTTCATCCACACTTTTCTTTATCGCTTCATCAAATATACAAGCTGCCAGCCTTATCCTATTAGCAGTTTTAGCTATATCTGCACTTGCTGATGGGTTGATTTCATTTAATAATGGAATTATATTAAGCCTTATCTTATTGCGTGTAACATCATCAATATTATTCGAACTATCAGTAACGAAATCTTGCTTCGTTGAATTCAAATAATCTATAATATCACTGCGACTGACATCAAGAAGTGGTCTTATAATATAACCATTTCTACATGAAATGCCCTGAAGTCCATGTAATCCAGTTCCACGAATAAGGTTTATAAGAAGTGTTTCAACACTGTCATCACGATGATGCGCTACCAATATAGCGTCAGCAGACAAATCGTTGCGCAACTTCTCAAAATAATTATATCTTAATTCACGCGCAGCCATTTCAATACTCACCTTATGTAATGAAGCATAAGACTTTGTATCAAAATGAACACGATGAAATGGAACATTTTGTTCGTTACATAAATTCTCACAGAAATTCTCATCTCTATCCGATTCCTCACCTCTAAGATGAAAGTTGCAATGCATGGCTTCTACGCAATATCCCAAGTCAATCATTACACGAAGAAGAGCAACACTGTCACTTCCTCCGCTTAAAGCAACAAGATAACGACCATCTGCACTAAGCAGATGATTTATCTCGACATAGCGCTTAACATGCAACGCAAACTTATTCAACATAAAGCACTAAACCTTTAAGATACTCGCCTTCTGGATGATATATATTTATAGGATGATCAGCCGGTTGGTGAAGTTGATGCAAAATTCTAACCTTACGTCCTGCTTGTGCAGCAGCTGTAAATACGGCATTACGGAAGTTATCTTTAGTCACAACCTGTGAGCAACTAAAAGTGAATAGGATACCGCCATGCTTGATTTTTTGCAAACCCTTTACATTCAATCTAGTATATCCTTTCAATGCATTATGCAATGAAGCACGATGCTTAGCAAAAGCTGGAGGATCAAGAATAATAAGATCATACTTGTCATCATTATTCTCCAAATACTTAAATGCATCTTCGCAAAAAGCCTCATGACGAGCATCATCAGGGAAGTTAAGATCTATATTATTATTTGTAAGTTCTATAGCCTTTGCACTGCTATCTACAGAATGCACCAACTTAGCTTCACCACGCATAGCATAGACTGAGAAACCACCAGTATAGCAAAACATGTTAAGAACACTTCGACCTTTAGCGTATTTCTCCAGCAGACTTCTATTTTCTCTTTGATCAACAAAGAATCCGGTTTTCTGTCCTCGTAGCCAATCAACATGGAACTTCAAACCATTTTCAATAGCTATATCATTATCGGTAGAACCGTAGATAAATCCATTTTCCTGTCCTAAATCAGCTTTAAACGGAAGTGTAGTTTCGCTCTTGTAATAAACATTTTTAATTCTATCGCCAACAACTTCAACAAGAGCCTTCGAAACTTCATTGCGACACAAATGCATTCCCACACTATGAGCCTGCATTACAGCAGTTTCACCATAACAGTCAACAATCAATCCTGGTAAGTTATCGCCTTCACCATGAACCAGTCTATAAGTGTTATTTGAAGGATCATCAGCTATGCCAATACTTTTTCGTGTCTCAAATGCACTTTTTAGTCTAGAGCACCAAAACTCGTGATTTATTTCTATATCTTTAAAAGAAAGTACCCTGACAGCAATGGAGCCTATCTGATAATGTCCTACAGCGATAAAATCGCCAGAAACAGTAATCACTCTTACTATTTCTCCCTCATTGATGCCATCATCCATGTGATGAATAGCTCCTGAGAAAATCCAAGGATGAAAGCGTTTCAGCGACTCTTCCTTACCTTTTTTAAGGTATATTGATTTATACATATTATTATTTTATTAATAAAGTAAACACATACATAAAGCTAAATGAACTTCACGATATGCAAAATTAAATTCAATTACATTGATGCGACTTCCAAGCCCTGCGCTATATTTTCTGGTCTAGGTTCTTCCAACGTAACCAGTTCATATTCTTTTGAAGTATTCAATCTTACAATTTCCTCATACAGATTAATACATGTCCACGCATCTGTGGCAGCGTATTGTTTCTGTTTGTCGCTCAACACATCGACTTCCCAATTTGTAAGTCTTTGCCTCTTACTGATTTTCTGATGAAACAGATTTGCGTAAAGCTTTTGTAGACTTAAATCCTTTATTCCTACCTTACAGACGATATTCTGCAAATCGATAAAATATCCAGGGGTAAACTCTGCCCTACGATGCAACGAGAGTATATCATCATGCCATGAAAGTCCAATTTTGGGTACCGTTTTATCTTCTAGTAGGCGAATGATTGAAGGTGTCAATCCAATGCAATTCAACCTAAAAAGAAAACAAGTGTCTTTAGATGACACTTGAAGAAGAGCAACCTTATGTTGATCACCCTTATGAAATGTCGGGCGAGTTTCTGTATCCACACCGAGAATATCGCATGATAGCAAGTAATCTACTGCTTTATCTGCATCAGCCTCACTTATAATTGTAATAATCCTACCTGTAAAAAAAACAGGCGGAAGATCAGATATAAGTTTCTTGTCAAATTTACTATAAATAGTTTTTTTCATCTTTATATACGTATCTAAGTGCAAAATTAAAAAAAAGTTATGAAAAGCATGCCGTTTCTCGGATTTTTCAGCTAATTTTGCATTAAATTCAATATTAAAAGCGCATGGCAAGAAAAAAATCTGACCGCAAACCAAAAAACATAGGAGAAGCAGTTGGCTTT
Organism: Prevotella sp.; assembly: GCF_051059605.1. GTDB lineage: Bacteria > Bacteroidota > Bacteroidia > Bacteroidales > Bacteroidaceae > Prevotella. The sequence goes on from NZ_CP050883.1 coordinate 925,257, forward strand.
AGAAATATTTTCAACAGTGAAAAAACAGACTTCCTTTTAGGGCTCGTTTTGTTATTATTAGCAATATATACCATTATTGTAATGGTATCATATTTATCCACGGGTCAAGCTGATCAAAGCCTGCTTGACGATTTGCGTCCAGGTGAATGGATTAACACAAACAGAGAGTTTGCCAATTATGGCAGTTCTATAGGTGCTATATTAGCATATGAACTGATGTATGTAAACTTTGGATTGCCTTCTTTTTTAATACCTGCATTCATTATACTTGCAGGATTGAAGATGATGTCAATATATAAAATCAATCTATGGAAATGGTTTTTCGGAACAATGCTTGTCATGATTTGGAGTTCTGTGACTTTTGCTAAGTTCCTAACTCCTCTTATGTCTGATTTTGTTTTCAACCCTGGTGGAAATCATGGTCTTTATTGTGTGCAGCATTTAGAAAACATTGTTGGTCCTCCGGGACTTACCGTAATATTATTTTTCACAGCAATTGCATTCCTTACATATCTTAGTGCAGAGACTATACAAGTGGTAAGAAAGGCGATGAATCCGGTGAAATATCTCACTTCCAAAGTAAAATTCACAGTAACTAATCACGAATCAAAAACTGAAAATATAGAAGTAGGAACGGAAACAAATGATGAGGTAGAAGTAGAAGAAAAGCAACAAGAAACTGTTGATATTCCAGAAACGATGCCAGAGGATATTCCGTCACCTATTGTTGACCTAACAGACTTTGGAAATACAATAAATACTAAGCTAGAAAACTTGCCAGAAAGTGTATCGCCAGCAGCTGTTATTACGCAAATAACAGATAACGATTCCAATGCTAACAAGTTAACGATAGAAGTTGCTAAGGATGAAGAAAAAGTTGATGGAAAAGAAGTCAATATTGAACAAATATTAAGCACACCTATAGACCCATTAGAGCCTTTCACTAGATATAAGAAGCCAACACTTGATCTTCTTAAAAAGTATGACAATGATGGAAAGCCCAATGTTGACATGGAAGAAATTAAGGCAAACAACGCAAGAATTGTTGAAGTACTTAATAGTTTCGGAGTCTCTATAAAGGAAATAAAGGCAACTGTAGGTCCTACTATTACATTATATGAGATAACACCTGCTGAAGGTGTGAGAATATCAAAGATTAGAAATCTTGAAGATGACATAGCATTGAGCCTTTCAGCTCTTGGAATCCGTATCATTGCGCCAATCCCAGGAAAAGGAACTATTGGTATTGAAGTTCCAAACAATAAACCACAGATTGTTTCTATGGAAAGTATCCTTAATTCAAAGAAATTTAAGGAGACAAAGATGGAATTACCGCTTGCACTTGGTAAGACCATTACCAATGAAGTATTTATGGTAGATTTGGCTAAAATACCTCACTTGCTAGTAGCAGGTGCAACAGGACAAGGTAAGTCTGTAGGTCTGAATGCCATCATCACATCCCTACTCTATAAGAAGCATCCTAACGAACTTAAATTCGTTCTTGTGGATCCTAAGAAGGTTGAATTCAGCGTATATCATAAGATATCAGACTATTTCATGGCTTGCCTACCTGAAAACGACAATGAGCCTATAATAACAGACGTCACAAAGGTTGTAAGGACTCTTAACAGTCTCTGTGGACTTATGGATCATAGATATGATTTACTAAAGATTGCCGGAGCAAAAAACTTAAAAGAATACAACGCCAAGTTTGTAAACCATAAGCTAGATCTCACAAAGGGTCATGAGTACATGCCGTATATAGTTGTAATCATTGATGAGTTTGGAGACTTGATTATGACTGCTGGTAAAGAAATAGAACTTCCTATTGCCAGAATAGCTCAGTTAGCTCGTGCCGTTGGTATTCACATGGTGATTGCAACACAGAGACCTACAACAAAGATTATTACTGGTAATATCAAAGCCAACTTCCCTGGACGTATGGCTTTCCGTGTAAGCTCACAGATTGACTCACGCACCATCCTAGACCGTTCGGGAGCTAACCAACTTATAGGACGTGGTGACTTGTTGTTCTTAAACGGAAACGAACCCGTTCGTGTTCAATGCGCATTTGTTGACACTCCAGAAATTGAGAATATCAATGAGTATATCTGCGGACAACCTGGTCCGGTTGAACCTATGGAATTGCCGGAGCCTGTTGACGACGGTAATAATAGCGGCATCACCGCAGGTAATACAGACATATCTAATCTGGATCCATATTTTGAGGAAGCAGCACATGCGATAGTACTTTCGCAACAAGGCTCAACAAGTATGATACAAAGACGCTTCTCAATAGGATATAACCGAGCAGGGCGACTAATGGACCAACTTGAACATGTAGGAATTGTCGGTTCAGCTCAAGGAAGTAAACCTCGCGAAGTTTTAATCCAAGACGAAAATCAACTAAATACCCTACTCCTTCAACTAAGAAGTGAATAGATAAATTAAATAGGATTTAAATGTTTCAAAAGTTAGATAAAATTTCTACAGAATCATTTAAATCCTATTTTTATTATATACCTTTGCATAAAACATAAAATAAACAAAAAAGTAATGAAAAAAATTGCTCTTATTTCATTAATGATGCTACTCACATTATGTGTGTCAGCTCAAAACGCGGCTCAGGCAGCAAGAATACTAGACAAAACAGCGAGTGTTGTTGGACGCCCAGGAGGCGCAAGTGCTAACTTTTCAGTCAGTGGCAAAAGCCTTGGTGCAGCATCTGGAACTATTGCCATTAAAGGTAACAAGTTTTATGCTCATACTCCGAAGACCACAGTTTGGTTCAATGGTAAGACACAATGGACATATATGAATACCACAAACGAAGTTAATGTTACAAATCCAAATGAGGCAAAACAGGCTCAGATGAATCCATATAAGTTCATTACAATATATAAGACTGGATATAATCTTAGTATGAAATCTGTTGGTGGTTCTTATCAAATACATATGACTGCCCAAAACAAGCAGCGCAGTCTTCAGGAACTTTACATCACAATCAACAAGACTACATGTACTCCTAGCAATGTTAGAATGTTGCAAGGTAAGGACTGGACAACAATTAATATCACAAACTTTAAGGCAAGAAATCAGAGCGACAATATATTCTCTTTCAATTCAAAGGATTATCCAAAAGCTGAAATTATTGACTTGAGATAAAAATGAAAATAAAAAACATTATTGTCTTTATAGCTTTGCCGGTCATTGTGGCAGGTTTAGCTATATGGACAATTTTAAGAATATGGCCAGATGATAATAAAAGTTCATTGGCTTCAGTGGTTAAAATAGATTGTAAGCGTCATTATATCTTAACTGATAAGAATGGACACAGTCTATTTTTTGCATTTATCAATGCAGACAGTCTTATGGAAGGACTTACATGGGACAAAAGAAATATCATAAATAACGAAACCGAATCTGAAGGATTTTGGATAAATCAAAGCTGGCTCTATCCTTCATGCGAAGGAAAAATAATATCATCTGTTAGTGATACGACAGATATCATTATCAAGGGCATAACACCAAAGAACTTCATTGACCGACAGATTGAGTATCTTACTAAAGAAAATAAAAAAATAAATCAGAAACAAAGTGAACTTAAATACTATCTTAGAGTTCATGGAGTCCAAGACGAAGGCTACAATATGGTGGCTACGTATGCTACAAGAATGCACGCATATAAAGACTCTATAAACAAGAAAATAACTCTTCTTAAAGGAATACAGAAATCTAATAACATAAAAATATATATTAAAGATCAATATATAGCAACTTACAAAAACAAGGACAAACAAAATATAAAACAAGTTTGCTATTTGATAAAGAAGTCTTTAGATAGCAGAATACAGCTATTAAGTAATTATAATCAGACAACACCAAATGACGTAAATGCGGTAAGTATTATGCCATGGAAAAGTGATAAGAAGAAAAAGATTATGGCTGTAAGCTATAAATTTGAGACCCCGTGCCCTGAAGAAATTGCAGATAACGGTTCTGGCATATATACAGAGACACTCTTCCACAAAGGGTTATTTGCAGGAATAAAAACTTCAAATGGTATTATTTGGAGAGAACAGATACATACCTTTATTAATAACAAATAGAAATTGAAAAAGTTACATATATATATAGTGATATCATTTACTCTATTATGCGCTGCATGTGGAGAAATGAATGTTGGTAAAAAGTTTAGTTACGGAATCATTAAACAAGGCTACTCTATATATAAGGGCATCATAAATAAAGGTAAGAAAGATGGAAAAGGTGTCTTTACCGATTCTCTTAAACGAACATTTACTGGCATCTGGCATAATGATACATTAACTAGTGGTACCCGTATTGATTCAACTGGTATATACGTTGGACAACTTAATGCTAATGGTAATGCTTCCGGGCATGGTATTTACAAGTCTAAAGATGGTTTCATATATGAAGGACATTGGGAAAATGACCAAAGGGATGGATTTGGCATGGCTATACTTGCCAATAACCAACTAAAAATTGGTGAGTGGAAAAGCAACAAATACAAAGGTGAGCGTCCTTACTACACAAGCGAGCGAATATACGGAATAGACATATCAAAATACCAGCATATCGTTGGTAGGAAAAGATATAAAATAAATTGGAAACAATTACGCATAACAAGTCTTGGAACTTTAAGCAAGAAGCGAATTACAGGAAAAATCGACTACCCAATAAGCTTTATATACATAAAAAGCACTGAAGGGAAAAAGCTGTTCAATCCATACTACAAAAAAGATTATCATGCAGCCAGAGCTGAAGGTTTGTATACAGGAACTTACCATTACTTCTCTCCTAGCATACCAGCAAGACTTCAGGCGTATAATTTTCTTAAACGATCATATATTAAAAAGGGAGATCTTCCCCCAGTACTTGATGTAGAACCCTTACCATCACAGATAAATAAGATTGGTGGTCCAAGTGTACTATTCAAGAACATAAGAATATGGCTCAGAATAGTAGAACATAATACAGGAAGTAGACCTATACTATATATAAGCCAATCGTTCGTTAACAGATACCTACCATTAGCACCAGACTTAGAAAGAGACTATCTTGTATGGATTGCAAGATATGGAGAATACAAACCCGATGTACATTTGGTATATTGGCAGTTATGTCCTGACGGAAAGGTAAATGGAATACATCCAAAGGTAGATATAAACGTATTTAACGGCTACAGAGGTGAATTTAATAAGTTTGTCTCTAAGCACACGCTATAAAGAATACGTATAGACTCTCTTTATAATGAAACAGCTCGCTGATATATTAAGAAATAATATCAGCGAGTTTCTATTTGCTAATATCACTTTATTTCATTGTAAAGTAAGTCATCTAACGTTTTATATAATGGAATACCATATCGCTTACACGTGATTCTAACGTTATCATATCTATAGAAAGTACTGTCACACACAACAGCTATCTTTTTAGAATGTGCAAACAAGCCTAATTCTAACAAAGAAATAGGAGATTTACTTGTTCCTAAAATATTCATGATGATAAAGTCAGCCTCTTCCAAATGGGACAACTCCCAATTCACCTGATAATCCATTTCTCCAGCCTTGCTACCATTCCAATGCTCTTGCCTTGGATTGTACAAAAGCCATCTCCCACCCTTATTTTTAAAATACTCAATAACACTCTGCTGCCAGTCAACACTACTGCCCATATCTATTGTACCTGCTAGGAATATTTTACGAATACCCGTGGTGTCACAAGATATAGACTCATGAGGATGGTGCATAATTACCTGTCCATAAACTTGTTTAGGAATAATGAATGACATTATAAACAAACAGAATATATAATACTTCTTTCTTTTCATTGCTTTATTTATAGATCAGAATTTTACTCGTACCAGGGATATTACTCCCTTCCGTGCAAAGGTAACTAAAAATATCATATTAGTGAAATATCATATTGGAATTGAGAAATATACCATCCGCAACATAAAGAATAGATTATCAACAAATGATATCACATCAAGTTTGTCAGTCCCTTAAAACACAAAAACCTCTCTCTTCATCTGTATTTCTTGTGTGCTTTAGCTACGTAGCTACGGCATCTCTCGCAAAGCCTCTAAACAGAGGGGAATAACAAGACGTAGCTTACAGGATTTAACTACGTCAAGCTACGTTCTTGCTACGTCAACTTGCGTTATTTTAAGGATAGACTACTATTTTTCGGGTGAATTTACAAATTATCTATGCCAAAGAATCGTTAGCTTGCATCTGAGGAATTGATGAGATGTGCTAAAACTATATGAACGAAAACAGAATAATCAAACTTGTTTAAATGTTCAGCTGAATTCTCGGCAAAGATACTGCAAGATTTTTATTCATGCAATGAAATCAAGTTTGAGCTGTTAGCCAAAGTTTGAATTACTAGTGCTACACACTATAAATACGCGCACGCACACACACTCTGGAATTTTCAGAAAAAGAAATGTCGAAATGTCTATCCATTGAACATCAACTTGTTAGAACTCTTTTCAAGTAGAATAAAGTAAAAGTTATTCGTCGACAAAATATGGGTGAAAGTTTTTATCGTATTGAATTACACTTTACGAAGTATTGCGATGCGTTTTACGATGTTTTGCTGTCCGTTTTACGTTATATTGCAGTGCGTTTTACGAAGCAATAGGAGGTAAAACATCGTAGAAACGTTTGCGTTTCTACGTGAAAACGCTTCCGTTTCTATATAGAAACGCATGCAAAACATGAAATTTGACCGTCAAATCACCGTCACTTTTATTAGCAAAATTCGTCGATAAAATACTGATATTCATTAAGTTGACATTTCGACACTTATATTTTTCAAAACCCTAGGTGCGCGCATATATACACGTACATTATATAAGCAGAAATGGATGACGTAGCTAAGACGTAGCTCATCGAAGCTAAATCCAGCAAGCTACGTCTCGTCATCCCCTCTGTTTAAAGGCTTTATGAAAGATGACGTAGCTTACGTAGCTAAAAACACGAAAAATACAGGGAGAGCACCTAAATATACAAAATCAAATCGCCACAATAGTTATTACACTACTGTGGCGATTAAATATTTGCAGATATATCTATTAATTATTCTTGATATAATCAACTATCCATTTTCCTACTTCTATAGTTCCGTATGTATTGCCACCTTCAACCTGAATTTCAGGAGTGCGTACATTTGCGTCAAGGCTTGCATTTACCGCCTTACGGATAAGTTGTCCCTCGGTGTTAAGTCCGAAGTGTTCAAGAAGCATTGCAGCAGAAAGAATCTGAGCGATAGGATTGGCAATATTCTTACCTGTAGCCTGAGGCCAACTTCCATGAACAGGTTCAAACAAAGGAGTGTGCTCACCAAGACTTGCAGATGGCTGAAGTCCCATAGAACCAGTAATACAACTTGTTTCATCTGTAAGAATGTCACCAAATGTGTTTTCGGTTACGATAACATCAAAGAATGTAGGCTCTGTAAGAACACGCATTGATGCATTATCAATAAACATGTAATCAGTGTTTACTTCAGGATAAGATGCTTCCATTTCCTTAGCTATCAATCTCCAAAGACGACTTGAAGCAAGAACATTAGCCTTGTCAACAACTGTAAGGTGCTTATTACGCTTCATCGCTGTATCAAAAGCAACCTTCAAGATGCGTTCAATTTCTGGACGTGTGTAAATATCAGTATCATAAGCCTTGTCATTATCCTGATACTTCTCACCAAAATACATACCACCGGTAAGTTCACGAATTACCACAAAATCAGCACCTCTCAACAGTTCATCTTTCAAAGGAGACTTATGAAGAAGACACTCAAAAGTAGCAACAGGACGCACATTAGCAAAAAGACCTAGCTTCTTACGCATTGCAAGCAAACCCTGTTCTGGACGAACTTTAGCAGTTGGATTATTATCAAACTTAGGATCACCTACAGCAGCAAATAAAACAGCATCAGCATCCATACAAACCTTAAACGTATCGTCTGGAAAAGGATCTCCAACTGCGTCAATAGCATGAGCACCGCAAAGAGCCTCTGTGTATGTAAACTTGTGGCTAAACTTATCTGCTACCTCATTTAAAACAGCAATACCTTGTTTCATTATCTCCGGTCCGATACCATCACCGGCCAAAACTGCAATCTTTAAATTCATTATATTATATTTTAAAATTCTTTTATCTAGTTTCAGGATTCTCAATCATATTGAGCATCTTTATAGTTGCCTTAATAGCAGCCTCTGTCTGATCGGCATCAAGTCCTCGTGTTCGGAACTTTTTACCATCACTTTTAATCCATGTAATAATGGTCTGCACCAAAGCATCCGTACGTCCACCAGGAGGAATACTTACCTGATAGTTATCCAACAAAGGAAACTCCCTATTAAGATTATTCTTATAAACTTTACGTAAAGCCTTGACAAATGCATCATACTGTCCATCACCGGTAGAGTCTGCTTCATAGCAGACATCGTTTATAGAGACTTTAAGGCTTGCTATAGGTCGCATACCATAAGAGGTTGAAACCATGTAACTTACCAATCTCACCTTCTCATCAGGAATGCTATGTTTCAACACATCAGAGACAATATATGGCAAATCCTCCTGAGTAACTATTTCTTTTCTATCACCAAGCTGAGTTATGCGCTGAGTCACTGCCTTTGTCTGTTCTGGAGTAAGCACGAGTCCGAGTTCATTAAGATTCTGAGTAATATTTGCTTTACCAGAATTTTTACCAAGGGCATATTCACGATGACGTCCAAATCTTTCAGGAACCAAGTCGTTACAATATAGTTTATCTTTATTGTCACCGTCGGCATGAACACCAGCAACTTGGGTAAAAACATTATCGCCAACAATAGGAGTATTTGGTGCTACAGCAATACCACTGTATCCTTCTACAAGATGAGTAATATACACCAAAGATGTCTCGTCAATATTTGTAGAGAAGTCATACATATCCTTCAATACAACATGCACAGACGACAATGGAGCATTACCACATCTCTCTCCCAATCCATTTACAGTGACATGCAAGCCTTTAACTCCTGCCTTGACTGCCGCAAGTGAATTAGCCACGGCTAGATCATAATCATTATGGGCATGGAAATCAAAATTCACATCTGGATAACGTTCCACTACCTGACTTATGTAATCCATTGTCTGAGTAGGGCTCAATATTCCTAATGTGTCAGGCAAAAGAAAACGGCATATATTCTTGTCATGAAGAGAATCTATAAGCTTAAATACATATTCAGGTGAATCCTTCATGCCTGAAGACCAGTCCTCAAGATAAAGATTTACCTGCATATTAGAGCTTTTGGCATAATCAAGTACTTCTACTATATCATGAACATGTTCATCTATCGTTTTCTTCAGCTGCAATTCGCAATGCTTCAAACTACCTTTAGCCAAAAGGTTTATGACACGACAACCACAATCATGTATCCAATCAACCGACTTATTACCATCAACAAAACCAAGAACCTCAACTTTATTGAGCATACCGTTAAGTTCGGCATAACGGCAAATCATGCGTACAGCATCCTTTTCACCTTCTGACACACCTGCAGAAGCTATCTCTATACGATCAACCTTTACATCAGACAATAGGGCACGAGCTATCATTAGCTTCTCATGAGGGAGAAAAGACACACCATTGGTCTGTTCTCCATCACGAAGCGTGCAATCCATTATTTCTATTTGTTTGCGTTCTCCCATGATTCAACCTTATCACGATTCTCCACAAGGAAGTCTACATCATCAAGACCATTCATAAGACAATGCTTCTTATATCCGTTTATTTCAAATCGCTCACTCTTTCCTGTTTTTAAATTACTAACAACTTGATTTGGTAAATCTACCTTCACCTCCATTTTGTTATCTTCGCTTATGCTATCAAAAAGTTCCTGAAGGAAACCTTCTGACACAACTACAGGAAGCACAAAATTGTTAAGTTCATTATTTTTATGAATATCAGCAAAGAAAGAACTAATTACAACTCTAAATCCATATCCGGCTATAGCCCAAGCTGCATGTTCACGAGATGAACCTGAGCCAAAGTTCTTACCAGCTACAAGTATGACTCCACTGTATCTTGGATCATTTAAAACAAAATCTTTCTTTATTGAACCATCCTTGTTATATCGCCAATCACGAAATAAATTATCACCAAAACCTTCTTTGTCTGTTGCTTTTAAAAAACGAGCTGGAATTATCTGGTCTGTATCCACGTTCTCTAACGGCAATGGAATACAAGTTGATGTTATAACGTTAAATTTCTGTTTCATAATTATTATATTAAAGAGTTCGTGGATCTGTTATTTTACCCGTTATAGCCGCAGCTGCAGCTACTAGTGGAGAAGCAAGTATTGTACGTGAACCAGGTCCCTGTCGGCCTTCAAAGTTACGATTACTTGTAGAAACAGAATACTTTCCTGCAGGAATCTTGTCATCATTCATTGCAAGACATGCAGAACATCCAGGTTGACGAATTTCAAAACCAGCTGCTTCAACAATCTTGTCTATGCCTTCTTCACGAATCTGCTCATCAACAAGCCAAGAACCAGGAACAAGCCATGCGGTTACATTATCAGCCTTCTTCTTACCTTTCACAATATTTGCGAAAATACGGAAGTCCTCAATTCTTCCGTTCGTACATGCACCAAGGAAAACATAGTCAATGGCATGACCTATAAGTTTCTCACCAGGAGCAAATCCCATATAGTCAAGACTCTTCATAAATGAAGCTTGCTCTTTCTCTTCTATTGTATCAAGAGTAGGTATTGTCTCGTCAATAGCAATACCCATTCCAGGATTAGTACCATAAGTTATGCGTGGCGCAATATCTGAAGCATTAAAATTCAATTCCTTATCAAATATAGCATCGTCTCCGCTCTTTAAAGTTTTCCAATAAGCTAACGACTTGTCCCATTCTTCTCCTTTTGGAGCATATTCACGACCTTTAATATATTCAAAAGTCTTTTCATCAGGAGCGACAAAACCACCACGTGCTCCCATCTCGATAGATAAATTGCACAAAGTCAATCTGCCTTCCATAGACATATCACGCACTACATGACCGCTATATTCTACAAAATAACCCGTAGCGCCACTAGTAGTAAGTTTGCTCATCAAATAAAGAGCTACATCCTTGGCCACAACATTAGGACTTAATTTTCCATTTATATTTATTCTCATACTCTTTGGCTTCTGCTGAAGAATACATTGAGAAGCCATAACCATTTCTACCTCAGAAGTACCGATACCGAAAGCAACAGCACCCATTGCTCCATGAGTTGAAGTATGAGAATCACCACATACAATTGTCATTCCTGGCAAAGAGAGTCCTTTCTCAGGACCGACCACATGGATTATACCGTTATCTTTGGTATTCATCTTAAACTCTTTCAATCCAAAATCATCACAGTTCTTGTCAAGTGTGTCAAGCTGTTTGCGTGAAATAGGATCATCAACAGGTTTATCCTGATCATGAGTGGGCGTATTATGGTCTGGCATACAATATATCTTGTCAGATCTAAAGCACTTCAATCCCCTTGCACGCATTCCTGCAAAAGCCTGCGGTGAAGTTACTTCGTGACAATAAAGACGATCTATATATAGCTGTGTAGGACCATCTTTAATGGTCTGAACAACATGTTTGTCCCAAATCTTGTCAAATAATGTATTCATAAATATGTGTGTTTATTATTATTACCTAAATTAGCGAATCTTAAACTTATTGATACAATCTATGTATGCCTCTACACTAGCAGTTACAATATCTGTATCAGCACCAAAGCCATAATATACATGACCGTCGTATTCTACCTGCATGTGAACTTTTCCCACATCATCAGAGCCCTTATCTATTGCCTGAATAGTAAACTCTTTCAAGGTCATCTTTTTCTGTACAATTTTCTTCAAGGCCTTGATAGCAGCATCTACAGGTCCGTTACCCGAAGATGCTTCTTCAAACTTCTGACCAGATAAGTCAAGTCCAATGCTTGCAACGCTCTTTACGCCCTTGCCAGTAGTTACCTGCAGGTAATCAAGTTTCACTCCATGAGAATCAGTCTGGTCTGCGCCAGCTAACATCATAACATCCTCATCGCTAACCTCTTTCTTCTTATCAGCCAACAGTAAGAATTTCTTGTATAAATTATCAAGCTTTTCCTCGTCTTCAATATCAATACCATTTACATGCAGACGATATTTCAAAGCAGCTCTTCCTGAACGAGCTGTTAATACGATTGAATTATCATCTAAGCCGACATCCTTTGGATTGATGATTTCATAAGTTTGTACATTCTTCAATATACCATCTTGATGAATACCGCTTGAATGTGCAAATGCGTTACGCCCAACAATAGCCTTGTTAGGTTGCACAGGCATATTCATCAAACTAGACACCATTCTCGACATTGGAACAATCTTACTTGTATTGATATTCGTATCAATATTGATGCCCTTATGACATTTAAGTATCATAGCAATTTCTTCAAGAGAAGTGTTACCAGCACGCTCTCCTATTCCATTTATTGTTACTTCAACCTGGCGCGCACCATTCAAAACACCTTGAAGCGTATTTGCAGTAGCCATACCTAAATCGTTATGACAATGAGTTGAAAGTATTGCCTTATCCATGCCGTCAACATGTTCCATAAGATACTTTATCTTATTTCCATATTCATCAGGTAGGCAATAACCTGTTGTGTCAGGGATATTGACAACTGTAGCACCAGCTTTAATAACAGCCTGTACTACTCTTGCCAGATATTCGTTATCAGTTCTACCTGCATCTTCTGCGTAGAACTCAACATCTTCTACGTATTTTTTTGCATAGCTAACAGCAGCAACCGCACGCTCGATTATTTCATCTCTATTAGAGTTGAATTTATACTTAATGTGAGAATCACTAGTTCCAATTCCTGTATGAATGCGCTTATGTTTTGCATACTTTAGAGCATCGATAGCACAATCAATATCTTTCTGAACGGCTCTTGTCAAGGCACATATAGTTGGCCATGTAACAGCTTTGGAAATTTCTACAACAGAATTAAAATCACCTGGAGATGATATAGGAAAACCTGCCTCAATAACATCTACTCCTAACTGCTCAAGCGCCTTAGCTACCTGTATTTTCTCAATAGTATTCAACTGGCATCCTGGCACCTGCTCACCATCTCTAAGAGTGGTATCAAAAACAAACAATCTGTCACTCATATATTTGTATATTTATATTTAATTATTTTCCAATGAAAAAGCCTTTCACACTTACACGGAAGTGAGAAAGGCTTTAAATATCTTTTTACATCATCTATATGCGCACCTTACCACTCCCACTCACTTTTTGAAGTCGAAGTCGAATAATAATGCTCAATATGTTTAGAGATGTAATCATATACTATTTTTGTATTTACGAATGCAAAGGTAATGATATATTTCTAAATACACAAAAGAATTAAAACATTTTTATCTAAAAATCTTTCATATTGCTACTTTTGATAACTTTTTACATCGTTTTTATTATCTGTTTCAAATCAGAACGGCATATTGTCGCCTTGAGGAATAGGTGGCATATCGCCAAATGGATTATCTTGAGGAGCAGCATCACCGTTGTTCATTTTCGAACCGATAATTTCTCCACCACCCTGCGGCATACCATAAGAGTCTTCAGGATTCTGGAATCTAGTATATTCACCCTTAAATGTAAGCAAAACGTCACCAGTAGCACCCTTTCTATGCTTTGCAATAATGATTTGAGCTTTTCCATGAAGATCGTTTCCCTTTTCATCATTGAAAATATGATAGTATTCAGGACGATGCACGAAAAGTACCATATCGGCATCCTGCTCGATGGCTCCTGACTCACGCAAGTCACTAAGCTGAGGACGCTTGCCTTCAAGTCCATCACGATTTTCTACAGTACGGTTCAACTGAGAAAGTGCAAGTATTGGAATATTCAATTCCTTTGCTAATCCCTTTAATGATCTTGATATTGTTGAAACCTCCTCCTGGCGGCTACCAAACTTCATACCATTGGCATTCATCAACTGAAGGTAGTCAATCATAATAATCTTAACTCCTTTTTCTCGCGCTAACCTACGGGCTTTGGTACGGAGTTCAAATACAGACAAACCTGGCGTGTCATCCACATAGACAGGAGCACCTGTCAACTTTCTAAGATTTTTATCAAGGCGTTCCCATTCATCAGGAGTAAGCTGTCCGTTCAGCATTTTGCTACCCGCAATCTCACAAGCATTCGAGATCAAACGGTTTACAAGCTGAACGTTGTTCATTTCCAGAGAAAAGAAGGCAATAGGAATTCTATAATCAACAGCTATATTCTTTGCCAAACTAAGTGCGAAAGAAGTCTTACCCATGGCTGGACGTCCAGCAATAATAACAAGGTCACTCTGCTGCCATCCACTCGTCATTTCATCTAACTGAGTATATCCGGTTGGAACACCTGTCAAACCACCAGTATTGGCAGAAGCCTTTTGCAAGATGTCCACAGCCTGTTGAATAACAGGATCTATCTGAGTGTAGTCCTGCTTCATATTCTTCTGTGATATCTCAAACAAAGTACCTTCGGCCTCCTGCATCAAAGAATCAACGTCAACGGTATCATCAAAAGCTTTTTCCTCAATCCTACTAGCGAACTGAATAAGCTGACGAGCTAGAAACTTCTGTGCTAAGATATGAGCATGATATTCCACGTTAGCAGAAGATGCAACATGAGCACTGATATCCAACACATAGCCTGGACCACCAATATCATCAATCGTTCCTTCCTTTTTCAATTCTTCGGTAACGGTCATGATATCAACAGGGCGCTCACTCATATTCAGGTTCTGAATAGCCTGATAAATTTTTTGATTTCTCGGTTCATAGAATGTTTCAGGACGTATAATCTCTGATATCATTGAAAATGCATCCTTATCTATCATCAGAGCACCAAGTACCGCTCTCTCTATATCTGTAGCCTGAGGTTGAAGATGTCCATAAGTAGTATCTATTGGAGTAGAAGTCTTACGTTTTTTAGTATTATTACTGTTATTTTCTGCCATATATTAATGATTTGTGACAAAGGTAATAATTTTTTTGTTTATATAATATTATGGTTATTAGATTTTTTGTATTTTTGCAATAAGATACAACTGCACTCGATATAACATTCAAACAAGTTTGATGATTATGCTCACGTTTGCAATATCTGTGCATACATAATTAAAATAAAAACTATGATTAAATTTCCATGTGCCAAAATTAATCTTGGACTGAACATTGTAAGCAAACGTTCCGATGGCTATCATAATTTGGAGACGGTATTCTACCCAATTCCATTATATGATGCTTTGGAGATAAAACATATGGATGAGAATTTTCCATCTGAAAATGATTGCGACTTAAAAGTTACCGGAAATGCTATCGAATGTGATGAAAACAATAATCTTGTTGTAAAAGCCTATAACTTAATAGCAGAAGATTATAAACTTCCACGAGTGCATGCTCATCTTTATAAACGCATACCTTCACAAGCTGGTTTGGGTGGTGGATCTAGCGATGCAGCACACATGATTAAACTTCTTGATGAACGTTTCAGACTTAACATAGGTAATGCTGAAATGGAAAGATATGCAGCTAAACTTGGTGCTGACTGTGCATTCTTCATTGGTTGCGAACCATCTTACGCAACAGGTATCGGTGATCAACTTATGCCAGCAGACGGACCGAAAGGTAATCTGAATGGATACTACATATTCCTCGTTAAACCAGACATTGCTGTTTCCACAAAAGAGGCTTATGCAAACATTATACCACGCACTCCTGAAATTTGTTGTAAAGAAATTGTACACCAATCTATTTATACATGGAAAGAGCAGTTGGTTAATGATTTTGAATTATCAATATTCACAAATCATCCTGAACTAAGCAATATTAAGAACAAACTTTATGAGAAGGGCGCTGTATTTGCTCAAATGAGTGGTAGTGGAAGCTCCATTTACGGTCTATTCAAAGAGGAACCTAAAGAACTAGAAGGACTATTCCCTGATTGCTTTACTTTTAAAGCCAAATTATAAATATGAAAGATAATAAAAATGAGATGTTTCCTCTTGTTGATGAACAAGGAAACATTATCGGGGCAATAAGTCGCGGAGAAGCACACAGTGGAAGCAAAAAATTACATCCAGTAGTACACCTACATGTTTTCAACAGCAATGGAGATCTTTACCTGCAGAAACGTCCTGCATGGAAAGATATTCAACCTTCAAAATGGGATACGGCATGTGGTGGACATATAGATCTCGGAGAAGATGTAAAAACTGCACTGAAACGAGAAGTAAGAGAGGAACTTGGAATAACTGATTTCACACCACAGGATATGGGCCACTATGTTTTTGAAAGTGCGCGTGAAAAAGAATTAGTTTATGTACACAAAACAATATACGATGGAGAAGTACAACCAAGTAAAGACGAATTGGATGGTGGAAAATTCTGGAGCCGCGATGAAATATTAACCAATATAGGTAAAAATGTTTTCACCCCAAACTTTGAAAACGAATACACGGAATTCTTCAAATTGTAGATAGTCGTTATTTTTTGTGACTTAATACAGAAATGGTATACATCGTTTAATTATTGAACAATGTATACCATTTAAAGTATAGGGCCTACAATGTTTCCTTTTTGCTTATATAATAATGTTCAACGTTTCAGCAGAGTATTTGTGAGGGGCTTCTTGGAAAGTTCAAGCAACACTATTGATTAATATATAAGTTAACAAAGAATACATGAAAGTATATAAAAATAAAAAGGTTGTAAAGCTAAACTTTACAACCTTTTTTATTTAGTTCTTAATAGAATTACTTCTTAAAGAAATCCTTAACAGCCTCATTAGCGACCATATGCTCATCAAATACATAAGCACCAGTCTTAGGGCTCTTTACCATCTTTATTACCTTTGAATATGCGCGACCTTCCGAAGAACCTTCATGGAGGGTAGCGACCGCTTTCTTTGCCATATCTTATATGAATTTAAAAGGGTTATTACTTAATCTCCTTGTGAAGAGTCATCTTCTTCAGGATTGGGTTGAATTTCTTCAATTCAAGACGCTCAGGAGAATTCTTACGATTCTTTGTTGTTACGTAACGGCTTGTTCCTGGAAGTCCGCTATTCTTCATTTCAGTGCATTCTAGAACGACCTGCACTCTATTTCCTTTAGCTTTCTTTGCCATGATAATTATTCTCCTATTACTTTAATGTCTTTCCATTCGCAATAACCCTTAGAAACAGCCTTCTTTAAGGCAGCGTCAAGACCGACTTTATTAATGAGACGAAGACCAGCAGCACTGGTCTTAAGGCTAATCCAACAATTCTCTTCTACATAGTAGAATTTTTTGCTGAAGAGGTTAACATCAAAGCTTCTCTTTGTATGGTGCTTTGAGTGAGACACATTACAACCTAACTGTGCCTTCTTTCCTGTAATCTGACAAATCTTAGACATTACTATCTTTAATTTTTGTTTTCGTTTTTGATACTTATTCCAAACAGGGTGCAAAATTACAAATAATTTTGAATTACCCAAAATATTTACCTAAAGAATGTTGATATTTAAGTATTTTTTTGTTTTAGACTACTCTTTTGGATTCTTTTCTTTAACAAAATCCAAAAATAGCCTCAAAGCTTTTCTTGATGCAATAGCAAGATTTATATCTCGTCCAAAGTCTTCTTCAAGCTTAAACGTACGTATATCATCCTTACAACCATATCCTATCCATATAGTGCCAACAGGTATTGAAGATGTACCACCTGCTGGTCCTGCCACACCAGTTGCAGAAATCGCATAGTCAACATTTAGTGTATCACATGCTCCAGCAACCATTTGCTTCGCAACATCTTCACAAACAGCAGTCTGCTCTTCCAATGTCTCATGAGAAACATGCAATAAGTTTTCCTTTATCTCATTTGTATAAGAGATGATTCCACCCTTGAAATAATTACTAGCCCCAGGCACGGCAATTATTGCTTCTGCAATACGTCCACCGGTACAACTTTCAGCAGTTCCGAGAGTAAGGTCATTATCATACAAATATTGCTGTATTT
Organism: Prevotella sp.; assembly: GCF_051059605.1. GTDB lineage: Bacteria > Bacteroidota > Bacteroidia > Bacteroidales > Bacteroidaceae > Prevotella. The sequence continues at coordinate 943,377 of NZ_CP050883.1, forward strand.
CTTTACTTAATACTTTACTTTCTAATTCCATATCATTTACTTAAAGGTTACTTTTGAGAAAGCCGGCATGTCTATAGAGCCAAAATCCTTATCCTCATATTTAAAATTGCCTACACATGCTATCATTGCGGCATTATCTGTTGTATAGCTGAATTTAGGTATGTATATTGTCCAACCATATTTATCGGCATGCTCTCGGAAAGCATTACGAAGTCCATTGTTAGCAGATACTCCACCAGCTACTGCAACATGAGTAATCTTAGTATCTTCAACTGCCTTACGCAATTTCTTCATAAGAATGTCTACAATTGTAAATTCCAAACTTGCAGCCAAATCTTGCTTATGATGCTCTACAAAATCAGGATCCTCACTTACCCACTCACGAAGATTATATAGGAAAGATGTTTTCAATCCAGAAAAAGAATAATTCAATCCTGGAATATGAGGTTCTGAGAATTTATATGCCTTCGGATTTCCTTGACGAGCAAGTTTGTCAATGATAGGGCCACCAGGATATCCCAGCCCCATAACCTTTGAGCACTTATCAATCGCCTCACCAGCAGCATCATCAATAGTTTGTCCAAGAACCTGCATATCATTATATGCATTTACTTTGACAATCTGTGAATTACCTCCAGAAACCAACAAGCAGATAAATGGGAATGGTGGAGCTGTTGCATCATCGTCACTTTCCTTAATAAAATGAGCCATAACATGCCCCTGCAGATGATTAACATCAATCAAAGGAATATTCAATGATCGTGCAAATCCTTTTGCAAAATTCACACCTACAAGAAGAGAGCCCATCAATCCTGGACCACGTGTAAAAGCAATTGCACTCAACATCTCCTTTGTGATTCCAGCACGCTTTATAGCCTGATCAACTACAGGAACTACATTTTGCTGATGTGCACGTGAAGCCAACTCTGGAACTACGCCACCATAAGCTTTATGAACATCCTGTGAAGCAGTAACATTAGAAAGAAGCACACCATTTTTCAATACGGCAGCAGAGGTATCATCGCAAGAAGACTCAATACCTAATATATAAATATCTTTATTCTCCATATATTTCGACTTTCATTTATATTCTTTACTATTAATTAATATGTAAGGATTTCCACTCCGTGCTCTGTCATAACAAACGTGTGTTCCCATTGAGCACTTGGCAATTCATCACCAGTAACAATCTCCCATTCATAAGGATCATCAGCATCAAGGAAAACTTTCCATGTGCCTTGATTAATCATTGGTTCAATCGTAAATACCATACCAGGTACAAGCAACATTCCAGAACCTTTATGACCATAATGCATTACATCAGGCTCCTCATGAAATTCCAATCCTACACCATGACCACATAAATCACGAACTACGCCATAATGGTATTTCTCTGCATGCTTTTGTATTGCATGACCAATATCACCAACAAAACTATATGGTTTTGCAGCTTCAGCACCAATCTCAAGACATTCTTTTGCAACTCTTACAAGCTGTTCCTTTTCTGGAGAAGTCTTACCAATGATAAACATTCTGCTGGCATCAGCATAATATCCACCAAAAATCGTTGTCATGTCTACATTTACGATATCACCTTCCTCAAGAACATCTTCCTCTTTAGGAATACCATGACATACAACTTCGTTTATACTTGTACAAACACTTTTTGGATAGCCTTCATAATTCAAACACGCAGGTGTGGCATTATGCTCCTTACAATAAGCCATGCAGATATCATCAATTTCTTGCGTATTCATACCTACACGAATATTCTTAGCTACCTCATCAAGACAACCTGTATTTATGACACCGCTTTTACGAATGCCTTCAATCTGTTCTGGAGTTTTTATGAGGTCACGACTAGGCACTTCCTTGCCTTTTTTTTCCCAAGACATCACTTGCTTATCAAGTTCAGTAATTGGCCGACCAGGCAGGCAATGCCATTTTTTCTTCTTAAGAATCATATTCAAACGTTTAAATCGAGCACAAAATTACAATATAAAATCGAATTCAGCAAATTTTTTAATATATCGAAATATATTACCGTTATTGAATCACAACAACTTTATCTAGAACGTTTATTTTTAAGTTCTGGAATCTTTATGACTTCACCTTCCTTCAATTCTTTTTTGCCATTCATCACCTCTATATAACATTCCATTCCAGGACCGAAATACAATCTACTTATAGAGTTTAATGTCTGACCTGCTTTTACCTTTATTGTCTTTTGTACTCCTACTATTTTATATGCACCAGTGCGTACACGTGCATCACTATTATTCATTACTGCATATTCATCTGTGACAGCAGGTTTACCCTCCGCCTTCACTTTATTTTTATTGATGACATCAGGGCTCTTAACTTTTTTCGTTTGTTTCTTTACAACTGGTGCAGGCTTAGCTGCTAGAGTTTTTACGGGTTTGTCTATCGGCGTAGCTTTTCGCTCCTCTAAACGACTCATCAAACTCTCAATACGACAGTTGCGTTCTGTTAGTTCATTATACATATAGCACAATGCACCAGCTGACAATACAAAAAGCGCAAATATTGAAATAACCAAGAATTTATTTATCCCAGTGGTATTCTTTATTGGTTCTAATTCTTCAGAGTTTTCTTCATTATTATCAATTCTCTCTGAATTTTCAATCACATTTTGATAATGATGTTCTACAACCTTGTCAACAACACTTTCTATAACAGGCTCTGGTTCAGAAGTAACTTCTTTTATTTTAATGTCAACAATTTCACTTTCCTTTTCTGGTTCAACAGGTAGTTCAATTTTCTGTTCAATAGCTTCTTCGGTCTTCTGATCAACAAAACTATTTGCAACACCTTCAACTTCTTCTTTAACCGTATTACTTAATGCCTGTTTTTCCAGCTCTTTATTATAAGATTCTGATGAATTATCACCATTGGTTTTTACAACCTCTTCAACGTTTTGTTCGATTTTACCCTCTTCTTTTTGCTCAACAGATGTCTCTACAGTTTCTTCAACATCATCGGTCGCATCTTCCGAAGTTTCATCCAGCGAATCATCACCAGACTGTTCGTCCTGTCCAAAATCAACACCATCATTCACAACAACTGTTTCGAATTGAGAAAAAGGACGATTAACAAGTTCTTTCATTGCATTGTCAGGCGAGAAAGAAATTTTGTCTCTACCCTCAATAAGTATTCGCTCTCCTGTGTTGACATCAACACTTTCGCGAGGACTAACACTAGTAACCTTAAACGTGCCAAGTCCTTTTATTTTGACGAGCTTATTATCAAGAAGTCCATCATTAACGACATCAATCATTAATGATAAGAATTTCTCAGCATCTGCAATATTCAGCTTTCGCTTATCAGCGAGGATACGAGATAAATCTTTTACATTACCCATGCGCTTCTCCTCCATTTTTAAGTTTTTCTTTTATAGCTGCAATAGGCTTAAACCCAAGCACCAACTTTGGCGGAACAAGCATTTTTAGTCCTGTAACAGGATTAACCACGACTCGTTCCATGCGCTTCTTCACTTCAAAGGAACCAAAACCTGCCAATGAGACGTTTTCACCTCCTTCAAAGGCATCCCCCATACTGGCAATTACTGTATTTACAAGCTTCTGAGTATCAGCTTGTGTGTAACCGCTGCGTTGCGCTAATTCTGCAATAAATTCCTTGTTGTTCATGTTGATTTATACTATTTCTCCATAAAGGTCAAATTCCTCACTTGACGTTATCTTGGCATTATAGAAACATCCCACACGCAGCTTCTTGTCAGCAACTTTTATGAGCACTTCAGGATCAACTTCAGGAGAACAATATTCTGTTCTACCAATATAGTATTCACCTTCTTTGCGATCAATAATGACTTTCATCACCTGTCCGACCTTTTCTGCTTCAATTTCTGCGCTTATATCCTGCTGAACAGCCATAAGAGTGTCAAGACGGCTTTGCTTTACATCTTCTGGAACATCGTCTTCACAATGTTCTGCGCTATATGTGCCTTCCTCCTCAGAATAGGCGAAAGCCCCCATACGTTCAAAACGAGCCCACTTCACAAAATCTACTAATTCTTCAAAGTCTTCTTCTGTTTCTCCAGGGAATCCAACCATCAATGTTGTACGGATGTGAATACCTGGCACTGACTCACGTATCTTAGTGATCAGTTCCATTGTTTCCTCCTTACTTACATTACGATGCATTGCATCTAGCACTTTGTTAGAAATATGCTGCAAGGCTATATCAAGATAATTACATACGTTTGGTTTTTCACGAATTACATCCAATATATCTAGAGGAAACTGATTAGGATAAGCATAATGCAGACGAATCCATTTTACGCCAGTTATATCGGCCATATCGCTTATCAAGTCCGCAATATGTCTATGTCCGTCTATATCTACTCCATAATAAGTTAGTTCTTGAGCGATAATCTGGAATTCCTTAACTCCATCGGCTACCATTTCCTTAACCTCCTGCAATATCTCATCTTTAGGACGGCTAACATGCTTGCCAGTAATAATAGGAATAGCACAATATGCACAATGTCTGTCACAACCTTCTGCTATTTTAAGATAAGCATAATGGTGTGGAGTTGTAAGATGACGCCTGCCACTACAAGAAGCTACTTCAGCTTTTCCTAGATCTGAAAGTAGTTGCTTATAATTAAACTTACCATAGAATTTATCAACCTCAGGAATTTCTTTTTCCAGTTCGTCCTTATATCTTTGAGACAAACATCCCATGACATAAAGTTTATTTAACCGGCCATCCTCTTTAGCTTTAACAAACTCAAGTATCGTATTGATACTTTCCTCTTTAGCAGTTTCTATAAATCCGCATGTATTTATAACAGCTATCTCCCCTTCAGGACGTTTACTGTCATGAACACAATGATAACCATTTGCTTCAAACTGTTTCATAAGAAGTTCGCTATCAACGAGATTCTTAGAACAGCCCATTGTAATTATATCTATCTGATTTTTCTTCATGTAAATGTTTCAATTGATTTAGGCAAACAATGAGTCTACGAATTCCTTGCGGTTAAATAACTGCAAGTCTTCCATTTGTTCGCCAAGTCCGATATATTTAACCGGCACTTTCAACTGATCGCTGATACCGATAACGACACCGCCCTTTGCTGTACCGTCAAGTTTTGTAATTGCAAGACTTGTAATATTCGTAACTGCTGAGAATTGTTTAGCCTGTTCAAAGGCATTCTGTCCAGTACTACCATCTAAAACGAGCATAACTTCATCAGGAGCTTCAGGAAGAACTTTCTTCATCACATCCTTAATCTTCTTCAACTCGTTCATTAGTCCTAGTTTATTGTGCAAACGACCGGCGGTGTCTATAATTACGACATCAGCCCCATTAGCCTTTGCGCTTTGAAGAGTATCAAAAGCCACACTAGCTGGGTCTGAGCCCATTTGTTGCTTAATTACAGGAACACCCGCACGCTCGCCCCATATAGAAATTTGTTCAACGGCTGCAGCACGGAATGTGTCAGCAGCTCCAATATAAACTTTCTTACCAGCATTCTTAAATTGGTAAGCCAATTTACCGATAGTAGTTGTTTTTCCAACTCCGTTTACACCTACAACAAGTATCACATATGGTTTATGATCAGCCGGTAAATCCCAGCTGTCATTATCATCTGTATTATTTTCAGCTAATAAAGCCGCAATCTCTTCACGCAATATATCATTGAGTTCAGAAGTTGAAACATATTTATCCCGCGCTACCCTTTCTTCTATTCGTCCAATGATTTTCAATGTTGTATCAACACCTACATCACTAGTAATCAGTACTTCTTCCAAATTATCAAGTACTTCATCATCAACCTTAGATTTACCGGCTACAGCACGAGTCAGCTTACTAAAAACACTCTCTTTAGTTTTCTCGAGTCCCTTATCAAGAGTCTCTTTTTTCTTTTTATTAAAAAGTCCGAAAATTCCCATAATTACGTAATTCTTTTGCAAAGATAGTGCAAACGAGTGGAAAAGCAAAGGAAAATCATTTTTTTCTTTGTTTTTCGAAGCACAGCCTATCTTATAATAACATATTGCATTCATTAATAAACTTACACACCCTTATACGAGAACATAAACTTTCCTATATACAAGTATCGGAGTTTCAATTCCTTGATAGTCGGCAAGTTAAATAAAATCCATTTGTTTTCACAACAACACATTTTGTTTTAAAAATAAAAAATAAAAAATATGTGCTTAATTTGCGAAATTCATTACCTTTGCAAAAATTTAGAAAAAGTAGATATTAGTATAAATGCAAAATCAATTTTCACGTACCCAATTATTGTTGGGAAAAGAAGCGATAGAAACACTTAAAGAATCGCGTGTCGCCGTTTTTGGAATAGGTGGTGTTGGTGGATACACAGTAGAGGTACTAGCACGAAGCGGTGTTGGACAACTTGATGTTTTTGACGATGACAGAGTATGCTTGACAAATGTAAACAGACAAATCTACGCACTACTCTCAACTGTTGGTAAATATAAGGTTGACTTGGCTGAAGAGCGTATTCATGATATTAATAAGAAATGCGTTGTAAACAAGTATCAGATGTTTTATCTGCCACAAAATGCAGATTCGATAGACTTGAGTCAGTTTAATTATGTTGTTGACTGTATTGACACGGTAAGTGCTAAACTAGAACTGATAAAGCGTTGTCACAAATTGAATATACCAATAATATCTTGCATGGGTGCGGCAAACAAACTTGACGCTACTGCTTTTAAAATAGCTGATATCAATAAAACAAAAATGGACCCATTGGCAAAAGTTATCAGAAAGAAACTTAAACAACTTCATATTCCAAAACTTAAAGTCGTGTATAGCGAGGAACAGCCGTTAACGCCAATAGACGATCCAAACATAAGTTGTAGATTCCATTGCATCTGTCCAGACAAGGACATGAGAAAATGTACCGAAAGAAGAACTATTCCGGCAAGTAACGCATGGGTTCCAGCAGCTGCAGGTTTGATTATAGGCGGAGAAGTAGTAAAGGACATCATTAAAAGGGCTGGAACAATGCGTCTGAATGATGAAGAAAATAGAATATGATGAAGTTGCACATATTCAATCCTGGGCATGACATAGCTCTGGCTAGCAACGACGAAAAGATGACTGCTCCACATGCAGTAAGACAAATGCAGATGGACCTTGGATTTATTCCTGCTTTATGGGCAGATAAATCCGATTATGTACTTGTTGATGACTCTCGTTATGCAATTCAAAGCAATAGCAGCAAGAGCTATCTACAAAACGTAAAGTATATTGATTGGACTGATTTACACAAAATAGATAAAGAAAAGCTTGAAGTATTACCATGGGGATGGGACAAGACTATAAAATATAAATTAAGCGTTGCTTCTGAAGGAAAGTTGGATGACATTATGCCCAATGACAAACAGCTTGAAAAAGTGCGCGAGATAAGTGGGAGGAAATGGGCTTCAAAAAACTTATTACAAACTTTATTAGACTGTGACAAAACATGTATAGGTGAATCTGTAGCGGTGAACGACTACAACAATCTAATAGATATATTGGATAACAGTGATAACGGCCTAGCCTATCAATACGTGTTAAAAGCTCCTTGGAGTAGTAGTGGTCGTGGATTAAGATATTTAGACCTTCAAAACGAAGGAATAAACGACCATCTGGAAGGATGGATTAAAAATGTAATAAGAAAACAAGGACTAGTCATGGTTGAGCCTTATTACAACAAGATACGAGATTTTGGAATGGAATTCACGGCTCATGTAAATGGCGAAATTGAATATTTAGGACTATCCGTTTTCAGCACATCAAACGGCGCTTATATGGGTAATATCCTTGCACCGGAAGATGAAAAAGAAGAATTGCTATCAAGATATATAAATGCAGACATTCTGATCGAAATAAGGAATGCGATTTCACTTATTATGAAAGACAAACTTAAAGGTATATATTCTGGACCATTCGGCATCGATATGATGGTTTTAAATGGTGGTAAGATACATCCATGCGTAGAACTAAATCTAAGAAGAACCATGGGACATGTCGCACTAGACCTAACACAAAAGATGACAGAAAAACGGATAATGCAAATGGAATTTAATGCAGGGCATTATTCTCTTAAAATAAAGAATTAATACATAATTAAATGAGAGCCCTATTCGTGATGATAAGGTTCTCCTTTAATAATAGTACATGCACGATAAATTTGCTCCGTAAAAACGACACGCACCATTTGGTGACTGAATGTCATTTTTGAAAGCGATATTTTCTCATTTGCACGATCATATACAGCTTGCGAAAAACCATAAGGTCCGCCAACAACAAATACAAGCCTACGAGCTGTATTCTGCTTTTTTTGTAGCCAGTCTGCAAACTCAACAGAACGAAAATTATCACCATGCTCGTCAAGTATGACAACCGTATCAGAAGGTGCAATTGCCTTCAAAATCAACTCACCTTCGCGATCTTTCTGCTGTTGTTCTGTTAGATTCTTCGTGTTTTTAATTTCGGGAATAACATTAATATCAAAAGGCATATAATGAGAAATGCGCTCACTATAATCATTAATGTTAGCAACGAAATGTTTGTTGACAGTTTTACCAATCAATATTAATGTTGTCTTCATTTCTTATTTGGATTTTTTGGAAACCATCCCTTCTCTACTCTTTTCTTCTGTTCAAAAAGTTCTCCGATACTCCACAAAAGTGTAGCTCCAAGCACTCCGAATATTGATGACAATATAACATTATCAACACATAAAGAGCCAACAACAGACACGATACCAGTAACGAGGAACAACCACCAAGGGCGAGTTCCAAAATAATATTCAGTCTTGATTACTATAGGATGAAAAATCCCTATAATAAAGAAAGTCATTATAGCTATGATAATTCCTGTAAAATACATAATTTTATTAATTGAATTGTTCTCTGAGTGCAAAGTTACAATAAATAAAATAAAAAATAAGCTAAGCTACGCCCCAACAATAAAAATAAATAAATTTATTTTGTATTGTCTTCGATTTGCACTATCTTTGCATATAGATATAAATAACTCATATATAACTTATGGCAAATAACGCACAACTAATTTCACAATGTGAAACAAAGGCTAAACAATGGTTAACACCATCCTTTGACGAAGAGACACGCAAGGAAGTTGAATCAAAACTTGCAGCCGAGGACAAAACCGAACTTATAGAAAGTTTTTACAAGGATTTGGAATTCGGAACAGGCGGTCTACGTGGTATCATGGGAGCTGGTTCTAACCGCATGAACATTTATACTGTAGGTATGGCAACACAAGGTTTTGCCAACTATCTGAAGAAAAATTTCAAGGGAAAGAACGACATTGCAGTTGTTGTATGTCACGACTGTCGTAATAACAGCCGCAAGTTCGCAGAAACTGTTGCTGATATATTCTCAGCAAATGACATAAAAGTATATCTTTTTGATGATATGCGTCCTACTCCAGAGTGTTCTTTTGCAATACGTCACCTAGGATGTCAGGCTGGTGTAAATATCACAGCAAGCCATAACCCAAAGGAGTACAATGGTTACAAAGCATATTGGGAAGATGGAGCTCAGGTTTTGGCACCACATGACACAGGTATTATTGATGAGGTTAATAATGTTAAGGTTGAAGATGTAAAATTCACAGGCAATAAACAACTTATTCAGATTATCGGCGAAGACATTGATAAGCTTTATCTTGACGAGATTCATACTCTTAGTATTGATCCTGAAGTTATCAAGAAACAACACGACTTAAAGATAGTCTACACTCCACTTCACGGTACAGGTATGATGTCTATCCCACGTTCGTTGAAATTATGGGGCTTTGACAACGTACATTGCGTGAAAGAGCAAATGGTTAAAGATGGTAATTTCCCAACTGTAGTAAGTCCTAATCCAGAAAATGGCGAGGCACTTACTTTGGCACTGCGTGATGCAAAAGAACTTGATGCAGATATCGTTATGGCAAGCGATCCAGACGCAGACCGCGTAGGTATGGCTTGTAAAAACGACAAGGGAGAATGGGTACTTATCAATGGTAACCAAACTTGTCTGTTGTTCCTTTATTATATCATCACAAATCGTAAAGCTAAGGGTTTACTAAAGCCTACTGATTTCATCGTAAAAACTATTGTAACTACAGAAGTTATAAAGAAAGTTGCTGATAAGGCTAGCATTGAGATGCGTGACTGCTACACTGGCTTTAAGTGGATTGCTCGTGAAATTCGTATTTCAGAAGGCAAACAGAAATATATCGGTGGTGGTGAAGAAAGCTACGGATTCCTTGCTCAAGACTTTGTTCGTGATAAGGACGCAGTGTCAGCAATGAGTTTGTTGGCAGAGATTTGCGCATGGGCTAAAAATCAAGGCAAGACTCTTTACGACATATTGATGGACATCTATTTGGAATATGGTTTCTCTAAAGAGTTTACTGTAAATGTTGTACGTCCAGGAAAGACAGGTGCAGACGAAATCAAGCAAATGATGACTGATTTCCGCAACAATCCTCCTAAGGAATTGGGTGGAAGCAAGGTTATACTAGTTAAGGATTTCCAGAGCTTGGAAGCTACAACTGCTGATAGCAAGAAGACTAAGCTAGATATGCCTGATACAAGCAATGTACTTCAGTGGTTCTGTGATGATGACACAAAGGTAAGCGTTCGTCCTTCAGGAACTGAACCAAAAATCAAGTTCTATCTTGAAATTAAGGGAACAATGAAGTCAGCATCTGAATACAATACTCTTGATGAAAAGAGTTCTGAAAAAGTTGCAGCAATAAAGAAGAGTTTAAATCTAGATTAATAAAGGAAATGGCAAAATTAGTAGTTAATTCATATGATGAGTTTGCGTCTCACTTAGGTGAACAACTTGGTATATCAGAGTGGTTATTGGTTGATCAGGACCGCATAAATAAGTTTGCAGACGCAACATTGGATCACCAATGGATTCATGTTGACGCAGAGCGTGCCAAAGCAGAAAGTCCATACAAAAGCACTATCGCCCATGGATATCTTACATTATCATTGCTACCATACATGTGGAACCAGATTATTGAGGTTAACAATCTTAAGATGATGGTGAACTATGGTATGGACAAGATGCGCTTTGGAAAACCTGTAATCACAGGAAGCAAAGTAAGACTTGTAACAAAACTTGACGCAATTGAGAATTTAAGAGGTATATGCAAAACTCAGATAGGATTTAAAATTGAGATAGAAGGAGAAAAGAAGCCTGCTCTTGAAGGTGAGGCTACATTCCTTTACTACTTCGAATAACAAGAATAATATATCATAAAAATGGGAGACATCTTTGATGTTTCCCATTTTTTTATTCATTACTTAATAAGACCAAGTTTCTTAAATTCATCATATAGCGGCATTGCTATCGCTTTTGCATCTGGATGAGGCTCACCAGTTGTACCAACAGCACGCAGATCAAAGAAATGTTTCCAATCTTTCAAGAAAGCTGTATGGACAAGTTCAGTATTTGTATCTAATGGTAATACAACCCTAGCCTCCTGGGGCTTCTTTCCCATCGCAATAAGATTCATATAAGAGAATTCTGCAGCAAGATTGGCAAACAACCAATTATTGATTGCATTCCATGACTTGTCTTTCTCTGTTACTATATCATTGCAAAGTTGCTTGAAAAGTTCCATATCTGCCTGTGAGGAAACATTATCAAAATCGGAATCATCTTTAATCCATTTAGGAACATTCACTGATATTTCACTTCCAAATTTATCTTTAGTATAATTGCAATAGCGTGTAGACTGTTCTGCCATTGAATTAGCACGATGGCGATTAAACTCACGCGTAATTGCTACCTGTGTAGTAAAATGAACCGTAATACGCATTTCGTGATTTTGACTCGGATCAGAGATGAATTTCAAATCATTCAACCATTCATTTTCAACAATGGCACGAAGGTTTGTTGTCACATAATCATTTTTGTCATCAGTTGATGCAACAGAAAAACGGTTGTAGTTATATTTATCATAAATTGTATCCTTTGGAGCAGTAAGATACACTGTACCATGTTCAAGCATTGCTGTATGCTGAGACGCAATCATGCGATCAACAAACGGTTTGGCAGAGGTCTCAGTAGTATTCTTTTCACTTTTATAACACACTCTTCCTGCCTTTTCAATCAGTTTATATACACCAGCAAGTCCATTTTCTTGTTGCCATATCTCAAAAGAGGGATTTAGTATTTTCATAACCTTATTATATTATATGTATTCTATTTAATTTTATATGCCTTTAGGTAATAGTCTTTAATGGATGCTCGTGGACTACCAAGACGTACTATTCTATCCAAATCGGCAATAGCGAAATCTTTTTTCTTCTTTAGAATATAAATATTCGCACGATTAAGCAAATAATCTTTATTATCATTATCAAGACTAATAGCTTTTGAATAATCATCCTCAGCTAAATCATACATTTTACGCTCAAATTCAATATTGGCACGTGCAGCATAAGCAACAGCACTATCTGGATATTGACTGATTAAATGATTCATCCCATCATAAGCCTCTGTATAATGCTTATCCTTTTCATTGAGTAAAGCCAATCCCAACTGTGCCTCAAAATTACCAGGAACTATACTCAATAAATTCTGATAATCAAGTCTAGCAAAATTATATCTTAACAGTTGTACATTAACATAAGCCCGATATAGCAAAGCCGAAAGATTCCTTGGATTAAATTTCAGTATGATATCATACTCATCCTTTGCATAATTCCATTCATGCAACTGGATATTCCATGAGGCTTTTTTCAACCTCAAATCCACACTATCAGGATGAAAACTCAAGTCTTGAGATGCCATGCGCAAACTATCACGCAATGGATTATCCTTATTTTGTGCAGAAATGCTATTACTGCACAGAAAAAGACAAACTGCAAAAAATATTCTACTCATATACTTCGTCTATTTGATCATCACCATAACCATTATCCTCTTTTAGACAAGGGTCGAAATTAGCAGGCAATCCAAACGTTGCCTTATCACTATAACCAAGAGATATGTCTCGATAAACCTTTCGCATATAATATGCCCAAATTGGCAAAGCCATTGTTGCACCTTGTCCCATAGACATATTATCAAAATGGATATCACGGTCTTCACCTCCTACCCAAACGCCTGATACAAGTTGTGGGGTGAATCCCATAAACCAAGCGTCACTATTTTTATTAGTTGTACCAGTCTTTCCACCGATTTCGCCTTCAAGGTGATATTTATAACGGATACGACCACCAGTACCTCCATCAATTACTCCCTGCAGAAGCACTAACATTTTATTAGCACTCTCTGCACTAATTACCTCATTCATACGAGGTTGGAAAGTCGAAATAACATTACCCTCATTATCTTCTATCTTTGTTACAAACATTGGTGAGGTTCTTATACCATGATTAGCAAAAGTAGTATATGCACTAACCATTTCCTCAACACTAACATCACATGGACCTAAGCACAAAGACATAGATGGATGTATATCAGGATTGTTTATACCGAATTCGTGCAGAGTAGACACAAATTGACTAGGATTTAATTTACTCATAAGGTAAGCCGAAATCCAGTTATTACTTTGTGCAAGTCCCCATTTCAAAGTTACCATCTGTCCATATCGTGCATGTGATGCATTGCGAGGAGTCCATGGCTGACCAGCAACAATATATGTCTGCTGTCTATTAGGTGCTTTATCGCATGGAGAAAAACCATTTTCCATAGCCAATGCATATAAAAATGGTTTTATTGTAGAACCAACCTGTCTTCTACCGCCAGTAACCATATCATACATGAAATGATTGTAGTCAAGTCCACCAACATAAGCCTTTACAGCACCAGTTTTTGGTTCCATACTCATAAAACCAGCACGAAGAAAACTCTTATAATACTTTATAGAGTCCATTGGAGTCATAACTGTATCAATATCTCCATGATAGGTAAATATAGTCATGTCAACAGGTCTATTAAAAGCTTTTCTAATTTCAGAATCATTCATACCACTGGCTCGCATACTGCGATAGCGTTCACTCTGACGAATGTTTCTTGTAAGAATCGAACGAAGTTGATCGTATGTTAGATCTTCTGTAAACGGAGCATTGCGCTTAGCTTTATTTTCTTTGTTAAATGCTGGTTGAAGGAATTTAGCCACATGACCATACACGGCCTCTTCTGCATATTTCTGCATTCTACTGTCTACCGTTGTGTATACTTTCAAGCCATCAGTATATATATTATATGGCTTACCGTCTTTTTTAAAGTTCTTGTTACACCATCCATACAATGGATCTGAAACCCAAGTAATGGAATCAATCGTATATTGCGCCTTTTTCCAAGAAGGATAATTTGATATTTCAGGTTTAGTAGCCATCATGTACTGGCGAAGAAATTCTCTGAAATAAGTAGCTTCTCCGTCCTTATGATCGGTACGATGAAAATCTAATACCAATGGAGTGTCACAATACTGCTCATATTCTGAATGCGTCAGATATCCAGCTTTTTCCATCTGTCCCAACACGACGTTTCTACGTTCTTTTGCTCTTTCAGGGTAACGCACAGGATTAAACAAAGATGGATTCTTACAAAGACCTATCAACATTGCCGACTCGACAACATCAAGATTTTTAGCCTCTTTATTAAAATAGGTATTAGCTGCTGTCTTAATACCGACTGCATTATGCAAAAAATCAAAATAATTAAGATATAAGGCTATTATCTCTTCCTTAGTATAATTACGTTCCAACTTAACCGCAATTACCCACTCTATAGGTTTTTGAAAAATACGTTCAAGTGAATTGTGAGCCTGCTCTGAATAAAGTTGTTTTGCTAATTGCTGTGTTATCGTAGAACCACCTCCGGCAGATGCCTGACCAAACATCCCTCTTTTTATAATAGCTCTTCCTAAAGCAAAAAAATCAATACCACTATGATCATAAAAGCGTGAATCCTCTGTTGCAACGAGCGCATCTACAAGATGTTTCGATATCTTGCTATAAGGAATAACGATACGATTCTCTTTATTGAAATTATATGTACCCATAACCTTACCATCAGATGAATACACCTGTGTGGCAAAACGGTTTATAGGATTTTGAAGGTCCTCAACAGGAGGCATATAACCAATCCAGCCATTCCAGATAGCTGTAAATCCAAGTGCAGTTCCTAGAATTAAGAATATAAGAACTGCCCATAAGAAATGAATGAAAGACTTTCTCATTATGTTTAATTTTCAGCAAAAATACAACTTTTCTAGCAAATATAGCACATAAATCAGAATTTATGATTAACTTTGAACTCGAATTCGGATCAATCAATCAAATTATAGATGAAAAAGCATAATTTTGTAACGATTGCCGATTTGAATAAAGATGAAATAATGTATCTTATTCAAATGGCGCAAGAGTTCGAAAAACATCCTAACCGGGATTTGCTGAAGGGAAAGGTAGTTGCCACTCTTTTCTACGAACCTTCAACTCGAACAAGACTTAGTTTTGAAACCGCTGCCAATAGACTTGGAGCACGAGTGATTGGCTTTAGTGATGCAAAAGCCTCGAGTGTCTCCAAAGGCGAGACGTTAAAAGACACCATTCTTATGGTAAGTAATTATGCAGACGTCATAGCGATGCGGCATTACATTGAGGGCGCGGCACAATATGCATCAGAAATAGCCCCAGTACCTATTATCAACGCAGGAGACGGTGCTCATATGCATCCTTCACAATGTCTACTTGACCTCTACTCTATCTACAAAACACAAGGAACACTAGAAAATCTAAATATTTATCTTGTAGGCGACTTAAAATACGGTCGTACTGTTCATTCTTTAATTATGGCTATGCGCCATTTCAATCCCACTTTTCATTTTATTGCACCAGCTGAACTTGCCATGCCACAGGAATACAAATTGTATTGCAATCAATATGGCATAAAATTTCAGGAACATACGGAATTCAATGATAAGGTCATTGCAGACGCAGACATATTATATATGACACGCGTACAAAAAGAAAGATTTTCTGATCTTATGGAATATGAACATGTTAAAGACGTTTATATTCTACAAAATGATATGCTAGGAATGGCTAAGGAAAACATGAAAATTCTACATCCACTCCCACGTGTAAATGAAATTGCATACGATGTTGATGACAATCCACATGCATATTATATTCAGCAAGCCCAGAACGGACTGTATGCACGCGAAGCTATTTTCAGCTATTGCTTGGGAATTACTCTCGATGACATTATAAACGACAAAACCATTATCAAATCCAAGTATTAATTATGGGAAAAAAAGAAATGCTGGTTTCGGCAATTGAAAATGGAACAGTGATAGATCATATTCCCGCCGAAAAAACTTATCAGGTTGTTGACCTTCTTGGTTTAAGAGAATCAGATACCCCTGTCACTATTGGTTATAACCTACCGTCTAAAAAAATTGGACGAAAAGGTATAATTAAGATCACTAATAAATTTTTCAGTGATGAGGAAATAAGTAGACTTAGCGTCGTAGCTCCAAAAATAGTATTGAATGTTATCAAAGATTATGAAGTAGTTGAGAAAAAAACCGTTGAAACTCCTGACGAACTTCATGGTATTGTGAAATGTAATAATCCAAAATGCATCACCAACAACGAACCAATGCAGACCTACTTCAACGTGGTTGATAAAGAGCATGGAGTGCTGAAATGTCATTATTGCGACAAGGAGCAAGATATTGCTAATGTAAAACTTTGCTAGCAAAAACTTTGTAATTAAAAGAAAATTGCGTAATTTTGCACGTATTATTAAGATAAAAAGATTATTAACTACAAAATAACATTTTAACACGATGGAAAGAGATCTGGAGATTTTCAACCTTATTGAGAAAGAACATCAGCGTCAGCTGAAAGGTATGGAGCTTATAGCATCTGAAAACTTTGTTAGTGATGAAGTTATGGCAGCTATGGGATCATACCTGACTAACAAGTACGCAGAAGGACTACCTGGTAAACGCTATTACGGTGGTTGTCAAGTTGTTGACCAGGTTGAAGATCTGGCACGTGAACGCGTAAAGGAAATATTTGGAGCTGAATTTGCTAATGTTCAGCCTCATTCTGGAGCACAAGCCAACGCTGCCGTTTTGTTGGCTGTATTGAAACCTGGTGATACATTTATGGGTTTGAACCTTGATCACGGCGGTCACTTATCACATGGTAGTCATGTAAATACTTCAGGTATTCTTTATAATCCTATCGGTTATAATCTTAACAAGGAAACAGGTCGTGTTGATTATGATGAAATGGAAAAACTGGCTATTGAGAACAAGCCAAAATTGATTATTGGTGGTGGTTCTGCATATAGTCGCGAATGGGATTATGCACGCATGCGCAAAATTGCTGATGAAGTTGGTGCATTATTAATGATTGACATGGCACATCCTGCAGGTCTTATAGCTGCCGGAATACTTGAAAACCCTGTCAAATATGCTCATATCGTAACAAGTACTACTCATAAGACTCTTCGTGGCCCTCGTGGTGGTATCATTTTAATGGGTAAAGATTTTGATAATCCATGGGGACTGACAAATAAGAAAGGTGAATTGAAGAAGATGAGTATGCTTCTTAATTCTGCCGTATTCCCAGGAACACAAGGTGGTCCTCTCGAACATGTTATCGCAGCCAAAGCTGTTGCCTTCGGTGAGAACCTTCAACCTTCATGGAAAGATTATGCCATACAGGTTAAGAAAAATGCAGCAACCCTTGCTGATGACTTGATACAACGTGGTTTTGGCATTGTAAGTGGTGGTACAGACAACCACTCTATGCTTGTAGACTTGCGTTCTAAATATCCAGATCTTACAGGTAAGGTTGCAGAGAATGCGCTTGTTGCAGCAGATATCACAGCAAACAAAAATATGGTACCATTTGATTCAAGATCAGCCTTCCTGACATCTGGTATTCGTCTTGGTTCAGCAGCCATGACAACACGTGGTGCAAAAGAAGATATGATGCATCTTATTGCAGAACTGATCGAAGAGGTTCTTAACGATCCTGAAAACGATAAAGTTATTGCTAGAGTTAGAGAAAAGGTTAATGCAACAATGAAGGATTATCCTTTGTTCGCATATTAATCTAAAAAATAAGCTTCAATTTATAAAGATAGATTTCAGTCTTGACAACATGAAAGAAATTTCTATTGCCATACATAAGACTGAAATCTATCTTTTTTTAATTCATATAAACTAACATCTAAAACTATCTAACCTTAACAACTACTTTGCCTTTGGCGTGGCCACTTGCAACGTAAGACATTGCTTCATTAATTTCTTCAAACGGGAAAACTTTATCAACAACAGGTTTGATTATATCTGTTTCTATTAACTTCCCAATTTTAGACAATTGTTTACCATTAGCTTGCATAAACAAAAAGGAATAATCAACGTTGCGCAATTTGGCTTGTTTTCTCACTTTCCTACTCAAAACTGAAATTATGATTTTCATAAACCAAGACAAATTTAGTTCTTTAGCAAAAGTTGTATCTGGTGGACCTGAAATTGAAACAACTTTTCCACCAGGTTTTAATATGCGCAAAGATTTATTTAAAGTTCTTTCGTCTTGGCTGTTCAACACTAAATCATAATCTTTTAGTATTGTTTCAAAATCTTGAGTTTTATAATCTATAACAACATCAGCTCCTAAACTTTTTACTAAATCAAAACTACTTGCACTTGCAGTAGTAGCAACGGTTGCACCCATATATTTTGCCAATTGAATAGCAATGATGCCGACACCACCAGAACCAGCCTGTATAAACACTTTTTGACCTTTTTCAAGTTTTGCTTGTCCAACAAATGCTTGCCAAACTGTTAGTGCGACCAACGGAACAGAAGCCGCTTCTTCCATTGAAAGGTTTTGTGGTTTCAAAGCAACATCGTTTTCATTGACTGCGATGTATTCTGCAAATGTACCAATATGAAAATCGGCAGGACGAGCAAATACTTCATCACCTACTTTAAAACGATGAACTTTTGATCCTATTTTTGTTACGACTCCTGAAAAGTCATGTCCCAAAATCAATGGAAATTTATAGGGCAACAACAGTTTAAACTCTCCATACTTCAACTTGTTATCTAACTGATTGATACCTGTTGCACGAATTTCTACCAAAATCTGATTTTCTCCAATATCAGGTTTGGGTACATCAACTAATTGGAGCTTTTCATTTTTACTATACTTTGATATAATATATGCTTTCATATCGCTTATAATTAACTTTTTATTGTATTTTTTGAATTAGTGATACGGAATGAAAAGACTACGCATCTACGATATTTTTGATATAGCTTCAGCGACTGCAGCAGCATACTTTTTCGTTTCACCCACTGGTACCTCAAATTGATTGTTTTCAAGAGCAATAAGAAATTCGTCTGCAACTTCTTCAGGAGGAATACCATTTTCCCCACCTATTTCTGCAGAGAACGCAGTATTTACTAATGGTGGGTAGATTTCGTATACCTGTAGATTTTTTGTATCTTCATAAGTCATTCTCAAGGCAACTGTATAGGAATGAAGCGCTGCTTTTGTTGCTCCATAGGTCGGTAAGAACTTATGACTACCAAACACAGCAAGTGAAGACACATTTACAATTGCAGCCACATCCTTTGTTAGCAGATGCGGTAACATCAATTCTGTAAAATGGATGATGGCTAAATAATTAGTATTCATCTCAATTTCAGCTTTTTTGTGTGCATTGGTTGTTTCACTCAATAAATAGCCAAATGCTGCACCAGCATTATTAATAATCATATTGACGTCGGGATGATTAGCTTTTAAATCTTCCGCAATACGAATTCTATCTGCCTCAACAGATAAATCTCCTTGAATAGCAACTGCATTTGAAAGCTTTGCTAATGCTTTTTCAAGTCGTTCAGTATTCCGTCCATTAATGATAACTTTATTGCCTAATGCACTAAATTTTTGGGCAATTGCAAGACCTATGCCTGCACTTCCGCCGCTAATAAAAATTGTATTTTCTGTAGTTTTCATCTTTATTTTTAAAAAAAAGTTGTAATTTTGCTTGCGATTAACAAGTGCAAATATACAAAATAACTTTCATTTTGCAAGTAATTTAAAGAATAATTTATGTTAGATAGTAAAAAAAGGTCAAATTGCCCAATTAGTTGTTCCCTTGAAGTTTGGGGAGATAAGTGGTCACTACTCATTGTTAGGGATTTAATGTCCGCAAAACAATGTACATATGGCGATTTTTTAAAATCAGACGAAAAAATTTCGACCAACATTTTAGCTTCTAGGCTACAAACACTAGAAGATAATGGAATTATAACGAAATCAGATCATCCTGACAGCAAAGCTAAAGTATTGTACAAACTAACACAAAAAGGAATTGATTTATTACCTTTAATGATAGAAATTAGTTTGTGGGCTGAAAAGTATTACGATTTACCAACCGACAGAAAAGCAATATTGAAGGAAGTCAAAAAAGATAAGGAAAAATATATTAAAACTGCTATTAACAACTTGAAAAAGAACATTGATTAACTATGACACTGGTTCATAAGCGAAAAATGTCTAAATTGAACAGTTATTTTTTAATTCAAATATCAGTTTTCATGTATCGGGGGGTTACCTCTTGACACAAAGACAAAATCGTTAGTGAAGATAATTAAGCAATGCAATAATTAATAAAAACATAACAACATATTAAATTTAACTAACCAACAAATTATGATCAAAAAAATATTTTGTTTTTTTCTATGTATAATGGTTACCATACCTGGTATTACAGCAACAAAAGTTCAACATCCATGGCAAGGTAAACGAGTTGCGTATCTTGGAGACTCAATCACAGACCCTAAAAATAAAGGTGCTAAAAAGCACTATTGGGCTTATTTACAAGAAATGCTAGGCGTAACGCCGTATGTGTATGCTGTAAGTGGAAGACAATGGAATGACATTCCTAGACAAGCAGAGCAATTGAAAAAAGAACATGGTAATGACTTTGACGCAATTATAATTTTCATTGGTACTAATGACTATAATGCAGGCGTTCCTATTGGAAAGTGGTTTACTGAAGACAGTACACAAGTATTAGCTGCTATACATAAACCTAAAGCTGTGGTCACACGCATGAAACGAACTATGGTAATGAATGATAGTACTTATTGTGGACGTATAAATATTGCACTAAGCACACTTAAAAAGATGTTCCCTACGAAACAGATAGTCATGCTTACACCTATTCATAGAGCTGTCGCTAATTTTAACGACAAAAATATACAGCCAACCGAGGAATACCAAAATGAATGTGGTGAATATCTTGATCGCTATGTAAACTCTGTAAAAGAAGCTGGGAATATATGGGCCCTACCTGTTATAGATCTAAATTCTACCTGTGGACTTTATCCTGTACTTGATGAGTTTTCACAATATTTCCATGATCAGAATACTGATAGATTACATCCAAATGATGCTGGACATATAAGAATAGCCAAAACTTTATTCTATCAGCTACTGAGTCTTCCATGTACTTTTGATAATTAAAGGAGCAACATTATAATAGAGTGAGTATATAACTACATAAAGCCAAGGTTATTTATAGAGGATTCTCTTCCATAAATAACCTTAGAGCTTATTCTCTACCAGAAAAAGTTTTTTTAATGTCACTAATGTCATAATGTCACAAACCCTGTGTTTATCGGGCTTTAGCGAGTGACATTAAGTGACATTATCGGGGTAAAAGTGACATTAAACTGCAAATCTTACCTGTTTTTGGCGATTTTTCACAAAATATGCAGTGCATGAATAGACACTTTTTTGTTTATAATGGTCTGTACTCGTCATTATATGCGCTATATATCGCTATATACTTAGTTTTTTATCTCAGAACTTAAGTGCAATAATAGTGATAATTGTCATCAATTCTATTCTTGTAGTTTTATTGATAATCATTTGTTTGCCTGCGTCAGGTAATACCTTTTTTCACGTTAGGCAATTCAATTACCTAACGTGGGTAATTGAGTTGTTCACGTTGTGTAACCCGATTACCCACGTTAAGTAATCGCATTACACACATGCTGAGGTAATTGAATTACACACACACTTAGGTAATCGGATTACACACATGCTAATGTAATTGAATTACACACATGTTGAGGTAATTTAATTACCCAAAAGTTGAAGTAATTTAGGTGATAGTTTTTACTCTGAATCTCAAAATCTATTTGCATCCTTCAAATTCATTCTCTCGTATTTATTATATATGGAGTAGATCTCGGAATTACTCTTACTGTTCAATAAACCAGTCTTTGTATTCTATAAATCCCATAAATACAAATACATATTATACAAAAAGCATAATTGCGAAAAAAACGCTAAAAACAGGTATAATTTAGGGTTTAATGTCACTTTTACCCCGATAATGTCACTTAATGTCACTCGCTCAGCCCTTATAAACAAAGGGTTTGTGACATTATGACATTAGTGGCATTAAAAAAACTTTTTCTGGTAGAGTGCTGCCCTTTTATGAAGAATATAACTTCCTAAATTGGCGATGAACTGAAAAATGTCTTATAAATAAAACAAAAAACAAGGCAAACAACATAATATATTCGTTTGCCTTGTTTATTTATTGAATTTATTAAACTCTACTCAGCTTTCCATAAGCCATGTAAATTGCAATATTCACGAGCAATTACTTTCTTTGCATCTGTCATGAAAACAGCTTCAGGCTTATCACCAGGTTTCAGATACTGACGCATAACCTTGTCGTCAGCAAGAAGTTCTATCCACATTATATAATGTTCCTCAAGCATAGGATGAGCAACTGCACCAACAGTAACTTTGTAGCCACCCTCAATTTTCTCGATAACAGGAACATGTTTCTCCAATGCTGCATCTTTTGAATTTTCCTTCAACAGCTCCATTGGCTGTCCGCAACAAGTCAAAGTTCCACCTGCAGGTTCTACCACTTCAACGATATTTCCACAGACATTACAACGATAAATTTGCTTTTGTTCTGTCATAATTACTTAATATTAAAGTTAAACATAATAACTATTATAATATCTACACCGAATATACTCAATGCAGAATATCAATACTGCAAATATAATCATTTATTATTAATATCAGCACTCTAAACGGTGAAAAAATAGTTAACACACAATTATTTGAATTTCTTTATGCAAATAGACGTAATATTAATTTGTTGGTTTCAGATTTAATTACTACTTTTGCTCAACAAAACTAAAAATAAAAAATATGAGAAGTAGAACCGCGGTTTGGTTTGAAACCAAAATACGTTACGAAAAGACAATGGAAGATGGTATGCAGAAGAAAACTACAGAACAATATGTAGTTGACGCTCTGAGTTTTACAGAGGCAGAAAGCACTATCATTAACGAAATGAGGGTATATTTAAGTGGTGAATTTAAAATCACGGATATCAAACAGGCTGCTTACGGAGAAATTTTCTTCAGTGAATCAGACTCAGACGATAAATGGTATAAATCTAAATTGCAGTTTATTACTATTGACGAAAAGACAGAAAAAGAAAAGCGCTCTACTGTAACATACCTTGTTCAGGCAGGCAGCTTGCCTGGTGCTGTTAAGCACATAGACGAAGTTATGGGCGGTACCATGATTGACTATGTTATGACTTCAATACAGGAAACTCAGATAATGGATGTATTCGAACACAATGCTGCAAAAAAGCATGAAGAAAGAAATGACGTTCCTGAGTATGAGCAGACTCCTGTTGCTGAAGAAACAATGACTGAATAAAATAAAGAATATGAATGTTGATGTAGCAAAAAAATTACATGAAGTACTGGGCAACCTGCCTAAAGAAGTAAGATTGGTTGCCATCAGCAAATATCATCCCAATGAATATCTTGAGACCGCATATAATGAAGGTCAAAGGATATTCGGGGAAAGTCATGAGCAAGAGTTAGCGCAAAAACAAGAAACACTTCCCAAAGACATCGAATGGCATTTTATTGGTCATTTACAAACTAACAAAGTAAAATACATTGCTCCTTATATTTCCATGATTGAAGCTGTAGATAGCTATAAATTATTAAAGGAAATAAACAAGCAGGCAGCTAAAAACGACCGTATCATTAAAGTGTTGCTAGAACTGCATATTGCAGAAGAAGAGACCAAATACGGACTAACGCTTGATGACTGTCGAGACATGTTAGAAAAAGGAGAATGGAAAGATTTGGGTAATGTTCAAATATGCGGCTTAATGATGATGGCCAGCAATACAACAGAAATATCACTAATAGAAAAAGAGTTCGACATAGCAACAAGTTTCTTTGATGAGATAAAAGCTAAATTCTTCGCAAACGACCCAGAATTCAAAGAGCGTTCTTGGGGTATGAGTCATGACTATAAAATAGCCATCAAACATGGCTCTACAATGGTGCGTGTCGGTACTACAATTTTCGGACCACGAGTTTATTAATTTATAACAAAACTATATTAGTTTAAAATAAATTATTATCTTTGCATCTTGAAATAGAACAAATGGCAATTAAGCCATCACAATTAAAAGAATAAAATGCCAGAAATATCAGTTCGCGGATTAGAAATGCCAGAGTCGCCAATCAGAAAATTGGCACCACTTGCAGCCGCTGCTAAAAATCGCGGTATAAAGGTATATCACCTGAACATTGGTCAGCCTGATTTACCTACACCTCAATGTGGTCTTGACGCATTAAAGACAGTAGACCGCAAGGTATTGGAGTATTCACCAAGCCAAGGCAATCTGACTTACAGGCAGAAGCTCGTAAATTATTACAAAAAATATGACATCAACGTAACTGCTGATGACATCATTATAACATCTGGTGGTAGCGAGGCTGTACTCTTTGCATTCATGAGCTGTCTGAATCCAGGAGATGAGATTATTGTACCAGAGCCAGCATACGCTAATTACATGGCTTTTGCTATTAGTGCCGGTGCAAAAATCAGAACTATTGCAACTACAATTGAAGAAGGATTTTCTCTTCCTAAGGTTGAAAAATTTGAAGAACTTATTAATGAGCACACACGTGCCATCATGATTTGCAATCCAAACAACCCTACTGGATATCTTTATACAAGGAGAGAAATGAATCAAATTCGTGATCTTGTTAAGAAATACGATTTGTATCTTTTCTCGGATGAGGTGTATCGAGAATATATATACACAGGTTCTCCCTATATTAGTGCTTGCCATTTGGAAGGCATTGAAGATAACGTAATTCTTATTGATTCTGTATCAAAACGATACTCTGAATGCGGAATTCGTATAGGAGCCCTGATAACCAAGAATGCGGAAGTCAGAAAAGCCGTTATGAAATTCTGTCAGGCTCGCCTGTCACCACCTCTTATAGGTCAAATTGTAGCAGAAGCATCACTAGATGCACCAGAAGAATACTATCGTGATGTATATGACGAATATGTAGAAAGACGCAAATGTCTAATTGACGGACTAAACAGAATTCCAGGAGTATACTCTCCTATACCAATGGGAGCATTTTATACAGTAGCAAAACTACCTGTTGATGATAGTGAGAAATTCTGTAAATGGTGTCTAGAAGAATTTAATTATGAAGGCGAAACGGTTATGATGGCTCCTGCTGCAGGTTTTTACACAACTCCAGGAGCAGGAATTAATCAAGTACGAATTGCTTATGTACTTAAAAAGCCTGACCTAGAACGTGCACTTTTAGTATTAAGAAAAGCCTTGGAAGATTATCCAGGACGAACAACAGAAGAATAGAAAAGTGAATTTACCTCTTTTCATTGCAAAAAAAATATATGGTGACAAAGGCGAGAAACAAAAAGTTTCACGCCCAGCCATAAGTATAGCCACCGCAGGTGTTGCTATAGGACTCGCCGTTATGCTAATTTCGGTAAGCGTTGTGCTTGGGTTCAAGCATACTATACG
Source organism: Prevotella sp. (assembly GCF_051059605.1). Taxonomy (GTDB): domain Bacteria; phylum Bacteroidota; class Bacteroidia; order Bacteroidales; family Bacteroidaceae; genus Prevotella. Next base: position 969,341 of record NZ_CP050883.1, read on the forward strand.
TGATAAAGTCATAGGATTTGGCAGCAACATCCAAGTTGCTAATTTCATGACTCTTCAGACATCAGATTCCTACCCCATTCAAATGGGTGATTCTATGCTGAACGCATTGAAATCAACGTCGGGTGTAAAGCATGTCCAACGGTATGCTGTGAAACAGGGTATTTTAAAAACTGACAAAGACTTCTTAGGTGTTTTGTTCAAAGGTGTTGGCCCTGAATATGACACAACTTTCATACATAGCAACCTTAAAGAAGGTAGTATCCCTAAATTCAGTGACTCAGCAAGTAGTAATAAACTTCTTATATCAAGAAGTATTGCTAACAAGTTAAATCTGAAAACAGGACAAAAAATATTTGCATATTTCATTGATGGTAATGGCGTCCGCACAAGGCGTTTTACTATTCAGGGTATATATGAAACAAACTTGTCACAGTACGATAACATTATTTGCTTTACAGATTTGTACACTTCAGTAAAGCTAAACGGATGGCAAGATGATCAGACTACAGGTGCAGAAATTACTGTTAACGATTTTAATAAAGTAGACGAAGTAGAAAACCAATTTATTAAGAAAGTAAATAGGACAACCGACAAATATGGTGAGACATATAGTTCTAAGACTATTAGAGATATAAGCCCTCAGATATTCTCTTGGCTTGATCTTCTTGATTTAAACGTGTGGATTATACTTGGATTGATGGTTGCTGTAGCAGGGGTAACAATGATTTCAGGGCTACTAATAATAATTCTAGAAAGAACAGTTATGATAGGCATTCTAAAAGCTCTTGGAGCTAGAAACAAGACTATCAGACATACTTTCATGTGGTTTGCTGCTTTTATAATTGGAAAAGGTATGATTATCGGAAATTGTATAGGTTTAGGACTCATTTCATTACAATATTTCACAGGGCTGGTAAAACTAGATGCGCAGACATATTATGTTAGTACTGTACCTGTTGAATTTAATATTCCTATATTCATTGTTCTAAATGTCGCTACACTTTTAATTAGTATTTTTGTGCTTATCGCACCAAGTTACTTGATATCACACATACATCCGGCAAAATCAATGAGATACGAGTAGGTCAAAATAATACTATTTATCCGAGAAATAGAACATTCTTTTTGTCTAAAATTCTTGCATTTTAATTTTATGCAAAAAAATATGCCTAAGAAAACAAAAAGTGCACAATAAGTTTTGAATTGTGCAGATAAGTAGCTATCTTTGCACACAAATTTGAAATTTGTGCAATGAATTCAGTACCTAAATTTAACAAGTACATAGAACAGAGCATCATCAACAATTGGGAGAAAGATGCTCTGACAGACTACAAAGGAACAACTCTTCAATTTCATGATGTGGCTAGAAAAATCGAAAAGTTACACATTATGTTTGAGAACAGTGGGGTTAAAACAGGAGATAAAATAGCTCTATGCGGACGTAATAGTTCAAATTGGGCTGTAGCCTTTCTTGCAACACTCACCTATGGAGCTGTAGCAGTTCCAATTCAAAACGAATTTAAAGCTGAGCAAATCTATAATATAGTTAATCATAGCGAATCAAAGTTATTATTTGTAGGTGACGTTGTAGCTACACAGATTGATGCTGAAGAGATGCCTAATCTTGAAGGTGTCATCTATATACCAGATAATTCACTGATATTATCTCGCTCAGAAAAGCTAACTTATGCGCGTGAACATCTTAATGAGATCTTCGGACATAAATATCCTAAATTTTTCAGAAAGGAACATATTAATTATCATGAAGATTCCCCAGAGGAATTAGCTATGATAAATTACACTAGTGGCACAACTGGATTTTCAAAAGGTGTTATGCTACCCTATCGTGCATTATCAAGCAACTACGACTTCCTTTCAGATGTCATTGGTTCAAAACTAAAGCCTAATTGTGATGTTATGGCTATTTTACCAATGGCACACATGTATGGTTTGTCATGTGAGTTTATATTGGAATTCTGCCTTGGCAATCATATATACTTTCTGACACGACTTCCAAGCCCAACTATTATACAAGAAGCTTTTACAGATATACATCCTGCAGTGATTATTTCTGTACCATTGATAGTTGAGAAAATAATAAGAAAAAATATATTTCCAAAAATTCAGACAAACATAATGAAGCTTCTTATCAACATGCCTGTGATTAACAAAAAGGTAAAAGAAAAGATTCTTGAATTGGTGAAAGCTGAATTTGGCGGTAATATGTATGAAATTATTGTTGGTGGAGCCGGACTTAACAAAGAAATAGAAGATTTCTTATTAAGCATAGGTTTTCCTATCACAGTGGGATATGGCACTACAGAAACTGCTCCTATGATTACTTTCAGTGACTGGAATGACTTCGCTGGTGGAAGTTGCGGAACTGCAGTCAAAAACATGGAGGTAAAAATCTTAAGTGAAGACCATCAAAACATTCCTGGTGAGATTATTACTCGCGGACTTAACGTAATGACAGGTTACTATAAAAACCAAGAAGCAACTAATGCTGTCATTGATGACAATGGATGGTTTCACACTGGTGACTTAGCAACAATGGATGCAGAAGGCCATATTTTTATACGAGGAAGAAAAAAGAATATGCTACTTGGTTCTAATGGACAAAATATTTATCCAGAAGAAATTGAAAATAAGTTGAATTCGATGGCAATGGTTAACGAAAGCCTTATAGTTCAACGCGAAGACCGACTCATTGGTTTGGTACATCCAGACCTCGACGAAGCTAATTCTATGGGGTTTTCAATCGAAGACCTAGAGAATATAATGGAACAAAACAGAAAAGAACTCAACGCAATGTTACCATCTTTCGCAAAGATTTCAGCAATAAAACTACTTGATGAAGAATTTGCGAAAACTCCTAAAAAGAGTATAAAAAGATATCTCTATCAGAACGCTATTTAAATATAGCGTTCTATAGTAATATTATAGAACTTTAAACAAACGACAAAAAACAATATTATGGAACAAATACCTAGCTTCAACAATCTAATACAAAAGTCAATTATTGACAATTGGGAAAAAGATGCATTGACGGACTTTAAAGGTTCAACATTACAATATCACGATGTAGCAAGAAAAATAGAAAAACTTCACATCATGTTTGAAAACTGTGGAGTCAAAAAAGGCGACAAAATTGCTTTAGCTGGTCGTAACAGCGCAAATTGGGCTGTCGCTTTTCTTGCTTGTTTAACCTATGGAGCTGTTGCTGTGCCAATACTTCATGAGTTTACACCAGATCAGATATACAACATTGTTAATCACAGTGAAGCAAAGCTCTTATTTGTTGGTGATATAGTTGCAACCCAGATAGATGCAACAAAAATGCCAGAACTTGAAGGAATCATATATATTCCAGACTATTCCTTAGTATTATCGCGTACAGATAAACTTACCTATGCTCGTGAGCATCTTAATGAAATGTTCGGAAAGAAATACCCAAAGTATTTCCGAAAAGAGCATATTAACTATTATATAGAGCAAGATCCTAACGAACTTGCACTTATAAACTACACTAGTGGAACTACAGGTTTCTCCAAAGGAGTAATGATTCCTTATCGTGCTATTTGGAGTAACGTCTTCTTTGCAAAAGAAGCTGTTGGCAAAGCCTTAAAACCAGGTGACAGTGTAATTAGTATTCTGCCGATGGCACATATGTACGGAATGTCATTTGAATTTTTATTTGAATTCATAAAAGGCTGTCATATTTACTATTTGACAAGAATACCAAGTCCTGCAATCATAGCTCAGGCTTTTAGTGAAGTAAAACCAAAAATCATCATAAGTGTACCACTTGTGATTGAAAAGATAATCAAGAAAAAAGTATTTCCTAAAATACAAAACAACCGCATGAGAATGCTTCTTCATATGCCTGTTATCGCAAAAAAAGTGCGTGATAAGATATGTGAACAAGTTTCTAATGCATTTGGAGGTGAATTCTATGAAGTTATCGTTGGAGGTGCTGCCTTCAATAAAGAAATAGAAAGTTTTATGCACCAAATTGGGTTTAGATATACTGTTGGTTACGGAGCAACAGAATGCGCACCCATCATTTGCTATGCAGATTATAAGGACTATGTACCAGGAAGCTGTGGCCGATCTGTCGTAAACATGAAAGTGAGAATTGATAGTTCTGACCCTGAAAATATTCCAGGAGAGATATTAGCAAAAGGTATGAACGTCATGCTTGGTTACTATAAAAATGAGGAAGTAACACGCCAAACAATTGATAAGGATGGTTGGTATCATACTGGAGACCTAGGAACAATGGATGCTGACGGAAACGTATTTATTAAGGGACGTTCTAAGAATATGTTGTTAGGAGCAAGTGGACAAAACATTTATCCAGAGGAGATAGAGGACAAACTTAATTCATTAGCTTTGGTTAATGAGAGTGTCGTTATACAGGAGGGTGATAAATTGATTGGACTTGTACATCCAGACTATGATGAGGCCAAGAATATGGGATTTTCAAAAGAAGATTTGGAGAACATTATGGAACAGAATCGTAATGAACTCAATCAGATGCAGCCATCATACTGTAGACTTGCTGCAATAAGAATTTACGAAGAAGAGTTTGAAAAAACTCCTAAAAAAAGTATTAAGCGTTACCTCTACCAGAAATAGAACGTTTTTGCTTTTGTTATTGACGAAAAATTTGTATCTTTGCGGTCATAATAGTAAACAATAAATAAAATATAACAAGCTATGCTTACACTTAAACTCATCAGTGAGGAAACTGAACGTGTTATTAAGGGTCTTGAGAAGAAGCACTTCACAGGTGCACGTGAGGCCATAGATAAAGTTTTAGAATACGACAAGCTACGTCGTGACGCTCAGCAGAAGCTTGACAGCAACAAGCAACAACAAAATCAGCTTGCCAAGCAAATTGGAAGTCTTATGAAAGACGGAAAGAAAGAGGAGGCTGAAGATATAAAGAATAAGGTTGCTGATCTGAAAGCAGCTGACAAGGCTTTGAACGAAATTATGGATAAGGCTCAAAGCGATATGACTGATGTTCTTCTTACCATTCCTAATATTCCTAATGATGATGTTCCAGAAGGTAAAGATGCTTGTGACAACGTTGTCGTAAAGGAAGGTGGTATTAAGCCTAATCTTCCTGAAGACGCACCTTGTCATTGGGATCTTCTTAAGAAATATAATCTTGTTGATTTTGATCTCGGTGTAAAAATTACAGGTGCAGGTTTCCCTATATATCTAGGTAAAATGGCACGTTTCCAACGCGCTCTTGAAGCTTTCTTCCTTGACGAAGCACGCAAATCTGGATACCTAGAGGTTCAACCACCTTATGTAGTTAACGAGGCTTCTGGATACGGTACTGGTCAGTTACCTGACAAAGAAGGACAAATGTATCACGCAAACTTAGATAACTTGTTCCTAATCCCTACAGCTGAGGTTCCTGTAACAAATATTTTCCGTGATGTAATCCTTGACGAGACTCAACTTCCGATTAAGCGTTGTGCTTATTCAGCTTGTTTCCGTCGTGAGGCTGGTTCTTATGGTAAGGATGTTCGTGGTCTTAACCGCTTGCATCAATTTGACAAAGTAGAAATTGTACGTATAGACAAACCTGAGCATTCTTATGATTCTCTGAAAGAGATGTTAGCACATGTTGAAGGTTTGGTACAGAAACTTGAATTGCCATACCATATATTGAGACTTTGCGGTGGTGATATGAGTTTCACCTCAGCAATATGCTACGACTTCGAGGTATGGAGTGCTGCCCAAAAACGTTGGTTGGAAGTTTCTTCAGTATCTAACTTTGAAAGCTATCAAGCAAACAGATTGAAGTGCCGTTTCCGCCGTTCTGATACAAAGAAACCAGAACTTTGCCACACACTCAATGGTTCTGCTCTTGCTCTTCCAAGAATAGTTGCTGCAATAATAGAAAACAACCAAACTCCAGATGGAATAAAAGTTCCGAAGGTTCTTGTGCCATACTGTGGTTTCGAGTACTTAGATGATAAGAACTTTGACTAAAAAATAACTAAATTCAGTATTGATTGATATACCATCAGCGATACTGAATTTATCTTTTATAAAACTATAACTTATTATCAATTCATATTAACTGATACCCAATGAATAAGATTATTTGCAAGAAACAGTTTTCTGAGAAAGTATTCAGCTTTGACATCGAAGCCCCTTTAATTGCTAAAAGCAGAAAAGCCGGAAACTTTGTCATAATCAGAGTAGACAACAATAGTGAGCGCATGCCGCTTACAATAGCAGACTCTAATATTGAGAATGGTACTATTAAATTAGTTGTGCAAAAGGTTGGACTTTCCTCTACAAAACTATGTAATCTCAACGAAGGCGATTCTATTGCTGATGTCGTTGGTCCTCTTGGTAATCCTACTCATATTGAAAATTTTGGTACAGTAATATGTGCTGGTGGCGGAGTTGGTGTTGCGCCTATGCTACCTATTATTCGTGCATTGAAAAAAGCAGGCAACAGAGTATTATCTGTACTTGCAGGAAGAAATCGTGATCTTATTATAATGGAAGATGAAGTTAGAGCTTCATCTGACGAGACTATCATAATGACCGATGATGGAAGTTATGGAGAAAAAGGAGTAGTCACTGTTGGCATCGAGAAATTGATCAAACAAGAGAATATTGACAAAGTTTTTGCTATAGGTCCTCCTATCATGATGAAATTCTGTTGTATGCTCACCCAAAAATATAACATTTCTACAGATGTTTCTCTTAATACCATTATGGTTGATGGAACAGGAATGTGCGGTGCATGTCGACTCACAATTGGAGGAAAAACCAAATTCGTGTGTATTGATGGTCCTGAATTTGATGGAGCACTGGTTGATTGGGATGAAATGTTCAAGCGAATGGGAACATTCAAGAACGCTGAAAAGGAAGAAATGGAGCACTATGCAGAACATCTTTCTTCAACTAATGAGTCTGTATGCGAACCTTGCAAAACAAACAATGATATTCACAATGATGTAACAGAGAGTATCGAAAGCTTGACTGACCGAAATTCTAATTGGCGTTTAGAACTACGCAAGGGAATGAAACCTAAAGAACGCACTTCTATTGAGCGTGTTATGATGCCAGAACTTGATGCTGAATATCGTGCAAAGACAAGATTAGAAGAAGTCAACATCGGTCTTACTAAAGAAATGGCAGTCCTTGAATCTCATCGTTGCCTTGATTGCGCTAAACCATCTTGTGTAGAAGGATGCCCTGTAAGCATTAATATTCCATCATTCATAAAAAATATAGAACGAGAGAATTTCCTTGGAGCAGCTAAAGTACTCAAAAGTACTTCTGCCCTACCAGCTGTATGTGGTAGAGTTTGTCCTCAAGAGAAGCAATGTGAAAGCAAATGTGTTCATCTTAAAATGGGTGAAAAAGCAGTTGCTATTGGATACCTTGAAAGATTTGCTGCTGACTATGAACGTGAAAGCGGTATGGCTACAGTACCAGAAATGGATCCTTTAAACGGAATTAAAGTTGCTGTTGTCGGTTCAGGTCCTTCTGGACTAAGTTTTGCAGGTGATATGGCAAAAATGGGCTTTGACGTATATGTATTTGAGGCTTTGCATGAAATAGGTGGTGTCTTGAAATATGGTATTCCTGAATTCAGATTACCAAACAAGATTGTCGATGTCGAAATAGAAAATCTTAAGAAAATGGGTGTCCATTTTCAAACTGATTGTATTATCGGAAAAACGATTAGCGTAAAAGATCTTGAAGATAAGAACTTCAAAGGTATCTTTGTTGGTTCCGGTGCAGGACTTCCTAATTTCATGGATATACCTGGAGAGAATGCACTCAACATCATGTCGAGTAACGAATATCTGACACGAATAAACCTTATGGACGCAGCTAATCCACGTACTGACACTCCTATCAATATCGGTAAGCACGTTATCGTTGTTGGTGGTGGAAATACAGCTATGGACTCATGTCGTACTGCCAAACGACTTGGTGCAGACGTAACACTAGTATACAGAAGAAGTGAAGCTGAAATGCCTGCTAGATTGGAAGAGGTAAAACATGCTAAGGAAGAAGGCATTAATTTCTTGACATTACACAATCCAAAAGAATATATCGCTGATGAGAATGGTGCTGTTAAGGCAGCCACACTTGATGTGATGAAATTAGGCGAACCAGACCAAAGCGGTCGTTGTCGTCCTGAGACTACTGGACAAACCATCACATTAGAATGTGATCAGGTAATTGTTGCTGTTGGTGTCTCTCCTAACCCATTAGTTCCTAAGAGTATCGAAGGGCTAGAACTAGGTCGCAAGAATACAATCGTCGTTGACGATAATATGAAATCAAGTAGAAATAATATTTATGCAGGTGGTGATATCGTTCGCGGTGGTGCCACAGTAATATTGGCTATGGGTGACGGACGAAGAGCCGCTGCTAACATGGCAAAAGAATTAAAAGGATAAATGAACGCAATATATACCATTTTACTATTAATATGCAGTAATGTCTTCATGACATTCGCTTGGTACGGACATTTAAAATTACAACAAACAGGGGTCAGCAGCAGTTGGCCCCTAATTGGCGTTATAGGATTTTGTTGGGCGATAGCATTTTTCGAATACTGCTGTCAAGTACCAGCAAACAGAATAGGATTTGTTGATAATGGCGGTCCCTTTACGCTCATTCAGCTAAAAGTAATTCAAGAGGTTATATCCCTCATAGTATTCGCACTTATAGCTAATGTAATGTTTCAAGGTCAAGGACTTCATTGGAATCATTTAGCCGCATTTATCTGTTTGATAGCTGCAGTGTATTTTGTATTCATGAAGTAATTCACTTAATGAATCTCATTTATTAAGCTTATATTCGTCTATTTTTCGATAAAGAGTTGTAAGACCTATTTTCAATAGTCTTGCAGCTTCTGTTTTGTTTCCGTTGGTGTGTTGAAGAACTCTTACAATATGTCTACGTTCAATTTCAGCTAATTCAAAATCAAAAGATTTAGCATCATCTGAATTTTGTATATCTGTATTTAACGAAGACGAATTATAAGATGAATATGGAACCTGCAAATCAAATGGTAAATCTTGCAATGTAAGGCTTGAATCACAAACAATAGCACTACGTTCAATAACATTTTTCAACTCACGAACATTTCCATGCCATTCAGCATTTGTAATAGCATTCACAAATTCTGATGACATTCCGTCTATATGTTTACCAAGCTTTTCTGAATATCGTGCTAGAAATGACTTCGCCAACAAAGGTATATCTTCACGACGCTCACGCAATGCAGGTAAATGTATTTGAAAAACAGAAAGACGATAAAATAAATCCTCCCTAAAATTACCAGCTATTATCTCATTCTTTAAATCACGATTTGTCGCTGAAATAATTCTCACATCAACTTGTGAAGGAGAAGTATCCCCTATTTTTATATATTCACCTGATTCAAGTACACGCAATAGTTTGGCTTGAAGCTGATATGCCATCTCTCCTATTTCATCTAGGAATAGCGTACCATGATTTGCTACTTCTATCAATCCCTTTTTATCTTTCATCGCTCCAGTAAATGAACCGGCACGATAGCCAAATAGCTCACTTTCCAATAAATCACGACTAAATGCAGAACAGTTAATAGCAACTATAGGAAACTTACTACGCGAACTAGCGTTATGTATAGCCTGTGCAAACACTTCCTTACCTGTTCCTGTTTCACCTGTAAGTAATACCGGAATATCTGTATCAGCAACCTTACGCGCCAATTCCTCTACACGAAGTAATGTTTCAGAATTACCTATTATTGTATCAAAAGAATTAACCTGTAATGGCTTTTTCTCAATCTTAGACAAGTCATTATTTAAATTATGCTGACTGTTGACTTGATCCATAGCCCTGCTGATAATAGGGATAATTTTATTATTATCATCACCTTTTGTTATGTAGTCAAATGCACCATTCTTAATTGCCTGAACACCATCTTCTATATTTCCATGAGCAGTAAGTAGAATTACCTCGACGAGAGGTGTCTCCTGCTTAATTTTTTTAACCATATCAACACCGTTGCCATCTGGCAAAAATACATCACAAAGCACGACTTGTGGCTTATGCAACTGAACCTGTCTCATTCCTTGAGTACAATCTACAGCTTGCCACACTTCATAACCTTCCAGTTCCATCATTCGCGAAAGAAGTTTGCGAATAATTGGTTCATCATCTATTATCAGTAATGTATTCATATAGTCTGGTTTATTTATTGTATTATTGCAAAAGTAGGAATAATTTTACAAACATAAAAACATTATTGCATCTAATGTATATAGCTTTTCATTTTGGTATGGCAAGTCTTTCATTTTGGCAAGGTCTAAAACTAATGTTTATATTTAACTATATACATATAAAGCATTATGATACAATAGATTACAAAAATAAAAACAATTATGGCACAGTTTTCGTAATAAGAATAATAAATAATTTAAAATAAAATGACTACACTTATTTTTGAATTACTTGCATGTATGCTTTGCGGGATAACATGCTTTGGTGTATTTTATAAATGTATTAAATGGTTTGAAAAGATTTAATTAAAAAAGAAAAGACTATGTATTTAATTATGTTTATCATCAGTATTATAATGTTCTGTTATATGATATATGTACTGATAAAACCAGAAAAATTTTAAAACTCTAAAATTATGGGAACAGAAATTTGGGGTGCGATATTGCAAATAGTAATAATGATAAGTTTAGCTTATCCATTAGGTAAATATATTGCGCGTGTATATAAAGGCGAAAAGACTTACCTCGACTTTTTAAAACCTGTAGAAAGGTTGATTTATAAAGTCGGCGGTATAAATCCAGACAAAGAAATGAACTGGAAGACATTTCTTAGGGCAATGCTTACAATCAACCTATTCTGGTTTGTCTGGGCTTTAATACTACTTGTCGTCCAAGGATATCTACCATTAAATCCAGATGGGAATGGTGGCCAAACAATACATCAGGCCTTCAATACAGCTATAAGTTTTCTTGTAAACTGTAATCTACAGCACTATAGCGGTGAAAGTGGACTAACTTATTTCACTCAGTTAGCAGTTGTAATGCTATTCCAATTTGTCACAGCAGCAACAGGTATGGCATGCATGGCAGGAATAATGAAAGCTTTAGCTGCCAAGACAACTAATACAATAGGCAATTTTTGGAATTTTCTTGTCAAGAGCATAACACGCATCCTACTACCATTGTCATTAATAATAGGATTTATCCTTATATTACAAGGAGTTCCTATGACTTTTGATGGAAAAATGGAAGTAAATACTCTTGAAGGTAAAGTTCAGAATGTGTCACAAGGACCAACAGCTGCTATTGTGGCAATAAAACAAGTTGGAACAAACGGAGGTGGATTCTTTGGAGCAAACTCAGCACATCCATTAGAAAATCCTACATATCTTACTAATTCCGTAGAATGTATCGCTATAATGCTCATTCCTATGGCAATGGTCTTTGCCTTCGGCTTTTATGTAAAGAAACGCAAATTAGGATTTAGCATTTTTGGTGTAATGCTATTTGCTTACCTTGTAGGTGTATTCATAAATGTTCATCAGGAAATGCAAGGCAATCCAAGACTGACCTCTATGGGAATAAGCCAGCATACTGGAGCTATGGAAGGGAAAGAAGTGAGATTTGGGTCTGTAGCAACTGCATTATGGAGTGTTTCCACAACCACAACATCAAATGGTTCCGTTAATGGAATGCACGACAGCATGATGCCTCTATCTGGTATGGTAGAAATGCTTAACATGCAGATAAATTCATGGTTCGGAGGTGTCGGCGTAGGTTGGATGAACTATTTCACATTCATAATCATAGCAGTATTCATAAGTGGACTCATGGTCGGGCGTACCCCTGAATTCTTATGTAAAAAAGTAGAGGCTAGAGAGATGAAAATAGCTTCTCTTATGGCACTACTCCATCCTTTCTTGATTTTAGCAGGAACAGGTTTGGCTGCATGGCTCGCTGTAAAAGCACCAGAATTTGTATCAAGAGAAGGAGGATGGCTAGGCAATCAAGGCTATCACGGACTGAGCGAAATGCTATACGAGTTTACATCATCTTCCGCTAACAATGGTTCTGGATTCGAAGGACTGAAAGATAACACATGGTTTTGGAACATTATATGTGGCTTAGTTATGATTTTAGGAAGATACATTCCTATAATAGGACAAGTTGCAATCGCAGGCTTGCTTGCAAAAAAGAAATACATTCCAGAAAGTGCTGGAACTCTTCGTACAGACACATTGACTTTTGGAATAATGACTTTCGTTATTATATTCATTATTGCCGCTTTAGCTTTCTTTCCTGCTCACGCATTAAGTACGATAGCTGAATATTTAAGTATATAAAGGACTAAAATATGAAAGATAAGAATAAGACCTCCCTTTTCAATAAGGAAATGGTAAAAAATAGTGTTTGGCAAGCTATAAAGAAACTTGATCCAAAAACTATGATCAAGAATCCAGTAATGTTTCTTGTTGAAATATGCACTGCTATAATGGCTGTAGTAACAGTTACTTCAGCAACAACAAACGATTCTGTAGTTCTTGGAAATGCAGGATATAATATAGCTGTGTTTATAATACTATTCATGACACTACTGTTCGCCAACTTTGCAGAAGCCATAGCAGAAGCTAGAGGTAAAGCACAAGCTGACAGTCTGAGAAAGACCAGAGAGGAAACACCAGCAAAACTTATTGAAGGTAATACATATAGAACTATAAGCAGTTCTCTATTGAAACTTGGAGATGAGTTTGTTTGCGAAGCCGGTGACATTATACCTTCTGATGGAGAAATTGTTGAAGGTATGGCTTCAATAGATGAAAGTGCAATAACTGGTGAGTCTGCTCCTGTAATAAGAGAGTCTGGAGGTGATCGCAGTTCTGTTACTGGTGGAACCATCGTACTCAGTGACCACATACGTGTAAAAGTAACGACACGTCCTGGAGAAAGTTTTCTGGATAAAATGATTGGACTAGTTGAAGGTGCATCAAGACAAAAAACACCTAACGAGATTGCTCTTACCATATTATTATCAACCTTCTCTCTTGTGTTTATAATTGTGTGCATATCACTTGTTCCAATGTCTTGGTACTCTGGCACTACAATAGGTATTGCGGCTATAATATCATTATTTGTATGCCTCATACCAACAACAATCGGTGGTTTACTTTCAGCAATAGGTATTGCTGGAATGGACCGTGCACTGAGAGCAAATGTAATAACAAAATCTGGACGAGCTGTTGAAACAGCTGGTGATATCGACACACTGTTACTTGATAAGACCGGCACCATAACTATTGGCAACAGAAGAGCTACGCATTTCTACCCAGTAGAAGGATTCAGTGATAAAGAATTTGGAAATCTTTGCGTCCTCTCATCGGCAAGTGATGATACTCCTGAAGGAAAATCTATTGTTGAATTGGGCCAAAAAATGGGAATAAGCATTGATCAAAAACAAATCATCCATGCAAAGATGATTCCTTTTACTGCAGAAACACGCTGCTCTGGCATTAATCTACCTGATGGCAATGAAATCCGTAAAGGAGCTTTTGACACGATGAGACAAATTACAGAAAACGCAGGAGGCATTTTCCCAAATACTGCACAAACTGTCATTGAAACTATCACGAAGATGGGCGGTACTCCACTTGTGGTAAGCATAAATAAGAAGATAGCCGGAGTCATTGAATTACAAGACATCATTAAACCGGGAATAAAAGACAGATTTGATAGACTACGCAAAATGGGTGTCAAAACAGTTATGGTTACTGGAGACAATGCTCTCACGGCTGCTTTCATAGCTGAACGTGCTGGCGTTGATGATTTTATTGCCGAAGCTAGACCTGAAGACAAGATGAGATATATTCGCAATGAACAGCAACAAGGTAAACTAGTGGCAATGATGGGCGACGGAACTAATGATGCACCGGCATTGGCACAAGCTGACGTTGGCGTTGCAATGAATAGCGGAACACAGGCTGCTAAGGAAGCTGGTAATATGGTAGACTTGGATAACGATCCTACAAAACTTATAGAAATAGTGGAAATAGGAAAACAGTTGTTAATGACACGCGGAACTCTCACAACATTCTCTATCGCTAATGACGTTGCAAAATATTTCGCTATCGTGCCAGCACTGTTCATGGTTGCAATTCCACAATTGTCAACTCTCAATATAATGGGATTACACAGTGCCGAAAGTGCTATTTTATCTGCTGTGATATTTAATGCAATCATTATCCCGTTACTTATTCCTTTAGCATTGCGAGGTGTTAAATATAGACCTATCGGAGCCTCTGCATTACTACGAAGAAATCTATTAGTATATGGATTAGGTGGAATTGTTGCGCCTTTTATAGGTATTAAGATAATTGATATGATTGTAGGACTTTGTTTATAGGATAATAATTAATAAATAAGATTATGAAGATCGTTTATATAAAGAGCATGATAAATGGCTTGATAAAATCATTTAGGCTCACAATAGCCTTTTGCCTTTTGCTAGGCATAGGATATGTATTGGTACTTTGGACGTTTTCACGAATAGCCTCACCTAACAGTGGCAAAGCTGAAGTTGTATATTCTAAAGCAGAAAATAAAGATCAGTCACATAAAATTGTAGGTGCTGCAAATATTGGACAGGAGTTTCATAGCAACAAATATTTTTGGGGCCGACCTTCAAGTGCAGGAAGTGGCTATGATGCATCTTCTTCTGCAGGAAGTAATGCTGGACCATCAAATATTGAGTATCTGAAAAAGGTAGAACAACGACGTGAGAAATTTCTTAAAGCTCATCCATACATCAAACATAATGATGTCCCAGCTGAAATGGTTACTGCCAGTGGTTCTGGTCTTGACCCAGATATTTCATTACAAAGTGCCTATTTGCAAATCAAACGAGTCGCTATGGCACGTGGGATGTCTGAGAAATCTGTAAAACAAATTGTAGACAAATGTGTACAACACCCTTTGCTCGGTATATTTGGACCTGAGAAGATAAATGTATTAAAGTTAAACATCATGTTAGATAACAAATAGCATTGATATTATGAACGATACTTATAACGATAACGACAAGGCTGCACAACACTTTCTTGACATCATAAGAAAGCAAAGACGCGGAAAGTTAAAAATCTACATCGGCATGATCGCCGGTGTAGGTAAAACTTTTCGCATGCTTAAAGATGCTCATCATATGCAACAACAAGGAATTGACGTGCAGATAGCGTTTGTTGAAACTCACAAAAGACGTGAAACGGAAAATTTACTCAACGGACTTACTGTTATACCACGTAGGAAGCTTTTCTATAAAGGGAAGCAACTTGAAGAAATGGATCTGGACAATGTTATCATGCAACATCCTGAGGTCGTTATTGTTGATGAATTGGCTCATACCAATCTACCAGGAAGTAAAAATACAAAACGCTGGCAGGATGTTGAACAGTTGCTAAATGTTGGTATAAATGTTATAACAGCCGTAAATATCCAGCACATTGAAAGCATTAGCGAGGAAGCTGGAAAAATTACAGGTGTCGAAATTCGAGAACTTGTTCCTGATAGCATTCTCAGTGAAGCAGAGGAAATAGTAAATATTGACCTTACTGCCGAAGAACTAAGACAACGATTATGTGAAGGAAAAATATATGGCAAAGCTAAGGTAGAAACTGCACTAAATCACTTTTTCAGTACAGAGAATATACTAAAACTACGTTCACTTGCACTTGGAGAAGTTGCACTTAGAGTTGCTAACAAGGCACAAAATGATATATCACGAACTAATAATGTAGAATCGCATTCTATACTAGCATGCATAAGCAGCAATGCTTTGACGCCACGCCACATCATACGTCGTGCAGCAAGAATAGCAGCCCAGCATAACTCAACATTCTGTACACTCTACGTACGCCGTCCATCTGAAAGTCCCGACAGAGTGAGCTTAGCGTCACAACGACATGTATTAAATCATTTTCAACTTACGATAGAACTTGGTGGAGAAGTAATACAAGCTTCATCCAGTGACGTAATAAAAGAAATAGAAGCATTGTGCATACAACGAAATATAACAACAGTTTGTCTTGGACGACCATCTTTTAAAATGCCTTCTACAATAATGAAAATAAGGAAATATCGCAAATTTCTACAATTTCTTGCTAAAAAAAGAATAGATTTGATTATACTTGCATAGTAAAACAAAAAAATACAATATTATGAATATTAAGACAAAACTCACACTCGTAATAGGATTACTTGTGATGATGACATTCGCTCTTGTCGTCGTATCTGTAATAAATGTGCAAATACTCACCGCTACCGACCCAGAAAGTCCGGCAGCAGGTCCTGGTATGGAGCGTGCCCTATTCTGGATAACCATGCTTGGCGCTATATGTATTTTCACTGGTATTGGAATATGGATATCATTCCCCTCTTCTATAGCTCGTCCTATAAAAGAACTATTGAATGCTATTCAGGATATTGCGTCTCAGCATTATGAAAGAAGGCTGCAATTATATGGTACAAAAGAATTTGACGATGTTTCTCGCAATTTCAATATTATGGCAGAAAGGCTTGCAGCATATCACGCAAGTTCTATTTCTCAGCTTATTGCTGCTAAAAAGTATATGGAAACACTCGTCAACAGCATCACAGAACCAATAATAACCCTAGACAATAATAAAAATATCATTTTCATTAATGACGCAGCACTTTCTATACTTAACATTTCACGGAATGATGCTATTGGACATTCAGCAAATCAACTGTCTATAAACAATGACTTACTCAGACAATTAATAAGAGACTTGGATAAAAAGGAAAGTTATATAGACAATTCCACATCTCTGAATAAGCAGACAAACGAAATACCTCTCAAGATTTATTCTGATGAAAAAGAAAGTTATTTCCAAGTTAAGTATATCACAATCGTAAATAAAAAAGGCAATAACGAAAAAGATGAAAGGAGTCACATGATTATGCTTAAGAATGTGACCGAATTTAAGGAACGTGATTCTGCAAAAACCACTTTTATTTCTACTATATCACATGAACTAAAGACTCCTATTGCTGCCATTATGATGAGCCTGAAATTACTTGAGGACTCACGCATTGGAATACTCAACAACGAACAAGCTGAGTTAACTGATGACATCAAACAGAATAGTGAAAGATTACTTAGTATCACTAGCGAACTGCTAAACATGACTCAGGTTGAGTCTGGTAAATTGCAACTGAAACCACGTATAACACGACCTATTGAATTAATAGATTATGCTATAAAAGCAAATAGAGTTCAAGCAGAGAAATTCAATATTTCTATAGAAGTTGAATACCCAAAAGATAATAACATATCAAAATTGTTTGTTGACAGCGAGAAAATAGCATGGGTTGTGACGAATCTATTGTCAAACGCAATACGCTATTCTCAAGAAAATGCACGCGTAATAATAGGCGCACAACAACAAGATAACTCCCACGTACAAATATATGTAAGTGACTTTGGAAAAGGTATTGATCCGAGATATCACCAAAGTATATTCGATCATTATTTTCGCGTTCCTGGCACAAAGGTACAAGGAAGTGGACTTGGACTTTCTATCTCTAAAGATTTCGTAGAAGCACATGGAGGCACACTCACCGTTGACAGTCAAATAGGCAGCGGTAGTACATTCACTGTAACACTAGAGGTATAACGTCTTTTGTAGGAATAGATAATTCAAACAACAATTTATACAATTATTATGGCGTTTTGAAATTTATTTTGTAATTTTGTAAGTGTGAAGGATAAAGACTTCTCTTATATTATAAAGGAATAAACAAAATGCAAAGGAAAGCAAAATATCTTTTAGCAGCGTCAATGCTAGCCATATTAACTGTAAATGCGCAAACAGCAAAGCGTGTTGTCAAGGCTAAAGCTACTATAAGCATCACATCTGATAAGAAAGCAATAAATCTTGATTTGATGAAACAGTTGGTGCCTGCTACAGCCAAGATTATGTTTATTGACAGCACCGTAGTAAGTAAAAACGATTTTCTAAGCCAAATTCCACTAAATAAGGAATCTGGTAGATTAGAATACTCAAATAAATTCTTCGATAAGAAAACAAGTAATAACAATACTGTTTACATCAACGGATTTGGCAATAGAGCCATTTTCGCTGATGGCGATTCATTACAGACTAATATTTTTACTACAGATAAGATTGGCGATAAGTGGTCTGCTCCAACGAGCATCAACTCTATTGACAAAAACTACGAGATGCCGTTATACCCGTTTCTGCAAAGTGACGGAGTCACATTGTTTTTTGCCGCTAAAGGCAAGAATAGTATCGGAGGCTATGATATTTTCATGACAAGATACAACAGCGATAAAAATTCATTCTTTCCTCCTGAAAATTATGGACTTCCTTTCAACTCTACAGCTAATGACTATTTGCTTGCTATAGATGACTTCGACCAATTGGGATGGCTTGTTACAGACCGTAATCAACCAGAAGGGAAAGTATGTATTTATACTTTTGTACCTACAAAAGAAAGACTAAACTTCACAGGCGAAAATCTTAACGAGAAACAGTTGAATAGAATGGCTACAATACATTCTATATCAGAGACTTGGAAATTTGGAGATCGCAATGTTGCCCTTGCTAGACTGAAAGCTATGATTAACCGCAA
The DNA here is from genome assembly GCF_051059605.1 of Prevotella sp. Taxonomy (GTDB): domain Bacteria; phylum Bacteroidota; class Bacteroidia; order Bacteroidales; family Bacteroidaceae; genus Prevotella. The sequence goes on from NZ_CP050883.1 coordinate 988,057, forward strand.
TAATGCTACAGCAAAGAATAATGGGGATATAAACTTTGTAATAAACGACAATACAACATATCACAGTATTTCAGAATTCTCTACTAGCAACAGACAGAAATATAGCAAACTTATACAAATGATCTCTGAGCAGGAACAAGATGCACATCAATTGGATTTAATGCGTGATAAATATGCGATATCAAATGCTAACGCTAAAAAGTCATTATACGATAAGATTATCAAGGCAGAAAAGTATAATGAGCAACTATATGATGAGATATCAAAACTTGAAAAAGAAATAAGAAATAACGAAAACATCAAATAATTTATTAACTATGGATGAGAAAAAATATTTTGCAGAATCAGAACTGATTCTCAATGAAGACGGTAGTGTTTTTCACTTGCACCTTAAACCAGAACAACTTGCAGACAAGGTTATCCTTGTTGGTGACCCTGGTCGTGTAAGTCTTGTAGCATCACACTTCGATGAACAGGAATGTGATGTTCTGAGCCGTGAATTCCACTCTATAACTGGTACATATAAAGGAAAGCGCATGACAGTACAAAGTACTGGTATCGGATGTGACAATATAGACATTGTTTTAAACGAAATGGACGCATTGGCAAACATTGACTTCAAAACAAGACATGAAAAGCCAGAGCATCGTACACTTACATTTGTACGTATCGGCACATGTGGCGGTCTTCAGGAGAATACTCCAACAGGAACATATATTGCAAGCGTAAAGAGTATTGGATTTGATGGACTACTCAACTTTTATGCTGGACGTAATGAAGTTTGCGACCTGAAACTTGAAGAAGCATTCAAGAAGCACATGGATTGGAATCCCCTATTGTGTGCACCTTATGTAATTGATGCTGACAAGGAATTACTAGATCGCGTTGCAGGTGCAGATATGGTAAGAGGTGTAACTATCGCATGCGGTGGTTTCTTCGGTCCACAAGGCAGAGAGCTACGTATTCCTTTGGCTGATCCAGACCAGAATGAGATGGTTGAAAGCTTTGAATATAATGGCTTGAATATCACAAACTTCGAAATGGAAAGTTCTGCCGTTGCTGGCCTTTCTGCATTGATGGGACATAAAGCACTTACATGCTGTATGGTTATAGCTAACCGTCGTGCTAAGGAAGCAAACACTGGCTATAAGAATACCATTGATGGATTAATAAAACTTGTACTTGAAAGAATTTAAATGAATAACGACAATATCTGTGCACTGGCTACACCTGCTGGAGGTGCAATCGGAATAGTAAGAGTATCAGGACCTGAAGCAATTAGTATCACCAATAGTATATTCAGCAAGGATATATCTTTGGCAAAACCAAATACATTACATTATGGTGAGATAATTGATAAAGAAGGTTCTACAATTGACGATGTACTAGTTTCTGTATATCGTGCGCCTCACAGCTATACAGGTGAAGACAGTGCAGAGATATCTTGTCATGGTTCAGCCTACATACTCAATAAGGTGGTTCACACTCTCATTGACGCAGGCTGTCGTCAAGCAGAACCTGGTGAGTATACAAAGCGTGCTTATCTTAATGGCAAGATGGACCTTAGCCAAGCTGAGGCTGTTGCTGACCTTGTTTCAGCAACCAATCGCGCATCCCATAAAATGGCACTTAGTCAGTTGAAGGGACATTTCAGTAGCGAGTTATCTATTCTTAGAGAACAACTACTGAAAATAACATCGCTATTGGAACTTGAACTTGATTTTTCTGATCATGAGGAATTAGAGTTTGCTGATCGTAGCGAACTAATGCAACTTGCTCAGAAGATTCATCAGCGCATAACAACATTAGCAAAATCATTTGAAACAGGTAACGCTCTGAAAAAAGGAATACCTGTTGCTATCATTGGTAAGACAAATGTAGGAAAGAGCACTCTACTCAATCAACTTCTTCACGAAGACAAAGCTATAGTAAGCGATATTCATGGTACGACTCGCGATGTAATCGAAGATACAACTGAGATAAACGGAATAACATTCCGATTCATTGATACTGCTGGTATACGTCAGACGGAAGATAAGGTTGAGCAACTTGGTATAGAACGTACATTCAAGAAGATTGATGAAGCTACAATAATATTATGGCTAATCGACTCTATCCCATCGTCAGACGAAATCGAAAATATTAAAGAGCGTTGCGCAGATAAGAACCTGATTATTATTATTAATAAGATTGACAATAATAATTCAGCAACCGACATTATCAATCAACTCACAACAATAGCATCCGATTTACAACATCTTGAAATATCTGCAAAGTTGGGTACAAACATATCACAACTGGAAGAAGCTTTATACAAAGCTGCCAACATTCCAGAGATTAACGAGAATTCTGTAATCGTAACGAGTGCCCGTCATTATGAGGCATTAACTCGTGCCAACGAAAGCATTACTCGTGTGATAGATGCAATGGAAGCCGATTTAAGTGGTGACCTAATAAGTGAGGATCTTCGTATATGTCTTGAACAGCTATCAGAAATCACAGGCGGTCAAATCACCCCTAATGAAGTATTAGGGAATATCTTCCAACATTTCTGTATTGGAAAGTAAATATCTGATACTCAACGGCTAAAAAACACTTGAACGCATGGTCGTTTATCAGGCGTCCTGTGGTGAATAGATAAGAAATAAAAGTAGAACTTACTATGAAAGAGACAACAGAAAAACTATCATGGACAAACAGAATTATGGGTGGAAAGCTTACTAGCAAAGAGAAGCTATTCAGCATTATCCTGATTTCTTTGCTATTATTCTGGCCGATAGTGGCATTAGTATCAATATTTGCATTCGATAAGCCAACTCTGCCTTTGTTTGGTGAAATTGCACGACATGGATTTGCATTAATCGTGTTTGGCTATCCATTTTATCTGTTACCTCTCATTATCGTTGCAAGCCGGATATCTAAGAAACTGGTAAAGCCCTATCTTTTCTATCTCATTTCAAGCCTACCACTAATATCATTACTACTTTGTGTTTTAATTGCTATGAGTCCTTTATCAGAGGATAGACCCTATGGTTCTGACTTCTTCTCTTACAGAAAAATCGGGAAAGATTATCAAGGAAGTTACGCACTTGACAATAAACATGTGTATTACTGTTTTGAGAAAATAGAAGGTGGAGATGTTGCAACCTTTCATCTTATCGGGAAAAATACGGGATATTCTGCCGACAAAAATCATGTATATTATATAGGAAAGATCATGAAGAAGGCACACCCTAAGACTTTCAAAATGTCGAATGCAAACATAGCATGTGACGGGAAAGATTATTATAGCTATGGGATTCCATTTCACGTTTCAGACTACAAGTCGTTCCGCCCAGGTTATAATAACTGGAGTGTAGACAAAAATTATATCTACTACACTGACGATCATACTGAGAATTATGAGATTCATTCCATTCCTGTGGGAGACTACAAGTCGTTTAAGGGGCTGAGCGAACAATATGCCAAAGACATCTACCATGTATATTTCAAAACAAAAATTGTAGAAGGAGCAGATCCTGCAACCTTTCACACCTTCGCTCAAGGTTATTATTTTGGACAGGACAAAAATTGTGTCTATTATGAAAATAAAGCAACAGAGGTAAAAGACTACAATAAATTGAAAGTTGCAAAAGAGAATAAAAACTTCTATGTAGATGGAAAGAATTTCTATACCCATGATTTTTTGAAGATGCCAGAAGGTACAAATATCAAACATCTCACGAATATAGCCTATGGAGATTGGAGTAAAGACCAGAAGAGAGTGTATTGGAAAAATAAAATCGTGAAAGGTGCTGATGCAAAATCATTTGATGCGCTGCCATCACTCTATCTATATGAAGGTTCAGCTGCAGACAACAATAAAGATTATGACTACGCAAAAGATGCTAATAATATCTTCCATAAGGATACTCTACTCAAAGATGCTGATTATGCAACATTCGTCTGCGGCTGGGACGGTCTGAACAAAGTGGCTTTCGCATTTGACAAGAATCGCTACTACGAAGGGCATCCAACTCCACTTATTAGGAAATACCGCATGGGAAAAATGAAAGTAGAACACAATTAACATAGTAATTGACATAATTTCAATAGATACAACCAACATGTGCTCGCACTTACAAAAGAAGTGTTTGAAGAAGATGGCGTTTACCATCATATTTAGATGGCTATGCAGGATGATGATGAGCTAACTGCATTTGTTCGCTCACGCCAACTGCATATTATGATAGGTAGTGTTCTTACATTAATCCAAATCCACTTACTCTTCTTCCCATTGCATTTTGGTGAACACTTGTTGCAGTTCTGTTACCTGCATATCAATTGAGGCGGCTTTTCGAAGGTGAGCAACTTGAAGAGTGAAATCATTATTTACTCCCTCCATCGTGAAACCATCTTTGGTTTGAAGCAAACGCTTCAAATAATTTCTTCTATCTGCCAGCATCCGATTAAGTTCAACATCGGTCAGATTCTTGATAATATCATATTTATCATACAACTTAGCACGAGGATGTTTCTTCAAAATTTCATTAATGAATGCAACATACAACAGCACATCGGCTTCAACTGCCCATGGTGAAAGCCATAGATTTAAAGCGTTTACTGTAGAATTATAAACTACAGATACACCTGTTGCTGATTCGTTATACTTAAACACAATACTTGCCTCCTCTCCTTCGTCACATTCTTCAAAATATTCGTCATATAAGACTTCTTCAGGATTATCAGGTTCTCCATTTGGATATAGATAATCTACTGCTTTATATATCTTGAAACTCTTTGGGAGTCCAACGATGGCTAATTCATCATATTTCATAGTTCTATCAATTAATTATTAGTTAAAGAATTAGATAATATTTTACTCCAACTCATTTCATTCTTTCAGATATCCGATTATGGTTGTCTCTGTCAGACCATAACTCCCTATTTAGAAGACGAATACGTTGCACTTTCTTCTCGTCCGTACGATCAGGTAAGTTCTGGTGTAGAATACTCATACAGATCCACCATAATCTTTATATTTAAATATCACTTAGATGATGTTTAGTTATCATTTAACTACTTAATCATCACTTTATTGAAGTATAACATCGCAAAAATAACCTATTTATTTCAATCAAACAAGTATTCTTTAGTAATTATTGATTCTCAGACGATTATTTTACATTTTTATCTTAGCCATGTATATTTTCTCTTCCGCATCACATACATATCATTTTATTTTTGTACTTTTGTTTCCTTTGAGGAAGGACTAGTGCTGTTCTACTTTTAAACAAGTAATAGAAACGCAAAATTGAGTTTAATCTACTATTGTCTTTTTAATATAGATCTATAGCGTTAAACATCAAATGATAGCTAAAAGTTTATATATTGTATTAAGCCCTTAAAATATATGATTTCAATAGATACAACCAACATGTGCTCGCACTTGCAAAAGAAACTGTTTGACGAAGATGGCGTTTACCATCATATTTGGATAGCTATGCAAGATGGTGATGAGCTAACCGCAGTTGTTCGCTCACGCCAACTGCATATCTACCGCAATGGCAAGAAAGTGCTGGTGTTAGCTGGTAAGGCTGCGCCGAAGATTATTAGAGAAGACAGTATCTGTGAAATGATTTAAAATTTATAGTAGGAATGAAACTGACATATATATTTCATAGTGGTTTTGCTATTGAGACAGAAAGTTGCGTACTCATCTTTGATTATTGGATGGATCCTACAGGAGCCATTTCTAAAACTCTATCCACTACTAACAAGCCTGTTTATGTATTCGCTAGCCATTTCCATGAAGACCACTTCACAAGGGATATTCTGAAATGGAGAACCGATTACCCTACTCTTTCTTTCACCTATATTCTTTCAAAGGATATTCTGAAACGCAGAAGAGCCGACAAAGAAGATGCTGACGTATGGATGGCAAAAGGTTCAGTATGGAATGACAATATTGTAAACGTCTATGCCACAGGCAGTAATGATAGTGGAGTTTCATGGATAGTTGAAGTAAAAGAGACCGAAAGTCAAGTTAATAGTAAGCGCATTTTCCATGCTGGTGATCTAAATAATTGGTATGCCCGTTTTCTGACTGATGACTATGATGGAGGTATTATTCATAATGAAGAGCTTGGCGTTATTGATCCAATAAAGGATGAGAAACAATTTCTCGGAGAGTTGAAAGACATCAAAAAGATAGCAGACTCTTTCGATGTAGTGATGTTCCCTGTAGACGGTCGTATTGGTAACGGATATACTCGTGGAGCCAGACAATTCATCGAGCATTTCAAGGTTGGATTGTTCATCCCGATGCATTTTGTTGTTAGTGGTTTTAAGAGTGCATGGCGCATGAAAGAGTTTACCGACGAATATAACATACCTTTTTGGAGCATCGAGAAGGAAGGTCAGTCAATTAACATAGAGAAAGAATAATCAATGACACCTAGGAAATGAATACAACATACATGCCGAGCAAACAAGTTGCAGGTTCATGCATAATCAAGTTGCATTCGCCCTTATAGATAAATTAAAATCACGTTAACGCAACTCCCTAAACTCCATAATATCAAGCATGCAAAACTGGATATCATTAATTACAGAATGCCAACTTTGATGAAAATGACCATAGAACCAATGAGATAATGGATTATTCAGAATACGTAGTTTGTCGTAGATCAAATCCATCACTGCCCTCTCCAGCTCCACATCTGCAATTAATGTTTCATCTTCTTTTTCCCATGAATTCAATCCTGTTTTAGAACGGAGTTCACAGAATGATGGTGCGGTATGCGTAATGACAGTATCTATAGCATATACTTCATTGATTTTATCCAGCATCTCTTCATCGTATACAGGTGCTTCGTTATGCCAATAATAATTCTGAGCGAACGGTGTATCAATTGGAGTGTTATGAGTGTAATGATATGCTTTCTTTATCTTTTTCTCCCACTCTTTGATACGAGGCGTTCTATCAACAGAAACGGCACCACCAACACAAAGAATGGTATGTCTACATGCTTTAATCAAAGAATAGTCTGGCACAGCGACGAAGCGTTTATGCTTATAAACCTTACCATCAAAATAAGCAGGATTATCATGATTACCTCTAACGAATACTATCACGTTATTAGCTTGGTTCATTCGCTTACTGTTTTTCTTTGCAATTTCATCATAATAGTTTTTCTGCTCAAAGCCAAAACCACAGTCGCCAGCTACAATAAGAATGGTATCAGTCATTTGGTACTGTACGCACATCTTGTAAACAAGGAGATTGTAGTCTCCATGTATATCGCCAGAAACAACTACAGATTTTGCTTCTGGGAATTCAAGCATGAATATGTCACTATTACTTTGCATTACCTAATTCAATCCAAAATGGTCTAAGCTTTTCTTGTATATATTCTACTACATCTTTGAATGTTACGTCATTGTCTTTCCCTATTTTCTTAAGAAATGCCTTCCATCGCACTTCCATTTGAGGATTCTTGTTGAAATCTTCTCGGAAGAAAGCAGTGTCCTCAACATAGGGCGTATGTCGGTTTTCAAAAGTATGTATTACAGCATCTTGTAAAACCACAACATCATATGACTCTGAATGCAATATTTTATAGAGATCATAATAGTCTTTCATTCTGCTATTCTGATCAGCTAGATCAACTGCAGCATGCATCTTCTCTGCGATAACAGTCTCTACTGAATAAGCAAGAATGCTCGGACTTGGCAGGTGATCCAACATAAGCGGATACTCCAAATCTACAGGACATGGAGTTACAATATCACCAAAGCCAATATCCATGGTTAATACTTGGGTAATAGAATCCATTTTTACAGGAACGCTTATTCTAACACCATGATAATCTTTAAATTCAGTAATTTGTCGTGCAGAAATTTGTTCTACTTCATAGATAACGCCATCTTCCTCGAATGGAACAGAACATATTTCTTTAAATACCCTTATTATATTTGCCTCGTCATTGCTTACATTCACCCCAAGAAAGTCGATATCCAATGTTGGACGTGCTGCAAATTTATCATAAGCATACATGAGAGCTCCACCTTTCAAGTAGAAGTTATCACGATAGGATGTCTGGGATATTCTAAAAAGGAGACGTTCCTGAAAATATCTTGTAAGAACAGTCTGAAAGAACACACCTTCTTTTTTAGCAACATTAAGTAATTTACTTCTTACCGATTTTCCATAGTTAGGTACACCCTTATTCATAGCTTTACCTCCAGATAAGTCGCAAGAATAGATGCTACACGGAGTTTACTTGCATAATCCATCAATTTTGTAAGATTTCGATCTTTACGGTTCAAATAATTTGTGATGATTTCCGAGCAAACATCCATACCTATTTTGTTTCTGAACTTAACAGCATCACAAACAGAACGCTCTACATTATAAAGTTTCACCTTAAATCCTTCTATTTTCTTAACCTCTACACCAATATTCAAGAGTTTTTCTGTATAATGGTGTAGGTCAATAGATGGATAATCAGGAAGAGTTACTTTTCGTCCTCGCTTAATAGCAACATGAAAAGCTTGAGGCATTGATGTAGTCAACTTATAAATATTCCAAGCCGACCACAGACAAAGTATTCCTTCTGGAACTACAGCATTTATGTCAATCATCGTACCACTCATCTGCTCCATACTTGCATAAACGCCACGGCGAACCTGAATCAACTCACCCTGTTTTACGTCCTGAAGCATTTTATAATAAGCGGTCCTACCCTTAGATTTCATAACTGCTGACCTGCTGAATTTTATTGATTTACCCATACTATTCATATTAAATCGGTACAAATATACTACAAATATTGATTAGTGTAGTTTTTTTGTACTGAAATTATATATTTTTATGCTATTTTCCGTGCAAAGTCAGAATTAGGAAATAAAAACTTGCCTTTACTCCCATAAAGCGAATAAAGGCAATTTATTAAAGTAATAACATTACTCAACCCAATCTTTCTTTGGCCTTACAATTGGGAACGTATAAGTTTCTGTTACATACTTACCTAGAATCTGCATTACAAGGATGTCGTTCCTGTGCCTACTAACTAATTCAAGTATTCTAGGCTTCATGATAATTTCTTGTTCGGGTGTGAGCTTATAGAACTTTAAGTCAAAAGAATCAACATGCCCATTCATGTCATGATTAACTTTCATCCTAAATAAGAATCTGTGGACATTATCAGAAATTCCATTCCAACTAATGCTATCATGAACGATGGCTTTCCCGAAATCCTGCATACTATTCCCCTGTACAATTCTGTTATGAAAATATATCACTTTCGTCACTATTCCCTTCTTTATGATAAGTAATGCTTCTTCCTCCTGATTACGATCAAAAGCCATATGATTATATCTAATAAGTCTGCCTCTACCAATGCGGATCGTATCATTAACCCATGAAGCAAAGATCCCTTGAGGCATTGCATATTTAGAATAGCATTTAAATACGTGCGGCAATTCCACATATACACACCTACTTCGGTTCAGAGAATCAGTCGTATACTTTTCCCTTACGACCTTAGTCAAAATCAATTTATTGTTTATAATACTCCAATGACCGACATAGCCTCTCCAGCATCCAGTATTCCAGCAATTCTTTTCGAAATCATTACTCTTGTGCCACTCTTCAGCCTGCTCGACCATATCAAGCGGACAATAGAACATTGACCAACTTTTATTATCAAAAGATAAAAGTTCTGCTACTTGACCAGTTGCATGCCCTTTTATAACTATGAAGAACAGCAATATGAATATAAAAAGTATTTTCTTCATTTGTTATGATTAAATTATATTTAGTTAGTATTTCTTACTGCGTTTTTTATGGTTCTTATTCTTTGTTTTCCAATGGTTACTTTTTCATCGTTCTTTAGGTCTTAAATGCAACAAAACTACTGCTTTGGATAAGATTAAATACTAATCATTATGAGCATTATATAGTACCATCCCTTTTGCAGTCAATAAATACCTTTGACGAGGATGACGAGGAGAATCGGGATACAGCAAACGAATATATCCTTCATTTATAGCTGGCTTCAGATAAAGATTAAGGAAGTTGTCTCTTCCCTTTAGTTCCAAAGCATCCATCATTTTTTTAACAGACAACTCCTTATTACCAATCGCAACGATCAGTCGCTTGATATTAGCGTTGTCTGTATGTAACTTATCCTGTACTTGTCCTGCACTTGTCCTGCACTTGTCCTCTACTTGAGTTTCAATTGCTGGGTCAGCAAAGTTAAGCTGCACCTTCCATTCATCAGTAGCATGTATATGGAGATAACGATTTCGAAGATCCCATTGCTCAGCCAACAATAAATTACGGAAGAATCGATCAAGGTATATAGGCGTATAATCAATACCCAAAAGAGCATTCTTGTAATTAGCACGCACCAATGCATTTCTGAAGTACCATGAATGACGAGCAAAGAGATCATTATTCACCGCAAAGCCAATAGACCGCAGATACAAAATAGTAAACACTGCTGTAGTTCGAGTGTTACCTTCTGCAAAAGCATGAATCTGCCACAATCCCGACACGAAATGGGAAATGTGTACTACCATATCATCAGAAGAAATACCACGATAACTAAAAGTTCTCTCGTGCTCTATATCATAATCAATGGCTCTATGTAAATCCTCCCAATTCAGATAGTTCACGGTATCTCCATCAAGAATCCATTCACGCTTGGTTATATCATAATCACGAAGCTTACCAGCATGTTTGAATACACCTTCAAATACCCGACGATGTATAGCTATATAGCCACCTGTACTAAAATCAACAGTTTGCGAAGACAATATCTTGGTAATATTGGCAGAAACCTTATCAGCCTCTTGCTTGCCATCATCATCTGGCTCTCTCAGAGTCTTCGATTGATAATAAGTTTTGACCAACAGTCTAACTTCATCAATGTCAATCTCACCCTCGATATGCTTACGAGCAGTCTCTTTTAAATAATCAGAAGTCTTCAAACCATCCACAGCCTGCAGTCCGATAGCAGTCTGCCAAATGCTGGCTTTTTCCTTCTTGCTTGGTTCGCCTTGACGAATGTATTCATCAAAATCGAGGATATTTTGCTTCTTCTGATCCATAAACAGCGTTTATATTTATATTACAAAGTTAATAAAAACTTCTGAGAAAGCAAAATGAATTGGCTAAAAACAGTGTAGTTACGAACGTTATAAAAAGAAATATTCAACCATTTGTCCAACCACCTTGTTTAGCAACACATCCTTAAAGAACTGGGATTGCGGTGCGCTATATATGATTTTTGAGTTAAACTCCATCTCTTTTTATAGTTCATTGTATTTCTTAGAACTGCCTTTTGCCTTTTCTACAGGGTATTTCTCTGCATTACGTACAATCTTTTTGAGGCAAATATCCTTCACATCAAGATTGTATTTATCGGCAATCATGAAAGCATAATTAAATACATCAGCAAGTTCTTCCTTTACCTTTTCAATCTTTACATCTTCAACATTCTTCCAAAGATATGCCTCATTCAGTTCAGCTGCTTCAATAGAAAGAGCTAGAGCCAAGTCCTTAGCATTATGAAATTGTTCCCAATCACGATCGTCATTGAATTTGGCAAGAGTTTCAATTATTTCCTGTATATCATTTGTCATATTAGGCTCCGTGTTAATATAATTATGTATAATATTAAGCACAAAGATAATACAAATAGATAGAAAATGCAAATTTAAAAGTTCTATTTTACGGAAAAGCTGGAGACTATAGAATTAAAATGTTACGGAAGGAAGTAACTAGCAGGATTTCTTCAACGCTTCGGAACTCCACTGCAATAAGAAGATTTAAGGAACTATGGGAACGTATGGATTTCCCTCAAACTAATAGGGAATACATACTCTCACTTTAGGATTTATCCTTTTGAAATCCTTGATTTTTGCCATACCTTTGCATCAACAACAAGAAATACTAACCGCTCGAAAGAGCATTAAAGAAAGGAATAAGTTATGAAAAAGATGATGGCAACACTTGCAATCGCAATTGCAGCAAGTACTATAACAACAAACGCTTCTTCAAAGCATCAGAAAAATTGGCGTCATAACAATGACAATGTTGTAATTATGGACAATGACAATGATCGTCATAACGGTGGTGACAGAGTTTATAACATTGACAGAGGTCACAGAGGACATGACGTGGTTATCATCAACAATTATGGTAGACATGACAGAGGTCACAGAATGGTGCGCCATGAGCCGCCACCTGTAAGGTTTGCACATCATGCACATCCATTCATCGGCTATCGTATCAGCGAAATGCCACGTGGAGCACGTCGAATCTATAGCGATCATCACGAATACTATGTTTATGAAGGATATGTATATAACCCAGTTGTTACTGCTGCAGGTATCATATTCGAGGCGATAGCACTTGCTTCAACTCGATAAGAGCGCTCCACCTTACAAACCACTACATATAAAGTCAAGCCCCCGGCATTTCATCATTGAATTGTCGGGAGCCTGCATATTATAACTTTTGATATTCTATCATCATCTTTTCAACAAGATGAATAGCAGCTGCTCTCTCCCACTTCGAGCTCTCATAGTACCTAGTGATGAACGGTTACAACCAGTGCTCGACTATATAAACACTCATCTGTATGAGGATTTGTCGATAGGTACCCTTGCCAACAAATTCAGCTTTTCGGTACGCAACCTAAGTCGTATATTATCAAGCTCTGGCATTAGATATACCTCTTATGTCAACTACCAGCGCATAACGCGCGCTATAGAACTTTTTGCTGATGGTAACAAGACGATGGCAGAGATTGCGTATGAAGTGGATATAACACTCCAAACAACTTTAACCGTGTATTCAAGAAGATAATGGGTATGAATCTGAGTGCGTTCACAACAAAGTAAATCGCTTGGTATTAATATAATTATGTATAATATTAAACACAAAGACGATATAATTAGGTAGAAAACACTTTTTGTTCTATGAGGTTTGTAATATCAAGATATTTTCATATATTTGCCCATGATAATTACTATTGACATGGGGACATGCGAATACATGGTTACTGAAATGGCAATAAATTACGAACGAATAAACAATAACGTTTTAATAAATTAAACTATGGATAAAAAACTCATGAACAAAATAACAGAGCAGATCCAAGCTTACATTAACGAACAAGAAAAGATGGGGAAAACGCCCAATATGGAAAGTCTGAATAGCTTCTTAGGCGACGTTATTACCGTTCAAAACAGAACATCTATAGCTGATTTCAATGGATTTACATCTGAACAGATGTATCAGATGATCAACAATCCGTTGGGAAAGGAATGTCCTGTGCAATTGCGCAAACTTTCCAATAGCGAAATAGAAGAAATCCCATTCCTCAAACAAGCACTCCACCTGCTGAGATTTTTATCTGAAAAAGAACTCAAGCTCACGCCACAAGGTTACATTCCTCCTAAATTGGTAACAACACTATATGAGATGGGATTGTCTGATTGGAATTCAGATTATTATAAGCAAAAATTAGAGTCCAGAGTTGAAGTGGTACAAGTGCTACGCATCGCATTGAAAGAGTGTGGATTTATCAAAGTACGCGATGGAAAGATGTCGCTTACAACCAAAGGAGGTAAGATACTAAAGGACTACAATGCTCTTTTGAACGCCTTAATGGTTTTTCTCCTTTTTGACTTCAATACAGGATACTTCGATTTATATCAAGATATGGAAATTGGTAATGTCGGGAGGCTCTATTCTCTTTGGCTTCTTCATCGCTACGGTGACATTTGGCGACATAAAAATTTCTATGCCGAGGCTTACTTTAATGCATTTCCTGATTTATTTCCATCAGCGTGCTATGAATTTAGAACATTTGATAGGGTATTTCATTATATCGGTCTTTGCGATATTAATAAAACCGAAGAAGATCGCGGTTTTGATTTTGGAAGCAAAACAAGAAAGAGAGAAATACTCGATAAAATATTTACATTCGTTGAACCTCAGGATAAATAGTTTGTCTAGATGAAGAATAACGAACTGAAAAAACTTATCGACAAGCTGAGTTATAGCGAGTTAAGCGATATGCTAATGGAATATGCCCAGCAAGATAAACCTTTTGAAAAAAACTTCAAGAATTTCATTGAGAGGAAGATAAAAGACGTTTGCGAAGAGGATGTACGAGAGGAAGTTGCCTTCTCTTTTTGTCAGATACATTCTAGCGGTAGCAGATATGACAGCTATGAAGATACCGATTGGCACACTGTCATGGAGGATTGTGATCACTTATTCGAGAAGGCATTGCAAGCCTTTTCGATGGGAAAACTAAATTGTGCTGTAGCCTATCCATTGCAATGGTTATCCTGCTTTTGCAATACCTTTACCGAGGATTCTTTCTCTTATAATAACGAAGGAACTAAGTTTAGTTTTGCTTGCGAACAAGCAATAGAAATTATTGAGAAAGTGATGAGAAGCCCAAAAGCAGATGCCGATTTCAAAGAAGGTGTGAGTATAGAACTATCTAGTATAGCCAAAGATACAACTATTTTTGATGATTACCGCTTTGTCAACCTAAAAGCATTTGCCAAGCGAATGGAAACCATGACGCTATCAGGAGAGGATGCGCTTACAAATATTGAGGAGCTCATCGAAAAACATGAATACGGCGTATCACTATCAGATCTAATCATTCAAAAAGCAACGATTTTATTCGCTATGAACAAAGACGAGGATGCCATTCGCTTTTTGGAAAATAATGTGTTAGAAAAGGAAGTGTGCGACTATTTTGTTGGGCTTCTGATAGAAAAACATGATTATAACCATGCAATAGAAGTTTTGGAAAAAGCAATTAAATTTGGAGAAAGCTGTTATGCAAGGATATGGCTTAAGAAAGAGATTGAGATTTATTTGTCGCAAGATAGAGATAAAGAGGTTACAGATACCTATCGAAGATTGTTCATACTCTCCAATGGTGACATTGAAACCTATAAGACTCTAAAAGAGCGCATTCCTAAGGATGAGTGGAAAGGTTATCTGGATGCATTTATGAAAGAAACTACCTTCTATTATTCCGTCCTTGGAAGAAACGATAAAGCCGAAATTATAAAAGAAGAATATGGTGATGAAGCTTTGTTTGAATATCTGTGTACTGTGAATAATGACTATCGACTAGAGCTGTATTCCCATTATGCTACTCAGCTGGCGGTTGAATACCAAACAAGACTCATCCCCTATTACATGGATGCTTTACGAAAGGAAGCTACATTAGCCAAAGAACGTAATCAATATCAAAGGGTAAGATCCTATATGGAACGCCTACAAGAACTGAAAGGTAGCGAGGAAGCCATTAAAATTCTTCTAGCAGAATTTAGAGAGTTATATCGTCGTCGCCCTTCTTTTATGAGGGAATTAAATCGAATTGATAACAAATAACATTGTTTTAAATTCGTTGAACTCACGCTATAATTATGTATAATATCAAGCACAAAGGCAATACGATTAGGTAGACTATTACCATGTTAAATTTCCATTAATCATAGATTATTACTCAGTTCATCAAGGGTACAAATCGAACTGATTTCTTGATACACGCCATTTTTATATTTTTCTTTAGTTACCTTGTTTATTATCATATTATATTTTTCAAGAATAGATGCATCAATATTATTTTTATTCAATGGTATTTCTACATCAACATCTGTATCTTCAACAAACGTCACTTCTGAGGTTAATGAGCTATTCATTAGAAATAATTCTACAAAAGGCTTATACTTTTTAGGAACATAACCAATTATTCTATCATCTTCAAGATAAAAACCTAAAGCACTATCGTCATAATCGTTTGTTGAATCATGTTTAATAATGAGTTTAGTACCTTTTCGAATGTCATGAAGCAAATCTTCATAATTTTCTCTATATTTAAGTCCGACAACAAACATGTTCATATTGTGATGATTAATTGTCCTGGTTACCCATTCACCATCAGGATTCACACATTTTATAGTGAAATACGGTTGATATTCTGTGGCAATAGCTTGTGCTTGTTTTGGCTCATCTGATTTTTCGAATTCAAATCCTCTGCAATCCATATAAGACTCTACACGTTTTCTCAGCACCTCTTTTGCGAAAGACTCATCTAAACGTTTAATTTGTTCTTCTAATTGTTCTTTTGTTCTACAATTTCCATCAAAATATGATTTCTGAATTATACTGAACCAAATATCAACTGTAGAACTTAATTGCTCATAGTCATTTTTGGATGGATATAAATTTTTAAAACGATATGTAAGCTCGTCTGTATTTAGTGAGAGAGCCCATTCTTCTGTCAAATCTTGTTCTCCTGTCCAATAATCAGTTTCAACAACTGATAATTTGCGTGCCGACAGTGGATAAGCTGGTAACTCTTCAAAGCCATCATTACTTTCAATATACATATCAACAGTAAGACATCCATGATTACTACCTGTATGCCCTATTGCCTTAACAATTACAGCAGCCAATACAGAATCATCTTTGTATCGTTTAATTGATGGTAATGCTGCATCAGGAGCCAATCCTACTAAACGGGTCTGACTATAGAATTCCATCGTATTATTCAAGAAGTTATATCTTATATACAAGTGACTTCCTTTTTCAAGCTCATCAATAACAAAATCCTTGTCATCATCATCAAGATTCTGAAATCCAACAAGTTTTAATGTCTGTATGTTATACCTGTTACTACATTTAGCAACGTCTTCATGTTCTAATTCTATAGAATCATCGTTTGATTTGAAAAAATTCTTGAAAAAATTCATAATGGAAAATATTAAATTTAGTAATAGTTTACAAAACTACACAAAGTATTCGAGAAAAGCAAAGGAATATCGAAAATATTTTCAAAAGATTCATCGTAAATTTGGAAGGTATATTTCTTCCTAAATATACAAAGTTTCCAGAAAAAAAGAAAAATTACCTACATTACCTACATTTTTGACTTAAACAATTATTAATCAATATATTAACCCATGTATAACAGTGTATTTTCCTACATCTTTCCTACATGGTTCCTACATTAAAAGCACGTATTTTTGCATAAAACGATGGATTTTGATTGATTCGCAATACGAAAATCGCTTTTTAATCTTAGACCGTTTAGGTCAGGTTTTCATCAGTAACGCAAATCACTATGGGTTCTTTCATCAGAATTGATAATATAGAAATCTCTTTTATATTTGTAAATAAAATATGAACACCAAGCTAATTTGTAAAATATTTTAATGCGTCAAGCTATTCAGTAAGAGATTTCTGAAACTATACTGATCACCAGTAACGACTTAAAAAAATGTATAGTGTTTCAGTATGCATAACTACAAATGTATATACAGATACCAATTATGGTCAAAATGCATAAAGTGCAGCGAGAATAAAATCACCTTTTGACTTAATACAGAAAAGGTATACATCGTTTTAACAATTAAATGATGGAAAATCAAAAGAAAAAAAAGGAACATCGAAGTTACAGTCGTGACTTCAAGCTTCAAGTATTAAAAGACATGTATGAGCATGATTTGTCATATGGTTTTACTGCTCGCAAATATGGGATATTGGCAGCCCATTCTTTACATTTGTGGGAAAAAGAGTTTCCCTTAACCAATAAATCATTATCTTTGTCAACAACAACAATACAAAAGGTAATGAGTATGCGTAAGAAAAAAGATGAAGCCAAAGCAGCTTTGGTTAAGACAAAAGAAGAGCAACTTGAGTATGAGATATCTTGCCTTCGTAAAGCTCTTGAGTATTCCGAACTTCGCAATGAAGCTCTTAATGAGTTATTAAAAATAGGCAAGGAAGATTACGGAATCGACTTATTAAAAAAAGCTGGCGCCAAACAGTAAATAGCCTTCGCACCAGACATTCTAATCTATCAATAGAATGTCTGAGTGGGCTGTTTGGTAAAACACGTGTAGGCTATTATTCAGTAAGCAAGGAGATGCTGGAAAAACGAAAATTGACAGAGACTACAACTATCAGTATAGTCAGAGAAGTACGCAATGAAGCTCCAGGCATAGGAGCATACAAACTCTTTATCATGCTTAAGGAGTTATATGCAGAAAAGATGGTTGGGCGGGATAAATTCTACGCTTTGTTGCATTTTCACCATCTTATGCTCAAGCCCCAGCGTAAACGGCATACGACAAATTCAAATCACCATTATCACAAGTACAAGAATATGATCAAGAACTTTATACCGACTGCTCCCAATGAGTTATGGGTTGCTGATATTACTTATATAGAAACAAAAGACGGTGTGTGTTATCTACATCTTATCACTGATGCCTTTACACACGAGATAATCGGCTGGACATTGTCCGACACGCTTATGGCTACCAATACTATAGCAGCTTTGGAGCAGGCTATAAAGCAAGCTGGTAATTCAGACTTAAGCAAACTTATACATCATTCAGACCGAGGTTCACAATATTGTTGCAATGCTTATGTGGAACGACTTAATTCCATTTCTGCCACGATCAGCATGACAGAGGATTACAAACCTACTGACAATGCCATTGCCGAACGAGTGAATGGGATTATCAAACAGGAATGGCTGTATCGTATGGACAGACCTAAAAACTTAGAGGATGCAAGGAAAATTATAAGCTCCATTATTAATTTCTATAATAACAAAAGGCCACACATGAGTAACTGTATGAAGACTCCAGCAGAGATGAGAATGCAATTTAGGTAGTTGCTCTTTGGAGGCTTCACGCCTCCAGCCGCAAGGCAAACCACCGTGGTGTTTTTCATGGGAATGTATTTGTGTATAGAGGAATTTTATTTAACTTTGTAAGAGAAATGTACATATTAAACTGATTTGTAATAAGATTTCAATATATCAATTGTTTCTGTAAAGGATTTCAGTATTCGTAAAGTATATCAGTAAGGGTTTAAAAAATATGTATAGTGTTTCAGAATGTATAACTACAAATGTGTATACCTATTCCAGTCATAGTCATTTTTCGGAGTGCTTTTGAGTAATAAGGCCCTAATCACTCGGTAAAGCATGTAGGATAGCAGAGTGATTAGGCCCTAATCACTCCCTAAAATGTATAAGAACGGACTCTTATACATTAGCTAACGTATTGTATTACAATGCGTTTGACAAAAACATGTAGGAAATGGCCCTAAAAACTCACAAAAAAATATTTTTTTGTTGATATAGATAGAACATGCGGATGCTTTTTTGTAACTAAATACATCTAGAAATATTGATATTCTACACATTAGTTAATATAAAACTGTTATGGATGTACTGTTTGTATTCTTAATTCGTCCGTATAATGTTCTTTATTCATTGCTTTATGGTAACTTGTGGCAAAGCTTCACAGTACTTTTTGTTTACGACTCTGTCTCTCATCAATTTCATATTTGTGAAATTGCGACTGATGTTCTGAACTATTTCAAGATACGTATCAGACTTATCATCCGTTTTGTAATAGAAAGGTTTGATTGATATACAATTCTCATGTTCAAACAATGTATTCAGGAGAGTCCGATCAGAATTGCCACAGGAATGTCCCATTATATATATTTGGTATGGTCCAGACTCAATAAAGTTTAACATATTACGATAATTATCTGCCTCCAAATATCTAACCGATTTTGAATTCTTTAAATACTCGTTGTCGTTAATATTCTGAATTTTCTTATAATTCTCATCCAGTTCATCACCGTAACCAAAAATCATTCCTTCGACATTATTTAAATCACCATGAATATGATTTACTTCAAAAACAGAATCCTTAATATATTGATCAGCAATCTCTGTATAGTTAAAGTTAAGAAGCTTCATATTGTAAGGAAAAAGAAAGTTGTCTGGAATTTCTTCATCCGCAAACTCATCTATTCCAATATAATTCAAGCTTTCCTTAAATTGTTTTATCTGCTTAGATTGTTCTGAATTTATTGTAAAATTCCATTCCTTATCCCATCGTTCATATAAATCTTTAATACTAAAATCAGGATCATTAAGCCTATTATTAACAAATAAGCTCAAAGACTCTTTTGCACCAACAACTAATTCACATGGTTTTATTGGTGCAAATATTTTTTCCTTCAACTCTTTGTTTATAATAGACTTAGCCAATGCTTTTTGTTGAATATATAACAAATAATCTGACAATAGCCTCTTGATATAATCAAGTTGTTTATTCAGCTCCTTTGGATATATTTGTTTTTGCAATAGCGATGGCGTGTATAAAAGTGAGTAATAATCATTTTCAATATCTACCCACCCTTTAGTCTCAATACTTTTAATGATTTTATCAAATAGTCTTGAGAACTTGACCTCAAAATTTTCTTTATCATTTAAAATCTGGCCAATAACTTCTAAACCGTTAGGTGGACTAATTATACTTATATGATAAAACATATAATTAGACCAAGATTGATCATTTCTCTTCAAAGTAAATGTACAGAACTGATCTGACCACACTTTTCCAGAGCATAAACTAAGCTCATAAAATACCTTATTCCAATACCACTCGATAAAATCCTTGTAGCTGGTTTTGAGTCCATGAGCCAAGTCAAATCCGTTGCCTATGAGTATTAGTCTATTCATCCTTTATATAATTTTATTTGAGCATTATTTACAATGATTGTCCTAGTTCATAAGCCTCGTTCAAGGAATTAGTATTCTGGATATCTCCCTTGTCTTTAGCTCCTCTTACTAAAACGTGACCAGCATCTTCAAGATGAAAGAAATTCAGACAAAGCTTATACTGACTGATAATACTATCAAATAAACCATCAAGGGTTGCTGCACCTACGAGAAGAAGTGCCATCTTCTTGATGTTAAAAGTATCACGAATAGGATTATGGCAACGGTCGATTACAGCTTTTAGTTGGGCACTAAGCCCATAGAAATATACTGGAGAAGCAATAACAAGCATATCTGCTTGTTTCATTTTCCCGTAGATACCAATCATATCATCCTTCTGTACACAGGTATTGTTCTCACTTTTGAAACAAGCATTACAGCTAATGCAAGGAGCAACCTTATTGTCATGCACGGATACAACTTCCACGTGATGATGTTCTGATGTACCTTTGACAAAGGCGTTAACCATTAAGTCTGTATTGCCACCTTTTCGTGGACTTCCGGATAATACTAATATATTCATAATCTGTTTTTATCATTATTCATTTGAGACAATAACTTCTCATTTTTTTCTTACTTCTGCTACTTATTTACTTTGTTAGTTCAAAGAAAAAAAAGTCAGTCCAACCTGTATTTTCTGCATATAGATGTTGTTTACCACGATACTCAAAACCAATACGCTCGTAAATTTTATGAGCAGGGGTATTAGATGCAAGAGCATCCAAACGAACAGATTTCATACCTGAGTCTATGGAGATACTAATAGCCTTGCGAATCATTTCCGTACCCAAACCAGCACCTTGATAATCAGGACTAACAGCAAGGATATGTATCACTGCTGTCTCATTATCTTTTACTTGCTCAGACCACTCAATTGCGTTATAATCCGCACCTTGATACATTGTTAATGCCATAGCGCCAACGATAGCATCATTCTTTTTGTACAGATACATACTTCCTTCTTCAATATAAGCTTTAATACCTTCTTCTGTAGGGTGTTGACCTTTCTTCCAACGAGCATAAGTAGCCATTTTTGAAGTACGCAGAGTCACATCATCATAAAATTTGATGACTGACTCAAAATCATTTATTTTTGCTTGATCTAGTTTCATTTTTTAATACAATCAATACCGATATAGTTTCAAACATACACCTACCAAAAATATCTATTGAGATTATTCCTCAATAAGATAACTTGTCATTGCCATAGAGTCTAGTTCACAATGATTATTAAACGTCGTTATCTTCTTGCCATCGCTTGCACCAAGAACATATAACAATGGCAGGAAATGATCAGATGTAGGTACTGAATAACGAGAATTCTTGTGAAGAGTAAAATTTATAACCTTCTCGTCATCACGATGTTCTACTGCTTCAGTAATGTAATCATTGAATGCTATAGCTTCAGGACTACCATGATTACTATCCCAGTTGACAAGACGGAGATTGTGCACCACATTACCACTACCGATTATAAGATAACCCTGCTTGCGAAGTGGAGCAAGTTGCTTGCCAATTTCATAGCATTGCTCTGGCGTGAGCACTCCATTTACAGATAGTTGAACAATTGGAATTTGTGCTTCGGGGAACATGTGTACAAAAGGAGACCACGTACCATGATCAATACCCCAAGTATTATCTACCTCTGCGCCTAAGTCCTTCATCGCTAGGATTGCATCACTTAATTCGGCACATCCCTTCGGCTGATATTTCACTTCATAGAGTGCCTCAGGAAATCCGTACATATCGAATATCTGTTTAGGATTATCTGTCTTCTGAATAAGCGTACGATTCTTATACCAATGAGCAGAAATAACCAATATAGCTTTAGGTTGACCATAATCACGAATTATCTGCATCCCTATTTCTTTCAGTTTATGAGTGATATTATTGTCATCAATAGCAATCATCGGACTGCCATGACCTAAAAATACTGCTGGCATTGTTTTCATAAATAACTTTATTTCAATGAATTATAAGTACTTAAAAGTTGATAATCAGCGAAAAAGTCGTAACTTAATTGTCTTAAACAATAATAGATTACAAATCAAATTCGCTATGACTAGTGAGGACAAAGTTACTGAAATATTTTATATTGCAAATGATTGCCACTAGTTTTTTGATAGCAACATGAAAAAATATACAGAATACTATATCTTAGATGCATTGAAATAAACAATAATATAAATAAATTATCATTTACTTTGCCATCATTTTATTTTTTGGTAACTTCGCCGAAACTAAAAGACAAAACATGAAAACAAAGATAATTCGAAATAACGATAGAGGGGAAGTTCAAGCCTACGAGGGAGAAGTACAAGTAGGACAGATTAACTTTAACATAACAGATAGTTTGCTTTCAATAGAGCATACTAAAGTTATTAAAGGATTTGAAAAAAAAGGTATTGACGGCATTCTAGTTCAGTCTGCAACGGATTATGCAGTACATCATAAACTAAAAATAAAGCCTGTTTGCTCATACGCACAACTATGGTATAAGCATCACAAGAAACAATACAAATCTATACTAACTAAGGGTGAGTAAATTATTAGGAATATGCCAATAAGCTTACTACCGACATTACTGATGGCAATCCTTGTAGTGGGATATACACCTGGTCCAGCTAACATATATGCACTTTCAATGTCTATCAGACATGGAAACGAAGAGTACTTAACATGTGGTTGGGACTGCTTGTTGGATTTTCTACAGCTATATTTATTCTAGCTTTACTCACTCATTTATTAGGTACTGTACTTGGTTCATATATTGGATATGTAAAGTATCTCGGCGCAGCCTACATCATGTGGTTGAGCTGGAAGATATATCATACAAGTGGACAGATGAAGAAAGATAATAGAGATTGTACATTCTGGAGTGGTTTCATTGTACAAATGACGAATGCAAAGATACTATTGTTTGACCTTACGTGCTTCAGTTCTTTTGTACTTCCCTACTCTAACAAACTCTTTGACCTGCTAGATGTATCAGCTATGTTACTTATTGCCGGTCCTGGAGCCAATCTTGTTTATGTGTATATAGGCACGTATTTGAATCACTTCTTTAGTAAATATCGCAAGCAATCGGATATAGTCATGTCACTTGCCCTTGCATTATGCGCTATTTATATAGTATTAAACTAAAAAAACATAGAAAGAATACCAATGAAAAAGACTTTTCACAAATTCGAAATAACTACAGTACAATGTGGTTACAACTTAGAAAATAATCATCACGCATTGACTGACCACAGAGGCACATGCAGCCATTGCTATATAAATATTATAAACATTAATAATATATGAAAACATTAAGCACATTATTAAACGAGTTTGATGGCAGACACAAGTCTGAAGATCAATTAATAGAATGCTTCATAGAAATAGCTAAAACAGCTATCTATGGCGGTCATTTCTTGATTAATAAGAAAATGAAAATTAGAATCGCAGAAGTGGAATTCTATTTCCATTCCGAAAACGACAACGAAAGTAATATTCATGATTGGGGAATGTATCATCGCGGAAAAGACCTTGATTCTTTCACAGTAGGATCATTGCACCCTCACCGTTCTGGTATTGACGTAACATTCGAAAGAAAAAACTCATATAGAGCTAGTTTCTTGATTCGCAAATACCAGATCGATGATGATGAAAAAATTATCACAACACCTAGTTATCTAGGCGAAGATATGTTTGGCTACACGGGATGCATTTGCGGTGATGGTCCAAAAATAGTATGGATGAACGATATAGAGCAAACTACCGATAATTTAGAACTGACAAAAAAAACAAGAATCAATCTAACAGCCTATGACGAAAAAGGAAAGAGTCTAAAAACAAATGGGAAAAGAGAGCTAGATAAACGACTATGGAGATTTGGGTTATAAAAGTCAGACAGATGATAGCCATTTTTGGATAGGGTACAAACTCTTGCCTATAGAAACAGATAATGAACTTTCTACAAAAAGAAAACTTTATCGAATTATTAGCTATAGTAACAACTCTGATAATATTGGAGAAAATAAACTTATAAGCTTTGAAAGAATATCAAAGAACAGACATATAAAATAAATAATATAATTATTAAGATTTATGGGTAAATTTAATGATCAACTAAATCCATTATTTGAAAAATGGATTCAAATAAGTGAAAAGAAACATGAAATGCGAGATGATACAGAGGGGCAGAATATCATCTTCACCTATGATGGACTGATGGAAAAGCCAGATTCTTCTATCGATGTTGAAGAATGCTGGCAAAAAGCAGACATGCGCATCATGTTTTTAGTAAAAGACCAACCTTCTATATATTGCGACGATTCAAGGTTATGGCTAAAAGATCAGCTCACCGACAGACCAGATGACGAGAAGAATAAGAAGCTTAATCGTGAGATTAAACCAAAGTTTATTCACAACATTGCAAATGTCTTTTATGGGCTAAGCCATGCTGACAAAGAACATGAAATTACATTTCAATCCCTCAACAAAGAAGATGTGAAGAAATATTTCCTAACCAGTCCATTTGCATTTGTAGAGTGCAAGAAGCAAGGAGGAAAAACATCTATATCAAATTCAACCTTACACCATTATTTATATGATGAAGACTACAAGGAACTGCTATATCAGGAAATTAAAATACTTAGACCAAACATAATTGTATGTACTAACAATATGATATATCAATTTGTACAAGAGATGTATGGAATGGAAAATCTTATTAAACTTAATGAACCAGGGCATAATAGCATTCGTATTTTTGCAGAAAAAGAAATTTTGATTTTAAATTCTTTTCATCCTAGTGCTCGCATAAGTTACATGAAATTCTATGATGGAGTTATGGATCATTACCGAGCCTTCCTCCGTTCTGAATTTGCAGAAAAATATCGATATATTAATAAATAAAATTAGAGTTATACCCTCAACTGGTATAACTTCATTTTATTGACCATAATTCAATATTCTTTGAAATGTAACTTTGCAAAATATATAATTATCAAAAACTAAAGTATTTGATTAAGGCACTTTGAAAAATTTCAGTTAAGACTAACTGACTCTACGAATGGCTTATAATTTAAGTACCAACATTACTTAATATAATAGCACCAAAATGGAAGATATAATATTAGAATCAGCTCGTTTAATAGCTACAGACGACGAGAGCAATGAAATCATTGAAAGACTTAAGACTGAAGGAATTTACAGTCAAGAAGATAAGGAGTGGCAATCAATGAATATTGTACTCGTATCTTCTACTGAAGGAGTTGCAAATATACCAAATGTGCTTTCGAAAAACTCTTTAGCAAAACGAAATATAATAATCAAGACAAATCCGTCTTTGGAAATTGGCGATAATATTGATTACTATTCTGTACTCTCATTCTTTAATGGCGCAGACTCATACGAGGAAATTAAGTCATTATTGTGCTTCATTCACACTAACGAAGATACTAATAGGAACATTGCGTTTGATGAATATGAAATCTTTGATTTGATTAAAGGCAGAAACATGATATCAACAGCATCATATCCTTATAATGAGAACGTTGATGAAGCTATCAATGAGCTTAAAAAAATTAAGCTACATAATAATCGCAGATATCTATTGTTATTCACATACAAACACAATAATGAAGCCACATTCCTTGATATACTACCTGTGAACAACTATTTAGAATCGTTTCCGAAAGATACAACTGTATGTTGGAACATTCAAGAGTCCTCTGTTAATCAAGTAACACTGTTTACCTCTATTTCAATTTAAAAGGACAATGAATAAGTCTAGTCTTTGCAGGAAAAAAGAGTGTTGCTAATTAACTAGTAGTTGCGATTTCGATAATTAAATCTTATTGAATTGGGTACACCTCATACGACGTACTCCAAGAAAATATCCGGATAATAAAGGAAGGTAACTTTAAGCTTCATCCGGCAGGTGAATTTAATGATAATAGAAATTAGATAATACTCTTTCAACTAATTCTTTATCCATTTTAACAAGACAGCAATGAAGTATCTATTTACATAAATACGCCATTGCTGTCTAATTATATTTTGCCAATTCTACTGGAGAACTACAAAAGCCAGTTATATTATTTATTAATTAATTCCAATGTATAATCCAATGCTTTATCTGCTGGCACTTTAAAATCAGGGATTGTACCATGAATATCTTTTTCATCACTGCCTGGAAGCCAAAAACGTTTATATGAGATAAAGCTCTTTAAGCCAGAAACAGGTAATTGATAAATCAATATATCACCAAAGCTGACGCTCATGCCACCAGATTCCTCACCTATAACTTTTCCCATGTTACAATGCTGAAATGCCCATGAGAATGAAGAGGCAGAAGAGAACGTGTGATGACTGATAAGAAGCCAGACTTTACCTTGATAATGTCTAGACTTATCACTAAAAGGATAGATTTTTGCTACTTCGTTGTTGTAATAAAGACCAACCTTCATGTATTGTTCTGGTGATAATAAACTTTGTGTAACTGGAGATATACGAGCGAATGACTTATCAAATTGATAGAATGGAACTTTTGATATATACTGAAACAACATATCTCCAACACTGGAATCTCCTCCCCCGTTATTACGGATGTCAATAATTAAATTACCAATGTGCTTGGCATTTAAGTCAGCTATCATTGAATCTGCAAAGTTAGCCATAGCTGCTCTACCCTCTAAATTTCTAAAATCCATCACAGCAGCATTGTTTCCTTGAATAATACTATAGGAATAATTTGCAACACGGCTTTTATTATCTTGAGCATCTTTATTTCGATTGATTTCTGCATGTATCTTATCGTAAGTAGCAGCCTTTAGTTTCTTTGTATAAATCTTACCACCCAAAAGATATTTAATGTTGTAATCAGGAGCATTATAAAAAAGTTCAAAAAGCGCTGGAAATTGATAGTTAGTAACCATAAGTTTGAAGAAATAGCGTTCACCAGAAGCATAAGGCATCATCTTTTCTATCATGGTCTTATTATCTACCCCATTTATAGTTAGAATTCTTGCATTTTTAGGAATGCCAAACATATCTAACTTAGTAGTAAAAGTTGAGTCGTTAGTATTAATGTCTAACTGAAGAGGGAAACGTAAGCTTTCTTTAGTAAACAAATCATTGTTAGGAAATAACATTCGTGTATGACCATCACCAATAAATGACACTAAGGGTGCCAAATATCTGTATAGTCCTATTCTATTAACGCTATCTGGCAACTCTATCTTTATTTTGTTTGCCATGCTCATAAAAGCATCCATACCACATACAGAAAACATATCGGGATGAACTTCATTCAGCGTATACACCAAAGCATCAATATCAAATTGGGCCTGTTCTTTACTTAGTTTGCCAGATGGAGATAACTTTAACAAGCTTTCAGATGGCTGTTCGAAAGGATTAAGAGATTCCCATCTAACCTGTGTGAAAGCAGAGTCTTTTTTCGAGTCCAGTACTACAAAATCATAAATGCCATTTTTTTTCACATCAAATGCTATAGAATCCACATCACTTCTAAACATAACATGCTTAGCATGAGTAGAAAACACATCAGGACGTGCTGAAGGAGTTATAGTCCAATTGCCATGATTGCTAACACCGTCTGCAATAATTTCTAATTGACTTTTGTTTGATTTTAATACTGAAAGCTTGGTTTGTGCTTCAGAAGAACTGATTCCAGCTCCCAACAAAATTAGTAATGCTAATGATTTTTTTAGTGTCATAAATATAAACGTTTATAGCGCACTCCTTAAATTTATTTCAGAAGTACTCCAATAATAATGTGTTTCCAAATCGGTAAAATTACGCTGTGCGGAAGAGTTAATACTGATGCTAAGTACAGCTAATCATCGAAATATGATTGCAAAATTAAACATAATATTATTAATTCCATAATAAAACTTAGGAATTATATATAATGACATAAAAGTTATGCTATTTCACATTCTATATTTGTAACAATAATAGCTATAGTCATATATTTAGATCATCAACTATATATTTTTCAAGGTTATAACTTTTTATTCTTAAATTATCTTATAATTGTTCTTACTTTCTTCTGAAAAATTACATATTTCATGTGCAATGATATACCTTTGTAGAAAGTTGCAAATACAATTATCAAGTAAAACATTAGATACCATAATGACAAAAATATATTCATACTTAATCATAGCATTGTTATGCTCTGTTTGTTCTGCTACAGCACAAGAGAAACTGCATGAAGCTCAATGGATTTCAGCTCCACACACACAAGCGGAATCTATGCCAATGTTCAGAAAAAGCATTGCTATTAAAAAGGATGTAAAGGATGTTACTATTTATGCCAGTGCACTAGGAGTATATCAGATTTATGCCAACGGTAAAAACCTGACTAACGACGTATTGATGCCTGGATGGACTGATTATCGCAAGAGCATTCAATACCAGCGTTTTCATATACAACAAAAACTACATGCTGGCGACAAACTCTCCATTGCTTCAGTTGTAAGCAAAGGCTGGTGGGCTGGCGGAATATCAAGAGGTATCTATGGTAAGGATACAAATATGGGATTTATCTGTGATGTACATATTGTCTACAAGGACGGTACTGCTCAAGATTACCTTAGTGACACAACATGGAAATGTTACACTAGCGGAGCTTTAGTGTTGGGCGACATATACAATGGAGAAACCTATGACGCACGCAAGGACAAACTTGCAGATGTTTCTACCCCATCCTACAATGATAATACTTGGCAATCTGCCATCATCAATAGCAATAGCAAGGGTGAACTCTGCAATATGATTGGACCACAGATCAAAATTAGAAACAAGTCTTTATGGCGCAAACCACAAAACATTACAGTTTATCAGGGTGCTGATTCAACAAACACCACTTTCGGAAAAATACATATCATCAATAATCAGAATAATCTTAAGAATCCTATCCATCTAAAGAAAGGACAAACATTATTGGTTGATTTCGGGCAAAATATTGTGGGATGGATTGACATGAATGTAAAAGGAATACGAGGAACCACTTTAACATGGAAACATGGCGAGATGCTGAATTTCAACGGAGATGAATCGCGCCTTGACAAAGGACCAGGCGGAAGTTTGTGGACATGGAATCTAAGAGAAGCAAAAGCAACAAACATATATGTAATGAGTGGTAATGAGACGGGCGAAGAATATCATCCAAATCACACATACTTCGGATTCAGATATGCCGAGTTTACCGCAACAAGCGATGTCACAATAAATAAGATTGAAGCTCAAGTAGTAGGCACAGACCTTCGGGAATGGGGAACATTCGAATGCTCTGATCCAAACATAAATCGTCTTTATAGCAATGTATGGTGGGGACAAAGAGGCAACTTTATGAGTATTCCTACTGACTGTCCACAACGTGATGAAAGATTGGGATGGACTGGCGACACACAGATATTCTCACGTACTGCTCTATATAACTCTGATGCAGCTGAATTCTATAGAAAATGGATGCGAGATATGCGCGATAGTCAACGTGAGGATGGAGCCTATCCAGAGACAGCCCCATTCTGTAACATGTGGGGATATGGCACTGCCGGATGGGGAGATGCTGGTATCATTGTTCCTTGGAACACCTATGTAATGACAGGCGACAAAGAGATTATTAAAGAAAACTGGCAATCCATGCAAAAATGGATGGAATTCTGTTCATCTCAACATGATGGTCAATGGACACATATTGGCGCAGAACCAAAATGCGGTGACTGGTTGGCTTATAAGGAAGTTGATGCGCGATATGTTTCGTATACTTACTTTGCCTATTCTGCAGAATTAATGCAAAAGATGGCTGAAGTAATAGGAAAAAGTGACGAAGCTTCGAAATACGGAAAACTATGGAATGATATCCGCAATGAATTCCAAAAGCGCTACATTACCGATGGAGAGATTAATACAGGTAAGGACACTCAGACTGCTTATCTGTTAGCCTTACACTTCAATCTCATTCTAGATAGTCAGAGACAGAAAGCGATGGATGCACTTCGAAAAAATATCATTGCTAACGACTATAAGCTGTCTACAGGATTCATCGGAACAGGTATCCTGATGGAAACGCTTACAGAATGTGGAATGACAGATCTCGCCTATCGTTTACTTTTCCAGCATCAGAATCCTTCATGGCTTTATAGCATTGATCAAGGAGCAACAACTATTTGGGAACGCTGGGACAGTTATACTCGTGAGAGCGGATTCAACAAGCATCCATGGAATATGAATTCATTCAATCATTATAGTTATGGCGCAGTTGTAGAGTGGTTTTATTCTTCTATATTGGGTATTCGTCCTGACGAGCAACAACCAGGTTTCCATCACATAATCCTTGAGCCTCATCCTGGAACAAAATTACAATGGGCAAAGGGGGAAACGATGACGAAATACGGTAAAGTAAGTGTGGAATGGAAAAAAGATACTCAAGGAAGAATACACTATATGGTTACGATTCCGCAAGGGACGAGTGCCACATTAATAACCAAGAATGGGCGAAAAGAAGTAAAGGCAGGAAAGCATACATACTGTTTAACTATTAATGAATAATTAAAGTTTAAACCGTTCCTAAAGAAAACTCAGGAATTATATAATAACATAAAAGTTATGCTATTATATAATTCTATATTTGTAACAATAATAACTACAGGATTGTATTATAACTCATCCACTATGTATTTTTCAAGGCTCGAAGGTGCTGCAGTCGGTGCAAAGCGCTGAACAACCTCACCATTCTTATTGATAAGGAACTTGGTGAAATTCCATTTGATAGCACTCCATAACATTCCACCCTTCTTACTCTTCAGCCACTTATATAATGGATCGGCATCATTTCCATTAACATTGATCTTCTTCAGAATAGGAAATGTCACTCCATAATTTAACGAACAAAACTCCTGAGTCTGATTGTCTGAATCTGGATTTTGATTAGCAAACTGATTGCATGGGAAACCTAAGATTACCAAGCCTTTATCCTGATATGTATTCCATAACTCTTCAAGTCCCTTTAATTGGGGAGTGAATCCGCACTTAGTTGCTATGTTGACAATCAACACTACTTTACCTTTATACTCAGCGAGGCTTACAGACTCGCCTTTCTTGTTCTTTACCGTGAAATCATATAAATTCTTTGCTTCCATAATTTTATTTTATTTGATTCAAATGTATGAAATATATTTTATATCGCACGAAATTTAAAAGTAAATTGCGAAATATTAAGAGTCTAGTTGTATCGCGTATGACTCAAATAATCACAAGTTCTATCATGCATCATGATGAAGTTCCATATCAGACTCTTTGCTAAGAGCAGCTATAGCCCACTTGATTCCTTTAGCCTGACGTACATCTCCTTCAATAAAATGATTTCCAGGATTGAGTTCAAAATGCGTAACATGACCTTGTACTTTATAGTGTTCAAAAATATGTTGCGTCTTTTCTATGATCGTCTGTAGATACGCATTCTTTGATATACATTCTTTATCACCAATGGAAAGATAAACGGGAGCCTTCGTCATAGGTTCATGAGAGAATACAAAATCATCGAAATCTGGATACCATAAACTTCCTGAAGCAGAAATGTAAGCAGCAAACTTGTCTGTACGATACATTGCATAAAGAGAAAAGAGCCCCGACATAGAATAGCCTAATAGTATTCGGCATGGATTATCCGCTTTCAGCAGTTTCTCGCAATGAGGAATCAAACTTGTAAGCATCCATTCTAGATACTTACCAGCATTACCCTCGAAGTTATCATGCTTAGATATCACTTTATCTGCCGGATATGGCGACATGTCTGCATCCCAATCTATCTTCGAGATAACGATAAGATGGAACGGTAAACAATTCAATTCCTTACATGACCTAAGAATAGGTTCGGTTCCATCGCCGTAACTATTGCAATAAACGATAACATCCGTTGACTCCAACGATGGAGTTATCGTGATGTTGTAATCGTTTAATATCTCTTTCATACTTCTACAGTTTATAATAATCTATCATTTCCTTAAATCCCAACTCCTGATACATCCGCTTACCACCTTCTGATGATTCGAGATAGATCTTTGTAATACCCTGACCTTTAGCCTGATCAACAAGCCACGAGACTATTTCCTTACCATACCCCCTACAACGATACTGGGGACGAACATATATATTCATCAAATAAGCGCATCTACCAGATGGATTTTCAGGTGATGGCATTTCATTATAGAGGCATAAGCCGCCACATCCTATTTCATCATCATAGAGGCAAGCGATATGTCCACCACGAGTAATCTCTTGCTTATAGTATTCACGATTCGCTGCCTCCAATGCTTTCCAATCTACATTTTCAGAATCTGCAAATACCTCATGCAACACTTCCATACGCCACAACATCAACGTATCGAGTTCATCAACATTTACTCTTCTTATATTCATATCAAGCTAATTTTAATATTGTCGGCAAAGCCTTTATGTCCACCTTTCCATTAGGAGTGAGCGGCATTGTGTCTAGTTTGATAAAAAACTCAGGGATCATATATGATGGTAGAAATTTTGCCATATTTTCACGCACCCGACTCATTCTAAAAGCCAATTTATCCTTCGGCACAATATAAGCCGCCAGATAAGCGAGTCCATTCTTGTCGTTATGAGCCAACACAATACCCTTTTCCACATCAGGACAGCTACAAAGAATGTTCTGGATCTCAACGGTTTCCACTCTTTTTCCAAGAATCATTACCTGAGTATCCTTACGATGTAGAAATATGATGGTACCGTCAGTTCTCATTAGCCCTAAATCACCTGAACAATACATCATCCTACCATCTTCTAACTTCACATAAGCTTCGTTTTCCTTCTCACGATGTTCACCGATATATCCTCGCGAAACTCCTCCTCCTAAGATACATATTTCACCGATATTACCATTAGGAACCTTTTCCAACTTATCATTTCTTATTTCTATCTGAGTTCCAAGTACTGGTTTTCCAATAGGATAAGTTCCATCGGGCTCTGCCTTAACCTTATTCACATGACAATAAGATGCACAAACCGTTGTTTCGCTTGGACCGTATGTATTATATATTTGGAATTTATCAAGAAGATTAGTCACATAATCTTCTCTTAATACGTCACCGCCACTTATCAACAATTTAAGTGAAGACGGAAAGTGATCAAGTTTGTTCATCTCCAACAAGAGATATGGAAAACCACTGATTTCTATTATTTGGTGCACCTCAATGAAGTCCATCACACGCTTAATGTTCCCCTTTACATAGTCAGAAGGAATGGCAAGTGTAGCACCATTGCAGAGCGTAGTAAACACTTCCTCAACAAAGATATCGAATGAACATACAGAATACTGAAGCATCTTATCTCCCACTGTGGTATGGAATTCATTCTCGAAAGCACGTATATAATGACATACATTGCGATTCTCCACAGTCACACCTTTAGGCATACCAGTAGACCCACTAGTATATAGCACGTAAGCGATTCCATCCGCAATAGATTTATCATTAGCCCTCGCATTCTTGTCAATACTCATTCCTTGTTCGATGAAACGCAAACTCAACCCTTCTAGTTTTTTAGCATACATCCCATTCGTAATTACAAAGTCTACCTTGCACTCATCCATGATAAACTTAATTCTATCAGTTGGGAAAAACGGTTCAACAGGTACATATCCTGCCCCAGCCTTCAATATAGCAAGCATTGCAGCGATTTGCTCTACGTTATGATTCATCACAACGCCGATAAGTTTAGGATCATTTGTTTCAAATCCATCTATTATCGTGTCTACAAGTGCATTGAGTTCCGAAAAAGTTAGACTTCTTCTTTCATCAAACACAGCTACAACATCTGGATGAATCTCCACCTGTCGCATAAAATAACTATATATTGTCTCTTTCATATCACACTATTTATTTTACATTTTCTAAATCATTTTTCTGTGGATGAATAAACAATTATGTTGAATGAACAACACACTAGTTTTCTTCTTCCTTCTTATATAATTCAATGTAGTTATAATGTATATTCCTGAGTAAGGTATTGGCATTATATATGTTCTCATCACCACATCAGGTGATGCTAACTTCATGATTGTGTCTATCGTGTTGCTATATTGCAAACCATTATAGCTACAAATATAGTAATAATATAAACCGCCTCCAAATAATTCTTTGTCTTATAAACTTTGATCGACTAAAACAATCATTTTGCTTTATTATCATGCCATACTTGTATTTGCAAATTTAGCAATATACATTAATTGAGCGTAATTAAATGGGTAGTTCACCTAATAGATAATTAATTATTATCTAACAGAGTTTATTATTTTAGAGAAAATGCGTAACTTTACCGCATGAATAACTAACAGCATATAAATATGAAGAGTTTTAATGCAAAGCCTTGGCTGTTGCCACAGCCTGTACTCATTATTGGTACATACGATGAAAACGGAGTTCCTAACGCTATGAATGCCGCATGGGCAGGTCAGGCGAATATGAATGTTATCACCATTTCGATGGGTAATCACAAGACTACTAGTAACCTGAATGCTTGTGGCGAGTTCACTGTTGCATTTGCTTCAAAGGAGACCATGGTTGCATCTGACTATGTAGGAATCGTCAGTCAGAAGAGTCATCCTGAGAAGATGCAAAAGTCTGGTCTAACTCACGAGAAGGCTACTAACATTAATGCACCTGTATTTACTGATTATCCAATGACATTTGAGTGTCGCGTTAAAGAAAAGCTTTATGAAAGTGAAACCGGTTACTACATTGTTGCGGAGATTGTTAACATACTCGTAGACGAGAAGTATCTTGCAGAAGATGGCAAGCCAGATGTAGAGAAAATGAATCTAATTACTTTTGATCCTATCCACATGGGCTACATTGCACTTGGAGAACGTGTTGGTCAGGCTTTTGGTGAAGGTAAGAAGTTGAAATAAGGATGGGAAAGAACCTCAAACATATCAAGTTATGGCTTCAGGGTCTCTCGTTCCGTACTGGTGTCATCGTTTTAGCTTTATGCATACCGTTCTATGTTCTATCTTTCGCGCAGATGGCTTTACCCGCTAAATATCTTTCAGTAGAAACTAAAGGTATTCTTTGGGTGATACTATTCGGTATGGCTAAAACATGCCAGTATGGTGGACTGACCATTCTAGGAGTTGAAGGCTATAAACGAGTTAAAGCTTGGTTGAAAGTAAATAAGGAAAAGCAGGTAGACAAAGACAATTCAAATAGCGACAAATGTTGATTTATGGCTAATGAATAACGATATTCAGTTAGCGTAAATCAACTCTACCCTATGGAAATATTCCGCTATTTTTACTGAATCATTGAGAAAATGATTATCTTTGTTCAAAATCTGAATATCAATGAATTATAAAAATATCATTTTCGACTTAGGCAATGTGCTAGTAAAACTTGATGAAGATGCTACAATGAAAGCTTTTGAAAATCTTGGTATGGGTAGATATAAACACCTACGTGAAAATCCAGAAGCTCTTAAACTTTTTCAAGCTATGGGCATAGGAATGATTTCTAATCAGGACTTCTTTAATGCTTTCCGTAAAATCGTCAACCCAAATGCCACAGACAAGCAGATTACTGATGCGACCAATGCGATGCTCATTACAATTCCTGATGTGAAAAAACAAAAGCTGATGGATCTTCGCAAAGCTGGATATCGTACTTTCTTGTTAAGCAACACCATTGATTTACATTGGAGATATTGCAAAGACGAACTCTTTCCGATGGACAACTTTACGGTTGATGATTATTTTGAACACACATTCACTTCGCAAAAGATGCACATGAAGAAACCTGATGACGAAATATTTCAGACCGTTATCCAAGAAACCGGTATTAAGCCGAATGAAACGATCTTCATCGACGATCTTGAAGTGAATTGCAATGCTGCCGAAAGAAATGGTATTCACGCATTTCAGAACAAAGAATTTGATGATTGGATGAAACTATTTAGTTAA
The DNA here is from genome assembly GCF_051059605.1 of Prevotella sp. Classification (GTDB taxonomy): domain Bacteria; phylum Bacteroidota; class Bacteroidia; order Bacteroidales; family Bacteroidaceae; genus Prevotella. Next base: position 1,024,684 of record NZ_CP050883.1, read on the forward strand.
TCTGAAACATCTTTGATATTGCATAGTATTAATAAAAGCATAAATTGAAAGATATGAAAGCAACTAGAATAACAGAACTTTTTGGAATCAAATACCCTATCATTGCAGGAGGAATGGTATGGTGCAGTGGATGGCGATTGGCTTCTGCCGTGAGTAATGCAGGTGGACTTGGACTTCTTGGTGCAGGTAGCATGCATCCCGAAACTCTTGCCGAGCATATCGATAAGATGAAAGCAGCCACAGATAAACCATGGGGTGTAAACTTACCATTGATGTATCCTGAACTTGACAAGATTGTAGAACTTATCATCAGCAAAGGTGTTAAGATTGTATTTACATCTGCAGGTAGTCCAGCCAAACTCACGTCTAGATTTCATGAGGCTGGTATCAAAGTTGTTCATGTAATAGCTAACAGCAAGTTTGCCCGCAAATGCGAGGAGGCTGGCGTTGACGCTATCGTTGCTGAGGGATTTGAAGCAGGCGGACACAATGGTCGTGAAGAACTCACCACAATGACATTAATACCACAGATTCGCAAAGCCACTTCTTTACCACTACTTGCTGCTGGAGGCATTGCTTCAGGCGAAGCTATGTTGGCAGCAATGGCTCTTGGTGCAGATGGCGTACAGATAGGAACCCTCTTTGCTGTTAGCGAGGAGAGTTCGGCATCTGATGCTTTCAAACAACAATGCTTAAATCTTGGAGAGGGCGATACCATGCTAGCGCTGAAGAAGCTTTCACCAACACGACTCGTTAAAAATGCTCTATACGACCGTATTAAAGAGGCAGAAGATAGAGGTGCCGATGCTGATGAACTCCGCGCCATACTTGGTGCAAATGCAGCCAAACGAGGTATCTTTGAAGGCGATATCGAGAATGGCGAAATGGAAATAGGTCAAGCTGTAGCTGGTATTAAGGAACTAAGGCCTATCAGTAAGATTGTGAATGAATTAGTAGAAGGATATAATCAGGCACTAGATAAACTTAGATGAAAGCATTTTCATCTAAGTATTTTTACATCTTGCTACAAGAATAAGTATTTAATTATCAGAATACTTTAATCTTAAATTCTTTGGCAGTTTGCTCACTACTAAATTGTAAGATTCAAGTATCCAATTTTTAATTTGATCAGCTGAGAATGTATGCTCTATGAGAACATCATTCCAGTGTACTTTGTTCAGATGATAACCTGCGCTTATTGCATCATAGGTTTCACGAAGACGCTGTCCCTCTTCAGGTGGCAGTTTAATAGAAACACGTTGATCTGCATATTCCAAAGGCATATGCAGAAATATCTTTCCTTCAATTCTAAATACAATCATATCAGGACCATAGGGTGAATCCTCTGTAACGCCAGGCAGCGACAGACAATATTCTCTAACTTCTTCTAGATTCATAATATATCGTTTTACTTGGTTTTAAATTTCTTGTACCTAGCCCACTCTTCCAGCATATCAGTATCATGCACTCCATCAAAAAACACCACTTGACATTCTTCTTTAAAAGGACTCCAGTTACCACATATTCTACCGTCTTTAGCAATGATGGGCTGGAAAATGCCATTGTTGTTATGAGCCTTATGCCTGTACTCTTCTGGGAGTACTATATCACGACTCTTATAGCTTATTAGATATTCATCATAAGGAGGAATAAAAAGATATTTATCCTTTCTGAATCCTCGTGTTCTACAATCGTCTGTTAGGTAGAAATCTCTTTCTTCCCATTTCTCTAGATGAATCGTGTTGCCTAAAAGAGCTATTCCTTTGCGACAATCACTCATATTTAATCCCGACCACCATGCAAAATCTTGCAATGTTGCAGGCTGACGACTCTTGAAGTATTTGCGAGTAAAGAGCATCAATGCTTCATCTCTGTCTATTTTTGCGGATGGCTTCACCTTATTCGCAGTTAGCGCATAAGTAGCTTTCATTGGCAACAAATCTCCACTACAAATAGTACCAGACAACTCTGCCATACGGATGTGATACGAGAGTCTGTGTTCATCCATGCGGATATCCTTCTGTGCAAGAGCATCAACGAAGTCCTCTTTCGTTACACTTATTTTGTCGGCAGCTGTCTGAGCAAGGATTTCTCTGATCTTCATCAGTTCATCATCTGGAATACTGATCTTATTACTACTCATCCACCCTTTAATTACGGCTATAGACTTAGGAGCACAAAGTTCGATCAAAGTCCAGTAGTCGTCAGCAGATATAAGTTGCCAAGTGCCTCGCATCAGGTGAAGACGAATGATTCGACCACAGTCAAAAGCCTCCTTAAAAGCTTTTACTGATGGTTTACGTGTTCGCATCTCCACAGCCCATCGCATCATGCGGTATTCCTGTGCCTGCATCGCACACATATAACTGACCACATCCTCTGGATTATCAAATTCGGGACAGATCAACTGTTGATTGAGAAGTCGTATTGCTATAGGATTCATATCGTTACCTCTATCAATATACCTTCTGGTCCAACGATGCAACTTTCGTAATAACCATCACCAGTAATACGCGGACCACTGATGCACTCATAGCCTGCAGCCTTTAATTCATCAGTCTTTGCATCTACGTTTGCCTTACTTCCGAGTGCGATTGATACATGGATAAATCCACCACGAAACACATCTACCAAAGGCTTCATTACTTCTGGTCGAGACATGAGTTCCAATCTGGCACCACCATCAGTAAAAGACAATATATAAGTTTTCAGTCCTGTACGAGAATTATGATACAATTCATTTGAATCACATGAGAAGTGCTCCACGAAGAAGCGTTTCATGCCTTCAAGGTCAATACAATAAACTGCGATATGGTCAATATTCATATTACTTTGTTTGTGTATAACCTTCTTTTTTCAAAATTTCTATAAGTCGCTGACGGTGATCACCTTGAATGATTATTTCTCCATCTTTAACAGAACCACCAACACCGCATTTTTGCTTTAAAAGTTTGCATAGAGTCAGCATATCCTCATCCGATCCGGTGAAGAATTTTACGATCGTTACTGTTTTTCCACCACGACCAGCACGTTCCATATACAATCGTAATTTCTGCTGATTCTTTGGCAAAGTATTTTGTCCTTCCTGCGAATCCTCAGAATAATCAAAATCAGCATCTGTGGAGTAAACCACACCTTCCCGCTTCTTTCGCTCAACATCCTTCTTCTCGGATTCTTCTACATTATCGCTTGTTGCTCCAAGAGCAGCTAAAGCACTTTTCCAATCTGCCATTCTTATATTTTTTCAATGTAAAAAGTTACTGGTCTTAATCCGTCATTGCAACTTATCATCGCCCCTTAAGTATCACTGTTATCTGTAATTATATAACCAACCAGTTTTGATATCTGTTTCTGATTTACTTAATCAAAGAGTTTATCCCAAATCCACAATACAGCAATTGCGCCAAAGACGCAGAATACGAAGTTTGTGATATACCCTCTCCCAAATAGTTCAATATTCAGCAAATGACTTATTAAAGCTCCTGCATAGCTACCAACTATACCAATTAAGAGGTTCATGCAACATCCTTTACCCTTACCGATCATAATCTTGTTAGCAATGTAACCGATGAAGATGCCTGTCAGTATAGGCCATGCTGTAAATTCTGCAATGTGTTCTAACATATTTATTATAAATATCCGTTAATTATATTTCTTAACTCTGCCAGCGAAATTGCACCACTCTGTCTCCAAAGTGACTGCCCGTTGCGAAATAACATTAGTGTAGGTACTGACTGAATCTTATACTGTCCAGCCGTTACGCCTTGTTTGTCTACATCTATCTTGATGATGCGAATACTATCGCCCAATGCTTGTTTCAATTGTTCCAGAATAGGATGCATCATCTTGCATGGTTGACACCATGTTGCGAAGAAGTCCACCAAGACTAGTTTATCGCTTGATATTACTTCATTGAATGTTTCCATAATTTGTATTTTAAGTCTAACCATTTGGTCCAAACCATCTTTACTAGGATGATGAGGTTTCAATACACCTGGCACTATATAATCAAGGATTACATAAATAATCAGTTTTAATCATAAAAGTTCAATTTGTTATTATGACTACAAATATACTTATTTTCTCAATTTTATGATGAGTTGAGTCTAAAATTTTGTTTCACAATGGCTATATTTAACACTTTCTTTCAATAAATAAAACCATTTATTTATAGCAACAAGAACACAAGTCATTGATTAAACATTACACAAAATCGCAGGGAGTATTGCAAATCTTAGTTAATTAAGACGATAACAAAGCCCCATAACATAACAATTCCTACCTTTAGGTAACTATCTTACTATTTGGTACTCTCTTGCAAACAAAAATATTATATTGTAAATTTGCATTATAAAAATTAAGACACATAACAATTTAAATTCAAAATAATAATGAGTAATTTTAAGAAGACAACCGTTAAGATGGACGCAGCTCGCACAGAGCTCCATGAGTTATTAAACCTAACAGGTGAAGAGATTTCAATAAACAACATGCCTGCTGGTGAACAAATACCTTTCGCTCATAAGCATAAGCAAAACGAAGAAGTATATGGTGTTATATCAGGTAAGGGCATCATGAATATTGACGGTGAGGATATTGTTCTTAATGCCGGTGACTGGATGCGCGTAGATCCTTCAGCAAAACGCCAACTTCGTGCAGCTGATGATAGCGCAATAAGTTACATCTGCATTCAGACCAAAGCCGGTTCACTAGATGAATTTACAGGTAAGGACGGAGTCCTAGCATAACTCATTTTATGATGCTCTATTGGTTTGTATGTATTAAAAAAGATTGAACATCTGTATTATCACAACAAGTCATTAAACGTTTTTCATTGACAAACATAATACATATAAGTAACTAAACTACATATACTTATGTTTAAGATGTAAAACTTTTAGTTTAACATACCTTTCATACATTTTTATGGAGTGACATGTTAAAAAGCTTAAGGTAACATATATGCTATCATTGCATATTATCTTATTTTTTTCATGCCGCTCCTTCGTTTTTATACCATATTTATCCTCTTATAATTTTTCATTTCATGAACCGACCAAGAACAACAAATACCACATACACAACTATTTTTATATCGTATCTAGCTGAACATTCAACAAAATAAAAACAACTGCTGTTTACTATTATTCTGTTTTTTCTGAGAAATACCACATTTAAGTTTGAAGTATTAAACATAAAATGTATATTTGCAAAGCGTTGTTATAGATATTAAGAACAACCCCGATCATTATTAATATAAATTTTAAAATATTGATTATGGACAAAAAAGCAGATATTGGTTTAATAGGACTTGCCGTTATGGGCGAGAACCTAGTTTTAAATATGGAAAGCAAAGGCTTTGCTGTTGCTGTATATAACCGTACTGTACCCGGTATTGAAGAAGGTGTAGTAGAACGGTTTGTAAATGGACGTGGCAAAGGAAAGAATATTATAGGTTGCACAGAAATCAATAATTTTGTAGAACATATCAAGACTCCCCGCAAGATTATGATGATGGTACGTGCTGGAAATGCTGTTGACCAACTCATGGAACAGCTTTTCCCGTTACTTTCACCGGGAGATATCATCATTGATGGTGGAAACTCTAATTATGAAGACAGCAATCGCCGTGTGATTGAAACAGAAAAACGTGGATTCAGATTTATAGGAACTGGCGTTAGCGGTGGTGAGTTCGGTGCATTGAATGGAGCTTCTATCATGCCCGGAGGATCACAGTCTGCATGGAATGATGTAAAGCCGATATTACAGCGGATTGCTGCAATAGCGGAAGATGGTACTCCCTGTTGTGATTGGGTTGGTCCTGGAGGTTCAGGACATTTCGTGAAGATGATCCATAACGGTATAGAATATGGTGACATGCAACTCATCAGTGAGGCTTACTTCCTATTGAAACATCTTAAGAAGATGGATAATGAAGCGATTGCCGCTGTTTTTGAACATTGGAACGAAGGACGATTGCACAGTTATCTGATGGAAATATCAGCTCAGGTGCTACGCCACCGAGATAAGGACGGCGACTATTTGATTGATAAGATACTTGATACTGCCGGACAGAAAGGAACTGGTAAGTGGTCGGTCATCAATGCGATGGAACTTGGTATGCCACTGGGACTGATTGCTTCAGCAGTGTTCGAGCGCAGCCTCTCTTCTGACAAGAACCTGCGTGTAGAAGCTGCCGAACGATTAGCGAAAGACCGTAACATAGATACTACGACTGACTTATCACTTGTTGATGATATCGAGCAAGCACTCTATGCGTCCAAATTGGTATCTTATGCTCAAGGATTTGCTGTCTTACAAAAGGCTTCTGACAACTTTTCGTGGAATCTCGACCTCGCTTCCATCGCCCGAATGTGGCGTGCAGGATGTATCATCCGTTCAGCCTTTCTAAATGATATCTCTGATGCTTACCAAGCTTCAGAGAAACCTAAGCACCTACTCTTTGCGCCTAAGTTTGCAGCAGAAACAGCACAAGCTCTTAAAGGATGGAAAGGACTTGTAATCACAGCACTTCAAGCAGAGCTTCCTGTGCCGGCACTCAGTTCGGCTCTCAACTACTATTTGTCTCTCACCACAGCTAACCTCCCTGCAAATATGATACAGGCACTACGTGACTTCTTTGGCGCACATACCTTTGAGCGCATTGATATGCCACGCGGAGAGTTCTTTCATGAAGACTGGACCGGTAAGGGCGGCAACACTCATTCTGGCAGTTATAATGTATAATCACATTAAAATATGAGTAATTATGCCAAAGTCATTATCATTCATCATATTTGGTGCCTCAGGTGATCTTACCAAACGTAAGCTCTTTTCGGCACTCCTTGATATCTTCTCCGAGAAACATTTACCGGAGAAGTTTGAGATTGTAGGTGTAGGACGTACTCCTTACAGTGATTCTGAATATCGTGATTATCTGCTCGGACAATTGCCAAAATATACTAGACCAGAAGCGTGGGATAATGAACTGATCAACAGTTTCATCTCCCATATCCGCTACGAAACAATGGATCCCGCTAAGGAAGAGGAATACTCAGCACTTGTGGAACATCTAAAAACAAGCAATAGCGAGAGTGTCATTTATTATCTTGCCACTCCTCCACTGCTTTATGGCGTAATTCCGCAGCATTTAAAAACCTTCGGATTGAATGGCGAAAACACTCGCATTATTGTTGAGAAACCCTTTGGCTATGACCTAAGCAGTGCCAAACAGCTAAATGCGATTTACCGAGACGCCTTTCAGGAACATCAGGTCTATCGCATGGACCATTTCTTAGGCAAGGAAACTGCACAGAATATTCTTGCCTTCCGTTTCGCCAACTCAATCTTCGAACCTATCTGGAATCGAAACTACATTGATTATGTAGAGATTACTTCGGTAGAGAATCTGGGTATTGAAAACCGTGGAGGATATTATGAGACAGCAGGTACAATGCGTGATATGGTTCAGAACCATCTGGTGCAACTTCTTGCGCTATGTACGATGGAACCTCCAGTAAAGTTTGATGCCGACAGCTTCCGCAATGAGGTTGTAAAAGTGTATGATTCACTGGTGCCACTGACAGAAGACTATATCCGTGATAATGTGATTCGCGGACAATATACAGCAGGAGGCGATAAAGTTGCTTACCGCCAAGAGGCTCATGTGGCACCTGACTCACGTGTAGAGACTTTCTTTGCGATGAAGGCAGAGATAGACAACTGGCGATGGAGCGGCGTCCCATTCTTTTTCAGAGTGGGCAAACAAATGCCTACCAAGGTAACAGAGATTGTTGTTCATTTTAAGAAAGTGCACCATTTGCTACTTGACAATGTGAATGGGGCTAATCCGCATGCCAACAAGCTTGTATTGCGTATCCAACCTAACGAAGGTATTGTGTTGCGCTTCGACATGAAACTGCCTGGAACTGGGTTCCAGACCAAACAGGTTGAAATGGATTTTGTTTATGACAGGCTGAGTGATGTGAAGACTGGTGATCCATACGCCCGTCTCATTGAGGACTGCCTTCTGAACGATCCTACCCTCTTTACACGTGGAGATGCCGTAGAATCTTCATGGAGATATTTCGACGCGATTCTTGATTACTGGAAAAAATATCCAGAAGCACCACTCTATGGTTATCCTGCAGGAACGTGGGGACCATTGGAGAGTAATGCCCTGATAGAAAGCGTAAATGGTAATTGGACCAATCCATGTAAAAATTTAATACATACAGATGAATACTGTGAACTCTAAACTTTCAAAACTTCCCCGCCACATGTTCAGTTCTCCATTGGAGGCAGCACGCTCATTGATTATTCGTATGAATGAGCAAGCTTTGGAAAAAAATGATGACGAGAAATATGATGTAGCACTTAGCGGCGGTTCCACGCCCGATGTGCTTTTCCGTTTGTGGGCAGACGAATACGCTCAAATAACGCCATGGAAGAAATTCCGTTTTTTCTGGGTGGATGAGCGTTGTGTCCCTCCCACAGATGATGCCAGTAATTACGGTCGTTTCAAGGTTCTTCTTTCCGACAGCATACCGGATTTGAAAGAGGGAGAGAATGTTTTTCGCATTATCGGTGAAGCCGACCCGAAAGCAGAAGCTTTGAGATATTCAGAATTGGTTACGTCACAAGTTCGGCAATTTGATTGCATCATTCTTGGTATTGGTGACGACGGTCATACTTCGTCCATATTCCCTGGACAAGAACACCTACTCTCCGTCTCACAACCGTATATGCCTTCAGTACATCCCATAACAGGTATCAAACGTGTTGCAATGACAGGAAAGCCGATGATGCACGCTAAACAAACCATTTTTATGGTTACGGGAAGCGGGAAATTCAATATCATCAACCGTATCATCAATGAAGGCTTCGACTGCCCTGCCAGTCGGGTCATGCAACAAGCAAAGGCTCCTGAGTTAATTGGCGACAATGCTGTTTTAAAGGACATTTAGTCAACCAAACAAGGCTAATAAACACAATTTAAAACATTAAACATCAATCATTTATATCAATTATATAAAACTTTTAGTTTAATAAATAGTATTAGCATTTTATGGAGTGATATCGTAAAGACTTAAGATGACATACATTGTATATTGGCATATCATCTTAAGTTTTTATCGTATCATTCCATTGTTATGTAAGTCGTTATTTTACTATTCTATAAAACCTTTGTCTTTCATCTTTTCTGCATCGACAAACAAAGCCATGCCTGTTTTCATCTTCTTGAAGCCTTCCTTTTCATAAAACTTTTCTTTGCCTGGAGCAGCATATAAAATAAAACTACAGTTAGGTATATTTCCAACTATAGTACGGACAATTGTTTTACCGATTCCTTTACCTTGGTAACTTGGCAGAACAGCTACATCATATATAGCAGCTTGGTATTCCCCATCAGATATTGCTCTTCCAAAGCCTACCAGATTATCTGCATCGAACACAAAAACAACAGTATGACTATTATTAAATGCCCGTTGATGGATTTCAGCTGTACGATTAGCCATCCCAGCCTTTTGTAGGATGTCTACCACCACATTCCAATCTATATTTGTTGTATCAAGTTGTATTCTCAAATTCATAAGTTGCTATTATTTTATACCTTTAAGGGTATATTATGCTAGTTAAACATAAGTAATATACCCTATGTGATATAATATCAATAATGTTTATTCTTTATATTTTCTAAGTTGCTCTGCTAGTATTGCATAAATCTCTTTAGGCTTCATAGACATATTAGATACATTAAGACTTCCTACATTGCCTGTCAAGCCTACATTAAACTTTATGAGTTTCTTTTTCACTATACCTGATTTTTCTACAAGCTTACTATAACCAGAATTTGTATATATGATCCTTATTTGCTTGTTATGTTTATAACTATAAAGTTGGAAATTCTCAACATCTTCAAACATCAGGTCTACATGTTTGTTCTTAAATAAAGAATGCATTTTGATGCGGTCTTCACAAATTTCGAATACTGGAATATGGTAAATATAAGAATAGAAAATATAAATGATCATAAACAATCCAACAAGGAAAAGGGCGACTCCGGCTACGCCCATAAATATATCACGAAAATATGACCAGCTTTTACTCATAGCCATTCTAAATGCCACTACCCCTAACAACAAACATAGAAATGAAATCAATATCATCTTCCATGTATAAAAAATCTTATATGTTTTATTCTCCATCTGATTATTAATAAATTAAGTTCATAAACAAAGTGCAAAGTTAATAAATTATTATCGCATTAACTGATTATTAGATATTATTTAAGCGTAATTCGTCTCTATTTTTCAACAAAACTCATATAACAGTCATCATATAAATTCTCCATAATTAATAATAATCAAACAAACCTATAAGCAGCTATTATATTTTTGGAACGCCAACGTAAGGCTACTACTCATGATATAATATGGTTTTGCTATCGGCATATTTAACTTTATCTGTTCACATATTTCTGATAATGCATATCAAGGAACTCTTTATTTGGGGAGAACTTTGAAGGACTATTAATTTCTTGCCCATCAATAAGCGACAAGTACTTTTTGAATTTTTCATCACGTGTAGTTACTAAAAGTTCTTCTGATACAGAAACTTTTAAATCAGGCGTTATTGCCAATAACAGTTTATCGTAGGCACGATGAAAAAACACATTCAGACATAAACCATTACATGGATTTGTCCTATTCTTAACATCATCAGACCAGTCTATTATATGACTTGCCTCTAAAAGTTTATCATTTGCCACTCCAGATATACAACAACAATGGTCATACGAATTTAAGACAACATCTCTAAAGAAAGATTGATTAACCCTCACTTTCACTATTGACTCTCTTTCCTTACCATCAGGAAGTTTACTTATGTCTAAACCAGCAACTTCCTCTATATTCTTATGAGAAAATTCAGCTATTAACTTCTCACTTTGATATGCTAGCTCATCTGGATTATCAACAAATTTATCCCAGACAATCTGTTCTAGTTTAGCTCCATGAGTTAGACCTGCGACACCTCTCTTTTGCAAAGAAGGATCTAAACGAGCCATATTACATAATTTCATGTTAACAGCCGAAGGGTTTCTCCCAAGTAGTTCTGCTAACTTTATTATCTCTGGATTGTATTGATTTAATTTTCCAAAAGGTAACTTGCAATATAGATTAAAGGCTACTATGGTTTCTTTTTCTGTCCAATTATTCATTGTTTATTATTTATGTGTGTTTCATTTCTTAGCTACGAAACGAAGCCCCAGCTAAACTTCCTTTATGCAAATAGATTATCGTGTGACAAACCTGTTCTATAAACACTATCCCACCATATAGTGTCCTGATGATGAAATACCCATTATTTAATCATCTATATAGAATTGGAGCATTCCAATTCCTTGCGTAAATCATCAAGAATCTTACCTTTGTAGCTAAAAAACTTTGCACCTTGATATGCACCAGAAGTATTACGTTTATCTTCGGGCATAAATGTTCCAACGAATGGTGATAGCTTATAAATGCGATCTTGAAACTCTATTGTATCGTCACTGGCAACTTTAACTTTAATGCCAGTAGGATCGAAAGTTAATTCTGAGCCAATAGGTATATTGACTAAAGAAAACTTAAATCTACCTCGTCTTTCTACATGGGCGTGACTATCGTCTCCATCAGAATCTTCACCTGATCTTTGGGTTTCAAAAATTTCAGCATCATCAATAGTATTCGCAATATCCTTAAGGATAGACAAAGCTACTTCTGGTGAAACATTAAAGAACTCACGGTTTTGGCGAATACGCAAATCTGTAAGACGGTCAATAGTCTTATGCACCAACTTCTCCACCTCGTTATACTTAGAAGTTTTTAGCGTAGCATAGATTTCAAATGGCAATGGCACAGCTGTATTGTCCAGCTCTTTAGAACGTACATCCACAGATCTTGAACTCTTCCCTATCTTAACCCAATCCTCTTTAAAAGAAGGATTTGTGAGGATATAAACATATCCATGTTCTTTCATAAATATAATCTTTGTAAGTAAAACTTGTTTTTTATAGAAATCTTATCTTGCCTAGATGCAATCATTCTATCACTAAACAATGCAAATTTACAAAATTAATTTCAAGATAAAGTATTCATTGCTTACAAAAATACTATTTCATATAAATTTTCATCTGAATAATCAGGCATTATTACCCTCTATGCTTTAACTAACCCAAAATGCATTTGTCAGTTATCAATATTTAGTACATATACCGTCATCTTATTTAATTCGCTTTTTGCATTTAATTATCCTTTGGAGTTATACTATTAATCTATAATTGCATATCATAACTTTTTCACGCAATATCCAGTTGTTACATGTGTTCTTCATTTTTTAGCTACGAAGCTACGTCATCGTGTTGATCACCTTTAAACAAAGGGATTGAGATATAATAATACTATATTTTAGCTACGACAAGCTACGGTCTAGCTACGTCATGAAGTAGCGTTTTAACGATAAAACGCTTATTATCTTTAATTTCTAACGCATTTTTATTCTTAAGATAAATCGGATTTATAGCACAAAAAGTCATTGGATAGTATTTGGGAATCACTAACCTATTGCATTTTAATTATAAAACTTAGTTAAAGTAGATTGTCGCGAAGGCTCATCACATACAATTCCTACTTTTTGGTAACTATCTTACTATTTAGTATCTTATTGCAAATGACATTATGATAACGTAACTTTGCAAAAACATTAAAGTATAAATAATAATAAGTATGAAGAATTTTAAGAAGACAACAGTTGAGAAGGATGCGGCGCGCACAGAATTACACGAGTTACTAAACCTTACAGGATCTGAGATATCTGTAAACACAATGCCAGCAGGTGGACAAATACCTTTCGTTCATCAGCATACTAAGAACGAAGAAGTATATACAGTTTTATCTGGCAAAGGCATTATGAATATTGACGATGAGGATATTACTCTAAATGTTGGTGACTGGTTGCGTGTAGATGCTTCTGCAAAACGTCAGCTACGTGCTGCAGATGATAGCGCGATCACTTACATCTGTATTCAGACTAAGGCTGGCTCTATAGGCGGATTCACAGCTAATGATGCAATAATACTATAAGCATTTTTTTAAAAAACTTTGAAATATAAAAAGGATTAATTAAGCGATTATATTTTATCAATACGATTCAAACGCCTGTTCACTATTGAGCAGGCGTTTTATCGATAGAATAGAAACATTTGATCGTAGGAATGGAAACTTTATATCGTAGAAACGCAAACGTTTGATCGATGGAATGAAAACTTTATGTCGTAGGAATGGAAACGTTTGATCGTAGAAACAGATTGCGGTAATTAAAACAGCAGTAAATAAGATGCACAACACAATTATTAGAGGATATAAGACCGAATATAGATATATGTCCACTTGAATCTACACGTTATGCTCTTCTGCCAGTCTTCTATATTTCATTCTTTCTACATATAGTTTTCTAAAAAAAAGTGTCGAAGTGTCTATTTGTTGACTATCAACAAGTTATGTTCAAAACAAGTGTCGGTAAGGTGTCGGTGAAGTGTCGGTAAAATGTGCATTACATTAATGGAATGAAAATTCGCACTCATTTTGTATGCCATTTTATGTTTGATTGATAAAAACCAAAAAATGCCGACACCTTACCGACACCTTACCGACACTTAAATCACGCCTAACCTACTGGTAATCAACTATTAGACACTTCGACACTTATATTTCGAAAAGTCCTAGTACGCGCGCGCATTATAATAATCTTTGTTTGTTGTTTTTCTGGTATAAATTCACCTTTTGTTTTGTTTCAAACAGCCATTACTATATAGAAACGCACCTTCTTGACGTAGCTAGTACGTAGCTGACCGTAGCTAAATATATTATTATTTTATATATCAATCCCTTTGTTTAAAAGGGATTCTGGCAATGCCGTAGCTTCGTAGCTAAAAATAAGAATCGCTATAGGTAAGCCACACCAATAAACACATCAAATTATTTTCTTCAACATTATAATCGGAAAGACTTACATTTTTTTATTAATAGATATGTTTTATCGATTTTTCTTTTTACTTTTGCTTTATCAGTAAAAACTAAACAAAAACAATGGCACAACAAATAGATTTTTCATTAAAGGCTCGACGCAGAGGATTTCATCTTATAACAGATGAGATTATGGAACATATTCCACAATTACCAAGAATAGGACTGCTTAATTTATTTATTCAGCACACAAGTTGTGCTCTGTCTATTTGCGAAAACTGGGATAGCTCTGTGCGTAGTGATATGGAAAGTATATACAATCATCTTATACCAGAAAATCAAAGTTACTACGAGCATACACTCGAAGGAGCCGATGACATGCCGGCTCATGCAAAAAGCATTATTACAGGAGCTAGCATCAACATTCCCATCACAAACGGGAAATTGAATCTTGGTACATGGCAAGGTATTTATTTATGTGAATTCCGCAATCATGGAGGAAGTCGACATATTGTGGCTACAATTATTGAATAAAATAAGTGATCCCATTAAAGAACATTTTCTAAAAGCGGCATAAACACGAACATCATAAAAGGGGAAGTTTACAAATGTAAACGTCCCTACTCTTTTGTTCATTTAGCCAATGATCTATTCGCTATTTTAATACTCATCATCACGTACCAAAACTTTCTCAATCTTGCCTACATACATCGCGTGGAAGTCGCGTTTTGGATAACTTTCATCTATCGTGTCTTGATAGATAAATCCACTATCCTGGAGTTCAACCTTATTATTTGAAGATTTAATTCCACCAACGGTATATTATTATAGTTTTATCCCTATAAATCTAAAGCAATACTTTATAATCATTGCTATAATGAAACATGTGGGTATACCTAAAATACATACTACGGCAAGGCTTGCAATTGGGGCAATTGCAAATAATCCTACTAAAAATGTGAATCCTACAACAACATATGGATGTATAAAATAGAATGCAAAACTATTATCAGATAGTTTTTGTATGATACGATTGGGTCTATTGAAAATTTTCTTACTCAATGTCAATAAAAAGTAAGATATACCAACACACATTATAGGTTCCCAAAATGCATAGAAAACTGCCTGCATATTCCATCCTCCAGAGAAGTTTTCCATTTTATTACTACAACTGCCCATCGTTATGAGCATTGCAGGGATTCCAATTAATATAGCTAAAAGAAACCATGGTTTTGAGTCTTTGATATTTATATTATCCATCCAGTTGTTGTGTTGGGCAACTATACCGAGTGCATACATTCCTATATATAGTGGGAAATAACCCAGTTGCAATCCAAAAACAGTATTCCCTGTAGGAACGATAAGTCTCACAAGAAATGCTACAGCCCCACTTATAAACATGAAAAATATGATTCCCAGCGTAGATGGTTTACTACAATTAAGAAATGACACGTTGGGTAACTTCTGGCAAACTACATATAATGATTCAAATAATAGTAATGTAAAGACAAACCACATTGGACCTAGACCGAAACTTCCCCAACAACCATATATCCAATAATTTAGTAATGGGTTGAGAATGAAAAAATATATTGCCAATGGAATACCTAGTCGATTAAGTCTATCAAAAAGGAATACTTTAGTTCCTTTCCTATGAAAAGATGAAGGAATCAGTAGTGCGGAAATAAAGAAGAAAAGGCTCATAAAGTAGGATTGGTCTATCCCCATTGATGCAGAAAGCAATGCTTGTGTTAAACCTGTAGTTGTAACAACAGCTTTATTATACCAACCACCAGAAGCTCCAAAAGCGATAGCAGAATGGTGGTAGAATACGATACATGAAAGAAAGACGCGCAAGGCATCAAGATAATAATAACGAGTTTTATTCATAATTGTGTGTTTTTTTGCTGCTTTCCCTTATTTGAAGTTGGGTAGGTACTATGATTTGCTTTACTTTGGTATCACCTTTTATCTGCGATAATAGCAGTTCGCAAGCTGACTGCCCCATCAGATACGTTTGATGGCATACTGCCGACAATTTAGGTTCCACATAATTGGCATGCTCCTCATCTGTGTATCCGATGATAGCAACATCGTTGGGAATATTGAGATGATGGCTCTTGATAACGTCAATTGCTGCAAAGGCAAGAGTATCATTCATCGCAAGGATTGCATCGGGGGGATTGGGTAATGACAATAATTGTTCGGTGGCTATTTTACCTTCCTGATAATCTATTTTTCTGCATACCACTAACTCTTTTTCTATAGGTATTTTGTTGGCACGCAATGCTTCCAGATAACCATGTTTTCTCCTTCTTACTATATCAAGATGATTCGGACCGCCAATAAAGGCAATGCGGTGACTGCCATTATCTATAAAGTGCTGCGTAGCCATTTGAGAAGATTTTGCCCCGTCAGCGATTACCGTAGAAAACTTATCCGGCATGCAGGTGCGATCGAAAAGAACTACCGGCATATTAATATCTTTGAGTGCAAGAAAATGAGAATAATCTGTTGTGTCTTGTGATAGACATGCTATGATGCCCTCCACCCTCATATTAACAAGATTCTCGATGTTGCGTTTCTCATGTTCACTATTTTCACTACTTGTGGTTATAATAACAAAATATCCATTAGCAACAGCCGTCTCTTCAATACCTTTAACGATAGAAGAAAAAAAATGAGTAACAATATCAGGCACTATCAAACCTATTGTACGTGGAGCGTTTTTGCGCAGACTCATTGCAAAAGGATTGGGACGGTAATTCAGATCTTTAGCTAGTCTTTTCACTTTTTCGCATAGCTCATCGCTTATCTCAGGACTGTTTTTCAACGCCCTGGATATCGTAGGTATAGACACGCCTAGCTTTTTTGCTATATCCTTCATGGAGATATATTTCTTGCTTTCCATCTGTAGTAAATCATTTAAGTCCACAAATATACAAAAATAAATAAATTAAAAAGTATAAGAAACTAGTTTTAACGTAACCCATTACGTAACGTTTTGCTTATCATTAGAATTGTAGGTGATTTATTTATTTTTATCTTTGCGGCATACTAACTAAATAATAAACAATTATGCAATATCATGAAATCGGTAAAACCGGTATGAAAGTATCTTCTCTTGGTTTTGGTGCCTCTTCTTTGGGGGGCGTATTCCATGACCTTAAAGAAAAACAGGGCATCGATGCTGTCTTTACAGCGATAGAATCGGGCATTAACTTTATTGATGTATCTCCATATTATGGATATTACAAGGCCGAAACGGTGCTTGGTAAGGCTCTTAAAGATATTAAGAGAGACAAATATTATCTTTCAACAAAGGTTGGAAGATACGGCGAAAACGGCAAAAACACGTGGGATTATTCTGCAAAGAAGGTCACAGCCAGCGTGTATGAAAGTATGGAACGTCTGAATGTGGACTATCTGGATATTATCAATGTACACGATATTGAATTTGCAGATCTTCATCAGGTGGTAGACGAGACTTTGCCTGCTCTTGTAAAGTTGAAAGAAGAAGGCGTAGTAAAGCACGTCGGCATAACAGACCTGCAACTAGAAAACTTGAAATGGGTCATTGACCGTGTTCCAGAAGGTACGGTAGAATCGGTACTCAACTTTTGCCATTACTGTCTGTGCGATGATAAACTTGCTGATTTTCTTGATTATTTCGAACAGAAAGGAGTTGGAATCATTAATGCTTCACCTCTGTCTATGGGATTACTCACAGAAAGAGGAGTACCTGATTGGCATCCTGCACCAAAATCATTGATTGAGGCTTGCGCCAAAGCTGCCGAATATTGTAAGACAAAGAATTTCCCTATTGAAAAACTCGCAATGCAATTCTCTGTAAGTAATGACAGAATAGCAACAACACTCTTCAGCACAACTAACCCAGAGAATGTGAAGAAAAACATTGACTCAATAAATGAGCCGATTGATTGGGACTTGGTAAAAGAGGTAAGAGATATTATAGGTGATCAGCAACGTGTTAGTTGGTCTAATACATAAGAGACATGTATTATCATATTATAGACGCACATTCTCACTTGTGGCACAAACAAGACACTGTGGTGAATGGAAAAGAGATAAAGACATGTGATAACGGAAGGTCTATGTTTATGGGCGAGATGCGCCAGATGCTTCCACCCTTTATGATAGACGGGAAAAACAGCGCCGAAGTATTTATCTCAAACATGGATTATGCGCAGGTTGAAGCTGCTGTAGTTACTCAGGAATTCATAGACGGATGCCAGAATGATTATCTTGCTGACGTAGCATCACGCTTCGGCGATAGGTTTCTTGTATGCGGGCTATGTGATTATCACAGAGCTGGTTACCTTGAAGAGGCTAAACAATTAGTTCCAAGGGGATTTAAAGCTATAGCCATACCTGGTCATAGATTGCAGACAGCTGATGGGCGTGTAAAACTTAACTGCGAAGAAATGATGCAGATGTTCCATTATATGGAGGATAACGGCATTATTCTCTCCCTGGTATTAGAGGAAGGCACGACCCAGATACCTGAAATAAAAGAAGTGATAGAAGAGTGTCCAAACCTGAAAATAGCTTTGGGACATTTCGGAATGGTAACTTGCAAGGGATGGAAAGACCAGATAATGCTTGCCCGTAATGAGAATGTCATGATAGAATCAGGCGGTATCACATGGCTCTTCAATGACGAATTCTATCCTTTCAAGGGAGCTGTAAAAGCGATACGTGAGGCTGCTGACCTAGTGGGTATGAATAAACTGATGTGGGGATCAGACTATCCACGTACCATTACAGCTATAACCTATCGTATGTCGTACGACTTCATTACAAAGTCTTCTGATTTTACCGAACAAGAAAAATGCCTATTCCTTGGTGAGAATGCGCGTAAATTCTATGGATTCGGTACTTTCCCGGAGATGCCTTATATTAAAAACATGTCTGAATAAACATTATTATGAAAAAACAATCTTATAAAATACCTTTGGCATTGATATTTTGCCTTTTCTTCTTATGGGCGATAAGCAGTAACCTATTGCCTACGATGATAAGACAGTTGATGAAAACATGTGAACTGAATCCTTTTCAAGCTTCATTCACTGAGAGCGCATATTGGCTGGCATACTTCATTTTCCCAATACCAATAGCGATGTTTCTTAAACGTTATAGCTACAAGGCTGGTATTATCTTCGGTCTGTTGCTTGCTGCTTGTGGAGGCTTACTATTCTTCCCTGCAGCGATATTAAAAGCATACTGGGCATACCTGTGCATATTCTTCGTTATAGCTACAGGAATGTGTTTCCTTGAAACAGCGGCAAACCCTTATGTTACAATATTAGGAAGCCCAGAAACAGCAGAACGCAGACTCAATCTAGCTCAGTCGTTTAATGGACTGGGAGCTTTCATTGCGGCTATGTTTCTTAGCAAGTTAGTACTTTCAGGCGCAAACTATACAAGAGAAACACTTCCGGCTGCTTATCAAGGTGGATGGGCAGGATACATCCAATCAGAAACGGATGCGATGAAACTACCCTACCTTATGCTCGCAATATTATTGATAATAGTTGCGGTAGTATTTATTTTCTACAAACTTCCAAAGATCGGTGATGAAAGCAAGAGCAATGCAGAAGTAAAAGATGAGAAATTGATCGATTTCAGCGTATTGAAACATTCACATCTTCGTTGGGGAGTAATAGCTCAGTTCTTCTACAACGGAGGACAGACAGCCGTAAATAGCCTATTCTTGGTCTACTGTTGTTCGTATGCAGGGATAGACGAGAAAACAGCTACAACATTCTTTGGTCTGTATATGCTATCGTTTTTGGCGGGCCGTTGGATTGGTACCGCACTGATGGTGAAGTTCCGCCCTCAAAATATGCTGCTTACATACGCAATCATCAATATAATATTATGCTGCGTTATTGTAACAACAGGAGGAATAGTAGGACTGTATTGTATGCTTGGCGTATCGTTCTTCATGTCTATCATGTATCCTACACAGTTTTCGTTGGCACTTAAAGGACTTGGTGATCAGACCAAAAGTGGCTCGGCATTTCTGGTCATGGCAATCGTCGGTAACGCCTGCCTACCCCAGTTTACAGCTTATATCATGCACTGCAACGAACATATATATTACATCGCATATATCGTGCCGATGATATGTTTCGCCTTCTGTGCATACTACGGATGGAAAGGTTACAAGATAAAATCATAATATCAAGAAATTAAAGATTTAAATATATAAATTATGAAAGCAGTTCAAATAGTAAACCCTCATGAAATGAGAGTAGTTGACATCGACAAACCTGTATTAGGTGTCGGTGAGGTGATGGTTAAAATAGAATATGTAGGCTTCTGCGGTTCAGATTTGAATACATTTTTAGGAAGAAACCCAATGGTAAATCTGCCCATTATTCCAGGTCATGAGGTAGGCGCCGTAATAGAAAAAATAGGCGAAGGAGTGCCTGAAGGTTTCACAAAAGGAATGAACGTAACACTAAACCCATATACAAACTGTGGTAAATGCGCATCATGTAGAAATGGGCGTGTTAATGCTTGCGAACATAACGAGACACTAGGTGTACAGCGTAATGGAGTCATGTGCGAATATGCAGTATTGCCATGGCAGAAAATAATACCAGCCGAAGGAATATCAAGTCGCACATGTGCGCTTATCGAACCGATGAGTGTTGGATTTCATGCTGTTTCTCGTGCTCAGGTTATTGACAATGAGTTTGTTATGGTTGTAGGTTGTGGAATGGTCGGTCTAGGTGCAGTTATCCGTGCATCTCAGAGAGGTGCATCAGTGATAGCAGTAGACATAGATGATGAGAAACTTGCTTTGGCTAAAAGAATAGGAGCAGCATATACTGTTAATTCGATGACTGAAAATGTTCACGAACGGATACAAAGTATTACAGGCGGATTCGGCGTAGATGTAGTTGTAGAGGCAGTAGGAAGTCCGGCTACATACGTTATGGCTATTGAAGAAGTAAGTTTTACGGGCAGAGTGACATACATTGGTTATAGCAAAACAGAAGTAAGTTTTCAAACCAAATTGTTTGTTCAGAAAGAACTTGATATTCGTGGTTCAAGAAATGCTCTTCCTGCTGATTTCCGTGCAGTGATAAATTACCTTAAAGCAGGTAATTGCCCTGTAGACGAACTTATATCAAACGAGACTGGTCCTGATGGAGCTTTTGATGCTATGAAGCAGTGGGCTTCTAATCCTGGTAAAGTTTTCCGTATTCTCGTTAAATTCTAATAGAACCAAGATTAAAAATATTGCCTTCAATCTGCATGATGTATGTCTGCAAAGATTGAAGGCAATTTTTATATATAGAGATTGCCACGATTAGTCAATCGGGCACAGCTCATTTATTTCAGATACTCATCATCACGTACCAAAACCTTCTCAATCTTGCCCACATACATAGTATGGAAGTCACCTTTGGGATAACACTCATCTATCGTGTCTTGATAAATAAAACCGCTATCCTGAAGTTCTGCCTTATATTCTTTCTTACAGATAAGTACAAGCTTAGCTTCTGAGAAGTAAACAGTATCATTAGCATATACAGGTGTAAGGCCTGTTCTGGCAACCTTATCCTCATCACGACCAGACGTACTACCTAAATATGCCATCTGTTTCTTGAAAGACTTATCCATTACGCAAAGTGTGAAATACTCTTCCTTGTCTACAAATTCCTTCGTGTAACGTGATGGGCGCAGATAAATAATTGCCGTAGGATCATTATGTCCCCATAAGCATCCGAGATGCCCCCAAGATGCAGTCATAGTGTTACAACCAGACTGCTCGTTACCTGCAGTCACTAACATCCATTCACCTCCAATGAGGTTAAACGGATTGAACTTCATGTCCTTGTAGTTAATCTCTTTCATATTACTCCTTTTATATTTATTAATCTACTACGCATTGCTCAATATCACGAATTTAAATATATAGACTCAATATATAAAGAACTGTAAATAGTAGTTTTAATTGATAATCATTAAACTAAATTACGCAACTAGCTATGAACTATAAATCTAGATATCAGATTGCAAAAGTTTATCAAGTTCTTGCTTAAGCTGTTTGCTATTCTTAAAAACGATTCCGTTCATTCCGACAGTTTTACAGCCTTCAATATTTTCAGATTTATCATCTATGAATACGCATTCGTCAGCTTTAACATGGAACTTATTGAGAAATGATTCATATATATCCTTATTAGGTTTAAGCTGATGCACATCCTTAGAAATAAGACTATCTTCAATCAAATTGAAAATATCAAATTTATCAATCACATCATATACTCTACTCGACCAATTAGATAGTCCCAAAATTCTATAACCACGAGTTTTAAGAGTTAGCAATATATCTCTAATGCCTTCTGTTTCGCAAGTAAAGACATCAATATAATGCTTATCAAAGATATCCAAAGCCTCAGCATAGTCAGGCCAAAGTCGTTGCTGCTGTTCAATATAATAACGGAAATTATGAAACTCAAGATCCATATCATTATTAATCCTATGTGGCAAAACATTATCCATAAACCATTCTCCTTGTTCCCTGCTACCTAATATATTAGCGAAGAAACCCTCAAAGTCATACTGCACTAGCACACCACCGAAATCGAAAACTATATTTTTAATCATAAGACTATCTTTTTCTGCAAAGATAATTGAAACGATTGGGATTTCAAAGAAATAATTAGTATATATGAGTTTAATATTATAAAGATAACTGCAAAACAAAACATTGAATGACAATCAGCACAAGAAAATTTATCTGCCATTATTAAATAAATAATGGTAATTCGATAATCAAAGAAAGATTATCGAATTACCAAACATAGAACGTCACATTTTATATAAGAACTACTATTGAGTAATTCTAGATTCCTCCCCCCATAGCCTTATAAAGCGTGATAATAGCTTCAATGCGTGAATATTGATTTTGAGTAAGCGACATTTCTGCAGATAGAAGAGACTGCTCAGCCGTAAGCACCTCTAGATATGTAGATGAGGTGTTTTCCATCAAAAGTTTTGTTTTATCTACAGTTTCTTTTAGAATAGATATCTGTAAATTAGACTTTTCAATCTGATGCTTAGCAGTTTGCCATTCTGTTAAAGCATCATTAACTTCCTTGCCAGCAGCCAATATAGACTTTTGAAAAGCCAGTTTTGCCTGTTCTTGGCGTGACTTAGCTATCTCTAAATTTGACTTTATTGCTCCATGATTCAGCAAAGGCATAGTAAGCGAACCAAGAGCATCCATCAATATCTTACCAGGATTGGTAATTACTAAACCATTATTTGTCCAACCTAAAAATCCTGACAAAGTGAATTGTGGATAAAACATGGCACGAGCCACCTTAGTATCATACCCTGTCGCTAGAAGTTGTAAACGTGCTTGACAAACATCAGGGCGTTGATCAATCATAATTAGAGGCACACCATTAGTTGCTATATCTTCGGGAAAAGATTGCACAGACAAGTTGTCTCTGATAATATGATGAAAAGGAGTATTAAGCATCAAGCAGATGCTACTCTCAGTATCAGAAATACTCTTATCCAGAGTTAATATAGATGACTGAAGTCCTACAATATTGGCTCTTGCCTGAAGAACTGCAGTCTCATTATTATATCCAGCATCACTCAGAGCCTTTAATGTCTCAACTGTATTTTGCCAATTACTTAGTGAATGCATGCTTATACTCTTTTGCTCATCAAGCATCAGTAATGTATAATAACTTTTAGCCAATGTAGCAACCAACTCTGTCTGAACAGTGAGAACATAAGCATAAGACGATTCCAAAGATGCAGCTGCACTATATTTAGAATTTCTCTGTCTACCAGAGATATCCACTTCCCAACTTGGAGTAGCACCTATTTTATAAGTTTTCAAAGAAGAGTCGCCAAAACGTTGGATATCAGCATTCGCATCAAATGTGACTTTAGGCAAAAGAGCATTGCGAGCATTACCCAATATAGCCTGAGCCTCAACAATTTTTAAGCGGGCATTACGCAAATCGAGATTAGAATCCACAGCCTGCTCTACAAGGTGTTGTAAATGAACATCTGCAAAAAACTCTCTGAACGTTGGTGTCACTTTAAGAGAATCGGCTTTTACAATATTACCAGCATATACAGCTGTTGAAAACATTAATATTGAAAATATAATCAAAAATTCTTTTTCATTTTTTTTCTGTTTTATCTAATATTTCCATTTCATCCTGGATCTCCCAATCTGCATCCTTTCTATTGGGCTGTGTTGGTTCTATCTTTTCCTGAATCCATTCAAATATAATAAACAAAACTGGAGTAAATAGAATAAGTGATATTGTTCCTATAACAACACCCCCAACAACACCAGAAGCAAGAGAACGTGATCCATTAGCACCTACACCTGATGCAAACATCAATGGAAGTAAACCAAAAACCATAGCTAAAACTGTCATCAATATTGGGCGGAAACGCGCCCTTGCTGCATGATAGGCAGCCTGAGTAAGTTTCATACCAGCCAGCCTTCGTTTACGTGCATAATCAGTAATAAGAACCGCCGTCTTTGCCAAAAGTCCTATAAGCATAATCATACCTATCTGCATATACACATTATTCTGAAGTCCAAATATCTGAGCAGCAAGAAAACTACCAAATAAACCTACAGGTATAGAAAGTAATACTGCAAATGGCAGGATAAAACTATCATAAAGTGAACTCATCACGAGATATACCAACACGATACAAACAGCAAATATAATTATCGTATTATTTGTAGTTTGACTTTCTTCACGTGTAATGCCACCAAATTCATAACCATAATTTCTTGGTAATACCTTACCAGCAACTTCCTTAATGGCATTAATAGCATCTCCCGAACTGTATCCATCAGCTGGCGTACCACTTATAGTTATTGCATTAAACAAATTAAATCGATTTAAATTTTGAGGACCCTTTGTCTTTGTAAGACGAGCAAAGCGCGTTACAGGAGCCATATCACCGTTACCAATACGAACATAAATATTATTGAACGATTCTGGAGTTACACGAGAATCAGGTTCTGCCTGTGTCATAACTCTATAAAGTCTTGTGAAGCGATTAAAATTAGACGCATAGCTACCACTATAATATCCTGATATTGTCTCTAACACATCGCTTGGTTGCACTCCAGCTTTTGTACATTGTGCTGCATCAACGTCGACCCAATACTGTGGATAATTGATATCAAAAGAAGAATATGCCTGTCCTATTTCTTTGCGTTTGGATAGCGCAGCAACAAACTTATCACTCACAGTCTTTAGATCTTCTATCTTACCACCAGCCATATCTTGTAGGTTTAATTCAAACCCACTACTCTGTCCATAACCAGAAATCATTGGCGGCATCATCATGAAGATTGATGCCTCTGGAAATTTAGCAGAAAGACCATACAATCTGTTTATAACAGACTCCACAGAATGCTCCTTACCTTTGCGTTGCTCCCATGGTTTAAGGGTTATTATATACATTCCCATTGAAGGTCCCGCCCCCGAGAAAGAATAGCCAGATACATCTGAACGATATTCTATCTCTGGAATCTTAGCTAATTCTTTATCCATGCTTGCTAATAATTTTGATGTCTCAGTCAAAGAAGTTCCTGGTTTCATATTTAAACTAAGAAAAGCATACCCCTGATCCTCATCAGGAACGAGTCCTGTCGGAGTTCTCTGCATCATCACTAAAAGCAGAATAACAGAAGCCGCAAGTGTAGACCACAATATCCAACGCTTCTTTATAACCAACATAACACCGTCTAAATACTTATTACTCATCTTGCGGAATATTGTATTAAAAGACATTTTAAAACGTGCTTTAAATCCTATTGTATCCGTATTATCCAACTTACTATGCGGTTTAAGTAACAAAGCACAAAGTGCCGGTGTAAGTGTAAAGGCATTAAAACCTGAGATACCTACTGCGGCAGCCATCGTAAGTCCGAACTGACGGAAAAACATACCAGACGTACCATTAATAAAGGATACAGGAATAAACACAGCCATAAAAATAAGCGTAGAAGTAAAGACTGCTCCAGAAATACTTCCCATAGCATCGTGAGTAGCAAGATAAGAAGATGTGTATCCACGATCAAACCGCTCATGCACAGCCTCCACCACTATAATAGCATCATCAACCACTGTGCCTATAGCGAGTACAAGAGCAAAGAGCGTGAGCAAATTGATTGAAAATCCAGCTATATGCAAGAAAGCAAATGTACCTATTATAGATACTATAATTGAAATAGACGGAATGATAGTAGAACGAATATCCTGTAAAAATACTAGAACAACGATAATAACAAGTAGTATAGCTTCGAAGAGTGTCTCAAGAACGTTATGAATTGATGCTTTTAAAAATTGGTTACTATCACTCATTGAGATTATTTTAACATCTTTCGGCAAGTCTTTGCTTAATTCCTCAATTGTTTGATCTATATTGTTGTTTATCTCTGATGCATTTGACCCTGCAGTCTGATATACCATAGCCAATGAAGCCTGGTGACCATTCAGATGACATCCATAATTGTAAGCAGCATCACCAAGCTCAACCCTAGCAACATCTTTTAACCTAAGCAGTTCTCCATCATCATTAGTACGAATAACTATATTCCCAAATTCCTCTGGTTTAGAAAATCTACCTCTGTATTTCATTGTGTATTCATATACATTATCATGATTTTCACCAAATGAACCAGTAGATGATTCTATATTCTGCTGTGCCAACGCATTATTAATATCAGAAGGTATAAGTTTGTATTGAGACATTTTAGCAGGGTCCATCCACACACGAATACTATAATCAGATCCAAAACTCATTACCTGTCCAACACCCTTTATACGCTTTATACGTGGAATGATATTAATACTCAGATAATTGTCAAGAAACTGCTTCCCATAAGAATCATTTTCAGTATATAATGCAAATGTACGAAGCTGTGAGTTTTGTTGTTTAGACGTGGTAACGCCATATTTGGTTACATCTGCTGGTAGTAGACTTAAAGCAGCCTGTACCGAGTTTTGCACATTCACAGCATCCATATCAGCATTTGATTTTTGATCAAAAAACACAGTGATAGTTGCCTCACCACTATTAGAAGCAGATGATGTGATATAAGTCATATTTTCTACACCATTGATAGCTTGTTCCAGTGGAACAATGACACTTTTCTGTACCGTTTCGGCACTAGCACCTGGATAACTTGCAGATACATTTATAGTAGGTGGTGCCATATCTGGATACTGCTCTACTGGTAGTGATATAATTGAGAAAATTCCAACTATTACTATCAATATAGACAAGACAATTGACAACACGGGATGATCTAAAAAAACTTTTAATTTCATATAGAATGAATTTTTAATTATTTTTTAACATGTACACTCATTCCATCTTTGATATTATTTACACCATCAATGATGATTGTTTCGCCTACAGCTAAACCTGATTTTATGAGATAACTTTTACCATCTTTCATATCCTGTATAGAAACAGGAGTAATCAAAGCCTTGCCGTGAATTAAACGATATACAAAAAATTTATCCTGTATTGCAAAAACAGCAGTCTGAGGCACAATAATTGCACTATGTATGTGAGTACCAAGAACAACATTACCAACACTACCACTGAAAAGCATACGCTCTTTGTTGTCAAATATTCCACGCACTGAAGCCGAACCCGTTTTAGGATCTATCACACCGCTTATAGCTTCTATATATCCTTTATGATTATACATAGTACCGTCATTTAACAAAAGACCAATACTAGGCATTTTTTTTATGGTTGTTTCAAACGCCCCATAGCTACTTATTAGCGAACGAAGTTGAGTCTCATTCATAGAGAAATATACATACATTCTGCTATTATCTGATACTGTTGTAAGAGGTTTAGAAATAGATGCGCTTACAAGTGCACCTATACGATAAGGCAAAGTTCCAACTACTCCATCTACAGGACTCTTCACTACAGTATAGGACAAACTATTAGATGCATTTAGGCGCTGAGCACGGGCTTGCAGCAATGAAGCACGGGCAGCTTCTAATGCATTTTTTGCCGATAATAAATTATATAAAGACACGACCTTTTTATTATATAGATTCAATTTACTATGATATTCTAACTTAGCAGTTGCAACCTGAAATTTTGCTATACGTTCGGCAGCGAAAGCCGTCAACACTCCTGCACGATAACCAACTTGATCAATAACAAACATAACCTGTCCCCGCCTTACACGCTGTCCCTCTTCTACACACAATTTGATAATCTTACCTTCCACTTGAGGATAAATATCCACATCCTGACGACCACGAATAGTAGCTGGATATGATTCAGATATAACTGCATCAGCACGTTTAATAATGAGAGTTTTACAATCTACGGAGAACGCATCTTGCTGTTTATCGTTTTTATTGCAGCCTGTAATAAACAATGCTACAGCTGCAACAAGCATTGTTATCCTGATTTTCTTCATATATTTTTCTATTTAACATCATAAAATTTGCCGACAAAGATATTTTATTATTACCTACACTATAACAGCTGAATGCGTGAAACGTAAAAGAAAGCTATTGAATCAACAAAAAAGATTATCATACAATTGAACATGAGATATTTACATTTCAACAAAGCAATTTGATGATTTAACACAACAATAAAGACAATATTACAGAAAAAAATGTACCTTTGAAACGACATGGGAAAAAGAAAAAAGAAATATTTTGAAGAATTACGCATACGGGGCAGTCTTGCATTCGTATCATTCTTTCTATACTATGCGGTATTGCTTATTACAGACAAAAAATATTGGGAATTCTATATCAATATGCCATATCCGATATGGAATTATTCAATTGATGCGACTATGACCTTTACAACAATACTCGCACTTATATCATTATCAATAGGACTAGGTAGCAGGCTAATCAAATCGTATTATTTCAGACAAAATACTGTTAGAACCCTTATTATATATAATATAATAATATTTATAATAAACATTGCTTTCATCTACTCTATATCTATGGCTTTGATATATGTATTTGGAACTTACGAATTTTACTTATCAGAGCTTTATGTTTGCAGTATTATGATAACGTTTATATCTGGCATGTATTCTAGCATTCACTATTTAAAAATAAAACAACAAGCAGAAAAAAAGCGCATGCAATTAGAAATAAAATATATAAATGAACATGAGAAGGCGGAAAGAGCACGCACTGAATTACTAAAAATACAAATCGATCCACATTTTATGTTCAACAATTTCAGCATACTTACTGAATTGATAAACGAAGATCGTGATATAGCTTCAAAATTTCTGGCCCAACTATCAAAAGTATATAGATATATAATAACAAATCTAAAACAAGATGTTGTACCTATTGAGGAAGAAATAAATTTTCTACGTTCATACATATACCTAATATCTATAAGATATGAAGATACTATAAAAGTAAATATAGCTCGTAATATTGAAAAAAGTCAAGAACTCATCCCCCCTGTGAGTTTACAATTACTAGTAGAAAATGCTATTAAACATAACACACATTCTGAAATACATCCTCTTACTATTAGTATATTTAGAGAAGACAAGAATATTGTTGTAGAAAACAACCTACAACCAATGGCATTCAAAGTACCTTCAACAGGAATCGGACAAACTAATATAATAGACAGATATGCAATGCTATCTGACGGTGTACCGGTATTTGAACAAACAAATGATAAATACATTGTAAAACTTCCAATAATATCACAGAAGAAATGAATATATTAATTATTGAAGACGAAAAACGTAATGCTAAACTGTTGGAGCGACTTCTATTAGAAATCGATTCTACATACATAATTAATGGTCCGCTTGTAAGTGTTGAAGAAACTGTAGCCTATCTGAACAGTAACAATCAGCCTAATCTAATTTTGGCCGACATTCGGCTGACGGACGGACTTAGTTTCGAGGCTATAAGGCAATCAGGGACTGATGCGCCTATAATATTCACGACAGCTTACGATGAATACGCTATAAAAGCTTTTAAGTTTAATAGTTTTGACTATCTACTTAAACCTATCGATATAGATGAGCTTCGTGCTGCCATTAAAAAAGTTACTAAAACCAAAATTTATACTCAGAATAACAATATACAAGAATTAATTGCACAAATGCAAGAGAACAACCTCAACTATCGTGAACGCTTCTTGATACCATGGCGAGATGGCTATCGCTGTGTAATGGTAAACGATATTAATCATATTGTACTCAAAAATCGCATTGTCACTGTACAGTTGAATAATAACACATCACTAAACATACCATACACTATGGATGAACTTGAAAAACAACTTAACCCCAAAGTATTCTTTCGTGCAAATCGACAATATCTTATTAACATTAACCATATTTTATCTATATCGAACTATTTCAACAATCGCCTAATAATAAGGCTAAAAGGATATGGAAATGAAGAGATAATTATCAGCCGCGACAAGGTAACCGAAATTAAAGCATGGCTTGATAAATAAAATCTAAATCCAGAATACTTTATAGAGTTTGTCGTATAACATATTTTGTGTGTTAAACACATCTGGCATTTATCCATAGCAAGCACGTATTGTTCCAATTTATGTATATCATAAATGGTAAATATAAGATTGTAAGAATATTAGAGAGATTTTCGTCCACTTACAAAAACAGTAAATAAACCTGTACTATTCTTCTATGGCAAAAAGGATTATGCTATTGGTCCGAAATTCTATAAAAGTGTCCATATCCCTAATACGCTACTAGTAGGAGCTGATTGCGGTCACTTCCCTTTTATCGAAGCTCCAAAGGTTCTTGACAATGCACTAAATAAATATGCTAAGATGTTGAAGTAACATCAATTACTTATAAATCATTAAAGATGTTGGCATAAGACAGCTATATACAAATTAAGAAGTGACTCAACAGATATACTAAGCTACACTCATTTTAAATCAAAGTGTATACATTGCGTAATAAAAAAGTTCTTCAATACAATTATAAATATATATATTTTATATTGACATAATATTGTGATATTGCAAAGTTTTCATTATTTTTGCACATGAAAAGTCTGAATTCACAATAACGTGTATCGCAATAGATTCCGAGTAAGTCCAGTTATGAACAAGAATTCAGACTACGTATATTTTATTAATGTTCATAACAAAAAGTAATGAAAACAAAACAAAAAATGTTGATATCGACAATACTGTCGATGTCACTTCTAACTGTTATGGCTGGAGCCGCTATAGCCCCAGCCCTAGGTATCATCAAAGAGCATTTTGCGTCTTATCCGCAAATTCTGATACAATTAATTGTAAGCATTCCAGCACTGTTTATAATTATTACAAATTTATTTTTCTTAGAGATAAGTAAGCATTTTCGAACTCGAAGCATTGCTATATCTGGGCTTCTGCTCTACGTTTTATCAGGCGTGGGATGTTATTTCATTGATAATATCTATGCACTACTAATAATGCGTTCATTTTTAGGAATAAGTGTTGGACTTATTATGCCTTTATCTACAGGTTTGCTAGCATATTATTTTCCTCCTGAATCTCAAGCACGCCTAATGGGGCTTGCTGCTGCAATGAATCAATTGGGCGGTGTAGTAGCAACATTATTAGCAGGCATACTCGCCAATATTAAATGGAACGATTCATTTCTTGTGTACATTTTAGGTATTGTAGCGCTGATTATGGTTATAATATGGCTGCCAAATGAGCAACTGGACTCTAAGAATAAGCGTGGCAGAAATTTTGAACCACGACAACTATTAAAGTTTCATCCTTCAGTTATAGGAATGCTTTTACTAATGATGATATTCTTTATTTTTCCGACCAACTTTGCGATAACAGCAGCGAAAGTGACAAGGCTAAGCACCACACAAGTAACAATGCTAATGGTGGGACTAGATGTAATTGCAACAATAGTAGGAATATTGTTCGGGCAATTAATGAACTTGTTCAGAAAGCCTATAAAATATTTCCCTGCTATATTTTTTCTATTATCCTATATATGCTTCATAAAGTCAAAAGGTTCAATAGATATTCTTATCATAGGATGTATACTTTCTGGGATTGCTAATGGTATAGGCGTTCCATATTTAAACACAATAGCATCAATAAAAGGAGGGAATAATTCTGTTACGACTGTAATGCCATTGCTCTCAGCTTCACTATATCTTGGGCAGTTCATATCACCTATCGTTGTAACTCCACTGTCTCAGACAATATTTGGAGAAAATGACATATATGCTCCTTATAAAATAGGCATTGTGATTTGTACGATTTTTATTTATCAAGTGTGGTCTACAAGGCATTTCCAGAGTTTGCCACCAAAAGAAGAAATCGGCTAAAATAAAACAGAATAAGTAATATATAATATTAAGAGCCCCAATACAAAATAATGTATTGGGGCTCTTGTATATGATAAAACTATCTATATTATTCTTTTATAAGCGAAAGTCGGGCCATAAGATAACATACGGTTGACTCGGCACCTTGATTCAAATTAATATTATTCTTTTCAAGTCCGTCATAACATCCACCTGTAGCAGGATTATATATGATTTGATGAAGATGATTGTTGCCCATAAACCAACTGAAAGCCACCTTTTGTTTTTGAATATATTCTTTATCTTGAAATTCATCATAGAATTTAGCTAAAGCAATTACAGTGCCGGCAACATCAACAGGCTGCTCGCCATATTTATTGTTTTGCTCACCTTTATTCAGCCAATTATGATTTGAGATAACCTTGATTTCTCCATCAATAAATATTTTCTCTAACAAAAAGTCAAACGACTCTTTAGAAATATCTTTAAACTTCTGACTTTGGGTCACATTATATGCACATAAAATGCTCTCTGGCAAAGTAGCATTCTCGTATGTAAGATAAGGTTCAAACCATTTCCATCCATTACATTTGGCAGAAATATATAAGTCAGATAATTTGTTAGCAAGCATTTCTATCTTATCATATAAATCAGGAGAAGGCTTTTTCATAAAATAATAGTATAATCCTTTAATAGCAAATGCAATGCTCCTAGGAGATTTTATTCTACTAAGATTTGAGAATGTGAGTCTGATAGCTTTTTCTGCTGCCCAAATATATGATTTATGAATGCTGTTACCATGTAAAATAAAATATCCAAGAGCCCATATAGCACGTCCATTACTATCTTCAAGTAGCACGTCTTCATTTTGAGCAGTAAACTTACCATCTTTATCTACATAGTTTTTCAGTGTTCCGTCTTCTTGCTGGCAAAGCGAAATGAAATTTAAATAACGTTCAATGTATTCACCGTATTTAGGATGCTCATCGCCCTCCTCTGCCATACAGATAGCTATCAGTGCTCTTGCATTATCATCAAGAGTATATCCAGATTCTAAATCAGGTTGGTTTCCATTTGAGAATTGTATAATTCCTAACTGTTGACTCATACTCAGAATATGATCTAAATTAACTTCTGGTAGCGAATATGTCAACCTTTTATCAGATTGCAGAATTTTCTCAAAAAGCAAAGTATAAGCTATAGCTGTATTTTCCCAAGCTGTGAATGCTGTTTTTTGCAATCCAGAAATACTCATTTGTGCACGAACGTTATCATCATTCAGTAGTATATTTGTAGACTTTGCTAACTGCAATGAATCATGGAAATTAAAAATGACTCCAGTATTATCGCTCAACAGTTCAAATGCATGAGGTATTGGCGTAGCAATGATTGGGCATCCGCAACTAAGTGCATAAACAAAAGTGCCGCTCACTGCCTGATTGGGATCAGAAGATGTAAACAAATATAAATCTGTCATCTGCAAATATTCAAGCAATATATTTGTATCAAGATATTTATTGATAAACTTTACATTGTTAGACAAATCAAGTTTCTTCACTTTTGCCTCAAGACTATCACGATAAACTTCTCCATATTTTTTAACCAACGTAGGATGAGTCTCTCCTATAATTAAAAATAAAACAGATGGATGTTCCTTTATTATAGCAGGCAAAGCATCAAGAGTTGTCTCAATGCTTTTACCAGGACTTAATAATCCAAATGTAGATAGTATTTTGCGCCCGGAGTATCCATATTTTTCTTTTAGCACATCTTTACTAATTTGTGAAACCAAATGAGTTCCATGTGGAATGATGCTTATTTTACTGTTTTCAACATGATACTCTTTTTGCAGAATATCTGATGATGATTTTGTCATCACTATAACAGCCTGACAAGCATCTATCACATTACACAAATACTCTTGTGAAAAATCTTTAGGATTAGACAATACAGTATGAAAAACAATAACAACAGGCTTCTTAATTGTTTGGATAAATTTCAAAAAAGCATCTTGGTTCTCAATATAAAGTCCGAACTCATGCTGAATACAGACTAAATCAACATTGGTATCATTATTAATCCTTTTTGAAATTATATCAAAATCTTTCTTATCTGATGTGTTTAAAACATACTTTACTCTGTCGTCGTATGAATGATGTTCAAGGCTTGATTCTACAGCACACACATCAACAATATAATCGTCTTGAAATTTCTTATTTATAGCTTGTATCAAGTCGTAAGAAAAAGTAGCTATCCCGCATACACGTGGAGGAAAAGTTGTAATACATAATACGTGTTTCATTTTGTATAATTTAGTAATTCATCAATTAATTCTTTTAAAGGCACAGAAGCACATGCAATGCATTTATCTGCTGCCCCATAATATATATAAAGTCTGTCGTCCCAGATTATCGCACCAGTAGGAAAGCAAACATGATTAACGACACCTTTAGTCTCATAATCTTTTTCTGGCTTTAGTAAAGGATATGGCAATCTTGCAATTTCTATAGATGGATTGAATTTATTTAGCAAAGCCACGCTTGCAGAATAAACATATCCTTCTGTTGTATCATAAACACTGTGATAAATCATAAGCCAGCCTTCATCTACCTTTATTGGCGGACAACCTGCCCCTATATAGCTTGATTCATAATTATAATGTGGCTTAAAAAATATATGCTTGTTAAAATTAGAATAGTAATCCTTCCAGAATGCAGGAGTAAGATCATCAATCTTATTGATAGACAAGCTCTGAATATCAGGTCTTATGCGATGAAGAAAGAAGAATTTTCCATTTATTTTACTTGGAAACATAACTAAATCCTTGTCCATTATATAAAGAAGCTTACCCGTATTTGTGGCAAATTGTCGTTGATTATATAAACGAAAGTACTTGTCATGATGAGGATGCTTATCATTCTTTAGCCATTCAACAAATTGCGAATAAGAAATCTGAGACGTTATTACTCCAGAACGCGTAAAATGCTTTAAGTCTTTTGAAGTAGCAAGTGCTCCAACAATATTATCACCATCATAAGCAGTATATGTCAGATAGTAAGTATCATCTATTTTTACTATTCGAGGATCTTCTATACCATGGCTTTCACTATCAAGACTTGGAGATAATATAGGTTTACTTGCCCTATAAACTACTTTTAATGGATTTTCAAGCCTACAATAACCTATTGACGAAATATTGCCTGTCTTTACAGCTCTGTAAAACATGTGTATCTCGCCACCATCAACAATTACAGCTGGATTAATCACACTTTCATTTTCAAAGTCTAAATTGGTTGTTTCAAGAATAACACCTTCTCTTTTTACTGCTATCATTGTGCTTTCTTTGTTATACTTCGTGTGAAACTGTCTCCAGTTCTATCTTTCTCAATCTGATAATCACTTTTAACCTTTATCTTATCTGTTTGAGGTTTTTTCCTAATTTCTCTAGTACCTTTATCCTTCATAATCTTAAATTTAAAATGTTAAATACTTGTCTACAAAATATATAGACATATTGATTTCTTGTAAATATAGTCAAAATATTCGAGAAAGACGAGAAAAATAATACTTATTTCGATTTAAAACTCTCAAATTACACATTTGGTGCTTATAAATACATTATTTAACCGATATGTCTCATTTTCAATGCGATACAGCGATGCAAAGCCATTGAGCTATTTAAAAAAATTCAATCTACATTCTTGCTAATTGATGTTTTTTTACTAACTTTGCATTAGGACCCAATTTTATAAACTTCAACATTGAAGAATAAATTGAGGGTAAATTCAAAATGGAATAGTTATGATTAAAATGTATGTAATGAAAACCTGTCCATATTGCGAATATGTTGAGAAGCAGGTTAAGGGAAATAATCAATTCGAGGTTATTGATATTAGCACACATGTAAAGAAGCTGAAGGAGTTTTTGGATCTTCGAGACAATAATTCCGCTTTTGATGAAGCCAAAAAGATTGGAGATGTAGGTATTCCTTGCTATGTTAAGGAAGATGGAACTATTACATTATCCTCTGCTGAAGTTGGATTAGAACCAATGCCAGACGGACCTGCATGCAGTATTGACGGAACGGGATGCTAAAATAGAGTTGAAACTGCGAGATGAGATATGAAGATGCATGGATGTGGCAAGATCAGATAACATCAACAGTAAACGCTTTAGGCTATACTATTTGGGATTTAAAATATGACCGTGAAGCTGATTACTTTTATTTGGAACTAAACGAAAGTTTGACAGACGACAACGCATCCGATCTATGTTCACAGATATCTTTATTTGCTGATTATAAAGGAATTGGATCTAACGGTTCATGTTTTACTATATATACATAAACAGCAATGAAGACGCAAGAACTTGATTTATTTCCAATAGATAATCAGAAAGAATGTCCCAGTAGTGAAGTCAAAAGCACACTTGATCTCGACAATATCTTTGACAGACTCTCCCACTCTAAGTTTCGCAGCAGTTTCTATCTTAACAACAAAGACAAGGAATATATAGCAAAAAGGGATTGGGATACAATTCGCAAAAATACAGCAGACATAATATCAAAGCGTCTCGCACCTGCCGACATACCTAATGACGGCAGACAAACACCTATGCGTCATGGAATATTTCCACCTTTCATTGCACAACATGCTACAGGATGCTGTTGCCGAGAATGTTTTGAAAAGTGGCACAATATTCCTAAAGGCAGACAATTATCTAAAGATGAGCAGCAATATGCTGTAGACGTTATTATGGAATGGCTTAAAAGGCATGTGTAATTAAATATGTTTATTTAAACAATAACAAATGTTGATATATATTGGCTACAATATATTGATTTTATTAGAAACATTACTTATATTTGCAAAATAATTATGCTTAATGGAATAATACTGAATACCATGAAAAGAATTATTTTAGCATCAATAGGAATTATGACTGCATTGGGACTTTCTGCCAAATCAGCCAATCCTATCAGGCTCAATCAAGTAGGCTACCTACCGCAAGAAGAGAAATACGTGGTTATAGACCAGATTGATCCGCAGAACAAGCTTATAGTAAAAAACAAAAAAGGTAATGTTGTTTGCAGACCAAAAGCTTTCCGCACTGCAAAATCAAGCATGTCTGGTAAGATTAGATATATTGTGGACCTTAGCGAAATAAAGACTCCAGGTAGATACACAATTAAGTTGGATAAATATCAATCATCACTCAACATATCAGAAAAGGCCTATCACAGTTTAGCTACAAGTTCACTAAAAGCTTTCTATCTAATACGCTCTGGCATAGACATACAGAGTAAGTATGCGGGTAAATATGCTCGTCATTGCGGTCATCCAGACACAACAGTGATAGTGCATCCATCAGCTGCCTCAGCTGCCAGACCTTCAGGAACAATCATTTCATCACCCTATGGTTGGTATGATGCTGGCGATTACAATAAATACACTGTAAACTCAGCATATTCAATAGGACTGATGCTTGATGTATATGAGCAAAATCAAAATTATTTTGCAAAGCTAAATACAAAGATACCTGAGAGTAAGAACTCTACTCCCGACATTCTTGACGAAATGATGTTTAATCTGAAGTGGCTTCTAACAATGCAAGATCCATCAGACGGCGGTGTATATCATAAACTTACAACACCTCACTTCGAGAATTTTATCATGCCCGGCAAATGCCATCAACCAAGATATGTTGTAGCAAAAAGCGTAACTGGGACATTGGACTTTGCTGCATGTATGGCTCAAGCTGCACGACTATTACAAGGAAACAAAGACTATCCTGAGTTTTCATCAAAAGTTCGCGAAGCTGCAATAAAGGCTTATGAGTGGGCTAAGAAAAACCCAAATGCGTTTTATAAGCAAAGTGATATTAACAAGAATTTCAAACCCAGTATAACTACTGGTGAATATGGGGATTTTCGCAGCAAAGATGAAATATTCTGGGCAGCAACAGAACTATACAGGCTCACGGGCATGTCACAATATAAAGAAGATGCAGAGAAAATGATGCCATCGTTTTTCATGAATTCATCATGGGGCATGGTGAGCGAACTTGGACTTTTTTCATGGATATCAAGCAATGATTCTGAAATGCGTACAAAGTCGCTTAACATGCTAAAAAAATATTGCGACAATCTAATTGACAATGTTGCCAAATCTGATTTTCAATCGCCATTTGGAAGTAGAAAATTTGATTTTGGTTGGGGATGTCTTGGAGGTAGTTGCTGTTTTCCTGCAATAGCAATGCTGTATGCCGACAAATACATTGATCCTGGAAAATACAAGAAATACGCTATAGAAAATATGGACTATTTACTTGGTCGCAATGCTACTGGATATTGCTACGTAACAGGATTCGGATATCTTAGTCCTATGCATCCTCATCACCGTATTTCAGCTTCTGACGGAATAGATGCTCCTTTTCCGGGATTACTTATCGGAGGCCCAAACCCAGGGCAGCAAGACAAGGCTGAAGGAAATCTAATATATCCTTCAGACATTCCCGACGAATCGTATCTAGACCAGACAGAATCTTATGCATCTAACGAGATTGCAATTAACTGGAATGCGGCTCTTGTAGGGATATCATGTTGGCTGGACGCTACAACTTACAAATAAATTATAAAGTAATATATGAACAAAAGCATCAATCTACGTGAGAATCTATCAGGCAGACTTCAAATGAATATAATACACGAAATATGCCTTCTCGCAAATGATGATAATAGAATTAAAGAAGAAATCTACAATCTTGCAATGGAAAGAGATGAACGCATAGCCTATAATGCGCTATGGATATTATCACATTTTGATTCTGTTGCAACTCAATGGCTTTATCAGAAACAAGATGAAATCATAGATCATGCAATAAACGAAAATCACGTTGGAAAACGACGTCTTCTATTATCACTTTTAAATCAACAGCCT
Organism: Prevotella sp.; assembly: GCF_051059605.1. GTDB lineage: Bacteria > Bacteroidota > Bacteroidia > Bacteroidales > Bacteroidaceae > Prevotella. The sequence goes on from NZ_CP050883.1 coordinate 1,064,014, forward strand.
TTTCATGAAGATTCGTTAAGGACTGATTTTATTGATTTCTGTATTTCAAAGATTCCATCAGCAGTAGAGCCATACGCAATAAGGGCACTTTGCATGAAACTAGCATACGAACAATGCAAGTTTTACCCAGAGCTATTGACGGAACTCAACTCATGTCTTGACATGCTTTCGCAAGAACCACTCTCTCCAGCTCTAAAATCAACACGAAAGAATATTATAAAGAAAATAATGCGTAAATGCCCCTCTCTAGTAAAATAATGATAATATTTAGCAATAATGAATAAAGTGATTCTATCATGTGCAATATGGCTTCTAACTTCAGCCTTTGCATCAGCGCAATCTCCCACAATTGCCGACCTTAAACCTGACACAATAAAAGTTACAACAGGATATTCTATGAAATTTCATTCTGCGATTCTTAATGAAGACCGCACGATTATGGTTTCTGTTCCTGAAGGATATGCTACTTCAAATAAGAAATATCCAGTGGTTTACATACTAGACGCTCAATGGAGTTTTAATCACGCTTCACAAAATCTTGCATGGCTGTCTAGCCCAGACAACAAAGTTATTCCACAATCAATTGTTGTTGGTATAAGTTCGGGAGGAGACAAACGTGAACACGACCTCACACCTACTATTGGTTCAGGAAATGGCGGAGGAGCTGATAGTTTATACATGTTTATTAAAAAAGAAGTAATACCATTTGTAGAACAAAACTACCGTACATACAATTATCGAATACTTGGCGGTGTATCTTATGGTGGACTATTCGTGATGAATGCATTTGTAAAAGACCCTTTATATTTTAATGGCTACATAGCAATGAGTCCTAGTATGTGGTGGGATAATCAGATTGCGTTGAAAAACACAGAGAAGTTGCTTGCCAAATCGACACAGCTCCCCACTCGCCTATTCATTACATTGGCAAATGAGGGAGAATCAATGGGAGTTGATTCGCTGGCATCATTACTAAAAAAGTATTCAACCAAACAACTTGTATGGAGATATGACAAGCATCCTGACGAAATACACAACACCATTAATTATAAGGGAATTTGGGATGGCGTGAAATTTATATTTAGCAACTGGTCTTATCCTTTGGTTGACTTCGCCTCTGCAGAAAAACCATTCATAGTTCCATCAAAAGATAAAACAGTAGCAAATCCAAAGATAGCAAAAGTACCAACTGCAAATTTGATTAATTATAGTGGACTATACCATGATTCGTATGGAAGATTAATCTCAATAGAGAAGTCACAAAATTCTCTTGTTATCTCATGTGATAGTTTACCTTCGTTTACCGTATATCCTGAGTCTAAAAACAAATTCTTTATTAAAACAGAGACGGCTCTTAATGATATGCACTTAAAGAGCGCACTCATTCAGTTTGAATTCTTTCCTAAAGATTCACTTACTATGTGTGCAAATGGCATAACATATTTCGGTGCTAAGAAAATCATTTCTTCACCATTAATATCGCTTTCAGAACAGACTAAGAAAGAATATGTTGGCAACTATATAGCATCTATTCCCAGTAACAACTTTAAAATTTCGATGGTTAACAACTCGCTTATGATATCAGCAGGCATGGCTACATCAAAAATGTATGCTATAGCAACAAATAAGTTTTTAATAAGGATTAGCGGTTTAAATCTTGAAATTACATTCACAAAAGACGATTCAGGCAAAATAGACAAAGTATACATATCAAAAGACGGCGAGATGCTTATGACTGCCAACAAATCAAACTAATGATTGTTGATAGTCTGAAAAAAGTATTTAAATACCAAGTAGACTATTTCAAATACTTTTTGTAACTTTGTAATCAAAAAAATATGGCAAGCAGAATTAAAATCAAGACAACAGAGGGTGACATCATTGTTCGCCTTTACGACGAGACACCTCTTCACAGAGATAACTTCATCAAATTAGCTAGCGAAGGATTTTTTGACGGAACATTGTTTCATCGTGTAATAAAAGACTTCATGATTCAAGGTGGTGACCCAGAGAGTAAAGGTGCACCAGCCGGAAAGAATCTAGGTGCAGGTGGACCAGATTATACTATTCCAGCAGAATTTGTTTATCCACAACTCTATCATAAGCGTGGAGCCTTAAGTGCAGCACGCCTAGGAGATGAAGTGAATCCTAACCGCGAAAGCAGTGGTAGTCAGTTTTATATTGTATGGGGCGATACTGTCAAGTCACAGGAACTAAAACAGCTTGAACGTCAAATGGCTATGCAACAAGAACAAACTGTTTTCAATCAAATTACTCAAGAACATAAAGCAGAGTTAATGGATTTGCGTCGCAATAGAGACCGTGAAGGACTCCAGGCATTACAAGAAAAACTTGTTAATGACACAAAGGCAAAATGCAAGGAGATTGGTATTCCAAAATTTACAGCCGAGCAAATAGAAACATACACCACAATTGGCGGAACACCATATCTTGACAACCAATACACTGTGTTTGGAGAGGTTGAAAGTGGACTTGATGTTGTTGAGAAAATACAGAACTGTGAAACATCACGTAACGATCGCCCAAAAACAGACATCAGTATGACTGTTGAGATTATGTAAACCCATAAGTAATCTCTCACATCATTTTAAAATTATTTGAATGATGTGAGAGATTTTTTTCTTTCATAAGATACTAATATTTAATAGATCCGGGATAAAAATTACTAAGATAACGTGAGTTCGACGAATTGTAAGTGTCTGTAAATTTGGTGATTAGCGAAAATTGTTGTAACTTTATAGTGTAAAAAATAAAAGAATTACAAACAATAATCGCTATGATCACCGAGGACAAAGTTACAGAAATATTCTTTATGGCAGATGACTTTTGTAAGTTTTTTGATACAATGATGTCAAAATACACGTTAAAGAGCTCCAAGAAACGGATTTATCATCGTGAATCAACGATGTCTAAAGCCGAAGTAATGCTTATCATAATTCTTTTCCATGATTCCGGCTATCGTTGCCTAAAACATTTCTATTTGGATAAAGTATGCCTCCATTTGCGCCATCTGTTCCCTAAATTAGTCTCATACAATCGCTTCGTAGAGCTGGAACGAGAAGTCGCCATCCCGCTGGCCCTGTTTATAAAGAAAGTTCTTTTAGGTAAATGTACAGGTGTGAGTTTCGTCGACAGCACCCCTCTGCGTGTTTGCAGGAACCAGCGAATCCACATCCACAGGGTATTTAAGGGAATAGCTCAAAGGGGAAAATGCTCTCTAGGATGGTTCTTCGGATTCAAGCTCCATCTCATCTGTAATGAGAAGGGGGAACTTCTGAACTTTATGATTACACCAGGGGATGTTGATGATCGAAAACCTTTGGAATATAAATCTTTTGTGGAATATATATATGGTAAGCTTGTTGGTGACAGGGGATATATCAGCAGAAATCTGTTTGAACGATTGTTTGTTGACGGTATACAACTCATCACTAAGCTTAAGAATAATATGAAAGGAGCTTTAATGTCTGTATCAGACAAATTGCTACTCAGAAAAAGAGCTATCATCGAAACGATTAATGACGAACTTAAGAATATTGCACAAGTAGAACACTCAAGGCACAGATGTTTTGATAATTTTATTGTGAATATTTTAGGTGCATTGGCTGCGTATTGCTGCTTTCCAAAAAAGCCATGCATCAATGTAAATAGAACTTTTGATACACAGCTTTCTTTATTTTAATTTCGTCGAACTCACGTTAAGATAATAGACCATTAACCGAGAACATCACCCCTCTAATGAATAAATAATCCCCAAAAAAACATAGAACAAACCTACATTATATACATTTTTGACTTAAACGATTAACAATCAACATATTAACCAATGTATATAAGTACCTTTTCCTACATCTTTCCTACATGATTCCTACATTATAAGCACGCATTTTTGCATAAAAAGATGAATTTTAATCATATCGCAATACGAAAATCGCTTTTTAGGTTGGATCATTAGGTCGTGTATCCGACTGTAAAGCAAATCATCATGATGTCTTTCTTGGAAATTATGAATATCAAAATTTCATTTTTATTTGTAAATAAAACTCACACATAAACCAATTTATAAACCTTATTGATACATCAACCCTTTTAGTAAAGGATTTCAGAATACGTAAAGTATATCAGTAATGATTTAAAAATATGTATAGTGTTTCCGAATGTATAACTACAAATGTGGATATTGATTCCGATCATAGCCAAAATGTATGAAGTGCAGCGAAAATAAAATCACCTTTTTCGGTGCGCCTTTGAGTAATAAGGGCCTAATCACTCTGCAAAGCATGTAGGATTACCGAGTGATTAGGGCCTAATCACTCCCTAAAATGTATAACAATGACTATGACTGGAATAGGTATACACATTTGTAGTTATACATTCTGAAACACTATACATATTTTTTAAACCCTTACTGATATACTTTACGAATACTGAAATCCTTTACAGAAACAATTGATATATTGAAATCTTATTACAAATCAGTTTAATATGTACATTTCTCTTACAAAGTTAAATAAAATTCCTCTATACACAAATACATTCCCATGAAAAACACCACGGTGGTTTGCCTTGCGGCTGGAGGCGTGAAGCCTCCAAAGAGCAACTACCTAAATTGCATTCTCATCTCTGCTGGAGTCTTCATACAGTTACTCATGTGTGGCCTTTTGTTATTATAGAAATTAATAATGGAGCTTATAATTTTCCTTGCATCCTCTAAGTTTTTAGGTCTGTCCATACGATACAGCCATTCCTGTTTGATAATCCCATTCACTCGTTCGGCAATGGCATTGTCAGTAGGTTTGTAATCCTCTGTCATGCTGATCGTGGCAGAAATGGAATTAAGTCGTTCCACATAAGCATTGCAACAATATTGTGAACCTCGGTCTGAATGATGTATAAGTTTGCTTAAGTCTGAATTACCAGCTTGCTTTATAGCCTGCTCCAAAGCTGCTATAGTATTGGTAGCCATAAGCGTGTCGGACAATGTCCAGCCGATTATCTCGTGTGTAAAGGCATCAGTGATAAGATGTAGATAACACACACCGTCTTTTGTTTCTATATAAGTAATATCAGCAACCCATAACTCATTGGGAGCAGTCGGTATAAAGTTCTTGATCATATTCTTGTACTTGTGATAATGGTGATTTGAATTTGTCGTATGCCGTTTACGCTGGGGCTTGAGCATAAGATGGTGAAAATGCAACAAAGCGTAGAATTTATCCCGCCCAACCATCTTTTCTGCATATAACTCCTTAAGCATGATAAAGAGTTTGTATGCTCCTATGCCTGGAGCTTCATTGCGTACTTCTCTGACTATACTGATAGTTGTAGTCTCTGTCAATTTTCGTTTTTCCAGCATCTCCTTGCTTACTGAATAATAGCCTACACGTGTTTTACCAAACAGCCCACTCAGACATTCTATTGATAGATTAGAATGTCTGGTGCGAAGGCTATTTACTGTTTGGCGCCAGCTTTTTTTAATAAGTCGATTCCGTAATCTTCCTTGCCTATTTTTAATAACTCATTAAGAGCTTCATTGCGAAGTTCGGAATACTCAAGAGCTTTACGAAGGCAAGATATCTCATACTCAAGTTGCTCTTCTTTTGTCTTAACCAAAGCTGCTTTGGCTTCATCTTTTTTCTTACGCATACTCATTACCTTTTGTATTGTTGTTGTTGACAAAGATAATGATTTATTGGTTAAGGGAAACTCTTTTTCCCACAAATGTAAAGAATGGGCTGCCAATATCCCATATTTGCGAGCAGTAAAACCATATGACAAATCATGCTCATACATGTCTTTTAATACTTGAAGCTTGAAGTCACGACTGTAACTTCGATGTTCCTTTTTTTTCTTTTGATTTTCCATCATTTAATTGTTAAAACGATGTATACCTTTTCTGTATTAAGTCACAACGGACTTACCTACATGGCATAATATATTGTATAACAATACGTTTGGCAAAAACATGTAGGAAACGGCATGAAAAAATCAAAAATAAAAAAATATTTTTGATAGTCACAATACAATTTGTTTCATAATTTGACTAATGGAATGAACTATATTGGAGAGGATATCACTCTTTAAATTGACAAAGAACCTAATTTAGCCTTTTCCTCTCTTGAGGAATAACACAAAATTCTCTTTAGAAAATTGACTTTTCACATACGGCATATAAGGAGCAAATTTCTTATACGACTTATACGGTTTATACTTCTTGTATGACTTATATGGCTCATACTTAGTATAAATGTCTAAAGCTTCTTTCTGAAAATCAACAATATATCCTTCATGGTCTATTATTGTGCCTTTTTGGAACCATCCAAGATGCTCTCCATTAAAACCATATACACTATAGTTATCTCCATTGGTAACCAAATAGCAAACTGGAGTTCCATCCCACAAATATATTGAGTTGTCTTCATCAGTTGTATCAATATATGCTACTGGATTTCCTTCGTGATCAAAAAGCGTTACTTCCTAAGAATCTGCACTACAAAAATGTGATATTAGCATAATAATTAAGATTAATAGTTTTTTCATATCATGATCATTATAAACATATACTTTTGTTCTACCAATTATATAAGCAAAAGCGCACTTTAAATTATTAGGCGGAACACCCTATATATAGGGAAGACCGCCTAAATAATTAATATTTATATCTTAGCTTTATTCTTCAATCGCAGCCTGTGCCGCAGCAAGTCTTGCAATAGGAACTCTGAAAGGTGAACAACTAACGTAGTTCAAGCCTACCTTGTGGCAGAACTTAACTGAACTTGGTTCACCACCATGCTCACCACATATACCACACTTCAAATCAGGACGAGTGGCACGACCTTTCTTTACTGCCATCTCAACAAGTTGACCGACACCTGTCTGATCAAGAACTTGGAAAGGATCAACCTTGAGAATCTTTTTATCAATATATACAGGCAAGAAACTTGAAATATCATCACGACTATAACCAAATGTCATTTGAGTAAGGTCATTAGTTCCGAAACTGAAATATTCTGCTTTTTGAGCAATATAATCAGCTGTGAGGGCTGCACGTGGAATTTCAATCATCGTACCAACCTTAAACGGAATTTCAACACCTTCTTTTTCAAATATCTCTTTAGCTGTAGAACGAATCACTTCCTCCTGAGCATCAAACTCATTAACTATACCAACTAAAGGAACCATTATTTCTGGTTGAGGATTATAACCTTCTTTCTTTAATTCAATAGCTGCACCAATAATAGCACGAGTCTGCATCGCTGTAATCTCAGGATAAGTATTACCAAGTCTACAACCACGATGTCCCAACATTGGATTATGTTCGCTCAACAAATTTACACGATGCTGTATTTCTTCTACAGAAATACCCATTTCCTTTGCCATTATCTTCTGACCTTCAATATCATGAGGAACGAACTCATGCAAAGGAGGATCGAGCAATCTAATATTAACAGGGCAACCGTCCATCGCTTTAAAAATGCCATAGAAATCCTGCTTCTGATAAGGCAGAAGTTTCTCTAAAGCAATCTCACGACCTTCTTTTGTATCAGAAAGAATCATCTCGCGCATTGCCTTTATCTTTTCGTTCTCGAAGAACATGTGTTCTGTACGGCAAAGCCCAATACCAACAGCTCCGAAATTGCGAGCAACCTCTGCATCATGTGGAGTATCAGCATTAGTGCGAACAACTAATTTGGTATATTTTTTACAGAGATCCATCAGTTTGGCGAAATCTCCAGTAACCTCGGCTGGCTTAGTCTTAACCTCACCAAGATAGACTTCACCGGTAGATCCATTCAGTGATATATAATCACCTTCGCGAACAAGAACTCCGTCAATCTCAACAGTTCTATTCTTATAGTTTACATTGATAGCTCCTGCACCACTTACACAGCATTTGCCCATACCACGAGCAACAACTGCAGCATGACTAGTCATACCACCACGAGCAGTAAGAATACCTTCGGCAGCATTCATTCCAGCTAGATCTTCAGGACTAGTCTCTATACGAACCATGATAACCTGATGACCATCATCATGCCACTTTGCAGCATCATCAGCGAAGAATACTACTTGTCCACAAGCTGCGCCAGGACTTGCAGGAAGACCACGAGTAAGAACCTTAGCAGAAACCAAAGCTTCTTTATCAAAAACAGGATGAAGAAGTTCATCAAGTTTATTTGGTTCACAACGCTCAAGAGCAATCTTCTCGTCAATTTCTCCCTCATGAAGCAAATCCATGGCAATCTTTACCATGGCTGTACCAGTACGCTTGCCATTACGAGTCTGGAGGAACCAAAGATGTCCTTCCTGAACTGTGAATTCCATATCCTGCATATCATGATAATGCTTCTCTAACTTATCCTGAATATCATTCAACTGTGCGAAAATCTCAGGCATAGTCTCTTCCATTGAAGGATATTTAGATGCACGAATGTTCTCGTCAACACACTGTTGTTTAGCCCAACGCAAAGAACCTTCCTTCGTGATCTGCTGAGGTGTACGAATACCAGCAACGACATCCTCTCCCTGAGCATTTACAAGATATTCACCATTGAAAAGGTTTTCACCAGTAGCAGCATCACGGCTAAAGCAAACGCCAGTAGCACTAGTTTTACCCATGTTACCGAATACCATAGCCATTACACTAACAGCTGTGCCCCACTCTGCAGGAATACCTTCCATCTTACGATAAAGAATAGCACGCTCATTCATCCAAGAATCAAATACAGAACAGATTGCACCCCAAAGTTGATCCATTGGATTAACGGGGAAATCAAATCCGGTCTGTTCCTTGATTGCAGCCTTGAATTCAGCAACAAGCTGTTTCAATTCGTCAACATTCATTTCATTGTCTAGAGATATTCCACGCTGTTTCTTTACCTTAATGATAATGGCTTCAAAAGGATCAATATCCTCCTTGTTTACAGGTTTCATACCCATAACAACATCACCATACATCTGAACAAAACGACGATAGCTATCATAAGCAAAACATTCATTGCCTGTTTTACGAGCTAAACCTTCAACGACTTCATCGTTCAATCCAAGATTAAGAATAGTATCCATCATACCAGGCATACTTGCGCGTGCACCAGAACGTACACTCATCAAAAGAGGATTTTCTACATCACCAAACTTTGAATTCATCAAAGTTTCAATATGTTTTACAGATTTTATCACTTCTTCTTTAAGAAGTTCGACAACCTGTTGTTTGCCTTTTTCAAAGTATTCATTACAAACATCGGTAGTTATTGTAAAGCCTGGAGGAACTGGTACCCCAATAAGATTCATTTCAGCCAAATTAGCTCCTTTTCCGCCAAGTAGATTTTTCATATCTGCCTTACCTTCCGCCTTACCATTTCCAAAGGTATAAATTCTTTTTTCACTCATAGTTGATTAGGTATTCTAAATGTTTTTATACGTTAAAATTTCAAATTCATAATGCAAATATAATGTAAAAATATTAATGACCAAAACTTTTATATGCTTTTTTGCAAACTAGACCTTGCATTTTAGGATGTTAACGAACACAGAATAATTTAATTACATAGTGGATAAAGGAATTTGGGATTATTTTAGTAATTTTGCACGGAAATAATAATAAATATATGACAAGAAAACATAAGCCATACCCTATATTGGAGAATGTCGAGATTGAAGCTATTGCAGCTGAAGGCAAATGCCTCCTTCATCATGAGGATAAAGTAGTATTTGTACCTTTCTGTGTTCCTGGTGACATCGTTGACATACAGATAACAAGAAAGAAACACAGCTTCATGGAAGGACGTGTTATTAAATTCATTCAATATAGTAAGGTGCGCACTACCCCAATGTGTTCTCACTTCGGAATTTGCGGTGGATGCAAATGGCAGAACCTACCATATGAAGAACAATTAAAAGCAAAACAACAACAAGTATTTGATCAACTTACTCGCATTGGTAAGATTGAACTACCAGAAATAAATCCAATCCTTGGAAGTGTTAAGACAAGTGAGTATCGCAATAAACTTGAATTCGGTTGCGCTAATAAGCGTTGGTATACGCAAGAGGAAATAAATGCGATGCCACCACGTGAAGAAGGAAAAGAAGGTAATCTGAATGAAAGTGCTATCGGCTTTCATATTACAGGTGCCTTTGATAAGATATATCCTATTGAGAAATGCTGGCTTATGGATGATTTCCATAATTCAATTCGTAACGAAATACAAAGATACGCAAAGGAAACAGGTATGACTTTCTACGACATTAGAGCGCAACACGGATTGCTGCGCGACATAATGATGAGAAATTCAAATACCGGTGAATTCATGGTTTTGATTCAGTTCCATTATGATGTTGAAGGTGACGAAGACAGAGCTAAAGTATTACTTGAACATGTAGCTAATAAATTCCCTGAAATAACGAGTTTAATCTATGTAGACAACCAAAAGGGAAACGACACATTCGGAGATTTAGAACTCACCACATTCAAGGGAACAGACTTTATTTATGAAACAATGGAAGACCTTAAATTTAAAGTAGGTCCAAAGAGTTTCTACCAAACAAATACAGACCAAGCCTACCACCTATATAGCGTGGCAAGAGACTTTGCCAACCTATCTGGTAATGAACTTGTATATGACTTATATACAGGAACAGGAACTATTGCAAACTTTGTTGCTCACAAAGCAAAGAAGGTTATTGGTATTGAATATGTACCAGAAGCAATAGAAGACGCAAAAGTAAACAGTGAAGTCAACAACATCACCAACACACTATTTTATGCCGGTGACATGAAAGACATTCTTACAGACGATTTCATTGCTGAACACGGACACCCAGACGTAATAATCACTGACCCACCACGTGCTGGCATGCATCAAGACGTGGTAAATGTAATACTAAACGCAGCACCAACGAGAATTGTTTATGTAAGTTGCAACCCTGCAACACAAGCTCGTGATTTAGCTTTAATGGATGCTGAATATAAAGTAGCTAAGGTACAACCTGTGGACATGTTCCCACACACTCCACATGTTGAGAATGTTGTGCTTTTAGAGAAAAAGTAGAAAAACATTTATTAAGAGAGTATAAATTTAATATGAAAAAACTTTTATTAATTACAACAATGGCACTGACTGCAATATGCAGCAATGCACAAGAGTCAAAACCATTGTTCAACAACATCAAACTATCAGGTTTTGGTATGGCCCAATATACTTATAATGGGCAGAAAAACGAAGAAAGCAACACTTTTAATATTAGAATGTTGCGTCTTATTCTTGACGGAAGAATCCAGAATGACTTTTATTGGAAAGCCCAAATTCAATTTAATGGCAACACATCTACACTTGGAAATAGTCCTCGCGTTGTTGACTTGTTTACAGAATGGCAGAAATACGATTTCTTCAGAGTGAAATTAGGACAGTTCAAACGTCCTTTCACATTTGAGAATCCTCTCGCTCCTATTGATGAAGGCTTCATGTCTTATAGTCAGGCTATTACAAAACTTTCGGGATTCAATGATCGCACTGGTGAACAAGCAAGCAACGGCCGTGACGTAGGTTTGCAGATTCAAGGTGATTTCCTTAAAAACGGTGAAGGCAGAAACCTACTTCATTATCAAATAGGTATTTTCAACGGTCAAGGTATCAACACAAAAGATGTTGACCAGCGTAAAGATGTTATCGGTGGTTTATGGGTAATGCCTGTAAATGGAATGAGACTCGGAGTATTTGGATGGGAAGGCTCAAGCGCAAGAAAAGGAACTTGGATTGATGAAAATGGTGCAACCCAAACAGGTGTTCGCTCATTACCAAAATACAGATATGCAATCAGTGGTGAATATATTACCAACGATTGGACATTCCGTTCCGAATACGTTCACTCAACAGGTAAAGCATTCAAGACTACAATAAACAGCAATGAAGACAATTCTAAATGCGATTTAAACACTACTATAGGTGACAAAGCTGATGGTTTCTACGGAATGGTCATGGCTCCAGTTGTAAGCAAAAAATTGTATGCAAAAGTTCGTTACGACATGTATCGTCCTAACGCTACATGGGCAACATCTAACACACAATATGAAGCTGGTGTAAACTATATGATTAATAAGAATTTCCAAATAGATTTGGAATATGCACGAGTTAACGACCGAGCAAAATCAGATTACAACATCATAGACGCACAGGTTGATTTCAAATTCTAAAATAGAATTGCAATCAAATAATAGCAAAAGATAAAAACAATAAAGGCATTCGATGATCAATTATCGGATGCCTTTATTTATTATATTATAGTTCTTCACATTCTTTTATCCAAAGTGTGCTTGCGGCATCACTTGGCATTCGCCAATCACCACGAGGACTGAGACTTACGCTACCCACTTTAGGTCCATCAGGTAGACAACTGCGCTTGAACTGCTGCGCAAAAAATCTCCTACAAAAGGTAGTAAGCCACTTCTTGATAACCTCATCATTATAAGTGCTGTAGAAAGCCTTTTGTGCTAACATAAAAATCTTACGTGGTCGGAAACCAAAGCGCAAGAAATAATACAAAAAGAAATCATGCAACTCATAAGGTCCAACAAGGTCTTCGGTCTTCTGTTTGATATCCCCATTTTCATCTGCAGGAATAAGTTCTGGACTTATAGGAGTATCAATAATATCATTCAAAATAGAAGAAGTACCGTCTTCCATTGTGTCAGCAACATATCTAACTAGATATTTAATCAAAGTCTTTGGTATGCTTGAGTTTACACCATACATACTCATATGATCGCCATTGTATGTTGCCCAACCAAGAGCCAACTCAGAAAGATCACCAGTTCCAATAACCATTCCATTGAGCTTATTACTTAAATCCATTAGAATCTGAGTGCGCTCACGTGCCTGACCATTTTCGTAAGTAACATCATGAACATTGATGTCATGACCAATATCCGCAAAATGCTGTGTAACGCTTTTGGCTATGCCAACTTCACGAATCGTAATACCAAGTTGTTTCATCAAACTTATGGCATTATTGTAAGTACGATCGGTAGTTCCAAATCCAGGCATAGTAACACCAACGATGCCACGTCTTTCAAGTTTCAGTTTGTCAAATGTTCTAACGCATACTAGTAAAGCCAACGTAGAATCAAGTCCACCACTGATGCCAATAACTACAGATTTACAGTTGGTATGCACAATACGCTTAGCCAATCCCATAACCTGAATATTGAAAATCTCCTCACACGACTTCTTCATATCGTCTGTATGAGGAATAAACGGATGCGGCTCTACTTCACGTTCCAATTTAAAATCATATTTCACATCAATGCCATGACAATCAACAACGTGTTCATCTGTCATCGCATTATGTTGAGCAGTAACGAAAGTTGTATTATTTCTTCGTTCAGCACGCAATCTCTCTACATCAATCTGGGCAGTTACAATCTGAGCTGACAAAGAGAATCTCTCGCCCTCAGCAAGTAATTTTCCATTTTCATGTATAATAGCATTTCCACCATATACAACATCTTGCGTACTCTCACCAAATCCACAGCTGCTATAAACATATCCACACATTGTGCGTGCACTCTGCTGAGACAAAAGTGTTTTAAGATAGTCATGTTTTCCGATAAGTTCATCAGAAGCCGACATATTGAAAATTATATCAGCACCAGCCAAAGTAAGATTATTACTAGGTGGTATTGGAGCCCATACATCCTCACAAATCTCAACACCAAACCTTACTCCCTGAGAAGTTGTAAAAATCGGAGATTTAGCTGGCATAATCATTTTGTGTCCAGCAAAACGAATTTCTTCATGGCACAAATCAGCAGAAGACGCAAACCAACGTCTCTCATAAAACTCATTATAGTTTGGAAGATATGTCTTTGGAACAATACCCAAGATTTCTCCCTGCTGAATTACTACTGCACAATTCAACAGTAAGTCACCTGCTATAACAGGAACACCAACAATAGTTATGATATTAAGTTTTCTTGTAAAATCCAGTAATATCATAACCGCAGTCTCAGCAGACTCTAAAAGGATTTCCTGACGGAACAAATCCTGACAAGAATATCCTGTAAGGGAAAGCTCCGGAAAAACTATAACTTCAACGCCCTGTCCTTCAGCTTGAGCAATTAGATTCTCAATCTGTGCAGTGTTGTATTTTACGTCACCGACTTTCACTGACGGTATGGCACTTGCGACTTTTATAAATCCGTAATTCATTATTACTACAAATTATATTCTACTTAATGTCTTATCGTATAGTAACTTGAGTAGCACCGTATCCATATTCTTGGAAAGAAGCATCCTGATAAGCATATTTTTTATATCTATAATGCAATTCATTAATTATAGAGCTTCTCAGCACACCTTCACCCTTTCCATGAATGAATACTATTTTCTGTCCTTTTTTGTTTGCATATTCTGCTAAGACATCACGGAATTTCTTCATTTGATAATTTAGAATATCAGCTGTAGTCATACCAGCAGTTGTATCCAATAATTCATCAGCATGAAGGTCTATGACAACAATGTCATCATCTCCACGATGCTTTATCTTAAAAACATTCCCATTTTTGCCGTCTTCATATCTGCGCATATAATTTCCGATATGCTCTTGCGATTCTTTCTTTTCATTATCAGCACCGGCAAACATTTCCTTTTTCAAAGCTTTAGGATCTATTACAAGAGGTCTTGCTGGTACATCATCAACAATGAGACTGTAAAGTAAAGCAGGAGATTCAAAGAACTGTGTATCTTGAAAAGTATGAAGCTTATAAAACTTCACTGGATCAATTCTGAACTGCGCATCTACACTAGGCTTCATAATAAAGCCCTTTTCTAGCTTATATGATATAAACTGTACCGCAATATGATTCATATCATTAAGAGCATCACGACCGAACTCTTCAATATACAGTTTGGTATTTGGTTCAACCTCTCCTTTATATTTGAGGTTCCAACTATTACCTTCCGCTATCATATAACAGAACTGAATATAATAGTTACTATCGTTAACGAAATATGTTTCAAAACGAGTTGAAGTAACATTATTTATATCCATTGGAACAAATGCAATATATGCACTAAGCATATTACCGCCTTTGCGTTCCTCAACTGGCGCACGGAAAGTAACTTCTTTTTCGTCGTCAACAGTGTCATATTTATCTTCTTCATTAAGAGAAGCATCAACATCATCCTGCCCGTCTTTCAATAATGTCTTTATACTGCGTCCATCAGGTTCTATTCCATTCAGTTTGGATTCTGCTGACATTTTTGAACTTACAAGTTTTGATGTAGCATAGTTATCTTCACCAATAAGAACAACCTCGGTTATAGGGAACGGTATTTGAAAACCGTCCTCATCTTCAACGAGCACTATATTATTTCCAGGGAAACCAGCGACCTTTCCACCACCTGTCTCACTAAGAAATCTTACTTTATCTCCAATTTTCATATTCAAATATATTTATGGAATTAATAAAGAACTGTCACCATAACTAAGGAAACGAAAATCGTGTCCCAAAGCATAATCATAAATGCTCTTCCAGTCACCTTTAACAAAAGCACTCACCAAAAGCAACAATGTGCTCTGTGGCTGATGAAAATTAGTAACAAGCATCTTTACGATTTTATATTCATATCCTGGAGCAATGATAATCTGCGTACTGCTATGCAATGCTTCTACTCCACATCTGTCGAGCCAGTCAATGATATTCTGTATCGCTTCAACAGGAGAAATACCTTCTGCAATCTTGCCGTCTCTGCCATTATCATAAGGTTCCCACTGATTTACATGCAGTTCTTCCTCTGTAGCATCAGAATTTGTAGCCAATTTCACACCAATATAATATAGACTCTCCAAAGTTCTAACACTCGTTGTACCAACAGCGATAGCATTACATTCATGATTAACCAATTTCACAAGACTATGGCGATGAACTACTATATATTCAGTATGCATCTCATGTCCATCAATCTCCTCACTCTTAACTGGTTTAAAAGTTCCTGCACCAACATGTAAAGTAACCTCTTCACGGTCTATTCCATGTTCGTCAAGTGCATTAAGCACTCTATCAGTGAAATGCAGTCCAGCTGTTGGAGCAGCTACACTACCCTTTATCTTGCTATAAACAGTCTGATAAGTCGTTTTGTCGCTTTCCTGTGTTTCCCTATTAAGGTATGGAGGAATAGGCAACTCACCAACAGTTTCCAAAATATCAGCAAAGTTTATATTATCATTGTCCCAATCAAAATCCACCCAATAGTTTGTTCCAGTTCCACTATGCTCACTTTCATCTCTGTTTAGTGTCGCTGTCAAAGTTAGTTTTTGATCTTTAATTTCAAAGTCACGCTTTAGTGAACCATCCTTCCATTTTTTTAGATTGCCTATCATACAAAGCCAAGAGCAATGCCCAGTAGTCTGAAACATCAATTCATAATCTACTGGTTCAGCTGGCTCCATAAGAAACACCTCAATCAGAGCACCTGTCTCTTTTCTAAAATGCATACGCGCCTGTATGACTTTCGTATTATTGAATACCATTAAGGCATTCTTTGGAAGATATTGTGGTAGATTATAAAAAACATCATCACTCAGACTGCCATGATTGTATATCAGAAGTTTGCTATGATCGCGTTCCTCTAATGGGAATTTTGCTATTCTGCAATCAGGCAACTCGTAGTTAAAATCACTAATTTTTATATGTTTTGTATCCATTATCAATTAATTTCTCAATATTGTTGTTTCTAAAATACATTTACTGTTGCTAAAATCAAAGCATATAATACAGTAAGCGAAAGTGTTGTTATTACGATATCTACATCAATAAAACTATATCCTGTTGACGTATATTGAGAAGATATGTAATTTATATGGGGATTGCGTTTGTAATATAAATAAGAATATATGAAATACGCTACGGCACCACAAATCATTCCCCACAATGTTCCGATGATTACATCAGACGGATAATGCATTCCCAAATATAATCTAGTATAGGCATTTATTGCCGCCCAAGCAAATAATCCAAAATTAAGAATTCCACTTCTCACCAATAAAGCCATGAATGTTGCTATTGCGAATGTGTTTGCGGCATGAGCTGAGAAAAAGCTGAACTGATCGCTGCTTACTCCATATACGGTATCGATAATATATTTTGTAGCTAAATCGTTTACCGGTCTGGGACGTGCCACAAGTGGTTTCACTATTAAGTCATCAACACCACCAGCAAGCATAACACTCAGTAATACCCCACCGACAATAAAAAATATTTGGCCCATCGTCTCATTATTCTTCACGACGATATAAAACAATGCCAAATACAGAGGTATCCAAGTAATTCCTGATGTAAGTGTTTTTATTACTCCATCTATAAAGATATTGTCATTCTGATTAAAAAAAGAAAGCAATTCTCTATCCAATTCTATAATGCTAACGGCATCCAAAGCTTTTTAATTATATATGTTAATATACTAAATTTCTTCTATCTTGCCTTTCAGAATCCAACCTTCACGACCATCAGGGAGTCTAATTCCCGTCCAGCCTTTCATACCACGATCAGTGATATAGACTTTTGTTCCTTCATGAATAATAAATTCATCAGCACTTCCAGCCGCTGGTGTCTTTTTCACATTGACAACAGGAGATGTAACAATAGCCCCACAACGGTTTTCAAAATAATATTTCTGCTGATAAGCAAATAATATACTTAAAATAAAACATCCTATAAAAGTAAGCGATCCAAAGAAACCAACTTTTCTGAGACTTACTTTTTCGCAGAATAAATATACCAATAACAACAGCAGTGCCATTATTACAGACACAACACTTATTTTAGCCCATCCGTCAACACTTTCAAAATTGACAACAGACTTATACCATGTAACGAAAAACATCTCTTCATCGTCAGCAGACTTATCTATTGTCTTATTTCTCACAAATTGCAGATTGAATCTTATATCCTTGTTACCAGGATCAAGCATCGAAGCACGCTCGTAATTAAGCAATGCACGAGTAATATTATCAACCTTATAATAAGCATTACCCAAATTATAATAGAGTTCAGGACTTACTCCATGTTTCAACAACTCTTCATAATCTTTTATAGCTTGCTGATAATTGGCTTTCTTATACTCTGCATCTGCCATATCTTTTGTTACAGCACCAACAGTCATGCTGAAAGCAAGAAAAGCAACTACGCAAAATATGATATGTAAAATATGTCTTTTCATTTTCAATTCACATTAATGTTTTCTTTTAGACTTGCCTTTAAAGACATTTTCAATCTCCATGATTGCAGACATTGCTGATTCAAAAGTACGGCTCATATTACCGGCAACATCACCTGGAGCATATCTTTCAAATTCGCATTCATCAATAGCATTGATAAATTTATCTATCGTATTGTCATCAACATCACTACCTTTAAGATTATCTGAGATATTTTCACGTGACAACATCTCTACTGACATATTTAGTTTATCACCTACATATCCCCACAATGCGCGCAACACCTCATCATAGAATTCATTAGCCCTTGACGCCTGCATCAATTTTTTAGCTTTACGAAGTCGCTTTGTTGCAACCTTGTTAGCCCTCTTTCCACGAGTCTTTACAACATCAGCCATATCCATTGCACGCTTTCTAAATAGGATAAGCAATACAACGAAAACGATTAATGGCAAAAACAAAACTACACAATATTCTGCAGAACCGAAAAAGAATTCATTAATATTATGCATCTTGGAATTTCCCTCCATTAATGGATGTATATCGTTATCCTTTTCTGCATAGTCTGTAACACTGCCAGACTTGCCATCACCCTTATCTACATTTATGTTAAATGCCTTAGTTTTGATAGTCTTATAAGTGTTACTACCAGTATCATAATATGTGAATTCTGTTGCAGGAATAGTATAATGTCCTTGATTCTGAGGAACTGCAAGGAAGTCATAAATCATATTTCCTTCTAGTCCATTAGCAGTAAGTTTAGTCTTATCTGTAACCTTAGCATCATACTTTTCAAAGTCCTTAGGGAAATTTACAACAGGTTGCTTGATCAGTTTCAAATTACCCATTCCACCAACAACAATACGAAGTTGAAGCGGTTCGCCTGCCTTTATACTCTTTTTGTTAAGTTGTGCTGAAATATTAAACTTGCCAACACCTCCAGAAAAACCAACAGGACGTTTAGGCAGAGGACTAACCATTATGCTAAGACTAGGCGCTTTGATGTCTCGTTTAACCTCTACATATCCAGATCCTCCATTAAAGAATGCCTCAAATGGATCAACGTTTCTATTCTGCTGAACTACAATTCCTTTGAATGTTATACTTGGAATTGTTAGTTTGCCTGTCATCTGTGGATACATCACATATTGACTCCATGTGACACATCTGTAAGCTCTTCCGTTTATACGTTCAACATGAAAGCTTTTTTGTTGAGGCAACTGTACTTCCTGAGTATGGAAACCTGTTAAATCAGGCATTTTACCTTCCAACTGTGTCAGCTCAACTAACGTATACACCTTATATGTAAGCAATACAGGCTCCTGCTCATGCACATTGCGCTTATTAGCACTCACACGGATAAACAAATCATTACCTGAAATACGAGATCCTGCAGCTTTCATGGCTGCACCACTATCGTCATCATAATTGTTAGCACTCTGCGAACCTTTTCCGCTAGCAGCATTACCAACAATAGTAATAGTTACAGGACGTGAAGATATTTTTCTACCATTCACAACAACATGGGCACCTGGAATTTTATACGTACCATGCTTTACAGCATATAATGTATATGTAAACGTAATCGAAGAAGAAGAACTAGTATGTCCATTTACCATCTGATAACTAGACTGTTGAGATGTGTAAGGTCCAGCAATAACTTCTATTCCTGAAGGAATATTACCAGCACGGAAATCCTCTACATCTTGAGTATTTACAGTATAAGAAAGTCTAAAATTATCACCTGCAGGCACTTTAGAAGGTGCCTGTACAGAAATACTTTGTGCATACGAACATCCTATATCACAAAGAGTTATAGCCAATATCAATACAATATAACGAATATATCTATACATATAAGTCAATATAAAATAATCATTTTACCAATTTTTCTGCAATTTCCTGCTTCCAGCCTGCTGCATAGCCTTGCTGATACGTTGCTGAGTAGACTTTTCTTCCTGCATCGCTGCGTTAAGCAACTGCTCTGCATTCTCTTTACTCATTCTGTCTTTAGGCTGCTGTTGCTTCTTGTCCTGCTTATTTTGGTCCTTATTATTGTTATTTTGTTTATCTTTATCCTTATCCTTCTTATTTTTATCTTTGTTTTTCTTGTCCTTCTGTTTATTATTCTGCTTGTTCTTATCCTTTGGTTGATTTTTCAGCAGTCTTTTGCATAATGCAAGATTATACCTTGTCTGATTATCGTTAGGATTGTTTCTCAAAGCCTCTTTATAGGCATTAATTGCGTCACCATACATCTGGTGTTTCTGACAAATTACACCAATGTTATGATAGCTCATAGCTTTTCGTATCTTACTCGTTTCAATTTTTCCTGATTTTTGAAACAAAGATGTTGCAGCCGAGTCCTTCTGCTGCATTAGCAAAGCATTACCGAGATTATATATAGCTTGTGAATTATTCGGATTCTTTGAAATGGCTTTCCTATACTCCACTTCAGCCTTTGCATAATTTTGCTGGTGAAATAGTTTATTGCCATTTCTGATATATTGTCTGTCAGATTGAGCAAATCCACCTGCACAAACAAAGATAGACAACAGAATGAATATATATTTAAGACCTCTCATCATTTTTTCTTTTTAAACAATCTGACATTCCTGACCAATGGATTCTTAGATTCCAATACGCAAATTTCAGCAATAAGCAAGAATATAAGTATCAGTCCAAATGCCTGGAACTGCTCATTGTACTCACTAAAGATCACACTATTGGTTTCGCCGCTCTGCAACTTTGTCAATTCGTCATTAAGTTTTACCTGAGCGTCATTAGTATTGTCTACATGAATATACGTGCCACTACCCGCTTCAGCAACTTGTTGACACATCTGCTCATTCAAAGCCGACATAACAGTCTGCCCTGTATTATCTTTAAGATATCCGCCATTCCCGTCAGGAATAGGTGCCCCTTTAGGATCACCAACTCCTAGTATAAATACGTTAATACCTTTTTTACGAGCATCTTTAGCTGCTTCCAGAGCACCACCTTCATGGTCTTCACCATCAGTTATTACAATAATAGCCTTACCAACCTTATCCTGCTGAGTGAAACTACTTTCTGACAATGTAATAGCTCTTGCTATATCAGTACCTTGAGTCGCAATGAGTGACGGTTCGATATTCTGTAAAAACATCTTTGCCGAAACATAATCGCTTGTAATAGGCAACTGAACAAAGGCATCACCCGCAAAGACAACAAGTCCCACCTTATCATTATTAAAGTGGTCGACCATATTCTCAACTAGCAACTTACTCTTTGCCAATCTTGATGGCATTACATCTTCTGCCATCATAGAGTTACTTATATCAAGAGCTATAATAGCCTGTATTCCATTTCGTTTCTCATGAGATACTTTTGTACCCATTTGCGGACGAGCTATCATACAAATAAGAATCGCTATTGCTGACATCAGCAGCCAGAACTTCACTGTTGGACGATATTTAGAAACATCCGGCATGAGTTGTTTGAGCAATTCAGGGTCACCAAACTTTCGTAGTTTGCTACGACGCTGTCGCCAAACTATAAATCTCACCATTGCCATTACAGGCAAGATGAGCAGCAACCACAGATATATTGAATCTTGAAATCTTAACATAGTTATATATATTTACGGGATACGACGCAATACAGTTGTGCGCAATATTAATTCAAAAAGCAAGACTAGCAAAGCTGCTATTGCAAAAGGCTGATAAGCCTCATAACGCTTTGAGTATGTTTTAACATCCATCTTGGTCTTTTCCAATTTGTCTATATCCTTATATATTTGCTTTAATTCCCTATTATTTGTTGCTCTATAAAAATTACCTTCGGTCATAGCAGCAATATCACTCAATGTCTTTGTGTCTATTTCTACAGGAATATTCACATATTGAACACCACCTGCAACAGGCATTGGATAAGGAGCAACCTTATTTGTACCCAAACCAATAGTGTAAACTCTTATGCCAAGGCTACGCGCAATCTGCGCACTTGTCATAGGAGATATATCACCCATATTATTACTACCGTCAGTAAGCAAAATTACAACTTTACTCCTTGACTTTGAATTTTTAAGTCTGCTTACAGCATTCGCCAATCCCATACCAACAGCTGTACCGTCAGAGATTAGTCCACGAGCTGCAATGTCAGTCCTCACACTTTGCAACAGATTAATAAGTGACGCATGATCTGTTGTCATTGGACATTGAGTAAATGCTTCACCAGCAAATATTGTCAGACCTATATTGTCATTTGGACGGTCAGCAATAAATTCAGACGCAACATTTTTGGCAGCTTCAAGACGGTTTGGTTTTAAGTCTTCGGCAAGCATTGATGTTGAAACATCCATTGCCATCATAATATCTATTCCGTCAACTTGCTTATTATCCCATGAATTATGTGTCTGTGGACGCGCCATAACAATGACAACAAGAGTGAAAGCAATGCAACGCAGCACCATAGGCAGATTTACAAGTCGCATGCGCCAACTTTTTGGTGCATAACGATATGCAAAAGTGTCGCTCATCTGCATTGTGGGCTCACTTTTCTTTCGATATAGGAAATACCATAATATATACGGTATGAGCAATATCAATAATATGAAGTATTCTTTACTTGCAAATTCCATAATCTTATCCTAACAACTGATATACACTATAAATGATATATACCAATAGTACAACAACAGCTACAGTAATAACAGAAATAAGCGACTTGATAGTCATCCTACTCTTTCTAGATTTCTCTTCGTCATCACTTAGTTGCGGTATAATTTTTTCTTCTGTTTCTTCGGTTGCCGTCTTCGTACCATCAATAAAATTAATAGCATTCACAAGATTAAGATCATTCTCATTAATCAATGCGCTATGCTTTGCAAATTTTACCAAGTCGGCAGTTTCAAACAACTCATGAAGTTCATCAATACTTTTTTGGTCACCACTTTCACGAAGTCTGTAAATAATTTCGTTACTTGTCATTTCCATTGCATTAAATCCAAATCTTTCCTGAATATACTGTCTAACAGTATCAGTAAGCTTTGTGTAGTATTCTTTTTGATTTTCAGACACCTGCATGTGTTCTGACTTAATCTTATCAATTTCGTTCAAAGCCTTCTTGTGTGCAGGTATATGTTTTACAATACGTATTCTTGTGATAACAGGCTTATTGCTTTTCAGTCTACTATAGAGATAATATACTATACAGCAAAGAATTACCAACACTACGCTCAACCAAAATACCAAACTGAAATCAGCCCATTGGAAAGGATTACTCTGAACGTCTTTTGGTGGAAAGAATTGGTTTGGATGAACAGTATCAACATCAACAGTCAGTACTTTCAAAGCCAATTGAGTTCCAGCATAAGACTTACCGTTTACACTCACCTTAATAGGAGGAATAGCATATAATCTTTCGTCAAAACTAGTGAGAGTATAAATCTTGCTCACCTTTGTCATTCCATCTACATCAGATGTCTCGCCATTCTCTGAATTTACGACTTCAACACCAGGAGTAATATACTGTGATGGTTTGAATTTCTGCCAATCAATCTTTGCACCATGCTGAGCCGTAACAGTTACAGTCATGCGAGTCTGCTGTCCGATAAGTATAGAAACAGAATCTATTTTCTGCTCCACCTGAACAGTTTGTGCATGTCCGCTGAAACTTATTCCCAACAGACACATCAAGCATATTATGGTTTTCAGATATCTCATTTACGCTCTTTTCTTAAATAATAGCATGAGGGCTTTAGCAAAGTCCTCATTTGTTGCAATAGAAGTCCAGTCAACATTACTCATTGCAAAGAGCCTGCGCAAATCTTCCTCACGCTCCAACCAATAGGCAGTATGAGCATGACGAAATTTAGCTGAACTCGTGTCAATAATCATTTCGTGTCCTGTTTCTGCGTCACGAACTTTCATTAGTCCGATATCAGGCAACATTTTGGCACGTTGGTCATACACCTGAATGGCTATCATATCATGCTTTGAATTAGCAATCTGCATCTCTTTGTAGAAATCATCACGTGTATAGAAGTCACTTAGCAGGAATGCAGTGCAGCGTCTCTTCATCATTCTTGTGAGATATGAAACCGCCATACCAATATCTGTACGACGACTTTGCGGTTTGAAATCCAACAATTCTCTGATGATATAAAGAATGTGCTTTCTACCCTTTTTTGGCAAAATATATTTTTCTATCTTGTCGGAAAAGAAAATCACACCAATTTTATCATTATTCTGAATAGCACTGAATGCTAGAGTTGCAGCAATCTCCGTGACCATGTCACGTTTTGTTTGGTGAATAGTACCGAAGTCAAGCGAACCGCTCACATCAACAAGTAACATTACAGTAAGCTCTCTTTCTTCTTCAAACACCTTGACGTAAGGATGATGAAAACGGGCAGTTACATTCCAATCAATATCGCGCACATCATCGCCATACTGATACTCACGCACTTCGCTGAAAGCCATACCCCTACCCTTAAAGGCAGAATGATACTGACCGGCAAAAATGTTTTGGCTCAGTCCGCGAGTTTTAATCTCTACCTTCCTTACTTTCTTTATGATTTCAGATGTTTCCATTAACTTAATCCTTTGTTCTTGTTTATTAGATTGCAAAGTGTAATTTAAGGAACTTCAACCTTGTTGACAATCTTTGATACGATTTCCTCTGAAGAAACATTACTTGCCTCTGCTTCGTAAGAAAGACCAATACGATGACGCATAACGTCATGAACAACAGCACGCACATCTTCAGGAACAACATAACCACGGTGCTTTATAAAAGCATAAGCCCTACTTGCCTTAGCCAAGTTGATACTTGCACGTGGAGAACCTCCATAAGTAATCATTCCCTTCAATTCTGAAAGTCCGTAACGCTCTGGGTAGCGGCTTGCAAAGACTATATCAGCAATATATTGCGCAATTTTATCATCAATATAAACCTTGTTTACTACATCACGTGCAGCCATTATTTCCTTTGCTGAAGTTACAGCTGTAACAGTAGGCAGACTTCCGTTGATATTTTCACGAATGATAAGTTTTTCCTCTTCTATTGTAGGATAATCAATCACTACCTTTAGCATAAAACGGTCAATCTGAGCCTCAGGCAACTGATATGTGCCTTCTTGTTCAATTGGGTTTTGAGTTGCCATTACCAAGAAAGGTTTTGGCAAAGCAAATGTATGATCACCAATTGTGACCTGATGTTCCTGCATTGCCTCAAGAAGAGCACTCTGAACCTTAGCTGGAGCACGGTTAATCTCATCAGCAAGGATGAAATTAGCAAATACAGGACCTTTTTTTACATGGAAAGTTTCATCTTTCTGTGAATATATTTGTGTACCAATGACATCAGCAGGAAGAAGATCAGGGGTAAACTGGATTCTACTGAAATCGGCATCTATAAGCTGAGCAAGAGTCTTGATAGCAAGAGTCTTTGCCAAGCCAGGAACACCTTCCAACAAAATATGTCCATCACTAAGAAGTGAGATAAGAAGTGAGTCAACAAGATGTTTCTGACCCACGATAACCTTATCCATACCAGCAACAAGATTAGTTATAAAACCGCTCTGCTGCTCAATCATAATATTTAGTTCACGAATATCAATCGTCTCAGCCATAATTATTTGTATTTAACCGATTATAAATTAGTGACCACAAAATTACAATAAATCGCTTAGAGTAACTAACATCAGCAACTAAATAATATTAAAAAAGTTTCCAAAAACGTATATTTTAAGAAACTTTCAATCGCGAGCACCCAAATATCCGATAAAATGAACAACATTTAATGTTATAACAGTTTGTGATAGTCACTTCCTGATTTTCGCTACAACGTTAATATATTTACATAAAAATGTTAATACCGTTTACATATTAACATCAATAAAAATTGATAAACTTCAAAAAAAATAAGGATGACTTCAAAAGAAATCATCCTTATTATAGATTTTAATCTAAGAAGATTAAGCCTCAGCTGGAGCTTCAGCAGCTTCCTCTGCAGGAGCCTCTGTTGTCTCTTCTGTTGCAGTAGCCTCTGCCTCAGCAGTAGCATTTGCAGCTTTCTTATCAGCCACCTTCTTAGCGATAGCTTCATTAACCTTCTTTTCAGCCTCAAGAGCTGCTGCAAGAGCATCCTTTTTAGCCTTTGCATCCTTTTCACTGATAGCTTCAAAGCCCTTCAACTTGTTTTCTTTCCAAGCGTCAAACTTCTTCTGAGCAGCAGCCTCGTCAAATGCACCCTTCTTAACACCACCACGAAGATGCTTCATCATGTAAACGCCTTCGCTTTTAAGAATGTTACGAACTGTGTCTGTTGGCTGTGCACCATTCTCTACCCAGTAAAGGGCGCGTTCGAAATTCAAATCTACAGTAGCTGGATTGGTGTTTGGATTGAATGTACCAATCTTCTCAGTAAATTTACCATCACGTGGTGCTCTAACATCAGCGATTACGATACCATAAAAAGCATAGCCTTTACGACCGCCACGCTGCAATCTGATTTTTGTTGCCATTTTAATTTAATATTTAATTAGGTTTGAATTAATGCTGCCATCTCGTGACAGCGCCTGCAAAGATAACAAGAATAGTTGGAATAGGTTGAACTGTAAAACTGATAAGTTCAAACTTTAATCATATTTAACAAAACAAAATGAGTCTGCAATATAACATTGCAGACTCAAACAATACAAACACTAAATATCTGTTCGAATTATCAGTAACGGAATTTATAAATTTAAATTACATTACTCCATCTTCACGAAGTTTCAACTGCCATTTCCACGCACTGGCCATAACATCTTCGAGTGAGGCTTCAGCTTTCCAACCTAAAACTTTGTTGGCTTTAGTGCAATCACCCCATATCTTTTCAATATCTCCCTCACGACGTGGTCCAAACTTCCAATTAACCTTTACACCGGTTGCTTTCTCGAAAGTATCAACAAGTTCTTTTGTCGAATTTCCACGACCTGTACCGATATTGAAATATTCAATCTTATCTGTTTCCTTATCAAGTACACGACTCATTGCTGCTACGTGTGCCTTTGCCAAATCTACTACATAAATATAATCACGGATACATGTTCCGTCTTCTGTATCATAGTCACTACCAAAGATTGTAAGTTCCTTACGGATTCCTATAGCAGTCTGTGTTACATAAGGAATAAGGTTAGCAGGAACACCATTTGGCAATTCACCGATTAGAGCAGTTGGATGAGCTCCAATTGGATTGAAATATCTCAGTACAATACTCTTTATATTTGCTCCACTATGTATGTAGTCATAAATAATCTGCTCATTGATTTCCTTTGTGTTACCATAAGGAGATGTGGCCTTCTGATGAGGTGCATCCTCGGTTACAGGAAGGTTCTCTGATTTTGGCTGACCATATACAGTACAACTTGAAGAGAAAATAATTCCCTTTACATTATACTCTGGCATAAGTTCCAAAAGATTAACAAGTGAAACGATGTTGTTACGATAATAAACAAGAGGTATCTTTACACTCTCTCCCACTGCCTTTGAAGCTGCGAAATGAATAATACCCTCAATATCAGGATATTTTTTGAATACGTTTTCTGCAGCTACCTTATCACGAAGATCTACATTTTCAAATGCTGGACGCACACCAGTAATTTTTTCGATACCGTCAAGAACCTCTACCTTTGAATTACTCAGATTGTCTACAATAACTACTTTATAGCCTGCTTCAATCAATTCCACTGTGGTGTGAGAGCCAATGAAGCCTGTACCACCTGTAACAAGTATTGTTTGTTTCATAAGATTTTAAAATGTTTAAACCGCACAAAGGTACACAATTTATTTAAAATTGTATACCTTTGAAATATTTTTTTGTTTTATTGACTTTATGCCAATCCAAACAATGTACGAAGTCCACTTTCCAATCCACTGAATCCCATAAAAGAAAGGGCCAATAACGAAGCTGTTATCAATACAATGCTCATTCCCTGCATACCTTTTGGTATTTTCACTAGTTCCTGTTGTTCACGTATTCCTGCAAACAAAACCAAAGCTAATGCGAATCCCAACGCTGTTGAGAAAGCATAAACGATACTTTCAACAAGGTTGTAATCCTTCTGTATTACAAGGATTGCAACACCAAGCACGCAGCAGTTTGTTGTGATAAGTGGTAAGAAAATTCCCAAAGCCTGATACAAGGCAGGAGATACCTTTTTCAAGATAATTTCCACCATCTGCACAAGTGCGGCTATGATAAGAATAAATGACAAAGTCTGCAAATAAGCTAATCCTAATGCATCAAGAACATATTTCTGTACTAGCCATGTTATTATTGTAGCAAGAGTAAGCACGAAAGCCAATGCACCTCCCATGCCAATTGCTGTATCTATCTTTTTTGATACTCCAAGAAAAGGGCATATTCCCAAGAACTGGGACAGCACGATATTATTAACGAATATCGCTGATATAAATATCAATAAGTATTCCATATATTTAATTTTTATATGTGTTGATTATTCATTTACTCGCTCTTCAATTTATTGAAGATAGCAACTAGATAGCCTAATGTAAGGAATGCTCCTGGAGGAAGCACAAACAAGAGTATGTTTGTCGTCTCAGGCATCACCACTACTCCGAAAAGACTTCCTGCTCCAAGGAATTCCCTTACGCAACCAAGCAATGTAAGACCGCAAGTGAATCCCAAACCGATACCTAAACCATCAAAGATACTTGCGATTGGACTATTCTTGCAGGCAAAACTTTCTGCGCGCCCAAGGATGATACAGTTTACAACGATAAGTGGTATATAGATACCTAAAGCCTTGTTTATTGAATCTGGTGCATAGGCACTCATAAACATCTGAAGAATAGTCACGAAAGCAGCTATAACTACAATAAACACAGGAATTCTAACCATATCTGGAGTGACTTTCTTTATACAAGATATCACGAAGTTTGTACATATCAACACCGCCATTGTTGCCAATCCCATGGAAAGTCCATTTATAGCACTGGTTGTTGTTGCTAATGTAGGACACATACCAAGGAACAATACAAATGTAGGATTTTCCTTAATAAGTCCATTCAGTAATATTTTAAAATTGCTCATTTTTTCTAATTTTTAAATACACATCATTTTTTCTTTGCATAAGCAGTATAAGCCTGATTAATGGCTTTTAAAAAAGCACGGCTAGTTATTGTTGAAGCAGTAATGGCATCAACATCTCCTCCATCCTTGCTTACAGCCAACGGCTTATCTTTAGGACTCATACCGATGAGATTGCCCTTACCATCCTTCTGAAACCATACTCCAGCCTTTGCTCCCAGTCCTGGTGTCTCAGAACTTTTCAGGATTGTATAGCCGAGAATCTTTCCGTCATTGTCGAAACCTACAAGTACCTGAAGATCACCGCCAAATCCATTCGTAGTGCTTTCAACTGCCGAACCGATATTCTTTCCTGAATTATCAGAGCATGGATGTATTATAAATGTGGCATTCTTGCCATCTATAGTCTCGTTTAAAGTTTCAGGATCAGCAACTCTTACGTTATTATTCTGCATAACAGTTTTTATTCCTGCAGCAAGAGTCTGTTGTTCCTTTTGCTTTATCGGTCCTTCCGTAATGTGATTGACATAAGCAAGCAAACCTCCTATTATAATAGAGAAGCCAACAAGAACGCCAACCATATTTGGTAAAGATGATTTTAATTTTTCCATCTTCGTATGTTTTTACTTTAAATACATTTGTTTATTTACTTCTTTACTGCTTCTCCAAAACGCTTTGGCTTTGTTGATAAATTGATTATCGGCGTGAAAGCGTTCATTATAAGTATAGCGAAACTCATTCCTTCGGGATAACTTCCCCAATTACGTATTACTACGGTAAGAAATCCAATTGCTATACCATAAATCAACTGGCCTTTATGAGTCATTGGAGACGTCACATAATCAGTTGCCATGAAGATTGCACCTAACATCAATCCTCCGCTGAGAATTTCACTCAATGGATTGGCATAGACAGGATTTGCAAAGTGCAGCAAACCACTGAATACAAATACCGTTGCAATTATTGATACTGGAATATGCCATGTTATAATCTTCTTCCACAACAAATAAGCTAAACCAAGTAAAAGAGCCAAAGCGCAAACCTCTCCTATAGTGCCAAGTCCCAATGTTGGATTTGAACCTAAAAGGAGTTGTGTTGCAGATGGCAACTTGTCCAATATAGACGCATCACCGCTCTTTATAGCTTGCTTCATTATTGCGAGCGGAGTGGCTCCGGTCTGTGCATCAAGATAACTTGTCAACTGTCCTGCCATTGGCCATGACGTCATTTGTGCAGGAAAACTCACAAGCAATACGCAACGTCCAACTAGTGCTGGATTAAAAGGATTGTTTCCAAGTCCTCCAAAAGTCATTTTTGCAACACCTATCGCAACAAGGGCACCAATTATAACAATCCACACTGGCAGATTACTAGGCAGATTCATGCCTAGAAGTAACCCCGTAACTATAGCCGAACCGTCTGTCAATGTAGGTTCGCGCTTCAACATATATTTTGTTATAGCCCACTCAAAGAACATGCAGAAAGCAACACTGCTAAGCAATACTACAACTGAACCAAGTCCGAAATAAAAGAAAGAGACGAGTATTGCCGGAATAAGTGCGATAACAACTCCAAACATGTTTTTTTCAACACTGTCAGTTCCATGGGCATGCGGTGAAAGAGATACTATTAATTTTCCCATTTTTGATAATTCGTTTTTAAATACTACTTCTTGATATTCCTAGCCTTAATCATTCCCATTACAACACCCTTACCTTGAAGAATATTATCCAATATTGGACGATGAGAAGGACAAGTAAACTGGCATGAGCCACATGACATACAAGATGTAACTTCCTCGTTTTCAAGACGCTCATACAACTTGTTTGCGGAAAGTGTAGCCAAGAGATATGGTTCCAATCCCATAGGACATACCTCAACGCATTTTCCACAACGTATACATGGTTGCATAGCCTTGCGATGGGCATCATCGCCACTAAGGATTGTTATTGAGTTTGTGCCTTTTGTAACAGGTACATCCAAGGACATAACTGATTTACCCATCATAGGACCACCTGCTAATACTTTATTATCACCTTCAGGCATTCCACCGCATGCACGTATAAGTTCAGCAAAGGTAGTTCCCATTCTTACAAGGTAGTTCCCAGGATTCTTCACTTGCTTTCCTGTTACAGTAGTATATCTTTCAAACAAAGGTTTATGCTTCATAACTGCTTGATATACAGCGTAAGCAGTACCTATATTCTGAACTATCGCTCCAACATTCACAGGAATTGCAGGAGGTGCTGGGACCTGACGATTTATGACGGCATCCACGAGTTGCTTTTCACCTCCTTGTGGATATTTCTGTGCAAGTGCTACAATTTCTATACGTGAATCATCAGCCGTGAGCTGCGTTAACAACTTTATAGCCTCAGGTTTGTTTTCCTCAATACCTATATATCCACGCTCCACTTTAGCAGCTTTCATTAGCAGTTGCAAACCTACTATTACTTCCTCAGCATGCTCCATCATTAATCGATAGTCTGACGTTATATATGGTTCACACTCCACTCCGTTTATAATCACGCATTCAGCCTTTGCTGTTGGTGGCGGACATAACTTTATAAATGTGGGAAAACCAGCACCACCCATACCAGTAATACCTGATTTCTTTATTGTATCTGAAATATTTTCAGGAGTAAGTTCAGGATGCTCAGCAATACTTTCAATTTTTTCACTTCTGTCAATACCATCCTCCCATTCATCTCCTTCAACATTGATTATAATCACAGGCTGGCGATATCCTGTAGCATCTATACTTGTATCTATCTTTGCAACAGTTCCAGAAACAGAACTGTATATCGGAGCACTAACGAAACCACCAGCTTCTGCTATCAACGTACCAACCTTTACTGCATCACCACGTTTAACAACGGGCTTTGCTGGAGCACCAATGTGCTGCCCCAACGGGAATATTGCGACTTTAGGCAATGCAGCATTCCTTGTCTCAATCTCAGCAGTTATCTTGTTTTCTTCTGGGTGTACACCACCTATCTTGAATGTATGTAATCTCATGATTCGACCTCCGCTTCTTTCTTTATTGTAAAGTTCATCTTTACGATAGCCCCAGTAGGACATTCATCAACACACTTTGTACATACGCTGCACTTGTTGAAGTCAATATAACTGAGATTGTTTTCTATTGTTATAGCGTCAAACTGACAAACCTTTTCACATTTACCACAACCTATACAAGCAACGCTACAAGCCTTTTTTGCTACAGCTCCCTTGTCTTTATTCACGCATTGCACGTAAACACGATGACCATTAGGTCCCTTCTTGCGAAGTTCGATTATATTGCGAGGACATGCTTTTACACAAGCACCACAACTTGTACACTTTTCTTCATCCACTTCAGGAAGACATGTATCTGGATTCATGTGAATTGCATCAAACTGACATGCGCTTACGCAGTCTCCACAACCAAGGCATCCATAACCGCACTCAGTTTCACCGGCACTTGTTGAATTGACAGCTGCACATGTATGCAAACCATCATACTCTGCTATGCGAGGGCGATTATCACAAGTTCCATTGCAACGAACAACAGCCACTAATGGTTCTGATGATGAAGCTGCCATACCCAATGCATCGGCAACCTTTTTCATCACCTCGTCACCACCTACAGGGCAGCGAAGTCCTTCTATGGAACCATTGTCGGCTCCTGCCACCAGAGCGCAAGCCATACCGGAACATCCTGCAAAGCCACAACCACCGCAATTAGCGCCAGGCAGTAACTCTGAGACCGTGCCAATACGCGGATCTTCATTAACGGCAAACTTCTTGGACACAAGATATAGCACCACCGAAGAGATTAGCGCTATTGCCCCAAGAGCGATTACCGAAGTTAAAATAAAATTCATAATTTGTTTGTATTTGTTTTAGTTATTTATCTTTTCTACCTCAAAATACACTTGACTGCTTATCTTATTTCTCAATATGTATACGCAGAGATAATAAGGCAACAATGAAAACAAGGCTGACATAGCAGCCCAACCATCACTTCTTGTTATCGCCTTGACAATGAACAGAACTGCCATCATAATCACCAATGGTAACACATAAGCATATATAGTCGCCATCATCCCTACTCCATTTGTAGTCGAAACCTTGACACTTTCTCCAATGCTGTATTCGTTGGCTTTATCTGTAATAATATCTATTATTTTATCCTTTGATTCTGATGCGTTACAATGCCCGGCAACTTTGCACTCCGCACATGCTGATGATTGTGATATTGCTACATGAAGACAATTCCCCTCTATAGTATTTATCACTCCTAAATGTTCAATCCTGTTGCTCATGTTGTTTTTATTATAGTAGATTGTAATCTCCAGTTGACAATTGCAAAGATAATATGATTTTTTAAATATACAAATATTTCTACATCATTATTACTCTAAACAGTCTTTTAGTTAACAACTCTTAAACGTAAACGTTTACATAAAATGATTATAAAAGATTAGTTGTCAATAATTGAACATCTTAGTTTATCTCCCCTTCTGTTATCATTCTGAATAGTTTCCCATAGCTACAATTTGCCAATATTTACAATATAGCGAATAGTAGTATTTACAAACGTTAGATTATCAATATAAAGCACAAAGGTTATCTGTTTCTCATACTTTAGAAAAAAACTCAACATACTGAACCACAACTTGATTCAATACAAATTATAGTATCTTAATCTTCTTCGGTTATTTAGGGGGCATCCCCCATAAATGAGCTTGAGCTAAAGACCCTAACAAAAAAAGTTTTTTTAATGCCACTAATGTCATAATGTCACAAACCCTTTGTTTATGGGGCTTCAGCCAGTGACATTAGTGACATTAAAAAAAACTTTTTCTGGTAGAGCGATGGTATTCCTTAAATTGGCGAAGAACCAATTTTATTTTATACCATAGCCACCCTAAGATATATAGTCTGTCTTTTATTAGACAGTATCATCGGTATCTACGATTTTATACTCAGGGTGTTGTCTTAACCATTTAAGCGCATACGGACAAGTTGCAGCGATCTGATTACCATCGGCAATAATTTTATTTACCGCCATTTGTACAAGTTCTGCAGCTACCCCTTGGCGTCGAAGAGAATTATCAACAAATGTATGGTCAATTGTTGTTATGCCATCATCAGTTTTAAATGTGATTTCAGCAATAACTTCACCGTCACTGCCATCTACATATATACGATCATTTTCTGTAATATATTTCATAATGCTTTACGTTTTAAAATCATTAATTGCAACCGTAAAAGTATGAAATAAAAACGATATTTACATTATCATGACCATTAAATTATGCAAATTAACTTTTGATACTTCAATATTATTCTCTAACTTTACCGACCAAATATTAAATGTAAAGAAATGAAAAAAGTAATGTTGGCTGTATTGGGAACTGTTCTATTCCTAGCCAGTTGTAATACAAATAAAATTGTAACAGTTGATGCAAATAAGTTTGAAGGACTAGTAAAATCTTCCAAAGTACAACTCGTTGATGCTCGTACAGCCGAGGAATATGCAAGTGGAAGAATACCTGGGGCTACAAACATTGATGTAAAAAAAGATGACTTTAAACAATTAGCAGAAGAGAAGCTAAGTAAAGATAAACCTGTTGCAATATATTGTCGTTCAGGCAAACGTAGTTTAATTGGTGCAGGCATACTTAAAAAGGCTAAGTTTAAAGTAATAAACCTACGTGGAGGAATCATGGAATGGGAACAAGCAGGAAAAAGCATCTCTAAATAAATAGTTAATCAGACATATTATAACGTTGAATAATACTCTTTTTAATAAAAAGGGTAAGACTTTGTGTAATCATCACTTTTAAACTTGTACAAAATTAGGCTATAATTCCTTTATATAGCTAGTACAAGAAGCTAGATCAATCTCACTTATTTACACAGATCTTTCTCTCTGTATATATCCGTACTATCAAATTTATTTTCCCGCAGATATAGCAAATTCATACTGATAAATTTTAACTCTGTGTCAATCTGTGCTATCTGCAGGAGAATACTCTCACCTTAATTATCAATAAAGTGATACGAATATGGCAAAAATATGACATATATAGCAATATTATCACATTTTAATGTTCACTTCAACTTATTTTTGATAATTTTGCGACTAAATGAATATAGATAATTTTCATCCGCTCATCCTGAATGTGGGAAAGGCTGTACTCCATGCCGATTGGAACTGGCAGAATGTTTGCAGTCCTTTTGCACGCATATACTATATTGTAAAAGGAGAAGCTGATGTAGAGATTGACGGGATTAGTCATAAATTAATTCCAGACAGAATGTATCTCATTCCACCCTTCACCACCCACTCTACTAAATGCAAAGGACTCTTCATTCATTATTATATTCATATTTACGATGATAGCATAACAGGTAACACTCTCTTCGAAGAATATGACTTTCCGTTCGATATCAAATCAAATCATGGTGAGGAAAATCTATTCGAACGTCTTTGCAACCTGAATCCATCAATGATACTTCGCCGAAGCAACCCTATAGAGTATGACAACAATCAGACTCTCGCACGCTCAATAATTCATAATAAGCAACGCTCTGAATGGCTGAAAATGGAATCAAGAGGTATTATATTCCAAATCTGCTCTAGATTCCTTGTTAATGCGACAACTAAGGCTGTTATCAAAAATGAGCGTATACTGAAAGCGACAAAACTCATACACACCAACCTTGCTGGCAATATCACAATAGAGAAGCTGGCAGCAGAGGCTGGAATCTCGCAGGAGTATTTCATCCGTCTCTTCAGACTGACTACTGGAACCACTCCTATGCTCTATATAAATCAGAAACGCATTGAGAAAGCAGAACTACTATTGCTCACTACTGAAAAATCCATCCGAGAAATCGCACTCACGCTTGGGTATGAAGACAATTCTTACTTCGTCAGAGTTTTCAAGAGGGTTACAAACACCACGCCAAGCGAATATCGTAGACAAAATAAACAATAAATAATAACAAAATGTTCATGAATAAGAAAACACTTATTGCATTAGGTGCTTTGATGCTCACTACAACAGCGTTGGCACAACATTACAAAACTGACAAAAATGGTCTTATACTTGAAAAAAGTATGCTACCCGAAATGCCAGCCATACCTGCCCCTAAAGAAATAGGTAGTGTAAAAATGGGCGACAGCAAAACTTTCGAAGAGGTACAGCTCGACATCCCTATTACCAAGGGTCCATACAAGCCAAACTGGCAATCAATAGAAACTAACTATCCTGGCACTCCACAATGGCTTAGAGATGCTAAGTTCGGTATATGGGTACACTTTGGTCCTCAGGCAGCTGGAGAAAGTGGAGACTGGTATGCGCGCAATCTATACAAGCAAGGACACTTGGCTTACAATAATCATCTTAAGCGCTATGGACATCCATCAGAGGTGGGATATAAAGAAGTGCTGCATAATTGGAATCCCGATAAACTCAATCCTGAATATCTCACAAAGCTTTATCAGAAGTCGGGTGCTCGTTTTCTCATGATACAAGGTGTACATCACGACAACTACGACCTTTGGAACTCAAAGTTCCATCCATGGAATTCTATGAGCGTGGGACCAAAGCGTGACCTTCTACGCGAATGGGTCAACGCCTGCAAGAAATACAAGATGCACTACGGCGTAACATTCCATCACGAGTACACTTGGTGGTGGTGGCAGACGGCTTTCGGCAGTGATACTACAGGCGATAAAGCTGGTATTCCTTATGACGGCAATCTCACTCTAAATGATGGAAAAGGTAAATGGTGGGAAGGTCTCGATCCACGCCGTCTATATGGTATCGATCTGCGTGAATATGAAGATGTAGATAAAAATGCACATACAGGATGGTCGCCTCCAAAGGCAGGCATCTTCTCTCGTCACCTCGACTATTGCAAGTGGTATGCCACAGAGTGGGCACTTCGCATGATGGATGTTACAGAGAACTACGACCCTGATTTCATTTATACCGACGGAACAGCTGAAGGACCTTTTACTGGTACTGGCACTGGTACTGGATATAAGTGCAACGCCATGCAGACTGTGATAGCCGATTATTACAACCGTCAGCTAGTAAGAAAAGGTAAAGTTGATGCATTCAGCATTGTCAAGTTCCGCCACCCTACCAATGGAACAGTAAACACAGCTGAGTTTGATTTCCCTGATACTATCAATACATCTCAGGCATGGATTCGCGAGGCACCTGTTGGTGACTGGTTTTACGCTCCTGACTTCACCTACGATTCTGGCAGCATGATACGCTTTATAATTGAGGCAATAGCCCGTGATGGCAATGTAGCCCTCAATATCCCTTTGCGTCCTGATGGCAGTATTGAAGATGCTTGTGTCACTATGCTTGAAGAGGTTGGCAAGTGGATGAACATCAATGGTGAATCGGTGTATGGAAGCAAAGCATGGAAGACTTTGGGCGAAGGTGAAATCATAAATGGAAAATTGAAGAAACTTCCTGGAGGTGGTTTGGGTAAGAAGCATGCACAGTTCAAGTTCAATGCTCAGGATATCCGTTTCACAGAAGGTAAGAATGGTAATCTGTATGCCTTCTGCATGAATGTGCCTGATGCTGGTCAAAAGGTGATTATCCATGCACTAAGCACTGACAAAGCATTGGTAAACCATCATATCAAGAAGGTGACACTGCTTGGCTACAAAGGTAAACTGTCATGGAAACAGACTGCAGATGGACTTGGAGTTACTTATCCTAAGGATGCAAAGCTCAAAACAGCTACTGTATTCAAAATAGAATAATAACTATATGCAATTCATCATTGATAATATTTTAATGCAATTGCATTATATTATCAATGATGACTGCAATAATCATAATCAGATAATTTTAAAAAGCTTCCTCTACTCATAACTTAGCGGAAACTTTCTTGTAACTTTTTCTTAAAACCTTTGCTGCGTTTCGTGCTAGTTTTTTAAAATTAGGTGAACAATACTGGTCCATTATATAGTTTTAAAAATAAACAAACACCCAAATGTATCTTAGCCTTAATTGTAAAGACAATAATATGCCTATTTATAAGCATAAAATTGCATTTATTACGGATAAACATGAACCTACAGTATTCCCACTTTACTGTTTTATTTATTTTTCATACATAAACTTTCAATTTGATACATTTATTAGTTAAAATACGAGATATCAAAATGAAAAGCAACACCACACATTACAATATGATACTTTTGTTAAATATATAGAAACAAAAGGACACTAAAATAGCACAATAACTTACATATTGCGTATCTTTGTATCGTTATTATAATCAATATGATTTAATTTCACGGTATTTTCATACAATTTGATGTCAGGATGACAGCATACAAATGCAGATAAATATTATACAATAACAAGTATACATCATATATATTTTAATCATTTAATTGTAAATAGTTATGAAAAAGATTGAAGCAATTATTAGAACTTCAAAGTTTGAAGAAGTTAAGGACGCTCTACGTCAGGTGGGCATTGATTTCTTTTCGTATTCAGATGTTACAGGGGTTGGAAACGAAATTAGGAAAGGTGAACTATCATATCGTGGTACCGTATATGATACAAGCTATATACCACGGCAGTTGTTAACGATAGTAGTGCGGGATATAAATGCGAAGAAGACTGTCGACGCCATTTTAAAAACAGCGAGAACCGGTGTTATAGGCGATGGAAAGATATTTGTATCTTCAATTGAAGAGTCATATCGTATAAGAACAGGTGAAGAGGGAGATGATTCATTGTATAATAAATAAAATATAATTGTTATGAGAAAATTTGTATTAATATTACTGATGGTGATAACGGTTTCAGTAGCTAACTTTGCCTATGCTGGTACAACAAGGCTCCCTGATCCATCTGGAACTACAACAGGAAATGTAAATGACATAACTGCGGTTACCCCAGGAAAACCTACGCAGAGTGAACTTGCAGATCAGGTAGGTCACAACAAGGTGGCAATAAATATGGTATGGGTTTTGGTAACAGGATTCCTTGTTATGTTTATGCAGGCAGGTTTCGCACTTGTTGAAACCGGACTTACTAGAGCCAAAAATGCTAATCATACCATGGCAATGAACTTTATGGTTTATGCATTAGGTATGATAGGATTCTTTATAAGTGGATTTGCCATCATGTTTGGAGGAATTGGTAGTCTTGGAACCTTAGGTGGATTTGGTGGATTGTCTCATGAATTTGCCATTAGTCTCTTTGGGCATACCTTTGGACTATTCGGCACAACAGGCTTTTTCCTTAGTGGCGGTATTTATGATGTTGCTGTATTTGCCCTTTTCTTGTTCGAGATGGTATTTATGGATACAACAGCAACAATCCCTACTGGATCAATGGCTGAACGTTGGAAATTCTCTTCTTTTGCAATATATGGTATTATAGTTGGAGGTCTTATTTATCCTATATTCGGTAACTGGGTATGGGGCGGAGGATGGCTCTCACAACTAGGAAGCATGTTTGGACTTGGACATGGAGTTGTAGACTTTGCTGGTTCTGCTGTGGTCCACATGACAGGTGGTGTCTTAGCGCTAGTTGGAGCTATCATGATAGGCCCTAGAGTTGGAAAATACAATAAAAACGGAACGCCAAACGCTATTCCTGGTCATAATATACCATTAGCTATTGTTGGTTGTTTTATATTAGCTTTCGGATGGTTTGGATTTAACTCAGGTTCATCTCTTGCAGGTGGCGATTTAAGAATCAGTGTTGTTGCCGTTAATACAATGATTGCATCTGCAACAGGAGCTTTCGCATCTATGGCATATATGTGGTGGTTTAAGACAAAGAAGCCAGACCCAACAATGATGATGAACGGTATGCTAGCAGGTCTTGTAGCTATCACTGCTCCATGTGCTTTTGTCAATGTATTGAGTGCAGCTTTTATCGGTCTTGTTGCTGGAGTTTTGGTAATTGAAGCCTCTTTCTTCTTTGAGCGTAAACTAAAGATTGACGATCCTGTGGGAGCTATTTCTGTACACGGCGTCAATGGAGCTTGGGGAGTATTAGCTTTAGGTCTATTTGCTGATGGTTCATACGGCAATGGTTGGAATGGTGTGAAAGGCACTGTAACAGGACTTTTCTATGGAGATGCAAGTCAATTCTTTGCACAGCTCATCGGTGTAATCACTAATATTATCTATGTTGCAGCCATTGGTTGGGTTGTATTCAAGATTATCGGATTCTTCACTCATGGAATGAGAGTCAAGGTTGATGCTGAGCTTGAAGGACTTGACGTTCCAGAAATGGGTATTGAAGGCTATTCTGGTGTAAAAATGGATAAAAATTCAGAGACACCACTTGCTAGATAATATGATGTATATTGATGTGTCGTGAATCAGCATTGTGCTTAACAAAGCGATATCAGACACATCAATTCTTATACGCAACTCATCATTGACAATCTTTTAATGCAATTGCATTATATTATCAATGATGAGTGCTATAAATATAACCAAATAGGTATTATTGGTTTCTCTGTATAAATTGCAATAATCCTTATCTTTACTTATCTTCGTTATTTTTTCAAACATATACCTTTGATATATGGTACAAATCAATCCTATTGTAAATACAATAATATATATATCTTCTCTCATAATTTTAATTCATTATTAGTTACGTTTTTCATATTGAAATCCCCTACTACACATATATCTGTATTCTGGGATTACAATTTAATTACTAAGCATTCATTTGTTTGGTTATTTGTATTTGTAACGATTTAATCTAAACCGAAAATCTGTTGTTTACACCGTAATCAACATGTACATACGCACGAAAGAATTTGTTATTTTTCATTTTAAAGTTATTTTAGTTAAGTCTCTAGTTGTTATTTGATACGTAAATTTATATATAAAAATTTGTTCATGCAACTTTTTCCATACGCATTTAACTTATCTTAAACAACTAGAAATAAAGCTTATTGTGTTAATATATTCCATTTAGAGAAACTTTTTACTAATTTCGCAGTATTGAAGTATTCCCTAAAAGAATAAAAATCTAAAATTAAAAATACGAAACTCTACACACATGAAGAAATGCTCAACAAGATTATTGATGAGGATGATACTGCCGATGTACAATATATCATACACGTATGAATGCTTTTCTTATAAGTGGATCCAACAAGATGTCGCAAAAGACCAAATTAATACTATAAATTAAGGATAAAACAGAACTCTCAATTGTTAAAGATAATTATAAAGACACACTATCATACGTTTATCCTTTGATTATTTATTTATTATCCATACATTTGCCGTCGAATACATACATTAACTTTTTTATTATTTAAAGACTATGATCCGAAAAAACAACTCCATTATACGGCTAGTAATTTTTACATTTATCCCTTTACTATGTGGTTGTTTCTCATCTGAAGATGATCCAGATAACAAAACAACTTGTATAAAAACGGATCAAGATTCTGTTACTGTGGAAACATTATCATCTGGTGTATCAATAACAAAATCTAAAGATATTTGTTACTATGAGGGTGACATTGTGCTTACACTGGAACAATTAATCTACTTAGCTGGTTATGGCGAATTGTATCAACCTGGTACACAAGCAACTAAAGCTACAGATTTGGTACCAATTACAAATCTTCCTAAAGATAAGAGTGCCTTAGCGCAATATGCAGCATATACCCCCAGAAATTACAATCTGTGGGCTATGGCTCGCTTCACGTATGATAACAACCTGTCATCATCACAACGTGACATAATTAAAAAGGCGCTTCTTAATATTCAATCTAAGACCAATGTCCGCTTTTATAACGCAACAGGTCTTCCTATGCGTGATAACACCTATAATATCGATTATCCATATA
The DNA here is from genome assembly GCF_051059605.1 of Prevotella sp. Taxonomy (GTDB): domain Bacteria; phylum Bacteroidota; class Bacteroidia; order Bacteroidales; family Bacteroidaceae; genus Prevotella. Next base: position 1,106,203 of record NZ_CP050883.1, read on the forward strand.
TTAATTTCAGATATTGTGGACCTCAGGATAGATGTAGTTCAAAAGTAGGCAGAACAGGAGAAAAGCAAGATATAAATCTCGCAGACTTTGCTTTCTCTAAACCTGGAGTTGTAGAACATGAAATATGCCATGCGTTAGGTTTGCTACATGAGCAATGCCGTCCTGACAGAGATGATTATGTTACCATCAATACATCTAATCTTACCACCATAGGTAAGGCTAACTTTCAGAAGAGAGCAAGTAATTATAGCGTCAAAGGTGCTTACGACTTTAATTCCATAATGGGAAACAGTTCTTATACTAGTTCTTCAAATGTTGTGATAGATGCATTAAAACCTCTTTATACAAAGCTAGATGGTTCTGTGGTAAATCAAGGACTTGACTTGTCGGCTGGTGACTGTTCATGGCTCAATTACTATTATCTTCCTTATGTAGCACGTTCTGATGACTATGTAGAATTGGATAGCGTTGTGTATGATGGAAATAACAAACGCCTAACTGAAGAGCAAAGACTGCAGCTACAATCACAATTAAATAACGGCAATCCAACACCGCCATCTAATGGTAGAATAAGCAATAATTTTTAAATTAAATGGGATTGATTATATAATCAATCCCATTTATGTATATATACCATGCTATCTTCTATATATGATTTTTAGCTTGTAGCTAAGAATTATTATATGTGAAATAAAACAAATAAAAAATAAAATGCAGTAATAAAAATACCGATTGGTATATTTTGCATTATATTTGCACCATAAATAAAATAGGATAAACATGTCAAAAGCTGATAAAACAAAAGAATATATAATTGAAAGAACAGCATCGATCTTCAACACAAAGGGTTTCGCAGGCACTTCTCTAAATGACATGACCGAGGTAACAGGTTTAACCAAAGGAAGTATTTACGGCAATTTCAAAAACAAAGATGATGTTGCTGTCGAAGCATTCAAATATAACTTCGGTATTATGTCTAATCTTTTTGCTTCTGAAATGGCAAAGAAAAAGACTTATAGAGAGAAACTATTAATATATCCCCATGTACTTAGGAATTTCTCTGATACAAAATTTCCTAAAGGTGGATGCCCTGTTTTAAATACTGCTGTAGACTCAGATGATACTCACCCACTACTCAAACAGCAAACGATATTTGCATTTAATAAATGGAAGGAAGTAATAATTAATTTGTTGAAAGATGGAATTGAATCAAATGAATTTAGTGGAGGCATTAATAAGGAACAAATAGCCATCACTATACTCGCTTTACTAGAAGGCGGAATAATGATACGTAAACTCACAAGTAATCAGAATTATGTAGATGGTGTTACAAGTTCTTTGCGCGAGTATATCGAAGCCATATAATTTTTTTATCCACAAATATACCGATTGGTATGTTTTGTATTGAATTATATCAAACATAGAAACAAGCCACGAGTTGGCATTTATAAAAATAACAATGTATACAAGATATTGTTTAGACAACAATCAACAGTATCACTGAAAGTAATAAATAGTATAAATTTTAAAAAAATAAAAATTATGGAATTAAAAGGAAAGACAGTATTAATCACAGGCGGTACAGCAGGTATCGGCTTTGAGGCAGCAAAACAATTTTTAGCCAATGGCGCAAAAGTTATAATCACTGGAAGAAATCAGGCTAAATTAGATGATGCCAAGAAATTACTTCCTAATCTAACAGCGGCTATTCAAAGCGATGTAGCAAATGCAGAAGACGCACAGTCACTTTTAGAACAAGTAAAGGCATTAGGTGGAATTGACATTTTATATAACAATGCTGGAATCATGGGAAATGGTCAGAATTTTGCTCATACAAATGAAAGTAACGTCACAATAGCAGAATCAGAGATTGCCATTAATTATCTTGGTGTTATCCGTCTTAACAATATCTTTATGGATATGTTGAAATCAAGAAAAGAAGCCGCCATCATCACTACGTCTTCATTGTTAAGTCATGTCCCACTAAATTTAACACCAAGCTACTCTGCTAGCAAAGCTGCCGTTCGTTTTTATACCGTTACACTAAGAGATCACTTGCAGATTTCAAGCCCTAACGTGAAAGTATTCGAACTTCAACCACCTGTTGTAGCCACAGATATGACCAAAGAGCTCGAGTATCAAGCTATAACTCCAAAAAGATTAATAGAAGCTTTAATAAATGGTATTAAGAAAAATAAATTTACTATACGCGTGGGGCTCACAAAATTGCTTTATGTTGTAAATAAGATTTCTCCTAAATTGGCGTATAATCTAGTAAACACAGCAAAGAATGCCGCAGTATTGAAATCGATTAAATAGTAAAGCGACGCTCATATTTTTGAATCTTCAAAAGTAAATATCATAATATAATGTGATTAATAAATGATAGTTTATGTTTTGAATTTAAATGATGATTAAATATAACTAACAGCTATATGGAAAATAAAAATATTCATCCTACAATACAACGTTATAACGAAAGAAAGCTTTCTGCTGAACATAACGTCAGTGTTTCTAAGCTCAGTGCTGCGGAGTTGCGTGAAATGTGCCTTGAATTGGGTGCTGATGATGTAGGCTTTGTTGATATATCAAATCCAGCATTGGCTAGCCAGAAAGCAGACATATTAAAGGTGTTTCCATGGACAAAAACACTCATAAGTTTTGTAGGACGAATGAATAAGGGCAATTTGAGAAGTCCCGCACGAACTATTTCCAGCATTGAATTGCAACATGTTGAAAAGCGGGTTAACCAAGTTGCTCACACTATGGCTGCAACACTTGACAGAAAAGGTGTTCGTGCTGCTGCCCCATCTGCTGGCTTCCCAATGGAAACAGACAATTGGCCTGGCAAAATGCAGGTAGTGTCACATAAGCCCATAGCTGAAGCTGCAGGTCTAGGTAAGATGGGACTTCATAGAAATCTTATTCATCCGGTGTTTGGCAGTTTTGTTCTGCTTAATACTGTACTCATCGATGCCGAAGTGGATGAGTACAGCACTCCTTTGGATTACAGTCCTTGTATTAATTGCAAACTCTGTTCGGTAGCATGTCCTACAGGAGCCATTGGAGCTGATGGCAATTTCAATTCTATAAACTGTCTCACGCATACTTATCGCGAACTGTTAGGTGGTTTCTCTGATTGGGTTGAGAATATCGCTGATAGCAAAAATGCCATTGATTATCGCTCAAAGGTTAGCGATACCGACACTGTGTCACGTTGGCAGAGTCTTGCATACGGTCCATGCTATAAATCCGTCTATTGCATTGCTGTCTGCCCAGCAGGTGACGATGTTATCTCTGAATTTCTTGATGACAAAAAGAAGTTTATGGAGACGGTCGTTAAACCACTTCAACAAAAAACAGAAAATGTATATGTCCTTCCTGGTTCAGATGCAGAGAGTCATGTCCTGAGCAAGTTTCCACATAAAAAAGTAGTACTAGTAGGAAATGGCGTTCGCCCACCTTCTGTTGCAGCTTTTATAAATTCCATGGCATCTGCTTTCCAGAGGAATAAGTCAGAAGGGCTATCTGCAACCTATCATTTCACATTCCGAGGTAACGAGCAAGAAAAAGCAACCGTTATAATCAAAGACAAAACTATTAAAGTAGAACGTGGGCATAGCGGCATCCCTGATTTACAAATTGATGCTGATGCTGCAACATGGTTGCGTGTACTTCATAAAGAGACACCAGTTGTGAAGCAGATAATCCTAAGAAAGATACGTGTCAAGGGACCATTGAAGTTATTTAGAGCATTTGACAAGTGCTTTGCATAATTTAAAGAAATCATTTTAGCAACACATTCTCCCACAGATTACCCAGATTCACGCAGATAAAACACATCAACATGAACTACACTTACTATGTCGTAACTGTCTTTATCTGCGTTATCTGCTTTAGCGGATTCATTTGCCCCAAATGTCTTTTGTCTGCGAGAATCTGCGTGATCTGCGAGAGATATTGGGGTTTCTTCTTTAGTGATAGATGATTGAGTACGCTTACGTGATTATTCTCTCGCAGATAACGCAGATCTCGCAGAGGAACGCAGCAAGCTGCATTATTTCGCAGAGAAAGACTTCTTGTAGTTAGTGTTGCTTTAGGGTTTGTCTGCGTAAATCTGCGAGAGATAATGCCGTTCCTATAAATAACCCCAATAGACTTTCTCTTCGCTATCCGCGTAAAACCAATCGGCAGAATTAAATATATACTAAGTTAATTCTGTCTACAGCTTAGCTTCTTTACAAATATGAAACTCAAGTAATAGATTAGATGGAATGCGATAATACAGGTAAAGATGATAAGTTCCGTCATATTACCGGCATCAGATTTATGGTGCACATAGGTGAAGAATGCCAATAAGATACAGAGGAACAAACCGCAGTAGGATGTCACATTTCTTGTCTTTTGTTTTTCCTCAAGTGAATCATCTTCTGACAATTTGCTGTGATTAGGACTACGTACGATATATATATCGAAACCTACCATCATCCAGACAACCAGACGTATCCATGTGTCTATACTTAATGATACCATCATAGATAAGCAGACAAGAGCTCCAAGTATAGGGATGACAGGAACCCAAGGTGTTTTGAATGCTGGCTTTACACCCGGATTATTCCTTCGTATGATGATTATTCCTATGCAGACCAGAATAAAAGCGAATAGCGTTCCGATGCTGCTCATTTCTCCGATAATCTTTCCTGGAACAAATGCAGCAATCAGACTGACAAAAACCATAAACAATAGATTTGACTTTGCCGGGGTTTTGTATGTATCATGTAGATGTGAGAATATTTTTGGAACCAGACCATCACGGCTCATTGAATAAAAGACTCTGCTCTGACCGAGTAATAATACCATAATCACAGAAGAATAGCCTAAAAGAATGGCAACCATAATAATCCTGTTAAGCCACGGAAAGGCAGGGATGATATGTCCATCTGGACCAACCGTACCCATGTGATTGATAGCTGTCGCTACAGGTGCTAGATCATTTCCTGCACCGCTGAATAACTTATAATTGGCAACTCCAGTAAGTACATAAGCAAATAAGACATAAAGTATGGTGCATATCAGTAATGACCCTAATATCCCATAAGGCATTGACTTCTGAGGGTTCTTGGTTTCCTGAGCCACTGTTGACACAGCATCAAATCCCATATACGCAAAGAATATCAATCCTGCGGCTCTGAATATACCCGTCCATCCAAACTTTCCAAAGCTTCCTTGGTTGGCTGGAATAAAGGGCGTAAGGTTACTCTTATCAATATAGTGAAATCCAATGACGATGAAAAGTAGAACGATGCTGACCTTTAATACAACGATTACATTATTCAATCGGGCTGACCCTTTTGTTCCGCGTATCAGTATCATAGACATGAGCGTGACAATAAAAACTGACGGGAGATTGATGATTCCGTGAATCACCTCACCATTGGACATCGTCACACTTTCAAAGGGGGTCATCATCAACTGCCGCTGTAAGGTAAATCCCAGTGAGTGTAGTAATTCATAAAAATAACTTGACCAACTGGATGCAATTGTTGAGGCTCCTACGGCATATTCTAGTATCAAGTCCCAGCCAATAATCCATGCAACAAATTCACCCATAGTCGCGTAAGAGTATGTGTAAGCACTGCCTGCTACAGGAATAGAAGAGGCAAATTCAGCATAACATAATCCTGCAAATGCACAACCAATAGCTGCAATTACAAAAGAAATGATGATAGCAGGCCCTGCATAATCAGCAGCTGCAATACCTGTAATTGAAAACAATCCGGCTCCAATGACAACACCAACTCCCAATGCAACCAACGCCCCCGTTGACAATGTCTTCTTCATTCCGTGTTTCTCTGAAGATTCTGCCAGAAGATCGTTAATACTCTTCTTCGTAAATAATCCCATATCTATTTATTTTATGCCTTTAATATTTTGGCACAAAGATAGTGATTATTGACAAAATAATATCATATTGTACTGTATTTTTTAAAATAAAGTTACACAATGATTATATTAGCAATAAAAAGCTATCATTCAAGATAAATATTCTTGCAAAGTAATACAGATTGACATGAGTATATTTTGCAAAGATACAGTAAAAGATAATAAGGTTAGTAAAAGTCCTTTTTCTTGTTTCAATTAAAGATTTTCAAAGAGCAACCAGAGGTTTAATATTGTGACAATGCCAGCAAGAGAATACAGGAAAGCAGAATTCCATGGTCTGTTTGCGTATTTCCCCATCACCTGCTTGGAAGATGTGAGACTCACCTGCAGAAATACCGTGAACGGTAGTTGAATACTAAGTATCATTTGTGATATCAGTAGGCACTTAAATGGATTACTGATAAAGAAAATTATCAATAGCGATATGCCGAGAGATAGACAGATACCGATGATGGAATGAGAGTCTTTGATATTGTATGACTCACCAAAAAGACCTGCAAAGATGCTGCCAGCAGCCATACCGCTGGTAATGGTACTTGATATGCCGGCTAGCAGAAGTGCTATTGCAAAGATGTTAGCTGCGCTATTGCCAAGTAAAGGCGTGAGTAGAGACTGTGCCTGAGACAGTTCTTCTACATGGATGCCATTGTGAAAGAATGTAGCTGCTGCAAGCAAAATCATTGCGCTGTTTATCGCCCACCCCACAATCATTGAAAATAATGTGTCAAAAAACTCATACTTCAATGTTTGTTGAATGTACTTGTCTGATCGTTTCTGGATTTGACGACTTTGAATGATTTCTGAATGCAAAAACAGATTATGAGGCATAATCACAGCGCCGAGCACGCTCATGATAATCATCATACTGCCTTGAGGTATGCTTGGCACTACCCATCCATGCGTGGCTGCCCCCCAATCTATATGAACAAGGAAAAGTTCATAAATAAATGAGAGTCCTATCACAGATACAAATTCGATAATACCACGCTCCATCCTTTTATACGAATTCGTGAAGATCATAATCACTACTGTTATCGTGGTGAGTATTGATCCCCAGACAATAGGTACGTTGAATAGCATCTGCAGGGCGATAGCACCTCCAAGAATCTCTGCCAGTGATGTTGAAATACTAGCGAGCACGGCAGTGATAATAATCGGGCGTCCTATATATTTAGGCGTATATTTATCAGCAGCCTCACTAAGGCATAATCCTGTAACAATGCCAAGATGGGCAACGTTATGCTGTAGTGCAATCAGCATGATTGTAGAGAGGGTGACTACCCAAAGAAGTGAATATCCGAAGTAGGAACCCGCAGCAAAATTGCTTGCCCAGTTGCCCGGATCAATGAAACCAACAGTGACTAGCAGTCCTGGTCCAATATATTTAAATATGTCAAACCCACCCAACACTCGCGGGTGTGTCTTACTTTTTAATTCTTTTATTATATTCATCATGGTTGCGAAGATACAAATAAATTTTATATGATATGTAATCTTTGCAGAAAAATACCAACTATTGAGGATGTAATTCGGTCGAAAGTAAACAATTACTCAGTATCAGATCTCCAGTTCTCACACAGATTTCGCATACTAACGCAAGCTAGATTTTCTCAATTTGAATTTGCGGGAAATTATATTATTTTGCTGAGCTAATATAAATAACACGACCATCACGTTTATCAATTCCTATATCGTAAAACCAAAAAGGTTGATTATATGGTGTTGCCTCTATACTCCATACATAACGATCTTCTAATTGTATCTTAAACGGCTCGGAATAATCTATCTTATCTTTACCATATATAGCAATTAATAGAGCATTACTTATTTCATAGGCAGTTGCCGCATCTGGCACTGCCCCTACTTTATTGATATTTTTATAATTACTAATACGATATTTTAATGGTTTTAAGAGGGGAACTTCCGTTCTTATCTCTCCACCATATTTATATTTTGTAATCTTCGGTGTTTCTGGTTTAGGTGAGAGAAGAAACCTCCCTATAACTATCCCACATATCAATATTGCCAAAGATATAGCAACATTAACAAATAAAGATTTAGTTTTCATCATAAGCTATTTTTTCACTAACAAATATACAATTCTGCCATTACGTTTATCAATCGCAATATGGTAAGACAAATATCGTGTATCTAGTGATTGTGCCTCTATACTCCAAATATAACCATCTTCCAATTGTATTTTAAATGGCTTGTCATAATTTATTTTATCTTTACCAAATGCACGAACAAAGATAGTATTACTTATTTTATAAGCAGTAGCGACATTTGGTACTACACCTGTTTTGTTAATATTGTCAGAATTACTTCTACGATATTTTGGTAGTGGTATAGGGGGAGGGCATCCCGTATTAATCTCTCCAGAATATACATATTTTGTAATTTTGGGCGTTGGGGACTTGATTGAGTAAAGAAACTTCCCTATAATGATCCCACATACAAATATTACCAAAGACATGGCAACTTTCACAAATAAAGATTTAGTTTTCATCATTAGCTATTTTGTTTGGATTTTTAAATAGTTCACTACTTGTAAAATTTAATTCTATATTTCTACTGTCATATGATCAATTCTACCATCACGTTTATCAATTCCTATTTCGTAATAAAACAAAAAATCTGTATTTTGAGATTGTGCCCTTACAGTCCACATAAAACCATCTTGTAATTGTATACCAAAAGATTCGGAATAATCTATCTTATTTTTACCATATGTGGCAATTAATATAGCATTACCTATTTCATAGGCTGTAGCGGCATCTGGCACCGCACCAACTTTATTAATATTCTTATAATTACTAATACGGTGATCTAGTGGCTTTTCAGGGGGGAAACCCGTTTTTATCTCTCCCATATATTCATATTTTTTGGGGGGTGGTTCTGATTTAGCTGAGAGAAGAAACCTCCCTACAACTATCCCACATATCAATATTGCCAAAGATATAGCAACATTAACAAATAAAGATTTAGTTTTCATCATAAGCTATTCTATTTGAATTTTAAAATTGTTCAATTATATAGGCTTATATGCGTTATTCTTAAATCATAATAAGAACAGAGAGCATAATAACCATTATATTCATTTTGGCATTAATATTTAATGGATATAGGCATTAAAGTAAACTCTGCATCTAACAGTTCTACCATCTTTTAAACCAGGTTTCCATTTTCCCATATTATTTATAATGTTTCTAAGTCGACTGCTATATTCCGATTGGATTGATGTTTTTATTGTAATATTAGAAACACGTCCGTCTTTTTCAACTACAAAGCTCATTATAATATGAAAAGGATAAAATCTTTTTTTTGTCTTTCTCCCAAATTGTTTGATTACATATTCTGGATATGCAACCCCTTTTTTAGAAAAATAAGGAAGTATATCTGGCTGTTCACATATAATAGAGTCCTTAGTACTCTCCATCACTGTATGATGCTGGATGCCATAAATTGGTAATATGAAGAAAGACAACACCATTACCAAAAATGATAGATGTATTTTCTCATCATTAATAATTCCAATAAGAATTTTTAATTGTCTGGTGCGTAAGCAGAACTGTTTCATGGTCATTTTAATTTCAGGTATTTATCTCATCTAAGAATAACTTCTAAACGCAAAGTTACATAATTTTGAAGCTACTACCAAATTATATTGCTAATCATTTTGATACAACTAATATAAGCACTTTTTTTAGAACAGTACAGATAGCCTATTCTCACGATGATAACACAGATTTACGCAGATTTACGCAGATAAAACACATCAACGTAAATGTGGTAACTGTCTTTCTCAGCGTTATCTGCGGCATCTGCTTTAGCAGATCGATTTGCCCAAACTGTATTTTGTCTGCGTAAATCTGCGTAATCTGCGTGAGAATAGGCTGTTTAAACATATAAGGAAAGAGCAAGGAATGAACAAGTGTCCCTCACAGATTTATTGTATCAACGTGAACAACATTGTCTCCCGCAGTATAGCAATTATGCTACAGTAGCCAATCATATCGCAGCCCCTATTTTTATAAATATAGAATGGTTAAATTTTTTAGATGGAAAAATACTATTAAAGCTTGTGCCTTCTACATTCATTGATCTGCAAGATGAATAGATATCTAAATTTGATATACCATAACCGATAGAAATAGAAACATCATCAGAACTAAACCTTAGCATGGTTCTTAAATCCCAGAAGCACCAATCTGAGGCATGTGCTGACCTTCCTTTTTCATACGATACCGAAGTGTTTCTATCAATATAATCTACATCAACAAAAGTATAAGGAATCTGTATCATAACGCCCGGCTCTGCTTGAAGTCCAATCTCCCAAGACCCAAAATGTATCAATGCAGGAGTTTTGAATGACAAAGTTGGTTCAATATATAATTTTTCCATTATATTGTCTTTTTCATTCAAGTTCCAAGAACTCCACTTCCCAGATTCAATATCCCCATGTGGTAAGTAATCATTATGCCATTGTTTGTAGTTACCAAATGCAGCGCCATAACCTACATATTTATTAATATAATGGCTATATGAAAATCTCACATCGTATGCACATCCCGTCATTAATCCTCCACTAAATGAAAATTCATTACTCCCGTTATCTTGTGCATGGATAGTTAATGATATTACAGCCAATACAATTATTATTATTTGTCTCATGATTGATACAGATATTTTTAGTTTTATACAGTTAATTTAGTATGCCTAAGATTGATGTTGTTTAATTCATATTCATTATTATAATATTAATGGACAGAGGAAAATAATCTCTATTTTTAGAAGATGGAGAAAATTATACTATTATATTAAATCTCACCAAGCATATCACGATATCTTCTATTAATTTCGTTTCTACTATTATAATGTAATCGTTTTATGAACACATCAAAGTTATCTTTATTTGATTGAGCCTCAATTTTCTGCGTTGTAACAAACGAGAAATTTGCACTCGCATATAAGTCCGACATGGAAATATTCATATCATAAAGATTGTCCATTATGGAAGCTCTTGATTCTTCATTATAAGTAAATATTGTTATGTTTTTTTTCTTTGCAGTTTTATCATCTTTTGCATTATTTATTACTTCATTAAAGAAGTGTTTAAAATATATACTATCAATACTTCCAAAAGACATTCCAAAAAAGACACATTCATCAGCGTTGAGTAAATTTTCAACCAGATTATTACTATTATAGAATTTACTTCTTGACTTAAACAAGAAACGATATGGTTTTGGTACTTTGACCTTATCATTTATTCCTAAAATAATTGAATCGTCTGCAAGACTACCATGTATATTAACTACATTTTCCGGTAAATAATTAATATAATATTTTGCTAAGGCTGAAAAATCAGTATAATTAAAGCTATATATATATTTAAAATAACCATTACCACGAATTGCATTAAGCACATTTACAGATATTTTGTCTACAACGCTATATTCTAATTTTGATTGAGCATCATTTAAATATTCAGAGAATTTACATTCCAAATTTAGAAAGCATTGTTGATCTTGCTCAACATCCTTTTCCTCATATGTGTAACGCTTCTGTGCCGTTGCAAAATCTAAAAAAGCTTCTTCCAAATCAAACCAATTAATCTTTTCAATATCTTTTAAATTCTTTTTGTATTCATAAAGGTAGCTATATAGTGGACCTTGGTTAACGGGGGAATCTGAAATTGGCCAATAACTACTTTGGGCAAAATCAGAATATTTTGTTTTCATACCAAGATCTAAATCAAAACCATTCCCTATTACAAAAATATTACGAGTTTCTTTATTCATTTTTCTATTTTATCTGTCCTAATATATACGGATAAATTCAACACTACAAAATAATAATATGATTGCTTCTTGCATATCAGTTACTTATTCTCTTGCAAATTAACGCAGATATTTTTCCTTTTGGATTATCTACCTTCCGGCATATCTTCAAGTATTTTTTTTGTTTCTATTTCAGCCTCAATCCAATGAAGACACAAATCTATAAGTTTCTTAAGATGGGTAATGTCTTTATCTTCCCATTTACGTATGTAATGTGTTTCATCATTTCCTATCCAAGTAGCACGTTTTGCAACTTGCTTTATCTTCTCGTCCGTTACATCACAACTAATACATTGACCGAGCAATTTATTTTTAATTTCCCCGTCTTTAGCAGGATCTAAAGATATAAGATAATCTTTTATAAGAAACTCTAATGCCTTACGATAACCAACACCTGTAATTTGTCCCAATCCAATTTGCTCTGCAGCATAAGCTTCATTATATATATCACAAAATTTAGGGCTTACATCTTTGATTACATTACTAAACTCTCGAACTATTTGAGTCGACTGTTCAATCATCATAAAATTTTTTGTAATCAAATCATATTTAATATTAAAAACTTTTTGACAATCAGTATTTGTACATAGGCATTGGATATAATACAAATCTGTCCTTCTATATACTATAGCATTATACATTTCAGGGATTTGATTTTTATGACAATATGGGCACTCTAAAGGTCTCAGTTCAACTTTAAAACTGCTAGCAGTATTTAATATAGGAATATTTTTATCCATAATAAAGTGGTTTATAGTTTTCACCATTCATGTTCAGAGATAAACTTCTATTAATTTTAAACAAGGAAGTAGAATGTCATTAAGTATTTGCTTAAGGTTAACATTGTGCTTTACCTGGTATTTTTTAGCTAAGCGCAAAGATAAAAAATAATTTTGGACTATCAAATAATCCGATTGTTATTTTATGTAAATATGTACTATTTCAACAACAACACAAAATAAAGCAACCCTCTTCTCACACAGATCACGCAGATAAACTACAAACAATAATTTACCTATGTGAGAATTAAAATACTTATGATTGAAATATATGAACTATCTTATAGTTCTTACTCTTTTTTGTAATTCCTGCATTCTCAGCATCAATTCATCAAATTCAAGAGACTTGCCATAGATAAAGAAGCGTTTCATATCCACATAGTCCTGTGCCCAGGATTCACGTTCTTTCTCTGGTATCATGAAGCTGATTGTGGATGGGGCATGTAAATCGTAGTTTACATACTTTAGAGAATAGTACGTTCTTCTATGCTCAACAATGGAATCATATAGCGCACGATTCGCCAAGGCATCTTTTCCATAATCAGTATCCATCAACTTCTCAATATCATATAGGTGACGTGACATACGTATACTTCTTGGTTGATCCTTTTGGAATTCCTCAGCCAACAAAAAAATCTTTTCTAAGAAAGTACGTGTAGGCAAAACTGTTTTTATTTTACTATTAGCTCCGTTATCTTCACCTTCAAAGCTATCTTCGACAAAAGAATGGATATCTCTCAACTCCGAAGGTTCGTCCATCGAAAGACAACTTATTTCAATCTTTACACGAGGAGGAATGTAATTAATTGTATCTTCTATAATTGATGGATAATTCAACAGAATCACAATTGGATCCTTATCTGAATCTATTGGATGCCGTTCACCATCCTTATCTTGGATTTTTGTCACATTCTCTATTGTGTAACCAGAAATACCCATTTCTTTCAACCGAGCATCTAATTGAGCGGAAAGAGTCTCGTGGATATAAGTACGAGCTGTTTTACGCAATTTTTCACGTTGACTTTTACTCGTTTTTACAATATTAAAAAAAGAGTGACTTATGGCCAAATCGATGTCTTCAGAAAAGCGTTCTATGATATTATAGCCTTTAGAAAGAGACGTACCACCTTTGAATATCAATGATTCTGAACAATCTGTTTGAAATAATGCCTTAAGAGTTATGGTCACCCACCAATCTTTTTCTATTGCAACCTGATTGACTCCAGGGTGTCCACTCTCAGTTTGTTGTAACATAGCTAGACGATCGACAATACTGTTATTTAGCCATAATTTTTCCATTTCTCTAATTATTTACAAGCATAGGTTTTACTATTCTTTTCATCCAACCAGGCATTAGATCTATGTCTCTGCCAAGATTTTCCTTATCAGGCTCCTTTGAAATGAGTTCGCGAATAACCAGAAATTCCTCTTCACCAACATTATCTTGTTTTAGTGTCCTAAGGGCCTGAACCAATAAGGCTATAAGTCGTGTGCTATAACAGAAATTTTTAGGTACACCACGTTTAAGTATAACTTGATGATTGCTTAATTTGATGGTTCTTTCACTGCCTGTAGTTAAATAGGTATAATTCATAGGTACTTGAGTAGAAAGCCCCAATGTATTCAAAGCCGTCATTCCAGAAGGTAATACTTCTGCTTTATCACGAATAGCAATAGCCTGAACAACTTTTTCAACTGATGGAAATACCAAACCAAAACGGCTGTTTCTTGGTTTTACATATATTCCTTGAGAAATTTTGACTAATACTCCGGTACTTGTCAATTCAGACAAGGTGCTCCCCACAAACTCAGCGTGATACTCAGGGAAGTCAGAACGAAATAAAACGCTATCTTCTGGTAATGCTTCTATCCGTTCCTTAAGAGTAGTTTTCTCTATTATAGTATGTTCATCATTCATATAACCTTTGAAATTTTGCTGATTTTTCAAATGCAAATATAAGCATTTATATTTGAACAACAATAAAAAAGCATGCGATTTTTAATTCTATTTAGCCATTTCTTAATAAGATATGCGTTGAAATATAAGTGTTAATCGGTTGGCGGTATTAAATTTTCTAATATATTGTAATACTACGACGATATGCTTAAATTTGACAGAACACCAGATAATCTGTTTTGCATTTTACAATTTATTTCGTCATATTATCATTGATTATATTATTTTTAGCAATAATATCACCAAGACTTTGTTGTGCAATTGGCGATTGATAATTGACACCTGATGAGGCTAGACAATTCCAACGAGATAAATCAGTATCTATTCTATCAGTAAAGGCACTAGCTGAAATCGGAGGATTAAAATTCCTTTCTATTTTATTCATCTTATTATTCAGTTCATCCATTTTTGATAGCAGTTCTTCTTCTGCAGTTCCTTCTTTATCTTCTATTTTTGCAATTTTAATTTTTGCAAATTGCTTAAGAAATGTTGAGTAATTTGAATCTTTAGAACTTTCTATAGTTGCACATATTTTTTTTGTTAATTTTTCCTTAAATTCGATAATAGCATAATAGTCTAAATTTCTAGGATATGATATATGATCAATAACGGACGTATCAAATGAATATGGTGTTTTATCATCTATCACTATAATCGTAGGCTTATCAAAAGCTAAACGCATTCCCAATTCAAACATAACATTTGGATTTCTCCCACTTACATCACAGACTACAATTTTGTCATCATATATATTTTGCACAATATTTTTCTGAATAACACTACAATCATCTGATGTACTTACTATTCTAGGATTAAAACCTGCTTCACGTATTGCTTCTGAAATTATCAAATTGACGTCAGCCCAATGCTTATCATTGCATCCATCAATAGTAGAAATTGGCATGATAATACCGCAATTATCCATGCTTTCCTCTCTTTCTTCACTCTGTTTTTTTGCCATAATTACTACTTATTAAAGTTTATATATGTGCAAAAATAGAGAATAAATCTATAAATTACAGATAATATCAGAAAAAACACATGTTAAAATAACATAACGCAGTATTTGCAATGCATCCGTTTCAACAACAATACAAAATAAGGCAACACTGTTCTCCCACTAATCTCGTAGATTACCACAGACGGTTTTCTCTCTGCATTATTTGCTTGGCAAGGTGCTTCCCCCACTGCTGTCTTTTCTCTGCGTTCTCTGCAGGAGCACAAACAATAATCATCTGCGTGAATCTATAAAAACAGAAAAGGGATGCGCTTTAGCACATCCCTCTGTTGTTATCCTGCAATCCATACCGTGCAGCCAAGTAGCGCTGTGAGCGCTGCGATTAACCATATTAAGTTGGTTATGATTTTAATTAAGTCGTTGAAATCGTGATAGCTCACTCGGCTAGTTCTGTGTTTCGTTCTGTTGCGTTCCAAGCAATCCCAGAAGACTTGAAGCGATAGCGATTACTATCTTGATGATCCATGAAATGTTTACTTTGTTCTTATCCATTGTTTGTTTTTAATTTGTTCTTTGTTTACTTGTGTGATTTAAACCGTCATCCTCACGTGATTTAGTCTTATTTTGATCCTTACTATTTAGAGCTAAATTTAAACGGCCGTTCTCACGGAAAGCAAATGCAGAAACTAAGGAAATAAACGGCCTCTATTGCTCACGTAATCTTAGAAAACTGACATGAAACCGCACCTAAAGGTGCCAAGAAAAGCCAGCAGAAAAGTTCATAAAGGAGTATATTACGCAAGCGAATTTCTTCTTTGAAGAAGTTTATTCTATGAATATCTAGCTGCGTTCGGCATAGCTCAAGCTAGCTTGGCTCTGCTCTCACTTGCAAGATATTTCCTCGTCATGGCAAAATAAGCAAGCTTCCTCTGCTCATAACTTAGCGGAAACTTTCTTGCCTTTTTTCGGTGTACCTTTAGGTACGTTTTCCTGCGAGCTTATAAAGCTCAGTGATCAATATTGGGCCGTTTTTTTTTATAAAGAATTTCGGCTGCGTTCGGCATAGCTCAAGCTAGCTTGGCTTTGCTCTTACTGGCACGAAATTTCCTTCGTTTCTGAATTTTATTTATTCCATGAATATCTAGCTGCGCTCGGCATAGCTCAAGCTAGCTTGGCTCTGCTCTCACTTGTAAGATATTTCCGCGAGAAACGCGTGAACGGCCGTTATTGTTGTTTCCATTAATTTATCACACATAAGTTCTTTTCCGTGAGAACAGCGTCTAATCTTACACTAACCTTATTTTCGCTGTGAAAACGAGTTTAAAGCAATGTCCTCCTGTGCGCATCAGGGGGACGATGTTTAAGGCTTTACGACTCCGCCGTTTGGATCACCTGTTTTTGGTGCACCCTTGATCTTGTTGTACTCTGCGTACTCCTTGACCTGCGTACCGGTTACAAGTGCCTTGGTGCGTGTCTTTGAACCTGCGTCTACATGTGCTTCTGGAGTGAAGCGGATGTTAACTTTCTTGATGTTCTTGGCTGCAGAGAAATCCTTGATACTTTCTGCGCCTACACATTTCAGTGTGAGCTTGAATGAGCCTAGTCCTGCGATCTTTACGATCTTTGAGTCCTGAAGTTCGGCAGTCATCACCTCTGCAAGTTCTGTGAGTACCGCTAGTACATCACTCTTTTTAACTGTACAGTTTGCCTGAATCTTGTCAGCCATCCCAGCAAGTTCTGTTGTTCCGAGATAGACGGCACGAGCGTAAAACTTGTTATAGGTTTTCAGATTCTTTTTGTTCTTGTTCATGTAAACTTTGTAATTCAGCATGTTTCTTTTTCCTTTCGTTTTAAATTGTTTTTTTTACTGTTTGAGACTTGCTGAAAGCGTTATATATGTGCACCTATAATGTTCCTCCTTTCATTAAGCCCAGTCACCTGATTTTCAAATGACGATGCAAAGGTACTCGTATTTTTCCGAGCATGCAATGAAATGCTTGTTGGGGTGTTAGCCAAAGTAACATAAGGTCTGTTCTCCCGCTATTAAAGCATAGAAATAAATAACATATTTATATAGTTACCATTGCATTTACAGCGGAGTTATGTAATATTTCAGAGATAAATGTAATTATAATAACTAAATGTATTAACTTTGTAGCCAGAAGGAGACGCCGGATAGCTCTGCAGCCCTCTAAATAATCATTTTAAGATAAAAATCATGAATTGGATTATCTTGATTATTGCAGGACTCTGTGAAGTAGGCTTTTCCTACTGTCTTGGTCGTGCAAAATTATTAACAGGCACAGCATGGATGGCTTGGATGCTAGGCTTTATTATTTTTACCATCTTTAGTATGGCACTATTGGCAAAAGCCACTCAAACGTTGCCAATAGGAACAGTTTATCCTATATGGACAGGAATAGGAGCTGTAGGAACAGTTATTATTGGTATCTTATTTTTTGAAGAACCATTTACTTTAAAGAGACTGTTTTTTATTTCAACACTTATAATTTCTATTATTGGACTTAAATGTTTATGAACGATACTTTTAGACAAATGCGTCGCAAGCGCCAATTGCTGAGCGACAGCGAGACTATCAACATTCTTAATAGATGCACATCTGGGGTGCTAGCGCTTTTGGGAGATAACGAATACCCATATGCATTACCAATTAGTTATGTTTATGATGATAAGTGTATCTATTTTCATTCCGCAATTTCCGGACATAAAATTGATGCTATCACATCAAATGAAAAGTGTTCATTCTGCGTTATCGAGCAAGATAATGTAGTTCCTAGTGAGTTTACAACTTATTTTCGCAGTGTAATTGCATTTGGACGCATACATATAATACATGATGATGCTAGCAGAATGAAAGCTTTACAGATTTTAGGAAACCATTATAATCCAGGAGATGATGAAAATCTTCGTAAGGAAATAGAAAAAGGATGGTCACATGTTGCTGTCATGAAAATGGAAATAGATCATATTACGGGCAAAGAAGCGATTGAACTTGTTAGGTCAAGAGAAAATAAGGAATAATTGTTTCAATAATATGGAAAAGAGCAATCGTAAGACACCCATTTAATGTTTTACGATTGCTCTTAAATTAACCATTCAAGTTAGAATTGGACATCAATTCGAAGTTTGCCCCCTAATCCCCGTTCAACAATATCAAAAAGCGTTTTCAATGTGATATTTTCACTATCATTCTCAACTTTTGAGATAAAGGAACGTTTCTTGTCTATTTTAGTTGCAAGTTCCAACTGTGTCATTTTCAAATTTTCACGAGCAGTACGAAGTTTTACGCCTATACGAAGTGCTGCCATTTCGCTCTCCAATTTATCTCGCTTTGGAGTGCCAACAGTACCATAATACTTGTCTTTAATCTGATCTAATGTTTTTGTTTCCATATTACACTCCTTTCTTTTTGTCATTATAATATTCTGCCTTTATCCGTTCGGCGCGTTCAATTTCTCTTTTAGGTGTCTTCTGTGTCTTTTTCTGAAATCCACTTAGTAGCACTATTAGTTTATTGCCGTCAAAGAAACAAAATATGCGAAAGATATTTCCATTGAGTATCACTCTAACCTCAAATAGTCCTTCTGTACCTTCAATATACTTAAGATAGGTAACGGGAATTCGTTCAACCTGCTCTATAAGGTCGAGAATCTTAATAATCTTATCTTGGACCTTAGAGGATTGTTCCTTAAAAAAGTCTTCAAAATAGGATTTATAAGTGGTTACTTCTCGATATTTCATGTGTGCAAAGGTAATATATAAATTACATTCAAACAAGAATATCTTTAAAAAAATGATGATATATTTTTATCTAACGCTAATTTTCGGATAAAAATCGTTTTAAAAGAATACTCAATCTATTGCACAAAGAAACCCAATATGTCCCGCAGATCTCGCTGATTACGCAGATAAATCCCAAAACAGCACGAACAACCAACTGTCTTTCTCTGCGACCTAATGCAGCTTGCTGCATTCATCTGCGACCTCTGCGCTATCTGCGAGAGACAATGCCGTTCACATTGATAAAATAAATTTGCGAGAGAACATGAAGTTCATGCTGTTTGCAGTTTGTCTGCGAGAATCTGCGTTATCTGCGAGAGAATAATCACATAAGAGTACTCAATCAATTGCCAAAGAAGAAACCCCAATGTCTCTCGCAGATTACGCAGACAAACCTCCAAAAACACAACATCATTTCTCAGCGGGAGAACTCCCGTTCCCCTCGCGCACGTACATAGGGTTTTCAAGAAATACTAGCGTCTAAGCGTCTAGTCATTGATTATCAGCGTGCTACTTCATTAATCTTCATTAATCAAGTGTCACCAACGTGTCATTTGTAGCGATGTCATAACGGCGGGCTTTTCCCCTTGTCAGCTTAAACTTGTTTCTCATCAGAATATGCCCCACACGCATGATGTTGCTGTTGTTGATGCTGATGTTACGATACTTCGTTTTCATTTTCTGCACAATCTCCGTTGCTGTGAGACGCATCGCCTTCTCTTCTTTCGCAGGACGATGAAACATCTCAAAGAAGATGTCGTCCATGCAGTCAATCTGTAGGAAGTCGGCATTAGCAAGCTGAATCTGATGTTCCGCCTCGTTGTCGAAATATGTTCTCGCTCCCGATTTTATTTCCTCTACTGCCTGAGCATACATCTGTTCATAGTTCACAGCCGTACTTGTGTCTATGCGTTCCTTCACCCTGATACACATGTATCGTCGTGAACCAGTATAATCTATCAACGGTTGAGGATTATTGGTCGTACCGATGAAAGCAGCATATCGCTTGTGCTGCTGCGTGATGCTTTCATATAGATTTCTAAACTTCACGTCCACTGCCTGCAACATGTATTTAAGAAATGCCGTCTGACGTTTTGAAATACTGTCATATTCATCTATGTTTATCAGTATAAATCTGCTCAAAGCCTTCACGGCATCCTCCTTCTTCGTGAAGTCCACCCTGTCAGTATAGTAAATCTGCTGTTCGTCGGGGATGATCATTCGGCAAAATGTTGACTTGCCGTCTCCCTGTTCGCCTACCAACAGCGGAACAAGTGAATTACCGTGCATGGAGTTTCTGCGCATCCACTGGCTCACCATACTGATAAACCACAGATGGAAGTTCTTCACCCAGTCCTGGTTATCCGTTTTCACCCTTTGGGCAAATTTGTCTATGCGGTCCTCGCCATCCCATTTTGGCAGATAAGTTATCCAGTCGGCAATCGGGTCGTAATCTTCTGTGAATGATGATTCTATGAATCGCTTCACGTCCTTGTCCCATGCGTCAATACCCTCAGCCTTTGCGTTGATTGTTATCGTGTTGAGAACCTCTTTTGTAACCGAGTTCCACGAAAATATAAAACTGTCACGTTCCCTGTATTCGCAGTCGTTTGTGATCTCATTCTTGCGGAAAGCATATCTCACGGCAAGAAACGTGCGCAGCCTTTCCATGTCAATAGTCATCTTAGACACCGCACAGTCCGACTTTGGTGCACTCGTGTCATACACATTGCGGAAGCAGTTGCGCACGATATAATCAAAATTACAATATGGCGCATGTCGCATCAGTCTTTTGATGCAGAACTCCTCCGCAAGACCGTTACGCTGACAGTTTTTTGCAAGTTCCGTCACGATCTCGTCCATATCCATATCCACGGCATTGTTGATGAGATTCAGAAAGATTGTCTGAAACTTCGCCATTGCCATGTGCTGCTTTTCATAAAAAGGAATCACGCCACTTTCCCTGCCTGCATTGTAGCTTGTCTTCTTCATCTGATAGCGGATCTCACTTTTCACCCTTTTCTCCACGCCTTCATGGGGCTGCTGAAGAATCATCGGTATGGCACTGGCATTAAGAAATACGTGCTCGTCGGTACTTATTCTGCATACAGTCTGAGTCGTAGGCACTGTTCGCTCGCATTTGATGCCTAGTTCCGCCTCGTAGAATTTTGCACATGTGAAGTAGGCATGCTGATGAAAGAAGCAGATATCCTGTTCTGTCTGTGGCAGCGTACCGTCTGGCAGTGTAAATGCCACTACGATTTTCAGAGACTTCGCCGATGCTCCGGTAAAGCACATCAAAGTCTGAGGAAGTCCCTCTGCAAGAAACTTCAGATTGTTCAGCCAACCGTCTTCTGCCTTGAACGACAGCAAAACATAGCCAGTGTACTGTTTTCTGCACAAAGAAAACTGTATCTGTGGCAGTTCTGCCGTCTCAGCCAGCTTCATACCCGCAATATTGGGGTATGAGTTGAGGGCATATCGCAGTTTGTTGCACTGCTTTTGGTATTTTTCACCTCGAATCATGACAAACAAATCATCAAGACTCGTCAATTTTTGTTTGATTTCTTTTTTTGTCTTATACAAGACGTTGATTTTAGCTATATTCATTCTATTTTTTCGTTTTTATGAGTTAAAATTCCGTTCTACGACATCACATTTGCGTTTGTACGTGGAAACGTTTCTATTGCTACGACATAAAGTTTGCGTTTCATCGATCAAACGTTTCCGTTTCTACGTAGAAACGCCCCTGATTTTTGCCATTTTGTCGACAGTATGTTTTAATAAAATAGCATCTAATGCGTTGATTATCAGCAAATAAACGCTTCGACGCTTATTAATTTGTAAAACCTATGTATCATTTTCAAGTTCCCTGAGTATGCGCCTTACCCTAGAGGGTTTGATGTAGTACTGGTATTTACACTGGTTGCACACTTGTCGGTAAGTTCCAGACTTCATGCGTTCTAATTTCTGTTTAGGAAGTTCACGCCCGCATTTCTGGCATCTGATTGTTTCGGGGAGGGTTCCCCGATTGATAAATTTGACATATTCGTTGTTGTTTTAATTGTTAATACTTATGTTATTGCTCACTTTCTTTTCTTCTTTCCCTTTTGGTTCATAGCTTGCTCATTGCTTGTTCTTTCCTTGTTATTTGCTTGCTCTTTCCTTATGTGTTTAACGGCCGATTCTCTCGCTGATCTCGCTGATTACGCAGATAAAAGACAGTTAGGTCAAATAGATCTGCTAAAGCAGATGTCGCAGATTACGCTGAGAAAGACAGTTACCACATAGTGGATATACTGCTGTTCTTGCTGTTTTACTGCTCGTTCATTTCTTGCTCTTTCCTTGCTCTTCCCTTATATGTGAACGGCCGATTCTCTCGCAGATTTCGCAGATTCACGCAGACGAAAGACAGGTTGCTCAAATAGATCTGCTAAAGCAGATGCCGCAGAGAACGCTGACAAAGACAGATACCGCATAGTCGAGTTACTGCTGTTCTTGCTGTTTGCTGTTTATCTGCGAGAATCTGCGCTATCTGCGAGAGAATAATCACATGAGAGTACTCAATCAATTGTACTAAGAAACTCAATGTCTCTCGCTGATCTCGCTGATAATCGCAGACGAACCCCAAAACTACACTAACTACAAACTGTCTTTATCTGCGAAATAATGCAGCCTGCTGCGTTCCTCAGCATTATCTGCGGGAGACAATGTAGTTCATGCTGTTGGCCGTTTGTCTGCGTGAATCTGCGTAATCTGCGGGAGAATAATCACGTTAGAGTACTCAATCTATTGCACAAGAAAACCCCAAATGTTTCTCGCAGATCTCGCAGATTACGCAGACGAACCACAAGAACCACACCAACTGCAAACTGTCTTTCTCTGCGAGATAATGCAGCCTGCTGCATTCCTCTGCTTTATCTGCGGGAAACAAGTAGTTCGTGCTGTTGGCCGTTTGTCTGCGTGAATCTGCGTAATCTGCGGGAGATACGGCCGTTTATCATGTGAGTAATCTTGTATGCTAACCACATTTTCTCTGCGGGAGATACGGCCGTTCACTCAAATAAATCCAACTATATTAATCTGCGGGAGACAATGCCGTTAACGTTGAGACAAGGAGCTCTGCGGGAGAACTACTAGAACGGACATTCAGGCAGAGTAACTGGATTGAAGTCAATCTCCTGCGACGTGGCTTCATGCTTCGTCCAGTCGCTCTCATCCTCGCTGATTGGACTGTATGTCTTGTCGAAGTTCTGATTACAGCCAGCATACCGCATGGTGTCCGTGGAATACTTCAGCGCAACTGTACCCGTCTTTCCTATCTCATTCCAACGGCATTTGATGCAGTTCCAATACGTTACTTCCTTCAGTGGATCCTCATCCTTCTTTCTGTCCAGCCAGAACACGTAATCGCTCTTGTTTCCGAAGTCACTGCTACCGAAGATATCGTTGATGGTGAGCTTCGTCTTGTCGTCAAACTTGCGGGGATGGTGCATCATGAACACAGGCACTTTGTATTGATGGGCGAACTGCACTATCTTCATCAGCAGCATCGTGTACTTCATCGTGTCCGTGATGCCTGTCTGCTCAGGTAGTTGAATCCAGTTGAAAGGGTCTATTATCAGCATATCGCACAGTCCCTGGTAATACTCCTGCTGCGCTATGTGCAGAATGCCGTCGATGTCGTTGGTCACGTTTGCATCAATCTCACGGATATACTCCCTACAGATTTCCTTTCCTCGCTGATAAGCTGGCTCAATCAGCTTGCCCTTACTGAACTCCCTGCCCGTCATCACGTTGATCATCTCAGAATAGTGACGAGCCGTAGGATATTTCTCAGGACTGTAAACGAGGATGTGCGTGCCGTAAAGATGCACCATACTCATCATGATGAAGTTCATCATCGTTGACTTTCCACTGCCCGGAGCGGCAAAACCAAGATAGATCAGTCCGTCCTCAATCCTGAAGATATTGTTCAGCTTCGCCACGTGCAGGTCCTTCGCCTTTGGCAGTCCGTTCTCGTAAAGGTCATCAAGCTGCGACTCCACGCTGTCGAGTTCCACGAGTCCCGCAACGTTCATCTTCTTTGCGTGCTCAATGCACCACACCACGGCATCCCTGCCTTTCTCCATCAGCATCTGGTTGGCATCCTTGGCGCAGTGCATGTTATCCTCGCCCTCGTCGTCCTTCCATCTGTAAGTCCAGTCAACACTCTTCATCCGTGACTCCCCGAAGTAAGCAGCCACCTTGTTGCGTGCCTCAATACCAGGCTCGTCCGTATCTCCCGCATAGATGATCGTTGCACCACTGAAATAATCTTTGTACTTGTCGAAACATCGCAAATCGCTCTGTGCACCGTTGGGCAGACTCACTACCGCCTCATAGCCACATTCCACGCAGGCAGCCGTGTCCATCATGCCCTCTGTGATAAGTATCTGCGAGGCACCTATGGCACTGTTGATGTTATAAGGAATCTTCTCGCAGCCCTGTTCAAAGAAAAACTTCTTTTCAGTCTTTGAAGCCAGTTTAAACTGCACGTCAACGGTGTTGCTGCCGTCGATGAACGGAAATCCGATATACTCCTCCTTCGTCGCTCCGTGCTCAATCACCCTTGTTTTGATTCCAAGTTTATGCGCCGTCTCCGTGCTGATGCATCTGTATTTAAGATACTCCATCGTCTTTGTGCCGAAACTGGGCATGAAATAGTCAGCCGTAGGCAGGTTGTATTTCTTCTTGGCATACCGCTTTTCCTGTCCTTCCTTCCATGTCTTGAAATGGCTTTCAAGCAGAAACACCGTTCCGCATCTGAAGCAGTGTCCCCAACCAGTGTCAAGGTCAATACTCACGCAGTCGGAATTGGGCTTGTTGCCCTCGTGGCTGCTGCATTCAGGACACTTGCATCTTATCTTTCCACTTGTCTTTGCGCTTGTTGACCGTGATATCTGTAAATTCTCCTTTGCTACAACCTTGTGACCGTAGCCGTCATCATACGTCTGTGCCATGTCATTTCATATTATGAATTCGTTTATACTCGTCGTAATACTTAGACCGTGCAGCCATTTCAGGGTCCATCCTGAAATCACCAACAGGAATAAATTCAAGTTTTATCCAACTCCATATCGTGTTTGGATCAATCTGCCGTGGAGCATCAGGCGGTATAATCTGGTGGTGTGAATCATATCGTCTGCCGTTTTCCTTGTAGTCGTAATAATCGTCCTCGCAGCATTCCATGGCTGTCTTCCTTACCATTTCGTCGTATTTGTATTGCTTGTAGTATTCATCAAACGCCTCCCTTGTCTTGCGTCCCTGTTGTAGCAGATTACAGAAATACCATCTTGCATTTTCGTCCGTGTCAAAGGTCTTACCCTTTGCCTTACACTGCATGCCGAACCACTCAATACAGGCATCGGCAACAGTCTTGTCGGTAAGGTCGAGGCACGTAACTCCAGAAATGGACTTCACCCAGTCGGCGTCAGCAAATGATTTTTTGATAGAATCAGAAGAAGAACCAACGTTTGCGTTTACGTCGTCGCTTTTAATATTCGTAGTCGTAGACGAAGAATATTTTTTATCTTTATCTATATCTATATCTTCGCGCGGTTGCGCATGCGTGTACGTATTATGCTTATTGCCGTTTCGTTGATTTTGAATTGATTCATGATTCAATCTAGATTCATTTTGAATTGATTTATGATTCAATTTAGAATCATTTTCAATTCGATTTGAATTCAATTCATTTGCATCTTTTTTTGAAGTTTTACGCTTTGAATTTGAACCGTGTTTGGGTTCAGGTTCATCTTCTGAAGAAGAAGAATTCACGGTGAAATCAATATTCAATGTTTGGCAGAGTTCCTGACTATAAAAGATTTTATCCTCAACAACAAACAAGCCGTAGTTGTTGATGATATTGCGAATATAACTTGAAGACTTGTGAGCTTCAGCAGACAGGCTGCGCAGACTGCTTTTATTGTAAAGTCCCACACAGTTGTTGCACTTAGTGAGATAAATCAATATCATCATGTAAGTGCCGAAGCCGGTACTGCCTTCTTCATTGAGTAAATCTGCCATTTCTGGCATTGAGGTGATGTTACGGCGCACTTTAAGGAAAGGCGAATTCTTAGTTTGTTTTGATGTATAACTCATGATTCTTGTTAATGTTTAGCTGGATAATTTTCTATTCTCATTCTTCTGTTCTTTTCATCACGTTTAAGAGAAACGTGAATCCAGAAGATACCACATCTGTTGTATTCAAAAAGCAATTGATCGTAAACACAGTGAGCTGCAATAAAGTCAAAATATTTTCTGGCTATATATACGTTGTAGCAATGTATGTCAGCAGCTTCACCAAAAAGGTGCTGAGAGTTTCCAACTCCATTAACTCGCAGGTTAAGTACAGGGCAGCGGAAACCGCTGTTAATTTTGATTACGCCAAAGTTACGGCGTAAAGGTTCTAGGATTTTTTCACACAGATATTTTAAGTTTTCAATCTGTGTTGTGTCAGGTGTGTTGTCGATATTGTGGTTTATAGCAGTCTCGGAACGCATCATTTCATAAAGAGTAAAATGCTCAGAAAGCCTTTTCTCTTTTGCTTGT
Organism: Prevotella sp.; assembly: GCF_051059605.1. Classification (GTDB taxonomy): domain Bacteria; phylum Bacteroidota; class Bacteroidia; order Bacteroidales; family Bacteroidaceae; genus Prevotella. The sequence continues at coordinate 1,133,077 of NZ_CP050883.1, forward strand.
TCAAGTGTCATAATCTTGTTAAAAAAAAGGACAAAGCTACCGCTAGAGTGATTGTTCGTCATCCTTTAATTAGTGGCTAAAACTTAGTCTTTGTTTATGTTAATCGTTACATTTCATATAATAATAAAATAGGAATTTCTTTATTTGCCCCTACCTTTTGCAGTAGGGGCAAATGTAATTTAATGTGAGTTGTAGTTTCAGTCATAATAAACATATTTGATTGATTATTTCATATACAAATTTACGAAATATGCAAGCGATATAATGCGAAAAGTCAAAAACTTGAAAAAACCTAGTATGTTTTTGAAATTGTTTAACAGTCGAAACACTTTTTATATGATTTATACAACAAACTATTAGCTTCTTTCTTCCTTCTCTTTCTCATGTGAGCCAAGCTATCATAAGGATTCTTTGGTAATTTCTCACCAAACAAATCAAACAGCAGATTGCACGTTTCTATAAAATTAAGCATGTGCAAATTATCACCCTCTATAAGATTGTTTGCAGACAGAGCAAAGCATATTTCAATAAGTTCAGACTTTGTGCCACTCCAATAGTATTTTTGGTTGTTCATGTTATAAATGTTTTTGTTAATGATTATCTACTGCAAAGGTAGACACAATAAAAAAAGTGACAATGAAATAAACTGGATTAAACATTTATTTACATTGTTAAAAATTCCGTTAAGCCCTTTAAACAAAGACGATGACAGAGATTAACTTTTTTTAAAATAAACTGAAATCAGTTTATTTGCCACTTTTATGCACTTTTTATACTAAACTTAAATTTTACTACTTATCTATACTATCAATGGCATTATAATAAGCGTTTTTAAACGCCTGATAAGATTTATAATCATCAGCATTAAAGCCTAGTATGATAGCCAAGTCACGCTTTAGCTGTACTTTCAGCTTCTCATGATGAATGTATATTAAGTCTATGCAGGAGATAATTAACGTAAAAATATGCTTTAGACTTCCATACCTTTTATTAATACTAATATGTCGTATGTTATCAAGATCATCAACCCACGTCACGTAATTTTCTTTCTTCCAGAGTATATTAAGATTTTCTTTGAACATACTCTCTTTGCTGTCATCAATATAAAAGTTAAGCTCTTGAAAAATAGCTTTACTCTCTTTTTCAAGATTAGAAACTCGCTTGTCAAGTTTATCCTTTTCAATTAAAAATTCATCCATTACTTTTTCAATCTTTTTATCCACAACATTATTAATAACTCTCATTTCTTCTTCTGATAATTTATTATCCATTTAGTTTGCTTATTTAAAAATATGCAAGGAATATACAAATAATATGATAAATCTAAAAATGAAAACACTTTTTATTTTGATTTTTATCCGGGTTGTGCTACCTTTGTATATGACTACGTGGTGGGAGGAAAGCCAATACTCGTTTGCTTTTCTTGAAATAGTTTGTTTCGGGTAAGGGAAACGGACAAGGAACTGATAACAGAGTATTAAGAGAAGCCCGATTTAAAAGAAAATGCAATTCAAACCCATTTCTATACGATGATTTTCAGTTCGGTTGTTAATTATCATATTTATTGTAACATTCTGAAAAATGAACCTAAATAATATTTATGCCTTCATTTTCTTCAATAAGTCATCTGAAATTTGTATCTTTGCAAGTAAATATCAAAAAACTAAAAACAACAAGAATGACAAGTAAAATGCAACGAGATGAACTGCAATCCGCTATCTGGAAAATCGCCAACGAAGTACGCGGTGCTGTAGATGGTTGGGATTTTAAACAGTTTGTTTTAGGAACTCTTTTTTATCGATTCATTAGCGAAAACTTCACCAATTATATTGAAGGCGGTGACGAGAGCGTTGATTATGCAAACATGTCAGACGATTTTATCACCGATGAAATAAAAGATGATGCCACAAAAACTAAGGGATATTTTATATATCCTAGTCAGCTTTTTGTGAATATAGCAAAGAATGCCAATTCAAATACTAACTTAAATACTGATTTGGCAGCGATTTTCAATGCAATAGAAAGCTCAGCAAATGGCTACCCATCTGAACACGATATCAAGGGGCTGTTTGCAGATTTTGATACAACAAGCAATCGTTTAGGAAACACTGTTGAGGAGAAAAATAGGCGATTAGTTTCAGTAATCAACGGAGTGGCAAGTTTGAATTTTGGTAAGTTTGAAAACAACAAAATTGATCTCTTTGGTGATGCATACGAATACTTGATTTCCAAATATGCAGCTAATGCAGGAAAGTCTGGGGGGGAATTCTTTACTCCCACAAAAGTATCCAAGCTAATTGCACAATTGGCTATGCACAATCAGACATCAGTAAACAAGATATATGACCCTGCGTGTGGTTCCGGCTCTCTTTTGCTGCAAGCAAAGAAGCAGTTTGAGAAACATTTGATAGAACAAGGATTTTTTGGACAAGAAATAAATCACACAACATACAACTTGGCACGTATGAACATGTTTTTGCATAACATTAATTACGACAAGTTTGATATCGCATTGGGAGATACACTCATTAATCCAAAATTTGGCGAGGAAAAGCCTTTTGATGCCATTGTGTCAAATCCACCTTATTCTATAAATTGGGTTGGTAGTGATGACCCTACTTTAATAAACGATGATCGGTTTGCTCCAGCTGGCGTATTAGCTCCTAAATCAAAAGCCGACTTTGCATTTGTACTTCATGCACTCAGTTATCTTTCTGCCAGAGGAAGAGCTGCTATTGTATGCTTCCCTGGAATATTCTATCGTGGTGGAGCTGAAAAGAAGATAAGGAAGTATCTTGTGGATAACAACTTTGTGGAAACAGTTATATCCCTTGCTCCTAATCTTTTCTATGGCACAAGTATATCTGTTAATATTCTAGTACTTGCTAAGAATAAAAAAGAAACGTTTACACAATTCATTGATGCGAGTGGAGAAGATTTCTTCAAAAAAGAAACCAACAACAATGAACTGACTAATACACATATTGAAAAGATTATCGGCATATTCGATAAAAAAGAAGATGTAGAATATGTTGCGATATCTGTAGACAACAGTAAAATTGCAGAAAATGATTACAATCTCTCTGTAAGTTCTTATGTCGAGGCAAAAGATACGCATGAGGTGATTGATATTACTAAAGTAAATGCAGACGTTGCTAAAACAGTTAAACGAATTGATGTGCTACGTGCAGATATTGATGCTATCATAAAGGAGTTAGAGGCATGACATACTTAGAAAAATTATTAAATGGTGCAGAAGTGGGATGGAAACCATTAGGAGTTGTATGCAAAGTCATACGAGGTAAACGATTAACTAAAAGAGATTTGGTTCAGGATGGAAAATATCCTATATTTCATGGTGGATTAGAGCCTATTGGTTATTATAGTGAGAATAATCGATTGGCAAATTCTACGATGGTAATCAATGTTGGAGCATCTGCAGGAACAGTTGGTTTTTGTAAACATGATTTTTGGTCTTCTGATGGTTGCTTTTGCTTCTCACATAATGATACCATCAATCAGAGATACTTATTCTATGCGCTTCAGTCAATAGAAAAAACACTTAAATGCAATGTTAGAAAGGCTGGTATTCCGACATTGGATAATAAATATATTGAACGTGTTCTTATTCCTATTCCATGTTTGGAAAATAAGAAAAAATCGCTTGAGATTCAGGGTAACATTGTAGAAATACTCGATAAATTTACTACGCTGGAAGCGGAGCTGGAAGCGGAGCTGGAAGCGGAACTGGACTGCCGCAAAAAGCAGTATGAATACTACCGCAATAAATTATTATATTCTGATTTATCAATAGTTAACCCTAAGACAACTGATATCACCTATAAAACAGTGGGAGACATATTTGATATAAGAAACGGATATACCCCATCTAAAGCTAACATGGATTATTGGATGGAAGGTTCTATTCCTTGGTTTCGGATGGAAGATATTCGCACAAACGGGAGTATTCTTAATGATTCTATTCAGCATATAACACCTCATGCCATAAAAGGGAAAGGACTATTCAAGGCAAATAGCATCATTCTAGCTACAACCGCAACTATAGGTGTACATGCACTATTAAAAGTTGACTCTCTTGCAAACCAAAGATTTACAAATTTCTCTGTTCGTGAAGCACTGAAAGATAGCATTTTACCAGAATTCTTGTATTATTATTTTTTTGTGATAGATGAATGGTGCAAACAAAATGTATATATTAGTAGTTTTCCTTCTGTTGATATGGAAAAATTAAATAAACAATTGGTACCAATTCCTTCTCTTTCTGAGCAGCGACGCATTGTGTCTATTCTTAGTAAGTTTGATAAACTAACGACTTCTATCAGTGAAGGTTTGCCAAGGGAAATAGAATTGCGTAGAAAGCAATATGAATATTATCGAAATAAATTATTATCATTTACGAATACTAAAATAACAAAATAAATATGGGAAAGTCATTAACAGAAGTAGCTCAGAAGCTACAAAAAAACGAAAATAAAGTACAACTCATCTATGCTTTTAACGGCACAGGAAAAACACGCTTATCTCGCGCATATAAAGAATTGATATCTTCAGATGAAGAAGATGAAGCCCCCCAACAAAAAATTCTTTATTATAACGCCTTTACGGAAGATTTATTTTACTGGGATAATGATTTAGTAGAAGATGCAAATAGAACACTCATTATACGTGATAATAGCTTCACAAATTGGGTGTTAAATGAACAAGGACAAGAAGACAAAATTAAAACTAATTTTCAACGCTATACCAACGACAAATTAACACCAAACTTTAATAAAGATTATAACGAAGTTAGCTTCTCTGTTGAAGGAGGTAATGAGAATAAAATTGAAAATATTAAAATTTCAAAAGGCGAAGAAAGTTGCTTTGTTTGGTGTGTGTTTTACAGTTTACTCCTTGAGGTTCAGGCAACCTTAAAAGAATCTAATCCAGAAAACAAATCAACAACTATATTCGATAAACTAGAATATATTTTCATTGATGACCCTGTTAGCTCTCTGGATGAAAACCATCTTATAGAGTTAGCTGTAGATATAGCAGAATTGATAGGAAAATGTCCAAAAAAATTAAAATTTATCATTACGACACATAATGCTCTTTTTTACAATGTCCTATATAATGAACTTGGATTAAATCAAGGATATCTACTTGGCAAAAATGAAGATGGTACTTTTAACTTAGAAGAAAAAAAAGGTGCCTCTAACAAAAGTTTTTCATATCACTTATTTATAAAGAAGACTATAGAGGAAGCTATTCAGACAAACAGTATTCAGAGATATCACTTTACTCTACTACGAAATCTTTATGAAAAGACTGCTAATTTCTTAGGATACCCTCGTTGGTCAGAGTTGCTACCTGATGACAAAAAGGTCTATTACAAAAGAATCACGAACTTTGCTAGTCACTCTACATTATCAAATGAAACAGTAGCAGAACCAACAGAACCAGAAAAACAAACTGTAAAATTATTACTAACACATCTTAAAGAAAATTATAATTTTTGGGAGGAGGAATAAAAATGAGTCAATACAGCACTATAGCAGAATTGCAAAATTTTATAGTTCTTGACGACTATACAAAAAAAGCATTAGTAAATGAACCTCCAGCTGGTTATCAGACTGAGGCTGCTTTGGAACATGAACTTATAGAAGACTTGCAAAATCAAGGTTATGAATATCTTCCTAACCTTGTTACACCGAATGCATTGTTGGCAAATGTTAGAGAGCAACTGCAAACTCTAAATAATACTATCTTCACCGATGAAGAATGGTTGAGATTTGTTGAAGAGTACTTGGATTGCTCCAGTGACAATATAGTGGATAAGACACGAAAGATACAGAATAATTATATATATGACTTTGTATTTGACAATGGACGTATCCAAAATATATATTTAGTTGACAAAGAAAATGTTGCTCGCAACAAAGTTCAAGTCATTAACCAGTTTGAACAAACTGGATCACAAGCTAATAGATACGATGTTACAATATTGGTAAATGGATTACCAATGATTCAAGTTGAGTTGAAAAAAAGAGGTGTAGCGATACGTGAGGCATTCAATCAAGTGCATAGGTATAGTAAAGAAAGCTTTAATAGCGAATGTTCTTTGTTTAAATACTTGCAAATATTTGTTATCTCTAATGGTACAGATACCCGATATTTTGCTAATACTCTAAAGCGTAACAAAAACAGTTTCGACTTTACAATGAATTGGGCAAGATATGACAACACACTTATAAAAGATATTCAAGATTTTACAGCTACGTTTTTTCAGAAAAACACGCTGCTACAAATTCTACTTAAGTACTCGGTGTTTGACACTAACGACACCCTACTTATCATGCGTCCATATCAAATTGCTGCTACAGAACGCATTTTATGGAAAATCAAAAGTTCATATAATGCAAAAAAATGGGGAACGAAAGATGGCGGTGGATACATTTGGCACACTACTGGATCTGGTAAAACACTGACAAGTTTTAAAGCCTCCCAACTTGCTACACAACTTGAATTTCTTGATAAGGTATTCTTTGTTGTTGACCGTAAAGATTTGGACTATCAGACAATGAAAGAATATCAAAGGTTTTCACCAAATAGTGTAAATGGTTCGGTCAGCACATCAGGACTTAAAGATAATATAGAATCTGAAGATGATAAAATTATCGTAACCACGATTCAGAAACTCAATAATCTGATGAAGAGTGAGGACGGTCTAGAGATTTATCAAAAGCAGGTTGTTTTTATCTTTGATGAATGTCATCGTTCTCAATTCGGTGAAGCACAAAAGAATCTAAAAAGGAGATTCAAGAAATTCTATCAATTTGGATTTACAGGCACTCCTATCTTCCCAGAAAATGCTTCAGGTGAAAAAACTACTGAGGACGTATTTGGTGCTCAACTACATTCTTATGTCATCACTGATGCAATTAGAGATGAAAAAGTGCTAAAGTTCAAAGTTGACTATAACGATGTACGCCCTACATTTAAGAATATAGAAACAGAGCAAGATGAAGTCAAGCTAAGTGCTGCTGAAAACAACAAGTTATTACTTCACCCTGATCGCATAAAAGAAATATCAAAATACATATTACAGAACTTCCGAATCAAGACGCATAGAAATCAAGGAAGTAATAAAGGCTTTAATGCTATGTTTGCAGTAAACAGCGTTGAAGCAGCTAAATTGTATTATAAAGAACTAAATAAACTTCAAGAAGGAGTTGAAAAACCTATCAAAATAGCTACAATATTCTCTTTCGCCCCAAATGAAGAGCAAGATGCTATTGGCGATATTCATGAGGAGAATTTTGAACCTTCAGCAATGGATCTTAGTTCTAAAGAGTTTTTGTCAAAGGCAATAGACGATTACAACACAATGTTTAGAACAAATTACGGCATAGATAGTAAGGAGTTTCAAAACTATTATCGTGACTTGGCAAAAAGAGTGCAAGGACAAGAGATAGATCTTCTCATAGTAGTAGGCATGTTTCTTACAGGTTTCGATGCACCGACACTAAACACGTTGTTTGTTGACAAGAATCTGCGTTATCATGGTTTGATGCAGGCTTTTTCTCGCACCAACCGTATTTATGACGCAACAAAGACATTTGGCAATATTGTAACGTTTAGGAATTTAGAGGAGGCTACAATAGAAGCAATTCAACGATTTGCAGGCAATAATACAAGAGACGTGGTGCTTGAAAAGAGTTATAAAGAATATCTAGAAGGTTTCACAGAAATTGCCAATAGAGAAGCTCGTAAAGGATATATAGAGGTGGTTAAGGAATTGAATGAACAATTTCCTATCACAGAAGATATTAAAACTGAAGATGACAAAAAAAGTTTTGTTAAACTGTTCGGAGAATATCTACAAATAGAGAACATTCTGCAAAACTATGATGAGTTTACGCAACTTAAAGCATTTCAATTAATAGAAAAAGAGGACGATACTGCAATTGAAGCATTCAAAAAAGCTAACTTTTTGACAGACGAAGATATTGCAGCCATGAAGGATATTGATGTGCTGAAAGAAAGAACAGTACAAGATTATCGTTCAATGTATAATGATATTAGAGACTGGTTAACAAATGAAAGAGCAAGTAAAGCTACAGAAAAGTCAAAGGTTGATTGGGATGATGTTGTTTTTGAGGTTGACTTGCTTAAGTCGCAGGAAATAGACGTTAAGTATATTCTAGAAATAGCGTTTGAAAATAACAAAAAGGTCCTAAATAAAGAGACGTTAATTGATGAAATACGAGTCATCATTAGAGCCAGCATAGGAAACAGAGCTAAAGAGGGTCTGATTGTAGACTTTATAAAGGCAACTGACTTGGATTCCATTGCAGACAAGGCTAGTATCATCTCAGCTTTTGATTCGTATGCACAAAAAAAGTTAGACGAAAAAATTGATACTTTGATTAGCGACGAAAAACTGAATAATGACGCTGCAAGACGATATATTGAAACGTCTTTAAAGCGCAGGTATGCCAGTGAGAATGGAACTGATTTAAATGAAGCCTTACCAAAAATGAGTCCACTCAATCCGCAATATTTGACAAAGAAGCAAAGTGTTTTCAAAAAAATTGTTGAATTAATTGAAATATTTAAAGATATTCCTAAAAAGTAATAAGATTACCATTAATTTAGAAATATGGATGAATTAATTGAAAAGGCAAATATATATATAAGTAAAAGTCCACAAAATCAAAATGATGTTTTTTTAATTTTGTGTTCTTTGAATTTATTAAATGCTGCCATAAAAACAGCTGAGTACAAAAAAGTATTAAGTTATGGTATCATTAAACCATCAGTTTCAAAACTGGTGGAGTCCTGCGTTACAGACACAGACGATAAATTGACAGAAGACTTATACTATTCACAACAGCAAAAATGCATGTATATTCGCAGTTTGGGCTTTCAATTCAGTTTTCACAATATAACGATAACAAATAGTATAAAAGAGTTTATTGAATCTATTATTAATATTCCTATCAAATGGGATGGAATAAGATTGCAACCAATAGCTAAAGTATTATTTATTCTAGCAGAATATTTGGGAAAGGGAATTATTAGTGATCGTCAAATTAAAGAATTTCACAAATCACTATTTGATGTAAAATTCTACAATGAAATTGCCGATAGTGAAAAGTCTTTAGACAATAATAAACTAGCATCTCTCATAACAGAAATATGTGAGAATCGTTTATAATAATTATAACAGCTTTGCCATAATGTGCAAAGCTGTTATAATTATTATTTGCGTAATATTCGATTGAAATTATATCCGCTGCACTTAATCTGCGTAAATCAGCGCTATCTGCGAGAGACTATGCCTTTTATACATTGACAAAGAAGGCGAACTAAAACTCATGTCTATTTCCTGCAACATATTGGTGTTGGTCTCTTTGCAAATTACTTATACTATAAATATTTTTGTTCAAAAGTTGTACTTATACTCTTTTATTACTATATTTGTATTCTAAATTAAGCAAAGTTGGAAATAGCACTTTAAGAGTTATTTGCCTTTAGTGAAATATGTTATGATACAACCTTTTTAAATCAATTCATGATATTGCGACCAGAAAACTTCAGATTCTAACATAAACTAAAAAAACATTGAAATATGAAAAGAACTTATTTTTTAATCTTGTTATCTATCGTTAGCCTGTCTGCTTTTACCCAACAGATTAGCGAACAAGAGAAGGGTGTGAATAAAATGATGGAGCAGGCTGAAAGCTATATCCCTGATTTTCATCGCAAATCCGTCACAGCATCATATCCCATATTCAACGTACTAACAAAAAAGGAATATCGCAAGATTACTTTCTCACAGATGCCTACGTATAATCAGATAGACAAATACATAGATTTCGATCATTTAGAACTCGATTGTATTTTGGCAAAGACTCCTGAAGGTATTTGGGATTTATCAGGTGTATATGACAATTATGATTCTTTTTACTATTACAAAAGTGCAAATAATAAATTATTCGATTATTTGGATAGCATTAAACCTGACCGTGTATATCATCTTTTCGGACAATACTATTTCGTCTTAATAGAAAAAAACGGTCATCGGTATTTAATCAAGGAGATAAACAAACAATATCAGCCATGTGAAATAGTAGATATTGATCCTGAAATTGCATATTTTAATACATGGTATTTTCCTAACAAGTATAAAAAGTTACGAGTCTATACTAACTAAATTCTGATTCATTGTTCCAAGAACAATGTCACAACATTATGACCTAATGAAAGTTTAAATAATAAACTTGCTTTTGCTATTTAGGTGTAAGAAAGTGTTTGCATATTTACTCCACATTAAATAAGGTTACTTTACCAAATAACTATTTCGTTATTTCTATTTACAAGTTACAACTATTCTCACGCAGAGATTATGTTGTTCACGCAGATATTCTTTCTTTGCATGTACAAACGGCCGATTCTCCCCCAGATAGTGCAGATTCACGCAGACGAAATACAAATACAAAATAAATCATGTTTTTTGCGCAAATAACTAGGCTTTTACCGGATTTGGCTTATTAGCAGATATTATCTGCCAAAGAAATAGAAAGTAACATAAAGACAATACTTACTTTAATTAAGTAATAGTATCATATATAAATAAAGGATGACTAAGCTAATATCTATTAAATATCAGCGAAGCCATCCTTTGTTATTTAAGTAAGGACAAAATGTGCTTACATATTGTCACAAACTTCTTTCTCATTCTTTTTCACCTTCTCCCCTTTTTCAACAACACGTGCTGAATAGCCAAATTTAGTGAAACCCTGTAGCAGTTTGACCGGTGTAGTCTTATCTGCATCATACTGAATTGTAATAGTCTGATCAGGAATACTTGTATCGATCTTCTTTACTCCCTTTTCAAAACGCAGATTGCCCTTTATCTTGTTTTCACAATTTGCGCAATGCATTTGTGGAGTTGTTGTAACTACAACTGTCTTAATGTCTTTTGCAAAGCCTGCAACTGAGGCAAGCATTAATGCAAATAATAAAATATACTTCTTCATTTTTTTAATTATTTATATGGTTTATAATCTTCCTATGTTTACACGTATACCTAAATAGCCAACAGCACCATGAGAAGGTCCCCACACCATTGTTGGATCAAAAGTCTTACTCCATGGATTTTCTGCGTTGATGATGGTCTGCTTCTGGCGGAAACCTGTAAGATTCTCACCTCCTATATATACAGAGAAGTGGCGGAACCAACGTGTGACTTGTGCTGAAAGCTGCTCATAAGGATGGAAACGCTCTTCCCATGACATGTTGCCATTAGATAACTGATAAGGTTTTGGCATACGACCACCACCATTTAATTGTAGTGTTGCATCAAACTGCCATTTCCCTAATGGAGTTTTATAGCTAGCAGTAAGCAGTCCCTTATATTTGCTTGTAAGCGGCTTCTCCATCAACGTATTATTATAAGTAGTCTTGACATCATTAATTCTATAGGCGGCAGTAAGTTCCAGTCCTGTAAATAGAGGATAGCTAGCATCTATCTGAAATGTATTTGAATACGACTTTCCTGAAAGATTCTCTATTCTAATTTGCGTAGGATCACTATCATAGTCTATCACAGCCTGATTACCGAAACGAGTGTAATAATATTCAGCATTAAGTTTTAAATTCTTCCCTAGCAAAGGAATATTAAAAGAACTGCTGGCACTATAGTTCCAAGCACTTTCCTGACCCAAATCTCCTATCACTAGCTGTCTACCACTAGCAAGTAGATAATTATTCTCAGCCAAGGCATGAACAGTTCGATATCCCTTTCCTGCAGAAAGACGGAAACTTACTACATCGTTTGGAGCGAATTTCAAATGAAAACGAGGTGTTATAAACGTTCCGAACATACTGCTATGGTCAGCACGAATACCAGCCATGGCAACAAGCTTAGTAGAAAGACTATATGTGTATTGCGCATACACTCCTGGAGTAGTTTCCTTTTCGTTCTGGGCATTCAATCCCGCATTAGTCAATCGCTGTGACAGATAATCATGATTCAGCGATAGTCCTACAGAAAGGTTATGACTAGGCGTGAAGTTAGTCTCAAACATGATCTGAGCAAATGCATTCTTCTGGTTTACAGTATAATTTTTATCACCATATAAGCCATCACTCTGATGCATAGAAACATTACCCATGAGAGCAATATTGGTTCCATGTGACTTATCAAGAATAAAAGCATTTTTAAGATATCCTTCATATCGATTGTTAGTCACATCAATGTTATATATACGACCTAGATCCATAGAAGAGTGATTGGTTTGACCGCCTTCACGCTCCTCTTTTATAATGCCTATACCAGCATGAAAGATATTGTTATCACTCTTAACCTTCCACCTATTCTGAATGTTCCACTGCTTCACATTAGGATTATCAAGAAAGCCATCATGATTATCATCATGGTGCCCAAAGTCTTTCTGTTGATGCACTAACAACTCCGTACTTACTTCCTTGTTTACATGTATATTTGCATCAGCATTAAACTCTTGACGGCTTAAAGAATTTCCATACATATTTAATGTAAGTCCCTGATCAGCATCAGGTTTAAGATACTCCACATCAATCTGCCCCGTTATCCCCTCATAACCGTTGCGTACTGACGATAGTCCTTTTGATACCTGTATGCTGTTAATCCAAGTTCCAGGAACATAATCAAGAGAATATGGAAGAGCTGCCCCACGGAAGTTAGGCATATTTTCGGTCATCATCTGCACATAAGTACCACTAAGACCTAAAAGCTTAATCTGTTTGGCTCCTGTAGTAGCGTCAGAGTAATTAACATCAACAGAAGGATTAGTCGTGAAACTCTCACCAAGATTACAGCAAGCAGCCTTGAAAAGTTCTTCACGATTTATCTTCAAGCTGTTAACAGCTCCACTCATTCTACTTGTTCCAGCACGACGTGCAGTTATTGTTACATCACTGATATGATGTAATTTCATTGTATCGGCTTGCAATGAATCTTTGGTACTACCAAATACTGGTAGCCCAAGCATTATTGCAATGCCTGTAAAAATATATTTCATTTTATTTATAATTTTGATATTATACCATAAGTTTTACGGAAACGACCTTATAAAGACCGTTTCACAAAATAAAAACTGATACTATCAAAATCAAATGCGCAATACTTGAATAAAGTTAAGATACTCTCGTGGTGGTGATTCTCTCACCTCATAGAACACCTTAACGATCGTTTTGTTTAGAATGCATAATAACCATTCAGCAACAAAACCTGGTATAATGGCAAGAAGTGTTTGAACTGCATTAAAATCAAAAACAGTATGATGTGCAGCATTGGATGGCGATAACTGCACATGTTGAACACTCATACAATCAGAAGCTGGAGCACATCCCATATTAGATTTATCCATACAGGTTGCCGCCATCACATTACCACTATGCATGCAGCGCACTACATTAAAGCCCGTTCCCATTAAGAGAATAGTCATTGACAGTAGAACTGACGTCAATATGTGGATATACTTCTTCATTTCAGTTGCAAATATACTGCATTTTCTGCGAATCTAAAATACCATATAGTAGGTATTTTGAGAAATGAAACGCAAATTTAATACTAATTACGAATTACCTTTCACCAATCTAGGGGGAAATATAGAAACTTTATTGTTGCTAAATGCAACTCAAAATATCCTTATGAAATAGGAATTGATTATAAACTTAAACGGCAGTCCTCAGTGTAACTAATTGAGGTACAGCGTATACGCTCAATTAACTAATTTTAAGAAACACGCTATTATATATATTAAAAAACTTGCACATAATATCCTTTTTTTTTATATTTGCAAGAATTATACCTAAAAACACTTTTGTTTTAAAATACATTTATCAATTTTTCGACTATAAATATACGGCTATATCGGCAATGGCGACACCTTATGTCGTAATGATCATCACATCTAATTAAATTCAAAGTTGCTTTAATTTATTGTTATTATTATGAAACAAATTTCAATGTCAGTTTGCGTAGGAATCGCATGTTTCTGTTTATTATCTTGTTATTGTGATAAATACACTGTTGGTAATGTTTCAACTCATCAGGAAATAGTTCACGTGGCAAGTGTTCATAACGCCCATTTTATTTGGGGTGCATGTGTTAAGCATGATGCAACCAAGCACTATGTTGCTAATCTTGAGAACTATATTATCGAAAACAAGCGAACATTTGGAGATTTACTTGTATCTGGTATAACTTTAGGTATTTATACTCCAACAACGACCAAATTCTATGTACCAGAAAATAATTCGAATGCAATAGTTACTAAAAAGAAATTCCATAGTAAAGCATATAAAGGATATTTGAGTCATTAACACTCAAATACAGGCTAATATATATGAGCCTTTTTAAGTATAAGTAATTCTATACTAAATTAAGACAAAATGTGCTGAATATCAAAAACGATAGTCAGTACGTTTATTTTATTGTATACAACTTAGAGTTTGTGAAGACGCAACACCTATCTAATATTACATCATCTTTAACAAAAGTCTCATAGCTTTAATCTATTATCAAAACGGTATTGCTAGCTCAATCTTTTAGAACAGATTGAGCTTGTTTTTTCTTGCTTCCTCCAAAGATAATATATTTTCCTGCTTTTGCTTGTAGTTCTCACGCAGCGTCTCATATTTGCTATCAAGTTCGGCTCTTAGCTTACGCTCTTCTTCGGCATTAAGCAAACGAGCAGCAACAAGGGCATTCTGTGACGCATCCTTCATCCATACAACAGGACCGCCATATACTGGGGCTATCTTCAAGGCTACATGAAGTTGGCTGGTCGTAGCACCACCAATCATAATTGGTATGTTGAGATTGGCTTTGCGCATTTCTGTAGCTACATTCACCATTTCTTCAAGCGATGGAGTTATCAATCCACTCAAACCGATTATGTCAGCCTTCAACTCAATTGCCTTCTTAACAATCTGCTCGGCAGGAACCATAACTCCTAAATCAATAACATTATAGTTGTTGCACGCCATGACAACACCAACGATATTCTTGCCAATATCATGAACATCCCCCTTGACAGTGGCAAGGATAACAGTTCCCATTTTAGAATATCCTTCTATCTTCTCTGCTTCAATATAAGGTTGCAGAATAGCTACTGCCTGCTTCATTGTTCGGGCGGTCTTGACAACCTGAGGAAGAAACATCTTGCCCTCACCAAACAATACACCTACCTCATTCATTCCACTCATCAAAGGTCCTTCAATGATGTTCACGGCATGAGGATATTTTTCAAGAGCCTCATGTATGTCCTGTTCCATATAGTCACCTATACCTTTTCGCAAGGCATAAGCAAGTCTGCTTTCAAGATCATTATTGCGCCATTCATCACTGGCAGAACTCTTAACAGAAACAGGACCACTATTGCCTTCCTCTTTAGCTTTTTCCTCTTCTTCCTTTATCTTATTAGCCAAATCAATAAGCGTATCAGCTGCACCAGGTTTTCTATTTAGTACAACATCCTCTATTATAGCAAGTTGATCTTGTGGAATATCCGAATATATAACCTTCGTAGCAGGGTTGACGATTCCGAAATCCATACCATTCTTTATGGCATAATACAAGAATACGGCATGCATAGCCTCACGAATGTAGTTGTTGCCTCTGAAAGAGAAAGACAAGTTGCTCACTCCTCCACTGACATGAGCACCAGGAAGATTATTCTTGATCCATTCAGTAGCGTTTAGAAAGTCGACAGCATAGTTATCATGCTCTTCTATTCCTGTAGCGATAGAAAGGATATTAGGGTCGAAAATTATATCAAGCGGATTCAGTCCAACTGTCTCTGTAAGAATATGATAAGCACGTGATGCAATCTCAATCTTACGTTCGTAGGTTGTGGCTTGTCCTATCTCGTCAAAGCACATCACGACAACAGCAGCACCATACTTCTTAACGTCTCGTGCATGACTGATAAACTCAGCTTCTCCGTTTTTAAGTGATATAGAATTGACAATGCTTTTACCCTGAACACACTTCAGACCAGCAACGATTACATCCCATTTGCTGGAATCAATCATGATAGGAACTTTTGCGACATCAGGTTCTGAAGCGACAAGATTAAGGAAATTAACCATTTCGGTCTCTGCGTCAAGCAATCCGTCATCCATGTTTACATCAATAACGAGAGCACCATCAGTGACCTGTTTACGCGCAATACTGAGAGCCTCATCATATTTCTTTTCCTGAATAAGACGCAAGAACTTACGACTTCCTGCAACATTGCAACGCTCACCGACATTGACAAACTGGACCTCTGGAGTTACATTAAGCAGTTCTAGACCACTAAGCCACATAGAACTAGATTTAGCGACAGGTACATGCGGCTTCTTTCCACGAGCCATTTCATCATACATCCTGATAAACTCATCAGTGGTGCCACAGCAACCACCAACAATGTTAACAAGTCCCTCATCAATAAACTCGGCAATCTGAGGCGACATGCTCTCAGCAGTCTCATCATAAAGTCCCATTGAATTAGGAAGTCCGGCATTAGGATAAGCAGAAATATAATAAGGAGCTTTCTTGCAAAGTTCCTTAAGATATGGTTTCATCTGGCGTGCACCAAACGAACAATTCAATCCTACAGAAAATATGTTGTATTCGCTTATGCTTCCTAAAAAGGCATCCAAGGTCTGTCCGCTAAGAGTTCTTCCGGCAAGGTCGCTCACGGTGACACTAAGCATTATTGGAAGATCTAACCCGCGTTCTTCCATAACGGTCTGCGCTACATCAACGGCAACCTTTGCATTAAGAGTATCAAATATCGTTTCGATGAGCAATGCGTCTACCCCACCATCAAGGAGTCCGTTAACCTGTTCTTTATAAGCATCAAACAAATCATCATAGGTAACATCTCTTGCAGCAGGATTACTTACATCTGGACTCATGGAACAAGTCTTGTTTGTAGGTCCAATAGAACCTGCTACAAATCTAGGCTTTTCATCAGACGTAAACTCATCAGCTGCCTTTCTTGCCAATTTAGCACCAGCAAGAGCAATATCATAGCTATGAGCTTCAAGTCCATAATCAGCTTGAGAGATGCGTTGAGAAGAAAAAGTATTAGTCTCGATAATATCAGCACCGGCAATAAGATACCTGCGATGTATATCCATTATGACTTCAGGCTTGGTTAAGCAAAGCACATCGTTGTTTCCTTTAAGCTGACCTTTGATGTCGGCAAACATGTTGCCACGGAAGTCATCTTCACAGAGATCATACGATTGCACCATAGTGCCCAACGCACCATCTAAAATCAAAATCTTTTCTTTAGCTAAATCTTTTAAACTTCTCATAATCAAAACAATAAACTTATCCTGCTAAAATACTAAAACAAAGTATAGGCAACAAGATGCCTATACTAGAAGTGCTTGACGGCCCTATCCATTTCACGTTTATCCTGCTTTTCACGCAAAGTCTGGCGCTTGTCAAATTCCTTTTTACCCTTTGCAAGAGCAATATCAACTTTTGCACGTCCGTGACTATCGAGAAATATAAGAACAGGTACGATAGTGAAACCCACCTGCTTTGTTGCTTCCTCAAGTTTATGGAGCTCACGCTTGGTAAGCAGCAATTTACGATCACGTCTAGCCTCATGGTTACTGAACGAACCATAGAAATAGGGGCTGATATTCATTCCCTTCACCCACATCTCACCATTATAGATGACACAGAAAGAATCAACCAAAGAAGCCTTACCTTCGCGAATACTCTTTATCTCTGTTCCTGTAAGTACAATACCTGCAGTGAACGTGTCGACAAAGAAATATTCAAAAGAAGCCTTCTTGTTTCTTATCTGTACGGGACTTTTCTTTCTTCGTTCCTGTTCTTCCTTATTCATTTTTCAATCTTTGCAAAATTATCAATATGCTGATCGATATAATTAGCTACCTTTGACACGAACATTTCTTCATTTTCGACAAACTCATCATCAAAGTCGTCAAACTCTGCATGTTGTTCAAACATTGCCATAAATTCCTCGTCGGTACAGTCTTTTTCAATTTCCTCATGATACTTGGCATACAGGCGATGACTCTTGTTTATTATCTTAAACAATTCCGGCAATCCCCATTCACGAAAAGCCTTGTCTGTAGGGTTCATGTAGATGAAGGCACCGAGACCATTGTGAATCAACTGTACGAATCCACCATCCATAACCTCGTCATGAAGGTAATGGAAAGCAAGCAGCGTTATCTGGTCGGAATTAAGCTGCGACATGTTTTCAGCTGTCAACTGACCATCAATTGAGTCAAGTATAGCATTTGTGAAAACATCAACAAAGGCATCCATACCTTCTTCGGCAGCCTTCTGTAATATATCATCTTTAATAATTACCTCTTTCATAATTTAATTTATTAATATTGCAAAAGTACTAATTTTATATGAAATTACAAAATACTTACTTTTTTTTATTACTTTTGCACTTATGAAACTATCAGTTGTAATACCAGCTTATAATTCTGGAGCTACAATATGCAGATGCATAAGCTCTATCATTGCACAGGATTTTACCGATATGGAAATAATATTGGTAGATGACGGATCGCAAGATGGAACACCGTATATATGCAATGAATACACAGCTCAGGATTCAAGAATATCCGTGATTCACAAGCCTAACAGTGGACTGAGTGAAGCACGTAACTATGGTATTGACGCAGCCACAGGTGATTATATCACTTTCATAGATAGCGACGACAGTCTGGAGCTTGGAACATATAGCAGATTATTTGAGTTGATTGACAAGCATCCGGAATATGACATATTGGAATACTCAATAAACGAGAGATACTATTCACGAAAAAACAGAAAACTGAAATTCAATAATCGTGAATACAATGACATAAAGGCATACTGGCTTGAAGAAAGGGCATATAAACACGCCTATGCTTGCAACAAAATATATAGAAGGTCATTATTTGATGACACTAAATACAAGACAGGTATCATATTTGAGGACGTAGAGATATTGCCAAGACTACTGAAGAAATGCAATGTAGTAGCAACGACGGAAATCGGTACGTATAACTACATATACAATGGCGACGGACTTACGGCAAACGCTCATGTAAAGCAAATGGAAAGTATGCTTGAAACACATGTAGCAATTATGAAAGAGACTTGCGACGACAGATATTTTAAATATATAATTAACATACAACTTGACGTGTACCGTATGGGAGGAAATATTCTTATTGAAGACGGATTACCATACAGAGGGACTCTCAAACTGGCTCTATATCATTTATTAGGAATTAAAAGACTATGCTTGATTCACAAATTATTTCGCATAATAGCACACAACCGTTAGTAACATTCATTATCACGACGTATAATCTTAACGCAGAACTTTTGAAAGAGTGCGTGGAGAGTATTACGAAACTATCAACAAGCATTGATGAACGAGAGATTATAGTAATTGACGACGGAAGCGACTTGCCTGCACTCAACAGTCTGACAAGCGTATGCAAAAATATTGTGTATCTTTGGCAACCTAACAACGGAGCAAGTGCGGCACGTAATATAGGACTAGACATTGCACATGGAAAATATATCCAGTTTGTTGACGGTGACGACTATCTAATCAGTGCCACTTACGAGCATTGCCTTGACATTGCTAGATATCACAACCCAGACATGGTGATGTTTGAGCATACAAGCAAGAATGATTCTGTAGTAACTGAAATGTATGACGGTCCGTTTTCGGGTGCAGAGTTCATGCACAACAACAATATAAAAGGCATGGCATGGGGGTACATATTCAAGAAAGACATCCTCATGAGTCTGAGATTCAACAGAAATATAAAGTTTGGGGAGGACGAAGAGTTTACCGCACAGCTGATTATACGTGCAGAAAGACTTTTCACTATCCCATCAAAAGCATATTTCTATAGACAGAGAAGCAACTCTGTAGTCCATGAAATAAACAAGCGCACAAAAGTTCAAAGACTGGAAGAAAATGAATCTATCATATTCCATTTGCATGATATGCTTGACAAACTGCCAAAAGCGGAAAGAGCTGCAATGGAGAGACGAATAGCACAATTGTCTATGGACTACCTATACAACACAGCACGACTGACTCACAGCTACTCGCATCTTAACGACGCATGCGAAAGACTGAGAAGACGTGGACTATTTCCGCTTCCAGACAAGAAATATACAAGAAAATACAGTTTATTCAGAAAGATGAGCAAAAACGCTATAGGAAGAAGATTAATTATTGCAACAGCAATATGAAAATACTCTTGATAGGAGAATACAGTAACGTACATGCAACTCTTGCAAAAGGCTTGCGAGAATTGGGACATCATGTTGTAGTTGTCTCAAATGGCGACTTCTGGAAAGACTATCCACGTGACTATGACGTTAGCAGAAAGAAAGGGAGTGTGGGAGGCGTGATGCTATATGCTAAACTAATTGCACTATTACCTAAGATGAGAGGATTTGACATTGTGCAACTGATTAACCCATTGTTTTTTGAACTGAAGGCAAAAAGGCATTATATATTTTACAACTATCTTAGAAGGCACAACAAATGTATTATAATGGGAGCTTTCGGGATGGATTATTACTGGGTGCATGAATGTATTACAAGAATGCCACTGAGATACAGCGACTTTAACATAGGACATAAACTACGCATTGACGAAGAAGCTATAAAATACAGAAAAGACTGGATTGATACCGAAAAGGAAAAACTGAATAAATATATCGCACAAGACTGCGACAACATTGTAGCAGGATTATATGAATATTGGGCATGCTATAAACCAATATTCGAAAACAAAACTAAGTTCTGTCCCTACCCGATAATTACCAAAAACACACAGCCAAGAATGTTTGATGGAACCTTGAAACTATTTATCGGCATAAACAAAGAACGCAGCATATATAAGGGCACAGACATCATGCTGAAGGCAGCCGAGGACATGAAGGCAAAGTATGGTGACAGGATTGAACTGAACATTGCAGAAAGCATACCCTTCAACGACTACATAAAGATGATGAACGGTTCTGATGCAATTCTTGACCAGCTATACAGTTACACACCATCGATGAACTCACTGGAGGCTATGAGCAACGGAATTATCTGCATTGGCGGAGGTGAAGAAGAAAACTACAATATCATCAACGAACATGAACTGAGACCGATTGTAAATACAGCTCCATGCTATGATGGAGTGGTGACGGCAATAGAATACCTGATGAGCAATACCAACAACATTGACAAGATGAAAAGCGACAGTATACTTTACATTAAAAGACATCATGAATATATTACAATCGCAAAAAAATATATAGAAATTTATGAACAATCACTTGGAAATAAAGATAATACACACTACTGATGTACACGGAAGTTTTTTCCCTTATGACTTCATTAATTCATGCAAACGCAAAGGATCGCTTACAAGGGTGTCTACCTATGTAAAACGATTGAGAAAAGAATACGGAGAAAGGCTTATACTTCTTGACGGTGGTGACATATTACAGGGGCAACCGACTTGTTATTACTGCAACTACATAAACACTAAAAAGACAAACGTAGCTGCAAGGGTAATAAACATGATGGAATATGACGCTCAGACAATAGGAAATCACGACATCGAAACAGGACACGAAGTATATGATAAATATTGTTTAGAGACCAATTGTGATATTCTTGCTGCTAACGTGATTGATACAAAATCATTAAAGCCATACTTTAAGCCATACAAGATGATGGAAATTAACGGTTTGCGTATTGCGATAATCGGTATGCTGACACCTACAATTTCGCATTGGCTACATGAACATCTATGGAGCGGAATGAAGTTTGAAGGCATTCCAGAATGTATGGATAAATGGACCAGACACGTAAGGGAAATAGAACATGCAGACATCGTTGTCGGACTATTTCATTCAGGATTTGAAGGTGGCATAAACGACAACGGAATAGGAGAAAACGAAAGTATTAAAACGGCTGCCAACGTAGCCGGAATAGATCTTATTCTCTGCGGACATGACCATAGACTAAAACACGTTGTACAAACATTTGGCAATACAAAAAAAATAAACATTATAAATCCGTCGAGCAATGCTTATTATATAAGCGAATCAACAATCAAAGCAAATAAGACTCAAAATGGTTGGCTATTGGAAGATATAGAAAGTGAGATCGTAAATATTGAAGAAGAACTGCCTGACAAGGAGTTCCTCTCCCACTTCACCGACGATATGGAAGATGTGAAAAAATACGTAAATCGCAAAATCGGAACCATTGAAGAATCTATATTCACAAAAGACAGTTTCTTTGGCCCAGCTCCATTCAGTGATTTCATACACGACGTGCAACTGGAAACAACAGGAGCAGACATATCACTAAACGCACCGCTACAATTTGATGCATGTATAAAAAAAGGAGAAATTCGCGTGAGCGATATGTTCAATCTATATACATACGAAAATCAACTGTATGCTATAAGAATGTCGGGAAAGGAAATACACAACCTTTTGGAGATGAGCTATTATCAATGGGTAGACACAATGAAATCAAAGGATGACCATATCATGCTTATGGATATTGACAATAATGGCAAACACCATTGGCGTAACCTAGCGTTTAACTTCGATTCTGCAGCAGGAATAGACTACGAGGTTGACGTGACTAAGGAAAAAGGACATAAAGTAAAGATATTACGTATGTCTGACGGAAGACCATTCAGCGAAGAAAATACATATAAAGTAGCGATGAACAGCTATCGTGGAAACGGAGGCGGAGAACTGCTTACAAAAGGTGCCGGCATTCCATTTGAAGAGATAGCTTCACGAATAGAGTACATCAGCGACAAGGACCAACGAAGATTACTCATGGAATATATCGAAAGTCATCAACACATAAATCCTCAAGCACACACAAACTGGAAATTCACGCCAACAGAGTGGACAGAACACGCAATAAAGAAAGACAGAGATTTATTGTTCCCAAATGATAAAGAATCTTCGAATTGATATAATTTACCAAATCAACAAGCAATATGGTTCAAGATTAAGGTGCTTTTTTTTCATAATTGAAATTTATTTCGTAATTTTGCACCTTATAAATACATAAAAATAAATATAAGATTTAGATATGGAACTAGCAAGTAAGTATGATCCACAAGACGTGGAATCAAAATGGTATGAATACTGGCTTAATAACAAGCTATTTAGCAGTAAGCCAGACGGACGCGAACCTTATACCGTGGTTATTCCACCACCTAATGTTACAGGAGTGCTTCATATGGGCCACATGCTTAACAATACTATACAGGATATTCTTGTACGTCGTGCACGCATGGAAGGCAAAAACGCATGTTGGGTTCCTGGTACAGACCACGCAAGTATAGCTACAGAGGCTAAAGTGGTAAACAAACTTGCTGAACAAGGCATTAAGAAAACAGACATGACACGTGACGAATTCCTTGGTCACGCATGGGACTGGACAAACGAACACGGTGGCATCATCCTTAAACAGTTGCGCCGACTTGGTTGCTCTTGCGACTGGGAACGTACTGCATTCACAATGGACGAAACACGCAGCAAAGGCGTTATAAAAGTATTTTGTGACCTATACAAGAAGGGACTTGTATATCGTGGCGTGCGCATGGTGAACTGGGACCCAAAAGCACAGACTGCTTTATCTGACGAGGAAGTTATATACAAGGATGAACACTCAAAACTATATTATCTAAAATATCGTGTTGTTGAAAGCGACTGCAAACAGGTTGAAGAAGGCAACGTGATGCATAAGGACGAAAATGGATATTACGCAGTTGTAGCTACAACACGTCCTGAAACTATCATGGGCGACTCTGCAATGTGTATCAACCCTGAAGACGTTAAGAATACTTGGTTGAAGGGCAAGCACGTAATAGTACCATTGGTAAATCGTGAGATTCCTGTTATTGAAGACAGCTATGTTGACATACAGTTTGGTACAGGTTGCTTAAAAGTAACTCCTGCACACGATATTAACGACCATGCACTAGGACTGAAACACGGACTAGAGACTATAGATATTTTCAACGACAACGGAACAATAAGTGAGGCTGCCGGACTATATGTTGGTCAGGATCGTATGGACGTGCGCAAGCAGATTGCAAAAGACTTGCAGAATGCTGGTCTGATGGAAAAGATTGAGGACTACGATAACAAAGTTGGATTCTCTGAGCGTACAAACGTTCCTATCGAGCCGAAACTTTCTACACAGTGGTTCCTGAAGATGGAGCACTTTGCTGACATTGCCCTAGCACCTGTTATGGATGACGAGATTGAATTCTATCCAAAGAAATACAAGAACACTTATCGCCACTGGTTGGAGAATATCAAAGACTGGTGTATAAGTCGTCAGTTGTGGTGGGGACATCGTATTCCTGCATATTATTTCGTAAACGCAGAAGGAAAGAATGACTTTGTTGTTGCCGAAAGCGCAGAAGAAGCTCTTGAAATGGCAAAGAAGAAGAAGAATGCAAACATTAAGGCAGAAGACCTGAATCAGGAAAGCGACTGCCTTGACACATGGTTCTCTTCTTGGTTGTGGCCTATATCTGTATTTGACGGAGTAAACAACCCTGATAACGAGGAAATAAACTACTACTACCCTACTAGCGACTTGGTAACTGGTCCAGACATCATCTTCTTCTGGGTAGCAAGAATGATTATGGCAGGATACGAGTATCGCCATACATTCCCATTCAAGCATGTATATTTCACTGGCATCGTACGTGATGGTTTGGGCAGAAAGATGAGTAAGAGTCTTGGAAACTCTCCAGACCCAATTAAGCTTATTGAGAAATATGGTGCAGACGGTGTACGTATGGGTATGATGCTTAGTGCACCAGCCGGAAATGACATTCTGTTTGATGAGAGTCTCTGTGAACAAGGCCGTAACTTCAACAACAAGATATGGAACGCATTCAGACTTATCAAGGGTTGGGAGACTGCCGATATCGAGCAACCAGAAGCAAGCAAGATAGCCGTTAAATGGTTTGATGCCAAACTGAAGGAAGTTAACGCCGATATGCAGGAGCAGTTTAAGCAGTACCGCATAAGCGAAGCTCTGATGACTGTTTATAGACTATTCTGGGATGAGTTCTCAAGTTGGTATCTTGAAATGATTAAGCCTGCTTATATTGATGGGAGTGCACAGCCAATAGACAAGAAGACATTTGACGCAACAATCAAATTCTTTGATGCATTGCTGAAGATGCTTCATCCTTTCATGCCATTTATTACAGAAGAGTTGTGGCAGCAGATTGCAGAACGTAAAGACGGTGAGAGCATTATGTGTGCAACACTTGATATTCCTACTATAACAAGTGAAGAAAGCAAACTTGCAGCTGACATAGAAACAGTGAAGCAGATTGTATCTGGTATACGTACTGTGCGCAATCAGAAGAATATTGCACCAAAAGAAGTTCTTGAACTCCAGACTGTAGGTGAAAATAAGTTTGCCAATTACAACGACGTCATCATCAAAATGGCTAACCTTAGCGCAATAAACACTGTTGCTGAGAAAACAGCAGACGCAAGCGGATTCATGGTTGGCACAGACGAATATGCTGTTCCTGTTGGCAACCTTATTGACATTGAAGCTGAAATCGAAAAGGCACAAGCCCAAATAAAACATCTTGAAGGTTTCCTTATCGGTATTCGCAAGAAACTAGGCAACGAGAACTTCGTCGCTCATGCTCCTGAAGCTGTAATAGCCCTTGAACGTAAGAAGGAAAGTGACTCTGAAGAAAAGATAGCTGCACTAAAGCAGACTATTGAGGAACTTAAAAAGAAATAATATATATGAAGAAAATTCTAACATTACTGTTTGTCACTCTCACAGCCATCACTCTTGTTGGCTGTGACCATGATGACTCTAAAACTGTTTATGAATATGAGAATACAACAAAGACCATATTCGTATACATGCCTTGGACTGGTTCTACAACAAGTAGTAACGGAGCTCTTACAGATTACTTCGACGTAAACATCAAATCTATGCAGAACGCTATAAATACAAATGGCGGACTCAAAGGTACTGATGTTATTGTGTACAAAGCCAATAGTGCTAGCAAAGCTGTAATGTTCAGAATGAAATACAATATCACATTAAAAAAATGTGAGCTTGACACATTACTCGCAAACGCCAGTAACAATGCGGTAACAAAGGAGAACTTAACAAGTTTGCTGAATCAAGTAAGTTCATATAGTAACACTGGTTCGTATTCTATTCTTGTTGGGTGTCACGGAAGTGGATGGACTCCACGAGGAAGTGACACTACAATGCCAAGAGCAAGTAGAGCTTTTGGAGGTCAAGGATCAGAATTGCAGTATGACTTAAGTGATTTGAGTTATGCAATAGCAAACTCAGCAATGAAGAAGGTTGAATTTGTTAGTTTTGATGACTGCTATATGGCTAACGTTGAAACTGCATACGAACTGAGAGATGTCAGCAATTATCTTGTAGCGTCAACAAGTGAGGTTATGGGAGACGGTTTCCCTTATGACACATTGTTTAAGTATATGCTTGGTACGCCAGATTACGACAACATTTGCAAGACTTTCTACAATTATTATGCTAATAACGCTTATCCTTATGGAGCTTTATCAGCTATAAAATGCGGTGATGCAATAAAGCAGATGGCAAGTGTGATGAAAGACATCAACGCGACGTATACTTTTGACCAGTCAAAACTTAGTTCGGTACAATACCTTGATGGTTATGACAATAACGTGTTTTTTGATTTAGGTTCATACGTAGATCAATTGGGAGTTACAGCACCGCTTAGTACAAACTTCAAGACAGCTCTTGAAAATCTTGTACCTTATAAGGTTTATACACCATATATATATACGGCGTATGGTAACGCATATCGCGCAGAAACAGATCCCAAATATCCATACAACACATTCAAGATAAATACTTTCAGCGGAGTAACGATAAGTGATCCTACTTTGAATTCGACAGTAGTGAATGCAAAGAAAAACACTGCATGGTGGCAAGCGACACACTAAAATATAAAAAGGAGAATTTCAACAGAAATTCTCCTTTTTTATTTATATAATATTTCTATTACTTTTTAGCATATTCGGCAGCCATTTCTGCGCATCTCTCACCATCAATACCAGCAGAAACAATACCGCCAGCATATCCAGCTCCTTCACCACATGGGAAAAGTCCAGCAATACGTACGTGCTGAAGAGTTTCTCTATCCCTTAGTATACGTACAGGACTAGAAGTTCTTGTTTCAGCTGCAATCATTACAGCTTCATTTGTAAGGAATCCATGAGCATTTTTACCAAAAGTCTTAAAGCCTTCCTGCAAACGGGAACTGACAAATTCTGGCATCCAGAAATGTAAAGGACTACTTATCAGTCCAGGAGCATAAGAACTCTTTGGTAAATCGTAACTGAGATGCTTGTTAACAAAGTCAGACATACGCTGTGCAGGGGCAGTCTGCCTCATATTGCCCTGTTGCCAACAGTTCTTTTCAAACTGCTCTTGAAATCTCATAACGCTTAGAGCATCTTCGTTCTCATCGCCAGTCATCTTTGCGCAATCTTCAGGATGAACCTCAACAACCATACCGCTGTTACTCCATGCAGTACCTCGGTTACTTGGACTCATACCATTTACAACAATCTGTTCCTTATCTGTAGCAGCAGGTATGACGAAACCACCAGGACACATACAGAAACTATACACACCACGTCCGTCAACTTGTGTTACAAAAGAATATTCAGCAGCAGGAAGATACTTGCCCCTACCGTCTTTATTGTGATACTGTATCTGATCAATCAGTTCGCTAGGATGTTCAAGACGAACTCCTACTGCAATACCTTTTGCCTCTATTTCAATCTTAGAATCATTAAGATAGCGATATACGTCACGTGCACTATGACCAGTGGCAAGGATTACAGGACCATGGAATTCCATCTGTTTCTCATCATTCAAAGAAACGGCCTCAACACCAACAACCTTATCACCTTCAAGTATAAGACTCGTCATCTTAGTAAGGAAATGCACCTCGCCACCACAAGCAATAATGGTATTACGCATATTCTCAATAACGCCAGGTAACTTATCAGTTCCTATATGTGGATGAGCATCAGCAAGGATAGATTCAGAAGCTCCATGCTGACAGAAAACGTTAAGAACCTTATTTACTGATCCACGCTTCTTGCTACGAGTATAAAGTTTACCATCACTATAAGCACCAGCACCGCCTTCACCAAAACTATAATTGCTTTCGTCGTCAACTTTTTGAGTCTTTGTAATTAAAGCAAGATCCTTTTTTCGTTCACGCACGTCCTTTCCACGTTCAATAACAATAGGGCGAATACCTAGTTCTATTAATCTTAAAGAAGCGAAAAGTCCACCAGGTCCCTCTCCCACAACAATTACTTGTGGACAATTCTCAACATTAGGATATTCAGTAGTGACATACTGCCCATCCTGTGGGAATTCATTTATATATATACGAACCTTTAAGTTGAAAAATACCTGTCTATGTCTAGCATCAATACTTTTATTAAGCACTCTCACCTGATTTATGGTGCGAATGTCTAATCCTTTATCTTCAGCTATAAACTGTTTTATATTCTCTTCAGTGTAAGCCACCTGTGGCAAAACACGAATTTGATATTCATTTATCATGGGTACAAAGTTACAAAAAATGAAGCTAAAATGGAAATTATCAATGAATTAGTTGGTCATAATAATAATTCTTAGTATTTTTGCCCATGAATTCATTCAAATTGTAAGGTTTTGATGTATTTTTCGAGTTATTTGCCACTTTTGTACTGCTGGTTTTAAGACTCGGCTATGATTATAACCGACAATTAAAGTCTGATTTCGTTAGCGAAAAGCCACTATTGTCAAGTGGTCGCACAAATTAAAACCATTAGTAAATGAAAGTATTAAAGTTTGGTGGAACATCTGTTGGTTCCGTAGAAAGCATTCTTAGCTTAAAGAGTATTGTAGAGAAAGAGGCTAAAAAACAGCCGATAGTAGTTGTTGTAAGTGCACTTGGTGGCATAACGGACAAATTGATTTCCACATCAACATTGGCACTACAACACGATGATAATTGGAAATACGAATTCGACCAAATGGTTGATCGTCATCATAAGATGATAGACACAATTATCACAGATACAAAAAAACGAGAAGACTTATTCAATACCGTAGATTCTCTATTTGAACAATTGAGAAGCATTTATTTTGGTGTCTATCTGATACATGATTTAAGCGAAAAAACACAGAACGCTATCGTTAGTTACGGTGAACGTCTGTCAAGTAATATCGTTGCAGCTCTGATAAAAGGTGCAAAATGGTTTGACAGTCGCGAATTTATCAAGACCGAACGTATTAATGGCAAAAATGCACTTGACAGTGAATTAACAAATAAGTTAGTAAAAAATACATTTAAAGACCTTCCTCATATTTCATTGATTCCCGGATTTATCAGTCGTGACACTGATACTGACGAGATAACAAATCTTGGACGTGGAGGAAGCGACTATACAGCAGCCATTATTGCAGCTGCACTGAATGCCGAAGTATTGGAGATATGGACGGATGTAGATGGTTTCATGACAGCCGATCCAAGAGTTATCAAGACTGCATACACAATTAACGAATTAAGTTATATTGAAGCTATGGAGTTGTGTAA
This sequence comes from Prevotella sp., assembly GCF_051059605.1. Lineage (GTDB taxonomy): Bacteria > Bacteroidota > Bacteroidia > Bacteroidales > Bacteroidaceae > Prevotella. The sequence goes on from NZ_CP050883.1 coordinate 1,162,840, forward strand.
CTTTGGTGCTAAGGTAATATATCCTCCAACAATATACCCAGTATGTATAAAGAATATTCCTATCAGGGTTAAGAATACATTCAACCCTGAAAATCAAGGAACAATAATAAAGAATAAGATCAATGATGACAAGAAACCAATCAAGGGTATAAGTTCTATCAACGGAACTGCACTTATCACCGTGACTGGTCTTTCTATGGTTGGTGTCATTGGTGTAAACCGCAGAATCTTTACAGCTCTTGCCAATGAAGGAATAAGCGTATTTATGGTTTCACAGGCATCTTCTGAGAACTCAACCAGTATAGGTGTAAGGGAGGAAGATGTAGAAGAGGCTGTAAAAGTGCTGAATGAAGAATTTGCAACCGAGATTGAAGACGGAGCTATGTTCCCAATGCATGCAGAATGCGGACTTGCCACCGTAGCCATTGTAGGTGAGAACATGAAACATGCCGCTGGTATTGCAGGTAAACTGTTTGGAACTTTAGGAAGAAGCGGTATCAGTGTTATAGCGTGTGCACAGGGTGCCAGTGAAACAAATATATCATTCGTCGTAAAAAGTGAATCATTAAGGAAATCACTGAATGTTCTTCACGACTCATTCTTCCTTTCAGAATACAAGGTTCTCAACTTATTTATATGTGGAGTCGGAACTGTAGGTGGCAAACTGATTGAACAAATTCGCAACCAGTATGAAGAGTTGAAGGAAAGAAGCCAACTGAAACTTAATGTCGTTGGTATAGCAAGTTCCAAGAACGCAATATTAAATCGCGACGGAATAGATCTTTCCAATTATAAGGATGTATTGAAGACATCAGAAGCAAGCAGTCCTGAAAAGCTGAAAGAAGCAATACTAGGAATGAATATATTCAATAGTGTGTTTGTGGACTGTACAGCAAGTAAGGATATAGCTGCATTATACCAAAGTTTTCTTGAAAACAATATCAGTGTAATAGCTGCAAATAAGATTGCCGCCAGTGCTGAATATGACAAATATGTGGAACTGAAAAAGACAGCTTTGAAACGTGGCGTTAAATTCAGATTCGAAACAAACGTAGGTGCTGGTCTTCCTATTATCGGAACTATAAATGACCTTAGAAACTCTGGAGATAAGATATTAAAAATAGAGGCTGTATTAAGCGGAACATTAAACTTTATCTTTAACGAGATAAGCAGTAATATTCCGTTCTCCGAGACAGTACACAGAGCGAAAGAAAAAGGATACAGCGAGCCAGATCCACGTATTGATTTAAGCGGAAAGGATGTCGTAAGGAAACTTGTAATTCTAGCACGCGAAGCAGGTTACAGAGTAGAGCAAGAAGATGTGGAGAAACATCTGTTTGTTCCACAGGAATATTTTGATGGAAGCATTGATGATTTCTGGAAGAATCTTCCTAAACTTGACGCTGATTTTGAAACACGCCGAAAGGTTCTTGAAAGCGAAGACAAGAAATGGCGATTCGTTGCTATTATGAATGGTGGTAAGACAAGCGTGGAACTAAAAGAGATTGAGCGAAATCACCCATTCTATAATCTTGAAGGAAGCAATAACATAGTACTTCTGACAACAGAAAGATACAAAGAATATCCTATGTTAATTCAGGGTTATGGTGCAGGAGCTAGCGTGACGGCTGCCGGAGTATTCGCAAATATAATGTCAATTGCTAATATCTAGGATTATGAAACATATCATCATACTTGGCGACGGTATGGCAGACCATGCAGTTGAAAGATTGGGAAACAAGACTCTGCTGCAATATGCAGAAACACCATACATGAATATGTTGGCAAAAAACGGACGTACTGGTAGATTAAGCACCATTCCTGATGGTTTTCTTCCTGGTTCTGAAGTAGCCAATACTGCAATTCTTGGATATGATTTAAATAAAGTATATGAAGGTCGCGGACCACTCGAAGCTGCATCAATAGGATACATCATGCAACCAGAAGATATGGCTATAAGATGCAATATCATTGAGTTGGAAAACGGATTGATTAAGAATCACCATGGTGGACATCTCACCACAGAAGAAGGAGATGTGCTGATTAAATATCTTGATGACAAACTTGGCAACGACAAGATTAAATTCATCACTGGTATACAATATCGCCATCTTCTTGTGATAAAAGGTGGTAACAAGCATATCACTTGTGCCCCACCACATGATCATCCAAACGAGGAATGGAAGAAACTTCTTGTGAAACCAGAAGATAATTATGTTGAGACTGATTCTTCAAGAATGAGTCCTCAAGAAACCGCTGATTTGATAAACGAACTGATATTAAAGAGTCAGAAATTACTTTCTGAACATCCCTTTAATAAAGGAAGATTGGAAAAGGCAAACAGTATATGGCCTTGGAGTGGTGGTTACAGACCATCCATGAAAACGCTTATGCAACTATTTCCTGATATCAAAACAGGAAGTGTAATTTCGGCTGTAGACCTTATACGTGGAATAGGACATTATGCAGGACTTGATGTCATTAAGGTAAAAGGAGCTACTGGACTATCTGACACCAATTACGAAGGAAAGGCACAGGCTGCCATTGATGCTCTAAAGAAACAGGACTTTGTTTTTCTACATATTGAGGCTAGCGATGAAGCTGGACACGACGGAGATTTAGATTTAAAACTTAAAACAATTGAAAATCTTGACTCCAGAATCGTAAAAACTGTATATGAAGAAGTGAAAGACTGGAATGAGCCTGTTTGCATTGCAGTTTTGCCTGACCACCCTACTCCTGTTGAAATACGCACGCACGTAAAAGAGCCAGTACCTTTTATCATCTGGTATAAAGGAATTGAGCCAGATGAAGTGAACACATACGATGAAGTGAGTTGTGTCAGCGGAAGTTACGGTTTGCTGAGATTGAATGAATTTATGGAAACATTTATGAAAATAAAATAAGTTATGAAATACTATAGCACAAACAAAGAAGCACCAATTGCAACTCTTGAAGAAGCTGTCGTAAAGGGTTTGGCTCCAGATAAGGGTCTATATATGCCCGAAAATATCCATAAGTTGCCAAAAGCATTTTTTGATAACATAGAAAACATGTCGTTTCAAGAAATCGCCTTTGAAGTAGCAAAGGCATTTTTTGGTGATGATGTAGAGACAAGTGCGTTGAAAGACATCGTATATGACACTCTATCTTTTGACGTTCCTGCTATAAAGGTTGAAAACAACATATATTCTCTTGAACTGTTTCATGGTCCAACTCTTGCGTTTAAGGATGTAGGTGCACGATTTATGGCTAGACTTCTGCAATATTTCATAAAGAAAGAAGGTCAAAAATCTGTTACTGTTCTTGTTGCCACATCCGGTGATACTGGTTCAGCTGTAGCAAATGGATTTCTTGGCGTAGATGGCATACACGTAGACGTACTTTATCCAAAAGGTAAAGTGAGCAAGATTCAGGAGAGCCAGTTTACCACACTTGGCAAAAACATAACAGCCATAGAAATAGACGGCGTATTTGATGACTGTCAAACTCTTGTAAAACAAGCATTCATGGATGAAGAATTGAACGCAAACAAGAAACTTACATCAGCCAACAGCATCAACGTGGCACGCTTCCTTCCTCAGGCATTCTATTATTTCTATGCTTATGCACAACTGAAGAAACTAAACAAGGCAGACAATATGGTCGTATGCGTACCAAGTGGAAACTTTGGAAATATATGTGCCGGAATATTTGCTCATGAAATGGGATTACCTATCAAGAGATTCATAGCTGCAAACAATGCCAATGACATATTCTACAAGTATCTGCAAAGCGGAAAATACGAACCAAAGCCTAGCAAACAGACATTAGCAAACGCCATGGATGTTGGTGACCCTTCAAACTTTGCACGTATATACGACCTGTTTGGAGGTAGTCATGAGAAGATTACAAATCTTATTAGTGGAGCCACATATACAGACAACATGATAAAGGACACGATGCAGACTTGCCATAAAGAAACTGGCTACATTCTAGATCCTCATGGAGCATGTGGCTACCGTGCATTAAAAGAAGGACTCAAGGACGGAGAAACTGGAGTATTTCTGGAAACAGCACACCCTGCTAAGTTCAAGGAAAAGGTTGACGACATTCTTAATATAGACATCAACATACCTTCACGTCTGGCTGAATTCATGAAAGGTAAAAAGCAAAGTATTGAAATGAATAACAGCTTTGCTGAATTCAAGGAATTCTTACAGGAACAGTAATATATAAAAAATACAAAAGATTAGGTATATTGTCATGAAAATTAAGTAACTTTGCCGATTAAGACAAGAATAGTAAAGTTATTATGGACGAATATATTGAGATAAAAGGCGCACGCGTAAACAATTTAAAAAACGTTGCGTTAAATATCCCTCGCAATAAATTTATTACCATAACCGGTGTTTCCGGTTCGGGAAAGTCTTCGCTGGCTTTCGACACATTATATGCCGAAGGTCAGCGAAGATACGTAGAAAGCCTTTCATCATACGCTAGACAGTTTCTGGGACGTATGAGTAAACCGGAATGCGACTTTATTAAGGGCATCCCTCCAGCAATAGCAATTGAGCAAAAAGTTATTTCACGCAATCCACGTTCTACTGTTGGAACAACTACAGAGATTTATGAATATATGCGTCTGCTATTTGCACGCATAGGACGCACTTATTCTCCAGTAAGTGGTGAAGAAGTGAAACGTCATACTCCTGAAGATGTAGTGAAATGTAGCCTTACATTTGCAAAGGGAACAAAATTCATGGTACTTGCACCTCTACATGTTGTTGAAGGACGCAGCGTGGAGAAGCAACTAGAAATGTATATGAAGGAAGGTTATTCCAGAATGTACATTAAAGGCGATGTAGTAAGAATTGAGGATATTCTATCTGGCGAAAAGCCTAAAGATATATCTGATTTATACCTTGTAATAACAAGAATGAGCGTTGATGACACGAAAGATACTATATCAAGGCTCACAGACTCTGCTGAAACCGCATTCTATGAAGGTGATGGAATACTCAAATTAGTATTCCTTCCTGGAGACATCATATATGAATTCTCTACAAGATTTGAAGCTGATGGCATCAAGTTTGAAGAACCTAATGATAATATGTTTTCATTCAATTCACCTCTAGGCGCATGTCCTACTTGTGAAGGTTTTGGAAATGTAATTGGCATAGATGAGAAACTAGTCATAACAAATTCATCGCTCAGTGTTTATGATGGATGCGTACAATGTTGGCATGGAGATAAAATGGGTGTTTGGAAAACTGAATTCTGTCGTCGTGCGGCAGAAGATAACTTCCCTATTTTCGAACCTTATTACAAGCTGACACAAAAGCAAAAAGATATGTTGTGGCATGGTCTGCCATGTGAAAAGAAACTCAATATAAAAGTTAAGATTTGCATTGACAGTTTCTTCCATATGGTGAAGGAGAATCAATACAAGATACAATATCGTGTAATGATGAGCCGATATAGAGGTAAGACTGTATGTCCTGACTGTCATGGAACCAAACTAAAAAAAGAGGCAAGATGGGTTAAGATCAGCGGCATGAGTATAACCGATCTTGTAGAAATGCCTATTACAAACTTAAAAGAATGGTTTGACAAGCTGAAACTTGACGAGCATGACGCAGGAATAGCCAAGCGCCTAATAACAGAAATAAACAACCGACTGGGATTCTTGGTTGAAGTTGGATTGGGATATCTCACGCTCAACAGACAGTCGAATAGCCTAAGTGGTGGCGAAAGTCAACGTATAAACCTTACAACATCACTCGGTTCTTCGCTTGTGGGTTCGTTATACATCTTGGATGAACCAAGCATCGGACTTCACAGTCGAGACACAGACAGACTAATAAAAGTATTGAAAGATCTCCAAAGTCTGGGCAACACCGTAATGGTTGTCGAGCACGATGAAGAGATAATGAGAGCATCAGACTATCTCATTGATGTAGGTCCTGATGCTGGTTCAAACGGAGGAGAAATAGTATTTGAAAGTGATATAAAAGAACTGAATGATAAGGATAAATCGTTGGTTGAAAAATATCCACGTTCATATACAGTGAAATATCTTACGGGAGAATATTCAATCGCCACCTCAAAATCAAGACGTAGTTGGAATAAATATATAGAGCTCAATGGAGCACGAATGAATAACTTGAGAGGTATCGACGTAAAGATTCCACTCAACATATTCACATGTGTAACAGGAGTTTCTGGTTCTGGTAAGTCAAGTCTTATCAAGGGCATATTATACCCTGCGCTAAAACGTCATCTTGACGAGGTTGCCGATGCTCCAGGAGAGTACACATCTCTAGAGGGTGATTGGCAAGACATTAAACATGTGGAATTTGTAGATCAAAACCCAATAGGAAAAAGCACACGCTCAAACCCAGCCACATACGTAAAAGCATACGATGCGATAAGACAACTTTTCGCAGATCAGCCACTTGCAAAGCAACAAGGATACACCGCACAATATTTTTCGTTCAATGCAGAAGGTGGTAGATGCGAGGAATGTAAAGGAGCTGGAGTTATAAACGTTGAGATGCAGTTCATGGCAGATTTGGTACTTGAATGTGAAGCATGCCACGGACAAAGGTTCAAACATGATATACTGGAAGTGAGATTCCACGAAAAAAACATCTATGACATTCTGAATATGACTGTGCTCGAAGCTATTGAATTCTTCGGCGAATACAATCAGAAGGTTATTGTAAACAGATTGAAACCTCTTGCTGAGGTTGGACTTGGATACATTAAACTGGGACAAAATTCAAGCAGTCTTTCTGGTGGCGAAAATCAAAGAGTAAAACTAGCTTACTTCATTGGACAAGAGAAACAAGATCCGACGATGTTCATTTTCGACGAGCCAACTACAGGACTTCATTTCCATGATATCCAACGTCTGCTCGCTGCATTCAACGCATTGATAGAAAGAGGTCACACTGTGGTTGTGATTGAACATAATCTAGATGTAATTAAATGTGCAGACTATGTGATAGACCTTGGTCCTGACGGAGGAGACAAAGGTGGCAATCTTGTTTGCGAAGGTAAACCTGAAGACATTGCTGCATGTGAAGAGAGCATTACCGGTAAATTTCTAAAAGATAAACTGTAAAACTTCATATTATTAAAAGCGAGCTAAGCATACTCATCCCCTGCTATAACCAAATATGCGTAGAACTGGTTAAAGCGCTTTGTACTCAATGTGAAAACATTGAAGGATTACACTACGAGATTATCGTTGCAGATGACGGAAGCAGCGATGAACATTCACGTATTGTAAACAAGGAAATTCTAGAACTTGACAATATAAAATACATCATAAGGAAAGAAAATGTTGGAAGATCAGTTATAAGGAATTTTCTTGCAAAAGAAGCTACCTACAAATGGTTGCTGTTTATTGACAGCGACATGAGTTTAGATTGTGACGAGTATGTCATCAATTATCTAGAACAAGACGATAAATACGAAGTTGTATATGGAGGATACAGTTTAGCTTCTGGTGACAATTCCAATCTGAGATTCATTTACGAGAAGAGCGCAGAGAAAGCACATATTGCTGCAAAACGAAACTGTCACCGATATCAAGATCTACATACTGCAAATCTATTAATTTCACAAAGAGTCATACTTAGTATTCCTTTTGACGAGAGAATACGAAATTATGGATATGAGGATGTGTTACTTGGGAAAAGACTGAAAGAAAACAATATTGAAATCCTTCATATTGATAACCCATTGATATTAGACAATTACGAATCAAACAGTGAGTATCTTGAAAAGACAAAAGAAGGGTTACAAACTTTAAAAAAGTTTTCAAATGAGTTGAACGGATATTCACGTATATTGACTATCAGCAACAGATTATCGCGCTATCATCAAAAATGGATTATTAAGCTATATTGGAAATTATTCCAAAAACATTTAGAAACAAAACTAATAGGTAAAACTCCTAATATGTCTACATTCACTATGTATAAACTGGGGTATTTTATTTCAATCTCCTAGGAACAGAGTTTAACTTCACAAGCCATTTGTCATTTTTATAAACCATGTTCAATACAAATGTAGCTTTCTCCACGACATGTGATGCTGCCCCAATAGTATCTTTTTCTAGATAGTTCTTAACATCAACTTTGACAGTTGCCAATGAATCATCGTTAAGATATGCAACCTCTCCTATCTCGCATGCTGCACCTTCATCCATAGATTTAAGCATATCAACATCAATTTGATGAACTTGACTAGCTTCAAATCTCAACCATTTCTCTGACTCTGGAGTTACATAACGAAGTGCTTTTTGATATTGCCAATTAAAGTAATGGCAAGAAAAGGAATCTGCATTCTCTGTTAGGCTGTCTTCGCTTCCTGGATGATTGCAAGAAACAAAATTTAACATCACAATAATCAACATTATTGCAAAAAATGTATTCTTTATTGTCGTTGAGAGCCTAAAAATCATACTAAATTCATTAATTTAGGACAAAGGTAGCCAAATTCTTTGGTAATTTCATCTTTTCTTAATAATTTTGTAGAAAAGAAATATTATAATGCTGAAGTTTATATCGTTCGGCAGTGGAAGTAGTGGCAATTGCTACTATTTATATACAGAAACTGACGGATTACTTATTGATGCTGGAATTGGGGTGAGAACCCTGAAAAAGCATTTTAAGAACTATGGATTACAAATGACGAGTATACATCATTTGCTTATAACTCATGACCATGCTGATCACATTAAATCAGTAGGCAGTATAAGTAATGATTACAGCGTCAGCGTGTATACAACCAACTCTGTACATAATGGAATTGAGAATAATTACTGCGTTAGAAAAAAGATAAACAATGGCTGTGTAAAAGTCATTGAAAAGGATAAGAGTTTCCAACTTGGAGATTTTAAGGTAACGCCTTTCGAAGTTCCTCATGACAGCTCTGATAATGTAGGATATAAGATCGAACATGACGGAATAATATTCGTCTTGATGACTGATATCGGGCACATCACTGATGACATGCATCAATACATCGGTGAAGCTAATTATCTTGTTATTGAAGCAAACCATGATGAGGAAATGGTTAGCAATGGACCTTATCCTGCACATCTTAAGGTTAGGATTTTAGGACCAAACGGTCACCTGAGCAATTCTGAATGCGGTAATGCATTAGCAGAATACGCTACGCCTGAACTGAAGCATGTATGGCTATGCCATCTAAGCGAAGAAAACAATCATCCTGTATTGGCGCAAAAGACAATTGAAACTACTCTTAAAGCTCATGGAATTATAGCTGGGGTAGACTTTAAATTGGAAGTACTTAAGCGCAAGATTCCAAGTGAGATTTATAATCTCATTTAGAATGGCAATCCCACTGCAAAATGGAAATCAAAATCCCTGCTTAGATTCGGATGGAATATGGCATAATGTTCTTTTTCGGTTTCATAAGCAGGGTTTATAGCTTTCATAGCCATATCAAATCTTAGTATAAAATAGCTGAAATTTAATCGTAACCCTACTCCATAAGCCACAGCTATTTGCTTATAAAACTCGTTTATCTTGAATTGTCCTCCTGGTTGTTCTGCGTAATTACGCAGAGTCCAAATATTACCAGCATCAATAAATGCGGCACCATCAAACTTCCAGAATAAAGATGTTCGGTATTCTAAGTTCATATCCAGTTTCATATCACCAGTTTGATTGATGAAGTCTATTCTTCCGTCAGTACCTTTGAAATTTCCTGGACCTAACTCTCTCACACTCCATCCTCTAACACTATTTGCACCGCCTGAGAAATATCGTTTTTCAAAAGGCAATATCGTACTGTTTCCATAAGGCCATGCTATACCAAATCCTAGATGCATTGCCAAAGAATTGCTATTATCAAATCTCAACAAGTGAGTAAAGTCGAAATCAAATTTCGCATATTGTGCATAGGCTATATTAAACAAGGTATATTGTCCGTTGCTATTTTTCTTAAAGTCAAAGGCTCTTGACAGTCCGTTAAGTATGTTACCTGCAGTCTCAACATTTGCCCTTACTACATTTATACCGTCATTGTAAGTAATACCGGCACCAATCTTCATGATAAATAAATCTTCGTAGTTGTATCTAAGTATGGCATTTCTATTGCTCACACTATCAAGATAATCATGCTTAAACGTGGGACTTATCCATGGCATGTACACATAGTTTAGATCCAGAAGATCTACACGATATGAAAGATGGTGGCGAGGTTCGTTCCATTTATACCTCCATGCAGCAGAGAATATTCGTCTGTGGAATTCAGGACGGTTTTGCAGATTGTAATTCAAAGACAATTCTGATGTTGCATTACTGCGCTTCTTAAATCCGTTTGACAGGAAAGGAGCAAGAAATCTAGGGAACTGAAGTTTGCTCTCTATATTATATTCCTCGTAATTCTGATTTTGATAACCTTCCAAACCCTTTATGGCTTCAAAAGCACCTCGCAACTGAATACTGAATAATTCCGAACCTCTAAAAAGATTTCTATTCTCCCACGTCAAACTTGCAGCTGCACCTAAATCACCAGCAGTATTTGTTCCTTCTGGTTGAAAAGACAACGTGTTTGGCTTATTCGTACTCAACTGAATATCACAGTCCAACAATGTTGTATCGGGATGTTCACGAAAACTTATATTCGTAAATCTTACTGCCTGCAGCCTTGCAAACTTATTATATGTACTTTGTAATGCGCTACTTTTATACGGTTTCCCTTCTTCCAAAGCCGTAGAATAACGAAGAACACTATTTCTTAGATGGATTCTTACTGTATCACCACTAAGAAAATTGATTTTGTTTATCGTATAACATGGGTGAAGAGTGTCGGGAGAAGCACTAGTGACACGATAAGGCAAAAGATGTAATACTAGATTTATGTCTTTACTATTTCTAGCAGAATCGGCACTGAATATTATATAATCCTTATGAAATTTATAATATCCGTTGTCAAGAAGAAAACTTGTTATATTCTTTCGCTCAGCATTCAACTCATCAACGGTAAATCTACTTCCGCTCGCAAGTCTTGCCTTAAATGGACTGCGCATATCCTTGTTGGCAAGGAGTTTAGCTATTACGCTATCCTTGATATCATATTTTATCGAACTGATATAATATGGCTCTCCTGGATGCAGCAGATAAATAGCTTTTATCTTATTTCCTCTTATCTTTGTCTTAATCTGTGCTGTAGCGTGCATATATCCCATGTTACGCATAGCTGTTGTCAAATCATTAACTGAACGATCAGCCATGATAGTATCATATACAACAGGTTTTTCACCTATATTCTTTAAAGTTCTGTTTAGCCATTTAGCAGAATCTCTTCCTGCCAAAGAGTAAGTTCCAAGAGGTATTTTGAATATTGAAAACCATTTAGAGTTAGCTTTCTGACGCACGTACGCCTGAAGCATAGTCGGATTAAGATCTTTATTGTCCGATTGCACTTTTACACTTTCAAGCAGATACTTATTTTCAGGTACGAACTTAGAAGCATTACACGACATTAAAAGAACTATTGCCGATATATATATTAAAAATTTAATTTTATTCATTTATCATTATTTACATGCAAACAAGAGCAAACAAATCAGATTTCGTTGTATATTTTGCTACGTGCATCCTTATCTTATGCAAAGATATGAAGAAAATTTGAAATTGAGTGCAAAACGAGAAAATATCATGGTTAATTAACAACATGAATAATACGGTCAAGTAAGATAGAATTTATGGAAAAATCATCTTGGAAACAGTCGAAGGATAAATAGAAAAGTAGATTCTTATATAAGTACTGAAAGTATAACTTCACAGATGGCATAAACAAATGTTAAGGCATATATGAAGTCGATTTATTACTTATGGATTTTTCATCAATATTTTCTCTTCATTTATAAAGCAAACTCTCTTATCTAGTAGGAATAACCAATATGATAAGTACTAAATATTGCTTTTCTAAAATTACATGAGCAATTAACTCAAGCTAATTTCTTTAGTTTCTGCATTTCCTCTATTCCATGAATATCTAGCTGTCCTCGGCATATCTCAAGTAAACTTTGCTTTGCTCTCACTTGCAAGATATTTCCGTGAGAACGGCCGTTATTGTTGTTAGTTCCATTTGCACAATCTGTCTTTATTCTCTTTATACCGTGCCACCTACTGTTTTTTGTCCCTTAAAACTTGCATTGACACGTATTTTTTATTACATTTGTATAGCTGAACAGTCATAAAAATAATGAAATTCTGAAAAAGTACTAAAACTATTAAATAACCTCCACGCATAATGTAAGTTTCTGATAAATAACATTTTAGGCGTGGATGACAACCTCCACTATCCTCCACTATCATGCACTGTTTTGTAAACAAAAAAGAATAAAAAACGCTTTAGAACATGAAAATTTCAATTATCAGAAAAGAAAAAGATGAAAAATTCTATACAAGAACTGAACTCGTCACTATCTACGAAAACATTATTTCCGCCAAATTGCCGACGAAGTAAACAAAGTTAAAGAAGATTTCCCTCTCACCTTCCTTCACAATAGACCGAAGTTCAACGAACTGGATTCTGTGAAAAAAGCTAGACGCATCTGTTTCTACGATCAAACGTTTCCATTTCTACGATCAAACGTTTCCGTTTCTACGATCAAACGTTTCTGTTTCTACGATCAAACGTTTGCGTTTCTACGATCAAACGTTTCCTTTATATCGTTATAACGCTTGTATTTCTACTATAAAACGCAATTGTTGGTCGCTAAAATTGGTCATAAAGTAAATATGTTTTACTACTTCTCTATTTGCGATAATCCAGATTTTCGTTTAGTAATAGCTCTATATTTCTCAATAGTTTACAAAAAGGTGGATGATAGTGGATGATAGTGGAGATTATCCTCCACCGATAAATAATTACTCACCAGTTACTTATATGATGCGTGGAGGTTTTTTGTCTGTTTTAAACATTTTGGAGTTTTTTTGTTTTCTGGCAATTTTATATGTAATAAAATATTTTCATTATAAATACTATAAATTGTGTAAAGCGAGAATTGCAGCTCTCCCAGAATCGTATATTAATGGCTTATCAGTTGCTCTTTGGAGACTTCACGCCTCCAGCCACAAGCCAAACCACCGTGGTGTATTTCATAGGAATTTTGTATATAGGAATTTTATTTAACTTTGTAAGAGAATAAATTTAATACACATAGAGAGAAAACACATCAGTGGGAATATGCATGAACATGCTATTTTTGTGTGAGAACAAAAAATTAAACAACAATAAAATACGAAGTTTTTTAATTTCTCAATAATAATTGTTACTTTTGCAAGTATGATTAGCAAAGCTAAAATAAAATATATAAAGATGCTATAAAATGTAATAAATATAGAGAACGCGTTAACAACATGCTTACGCAAGTTGCAGAATTTTTACATATAAATATTTAGTATATGGATAATGATATTAACACTCTGTTAAGAAGAGCATTTGCTGACATGAATAATGATCAGACAGATGATGCTATTCTAGCTTTAAAAGAAATTCTGCAGATTGCCCCCACCAATGAAATTGCATGGACAGCGCTTTACGAGTCTTATTTATATGACAAAAAAGATAAAACTGCTGCATATAATGTACTAGAAAAGGTATATTCTTTAATACCTACAGATTTTAATATACTTTTTGCAATAGGTGTTTATTTTGAACAAGAAGAAATTAATCTTAGAAAATCTGATTATTACTTTGACTTAATTTTAAAATATCATCCAAATGAAGCAGAAGCTAATCATTATGTAGGCGGTAGTCTGGTTTCAAGAGACAGTCAAAAAGATATTCAAAAGGGACTACGACTTTTGCATAAAGCAATCGAAATTGATCGTAGTTATATTGCGCCTTATATAACTCTTGCATATATGTATAATAAAATGGGCGAGCATAATAAAGCTTACGCTTTGGCCTTGCAGGGATGTTTAAACGGTAAAGAAGTACAAGGTCGCGGTAGCATTAATGGGCTAGGGAGATCAATGGAAAGGATAGCTAAAAAAATAGTAAATGATACTAATATTAGTAACAAGCTAAGAAATTCATTGATAACAATAATTACTGTTATAAAGTCAAGCGTAAAATTAGATTGTCCGGCAGAGTATATTGATTTAATATCAAAGATGACAGCATATAAGATGTTATACAAGAAAGAAGAATTTCAGCCTGCTATAATGTTAGAGTTAGAAAAAATGCAATCAGATTATTTTGCCATACCAACTGAAGAAAAACGCAATCAAGAAGCACTCATTATAGACAACTTGAGTTTTGCTTATTTATTAAAACAACTCTTCGGAGTCAGTATTTTAAAGTTTTATCACATAAACGACGATATAAAGAATAAAGTTTCAATAGTATGGAAGTCATACAGGCAATCATATGATTTAGTTCTCAACTCAAATGATAGAGAATTAAATGATATTTTTGATAGTTGATTTGTACCAAAATAAAATACGAAGTTTTTTAATTTCTCAATAATAATTGTTACTTTTGCAAGTATGATTAGCAAAGCTAAAATAAAATATATCAAATCTCTTCAACACAAGAAGATTAGAAATGGCGAAGGTGTGTTTGTAGCTGAAGGTCACAAAGTTGTAGGCGACCTGCTGGCAAAATACCAAGCTAAGATTATTGTGGCTACAAATGAATGGATTAAGGCAAACAACAATGTGAATGCTGACGAAATAATAGAAGTTACAGAAGAAGAACTTTCAAAAGTTAGTTTCTTGCAGCATCCCCAAATGGTACTTGCCATATTTAAATTGTTTGAATACGATGCACCCATCATAAAAGATAATGACGAAACATTGTATCTTGCTCTTGACGGGGTTCAGGACCCTGGCAACCTAGGAACAATCATTCGCATTGCAGACTGGTTTGGCATTACTGATATTTATTGCAGCAATGACACCGCCGACATATATAATCCGAAAGTTGTACAAGCAACAATGGGTAGCATTGCACGAGTGAAACTTCATTATACAGACCTGAGCAAGTTCATTGGCTCTCTCCCACCCAACTATCCTGTTTACGGCACGTTGTTAGAAGGAACTGATATTTACAAAGAGGAACTTTCAAAAAATGGTATAATCGTTATGGGAAATGAAGGAAACGGTATATCGCCAGAAATAAGAAAGATGATTAGTCGCAAACTACTCATCCCTAATTATCCTGTAGGCAGAGAAACAGCAGAATCCCTTAACGTAGCAATTGCCACAGCTGTGACATGCGCTGAATTCAGACGTAGAATGATCTAAAATTAATCAATATGGAAAATAACTTATATAAAAGTCGCAGCATCTATGGATGCGTAAAGGATGCATTCAACTTATTGAACCTGAATATCCTAACGATATTAAAAAAGACATGGATGCCAGCCATTGCACTTGCAGTAATCGCCACTATATATATATTAGGTTGCAGAAATGTTATGATCGCTAATCTAAGCGGACAGAAACTGAGTTACTGGATATTACTGGGATTCATACTTCTTGCAGTATGTGAGACAATGGCTCAATCATGGCTTATGGGCAAAACATATACATTGCTAAACACAAATTCATTTAAAGAGAATTTTAAAAAAGCTCTATTTGTTACGCTCACAAACCTATTCCTAACCGTAGTAATCATGACAATCGCCTTATCTTTAGGGGGAACAGCGATTGCTATTTTTGTATCAAAGCACGTTTTCAGTCCCGAAAAAGCGATATATATATCTTTAATCATACAACTCGCAATTATGATAATCGGATGCATATTTGTATTGCCATTTATATTTTCTACTACAAAATATATCATGGAAAAAGATACAAAATTCATAAATATCATTGGCAAAGATTATTACACAGGAATAAAGCATTTGGGATTCATTCTGATAGGACAGATCATAACAATGCTTTTTTATATGGTAATAATGCTTGTTGTATCTTTGCCATTTATAATAATCTTCAACTCATACCTTTTCAATCAAATGGGTATTATGAATGGTGATGCTGACGGAATGCCTTCATATTTAACGTTCCTTCTGATTGTGGTATCACTCTTGACAACATTCTTGTACACCTACATATTTGTTTACTTCTACATTTTCTGTTATTATATCTATGGTGCAATAACACAACAGGAAAAGGAAAAAGCGGATATAAAAATGAAAATAGACAAATACGAATAATTTAAATAGAGATGAAAAAGCAGAAAATATTATTCATTGACCGTGACGGAACTCTTATTGAGGAACCTGCTGATGAGCAGATTGATTCTTTTGAAAAGCTGAAGTTCACAAAAGGGGTGTTTAAGAACCTTGAATTTATACGCAGGAATTTAGATTTCCGCTTCGTTATGGTAAGCAACCAAGACGGACTAGGAACTGAATCATTCCCGGAAGATACCTTTTGGCCTGTACATAATTTCATTATCCAAACTTTGGAAGGCGAAGGCATCACTTTCGACGATCAACTGATTGACCGTCATTTTCCAGAGGACAATTCTCCTATGAGAAAACCTGGCACAGGGATGTTAAAGGAATACTTAAACAATCCAGCTTATGATATTGAAGGAAGTTTTGTTATCGGTGATAGAGAAACTGATGCTAAACTAGCTGAGAACATCGGTTGCAAAGCTCTTATCTTAGGACAAAATGGTATTACTTGGGATAAGATAGCTGAGATTTTGTTTGCCGGAGAAAGGATTGCAGAGTCACGACGTACAACAAAAGAAACAGATATCTACGTAAAGATAAATCTTGACGGAACAGGTAAATGCGACATATCAACAGGTTTGGGATTCTTTGACCACATGCTTGAACAAATAGGCAAACATGGAATGATGGATTTGACAATTCATACCAAAGGAGATCTGAACGTTGACGAGCATCATACTATTGAAGATACAGCGATAACACTTGGCGAGTGCATACTCAGAGCACTAGGCGACAAAAGAGGTATTGAAAGATATGGCTATTGCCTACCAATGGATGATTGCCTTTGCCAAGTAGCACTTGACTTTGGTGGACGCCCTTGGCTTGTATGGGATGCAGAATTCAACCGCGAGAAAATAGGAGAAATGCCAACTGAAATGTTTCTGCATTTCTTCAAAAGTCTAAGCGATGCAGCTCAGATGAATCTGAACATAAAGGCTGAAGGCACTAACGAGCACCATAAAATAGAAGGCATTTTTAAAGCATTGGCACGTTCGCTCAAGATGGCAGTAAAGCGTGATATCTATCATTATGAACTTCCTTCAACAAAGGGAAAGTTATAGTATCACCACTAAATAGATATATAAAAAGTTAACGGGCGTTAAATAGGCAATATTTATCATTTCACAAACAGTGGATATGAATAAAATTAAGTAACTTTGCGCCCGATTTAGTCCGTTTTAGGCTCAGACAAGTGTTGACATCAGTCATCCGCCTAGCGGAGAAACCCGTTTAATAAATAAACAATGTACGCAATCGTAGAGATTAACGGTCAGCAGTTTAAAGCTGAAGAAGGCATGAAACTCTTTGTGCACCACATTAAGGATGCAGAAGAAGGCAAGACTGTTGAATTTGACAAGGTTCTGCTCGTCGACAAAGACGGAGCAGTTACAGTCGGTGCACCAACAGTTGAAGGTGCAAAAGTTGTAGTTGAAGTTGTGAACCCACTCGTTAAGGGTGACAAGGTTATCGTTTTCAAGATGAAACGCCGTAAGGATTTCCGCAAGAAGAATGGTCACCGTTCACAATTCACAGAGGTAACAGTAAAATCAATTAACGCTTAAAATCAGGAGGACAAAACATGGCACATAAAAAAGGTGTAGGTAGTTCTAAGAACGGACGTGATTCAGCTTCACAGAGATTAGGCGTAAAAATTTGGGGTGGTCAGAAAGTTATCGCAGGTAACATTATCATCCGTCAGCGTGGTAACAAGCACTTCGCAGGCGAGAACGTTGCTCAGGGTAAAGATGACACTCTCTATGCTCTTACAGATGGTCTAGTATACTTCCATAAGGGCAAGAAGGACAAGAGTACAGTTTCTGTTCTCTCACCTGAAGTTTACGCAGCTAAAACTAAGGTTGAAGCTTAAATAATTAAACACTTATTCCAAACAAACAATAGAATGCTAGCTCCTTCGGAGTTAGCATTTCTTCGTTATAATAAAATGAAAATTTATTAACGGCATTATATTGATACCACTTAAAAAACATAACAGTATAAAGTAAACGCTATAACGCCAAAGAGAATTTAAGACACACCGAATCCAAGTGAATAATGCAACTACTTAAAGCCATTATATAAACCTACACTTAAAACGAAAACTCAGTAAATCAAAGTAATTACAAGATTTAATATATTTATATAAACCTACATTATGGCATATATAAAAAATAAAAGGATTGCGAAATAATATCACAATCCTTATATTTTTATAGCAATGTACTGATACGATTATCAGTAATCACAACAAATTTCCATTAATTAGAATGGAAGATCATCTGCACTCTCTGCACCATCAGCACCTTGTGCTGGAGGGAATGGAGACTGAGCTGATGGAGCTGCATTGAAAGCAGCAGGAGCTGCGCCTGCACCCAAAGTGGCTGGATCAATCTGACGAACGTCAAAAGCACGAATACTGTTAAACCAACGGCCATTATACTCATGTGCATCAATATCAAAAGATACCGATACTTCCTGACCTACCTGAATATTGAAACGCTGCAAACGCTCTGCACCAAAGACAGAGAACACCATCTTGTGAGGATATGATTCATGAGTTTCAATGACGAAATCTTGTGATTTCCATTCTCCACGGCTAGAAACACCAGTACGCTCTGTTAGAGCTACAATTACCTTACCTTGTAATTCCATAATTTAAATATATTATTTTTTAAGTATACTTTATGACGACGTGAAAGATTTTGCAATCCCACTTCAGTTTGCGAAATTAATAAAATAGTTCTAATAAATGAAATTTTTTATGCGTTTTTTTTGTTTTAAACAATGGTTTTTAGTATTTTTGTAATCTGAAAAATATAATATCAGAACAATAACGAATAAAAGAAAATAATAATGAGATTCACATTATCAAGCGGAACACTTAACGCACGTCTACAATCACTTTCAAAAGTGATTAACAGCAAGAATTCTATTCCAATTCTTGACAGTTTCCTTTTCGAAGTAAGTAACAGTGAACTAAAAATAACTGCATCTGACAACGAGAATGTTATGACATCCTCCGTTACACTTGACGAGTGTGATGGTGAAGGCAGTTTTGCAGTACCAAACCGTACTATTCTTGACGCTGTAAAGGAACTTCCTGAGCAGCCACTGTCATTTGATATAGATACAGAGGCTCTTACAATAAAGATTCTCTATCAGAACGGTATGTATAACTTCACTGCACAGAATGCAGATGAATATCCACATACACAGACAGTTCCTGATAGTGCAACCATTATAACTCTGGACTCAACATCACTCATTAACAATATCACACGTTCATTATTCGCTACTGCTCAGGATGAGCTAAGACCAGTAATGAATGGTATATACTTTGATCTTACAACAGACTATCTTGCTATTGTTGCAACAGATGGACACAAGCTTGTACGTAATCAAAACTATAATATTAAGAGTGAGACTGCTGCATCATTCATCTTGCCTAAGAAACCAGCAACATTACTGAAGAATGTTCTTAGCAAAGACGGAAGCGATGTAGTTATCAAATTTGACGATCGTTGCGCAGAGGTTAAATTCACAGACGGACAATTATCTTGTCGCCTGATTGAAGGTAATTATCCTAACTATAACAGCGTGATTCCTGAGAATCCGAATAACATGAGCATTGACCGCAAAAGCCTTATCGGAGCACTTCGCCGTGTACTTCCGTTTGCAAGCGAAAGCAGTCAGTTGATACGTTTTCACATCGAGGCTGGAAAGTTGGAAGTTTCTTCTGAAGATATAGACTTCGCTACAAGCGCTAAGGAACAAATCACATGCGAATACAGCGATAAGCCTATAAACATCGGTTTCAAGGGTAGTTCTTTACAAGAAATACTTACCAATATCGAAAGCGACGAAGTTATCTTCCAGTTGGCAGACCCTAGCAGAGCAGGAGTTATAGTACCAGCAGAGCAGCCTGAGAATGAAAACATCCTCACACTGATTATGCCAATGTTGCTGAACGACTAGTTATCAATTTAAAATAAATATATCTTGAAACTAAATATTACAAAGCCCTTGATAGTCTTCGATTTAGAGACTACGGGGCTTGATATTGTAAACGACAGAATAATACAGCTATCATATATAAAGGTTAACCCTGATGGTAGTGAAGATAGAGGCGATTATTTAGTAAATCCAAAGAAGCACATTCCTAATGAGGTTGTTGCGTTAACTGGCATTGACGACGAGAAGGTTAAGGACTCTCCTACTTTCAAAGAAATTTCATCTGAACTAAGTGAAAAGTTCAAAGGATGCGATTTCGCTGGATTTAATTCAAATAGATTTGACGTACCAATGCTTGCTGAGGAATTTCTGCGTGCAGGTGTTGACTATGACTTTTCTAAGAGCCGACTCATCGACGCACAGACAATATTCCACAAGATGGAAAAGCGCAATCTAGCTGCTGCATACAAATTCTACTGCGGACGCAAGATGGAAGACGATTTCGAGGCTCATCGTGCTGACCAAGACACAGAAGCAACATATCGTGTGCTTATGGGAGAACTTGAGATGTACACAGCTGAGAATCAGGATGAACCAGAAAGAGTGTTGCCTAACGATATGGACTACCTTGCAGAGTTCTCAAAACAAAACGACAATGTTGACTTTGCGGGAAGAATTGTATGGCGACCAATTACAGATAAAGATGGTAATCTGCTTTCCGACAAACAGGGTAATCCACAAAAGCAGGAGGTATTCAATTTCGGAAAGTATAAGAATATGCCTGTTGCAGAAGTGTTGAAGAAAGATCCTGGATTTTACTCTTGGATGCTTGGAGCAGACTTCCCTAACGATACCAAACAGATTCTTACTCGTATCAGATTAAGAGAATTCAATAATAGATAATGCTAAAAGGGAAAAAAATAGTATTAGGAATTACGGGTTCAATAGCAGCCTACAAATCGTGCCTCATCATTCGCGAACTAATAAAACGCGGTGCTGAGGTACAAGTTGTTATTACCCCCGATGGAAAAGAATTTATCACACCGATAACACTTTCCGCTCTTACACATAAACCTGTGATAAGCGAATTCTTCTCACAACGTGACGGCACGTGGAATTCACATGTTGACCTAGGTTTATGGGCTGACGCAATGATCATTGCCCCATGCACGGCAAGCAGCATCGGAAAAATGGCAAACGGAATAGCCGACAACATGCTCATCACAACATATCTAAGCATGAAAGCTCCAGTTTTCATTGCTCCAGCAATGGATCTAGATATGTATAAGCATCCGTCAACACAAGCCAATATTGAAAAGCTGAAAGAGTACGGAAACTATATCATCGAACCTGCTAGCGGATACTTGGCAAGCGGACTTGAAGGTAAGGGACGTATGGAAGACCCTGAAAAGATTGTGGAAACTCTCAACCGCCAATTCTATCATAAAGATCTTAAAGGCAAACAGATAATGATTACTGCCGGACCAACATACGAAAAAATAGATCCGGTAAGATTCATAGGAAACTATTCTAGTGGCAAAATGGGATTTGCTATTGCAGAAGAATGCTATCAACGTGGTGCAGACGTGACACTTATAGCAGGTCCAGTATCAATGAAATGCTCTGACGGAATAAAGAGAATTGATGTTGAGAGCAGTGAAAGCATGTATAATGAAGCCACAAAAGCTTTTGGCAACTGTGACGCAGCAATACTATGTGCAGCTGTTGCTGACTTCAAACCAGAAAACGTTGCAGACAAGAAAATAAAGCGCGAGAAGGATGACTTGATTATCCGACTAAAACCAACTCATGATATAGCAGCATCTCTTGGCAAGATAAAGAGCGACAAACAGAAAATCGTAGCATTCGCATTGGAGACTAACGATGAGGAGATAAATGCCAAACATAAGTTGGAAAAGAAGAACGCAGACTTCATTGTGCTGAATTCAACAAGAATACCAGGTACAACGTTCCGCAGTGACGAAAATCAGATAACCATTATCAGTAAGGATGGGAAAAAGGAATATGACAAAAAGCCTAAATCTGAAGTTGCGACTGATATCATTGATGAGTTGGCTTCTATTATGCAGTAATGCAGCCCACTCTCAAGAACTTCAGGCAACTATAAACATCAACCATTCGCAAATTCAAGGTACTGATAATACTGTATTCGACAATTTGCGAAATACGCTGTCACAATTTATGAATGACAGGAAATGGACGAATCTCCAATTCCAGAAAAACGAGCGCATAGCATGCAGTTTCAATATTACCGTCACAAAATATGACAGAGCGACTAATATGTTTACATGCAAGGCTATCATACAAGCCAATCGTCCTGTATATAATTCAGCATACAACACAACACTATACAACAATACAGACAATGATTTCAACTTTGAGTTTACAGAATTCAATCAACTTGAATTCAATGACGAAAGTGTTGATAACCAACTAACTGCACTTTGTGCCTACTACGCATATCTGATAATAGGAATGGATATTGATTCATTTTCACCTATGGGTGGCGAGGATGTATTACAACGGTGCATGAACGTAGCCAACAACTCACAGAATCTTAACTATACCGGATGGAAGAGTTTTGATGACAGCAAAAACAGATATGCCATCATAAATGATTATATTGACGAGGGAATGAAACCTTTCCGTCAACTGCAATATGATTATTATAGAAACGGAATGGACGAGATGGCTCAAAACCCCGAAAAAGGCAGAGTAAACATATCTGTGGCTATAGAAAGCGACCTTAAAACAGCTCATGAGGCACGACCAATGAGCATGTTACCGCAGATATGGACTGATTATAAAAAAGACGAATTGGCAAACATTTACAATGGCAAAGGAACGCAGAATGAAAAAGAAAAAATATATGCAATCCTATTTGGAATAAATGCAAGCCAAAACAACTCTTGGAACAAAATTAAAGATTAGCAATCATGTTAAGACAGCTTTATATAAGAAATTTCACCTTGATAGACGAATTGAATATTGCTTTCAATTCCGGCTTTTCTGTCATAACTGGTGAAACTGGTGCAGGAAAGAGTATCATACTTGGAGCTATCGGTTTATTGCTTGGACAACGAGCTGACCTGAAGGTTATTAAATCAGGAAAAGACAAATGCGTCATTGAGGCTCACTTTGACCTTAGCAAATATGATATGGACTCTTTTTTCGCTAATAACGATATTGACTATGAACCACAAGACTGCATTATTAGAAGGGAAATAAACAAGAATGGCAAAAGCCGTGCCTTCATTAATGACACTCCTGTTCAATTGACAATGATGCGTGAACTTGGAGAAATGCTTGTTGATATACATAGTCAACACCAAAACCTATTATTGCAAAAAGAAGACTTTCAACTGAATGTGGTTGATATTATAGCCAACGACAATAAAGAACTGAAAGATTACAGAAACTGTTTTGCTAAATATCACGAAGCAATAAAAGAACTTGAAAAAATTAAAGATAGTATTGCTCAAAGTCGTGATAATGAAGAGTTTATGAGATTCCAGTTCGACGAAATAAATAAGGCACAACTTACAGACGGAGAACAGGAAACGCTAGAACAGGAAACTGAGCAACTAAGTCATTCTGAGGAAATTAAGGAAGCTTTATATGATAGTGACAATGCTCTCATGGCTGAGACCAACGGAGCTGTTGAGCAAGTAAAGATTGCCGCTTCAAGACTGCAAAATATTGAGAACGTATTTCAAAATGCCAAAGAACTTGCAGAACGATTATCCAACTGCCACATAGAACTGAAAGATATAGCACAGGAGATTAGTCGCGATGTTGAGAATGTGGACTTTGATCCAGACAGATTGAATAATCTCACTCAACGACTAGACTATATATACTCTCTTGAACAAAAATTCCGTGTAAACACTATAGCTGAATTACTGTCTATACGTGACGATTTGCAAGTTAAGTTAGAGAATATAGACAACTCTGATGACACGATAAAAGAGACTCAACAGAAAGTTGATGCACTGAAAGATGAATGTATCAGCAAAGCTGGGAAACTTACAAAGCTGCGCAGTGAAGCAGCAAAGAAAGTTGAAAAGGAAATGTCTAGTCGACTCATACCATTGGGAATACCAAACGTACGTTTCCAGATTGAGCTTATAAATAAGGAGCTATCAGAAGACGGAGCAGACAAGATTTCGTTCTTGTTCAGCGCAAATAAGAGCACCTCACTCCAACCAGTTAGTCAAGTTGCATCTGGAGGTGAAATTGCACGTGTAATGTTGTCACTGAAGGCTATGATAAGTGGTGTCGTAAAATTACCGACAATCATATTTGACGAGATTGATACTGGTGTAAGCGGTAGAGTTGCCGAGATGATGGCACAAATAATGCAGGAAATGGGAAACAATGAGCGACAAGTAATAAGTATCACTCACCTTCCACAGATTGCCGCATTAGGTTCTACTCACTATAAGGTTGAAAAAGAAGAAACTGCTGATGGGACAATAAGCAATATGCGCATGTTAAACAACGAGGAACGCATAAAAGAGATTGCCCAGATGCTGAGCGGAAGTAACATATCAGAAGAGGCCATAAACAATGCAAGGGCTCTTCTTAAACTATAAATAAAAAATAAAATCACATACTTATGAAAAGAATCTATTTATTGATTATGTCAATTGTCTTCTCTATATCGGGAGTATTGGCACAATCAGCACAAGTTCAAAAAGCCTCGAAATCTGTCTTCACATTGACGACATTCAATAAAGATGGCAGTATTCTCGCATCAAGTCATGGCGTCTTTGTTGGCAAAGATGGTGAGGCTATCAGCACTTGGGCACCATTTATTGGTGCAGATCACGCTGTTGTTGTTGATGCAAATGGCAAGACATACAATGTAGATGCAATTGTAGGAGCTAACGAATTGTATGATGTCTGCAAATTCATTGTTGACGGTAGTACCATAAAGGCTGATGTTGCTTTAACAGAAGCAAATGGCAATGTCTTTCTTCTTGGCTATTCATTAAAGAAAGCAGACGTTAATACTTTCAAGATTGCAAGTGTGGAGAAGTTTATGGATAAGTACAACTATTACATATTTTCTACCACAGCACCTGATAATGCAGCAAGCTGCCCATTCGTGAATAACAACGGACAGGTTATCGGACTCCTTCAGCATAGCAAAAATGGTGATGTACATGCTACTGATGCCAAATTTGCATCAGACATGGTTGCAAATGGTTTCACTATCAATGACGCAGTATTGAGAACATGCGGTATTAGAACAGCTCTACCTGACAATGAGAACCAAGCTTTGCTGACAATGATGATGGCTAGTGAACAGACTGATTCTATCTCACGTCAGAAGTATATTGATGACTTTATGCGTAAGTTTCCTAGCTCAACAGAAGGTTACACCAATAAAGCTTCAAGCTATGTAAACGGAGGTAAGTTTGAGGAGGCTGACAAGGTTATGCAAACTGCATTAGAAAAAGTTGCAAAGAAAGACGAGGCTCATTCTGAATATGCGAAAGTAATATATCAGAAAGAACTTTTCAGCAACAAACCATATACAAACTGGAGTCTAGACAAAGCTCTTGAGGAATCAAAAAAGGCTTCTGCAATAAACGACTTGGACGTATATCGTCATCAGCAGGCACAGATAACATTTTCAAAAGGTGAATATCAAAATGCCTACAACATGTTTATTGCTCTGACAAAGACCAAACTTCGCAATGGTGAACTATTTTATGAGGCTTCACAATGTAAAGCCCAACTCAAAGCTCCACAGAATGAAGTAATGGCACTTCTTGACAGCGCAATAGCAGCTTGCCCACAGCCACTTACATCAATTGCTGCACCATACGTACTAGCACGTGGCGTATCATACGATGCTATGAAAAATTATCATAATGCATTGGTTGATTATAATGAATATGATTCATTGATGTCAGGCAGACCATTGAACTCTAGTTTCTATTATACCAGATATAAATGTGAACTACAAGTACATCGTTTCCAGCAAGCACTAAACGATATAGCACGTGCTATCATCGTAACACCTAATGAACCGACTTATTATGCAGAAATGGCTTCATTGCAAATTCGCGTAAATAAGAATGCAGACGCTGTAAAAACTGCAACAAGATGCACCATAATTGCTCCAGAATATCCTGATGGTTACTTGTTGCTAGGTATAGCAAACAAGGAACTTGGAAATAAAGACGAGGCTAAGAAGGCTTTGGAAAAGGCTAAATCACTAGGTGACACTCGTGCTGACGAATATTTGAAAAAGCTATAATATAATCTTTAAGACTGACTAACATACAATTGTTTGAATGATAAAACGAATTAATATGTTAGTCTGAATTAAAAATCACTTGTTATAAAGGTTCTTATACCTATATAATAAATATGAATAAAGCCCTTCAAGAAAATCTTGAAAGGCTTTATTTATTATGTTATAAAGAAGATTACTTCTTATGTTCTGGAACTTCAAACTTATCACCAGTAGCTTTAACAAGCTTACGAGCAAAAGATTCAGGATAACCAGGACGCTTTACAGTTGCTCCAATACCTGTCTTTGTTCTGATAAACTCACCATTCTTTGTTGGCTTAACTGACATATCATTATACTTAACAATAAGATAATAAGCCAACTTGTTCCACCTAGCAAGCATTTGCTGAGCCTCATCATTACTGTAATCATTAAGATACTTCAATGCGGCAGCTTTATCACTAACATACAATTCACGTGCTTTGTTCTCAACGTTTGGCTGATTTGCGAAGTAAGAACTTTCTAAACTGTCACGAACAGACTTCAACTCAGGGAACATAAGTGAATAACGTGGATAAATCATGTTACTAACCCAATTGCAAACCCAGTAAGCATTCTTTGTAGAGAATGTAACTGCATCAGCACCAGGAGTATTATAACATTCAGGCTGGACAGTATTACCACAATATATTGGAGTATATGCTATCATATTACCATCATCATTTCCAAACCACAACACACCACCTATCTCACGTGGAAGCCAAGAACGCATCTGACTAACATAAGAAAAACCAGTCTGCTGTGTGCTTGTTGGACGCTCATTGAAATAAGACTTTCCGTCTACTTTAAACATTAATGGTGTCGGACGATAAGGCATTTCCCATATACCACCTCCAAAATCTAAAGTATCAGTTGCCAATGGAGTTCCCTCATAATGGTCTCTCATAGCCATTTGAACATCCTTTACAGAAAGTTTCTTGTTTGGAATAACCCATAGTGGCATATCCTCGGCATTGTCATCCTTTCCTTCTGCCCAAGGCAGATAACGGTTGAAACCGTCTGTGAAATGATTAAAGAAAGCCCACACACGAGCTTCGCAGAAACGACGACCAGAAAAATCAGGTTTAGCATAAGCCATCTTCCATGAGAAATCAATGTCCTTTCCTGTAAACCAGCCCTTCTTTCTTGCATAAGAAATAACGTTCTTACTATACATTACATTCTTATGGTCGTTCATATTGAACTTACCTATACGACTTTGGTTTGCATGTGCGCAAATAGCATTATCTGGTATGCGTTGAGCAACCCAAATTGCACTCTTGCTTCCTGCTCCACAACCCATCATCTCCATGATCCAAGCCTCATTAGGATCGCAAATGGTAAAGGTCTCGCCCTCACTATTATATCCGTATGTCTCGGCTAGAGATGTCATAACTTTTATCGCTTCACGTGCATTGCGTGAACGTTGAAGAGCTAAGTATATAAGACTACCATAATCAATGATACTAGTAGAGTCTACCATTTCCTCACGGCCACCATAAGTGGTTTCTCCAACAGTCACCTGAAATTCATTGATATTTCCAATAACATTATATGTAACAGGAGCCTCTGGTATTTGTCCGTGACAAACCTTTGTATCCCAATCAATAATCTTACGCATTTCTCCCTTAGCATGAACGCCTGCAGGATAATGAGCTAAATCAATAAACATGCCGTAATCATCAGCATTATATGAACAGATAACACTTCCGTCTGCACTGGCTTTCTTTCCAACGATAAAATTAGTACATGCCAAAGCAGCAGATGCGCTCAATGTAAAGACAGCTATTAAAATTTGTTTCTTCATAAACTCAATATATTTAACAAGCCTTGAAACTCATGTCAAGTCCCTTAACACTATGTGTAAGAGCACCAACACTTATGAAGTCAACTCCCTGTTCAGCATATCCACGGATAGTATCAAAAGTGATACCACCACTAGATTCTGTTTCAATTCTTCCAGCAACAAGGTCAACAGCTTTCTTTGTATCAGGAACACTGAAATTATCAAACATGACACGGTCTACTCCACCATGGTTAAGCACACGTTGAAGTTCATCAAAGTTTCTTACCTCTATTTCAATCTTCAAATCAAGTCCTTTTTCTTTAAGATAAGCGTGGCAACGATCAATAGCACTCTCTATACCACCAGCAAAGTCTACGTGATTATCTTTAAGAAGTATCATATCGAAAAGACCAATACGATGATTCATACCACCACCTATCTTAACAGCTTGCTTTTCAAGCATACGCAATCCTGGTGTTGTCTTACGTGTATCAAGCACATGAGTTCTTGTACCTTCCAACAACTTAACGTATTTGTTTGTCATTGTAGCAATACCGCTCATACGCTGCATGATATTAAGCATCAGTCGCTCTGTCTGAAGCAGTGAACGAGTCTTACCACTTACAATCATTGCGATATCACCAATCTTTACAGGAGTTCCATCATTGATGAGAACCTCAACTTTCAATGTAGAGTCGAACTTGGCAAAAACCTTTTTAGCCATTTCTACACCAGCCAATATACCATTTTCCTTTATTAGCAAATGTGATTTACCCATTGCATCATCAGGAATACAACACAACGTTGTGTGGTCACCATCACCGATATCCTCAGCAAAAGCCAATTCAATCAGTTTGTCTTCTAATTCGTCTACTGATAACATATTATTAAATATTTATATATTACTATTTTCTATAATCAACTTGTCATTAATGATCTCACAAGTTCCTCCAATCCATTCTGTCATTGGCAATTCATCTGTAAACTCATAGTAGTTTACTACCCTATCTCCAACAACTTCAACTATGACCTGATGCAAAACTTCACCAGATACTTTCAATTCATGAAAGCCTAATCGTCTGAATGCATCTACCATTAATTCAACGCTTTGGGTGGGATTGGCATCTGGCGCTTCGGTTGCATATTCGGATCAGAATTAGGAGGAACAGGAACGCTTGATGGCGGCATAGGCCGTTGACTATTTGACTTTGCTGAATCATTACCAGAAGTCTTAATGCTATCGCTGTTCACTTTATTTACAACTGCTTTACTCTGGTGCATTCTATACAACTTGATATTACTTACTATCATAAGTTTCAACGTTGTAGCATTGTCTCCAGGATCCTGACTCTTATTTAGCATGAAAAAGCCACGTATCTCCTTTATTCCAAGTTTCTTATCATCACGAATAGTTAGATTAAAATGACTAGCCGTCGAAATATGCATGTTCTGCGTAGCAATACTGTCATTGCCAAACTTAACAGCCAACACGACAACTCCATCACGCATACCATCCTGGAATATGAATTGTGTATCAAAATCAAGTATGATGCCATCTCCCTTATGGAATGCAGAATCAGCAACCATTGAAAAAGAATTCAAGTTGAAAGGTTTCTGTGGTGTAAGCACCATAGCCGACTCTTCGTTCCATACATTTGCGGTGTCACCATTTGCAGTAACACTACCAAATCTATTAACGGCATCAGCAGAAGCGCCTAATGCAACAGCCTCTTTACCAAGTCGTTTAGTTAAATCCTCATAAATTTGCTTCAACTGATCTGTATGGCGCATGTAATACACCATTGATGAGTCAAACTGCGCTGGAGTATAGCCATACTTCTTCAATACAGCTGCACGATACTTTATCGTATTGACAGAATCATTACCTGAAATCTGTGCCATACTGCTAGCCAGATGATAATCATAAAGAACATCACCCATTTTATTTGGTTGAATAAACTGTGAAGGTACAGATGGTTTACATGAAACCATCAGGAATAATCCCATAATTACAACAAGAGAACTTATTGTCATTTTAAGGAACTTACATCCTTGGAGAGACGAAGACTTCATAATTATTTCTTTTTAAAAGCACCCTTAACGGTCTCAGAAAGACCTTCCATATCTTTTCTGAAGAAAAGAAGTAACAGCGCAACACCTACAGAAATACAAGCATCAGCAAAGTTAAACACTGGTGAGAAGAAAATAAATTCCTGTCCGCCCTTGAAAGGTACCCAATCTGGATATGTAGTAACAATAAGAGGAAAATAAAACATATCCACTACCTTCCCCTGTAAAAATGATGCATAACCACTACCAAAAGGCACAAGGTATGATACATAGAACGGAGAAGATGCATTAAATATCAGCCCATAAAACATTGAGTCTATTATGTTACCAGCTGCACCAGCCATAATCATGGACAACACAACGATATAACCCGTTGAATGTTTTTGTTTAAGAACCTGATGCATATACCAGCCTATACATCCAACAGCAATTATACGGAATACACTCAACACCAATTTGTTGAAGAATGTCATACCATAAGCCATACCATTGTTCTCAATGAAGCTAATATAAAACCAGTCTGTTACACGAACAGACTCACCTAAACACATGTTGGTTTTGACCTCTATCTTGATTATCTGGTCAATAACAAGTATTGCGATAATCAAGATAAACGCCAATAAACCATCTTGCAATAAATAACTATTTTTTTTCATTTCTTTCTTGCATTCTTCGAAGCCACGCTAAGAGTAGCGTGAGGCACAACACGAAGACGTTCCTTAGGTATCAGTTCACCAGTAACACGGTCAACACCATAAGTTTTATTTTCTATACGCAACAAAGCTGCTTCAAGTCCTTTTATAAACTTTTGCAGACGTTGAACCATCTGAATCATATCTTCCTTGCTCTGGTTGGCGTTACCGTCATCCAAAACTTTATTATAAGTGGGAGACGTATCATCCACACCATTATCATCTTGATTCATAAGCTGGCGCATAATAGAAGAATATTCTTCGTGAGCCACCTTCAATTTGTCATTAATAATTCCGCGGAACTCTTCCAAGTCCTCATCAGAATAACGTGTTTTTTTGTCCATAGATATATAAGTATTTAATTATATCTTCTTGCTAATTCTTTTCAACAGTGATGTTTAGTTTAAACTCATCGAATTCAGTTTCAGCACCATCATTGTCTGCAATCTTTATATCATTTGCCAACACTTGACTCTTGATCATTTCGCCGAATGACTTAATAGCCGCATCTGTCTCTTCGTGTGGAGCAACTGTGACCATAATCCTATCTGTAATTTCAAGTCCGTTTTCCTTACGAAGATTCTGAATACGATTGATAAGCTCACGAGCCATACCTTCCATCTTCAATTCATCAGTAAGTTCAACTTCAAGAGCTACAGTTATGTTGCCTTCATTGCTTACCAACCATCCTGGTATATCTTCACTGATAATGTCTACATCTGTAGCATCAACTGTAATTGTCTGTCCTTCAATATCAAAGGTTGTATTGCCTGAAGTTTCAAGTAAAGCAATTTCATTCTGGTCAAGTGCATCCATTCTGGCAGCTACTGCTTTCATCAGCTTACCGAACTTCTTACCCATAACACGGAAATTACATTTTACTTTCTTGACAAGAATACCTTGTCCTCCTACAAACTGCAAATCCTTTACGTTAACCTCACTCTTAATAAGGTCAGCGACAGCCTCAATATGCTGTTTCTGATTTTCGTCTATAGCAGGAACCATGATCTGAGCAAGTGGTTGACGCACCTTGATATTAACTTTACGACGCAAAGCCAAAGTCATTGAAGTAATCTTCTGTGCCATACCCATACGTATCTCCAAGTCTGCATCAACTGCAGTTTTGTCTGCTACAGGGAACTTATCCAGATGAACACTTGTCTGCTGTCCACCTAAGTCATGATACAACTCATCAGCATAGAATGGAGCAAAAGGAGCAAGTAGTTTAGCAACAGTCATCAAGCATGTATAAAGAGTTTGATATGCGCTCAACTTGTCTTCACTCATTTCCTTACCCCAGAAACGTTTACGATTCAAACGAACATACCAGTTACTCAAGTCATCATTAACAAAAGTATCTATTAGTCGTCCTGCACGTGTAGGATCATAATTTTCAAGTTCAGCTTCCACATTAGTGATAAGTGAGTTCACCTTAGATATAATCCATCTATCAATCTCTGGACGCTTTGCCAATTCCACCTGAGGTGCAGTTGAATCAAAGTCATCTACATTTGCATACAATGCAAAGAAACTATAAGTATTATATAATGTACCGAAGAACTTTCTACGAATCTCGTCTACACCGCTAGGATCAAACTTAAGGTTGTCCCAAGGCTCAGAGTTTGTCATCATATAGAATCTGACTGGGTCAGCTCCATACTTGTCAATCATTTCAAATGGATTGGTTACGTTTCCGACATGCTTACTCATCTTATTGCCCTTTGCGTCAAGCACAAGACCAGTAGAGATTACATTTTTGAAAGCAACCTGATTAAATACCATTGTTGATATTGCGTGAAGTGTGAAGAACCATCCACGTGTCTGGTCTACACCTTCATTGATAAAATCAGCAGGATAGAAAGCTGGAGGAACAGGTGTTCCCTCGTATGTAGAAGTAACTAGTTCACGACGATACTCAGCCTCGCTCTTACCAGTATTCTTCAAACCGTCATTGGCTATCTCGCCCTCAAACGGATAATGAAGCTGTGCATAAGGCATAGAACCAGAATCAAACCATACGTCAATCAAGTCGCTTTCGCGCTTCATTGGTTCTCCTTCTTCATTTACAAGAATGATATTATCTACATACGGACGATGAAGATCAACCTTATCATAGTTTTCTTTTGAATAATCACCTACAACAAATCCATTATCCTTTAATGGGTTACTGCTCATTACACCTGCAGCAACACTCTTCTCTATCTCATTGTAAAGTTCTTCAAGACTGCCGATGCACTTAGCATTTCGCTTCTCATCACGCCATATAGGAAGTGGTGTACCCCAGAAGCGACTACGGCTCAAATTCCAGTCATTCAAGTTTTCCAACCAGTTACCGAAACGACCAGTACCAGTACTCTCTGGCTGCCAACATATAGTCTTGTTTAGTTCAACCATACGCTCCTTTTTCGCTGTATCATTGATAAACCAACTGTCAAGAGGATAATAAAGGATAGGCTTGTCTGTACGCCAGCAATGTGGATAGTTGTGTACATGCTTTTCTATCTTGAAAGCCACTCCGTCCTGTTTCATTTCCATACAGATAATGACATTCAGGTCTTCTGCTTTTTCTGATGCTTTCTTATCCCATACGCCATCAGGATTGAATTTAGGGTCGTATGAATTCTTAACATAGTCGCCAGCATGCTTGCCATAAGCTTCCTTATTCAAACAAGCATTTACGAAGTTAACGTCTAATTCCTCTTCAACATAATACTTACCTTGAAGATCTACCATAGGACGAGTCTCTCCCTTCTTATTAATAAGGTATAGAGCTGGGATATTTGCATCTGCTGCAACTTTAGCATCATCTGCACCAAATGTAGGAGCGATATGTACGATTCCTGTACCGTCTTCAGTTGTAACGTAGTCACCAAGAATTACCCTGAAAGCCTCACTGTCCATCTCAACAAACTTATCACGTCCGTCCTCACTTATGAACACTTTATCAGCATGCTTTTCAGCATAGTCGTTGACAAATTTAGCCGAGAAATCACCTATCTTCTCACATGGTTTAACCCAAGGCATTAACTGCTTATAATGCAAACCTTCCAAATCTGTACCTTTAACACGATCAACAATACGCCAAGGGCATACTTTGTTTTCCTTATCAAAAGCACCTAGTTCGCCTTCCTTAACTTCCTGTTCAGGATTAAGGTATGCACTTATACGACTTTCTGCCATAACAAGAGTCAGTGGTTCGCCATCATATAAGTTATATGTCTCTATAGCTACATAATCAATCTTAGGACCAACACACAATGCAACATTAGATGCAAGCGTCCAAGGAGTTGTTGTCCAAGCTATGAAATAAGGTTTTCCATGCTTAGTCCATTCAGCCTTAGGGTCTTTAATCTGGAACTGTGCTGTTACGGTTGTATCCTTAACATCACGATAACATCCAGGCTGATTAAGCTCATGGCTTGAAAGTCCTGTTCCTGCTGCTGGAGAATATGGTTGAATTGTATATCCCTTATATAGCAATCCCTTTCCGTATAGCTGCTTGAGCAACCACCATAAGGTTTCGATATACTTGTTATCGTAAGTAATATAAGGATGATCCAAATCTACGAAATATCCCATTTTTTCAGTCAGATCACGCCATTCAGCGGTAAACATCATGACATTCTCACGACATTTTTTATTATAATCTTCTGTTGAGATATATTTCTCAGAAGCCTTGTTATCAATATCTTTTTTTGTAATACCAAGTTCTTTCTCTACACCTAGTTCCACAGGAAGTCCATGAGTATCCCAACCAGCCTTACGGTGTACTTGAAATCCCTTCATGGTTTTGTATCTGTTGAAAGTATCCTTAATAGAACGAGCCAACACGTGATGAATGCCAGGGTGTCCATTAGCCGAAGGAGGACCTTCGAAAAATATAAACTGCTGACAACCTTCACGCTCATCAATAGATTTATGGAAAATATCATTTTTTTCCCACTCTGCAAGTACATCATTATTGGTCTTTGTCAAATTAAGACCATTATGTTCGGCAAATCTCTTGGCCATATCTTAAAAACTTAATTTTATTACGTGATAATTTTAATGACCGCAAAGATAATAAAAATAATTATCATACCCAAAAGACTTACATATTTTTTATTATATGGACATATAAGTTAAAAAATAACACATTATTATTTTGTTAATTCCTAAATTCGCTGTACATTTGCAGCCAATAATACACTAAATTTTTATGGACTGGTTAATTAATCTTTTTACTTCTACCGACACAGTAGCTCACATAGCATTGCTTTATGCTCTTGTGATAGCAATTGGCGTGCTACTTGGCAAGGTAAAAGTTTGTGGCATATCGCTCGGAGTAACATTTGTACTCTTTGCTGGTATATTAGCAGGCCACATTGGCTTTACTGCCCCGATAAACATTCTAACATTCCTTCAGGACTTCGGACTTATATTGTTCGTATTCTGTATTGGTCTACAAGTTGGTCCGGGCTTTTTTGAGAGTTTTCGTAAGGGTGGAGTGACACTCAACCTTCTCTCAACAGTTATAATCTTGCTCAACATTGCAGTAATGTTCGGTTGCTACTGGTTGTTCTTCGACACCAGTAATCCTAAGAATCTTCCGATGATGGTAGGTACTTTATATGGTGCCGTTACCAACACTCCTGGACTTGGAGCTGCTAACGAAGCCCTTACTAGCGTGTTCGGCAAAGGTGATGTTCCTCAGATTGCATCAGGTTACGCATGTGCCTACCCTCTTGGAGTGCTAGGTATAATCGGCGCAACTATTGCTATCCGTTACATTACTCGCGTAAAACTTAATAGAGAAGAACATAGGCTCAATGATCAAGAAGCAGAAAACCCTCATGCTAAACCACATCAGATGCATTTAAAGGTTACCAACAATTATATTGCTGGTCGCACATTACTTGAGATTTCAGAGTTCTTAAATCGTGACCTTATTTGCTCAAGACTTCTTCATGACAACAGTGTAACTATTCCTAAAAACAATACAATCTTTAATCTTGGAGACGAGGTACTTGTCGTTTGCGCTGAAGCTGACGCCGAGGCTATTCAGGCTTTCATCGGTCCAGAAATTGATACACCTTGGCATACAGAGGCAGAGGCTCAGCCACTAATCAGCAAGCGAATTGTAGTAACACGCGCTTCAATGAACGGCAAGACACTTGGTAAGATGCATTTCTCTAGTGTATATGGTGTCAACGTAACTCGTATAACACGCCAAGGAATGGATGTATTTGCTAGCCGCGACTATCGTTTCCAAGTTGGAGATAGAATAATGGTTGTTGGTCCAGAGGACAATGTAAACCGTGTTGCAGAGGCAATGGGTAACAGTATCAAGCGTCTTGATGCTCCAAATATCGCCACTATATTCATCGGCATAGTTGTAGGTATTCTTTTCGGAAGTATTCCTCTTGCTCTTCCTGGTATGCCAGTTCCGTTAAAACTTGGTATTGCTGGTGGTCCGCTTATCATTGCCATCCTTATTGGTCGCTTCGGTTACAGATTCAAGCTTGTTACCTATACAACGACTTCCGCAAACATGATGTTGCGTGAAATTGGTTTGGTATTATTCCTTGCTTCTGTAGGTATAAAAGCAGGTGCCAACTTCTGGGAAACTGTTGTTCAGGGAGATGGTTTGAAATATGTATATACAGGATTCTTTATTACAATAATTCCTATATTAATTGTCGGAACTATTGCCCGCCTGCATTTCAAGTTTAATTACTTTACAATCATGGGTATGATTGCCGGTACTTATACTGATCCTCCAGCACTAGCTTATGCAAACAGCGTATGTTCAAAAGAAGCTCCAGCAGTAGGTTACAGTACTGTTTACCCATTAAGTATGTTCTTACGTATTTTCACCGCACAGTTAATTGTATTATTCTGTTGTGGAGGATAAAAGATAAAACAATAAAATTCTATTATACTCAGCGTATATCTTTAAACAGATATACGCTGTTTTTATTTATGTCATTAAGACATTACCCACATGATATATTTTCTCTTGAAAAGATATCAAAAGAACTTTCAATAAAATTCAAAGTGATTAAAAGATTAATATTCAATTAAGCAAGCATAAAACTACTTAGACCAGAACCCATCTAGGGAGGATATTATCCTTTCTAAATTTACAAAG